>CAVRVE010000013.1:0-261063 GCA_963724555.1 uncultured Acidobacteriota bacterium
GGTCGAGAGGATGAGCCAGGTCTTGTCGTCGAGGCCCGCGCCCAGCGTGTCCATGGTCTTGGTGAACTGATAGAGCTCCGGGTCCTTCCCGTAGGCCCTGGCGTAGATGCCCGTCGCCTTGGCGTCGGCCGCGCCCTTCAGCTCCTGGGCGCTCCGGTAGCCGACCGAGGTCAGCGCAAGGATGTCCCTTTCCTTCTGGCCGCGGATCTCGGCCGCGCGGCCCTGGCCCTCGGAGCGGCTGCGCTCGGCGATCCGCTTGCGCTCGGACGTCATCCGCTCGAAGACCTTTTGCTGGACGCTGTCCACGTAGTTGATGCGCCGGAAGCGCACGTCCACCAGCTCGATCCCGAACTCCGGCGTGATCTTCGCGGCCTTCTCCAGGATCGTCTGCCCGATCTTCTCCCGCCCGGTTCGGACCTCCGCCATCGCCTCCGCGGCGCCGATCCCCTCGAGCTCCTCGGTCTTCTGGAAGGCGCGGTTGCTGGAGCGGACGAGCTCGATCAGGTCGAACGAGGCCACGGCGTTGCGGGTTTCGCCGTCCACGATGTCGTCGAGCCGGCTCTGGGCGCCGCGCTCGTCCCGCACGGCCTGGTAGAAGCGGAGCGGGTCGGAGATGCGCCAGCGGGCGTAGGTGTCGACCCAGATGTACTTCTTGTCCCGGGTCGTGATCTCGCGCGCGTCGCCGTCGAACTCGAGCCAGCGCTTGTCGAAGCGGTGGACGTCCTGGATCAGGGGGAGCTTCACGTGCAGGCCCGGCTGCTTGACGAGCCCCCCGACCGGCCTGCCGAACTGGGTCAGGATCACCTGCTCCGTCTCCGAGACCGTGTAGACCGAGAGCAAGAGCAGGATCGCGCCGACCACGACCGCGACGAGGACGAGCCGGGTCTTCACGGCTTCACCTCCTTGCGGTCGCCTTCGAGCTGCAGCAGGGGCAGGATGCCCTTCGCCTTCTCGTCGATCACCAGCTTGCGTCCAAGCTTGGGCAGCAGCTGGGCCATCGCTTCGAGGTAGATGCGCTTTCTCGTCACGGCGGGAGCCTTCCTGTACTCCTCGTAGACGGCATCGAAGCGCTTGGCGTCGCCCTCGGCCTTGTTCACGCGCTCGAGCGCATAGCCCTCCGCAGCGCGCACCGCCTGGTCGGCCTCGCCTTTGGCGCGCGGGTACTTCCTTGTTGTAGTCGGCCCAGGCCTCGTTGATCGAGCGCTCTTTCTCCTGGATCGCCTGGTTGACCTCGTTGAAGGCGGGCCGGACCGGATCGGGCGGGTTCACGTCCTGCAGGATCAGCTGTTGGACGACGATGCCGATGCCATAGCGGTCGCAGAGCCGCTGAAGCTCCTCCTTGGCCTGGCGCGCGACGGCCTCGCGCCCGATGGTCAGGACCTCGTCGACGCTGTGGTCCCCGACGACCTGGCGCATCGCGGCCTCCGACATCGACCGGAACGTCCGGGGCACGTCGCGCACGTCGAACAGGAACTTCTTCGGATCCTTGATCCGGTACTGCACGATCCACTCGACGACCCCCACGTTGAGGTCGCCCGTGAGCATCACGGACTCGCCCGCGGTCTCCGGCGAGGGGGCGGCGTAGGTGGACTTGATCCCGGGGCTCGTGGTCCTGAAGCCGAACTCCATCTTGAGCGTGCGCTGGACGGGGACCTTGGTCACGGTCTCGACACCGAAAGGCAGCTTCACGTGAGGACCCGGGTCCGACGTCCGGACGAATCGGCCGAAACGCTGGACGACGCCCACCTCGTCGGGCTCGACCTGGTAGTAGCCCGTCAGCAGAAGAAGCAGGACCGCGGCTACGGCGAGAACCCAGCGCAGAACCGACGCCTGCAGACGGAAGCTCGGTGGGATCCTCGGTCCGCCGCCGCCACCGACGTCGATGATGGATCCGCTGCTCCAGCGATCGCCTGGCATGACCTGCCCCCTCGCGTGAGTGCACCATAGCACTGCTAGGTTCAGCACGGTCGCAGGTTGTCGCTGGGACGGTGCCTGGGACGAGTCGAGGGCTTTGTTAAAGGGCGACCGCGGCGGCGGCCCAGTCCTGCGGTTGCTGGTCTGACCGGAAGAGGCGGTTCAGGTCCACGGTCAGGCGCTCGCCCGCGCGCTTCACCGCAAAGCGATCTATGTTGCGAGTGGCCCGGCCCGAGATGAACGTGCCGTCGGGCTGGCACCGGGACTCATGGCGCGGGCACTGGAAGCGTCCTTCACGCTGCCGCTAGCGGAGCGCCGTCAAGACGCCGGTGAACACCAGGTTCCACACGCCGGTCACCGTGTTCACGCCGAAGAGCACCGTGGTCCCCGCGAGCGGGGGAGCGCTCGAGCTCCGTCACGCGCGAGAGGCTCCGTCTTGCCCCGGCTTCGCCGCCGTGTTAATAGAAGGCTCCCTTCTGAATCGGCAACGTCTGCCTCAGGCGTTGGCGTTGAACGAGGTTTCCATGCCGCTCGTGGCTCCTGCGGCCGCGGTGACACGCCCGCGGCGGGTGTTTCGCGATCGCATCAGCCGCCGGCTGACACTCTTCGTCGCCCTGCTGATCCTCGGCGGGCTGGCAGTCGGAGGCACCTCGGTCGCCTTGGCCTTCCGAATCGTCGGGAACCACGACGCCGTCGTCCGGGAGTACGACCACGTCCTCAAGGTCGAGGGCTTCCACGCCGCGTTCCACGACCTCATCTTCGAGCTGCATCAGATCGACTCCACGGGCGGCCACGAGCGTGCCGTGGAAGCGCGGGTCCTTCAGGAGGACCTCTTCCGCTCGCTGGACGGCCTGGCTGGAATGCATGCCGCGCAGCAGGACACCGCTGAGGTGGAGCGGGAGCAGGCGCTTCTGGCCGAGCTGCGCAGCCTGGCCGAAGGCACGCGTAGCCTCACCGACCAGACCAAGAGCAACGGGCGCCTGACAGTGGCCGACCTGGACTGGCTGCATCGTGCCTCGCACGTGGTGCCCCGGCGCGTGGACGAGCTCGCCACGCTTCACCGCGTGCGGGTCGCGCGGCTCGTGGAGCAGAGCCGCGGCTTCATCCGTACGATCGCCGCCCTCTTCCTGGTCTTCCTGCTGCTCGGCGTGGGTCTCCTGGTGGTGGTCAGCGTCGGGATCAACCGTGACATCGCGGCACCGCTTCGGAGGCTGGCGGCCGCGGCGCGCAGCATCGCCGAGGGCCGCCTCGAAGCCCGCGTCCGGGTCACGTCCCGCGACGAGATCGGCCAGCTCTCCGAAGACTTCAACCTGATGGCGGAGCGGCTGCAGGAGCACGACCGCTCGCTCCAGCTCGCCCAGCACGACCTGGAGCAGAAGGTTCGGGAGGCGCAAGCCCTGTATCGCATCGGGACGGACATCGCGCGCCTCAGACGGCTCGACGAGACCCTCCAGTTCGTCGTCGACCAGGCCCGCGAGCTGCTTCGCTGCGACGCGGCGGCGCTCCTGCTGCAACATCCCCGAGCCGAGGCGCCGTCACGAGCGGTGCCGCGGAGGCCTTCTTGACGGACGTCGCCCCGCAGGCACTGCCCGCCGCTCCCGAGCCCGAGCTCGGCGGCCTGGGCTGCCCCATACGCCCCGAGTTTCTTCGCGCCCGGCTGGTCTCCCCGCTCTGGCTGTCGGGGGCCCAGAGGGGCGCGGTCGTGGTCGGGTGCCGGGAGACGCGGGAGTTCACGTCGGCCGACCGCGAGCTCCTCGCTGGCCTGGCGTCACACGCGGCAGCAGCGATCGAGACGGCGCGGCTGTCGGACGAGCTTCGCGACGCGGCCACGCTACAGGAGCGGGAGCGCCTGGCCCGCGAGATGCACGACGGCTTCGCGCAGTCGCTCGCCCTGCTGAGCCTGAAGCTGCAGGCCGCGCTGGCGCTCCCGGACGCGGCGCCTCGAGTCGCCGAGCTGCTGCGGGAGATGACGGACATCACGCAGCTGGCCTATCAGGACGTCCGCCAGACGATCTTCGGCCTGCGCACCTTCGTCTCCCGTGGCCTCGGGCTGGAGCCCGCGCTCACCGAGTATCTGCACGAGTTCAGCGTCCAGAACGGAATCGGAGTCGACCTCGACGTCGGGGACGGAGCGCTCGCCGAGCTGCCGCCAGCCTCCGAGGTACAGGTCGTCAGGATCATCCAGGAGGCGCTGGTGAACGTGCGCAAGCACGCGGCGGCCTCCCGCGCGCGCGTTCGCTTCTGTGCCGAGAGCGGCTTCGTCCGGATCTCGATCGAGGACGACGGAGTCGGCTGGGATCCGGCCCGGGGCCGCGAGAGCGCCTTCCACTTCGGGCTGCAGACCATGCGCGAGCGGGCCGAAGGCCTCGGGGGAACGCTCGAGGTCCACAGCGCGCCGGGCCAGGGAACGCGGATCGTCGCGGCCGTTCCGAAGGTGTACCGATGAACCGGGTGCGCATCCTGCTGGTCGACGATCACGGCCTGTTCCGCGCCGGGCTGGCGAGCCTGCTCACCAGCCAGGACGACTTCGAGGTCGTGGGAGAGGCGAGCAACGGCCAGGAGGGCCTCGAGCTGGTGCGAGACCTGCTTCCGGACGTCATCCTGATGGACGTCTCGATGCCGGTCATGGACGGTCTCGAGGCCACGCGCCGGATCAAGGCGGAGCTGCCCTACGTCCGCATCATCATGCTCTCGATCTCCGACAGCGAGCCCAACCTCTTCGAGGCGGTCAAAGCCGGGGCCCAGGGGTACCTGTTGAAGAACATCGACGCGCGCGCTCTCTACGGCGCGCTCCGCGGTGTGGCGCAGGGCGAGGCGCCGATCTCGCGCCTCATGGCCGCGCGGCTGCTGGACGAGTTCGGCCGTCACGCCCGCCAGAACGGCACGGCTGCCCCGGATCCGCGAGCCGATCTGAGCCCGCGCGAGAAGCAGGTGCTGGAGCAGGTCGCGCTCGGCAAGAGCAACAAGGAGATCGCGGCGTCGCTGGCGATCGCGGAGAACACGGTCAAGAACCACCTGAAGAACATCCTGGACAAGCTGCACCTCGAGAATCGCGTGCAGGCCGCCACCTTCGCCGTGCGCGCCGGCCTGATCGAGAAGCCGCCCGACGGCTCTCGCTGAGCCTCGCCGCCGAAAGGGCCATGCCGGCATGGCCCTACATCGCGCGCGTCCTGGCCCGAGATGGGGATGTCCGCACGGCCTCGAGCTGCGTAGGCTTGCGAGCTGGTATCAGCGCATGCCCCAGATCCGCGTCCTGCTCGCGGACGACCATGTGCCCTTTCGGAAGGGCGTGGCGAGCCTGCTCTCGGCCGAGAGCGGGTTCGACGTGGTCGGCGAAGCCGACGACGGCCTCCAGGCGCTCGAGCTGGCCCGGGATCTGACGCCGGACGTGATCCTGATGGACCTCTCCATGCCGGTCATGGACGGGTTCGAAGCCACGCGCCGGATCAGGGAGGAGCTGCCCCGCGTGAGGATCGTCATCCTCTCCGTGTCCTACGGGGCACACGGCATCCTCGAGGCCATCCTGTGCGGTGCTTCGGGATTCCTGCCGAAGATGATCGAGCCGCAGGAGCTCTACGGCACGCTGCGCCAGGTCGTCCAGGGCGCAGCCGCGTGCGGCGGGTGATCGCACACCACCCGAAAGGGCTAATCCCGATTAGCCCATCTTCCTGCGCGAACCCCACTTCAGAGTGATGTTTTTCGCCCTTTCGCGAGCGTAGCTTGCGAACGCGGATCGCAGGAGGACGCAGGCTCCTCGCCAACCCGCTATCGGCGCACCCGAGAGCTCGAATGCCTGTCGCGGCTTCCGGCGGCCCTTTCGACCCAGAAGGAGAAAGACATGAACCGGCCGAGACTCTCGTTATTGACGCGCCTGCTGGTGGCGCTGGCTGTCCTGGCGTGGGGGGCCGACCGCAGCTCCGCCGGGGCCGCCGCCCAGAGCGGCAAGGGTGACAAGGCGACCGCCCCCGCGACGAGCGGGCAGCAAACGAAGGTGACCGATGTCGCGGGCCGCGTTCACACCATCCCGAAGAGGGTCACCCCGGCCGAGAGAAAGGCCGCGGCCGCGCGCCTCAAGGCCAAGGCGGCCGCTGCGCCGACGGCTGGACGCTGCACCGCAGCCGCCCCCGCCGCTGGAGGCAGCTCCCGCACCTGCGTTTGTGGGCGCCGCTCTCAGTTCTGCTCCGACGGCGGTTACCTGGTCGGGCCGAACAAGCAGCTCATCCCCGACTACTCGGGCCTGGTGGCCAACTGGGCCTACAGCCCGATTCTGACGAAGTTCGTCGATCCGCTGCCGGGGTTGTACATCAGCGGCGTGGGCCAGCAGCTCCCGGGTTCGAGGTACATCCCGGTGGCGCAACCGCAACCCTCTCCTGTGGGTACGGAGGGGACCAGCGTGGACTACTACGAGATCGAGCTTGACGAGTACGAGAGCTGGCCGTTCCACAGCGACTTGCCGCCGACGAAGCTGCGGGGGTACAGGCAGACCAACGCGACCGATCCCAATGTCCGTGTCTTCAGCTACCTCGGCCCGGTGATCCTCGCCCAGAAGGGCAAGCCGGTGCGCATCAAGTTCACCAACAACCTGCCCACCGGTGCGGGCGGCAATCTCCACATTCCGGTTGACACGAGCGTCATGGGATCCGGGCCGGGACCGAACGTCGACGATGCGACGCGCCTCGCGATTCCCGCCGATGTGCTCTGCATGCCCGATCAGGCGAACGACGTCATCCCGGCGGCCTGCTTCACGCAGAACCGCGCGACGCTCCACCTCCACGGCGGCGTGACCCCGTGGATCAGCGACGGCACGACGCACCAGTGGATCACGCCCGCCGGCGAGACGACCGCGTACCCGGAGGGCCTCAGCGTGTACAACGTCCCCGACATGGCCAACCCCGGCAAGCCCGGCGGCGCGACCAATCCCTCGGGTTCCGGCGTGCAGACGTTCTACTGGACGAACGATCAGGCGGCGCGGCTGATGTTCTACCACGACCACGCGTCCGGCATCACCCGCCTCAACGTGTACGTGGGTGAGGCAGCTGGATACCTGCTGAGAGACGACGCCGAGAGCCGCCTTGGAGAACGCGGGGCTCATCCCCGGGCTGCTGGACAACATCCCGCTGGTGCTCCAGGAAAAGGGCTTCGTGGACGAAGCCACGATCGGCGACAACGGATCCCACCTGGAACTGGGGAACGGGGACGCCCGGCACCTACACGGACCGCACGGGCAACACCATGAGCACGCTGCGCCCCGGACGGGCGACCTGTGGTGGCCGCACGTCTACCAGCCGGCGCAGAACCCGTCCGATCTGTCGGGCTACAACGCGACGGGCCGCTGGAACTACGGTCCGTGGTTCTTCCCGCCCACTCCGATCCCGTATGGGCCGATGCTGAACCCCTACTACGACTGCGACACAGGCCAGCCTTGCACGATGCCCTGGCAGCCGTATGAGATCCCGGGCACGCCCAATCCCTCCTGGGGAGCGGAAGCGTTCCTGGACACTCCGGTGATCAACGGCACCGCCTACCCGACTCTCACCGTCGAGGCCAAGCCCTATCGCTTCCGGATCCTGAACGCTGGGGGCGACCGCTTCTTCAACCTGCAGCTGTACAAGGCGTTCGACAAGAACACCGACACCACAGCCGGCGGCACCGGGCCGGCGCCCGTCGCGTGTGATGGCGGCCCTGCTCTTGCCGACTGCACCGAAGTGAAGATGGTCCCTGCGGCACCGGGTATCGGTCTGCCTCTCAACTGGCCCAAGGACGGGCGTGAAGGCGGCGTGCCGGATCCGGCCACGGCCGGCCCCAGCTTCTTCGTCATCGGCACGGAGGGCGGCTTCCTGCCGATGCCGGTGGAAGTCAAACCACAGCCGGTCGTCTGGAACAACGATCCGCTGACCTTCAACTTCGGAAACGTGTCGGACTTCTCGCTCCTCCTCGGACCGGCGGAGCGGGCGGATGCCATCGTCGATTTCAGCGGCATGGAGGGCAAGACGTTCATCCTCTACAACGACGCGCCCGCCGCGTTCCCGGCCCTGGATCCTCGAAACGACTACTACACGGGCAATCCAGACCAGACGGACACCGGCGGCACCATCCCGACCCTCCCGGGCCAGGGGCCCAACACGCGCACCCTGATGCAGATCAACGTGGTGGCAGCGACTGGGACGCCCACGCCCTTCAGCCTGCCGGCTCTGCAAGCCGCGTTCACCACCGACCCCGCGGCGGGGACGGCTGGCGTCTTCAAGGCGTCGCAGGACGAGATCGTCGTCGGTCAGTCGGCCTACAACGCGACCTACGGCAAGACCTTCCCGTCGACCTACCCGTGGTGGGGCCTCGGCACGATCTTCAACAGCAACCTCAGCTTCGAGACGGTCGGAGGCGCGAGGGTGACGATGCTCGCGAAGGAGAAGGCCATCCACGACGAGATGGGCGCCACCTTCGACGACTACGGACGGATGAAGGCCTCGCTGGGGCTCGCGATGCCGAACCCCACGCCAAACACCGCGAACTTCATCATGCAGGGCTACGCCGATCCGACCACCGAGCTCGTCAAGCTCGTGTCGACTCCGATCGGAAACCCGCTGACGGATGGCACGCAGATCTGGCGGATCAACCACAACGGTGTCGACACCCACCCGATCCACTTCCACCTGTTCCACGTGCAGCTCATCAACCGGGTCGGCTGGGACGGGGCCTACAGGCTGCCCCACCCGACCGAGCTCGGCTGGAAGGACACGGTTCGGGTCAGCCCGCTGGAGGACACGTACGTCGCGCTGAGGCCGATCGCGCCGAGGCCTGACCGCCTCCCGTTCCAGGTTCCCAACAGCGTCCGCCCGTTGGAGCCGGCCCTGCCGCTCGGCTCCACGCTGTCGTTCACCAACATCGACCCGCTCGGCAACCCGATCGCGCCCGGCATCACCAACCAGCAGGCGAACTTCGGCTGGGAGTACGTCTGGCACTGCCACATCCTGAGCCACGAAGAGAACGACATGATGCGTTCCATCGCGTTCGCCGTTCCGCCCATGACGCCGACCGGCTTGACTGCAACCGCGAACGTTTCCGGGACAGCGGTGACTCTGGCGTGGACGAACCCCTCCGTGAACGCCAGTGGCTTTACGGTGGAGCGGGCAACGGATGCCGGGTTCACGACCGGGCTTGGGAAGACGCCGCTTGGGCTCGTGACGACGTTCGCGGACAACACCATCCTCCCGAACACGGCGTACTTCTATCGCGTCGTCGCCAACAACACGGTAGGCAGCTCGGTTCCCGGGTATCCCACCCTGACCGCCGATTCGCTGCCGTCCAACACTGCGTCGGTCGCGCCACCGTCCCTGGTGGTCGTCAGCCCGACGTCGCTGACGTTTGGCAATCAGCTCGTCGGCGCGAATAGCGCCGTCCGCACGGTGGCGGTGACGAACGTCGGCACGACACCCGTGACGCTCGTGAGCGTGACCTTCACCGGTCCCTTCTCGCGCTCGGGCGGAAGCTGCAACGGGAGCATCCTGGCCGGGGGGACCTGCACGATCGGCGTCCGCTTCCGGCCTGTCGCCAGCGGCCCGGCGGCCGGTCAGCTCAGCATCGCCAGCTCGGATCCGGGCAGCCCGCACACGGTCGCGCTCGACGGCAACGGCATTGCGCCGATCGCATCGGTGGCGCCGGCGGCGCTCGTCTTCAGCACGCCGCTGAACGTGCCGAGCGCGGCGCAGACGGTGACCGTCACCAACACCGGCACCGCCCCGTTGACGATCAACAACGTCACCCGCACCGGAGCGAACCCGGGCCAGTTCGCGCACCTCAGCAGCTGCCCCGCCAGCCTGGCGATCGGCGCCAGCTGCACGATCTCGGTGCAGTTCGCGCCGACGGCAGCGAGCCCGCTCACCAAGACCGCGAACCTCAACGTGTTCGTCGCGGCTCCCGCGACGAACAAGGTCGTCTCGCTGACCGGCAGCATCGTCGTGCCGACGTTCAGCGTGACGCCGAGCCCGGTGGCCTTCGGCAATCAGTCGGTCTCCGGTGGCGTCAAGTCGATCTCGGTGACCGTAGCCAATACCGGCGCGGCGCCGCTCCGCATCACGGCGATCAACCGGACCGGACAGACGGCGCAGTTCCCGCAGGTGGTGAACGTCAACTGCCCGATCTCGCCAGCGACGCTGGCGGCCGGCACCAGCTGCACGGTGACGGCGCGGTTCGATCCGACCTCGGCCGGCCTCAAGACCGCGGTGTTGCACGTCAACGTCGGTGCTCCTGGGACCAACCAGTCCGTGCCGATGAGTGGCACGGGCAACTAGCCGCTCAGTCGTGTCGTCCGGGGAGGGAGCCTGTGCTCCCTCCCCGATCGTTCCTCGCAGGAAGAGCCGGTGACGAGGAGGTCAGTATGAAAGGTCGACTGAGCCGCACGACAAGGCGAAGGTTCATTCAGACCTCGGCGATGGCGGGAGCGGGTTTCCTGATCGCGCGCAGACATGCGCTGGGTCAGGCGCTCGATCCGATCAAGAACCTGAGGAAGTTCGTGGCTCCGCTGCCGCTGCCGGGGTCCGGCCTCGCCCTGGCCACGCCGGACAAGGGGCTTTACGGGCAGACCGGCGCCCAGGCCGACTTCTATCGGATCGCGATGGGTCAGTTCCGCCAGAGCCTCCACCCGGACCTGCCGGCCTCGAAGCTGTGGGGCTACGCCGACGCCACGAGCGGGCAGCCCAAGTGGAGCTATCTCGGCGGCTCGATTGTCGCTACCAAGGGCACGCCCGCCCGTGTCAACTTCATCAACCTGCTGCCGAATGCGCACCCACTACCGGTCGACCACACGATCATGGGCGCGGAGAGAGGGCAGAACGTGAACCGGGCCGTCGCACATCTCCACGGCGGGTTCGTCCTGTGGCCCAGCGACGGCGGGCCGTTCCACTGGTCGACGCCTCTTCTCCAGCACGGGCCGTCTTGGGTGCGCTGGCTGCCGAACCGGCTGGGCATCAAGACGGACGACGCCTACTGGTCGAACCTGCAGACCGCCCGGTTCATGTGGTACCACGACCACGCGATCGGCATCACGCGTCTCAACGCCTACGCAGGGCTGGCCGCGGGCTACTTCCTGATCGACGGCGACGAGCTGCGGATGTTCGGGTCCGGAGGTAGTGTCCTCTCGGACCAGATCCCCGGGATCCCGCTCGTGCTCCAGGACAAGAGCTTCAAGAGCGTCGCCGACCAGTGGGGACGTGTGGGAGACCTCGACTACCCGACGACCTACGGCCCGCCAGAACCTGAGGTGACCAACCCACTGCCCATGCCCCGCGTCTCGTGCGTGCCGGAGTTCTTCGGGGACACGCCGGTCATCAACGGCATGGCGTATCCCAAGCTCGAGCTGCCCGCCGGCGTCCACCGCTTCCGGATGCTGAACGGCACGCAGTCCCGGGTCTGGAACCTGCAACTCTACAAGGAGGATCCATTGAACCCGGGCGATGCGGACGTGAGGCCCGAGAGCAAGGGACCCGACTTCATCCAGTTCGGCACCGAGGGGGGCTTCCTGCCCGCGCCGGCGGTCGTGTCGTCTGGCAATCAGTTCAACCTCGACGCGTACATGTCCCACGACACCAGGGGATACAGCCTCGTCCTGGCGGGAGCCGAGCGCGCCGACGTGCTGATCGACTTCAGCAACTGCGCCGGACAGAGCTTCATCCTGTACAACGACGCCCCCTCGCCGTTCCCGGAAGGCACCGAGGCGGACTACCACACGGGCCCCCCACCCCCGCAGGGCGCGCCGGACAGTACGGTCGGTCCAAACACCCGCACCCTGATGCGCATCACGATCACTCCGGCGACCTACACCGGCCCGAAGGGGAACGCGCTGTTCGAGCTGCTCACGAGCCAGCTGGCTCTGAACGAGCTCGGCCTGCTGGTCCATGACGCTCTGATCGGGCTTCCCGACCTACCCGACCTTCCCGGATACACCCAGCGGACCAGGACTCTCAACGAAGGCTGGGATCCGTACGGGCGCCTGATCCAGATCGTGGGCACCGGCACGCCGGGTGGTGCCGGCGGCACGGTCTACGGGATGTACTACGAGGACGCCCTCAAAGAAGAAGAGAGGCACGCCAAGGGCCAACCCGAGGTCTGGGACATCTACAACACGACCGGCGACGTGCATCCGATTCACTTCCACCTCGTGAACGTTCAGATCCTCGGCCGCGCCCCGTTTGCGCAGGACGCCGACGGAAACCCGCTCGGTGGAGTCTTCACACCCGGTGACTTCGTTCCGCCCGACGTCAACGAGCGCGGCTACAAGGAGACGGTGCGGATGAACCCAGGCGAGGTGACGCGGGTGATCATGAAGTTCGACCTGCCGCCCGACCCGGTCGTGAACGTCCTCGGTCGGAACAGGAGGATCCCCGTGCCGGTGAGCCCGCGGACGGGTGGCTACGAGTACGTGTGGCACTGCCACATCCTCGAGCACGAAGAGCACGACATGATGCGTCCGCTGGTCGTCTTCTAGTGCGCCTCTCGCGGGCATCCGGCCCCGCGGGCCTTGCCCAAGGTCCGCGGGGCCTTCTCGACTGGGTCTGCTGGTGAGGGTGCTCGCGCAGGCGACAGCGGTGCTTCTCTTGGCCGGCGGGTCTTTCACGGCCGGCCTCTGGTGGAGCCGCCGCTCGCCCGCCCCGGCGACCGAGCAGGGGGCCGCCGTCTACACCTGCCCTATGCACCCGCAGTATCACAGCGCACGGCCGGGCGACTGCCCGTCGTGCGGCATGCGCCTCGAACTCGTGCGCCAGGACGGCGGCGCCAACCCCGCGGCAGCTGCCGACGGAACCGCGCTCCCGGCCGGCGCGGTACGTGTGAGTCCCGAGCGCCAGCAGACGGTCGGGGTTCGGCTCGGCCTCGTGGAACGCGCCTCGGGCACACGAAACCTGCGGACGACGGGCCGTGTCGCGCCCAACGAGAACGCGGTCTACCCGCTCGTCGCCGGCGCGGAAGGCCTGGTGCGCGAGGTGCGCGGCGCGACGACCGGATCGCTCGTGAAGAAGAACGAGCTGCTGCTCTCGTTCTACGCGCCCGAGTTCATAACCGCCCAGCAGTCGTACTTCTCGGGGCTCGACACGCTCGGTCGCCCCTCCAACGAGCAGCTTCAAGGCTACAACCAGAACCGCGTGGCCGACGGCGTCGAGCGCTTCGCCAACACGCTGCGCAACCTCGGCGTCTCCGAGCAGCAGCTCGCCGAGATGCGCGAGACACGCAAGCTCAGCCAGTTCATCCGGGTGGTCTCGCCTGTCGACGGCTTCGTGCTCGAGCGCAAGGCGTCCGTCGGCCTGCGCTGCGACCGCGGCTTCGAGTTCTACCGCATCGCCGACCTCCGCCAGGTCTGGATCCTCGCCGACGTCTACGAGGACCAGGCGCAGTTCATCCGCGCCGGGTCGAAGGCGCGGGTTACCTCCCAGGACCACCGACGCCAGCTCGAAGCCAGCGTCAGCCGCTCGGAGCCGACCTTCGACGAAACGACGCGCACGCTCAAGCTGCGGCTCGAGACCGACAACCCCGGTCTGGTGCTCAAGCCGGGAATGTTCGTGGACGTCGAGTTCTCCGTGGAGCTGCCCGCGACTCTCGTGGTGCCGGCCGACGCCATCGTCGACACCGGCCTGCGCCGGACGCTCTTCGTCGACCGCGGCGAGGGCTTCCTCGAGCCGCGGCAGGTCGAGACGGGCTGGCGCATCGGCGACCAGGTGGAGATCACGCGCGGGCTGATGGCCGGCGAGCGCATCGTGATCTCGGGCACCTTCCTGATCGATTCCGAGAGCCGCATGAAGGCCGCCAGCCAGGGCCTGGACCCCACGGTCACGGACCCGGTCTGCGGAATGGAGACGGGCCGGGGCCGCGCGGCCGCGGCGGGCCGCAAGTCGGACTACGAGGGCACGACCTACTACTTCTGCGCCGACGAGTGCAAGAAGCGGTTCGACGCGGAACCGGCGAAGCACGCGCGGGCCAGGTGACTCTGCCGAACGCCCAGGGGCTGCGGTGATCGACAACGTCATCGACTTCTCGGTCCGCAACAGGTTCCTGGTCCTCCTGCTGGTCGGCGCAGCGGCCCTGGCCGGCGCCTGGTCGCTGCAAAGAGTCCCGCTCGACGCCATTCCCGACCTGAGCGACACGCAGGTCATCATCTACTCGCGCTGGGACAGAAGCCCCGACGTCGTCGAGGCGCAGGTCACCTACCCGATCGTCAGCGCGATGCTGGGCGCTCCTCGGGTCCGAGCCGTCCGTGGCTTCTCCGATTTCGGCTACTCGTTCGTCTACGTCATCTTCGAGGACGGCACCGACATCTACTGGGCCCGCACCCGGACGCTGGAGTACCTCTCGGGTGTCCTCGGCCGCCTGCCGCAGGACGCCAAGACGGAGCTCGGACCCGACGCGACCGGCCTCGGCTGGGTCTTCCAGTACGTGCTGGTGGACAAGTCGGGCCAGCGCAGCCTCGCCGACCTGCGCTCCTACCAGGACTGGACGCTTCGGTACTACCTCAAGTCGGTCCCGGGCGTCGCCGAGGTCGCCTCGCTCGGCGGCTTCGGCCGCCAGTACCAGGTGAACGTCGATCCCAACAAGCTTCGGAACTACGGCCTCCCGATCCAGCGCGTGGTCGAGGCGGTGCGCGGCGGGAACATCGAGGCCGGCGGCCGCCTGATCGAGTTCGGCGGCACCGAGTACATGGTCCGGGGTCGCGGCTACGCGCGGTCGATCGCCGACTTCGAGAGCATCGTCGTCTCGGCGAGCCAGAGCGGCACTCCGATCCGCGTACGCGACATCGGCCAGGTCGTCCTGGGGCCGGAGCTCCGGCGTGGCGTGTCGGATCTCGACGGCACCGGCGAGGCCGTCTCAGGCATCATCGTCATGCGCCAGGGCCAGAACGCCCTCCACGTCATCGACCGCGTCAAGCAGCGCATCCGGGAGATCGAGCCCGGCTTGCCGCCCGGTGTCTCGATCGTCCCGATCTACGACCGCTCCGTCCTGATCCGGCGTGCCATCGACAATGTCACCGAGACGCTCGTCGAGGTGATGCTGACTGTCGTCTTCATCGTCCTGCTGTTCTTGTGGCACGTGCCGAGCGCCCTCATCCCCGTGATCACCATCCCGGTGGCCGTGCTCGTCTCGTTCATTCCGTTCCGGATGCTCGGCATCAGCGCGAACATCATGTCGCTCGGCGGCATCGCCATCGCGATGGGCGAGCTCGTGGACGCGGCGATCGTCGTCGTGGAGCAGGCGCACAAGAAGCTGGAAGAGCGGACCCGCGCCGGCGGGCCGATCGATCACCAGGCGGTCATCGTCGAGGCGGTGAAGGAGGTGGCGCCGGCCAGCTTCTTCGCGCTGCTCGTCATCGCCGTCTCCTTCCTGCCCGTGCTGACGCTCGAGGCGCAGGAGGGGCGCCTCTTCAAGCCGCTCGCCTACACCAAGACGCTCGCGATGATCGTGGCGGCGTGCCTGGTCGTCACGCTCGACCCGGCCCTGCGCCTTGTCTTCACGCGGCTGCGCCGCTTCGAGTTCCGGCCGCCGTGGCTGTGCCGGGCTGCCAATGCGGTGCTGGTCGGCCAGATCCACTCCGAGGAGAAGCACCCGATCAGCCGCAGCCTGGGCCGCCTCTACGAGCCGGTCGTGCGCTGGTCGCTGCGCTGGAAGTGGACGGTGATCGGCGCTTCGCTCGCGCTGATCCTGGCGACGGTACCGGTCTTCTTCAAGCTCGGATCGGAGTTCATGCCGCCGCTGGACGAGGGCGCGCTCTTCTACATGCCCACCACGATGCCCGGCATCTCGATCACCGAGGCGCAGACCCTGCTCCAGGTGAGCGACCGGATCATCCGGCAGTTCCCCGAGGTGGATCGCGTTCTCGGCAAGGCGGGCCGCGCCGAGACGAGCACCGATCCCGCGCCGTTGTCGATGCTGGAGACGGTGATCACACTCAAGCCGCGCCACGATTGGCGGCGCGTGCCGACCTGGTACTCGACCTGGGCGCCGGAGTGGTTGAAGCCGCTCTTCAGGCCGATCACTTCGGATCGCCTGTCGACGGACGAGCTCGTCAACCAGCTCAACCAGGCGCTCCAGCTGCCCGGCGTTTCCAACGCGTGGACGATGCCGATCAAGGCGCGGATCGACATGCTGACAACCGGCATCCGGACCCCGCTGGGCCTCAAGATCACCGGCGACGACCTGCAGAAGATCGAGCAGATCGGCGCGCGGATCGAAGCCCTCCTGCCGTCGGTGCGCGGAACGCGGAACGTGTTCGCCGAACGAGCGGGCGGGGGCTTCTTCCTCGACGTCGAGTGGAAGCGCGACGAGCTCGCCCGCTACGGTTTGAGCATGGACGAGGCGCAGACCGTGGTGCAGAACGCGATCGGCGGTGAGAACGTCACGACCACGGTCGAAGGACGCGAGCGCTACCCGGTCAACGTCCGCTACATGCGCGACTTCCGCTCGGATTTGGACGCTCTCGCGCGCGTGCTGGTGCCGGCCTCCGGCGGCGAGCGCCAGATCCCGCTGGGCCAGCTGGCCGCGATCAAGGTCGCCACGGGACCCGCCATGATTCGCAACGAGGACGGCCTGCTGACCGGCTACGTGTTCGTGGACGTGGACGGCCGCGACCTGAGCAGCTACGTGCAGGAGGCCGACCGGCTGATCCGCCAGAAGCTCGAGCTACCCGCGGGATACGCGGCGCTCTGGAGCGGTCAGTACGAAGCGATGGCGCGCGTGCGCGCTCGGCTGACCTACGTCGTCCCGCTCACGCTGCTGCTGGTGTTCCTGCTGCTCTACTTCAACACACGCTCGCTCACGAAGACGGCCATCGTCGCACTGGCGGTGCCGTTCTCCGCCGTCGGCGCGGTCTGGTATCTCTATTTGCTGGGGTACAACATGAGCATCGCGGTGTGGGTGGGCCTGATCGCGCTCATGGGCGTCGACGCCGAGACGGGCGTCTTCATGCTGCTCTACCTCGACCTCGCCTACGAGCAGGCGCGGAAGCAGGGCCGGCTGCGCTCACTGGCCGCTCTCCAGGAAACGATCGTGCTCGGCGCGGCCAAGCGGCTGCGGCCGAAGTTCATGACGGTCGCGACGACGTTCATCGGTTTCTTCCCGATCATGTGGGCGACCGGCACCGGATCGGACGTGTGGAAGCGCATCGCCGCGCCGATGGTGGGCGGCATCCTCACGTCCTTCCTGCTCGAGCTCGTCGTGTATCCGGCGGTCTACGAGATCTGGAAGTGGCACTTCGAGGTGAAGCCTGGGCTTGCTGACGCTCCACTGGTGGAAGCTTGAAGAGGCGCACGCACCATTCGAAAGGACGACTGCCATGCGATCGCTGTTGACTCTCGTCGTGCTCGCGGTTCCCGCGCTCGCCAGCGCGCAGGCGCCTGCCCCGCTCGCGACCGGCAAAGACAGGCTGAGCTACGCGATGGGGATGGATCTGGGGAACCAGCTGAAAGCGCGGTCCGTGGACATCGACCCGGCCGTGTTCGCCAAAGGGCTGAGGGACGCGCTCTCCGGGGGCAAGACACTCCTGAGCGAGGACGAGGCCAAGGCCGTCATCAGCGAGCTGCAAGGGGCTATGGCCGCCCAGCAGGCTGCGGCTGCGAAGGCCTCCGGCGAGAAGAACAAGACAGAGGGCGAAGCGTTTCTAGCCGCCAACAAGGAGAAAGAAGGGGTGGTGACCCTCCCGAGCGGCCTCCAGTACAAGATCGTCACGCCCGGCAGCGGCAAGACGCCGACCCTCGCGGACACGGTGGTTTGTCACTACCGCCTCAACCTCGTCGGCGGGAAGGAGGTCGACAGCTCCTACAAGCGGAGCCAGCCGATCACGATTCCGGTGAAGGGCTCCATCAAGGGCTGGACCGAGGTGCTCCAACTCATGCCGGTCGGATCGACCTGGCAGGTGTTCGTTCCTTCTGCGCTCGCCTACGGCGAGCGCGGCGGGGGAGCCGACATCGGCCCGAACTCGACGCTCGTGTTCGAGATCGAGCTCGTCGCCATCAAGTGAGCCGATTCCGACGCCGCCCTGACACGAGCGGACCGACCTACATCCTCGCCGAGTCGCCTACTTCGGTTCGGGCCCCTTGAGGTACTTGAGCACGTCGGAGTCGGTCGAGAGGATGAGCCAGGTCTTGTCGTCGAGGCCCGCGCCCAGCGTGTCCATCGTCTTGGTGAACTGATAGAGCTCCGGGTCTTTCCCGTAGGCCCTGGCGTAGATGCCGGTCGCCTTGGCGTCGGCCGCGCCCTTCAGCTCCTGGGCGCTCCGGTAGCCGACCGAGGTCAGCGCCAGGATGTCCCTTTCCTTCTGGCCGCGGATCTCGGCGGCGCGGCCCTGGCCCTCGGAGCGGCTGCGTTCGGCGATCCGCTTGCGCTCGGACGTCATCCGCTCGAAGACCTTCTGCTGGACGCTGTCCACGTAGTTGATGCGCCGGAAACGCACGTCCACCAGCTCGATCCCGAACTCCGGCGTGATCTTCGCGGCCTTCTCCAGGATCGTCTGCCCGATCTTCTCCCGCCCGGTGTGGACCTCCGCCATCGCCTCCGCGGCGCCGATCCCCTCGAGCTCCTCGGTCTTCTGGAAGGCGCGGTTGCTGGAGCGGACGAGCTCGATCAGGTCGAACGAGGCGACGGCGTTGCGGGTTTCGCCGTCCACGATGTCGTCGAGCCGGCTCTGGGCGCCGCGCTCGTCCCGCACGGCCTGGTAGAACCGGAGCGGGTCGGAGATGCGCCAGCGGGCGTAGGTGTCGACCCAGATGTACTTCTTGTCCCGGGTCGTGATCTCGCGCGCGTCGCCGTCGAACTCGAGCCAGCGCTTGTCGAAGCGGTGGACGTCCTGGATCAGGGGGACTTTCACGTGCAGTCCCGGCTCCTTGACGAGCCCCCCGACGGGCCTGCCGAACTGGGTGAGGATCACCTGCTCCGTCTCGGAGACCGTGTAGACCGAGAGGAAGAGCAGGATCGCGCCGACCACGACCGCGACGAGGACGAGCCGGGTCTTCACGGCTTCACCTCCTTGCGGTCGCCTTCGAGCTGCAGCAGGGGCAGGATGCCCTTCGCCTTCTCGTCGATCACCAGCTTGCGTCCCAGCTTGGGCAGCAGCTGGGCCATCGCTTCGAGGTAGATGCGCTTTCTCGTCACGGCGGGAGCCTTCCTGTACTCCTCGTAGACGGCATCGAAGCGCTTGGCGTCGCCCTCGGCCTTGTTCACGCGCTCGAGCGCATAGCCCTCCGCAGCGCGCACCGCCTGGTCGGCCTCGCCTTTGGCGCGCGGGACTTCCTTGTTGTAGTCGGCCCAGGCCTCGTTGATGGAGCGCTCCTTCTCCTGGATCGCCTGGTTGACCTCGTTGAAGGCGGGCCGGACCGGATCGGGCGGGTTCACGTCCTGAAGGATCAGCTGTTGGACGACGATGCCGATGCCATAGCGGTCGCAGAGCCGCTGCAGCTCCTCCTTGGCCTGGCGTGCGACGGCCTCGCGCCCGATGGTCAGGACCTCGTCGACGCTGTGGTCCCCGACGACCTGGCGCATCGCGGCCTCCGACATCGACCGGAACGTCCTGGGCACGTCGCGCACATCGAACAGGAACTTCTTCGGGTCCTTGATCCGGAACTGCACGATCCACTCGACGACCGCCACGTTGAGGTCGCCCGTGAGCATCACGGACTCGCCCGCGGTCTCCGGCGACGGGGCGGCGTAGGTGGACTTGATCCCGGGGCTCGTGGTCCTGAAGCCGAACTCCATCTTGAGCGTGCGCTGGACGGGGACCTTGGTCACGGTCTCGACACCAAATGGCAGCTTCACGTGAGGACCCGGGTCCGACGTCCGGACGAATCGGCCGAAACGCTGGACGACGCCCACCTCGTCGGGTTCGACCTGGTAGTAGCCCGTCAGCAGAAGAAGCAGGACCGCGCCTATGGCCAGAATCCAGCGTAGCGTCGACGGCCTCAGTCGGAAGCTCGGTGGGATCCTCGGTCCGCCACCGCCACCGACATCGATGATGGACCCGCTACTCCAGCGATCGCCTGGCATCACCCGCCCCCCTGTGGGTGCACGATAGCACCCCTCTGGGCGTAACCTTGGCATGGAGGTGGCGTGGCGAGATCCTCTCGGGACGGCGGTGAGTTTCCGCTGATCCGTACGCTGACGGGAGACACGCGCCGCGTCTTCGGCGACTTTCGGCGCGGAGGCTTCCGCCGCGCGGTCAACCGGACGCTCGAGGATCTGGGGAGCTTCTATCTTTCCGAGGAGAGGCAGCGCCGGCTCGTCGGCATGGGCCGTGTCCGGCGCGGGCTCTACCGCATCGCCTGGCTGCTCAAGAGCCTGTTCCTGAACCTCACACCCACGCGACGGGTGTTGCTCGCGCTGGCGCTGCTCCTGGCCTTGGTGCGGGCGCAATGGCGCGGCGACGGGCACTCGCTGGAGATCGATTTCGGCGGGCTGCCGGTCGGCCTGCTGCTGCTGCTGCTCATGCTCGAGCTGAAGGACAAGCTGGTCGCCAAGAGCGAGCTGCAGGCGGGGCGTGTCGTGCAGCAGGCGCTCCTGCCCAGGGAGGCGCCGAACGTCGCGGACTGGGACGTGTGGATCTCGACCCGGCCTGCGAACGAGGTGGGCGGCGACCTCGTCGACTTCCTGGCGCACGAGGATGGACGCGTGGGGCTCGTGTTGGCCGACGTGTCCGGCAAGGGACTGCCCGCAGCCTTGTTGATGGCTCGGCTCCAGGCGACCGTCCTGGCCTTCGTCCCGGAGCAACGCTCCCTGGCGGCGCTCGCCTCCAAGCTGCACAAGGTGTTCCGCACGCGGGGCCTGGAGAACCGCTTTGCGACCCTCGTCTACCTGGAGCTCGAGCCCGGATCGTCGCGGATCCGCCTGGTGAACGCGGGGCACATGCCTCCGCTCGTCGTCGGACTGAATCAGATCGAGCCGCTGCCCGTGGGCGGGCCCGCGCTCGGCATCCCCGGGGCGACGACGTACGAGGAGCAGTGGGTCGACGTCAGCGCGGGCCAGACGCTGGTGGTGTATTCGGACGGCGTGACCGAGGCCATGAATGAGGCCGGCGGGTTCTTCGGAGACGAGCGGCTACTCAGCAGCCTTCGCGTGAGTGCCGGGCGCCCCGCCGCGGAAGTCGCGCACGAGCTGCTCGTGGCGGTCGAGACTTTCGTAGGCGAAGCACACTGGCACGATGATGTCTCGCTCGTGATCGTGAGACGCGCCGCCTGACACGCCCACGACGCCGACGAAAGGTGCCGTCGGGCGTCGCCCTGGAGCGCATGCGGCTCCCTCCAACCACACGCGCCCCCGAGCGACGCCGACGGCACCCTCCATCGACCTGTCCTTCCGTAATGCAGGCGGGATGCCAGAGAGACGGGTCCAGCGATATCAAAGGGTTGCGGGGAATCCGCGCCTCGATCTCCGGCCGGTGTCCGGACTCGCGACTTCCGGGTGTCCCTTTTGCTGCGCTTCGAGCCCCACAATCGGACGGCGCCTCTGTAGGATTCGAGCGTGCCGCACGATCCCGTCATCTCCGTCTCGCATCTCGGCAAGCGCTACGGCCGCACCGTGGCCGTGGACGACGTGTCGCTCGAGGTGCTCGAGGGAGAGATCTTCGGCCTGATCGGTCCGAACGGCGCGGGAAAGACGACGACGATGGAGTGCGTGCAGGGTCACCGCGTTCCCGACCAGGGCACCATCTCCGTGCTCGGCCTCGATCCCCGCCGCGACGCGGGCGCGCTCCGCCAGCGGATCGGCGTGCAGCACCAGGAGGCGCAGCTCCAGAAGCGCATCAAGGTCTGGGAAGCGGTGGATCTCTGGGGGTCGCTCTACTCCCGCGTAGACAGCGCGGACGCGCTCCTGACACGGCTCGGACTCGACGGCAAGCGCAACGCCTGGTTCATGACGCTCTCCGGCGGCCAGAAGCAGCGTCTCTTCATAGCACTCGCGCTGATTCACGAGCCCGAGGTCGTGTTCCTCGACGAGCTCACCACCGGCCTCGATCCGCAGGCCCGCCGCGCGATCTGGGGACTGGTGACCGGCATCAGGGAGCGCGGCACGACGGTGTTTCTCACGACGCACCTGATGGAGGAGGCCGAGCGCCTTTGCGACCGCGTCGCCATCATCGAGCACGGGCGGCTCATCGAAGTGGGCACGCCCGACGCGCTGGTCCGGAAGCATTGCCCGGAACGGGCGGTCGTCTTCACGAGCGACGACGTCGATCTGGCCGAGCGAATGCAGCGGCTCGGCGCGATCGAGCGTGGCGAGGGCCGCGAGGCGACGCACACGATTCGCGGCGAGGGCGACGACTTCGTCACCGAGGTGATCCACCACATCGCCCGCGAGGGCATCCGCGTCCGCGATTTCCGCACCGTGATCCCGACCCTCGAGGACGTGTTCCTCAAGCTCACCGGCCACGGGATCCGGGACTGACGATGCGCTCCGGTTTCCTTCGCGGGTTCTGGAAGCTCAGCTGGGTGGAGAGCAAGATCTTCGCTCGCGAGCCGATGGGATTCATCGGGGCGCTCGTGGTTCCGGTCGTGATCTTCATCGTGCTCGGGCGGGCCTTCGGCGCCGGACAGGCCTCTGCCACTCCGCAGCTCGACATTCCTTTCAACCCGGCCATCTTTGCCGCCGTGCTCATCGCAATCGGCGGCGTCCAGTCACTGGTGGCGATCATCGCGATCTACCGCGAGGGAGGCATCCTCAAGCGGCTCCGCGCCACGCCGCTCTCGCCGGTGACGATCCTCGGCGCGCACGTCGTGGTGAAGCTCGGCTTCACCGCGTGCAGCCTCGGGCTGCTCGTGCTCGCTGGCAAGCGGCTGTTTCCGGGCGTGATGCAGGTGAACGTGCTGAGCTTCACGATCGCCGTGCTGCTCAGCACCCTCGGTATCCTGTCGCTCGGCTTCGTGATCGCCAGCCTCGTCCCGACAGCGCGCTTCGCGCAACCGATCGGGGCGGTCGTTCTCTATCCGATGCTCGCCGTGTCCGGCCTGTTCTTTCCGTTGAGCCGGTTGCCGACCGCGCTACGGGCGATCGCCTACCTGCTTCCGACGACCCACGCCGTCGCGCTGCTTCAAGGCGTGTGGGACGGATCGGGCTGGGCCGCGCACTGGATCAACGCGGCAGCGCTGCCCGCGCTTTTCGTGGCGTATTCCGCACTCGCGACCAAGGTCTTCCGCTGGGAGTGACACGGCTGCGAGCAGGAGCCGCGTGAACCCGCTCTCCTTCACTGTCGCGGCGGCAGGCTCTGCTGAAGCTCGACGAAGCGCCGTCCGATGAAGTTCGCGTTGTGCACACGGACCTCGGCCGGCTTCATCAACCGGTCCGCTGGAGCGGCAATCTTCGGCTTGAAGATCGCGAGATAGACGTACATGCAGTCGCCTACTACTTGCGGCAATCAGGGCGATCATCTAGCGTACCTGCCTGATGAGCTGTCCGAGTGCTTCGAGCCTCGCCCGAAGGGGCCTCTGAAGGAAGACCCGCGCCCGGACGGTCTTCGCGTTTGGCGGGGAGGGCGGAGCCGCCGCGGTACGGATCGTCCTCCGAAGGAGCATGGTGAGCGACGAAGTGAGGGTCCTTCGGTCTGCGGCCGAAGCGGCGGCGGTCAAGGCGGACTGGACGCGGCTCAGCGTCCTGCCCGAGACCAATTGGGACCTGTACTGGAGCTCGATGCGGTACCACAAGCCGCCTTCGAGCCCCTACGTCGTGGCTCACCTCAAGGATGCTCGGTTGGAGGGGGCGCTGGTGGGGCGGGTCGAACGCGGGCCCGTCACGCTGGCCCTCGGCTACTGGAAGGTCCTCGGCATTCCGGTCCGCCGGATCGTCGTCCCGATGCAGGGGCTGCTCGGTCCGGGTGACGAGGAAGCGCTCGGAAGAATGATCGCTCGAGTCGTCGAGGACCTGCTCGCCGGTCAGGCCGACGTCGCGCTGTTCAAATTCCTCGAGGAGGGCTCGCCTCTGCACCGCGCGGCCCGCGGCCTCCCGGTCAGCTCCCGGATGCGCGACCGCGTGCCCGAGCGCCAAATCCACCGGTACCTGAGCCTGCCGGCCACCTTCGACGAGTACCACCGCAGCCACAAGGGGCTGATGCAGAAGGTGAGGAAGTTCGAGCGGGCCTTCGCCGGCCGGTACGAGTACCGTCTGCTCACGCGCGAGGACGAGGTCGACGCCTTCTGTGAGGGAGCCGAGGCGGTGGTGAGGAAGTCCTACCAGCGGGCACTCGGCGTCGGGTTCCTCAACAGCGAGGAGGACCGGGCCAACCTGATGGCGGCCGCGCGTCAGGGCGTCTGGATCGCGTTCGTCGCGCTGGTCGAGGGGAGGGTCGTCGCGTTCTGGAGCGGCTGCCAGCTCGGCGCGAGCGCGTTCCTCTGGTGGACCGGGTACGACAGTGACCTCCAGGGATTCAGCCCCGGCCTGGTGACTTCCACCCGGATGGTCGAGGTCCTCATCCCGAGAGGCGTGTCACAAGTCGACTTCGGCGGGGGCGACGCGCCCTACAAGGAGCGGCTCGGCAGCGAGTCCCGTTGGGAAGAGAGCGTCTGCCTGTTCTCACCCAGCCTGAGGGGGGCCCTCGCCAACGGCATCCGGGCCCTGGACTCGTGGCTCGGCAACCTTTCGCGGACGAGACTGAAGGGGCTCGCCAACCGGTTGAAGACACCCTGGCGGCGCCTGATGGCACGGAAGCTCGCGGCCGCCCGCCCGGCGCAAGCCGGTGGCGACGCCGCCGGGACGAAGCGGGACGGGGCGGGCTAGTGCGCCGCCGAGGGGAGTGATGCCGGTAGGAGACTGGGTCGAGGTGCGTCCGCTGGGCGAGATTCTCGCGACACTCGACGCCCGCGGGGAACTGGACGGCCTGCCGTTCATGCCGGAGATGGTGCGCTACTGCGGTCGCCGCCTCCGCGTCGGTGCCGTCATGACCAAGATCTGCGGCGGGGGCGTGGGCATGCGCGGAGTGCTCCGGCAGCCGCTCGTGCTGCTCGGCGAGGAGCGCTGTGACGGCGGGTCGCACGGCGGCTGCAGCCGTGAGTGCACGCTCCTCTGGAAGCCGGAGTGGCTCCGCCCTTCCGGCGCAGGCGCCAATGCGCCGACGCTGGAGCACGACGTCGCGAGGACGAGCTGGCCCTATCGGACGCAAGCGGAGGACGGCACCTACGTCTGCCAGGCCACCGCGCTCGGCCGCGCCACGTTTCCGATCTCGACCGCGGAGAAGGTGAAGCGGGCTTTCGACGACGTGAAGGGCGGGGAATGGGGCTTCGGCGCGATGGCGGGAGTCTACGCGGAGACCCTCTCGCATCGTGTGAGGCTCATGCTCCGGCGCCTCGCGGGAGCCATCCGCGCGAGCAGGAAGACGCCCGTCGAGCAGCTCGCCCTCCAGCCCGGCGAGTGGGTCCGGGTGAAGTCCTTGAAGGAGATCCTCGAAACGCTGGATCACAACAGCAAGAACCGCGGGCTGGAGTTCTCGAGGTACATGGTCCCCTTCTGCAGCGGGACGTACCGGGTCAAGGCCCGGATGGAGAACTTCATCGACGAGCGAACCGGGGGCCTGCGGAAGCTGGAGAACACGGTTCTCCTCGACGGGGTCGCTTGCGGCGGGGAGACGACCTCGGGGCCGTGCCGTCGGGCGGAGTATCTGTACTGGCGCGAGATCTGGCTTCGGCGCGCCGATGGTCCACGTGACGCCGGCGCGTCGGCCGAGCGTCGTCCCTGAGGCCCTGCCGAGGGACGCCGCTGTCATCATCGACCGTCAGCGGCCGAGGACCGCTGCGGCGATCTGAACGAACAGGATCTTCGCGAAGCGCCGTCCGATGAGGTTCGCGTTGTGCACACGGACCTCGACCGGCTTCATCAACCGGTCCGCTGGAGCGGCAATCTTCGGTTTGAAGATCGCGAGATGGAAGCTCAGCGGAATTGCAGGTTGAAGGCTCGGGCAGGATCTGGCGATGGGCGTCCGGCTGTCGCCCGCATCCGCCGGATGCTATGTTTGCGCCGAGCAGCCTCCCCATGCGACGAGCGAGCCGGGCGGTGGTGATGGGACCCGCGACGGTCGTCCTGCTGGGGATCGCCGCGGCTCAGACGGGCCAGGCTCCGACTCCGCGGGAGTTCCTCGACGAGGAGGGTCCGGCCCCCGTCCGGGAAGCGGCGAGCGAACACCACGAGTTCACCTTCGCGCGCGCCGCGTACAGCGGACGGGGACGCGGGTGGGGCTGGGCGAGCTGGACCACCGACTACCCCAAGGCCGATCGGCAGTTCATGATCGGAGTGAAGCGGCTCACCCGGATCGACGCGTCTGGCGGTGAGCACCCCGTGCGCCTCGACGATCCTGAGCTCCGGCGCTACCCGTTCCTCTACGCCGTGGAAGTGGGGCGAATGGCGCTCACCGAGAAGGAGGTGCTGGGGCTGCGGCAATACCTGGCGGCCGGTGGCTTCCTCCTCGTGGACGACTTCTGGGGCAGCTGGGAGTGGGCCCTCTTCGAGGAGCAGATCCACCGCGTGCTTCCCGGGCGGCCCATCGTGGACCTGCCGATCGATCACCCGGTCTTCCATACGGTCTACGACATCAAGCAGGTGCTGCAGGTGCCGAACGTCCGCAACGGCGTGAGGGGCGGGCCGTACTGGGAGCAGGACGGCTACGAGGCGTCCTGCCGCGGCATCTTCGACGAGCAGGAGCGCCTCGTGGTGATGATCAACTGGAACTCCGACATGGGCGACGCCTGGGAGTGGGCCGAGAACCCCTACTACCCGCTCGACCGCTCCACCTTCGCCTACCAGCTCGGCATCAACGCCATCGTCTTCGCGATGACGCACTGATCATTTCTCACCCCGCGCGAGCGAGCGGTAGTACTCCTCGACCAGCGACCGCCAGCCGTCGGGGACCTCGTCCGAGCCGGAGAGGCGCAGCTTCTCGGGATCTTGGCCCTGCAGCTCGCGGCGCAGCGAGTATTCGAACATCTTCAGCTCCTCGAGGGCCTGGGCCACCAGGGTCTCGACGCCGCGCACGCTGCCCCAGGTCTCGGAGCGCTCGAGGCGGCGGAGCTTCCGCTCGATCTCGCGCAGGTCCCCCGGCGTGCCGCCGCCCTCTGCGAGCTCAGTGCCGATCCCCCGAGCGTCTTCGGCTCTCTGGCGGAACTCGCGCCGGAGCTGGCGCGAGCGGCGCTCGTCCCAGGAGCCGACGCCCGGGCTTGCGCCCCCTCCCGAGGACGCTTCGCCCGCGCCGTCCGCCGAGCCCCGTCCGGCTTCTCCAGCCGAGCCGCCTACCGAACCCTGACTAGACCCGGCTTCGCCGGCCGCAGGTCCCTGCTTCAGCCGCTCCTGGATCGACTCCATGCGCCGCACCAGGTCGCGCGTGCGCTCGAGAGCTGCCGAGCGTGAATCGCCCTTCGCCGCGCTCAGGGCCTGGGCCGCTTCTCTCACCTGACGCGACAGCTGGTCGACGTCCTTGCCGATCTCGGCCTCGAACTGCTGGGCCGCCTCGCCGGGGCGGCCGCGCACGACGCCCTTCGAGTAGCGGATCTTCTCCTTGAGCTTGTTCTCGCGGATCCCGCCCGCGGCCTCGCGCAGCGCGCGCGAGGCCGTCGCGGCGCTTCTTCGGGTGTCGCTGGCCATGCGGTCGAGCTGCTGCTCGAGCGCCTGCACCTGCCCCGCCAGGGAGTCCTTGCGCTCGTCGAGCCGCTCGACGCGCTGCGTGTCCGCCCCTTGGCCGTCGCCCAGGCGGCGCACCTCGTCGGCGATCCGGTCCTGGTCGCGGGCGATCCCCTCGGCGGCGTCCACCGCGCGCTCGATGTCCTGCCGGGTGCGGGCTTCGCGGCTCTCGTCGAGCGTCCGGCGCGCGTCCTTGAGGCGGTCCAGAGCGGAAAGACCCTGCGAGAGCGCCCCGCTCTCGTCGCCGGCGCCGGCGCGGCGCATGGAGTCGGCCGCCTGCTTCAGGCGATTCGCCGTTTCCCGAAGTCCGGGCGCCGAGTGCTCGCGGGCGAGGCGCTCGAGGCGGCGGCCCAGCTCGTCCGTCTCCTCGGCCAGTCGCCGCTCTTGTCCCCTGTCCCCTCCGCCCCGCCCCCCGGGCGAGCCGGAAGTGCGCAGGCGCTGGCGCTCGACCTCCTGCTCCTGGCGGCGCGCCAGCTCGCGAAGGCGCTGCATCGCCTCGTCGACGGACTGGTCGAGCTTTTGGCTCTGCCCGCGCTGCACCGCCTCGTACTGGTTCTCGAGCTTGTCGAGCTCCAGCTCGAAGAGATCCGACAGGTCGTCGGCGCTCGCGGCGCTGCCGTCTCCGCCGCCTCCCTGGCCGAAGGCCACCTGCACGTCGCGGAACGCGGCCTCCGCCCGCTGCAGGTGCTGGAGCGCTCGCTGCTCGGGAGCCAGCGCGGAATCGAGCCGGAGCACCTCCAGCTCCTTGACGGCGGCCCCCATCTCGACGACGGCCTGCTGGAGCGACTCGGCGGTGTCGCCGAGCTTCGATCCCGCGCCCGCCACGCCGCGGCTCAGCATCCGGCGGTCGAGGTTCGCGACCTGGTCGCGCAGCCGACCCTGGATGAGAG
Source organism: uncultured Acidobacteriota bacterium (assembly GCA_963724555.1). GTDB lineage: Bacteria > Acidobacteriota > Vicinamibacteria > Fen-336 > Fen-336 > DATBSL01. The sequence goes on from CAVRVE010000013.1 coordinate 28,413, forward strand.
CCAGGGTCGCCACATCCTGCTCCAGCTGGCGGGGCTCGCTCTGCTCGCGGTCCCGGCGCAGCTTGAAGGTCGCGGCGACGATCTGTCGCTGCTGGCGGGAGAGCGTATCGCCGGCTCCGCCGCCGGCCGCAGCCGCGCCGCCTCCCTCGGCGGCCTGGCGGTAGGCGCGGTCGAACGGCCGGACCTCCATGAAGTAGATATCGGTGGTGCTCTGCTGCCGCCCCGGCGCGCCGCGGTTGTCCGTGGCGCGGGCGAAGTAGGAGACGAAGTCGCCGGGCTCGAGCGCGTGCTCCTCGAGGAAGAAGGTGTGGCCGGCGGAGAGCTGCTTCTGCGGGCGGCCGCCGTGGAGCGCGACGGTCTTTTCGGGGGCACCGCCGATCGAGTAGACCAGCTCGAGCTTCGTGACCCCGAAGTCGTCCTCGGCCTCGACCTCGGTGAAGACCTCCTCGATCGAGGTGACCTGGGCGTCCCGCCCCGGCTTGAGCATGCGGATGAGCGGCGGCTGGTCGTCGAGGGCGTCGATCGCGTAATCGGGCGAGGCGGTCTGGAGGCGGCCGTCGGTGGACGGGAGCTCGATCCGGTAGAACGCGTCGCGCGTGACCTCGAACGAGCCGCCGAGCGTCCCGCCCGCGACGAGTTCGAGAGGACGGGGCGGCTCGCCCTCGACCACCAGCCGGCCGCTCGGCACCGGGACCGTGGTCGTGACGCGCAGCTCGACCTTCGTGCCTTTGAGCGCCGCCACGTCGCCCCCGTCCTCGACCGGCTGCGGCGCGAGGCCCGTGTACTCGGGGAAGCGGTACTCGAGGTCGATGCGCCGGACGTACGGCACGTCCACGACATCGATGCGGAAGAGATCGGACCGCACTCCGTTCGCCTCCACGAAGTACTCGGTACGCGCCGAGACGTCGAGGACCATGTAGCGGTGGCCGGGCTGGCCGGGCTCGACCGTCATCGGCCAGCGCTGCCACTCCACCCGCTCGCCGCGCTGGAGCGCCAGCTCGACCTCGTCGGAGTCGAAGCCCTCGAGGTGGGCGACGATGGTCTGGTCGGCGCCACGGGCCACGGTGGCGTGGCCGGGCTCCACCTGGATCGCGTAAGGGCTCCTCGACGCACGCGCGCCCCAGGGCGAGAGCAGGAACGGCACCGCGTGGCGGATGAAGGCCGGGCTCAGGAGGGCGGCCAGCATCCCGGCCGTGGCCACGCCCGAGAGCAGGCCGCTCATCCGCTGCAGGCTGCGCCGCTCCACGAGGCGCCGGTAGTCGATCTGCTCGCAGCATCTCTCGGCCTGCTCCACCAGGCGCCGCGACAGCTCCGGGGAGACGTCGGGGCGCTCGCGCTCCACGCGCTCGGGGCCCAGCTCCACGGCGCTCAAGAGCGCCGCCTGCAGCGAAGGATCGTGCTCCTCGATGTAGAGCGCGACCCGCTCGTCCGGCAGCCGGGCGATGAGCGGCAGGACGAGGAAGCGGACGCCCAGGCCGGCGAGGGCGGTCCAGGCGAAGACGCGGAACGCCGCGATGGCGGTGGGCGTGTAACGGAAGTGGTCGATGCCCCAGGCCGACGCCGCGAGCGCCAGCAGACCGAACCCGAGCGTGATGGCGAGGCCCCGGAGGGCGAGCTTGACCCGGAAGCGGCGGCGGACGCTGCGGATGATCCTCCGCAGGTCGCGCCCCGTTTCCGGCTCCCGAGCGCCCGTGCCCAGCGAGATCACCATGCTTTCCCCGGCGTCCGCAGGATCAGCGTACCGCTTCCGACAGGCGATTCGATAGCGCGGTCTCGGCCGCCAGCACGGCGAGGGCGGCGAGCAGCAGGAACCACCAGCCGTCCTGCGGTCGCTCCGGCTCGTCCCCCGCCACGTGCGCGCCAGCAGGGAGCGGCGGGCTCCCGGCGTGGTTGAGGCCGCCGGTCACCTCCTCGGGATCGGCCGCCTGGAGATCCGACTCCGACGGGTCCGCGTTGACGGCCACGACGAGGGCCGCTTTCGCGCCCTCGTCGCCGGAGGGGCGCAGCTCGTAGAAGCCCGCGGACTCGAGCCTCACGAAACGCCCGTCCCCGCCACGCAGTCCCCGCTCGGCGAGCGGGTTGAGTCCGAGCCAGCGGCCCGTGGCGAGCGCGTGGAGCTCCAGCACGTCGCCCACCTGGCGCCAGGCCGGACGCTCGACGTAGCCCGCGGCGTGGGCGACGAGGCGGTGCAGGAAGGGCAGAAACACCGGCTGCAGGGGGAGATCGTTCCAGAGCGTGTCGAGGCTCGACGTCCAGACGAGCACGCGCCCGTCCCCGAGCCGGGTCTCGACGAGTGCGGGGTTCCCGTCGTCGAAGCGGGCCAGCACCGCCGAGCCGTCCGGCGGGTGCAGCGTCCGGTAGCGCAGGAAGCGCGCGCTCGCGAAGTCGCCGCTGCGAGGCCGGCGGAAGAGCTCGAATGCCGGGTGCTCGTAGTCGAGGAACGCGAGCGTGCCGCCCCAGTCCGCGGAGCGATCCACGATGCCTCCGGTGTCACGTGATCCACCGAGGAGCGCGGCGGCGGAGGCGTCCCACGCGGCGGGGCTGCTGCGCGCGCCGAGGGCCGCCACCACCCCTCCGCCGCGGATCACGAGCGCGTGAAGCGCCCGGCCGGCGTCTCCGTCCGGCCATTCGGCGTCGTTCAGCAGCACGACGCCGACGCCCGTCAGGTCCTGAGGCCGCACGGCCGAGCGCACCCGCGTCCGGACGTCGAAGCGCGGGCGGTCGCCGATCGCCAGGGCCCGGCGCAGGAACAGAGCTTCCGCGGCACGGCTGCCGTCGCGGCCCACGATCAGGACCCCGAGGTCCTGGCCCGGCGCCAAGACGAATCGGAAGGCGTCGTCCTGCGGCAGGTCGTCAGCAGCGAGCCGGACCACGGCCTGCTGCGCCGACGCGGGGAACGGGATGGGATCGAAGCTCACGCTGACGGCGCTCTGCTCGGCCAGCTCGACCGAGCGGCGGTCGGCCTCGAGGCCTCCGAGCTCCAGCGTGACGGGAACGACGCCACCCGAGCCCTCGCCCTGCCTCGCGATGCGCGCCGCGACCGCCACCCGCTCACGGCCGCCCTCGTAGACGCGCTGAAGGGTGACCTCGGTGATGCCCCGGTTGTGTGTCGCCCCCTGCGACAGACTGACGGAGCGCAGCTCGGTGCCCGCTGGCAGCCGGACCTCCTCGAGACCGTCGAGCGCGCGGCTCTGGAAGTCGCTCACCAGGACCAGCTCCCGCTTCGGGAGCCCGGACTCGTCGAGGAGCCGGAGCCCCAGCTTCAGCGCCGGGGCGAAGCGCGTGCCCTCCCAACCGAGCGCGGCTCGGTCGAGGGCCGCCTCGAGCACGGCGCGATCGTCCGTGAGCGGAGCGGCCGCCTCGGCGGTCTCTCCGAAGAAGACGAGGCCGGTCTTGTCGCCCCGACGCGCCTCGCCGAGCACGCCGCGGGCCGCCAGGAGCGCCCGCGGCCAGCGGTCCTGGTAGCCCATCGAGTACGAGCGGTCGACGAGGACGACACGAGCCACGGCCCCGCCCGTGAGCGCCCGCGCTCGGCCCGCGCTCTCGAGCACGGGCTGCGCGAAGGCCAGCGCGAGGAGCGCGAGCGCGGCCGAGCGCAAGCCCAGCAGCAGCCACTGCCGGATCCGCCGGCGGCGCACCGAACGGTGCGGGACGCGCTTCAGAAACATGAGCGACGGGAACGGCTTCGTCTCGCGGCGCTCGCGGTGCACCAGGTGGATCAGCAGGGGCACGGCGAGCGCCAGCAGGCCGAGGAGGAACGCGGGGGCGAGGAATCCCATCCGCCCTCAGCGCACCCGGTCGAAGCGCTGGCGGCGCACCAGGTAGTGGAAGAGCGCCTGGTCGAGCGGCGTGCTCGTCTCGAGCATCACCGAGTCGATGCGGCTCTCACCGAAGCGGCGTTCGAGGGCCGCGACGTGCTCGGCCACGAGCGCCCGGTACTGCTCCCGCACGTAGTCGGGCACCACCGGCAATCGCTCGCCGCTCTCGAGGTCCTCGTAGCTGGCGGACGCATCGTCGGGGAAGTGCACCTCGGCCGGGTCCAGGACCTGGAACACGATCACGTCGCTGCCCCGCCGAGCCAGCTGGCGCACCGCGCGCAGCGCGGCGTCCGGGTCCTCGTAGAGATCGGAGATGAGGACCGAGATCCCCCGCCGCCGGCTCGCATCGGCGGTCTTCAGCAGCGGCCGTGCGAGCTCGCCTCGGCCTCCGCCCTCCAACCGGTCGAGCGCGTGGAGAACGGCCTCGCGATGTTTCGCGGAGGGCGGGATGAAGTCGACCACGTCCTCGTCGAACGTCACGAGCCCCACGCGATCCCGCTGCGTGTGGGCGAAGTGCGTGAGGCAGGCCGCGAGGTAGCGCCCGTAGTCGAGCTTCGAGATCCCGTGGGACGAGAACTGCATGGAGCGCGACCGGTCCAGCAGCACCACGAAGTTCGCGTTCGAGTCGGCCTCGAACTCCTTCACGTAGTAGCGGTCGGTGCGCGCGTAGAGCCGCCAGTCGATGCGCCGGATGTCGTCACCGGGCATGTACGGCCGGTGCTCGGCGAAGTCCACCGAGTGTCCCAGGTAGGGCGAGCGGTGCAGACCGTTGATGAAGCCCGCGACGACGGTTCGTGCCAGGAGCTCGAGGTTGTCGATCCGTGCGAGCACCAGCGGATCGAGAAAGCGGGCTCCAGTCGCCGCGGGCATCGGCCTCACATCCTCGAGCGGGGCACGGGAACGGCCTCGAGCAGCTGGTCCACGATCTGACCCGAGTCGACGCGCTCCGACTCGGCGTGGAAGTTCGTCAGGATGCGGTGGCGGAAGACCGGATGGGCCAGTGCCCGGACGTCGTCGAAGCTGACGTGGCTCCGGCCGCGCATCAGCGCCCGGGCCTTGCCTCCCAGGACGAGGTACTGGGCCGCGCGCACGCTCGCCCCGTACTCGACCCACTTCCTCACGAACTCCGGAGCGCCCTCGTCCTTCGGCCGCGAGCGCCGCGCGAGGCCGACCGCGTAGCGCACCACCTCGTCGGCCACCGGCACGCGCCGCACGAGGCGCTGGAAGGCCACGATCTCGGCGCCGGTCAGCACCGGCGTGAACTTCACGTCCTGGATCGCCGTGGTCTTCCGCACGACGTCCATCTCCTCTTCCTCGGGAAGGTAGTCGATGACGATGTTGAACATGAAACGGTCGAGCTGGGCCTCCGGCAGCGGGTACGTGCCCTCGAGCTCGATCGGGTTCTGCGTGGCGAAGACGAAGAACGGCTCCTCGAGCCCGTAGGTCTTGCCCTGGACCGTCACGCGGTGCTCCTGCATGGCCTCGAGCAGCGCGGACTGCGTCTTGGGGGGTGTGCGGTTGATCTCGTCGGCCAGCACGACGTTGGCGAAGATCGGGCCCGGCGCGAAGACCATCTTGCGCTGCCCGCTGTCCTTGTCCTCCTGGATCAGGTCGGTGCCGGTGATGTCGGAGGGCATCAGGTCCGGCGTGAACTGGATGCGCGAGAACTTGAGCTCGAGCACCTGGGCGACGCTATGGATCAGCAGCGTCTTGGCGAGACCGGGGACGCCCGTGACGATGCTGTTGCCGCCCACGAGCAGGGTCGTCAGCACCAGCTCCACGACGTCGTCCTGGCCCACGATCTGCTTGCGCAGCTCCTGGACGATGCGGTCGCGGCTCTCCTTCAGCTTGTCGGCGAGGGCGGCATCGCCCAGGGTCTCGGGTGCATTGGGCTCTTCGGTCACGTCCTCCCTCTCCTTCGGATCAGTGCGTCATGCCGTAGACGATGTAGTTCACGCCCAGCTTGTAGGCCTCGTTGCTGAGGTCGATCGGGACGAGACCCGTGTCGGACCACTCCCAGTACTCACCGATGTCGGAATTGTAGTTCGCGACCAGCATCAGGCGCCGGCTCGGGTCGTTGTCTTCGAAGACGCCGTAGTAGGCGGGCGGGCCAGGTGCTGCGTAGGGGTGCGGGATCGTGGAGGGATCGATGCGGAAGAAGACGTCGAAGATCGGATTCGTGGCCTCGAGCGGGAAGAGCTGCGCGTCGGGCAGCACACGGCGCAGCCCCTGCACGAAGGTGTCCCAGTGTCGGCCCCGAAAGTCGTCGACGATCACGAACCCGCCCTTGAGCAGGTAGTCGTGAAGGCCGCGCGCCTCCGCGTCGCTGAGTGCCCAGTGGCCGGGCTCGCAGAGGTAGGCCACCGGATAACGCATCAGCTCCGGGTCGTCGAGGGCGAGGATGTTCGTGCCCTCGGTCGCGACGTCCAGGCTGGTCGTGGCCTGCAGGATCTTCGCGAAGTGGCTGTCGGCGCGTGGGTAGTCGTGGTTCCAGCCGAGGTCGAGGCCCCAGGCGTAGTCTCCGGGCCAAGAGCGCGCGGGGTTGAAGCGCAGGCGATTGACCGTGAAGCGGCCATCGTAGGGCACGTTCTGGTAGGGCAGGTCGGGAGGCGGGCCGAGGTCCGCAGCCGCCGGCAGCATTCCCGCGAGGATGACGAGCCCCACGAGGCTCCACTTCCTCACGGCGGGCCTCCGCTCGGCGCCGTCTGCGCGCGGTGCAGCTCGAGCAGGAGCGTCTGGGCCCGCCGGAAACGAGGGGCGAGCTCGAGCGCCTGGAGAACGACGCGCCGCGCCTCGTCCGCGTCGCCAGCTCTCTGGTAGGCCCGCGCGAGCTGGTAGAGGGCCTCGGGGCGGTCCACGGGGTCGAGGTCGAGCACGCTGCGACGAGCGCGCACGAGGCCCGCCGTGTCGCCCAGCGAGTCGTAGAGCTCGGCGAGACGCAGGTGAACGGCGGGATCGGAGGGATCGATGCAGAGAGCGCGCTCGAGCCAAAGCACCGCCGCGGCCCGGTCGCCGAGCTCGTCGTCCACCGACGCCAGGCGCAGGTGGGCGTCGAAGTTCGTCTCGTTGAACGCGAGAAAAGCCTCGAGGTGGCCGCGAGCCGCCGCGGCGTCCTTGCCCTCCAGGTCGAGCTGCGCCAAGAGCCAGCTCGGGCTGTCGTCCTCGGCGTACTCGGGGAAGAGCGCGAGGGCCCGGCGGAGATAGGGACGCGCCGCGGCAGGCTGGCGGTTCTCGATCAGCGCCTTGCCGGCGGCGAGCTGTGCCAGGAAGTCGCCGGGATGAGCGTCGGCCGTCGCGACGAGCTCATCGCGGTGGCGTCGGCGTGCGGAGGCCTCGGGCGGGTGCTCGGGAGCGTTGACGGCCGCGAGGACGTGGGAGAAGCGCTCGCGCAGGTAGGCCGCGAAGCGCGCGTCGAACCGCTCGAGGCTCGTCCCGAGGACGCTCGCGAAGAGCTCCTCCGTGCTGCGCCTGTCCCGATATCCACGCAGCAGCCGCGGCACGGCCTCGAACCCGTGGTCGCGCTCGACGAGCTCCACCACGAGCGAGGCCTGGTAGTAGGAGCGGGCCACCTGCTCGGGGCCTTCGGGCCTGACGAAGCCGTCGTTGAGGCCTGCGATCGGGAGCAGCTTCCCGGTCTCGAAGGCGGCGATGAAGTCGAGCTTGACGTCGTCGCCCCAGCCCGGGCGGGCGCGGCGCTCCTCGCGCACCGAGATCCCCTCCGTGAGCCAGCGCGGGACGCGATGATCGCTCAGGCCCACGGTGACCGAGTGGGCGAGCTCGTGCCACAGGGTCGAGGCCCAGTTGAAGCTGCCGCGCGGGCGGGCCGAGGGCGAGTCGATGGCCACCACGTTGCCGAAGCAGACACCGAGCGCGCCGAGCCCGGCGAGCCCCACCGTGCGAACCGAGAAGTCGGCGTGGCTCGGAAAGACCTCGATCCGCACGGGGCCCTCGACCCGGTAGCCGTAGCGCGCCTCGAGCTTCTCGAGCGCCTCGTTGGCGTAGGCGACGAGGTACGGCTGGAGGAGCGCCGCCTCCTCGCCACGCACGAACAGCTCCAGTCGGCCGACACGCCGCGTCTCGTAGCGCTTGAAGGTGTCGAGGAGGTCGAGCGTGTTCTTGGTCCAGACGTTGTACGGGTCGCCGGCGAAGGCGGTCTCGAGGCTCGCGCGTCCCGCGTCGATCGCCCCGAGGCGGAGCTGGTTCACGCCGAGCGTGGCGTGGCCGCGCCACGAGCGCGGGTCGAGACGCACGCCCTGCTTTGCGAACTCGACGGCCTGCCGGTAGAGACGGTTGCGGACGCTGAGCTCGGCGAGCGTGTTGTAGAGGTCCGCGTAACGCGGATTGAGCGCGAGCACCCGGTCCCGCGTCGTGGCGAACGCGGCGTCGTCCCCTTTCAGGTAGCGCGCGCCCGCGAGAACGGAGAGGGCTTCGAGCGAGGAGGGATCGGTCTCGAGGGCACGCTCCGCCTCGGCGATGGCCTCGTCGTAGCTCTCCATCTCCAGCCGGGCCTCGGCCAGGTAGACGCGGGCCTCGATCCGGTTCGGAGCCACCCGCAGCGCCTCGGCGGCCAGGGCCAAGGCACCTCGCTCCCCGTCGAAGTCCATCGCGCGCGCCATCGCGAGGAGCGCGCCGGGGTGCTCGGGGTTTCGCTCGAGCACGGCCTTCAGGGTCTGGCGCGCGGACACGGAATCGTACTTCGCGAGGTAGAGGCTCCCGCGTGCCGTGCGTGGCGCCGGATCTCCCGGATCCGCGTCGGCCGCCTCGTCGAACGCACGCAGCGCGTCCTTGTAGAGCTGCGGGTCGCCGGGGCCGAGCTGGCGGCAGGCCTCACCCACGGCCACCAGCTCCTCGGCCGTGAGGCCCGTGCGCGCGTTGTAGGCGGCGACCAGGGCCTTGTAGTCCGCCTCCGCGCCGCTTTGGTCTCCCCGCCGCTCCCGCAGCCGGCCGCGGTTCGCGCGCGCGACGAGCGCGTCCGGAGCCGCGGCCGCGATCGCCCGCGAGAAGACCGCGTCGGCCGCCTCGAGCTTGCCGACCGCGGCGAGCGACTCGCCCAGGACGTTCAGCAGCTCCTTTGATCCCGCGTCGACCAGGCCCCGGGCCACCCGCTCGGCCTCCGCATGGCGGCCGAGTTCGAGGAGCGTCTTCGCCCAGGCGCGGTGCCCGCGGGGCTCGTCGGGGTTCTCGCGCGCCCAGGCCTCGAAGGCCGCGATCGCCTCGTCGTAGCGTCCGCTGCGGGCCGCTACGATAGCCGTCCGGAGCGGGACCTCGGCGGGCCAGGCGCTCGCGGTCGCGGCCGCGAGCACGAGCACGAGCCGGGTGGTCCGAGCGGTCACTGCGCCCTCCTGGCGGCGTCGATCGACTCGTTCTGCAGCGCGAGCTTGACGAGCAGCGCCTCGAGCTGGCTCGTGTAGCCCTCTGGCGCGAGAGCGTCCTTGCGCGCGCGCAGCGCCTCGATCTGCCGTTCGAGATCGCGCCGCGCCGCGTAGAGCGAGGCGAGCGCGGGATCGTTGCTCTCCTTCTCCTCCGCGGCCGCGTCGCGGCTTTCACCCTGCAGGAAGGCGTGTCGGGCGAGTCCGCCGCCGTCCTCGAGACGCGCGTGCTCGGTCTGGAGCCGGCTCTCGCTCGCGTAGGAGCGCGCGACCTCGCGCGTCGCGTACTCGTAGGCCTCGAGCACGGACACGCGGCCGTCCTTGTCCACGTCGGCACCCTGGCCGGTCAGGGCGGCGACGAAGTGCTCGCCGAACACCGTCTGGTTGCGTTCCTGGCCGCTCTTCGTCGCGGTCACCACGACGCGCCCGGGTGCTTTGAGCGCCTCGGCGAAGGCGCCGCTGGCGCTCGCGGTGGAGACCACGACCAACTCCTGGTCATGGAGGGGGGCGAGCCACTCCGCGAGCCGCGCCGGCGTGAGGTCGGGTCCCGGAAGGTTGAAGCGGCCTTCCTGGTCCGCGAAGCTGCCGTGCCCGATCAGGACCAGGAAGACGCGGTCGCCGGGCCGCACGCGCGCCGCGAGCCTCGCGAGCTCCGCACCGACGTTCTCGAGCGTGGAGCGTCCGTCGATCGTCGACGGATCGCGCTCGGGGTTCTCGGTCAGGCACGCGACGTTGTCGTGGAGCAGCCCGAGCCGCGTCTCGGCAGCGCTCGCCAGCGCGACCGCCTGCTCGTGAAACAAGTCGCGCTGACGGGGATCGCCGCCGAGGCCGGCCACGACCAGCAGGTGGCTCTCCGCCGCTGTCGCCGGCGCGGCCGCGAGGAGCGCGGCGAGCGCGAGCGCCAGCCTCACGCGAGGCCTCGCCATTTGCGAACTCCCCACTCGCTGCAGGCGAGAGCGACGGCCATCAGGAACAGCACGGGCATGTTCCACAGCTCCTTGCGCTCCTTCACCGTGGAGCCGCTCTCCGTGTAGCTCAGGTCCTCCGGCAGGCCAGCCACCGTCTCGGGGGTGTAGAACCGCCCGCCCGTCTCCTCGGCGACGCGCTTCAGCAGCGCCGTCCGCCGCTCGGCCCCGAAGTACTCGTCGGCGAGGGGCACGGCCTCGACCGAAGTCGTGGCCGAGCCCAGCGGCTCACCGTGTCGGCTCGCCTCCACGCGGATCGCATAGAAGCCTGGCGCCTCGGTGGCGAAACGGGCGCGGTACTCGCCGTCGCGCGCGACGCTCCACTCCACGGGAAGCTCGCGCTCGCTCCCGGCGGGGTCTTCCACCACTGCGACGACGCGGGCGTCGTTGACCCGCACGAACGCCTCGTCCCGCACCTCCACGCGCAGCTCCACCGAGCGCCCGGGGCTGACGCGGTCCTCGGCAGGCGTCGCGCGCACCGGCCCCGGCACGTCGCTCACGAGCCAGCGCAGCATCTGTCGCCAGAGCCCCTCGTGGGTCAGGTCGTCGAGCGGGATCGCGGCGTTCATCTGCCATTGCCAGGAGTCCTGGACCGTGAACGCGAGCGCCTTGCCGCCGCCATAGCGCTGATAGGCGAGCACCACCTGCGGTGCGTCCTGGCCGGCCACCGCGGCGGCCAGCAGCAGGGCCGCCCCGGGCTTGGCGCGCGACAGCGGGTTCACGATGGAGAGCGCAGGCAATGCCTTCCAGCGCTCGGCCGACTCGGCCTCGGTCGCGCCGAGCTGCATCACGCTGTGGGTACGTCCGAAAGGCGTCAGCTCGACAGCGACACTGGCGAAGAACGGCTTCGGCTCGCGCGGGGCCGCCCCCGCCGGCCGCTCCTCGAGCACCACGGGCAGGGCGTCCGCCACAGGGGTCCGGGCGTAGCCTCCTTCCGAGAACGAGTGCCGGCCGCCGAGCATCAGCAGGCCGCCGCCCCGTTCGCTCACGAACTCGCCGATCATCCGCAGCTGGTCGGGCGTGAAGAAGCTGGCCTCGATGCTTCCCAGGATCAGCCCGCGGTAGCGATAGAGCTCTTCCCGCGTCTTTGGGAAGCCGTCGGCCAGCTCCTCGGCGTCGTCGACACCCACCCGATAGAACTTGTTCTCCGACGTGCGTAGCAGGGTGACGACGCGCAGGTTGTGGTCCGCGTCCACGGCGCGCCGCAGGAACTTGGCCTCGAAGCGCGGCTCGCCCTCGAAGTAGAGGATCTTGTCCTCCCGGTCCGCGACCCGGATCAGCACGTCGCGCCGGTTGTTCTCCACCACCTGCTCGCCCGCGAACGGCACCACGCGGAAGCTGAAGACACGCGGCCCCGGATCGGACGCGGTGGCGTGCACGCGCACGCTCAGCTCGCCGACGCTCGGCAGCTCGACCGGCTCGGTGTGGACGACGCGCCCGCCGTCCTCGACCACGAGCTGGACGCGCTGGCCGGCGAGCCCGCGGTGGGTGAGATGCACGTCGGCGGCGAGTGTCGTGCCCTTGAGCACCTCCCGCGGCGCCTCCACGCGCGAGACCTCGAGATCACGCTCGAAGCGCTCGCGCCCCACGCCCACCACCGAGACCGGGACCCCGGAGGCGCGCAGCGCCACGAGCGCCTCGGTCAGCGCACCCGCCTTGTTGTCGGCTCCATCGCTGACGACGACGAGACCGGCGACGGGCGCGCTGCCGAGCTCCTGCCGCGCGCGGTCGAGCGCCGCGGCGAGATCGGTCCCCTCGCCGCCGAACTGGAGCTGATCCAGCCCCGTGACCCGCTCCGCGCGGTCGGCGAAGCGCAGGTAGCGCAGCTTGAAGCGGGCTTCGAGCGCCTCACGCAGCGGGCTGCGCGGATTCGCGAGCACTGCGCGGACGAATTCCGAGCGCGGGTGCCCGCCAGCGTCGGCGATTCGCATGCTGAGCGAGTCGTCGACCAGGACGCCGACGAAGCTCTGCTGCGGCACCACGGTCGAGAGCACCAGAGCGGGACGACACAGGCAGAAGACCAGGATTGCGAGCAGGCCGCCGCGCAGGCCGATCAGGACCAGCCGGTCGCGAGCGTCGGTCCGGCCCCGGGCCCGCGTGTAGCCGAGCAGCGTCGGCGTGAGCAGGAGGGCGAGCACGATCAGGCCGACCAGCACGGGCCAGGGCACACCCAAGACGAAGCTGCCGCGCTCGAAGAGCGTCGGTCGATACTTGAAGAGAAGCTCGAAAAGAGCTTCCAAGCCAGGCCAGTCCAAAATCTGCGCCCCAAGACCCGAGCCCTGGGTCCGCTTCTGAGCTTAGCATCAGCCTCCGACACCAGAGCTTGACGCCCATCAGCGCAGCCGCTCGAGTGCGGTCCATTTTCGTGGAGCTCCCCTGGCCGGCGCGCATCCGGCCTGGTCGGCCCTGCGTCGTGCCTGACCTACGAATGGGGCGACGGCACGACTCAGTGCACGTAGCCGAGGGCTTTGAGCTGCGTCCCGGACCTCGGCACTCGCTCGAACGCGCGTCGGAGTCGGGGTCTCACGCGAGGCGAGGATCGCCGCGAGCGCGCACCGCGAGATCCCGCTCCGTCTCGCGGTGGGTCGCCGCCACGTCTCGCGTCTCGCCGGGATCGCGCGCCAGGTCGTAGAGGCGGCCCTCGTACCACTTCCACCGCTCGGTCCTGACGGCGACGCTGCTCGACTGACCGTCGAGGCTGGACACGGCCCAGGGGGGATGGCCGGCGGCGCCGCCAGCGAAGTCTATGGCCGTTCCGCTGAACTGCGGCGGGCACGGAAAGGTTGAGCAGTGACAGCAGGCTCGGGGCCAGGTCGATCAGGCGGACCTGCGCCTCCAGCGTCCTTCCCGCGAGCCGCCCGCCCGGCATCCTGACGATCAGGGGCACCCGCGATCTGCTCGTCGTAGAGCGAGTCGCCGTGCCATCCGACCCTGCCGCGTTCCCCGAAGGCTTCGCCGTGGTCGGAGGTCAGCACGACGATCGAGGAGTCGTAACGTCCCAGGCGCCGGAGCAGGGCCAGCAGCCTGCCGAAGCCCTCGTCCGCCGAGGCGATCTCGGCGTCGTAGGCGGCGACGATGTGCGCGAGGTCGCCGGGCTGGAGCACATGCTGGCCGGAGTTGATCTTCTCGAGCAGGCGAATCGAGATCGTCGGCGGCAGCGTGCCGGCGTAGGACGCTTCCATCGCCTCGCAGCCGCTCCGGCGACGGGGTGTAGGGATGGTGTACCTCGTAGGTGTGCAGAAAGAGGAAGAAGGGACGAGCCGCGACCGACTCCAGCCAGGGTCGCGCCCGCTCCACCTGCCCCGCCAGCGTGTCCTCGCCGATCTCGGCGCTGGAGGAGTCCGTGGCGCTCTCGTAGGTGTCGAAGCCACGGTCGAGGCCCCAGCTGCGGTGCAGCTGACCTCCGCCGTTGAAGGACGCCGTGGCGAACCCCGCAAGCTCTCAGCCGCTCGGCCAGCGTCGTGACACCCGGGTACAAGGCCGATCCCGCCGCCACGGAGGCGCCGTGGTGCAGCGGCCCGAGCGACGTGAACATCGCGGCGTGGGACGCCAGGGTGGACGGAGCGGCGGCGACGACCCGGCGCAGCAGCACGGCCTCCCGCCGGAAGTCGTCGATGCGGGGCGACGTGGGCTTCGCGTAGCCGTAGCAGCCGAGGTGATCCGGGCGAAGCGTGTCGATCGAGACGACGACGACTGCCGGTGGCGGGCGCGGCGAGGCCCGCCCCGGGCGCAGGCCGCCAGAGAACGCTCCGGCGATCACCACGAATGGCGTCGAGCCTTCGCGCAGCCACAATAGAGAGATGGGGTCCGCGAAAGACGAAGTCAATCGGCGTGGCGTCAGATAGGCGTCAAGAGTTGTCACGGGCGTTTGGGTTCCGTTCAGACGGGCCGTATAGCGTATTGCCCCAATGGTGGAGTTCGAACGATGAGGATGGACGTCACTGTCGGCGACGACGGCCAGGCCGTGACCGCGCTGCCGGCGCGCAGGCTCCAGCTCTCGGCCCGCTTTAACTTCTGATGACGACCGCCGCTGCCGGCCGTATCCTTCTCGTCGAAGACGACGCCGAGACCCGCAACGTCGTGTCTCGCGCCCTTGCCGACGAAGGCTACACGGTCGTCACCAGCGGCACCGGGGTTGCTGGTGGCAAAGCCCTCAAGTCTCGCGACATCGACGCCGTGATACTCGACGTCTGGCTGCCGGACGGCAACGGCCCGGATTTCTGCAGGGCCTGGCGCTCGGAAGGAGTGCGTGTCCCCGTGTTGATGCTCACGGCGCGAACGGACGTCGCCTCGAGAGTGCAGGGCCTGGACGCGGGGGCAGACGACTACCTCGGCAAGCCTTTTGCGCTCCTGGAGCTGCTGGCGCGGCTGCGCGCCCTGCTCCGGCGCGGCACCGGCGGGATGGAGGAGCGAGCTCTCGTCCGTGGTCCGCTTCGAGTCGATTTCGGCCGCCGCCAGGCCTGGCTCGGTGAGGCGGAAGTGCCGCTCACACGGCGCGAGTTCGAGGTGCTCGAACGATTGACGTGGGCGAACGGCCATGCCGTTTCGCGCGACGACCTGCTGGGCGAGATCTGGGGTGAGGCGTCTCCCGAAGCGGCTGCAAGCCTCGAGGTGATCGTGGCTCGGCTGCGGCGCAAGCTGGAGGGCGGCCAGAAGGAGTCCCTGGTCCGGACGGTACGCGGTTTCGGCTATGCGCTCGCCCCGGCAGGGGAGGACAAGACATGAGAGCTCGCTCCCTGACCACTCGCGTGGTGCTGGCGACCGTTGTCGTCGCCATGCTGGCCGCCCTGGCGGGTTCGGCTGCCGCGACTTTGATCGCGCGCAGCCTCTGGCACTCACGAGAGGAGCGGATGCTCCGGGACACCGCCGCCGGTATGGCCGACGCCATCCACCGCGAAGCACGGAACGATCCGAGCCGGCTCGAGCACGGAGCGCGAGAGGCGATCCGCGAGAGCGTCACGCTGGGTTATCGCGTGGAGGTCTGGAGAGAGGGCGCGCTCGTCGCGGCGAGCCTCCCCGGGCCGACTGTGGGTCCGCTCGGCGAAGGCGAGCAGCACGAGAGCTGGCTGGTCGAGACGAGGCGCCTGGAGGAGGGCTTCGTGGTCGTCGTGGCGTCGCCGAGGGATCGAGGCGAGCAGATGGTCGGCATCTTCGCGCGCTCCCTGCTGCTGTCCTTTCCGGTGGTCCTGGCGCTGGCTGTACTCGTCGGGCTCTTCGTCGGGACGCGCGCGACGCGGCCGCTCCTGGACTTCAAGGATCGGATTCGAGCCGCGCGACCCCTCGAGGCCTTGCCGCCCGCGCGTTCCGCCGAGACGACGAGCGAGATCCTGGAGCTCGAGGCGTCGTTCCGGGATCTGTGGGAGCGGTTGCACGGAGCCGTCTCCCGAGAGCTCGAGTTCGCCGCAAACGCCTCGCACGAGCTGCGCACGCCACTGACTCGGATGCGCCTGCATGCCGAAAAACTGAGATCTCAGTCGGCCGAGTCGGCCGAGCTCGTGGCCGAGGTCGACCGCATGGTTCGCCTGGTCGACTCGCTCCTGATCCTGTCACGAGAGGTCGCAACAGGGATCCCGTCAGCGGAGGTCGTCAACGTCGCGGACCTGGTCGGGGCGAGCTGCCGCCGGGTCTTCGTTGGCGCCCTGGCACCCGAGGTGACCGCTCCCGACGAGGCTCTCGTGAGAGGTGACGGGGCGCTTCTGGAGATCGCTGTCGACAACCTGCTCGACAACGCGCGGAAGTTCAGCGCCGAAGGCACGCGGCCACGAGTGCTCGTATCGGCTGAGGCTGGCAGGGTTCGGGTGAGCTTGACCAGCACGGGCGAGCCCACGCCTGCCGACGGCGGCGAGCGCCTTTTCGAGCGCTTCTACCGGAGTGCAGAGGCTCGGGCTGCGCGCGCGGGACACGGCCTGGGCCTGCCGCTCGCGCGACACATCGCTCGCTTGCACGGAGGGGACGTGCGGTGCACGTCGGCGCCCGGCGAGGATCCCCTGCTTCGAGCTCGACCTTGCGGCCTGGGCACCTGCGCTTGCCGCAGGCGGCAATCGATAGCTCTCAGGTCGTTTGGGATCCGTTCAGATGAGCCGCGTACCGTGTAGCTACTGATGTTCGCTCAAGCCAGGTGCTGGAGGTACGTGATGAAGCTCGTGCAAGGACTCGCATTTCCGCCGCGTTGAGTCTCTCGGTCTACGGGGCCGCCGGGAAAAGAAGGTCCAATTGAAGGACCTGCCGGCGGCCGTGCAGAAGACGATTCAGGAAGAACTCGGAATGCCGAGATCGTCGGCCTGGCGGAGGAGCAGGAGGCCGGCAAGACGTCTATGAGGTCGAGACCAGGGTCAACGGCAAGACGCGTGACGTGACCGTCGACACCGCGGGACAGGTGATCGAGCGGGAGGAGGAGGTCGCCCTCGACACCATTCCGGCGGCCGCGAAAGCCGCATCGAGAAGGCGGCCGCTGGCAGCAGATCGAAAAGGTCGAGTCGGTGACCAAGGTGGCGCCACGAACTACGAAGCCAGCCTCAAGAAGGGCGGCAAGAAGTCCGAGATCGTCGTCGGGAGCGACGGCGCCATCAAGAAGCATTGAGGAATTGGCCCGAAATGGCAGAGCCTGACGGGGGCCGCCACTTGCGGCGATGGGCCGGGGCGCGTCGCGTGCTGACGGCCGCGGTGCTCGCGGGCGCCTGCGGAAGTAATCTGACGCAGCAGCCTTCGACGGCCTCCACGCCGATCGCGAGTCCAGCCGCCAATCCTTCCGGCTCGCCGACGCCTCCGCCGCCGCCGCGCGTGGCGCTCATCTCGATCGACGGCCTGCGCGCCGACGCGGTGAATGCGCAGAACACGCCGAATCTCTGGGCGCTGGTGACGCGCGGGGCGTACTCGTTCTCGGCCCAGACGATCTTTCCCTCCAACACGCTGCCTGGCCACGCCTCGATGCTCACGGGTGTCGAGCCGAGCGTGCACCACGTCACGTTCGACGAGTACGAGGAGACGTTCCAGTTCTCGACGCCCACGGTGCTCTCGCTGGTTCACGCCGCCGGCAAGCGCTCCGTGATGATCGTCGGCAAGGACAAGTTCCGCCAGCTGGTGGGAACCGGCAGCGTGGACAGCTTCACCGAGTCGAATCGCGGCGACGAAGACATCGTCAACGAGGCGATCACGCAGATTCCGCTCGGCTTCGACCTGCTGTTCGTGCACCTGCCACAGGTGGACCAGATGGGGCACTACGCCGGCTGGATGTCGGCCGCGTACCTCGAGCAGGTCAAGGCCGCGGATGCGGCGTTCGGGCGGCTCGTCAGCTACCTGCCGATCGGCACCACGATCATCGCCACGTCGGACCACGGCGGCACCCAGAAGGTGCACGGGACCGACGCCAAGACCGATCTGACGATCCCGTGGATCATCGAGGGCCCGAGCATCCTGCACCGGGGGGCGATTGCGCGCAGGGTGCGAACGACGGACACTGCGGCCACGATCTTGGCGGTGCTGAATATCACGGCGCCCTCGAACTGCACGGGCAGGTCCGTCAGCGAGGTCTTCGTAGCACCATAGTGGGCGGCGGGCGAGTGAGAGGGGAAGCGTGATACGGCGGCCATCGACGACAAGCGGCAGGGCCATCGCACGCGGATGGCCCGCGGCGGGTGTGTGCCTGTCGATGCTGGCGTCGCTCGCCGGGATCGCTCCCGCTGGAGCCCAGGAGCCAGACAGGGCACCCGCTCTCCAGGAAGTCCCGACTCCAGCCCCTCCGCTCATCCCGGGGCCGGGGACACGGGTGCAGCCCGACGACAAGCGCCGAACCATGCGCAGCTACGGACACAACCTTGCCTACAACTTCTTGGCCGTGCTCCAGCGCGACAACCACGGGCCGCTGGTCATCACTGCCGCGCTGACGGGCGCGTCCCTCGGGCTCGACGACCACTGCGAGCAGTACTTCACCGATCATCCGCACGAGAACTTCGGCAAGATCGGCGCGAACCTCGGGGGCACGTTCGCCGTGGTCGGCCTGGGGATCGGACTCTTCAGCGCCGGCCGCATCTCGCGAGGCGATCGGTTTCGCGCCGCCACCTACGACATGAGCCAGGCCATCATCGTGACTGGGGTCTACACCACGGCCCTCAAACTCGCGGTCCAGCGCGAGCGGCCGGACGGGTCCGACAACTATTCGTTCCCCTCGGGGCACGCGTCCAACGCCTTTGCCATCGCATCCGTGATCTCGCAGCACTACAAGAAGCTCGCCATCCCCGCCTATGCGTTCGGGACATACGTCGCCGTCTCTCGAATGGCCGCCGAGAAACACTTCTTCAGCGACATCGTGGCCGGGAGCGGTCTGGGTCTGGCGATTGGTCGGGTGGTGGTGCGGCGCAACGGTCGCCCACCCGACCCCAAACCCGGCAAGGCGGCAGAGCCGCCAGCGGACAAGACGACCTGGGACGTCACGCCCTGGGCAGGGCCGTCCGGCGACGGCCGTGGCTTGCTGCTGGTCGTGAGGTTCTAGGGGTCAGGCTCATGCGCGACTTCTTCGGCAAGCGGCAGCTCAAGGCACTGATCGCGTCGGCAAGGCGCGTGGTGGACGACCATCGGCTGGGTCGTTGTGTCGACCGGTTGCGATCCGGCGCGCCGATCGATCTCGAGCTGCTTCGCACGGCACGCAGCGCCTGGGGCAACGAGGCATGGTCGGCGGACCTGCGCTATCTCGAGGAAGGGACCACGCGCGCGAGCCGCAGCACCGCGCCGATCCTCGAGTGCGGAACCGGGCTGACGACGCTCCTGGCTTGCGCGGTCGCGGAGCGCACCGGCGTCCCCGTCCATTGCCTCGAGCAGGATGCGAGCTGGGTCGAGGTCGTGCGGGGCGCTCTCGGGCGTTACGGCCTCTCGGCGCACGTGAGCTACGCGCCGCTCGTTCCTCAGGACGATTTCGTCTGGTACGACCTTCGCGGCATCGAGCTGCCGAAGCGCTTCGGGCTCGTGCTTTGCGACGGCCCGGCCGTCCTCGAGCCGTGGAGTCCCGAGATCCGGGCGGCCTGGCGAGTGGGTGTCTTGCCGGTATTGAGCAAGCTGGGGATAACGGTGGATGAGGTGCTGCTCGACGATGCCGATGAGCCTCGCGCTGCGCGCCTTCTGGAGCGCTGGCGCCGCGATTTCGGCTGCGAGCAAGAGGTGAGCGGCCCGGCAGACGCCGGGATGGCGGTGATGCGGCCACGGAGGAGGTGACATGCGAGCGACAAGATCCGCCGCGTTGTTCGGGGCCCTTCTAGTCGGTGGCTGCTGGCAGGTCCTCGCGGCTGGGCGGGAATGGGCCGTGGTCAGGACCATCCAGGTCGGCGGTGAGGGTGGTTGGGACTATCTCACTGTCGACCCGCACAAGCATCTCCTCTACGTGCCGAGGACGACAGAGACCGCGGTGATCGACGCCCAGTCGGGCAAGGTGATCGCCAAGATCCCCGGCCAGAAGCGGGCGCACGGCGTCGCGATCGTTCCCGAGGTCGGGCGTGGCTTCATCAGTGATGGCGGAGGCGACGGGGCCGTTGTGATCTTCGACCTCAAGACCAACCAGGTTCTCGGCACGGTGGCCGGGCAACCCGACGCGGATGGCATCATCTTCGACAGCGCCAGCCGGCGAGTCCTCGTGGTTTCGGGCGACAACGGCGTGCTGATGCCGCTGAAGCCCGACATCGATGCCAAGAGCGGCACGCTCGACGCGGCCCTCGATCTGGGCGGGAAGCCGGAGTTCCTGGCGTCGGACGGCCAGGGCAAGGTCTACATCAACCTGGAGGACAAGAACGAAGTCGTCGTCGTCGACACGAAGGCGATGAGAGTCACTGCGCGTTGGCCCGTGGCGCCCGGTGGCGCGCCGGTCGGCTTGGCGCTGGACGTGAAGAAGGGGCGCCTCTTCGTCGGTTGTCGCAACCCGCACAAGCTGGTCGTGATGAGCACCGCCGACGGCAAGATCCTGGCCGATCTCCCGATTGGCGAGGGGGTCGACGCCGTGAAGCTCGACGCGAGACGAAGCGTTCGCGAGCTGTCGCGACGGCTCACTCGCCGTGGTGCGCGAGACCTCGGCAGGAGTGTTCGAAATCGTCCAGACCGTCAAGACACCGCTGGGTGCGCGGACGATGGGCATCGACCCGACGAGCCACACGATCTATCTCCCGACGGCAGACTTCGAGGAGCCGAAGCCGGGTGCGACTGGCCGTCCGGTGCCGAAGCCCGGCACGTTCAAGGTGGTCGTGGTCGCGCGGCAGCATTAGAAGCTCACCCGCACAATGCGCGGTTCGGACACCACTCAGCTTCGAAACTCCCGCCTTCTATGCCGCCATCCTGGAAGTGGAGTTCGTAGCGTCCTTTGGCTCTCTTCCCTTCGTCCACGATCTCGAACACCACCGAGCCCGAGGTCGCGGCTTCACATTCATTCGGCTTGAGGCAGCGCGAGGCCTGTCCGTTGGAGCTGCGGATGTCGAAGCTGAAGGTCTGGCCGGCCTTGGGCGGAAGGTCACGCCAGAGTGAGATCTGGATGTAGGGAAACTTCAGCGGCGCGCACCCTGCCGTGTGGCTCAGCACGACGGCGAGCGCAGGACCATCCCAGGGCGCGCAGGTCTGCGCGACTGTCGCGTAGGGAAAGTGAAGCGCGCTCACGGCGTCCACGCAACGTGCCTTGCGG
This sequence comes from uncultured Acidobacteriota bacterium, assembly GCA_963724555.1. Classification (GTDB taxonomy): domain Bacteria; phylum Acidobacteriota; class Vicinamibacteria; order Fen-336; family Fen-336; genus DATBSL01. The sequence continues at coordinate 49,216 of CAVRVE010000013.1, forward strand.
CAGAGCGCGCGGTAGGGAATGGGAGAACACACGCCCTGCGTGCCAAGCTCTGAGGCGCAGGCCTGTCGGACATCGAGCTTGGCCTTGGCCAGGCTGCACGAATCGGCAGCATGCAACGTCACAGAGCCGAGAAGAGCGGTCACGCCCAGTAAGAGGGCCAGCGAGTTCGTCATTCGCGCGCCCATCGTGCAGCCGGCTCCGTCCCTTGGCAACTCGGACCAAGTGGACCCTGCCTGCCGCCCCGCCGCGCTACGCTCCGGCATGCTCACGGACAAGGGTATGGGCGCAACTGAGCTGCGGCTGATCCTTCTAGCACTCATCGGCATCTCGGTAGTGGTACTCGTTGCCTACTTTCGCCTTCGGCTGCGGGTCAATGACGTCGTGCAGGAGGAGGTCGCCCTGTGGAAGGACAGGGAGCTCGAGAGAGCGCTCGTACAACTTCGGCAGGCCGCGCAGGCCGAGGCAGGCGCTTCTCTCGAACGCTGGCGCGTCAAGACGGAGGTAGACATCCGCGCCGACGCCATTCGTCGAAGCTCTGCGGTCGTATCTGGCAAGGTGAGCGAGCACCTGGCTCCCTACATGGCCTGGCTTCCCCTATAACCCGAAGGACGCGCGTTTCCTGGGCACGCCGATCGACTTCCTCGTGTTCGATGGAATGAGCGATGACGACGTTCGTGAGGTCGTGTTTCTCGAGATCAAGACAGGTGGATCGAGCTTGACGACACGCGAGCGGCGCGTTCGCGATGCAGTCCTGGAAGGGCGGGTGAGCTGGAAGGAGTTTCGCATCGGGGGCGGATAAGAAGGAGTTCCTGCGGTAGCTCATTGGGTATGATGGGCGAGGGGGCGTTGACTCAAGCCACTCTTGCAGCGCGGATCGAGGCGGTATGGAACACGACCTCGCGTTTTCGCAGATCATCGATGGCCTTTCCGCGGCCATAGCGACCACGACCGCCGACGGTCGGGTTGACCTGGCCAACGGCAATCCGAGCCCGACGCCGGACGTCTCGTGTCACACGGCAGGTGAGCGGCGGCTACCCCGATCGGGTTAGCCGCTCGGACCGCTGGCGGGGTAGCCCAGAACCGTTCGTTCGCGTGATGCGGAGGCGCGCCACGCGCGACTATCTTGCAGTCAAAACCAGCCGGGGGAGGGGAGCGATGCGACGCGTGTACACGAAGTCGGCATTCTCGATGTTGCTGCTTCTGGCGGGCAGCGCGGTCGCACCCGCTCAGGAGCCTGTCGCTCCGGCTGTGCGCCGTGTCGCGATCGGCCCGCAGTACAAGGCGGGCGGCTTGCACCGGTGGCTCTGGGGCGACGACTACCGGGCGCTGTGGACGACGCCGATCGAGGTGGAGGTCCTGGACCTCGCGACCTTCGCGGGAGGCCTGACGCCGGTCTTGCGCGTGGGCGGGCAGCAGACGAAGGGCCTCGCCATGCGCGGGGCGGACGGGCGCGACTACACCTTCCGCGGCGTGGACAAGGACCCGACGAGCATCCTGCCCGAAGAGCTGCGCGACACCTGGGCGCGCGGCCTGGTGCAGGACCAGATCGCGGCCAGCTCGCCCCTGGCCTTCCTGGTGGTGGACGAGCTGATGGACGCCGCGGGCATCCTGCACACGAAGACGCGGCTCGTCGCGATGCCGGACGACGCGCGGCTCGGCGAGTTTCGCCAGGAGTTCGCCGGGCTCGTGGGACAGATCTCCGAGTACCCGGGCGCCAAGTCCGACCGCAACCCCGGATTCCAGGGAGCGCTCGAGATCCTCAAGCACGAGGACTTCTACGCGCGGCTTGCCGCCGGACACGGCGACCGTGCCGATGCGCGCGCGTTCCTGAAGGCCCGGCTCTTCGACCTCATGATCGGCGACTGGGACCGGCACCGCGACCAGTGGCGTTGGGCGAAGTTCCCCGACCAGGCTCTCTGGCAGCCGATCCCGGACGACCGCGACCAGGCCTTCTCGCGCTACGACGGCCTGGTGCCGGGCCTCGCGCGTCCCCGCGCGCCGTTCTTCCAGAGCTACCACGCCGACTACCCGAACATGAAGGGCCTGACCTGGAACGGCCGCGAGCAGGACCGCCAGCTGCTCGCCGGCCTGGAGCGACAGGCGTACAAGGACGCCGCCGCCGAGCTGCAGTCGCGGATCACCGACGCGGTGATCGACAAGGCGCTGCGGCGGCAGCCGCCGGAGTACGTCGAGCTCGACGCGGCGCGCCTGGCCAAGGACCTCAAGGGGCGCCGCGACCGGCTGGGCCGCGGGGCGGAGGCCTACTACGAGCACCTCGCGGAGAAGGTCGAGGTCCGCCTGAGCGATGCCGCGGAGCAGGTCGAGATCGAGCGGCGCGGCGGCGACACGCAGGTGCGGGCCTGGGCGCTGGGGCCCGACGGAAGTCGGTCAGGCGAGCCCGTCTTCGACAGGACGCTCCACGCGAAGGAGACGGCCGAGGTGCAGGTGTACCTGGGCGGCGGCAACGACCGTGTCCAGACGACGGGCAAGGGCAACGACATCCTGGTTCGCGTGATCGGGACGGCGGGGCAGTCCGTCGTGGACGACACGCAGGGCGGCGGCACGCGCTTCAGCAGCGACGGCGGGCCCGGGAAGCTCCTGGCCGGTCCGGGCTCGCACCTCGACGGCCGCAAGTACGAGCCGCCCCCGCCGCCCGAGGACACGCCGTGGATCCGCCCGCGCGACTGGGGCCGCGACACCTTCTTCTCGCCGTGGCTCTCGTACGGCAGCGACCTCGGCCTCTTCGTCGGCGTGGCGGCGGACACGAAGGGCTTTGGCTTCCGCAAGGACCCGTACGCGAACCGTCACACGATCCGCGCCGGCTGGGCGTTCGGCGAGCAGTCGTTCCGCGTGGACTACCGCGCCGAGTTCCGGATCGAGAACCGCGGCTGGTACTGGGGCTGGTACGGCTACGCCTCGGGCGTCGACGCGTCCCGCTACTTCGGCTTCGGCAACGAGACGAGCGACGGCGGCGACCCGAACAGCGACTTCTACAAGACGAAGCACAACGAGTTCGCCTTCACGCCCACGCTGGCGCTTCCGCTCGCGAGCGACCTCACGTTCTTCGTCGGTCCGACGGTTCGCTACGGCTCCAACCGGGACCCGGACGCCGAGCACGTTGCTCAACCAGGAGCAGCCCTACGGCTCCGGCGACTTCGGAGAGGTCGGGGCGACGGGGATCCTGGCACTCGACACGCGCGACCGCGCGAAGCACCCGGGCAGCGTGGCGCTCCGCAACTTCGGCTACCCGCGCCACGGCGCGCACGTGGCCGTGCGCGGCCAGGTGTTCCCGAAGGCGTGGGACGTCGAGGAGACCTTCGGCTCGGTGAGGGGCAGCGCGGCCCTCTACCTGAGCCCCGCCTCCGAGAAGACGCCCACGCTGGCGCTGCGCGCCGGCGGCCAGAAGCTCTTCGGCCGCTATCCCTACTTCGAGGCGGCGTATCTCGGCGGCGGGCTCGGGGGCTTCGGCCCCGCGGCGGGCGACGACCCGGTGCGCGGGCTGCCGCGCCACCGCTACGCGGGCGACTCGAGCCTGTACGGGAGCGCGGACCTGCGCATCTACGTCTCGCGCTTCCGGCTCATCCTGCCGGGGACGTGGGGGATCCTGGGGTTCGCCGACAGCGGGCGCGTGTGGCTCGAGGGCGAGGACTCGAACAAGTGGCACACCGGCTACGGCGGCGGGCTCTGGTTCGCCTGGCTCGACCGCGCCAACGCGATCAGCGCGACCTACGCGCGGAGCGAGGGCCGCAACGCGTTCTACGTCCACGCCGGGTTCGCTTTCTGATGGCTTTCGCAAGGCGCGCGTTTCGCGCCTGATACCGAAGTTGTGCCACTCGTGCCATACCAGTGGTGCGAAGGCGCGCGACTACGTCTACACGAGCTACGCCAAGCGGTGAGCGGACTGCGAGCACTTCACACCCAAGCACGGAGGTCGCAATGAGCAGCACCGCTGCGACGGTCGATCTGAAACTCGAGGTCGTAGTCCTTCCGGTGTCCGACGTCGATCGCGCCAAGCGCTTCTACGGCGGCCTGGGGTGGCGGCTGGACGCCGATTTCGCCGCAGGTGACGACTGGCGGCTGGTGCAGATGACACCGACCGGCTCGGCGTGCTCCGTGATGTTCGGCAAGGGATTCACGACAGCCGTGCCGGGGTCCGTTCAGGGGACGTTCCTCGTCGTCGATGACATCGAAGCAACACGCGCCGCGCTCACGGGGCACGGCGTCGACGTGAGCGAGGTGTTCCATTTCGAAGGCCCCCTCCGTGCCGTCGGGACGAAGGGACGCGCGCCGGGCAAGGACCCGCAAGGCAACTCCTACCGCTCGTGGGTCTCATTCAGTGATCCGGACGGCAACGGCTGGCTGGTTCAGGAGGTCAAGACGCGGCTTCCCGGGCGAGGCTTCAGCAGCATGGACGTCGCGACGCTGACCGAGCTCCTGCGCGAGACGGAAAAGCACCATGGCGAATACGAAGCGACCGCTCCCAAGCACCACTGGTCGGATTGGTACGCCGCCTACATCGTCGCGCGCCAGCAGGGGAGGACTCCCGAGGAGGCGGCGAAGGATGGCGCAGTCCACATGCAACAAGTTCTCCGATGAGGAAGGCGACTTTCCACCCGGTCCGCTAGTCGAATCCCCAGAGCTTGAGGGTGGCCGTCGCCGCACCACCCAGGATCTTGTACTGGACTATCACCGAATCGAGGCGCGCCTTGAGTCCCGGAGCGTCCTTCGGAGCCGTTTCTCCTCCTGCCTTCACGACTCCGACATTGCTGATGGTGTCGTCTGGGCGACCGCTCCAACGGAGGACGACCTTCGTGATCTCCACGTCAGCGCCCTGGACGGAGATCCTCATCTTCTTGATGTCGTTCTCCCACCGATCCCCTCTGCTCTTGACCTCCGTGCTTGGATCACCGGACTTGAGCGTTTTCTCGGCAAGCACGTACCACTCGTCTGCAGCTCTCGCGCTGCCCGCCGCACCCGTCAGAACGACGGACGCGACACCAAGACAGGCCACCGAATATCCTAGCTTCATCGCTCTCTCTTCCTTGTCTGGTTCTTCTCTTTACTGACGAACGGTGTTGAGGCCCCTCAGTCGCGCAGTCCATGGTCAACGAACGTGAAGAGAAGCGAGGCGCTGATGGTCAGCGGGAATTTGACCTCCGCGGGCACAGGAGTCAAGGGCAAACTTTGCCAAGTCGAGCTCGCTGGTGAGGCCGTGACAACTCGGCGACAGTTCGCCGGTCAGACATTGTCCGCGGCGGTGTCGTGGCGCCGTGCGCGTTTCCCGGTGCGGCCCCAGCGCCAGTCACGGATGGCCGGCATGTCGTCGCCGTAGCGCGCGATGTATTGCTGGTGCTCGAGCAACGCGTCGCGGAGCGCCTGCTTGGCATAGGCGGCCCGCGACGCCAGCCGTGGCACGCGGTCGATCACGTCGCCGACGAGGTGGAAGCGGTCGATCTCGTTGAGCACCGCCATGTCGAACGGAGTGGTGGTGGTGCCCTCTTCCTTGAAGCCCCGCACGTGGAGGTTCGCGTGGCCCGCGCGGCGATAGGTCAGCCGGTGGATGAGCCACGGGTAGCCGTGGAAGGCGAAGATCACCGGCTTGTCGGTGGTGAAGATCGCGTCGTAGTCGTGGTCGCCGAGCCCGTGCGGGTGCTCGCTCGCGGGCTGCAGCTTCATGAGGTTGACGACGTTGACGACCCGGATCCTGAGCTCGGGTACGTGCTTTCGGAGCAGGTCGACCGCGGCCAGGGTCTCGAGCGTCGGCACGTCGCCGCAGCAGGCCATCACCACGTCGGGCTCGCCGCCGCGGTCGTTCGAGGCCCATTCCCAGATCCCGATGCCCGCCGTGCAGTGCTTCACCGCCTCGTCCATCGACAGCCACTGCGGCGCCGGCTGCTTGCCGGCCACGATCACGTTCACGTAGTTGCGGCTGCGCAGGCAGTGATCGGTCACCGAGAGCAGGCAATTGGCGTCGGGCGGGAGGTAGACGCGGATGATCCCGGCCTTCTTGTTCACCACGTGGTCGATGAACCCGGGATCCTGGTGCGAGAAGCCGTTGTGGTCCTGCCGCCAGACGTGCGAGCTCAGCAGGTAGTTGAGCGAGGCCACTGGCCGCCGCCAGGGGACGTGGCTCGACGCCTTCAGCCACTTGGCGTGCTGGTTGAACATCGAGTCGATGATGTGGATGAAGGCTTCGTAGCAGCTGAAGAAGCCGTGGCGTCCGGTGAGCAGGTACCCCTCGAGCCAGCCCTGGCACTGGTGCTCGCTCAGGACCTCCATCAGCCGGCCGTCCGGCGCGATGTGGTCGTCCTCGGGCCGGATCTCGGCGACCAGGCAGCGGTTCGTGGCGGAGAGAATGTCCTGCCAGCGGTTGGAGTTGTTCTCGTCGGGGCTGAAGACGCGGAAGTTCCGTGCCGGGAGGTTCAGCTTCATGACGTCGCGCAGGAAGCGGCCCTGGACGCGCGTGGCCTCGGCGTCGACCGCTCCGGGGCTCGCGACCGCGACCGCGTACTCGCGGAAGTCGGGCAGCCGGAGCTCCCGCAGCAACAGCCCGCCGTTGGCGTGCGGGTTGGCGCTCATGCGACGCGTGCCGCGAGGGGCAAGCTCGGCCAGCTCCGGCCGCAGCCGGCCGTTCGCGTCGAACAGCTCCCGCGGCCTGTAGCTCTTCATCCAGCGCTCGAGCACCTTCACGTGCCCGGGCTTGTCCATGTCGCCCATCGGGACCTGGTGGCTGCGCCAGTAGTCTTCGCACTTGAGCCCGTCGATCTCGGCCGGGCAGGTCCAGCCCTTGGGCGTGCGGAGCACGATCATCGGCCACGCCGGCCGCCCCGAGACGCCGTGCTCGCGCGCCGCGGACTGGATCCGCGCGATCTCGGCGAAGGCCTCGTCGAGCACCGCGGCCATCTTCTGGTGCAGCGCCATGGGCTCGTGCCCCTCGACGAAATACGGCTTGTAGCCGTAGCCCTCGAAGAGCTTCTGCAGCTCGTCCTCGGGAATGCGGGCCAGGAACGAGGGGCTCGCGATCTTGTAGCCGTTGAGGTGCAGGATGGGGAGCACGCAGCCGTCCCGCGCCGGGTTCAGGAACTTGTTGGAGTGCCAGCTGGTGGCGAGCGGTCCTGTCTCGGCTTCGCCGTCGCCCACGACCGCGGCGACGACGAGGTCGGGGTTGTCGAAGGCCGCACCGTAGGCGTGCGACAGGGCGTAGCCGAGCTCGCCGCCCTCGTGGATCGAGCCGGGTGTCTCGGGAGCGACGTGGCTCGGGATGCCGCCGGGGAAGCTGAACTGCTTGAAGAGCCGCTGCATCCCTTCCGCGTCCTGGCTGATCTGCGGGTACACCTCCGAGTAGGTGCCCTCGAGGTAGGCCTGCGCCACCACCGCCGGACCGCCGTGACCGGGCCCGATCACGTAGATCATGTCGAGCTCGCGCTCGCGGATCACGCGGTTGAGGTGCACGTAGATGAAGTTGAGGCCGGGCGTCGTGCCCCAGTGCCCGAGCAGGCGCGGCTTCACGTGCTCGCGCCGGAGCGGCTTCTCGAGCAGCGGGTTGTCGAAGAGGTAGATCTGGCCCACGGCGAGGTAGTTCGAAGCCCGCCAGTACGCGTCCATCCGGGCCAGGAGGTCGGCGGAAAGGGGCCCGGCGCGGGCTCGTCGAGGATCGGGGTCTTCCTGCGGATCCTTCCCTCGCGCTTCGGACCGCTCCGCGCTGATCGTCGAGTCCTGGGCATGGGTGCTCTCCTGACAACCGGCCGGATCTATCTAAGGGCGTCGCCCACGATCTCTTGCGCCTCGGCGGCGATCGCCCGAAGGTGGCCCTCGTCGAGCAGGCTCTCCGCGTAGACCTTGTAGATGTTCTCGGTGCCCGAGGGCCGGGCCGCGAACCAGCCGTGTTCCGAGACCACCTTCAAGCCGCCGATGGCGGCACCGTTGCCAGGGGCGTGCGTGAGCTTGGCCACGATCTCTTCACCCGCCAGTCGGGTCGCCTTCACGTCGTCTGGTGAGAGCCGCTCCAGGCGCGCCTTCTGCGCGGGTGTCGCCGGGGCGTCGATTCGCAAATACTGAGGCGTGCCGTAGGCGGCGGTCAGCTCCGCGATGTGAAGTCCTGGATCCTTTCCGGTGCGGGCCGTGATCTCCGCGGCCAGCAGACCCAGGATCAGGCCGTCCTTGTCCGTGGTCCAGACCGTACCGTCGCGCCGGAGGAAGCTCGCTCCCGCGCTCTCTTCGCCCCCGAAGCAGACGGATCCGTCGAGGAGACCCGGCACGAACCACTTGAATCCGACCGGTACCTCGAGCAGCTGCCGGCCGCTGCCGGCGACGACCCGATCGAGCAGGCTGCTGCTCACCAGCGTCTTGCCCACGGCCGCGGCCGCCGGCCACTGGGGCCGGTGTCCGAGCAGGTATCGGATCGCCACTGCCAGGTAGTGGTTGGGGTTCATGAGCCCGGTGGTGGGGGTGACGATCCCGTGCCGATCCGCGTCGCCGTCGTTGCCGAACGCGACCGGGTACTGGTCCTTGAGAGCCACCAGCCGGGCCATCGCATAGGGGCTCGAGCAGTCGGTGCGGATCTTGCCGTCGTGGTCGACGGTCATGAACGAAAACGTCGGGTCGAGAGCGTCGTTCACCACCACGATGTCGAGGCCGTACCTGGCGTTGATGGGCTCCCAGTAGGGCAGGCCGGCACCCCCCAGAGGGTCCACTCCGAGCTTCAGGCCCGCGGCCCGGATCGCATCCATGTCGACGACGTGGCGCAGGTCCTCGACGTAGGGCGTGAGCAGGTCCTGTCGATGGGTTGTGGGGGCCGCGAGCGCGCGTTGATGAGCGACGCGCTTCACCTCGGCGTTGCCCGCGCGGAGCAGCGCGTTGGCGCGCTCCTGCACCCAGCGCGTGACTTCGGTATCCGCCGGTCCCCCGTTCGGCGGGTTGTATTTGAAGCCTCCGTCCTCCGGAGGGTTGTGAGAGGGGGTGACGACGATCCCGTCGGCGACGCCCTGCTTGCGCCCGCGGTTGTAGGCCAGTATCGCCCGTGAGATCGCGGGGGTGGGGGTCGCGACGGCGCTGGCTTCGATGACCGTCTCCACGCCGTTGGCCGCGAGAACCTCCAGCGCCGTCCTTTGCGCGGGGGTGGACAGCGCGTGGGTGTCCTTGCCCAGGTAGAGGGGACCGTCCGTTCCTTGCCCGCGCCGGTATTCGCAGATGGCCTGCGTGATCGCGAGGATGTGGGCCTCGTTGAAGCTTCCGCGCAGGGACGATCCACGATGGCCGCTGGTACCGAAGAGCACGTGCTGCGAGGCGTCGCTCATGTCGGGCTGTCGGGCGTGGTACTCGCGCTCGAGCTGTTGGAGGTCCACCAGGAGCTCACGCGGCACGGGCTTGCCGGCGAGAGGGGAGAGCGCGGGAGCTTTGGAAGCAGGCATGGCGTTGTGACCCGAGGAGCGAGGCGGGCGGTGGTCGCGCGCCTATCGCTACTCTACCTATGCTACGCGCGCCAGTACGGCGCGGGGCCGTCTATCTCTTTTTCGACAAGGTACGCTGAGCGGGACTCACGAGAGAGCGCGCTCTTCGAGCCAGTCGACGTAAAGGAGGCGCTCCGCGAACAGCCATGCGCCGTCGTTCTTCACGAACGTGTCGAGGTAGCGAAGCGAGGCGACCATCAAGCGTCGCTTTCCGCCATCGAGCGTGACGTGATGCGCCAGGCAGTAGGCTTCCCCGGTGGCTCGATCGCTCGTCAGCGTGAAGATCGTGCTCTGGCCGACGAAGTGCGTCGTGGCGGCGTATTTGTTGAGCTCCGCGAACACAGGAGCGAGCGCTTCGCGCGTGTGCAGCTCCTGAGTGGGCTTCGGATCTTTCGCGTCCATGTAGACCACGAAGTGGGTGTCCGCTGTGAAGAGGGACATCTGGCCCTTCGCATCGCGCCGATCGGCGCAGTGCGCGTAGGCCTCGACGAGCTCGCGGATCGCAAGACGATCGGCGGCTTCGTCGGGGCTGATGGCGACGTGCTTGCTCATGGGTTGGTCTCCTTAAGCAGTCTCCGTGAGCGTTGCCGCAGCGGGGCTGTAAACGTCCTGATTGTCGAAGTTTGGGAGTTGGTGGCCTGGGACGGCTCTAACGCTCTGGCTGCAGTCCATCCTGTCGTGGAGACCTTTCTCCCCTCCGTCAGTCGGAACGCCTCAACATGACTCTCGGATAGTTCATCTTCTCGCTGAAATAGCACTATAAATAGCCGTGGGACCTGGCGCTGTCCTCGGCTCATACGAGATCGTCTCGCTGCTCGGCGCTGGCGGCATGGGCGAGGTCTATCGGGCACGCGATACCAGGCTCGGGCGCGACGTCGCGTTGAAGCTTCTGCCCGCAGCGGTTGCTGACGACACCGAACGTCTCGCACGCTTCCAGCGCGAGGCCCAGGTACTGGCCTCGCTCAATCATCCGAACATCGGCGCGATCTACGGCCTCGAGCAATTGACGTCCGCGCGCTTTCTCGTCCTCGAGCTCGTCGAGGGCGGCACCCTGGCGAGTCGTCTCGAGCGCGGCGCCGTAGCGCTGGACGAGGCGATCGAAATCGCGCGTCACATCGCGCTCGCGCTGCAGGCGGCGCATGACAAAGGCATCGTGCATCGCGATCTGAAACCTTCGAACGTTGCGTTCACAGAGGCTGGCGACGTGAAGGTGCTCGACTTCGGACTGGCCAAGCTTGACGACCGTGCGGATGCCTCCGCAACGGCCGCATCACTCACGCCGACGCTCACGAGCCCCGCGCTCATGACCGGCGTCGGTGCGCTCCTCGGTACTGCCGCCTATATGTCGCCTGAGCAGGCGCGAGGCAAACCCGCGGACAAACGCTCGGACGTGTGGTCGTTTGGCTGCGTGCTGTACGAAATGCTGACCGGCGCGCGCGTCTTCGAAGACGGCGACATCGCGGACACGCTGGCGAGCGTGCTGAAGCGCGAGCCAGACTGGAATCAGCTCCCTGATACCCTGCCGTCTGCGATCAGCGTCCTGGTGCGACGATGTCTGTCCAAGGATCCCCGACAGCGATGCGGTGACATGGCCGCGGCTCTGATCCTGCTCGAAGAAGCGACAACGCTCTCAGTTATTCCTACGTCCGCGACACCGCAGCCGAACCGTCGTCTCGCGCGGCGCCTCGCGATGCCGGCTGCAGTGATCCTCGCCGCAGCGCTAGCTGCAGTGACGACCTGGTGGGCGATGCGACCCGAAGCACCACGCGCCGTTCGCACTATCGTGCTTACCCCTAGCGTGGGACCGCCAAGCCCGATCGCGATCACACCGGACGGCACACGCATCCTGTATGTCAGCAGCGACCGGGCGCAACTCCTGGTTCGGGCGCTCGAAGAACTCGATCCGCGGCCGCTCGTCAGCGGCAACAACATCGTGTTCCCGGTCGTCTCTCCCAACAGTCAATTCGTGGCGTACACGGACGGCAACTCGCTCATGAGAGTGGCCTTGAAGGGGGGGGCGGCGATCACCATTGCCCAAGTCGATGGGCCGGTGCGCGGCATGACGTGGCAAGACGACGACGCGATCGTGTTCGCCACGGTCAATGGGACAACGGGATTGCAACGTGTCGCCGCGAGCGGCGGCGAGGTGACCGTCCTGACAAGGCCCGACCAGGCGCGCGGAGAAGCCGACCACGTCTCGCCCGGGCGCCTGCCCGGCGGACGGGCCGTGCTGTTCACGACGACCTTGAGAACCGGCGGTCCCCCACAGATTGCGCTGCTGGACCTCGAGACCGGCGATCGGAAGATCCTCCTCCGCGGGGGAGCAGCCCCGCGGTACGTCGAAAGCGGTCACCTCGTGTACGTGGCCAACGGAGTCTTGCAGGCCGTGCCTTTCGATCTCAAGACGCGGACGATCGCCGACACACCGGTGCCGGTGCTTCAGCAATTCGCGCTGCTCGGCGGCTTGTCTCCGGTGCTGGACGTGGCGGCGAATGGCACGCTCGTGTACGCCCGCGGAAGCGGCGATTCCCGCCTGCCGGTGTGGGTCGATCGCGATGGCCGCGAAACGTCGATCAAGGCGCCAACCGCCATGTACCGGGCGCCGAGGCTCTCGCCTGACGGGCGTCGTCTCGCGTTTTTTGACATCAGCAGCAGCGGCGAGTATGACGTGTGGATCCTGGACCTCGAGCGAGGAACCGTGGACAGACTCACCACGGATCAGGGCCGGGACAGCGAACCGATCTGGTCGCCGGATAGTACCCGCATTGCCTATCACTCCGGCGCACAGCCTGGTGGACCTGGCATCTTCATACGCCGAGCTGACGGGGCGGGTAGCGTCGAGCGCCTCACCACCGGCACACACCTGCCCGTGGACTGGTCGGCCGACGGGAAATGGATCGCGTACGCCGATTTCGGTGACCGGGGCATCTCAGTCGCCACCGTGATCGGACTGATGAGGGTTGACATCGAGGGGGACCACACACCCCGCGTGCTGATCGAGGGTGGCAACGGTCGAGTCTCTCCAACAGAGAACTGGGTCGCCACCACGAGCCCGACAACCGGGACTGACGAAATCTATGTGCTGCCGTTTACGGACTCTCGTGGGCGGACGCGCATTTCCACCGACGGCGGCCACAACCCGAAATGGGCGCCCGACGGCAAGACGCTGTTCTATTGTCGCGGACAGGCGGTGATGGCCGTGGCCGTTGGCGGCGACGATCCCTCAACCTGGCCGAAGCCGAAGATGCTGTTCGAAGGTCCGTATCTCCTCGACGTCGGGCCGACGCAGTTCGACGTAGCGCGCGACGGCCGCCTCCTGATGGTGAAGCCCGTCGACGCAGATGGCCTGGGTGCTCCCAAGCAGCTCGTCGTCGTGCAGAACTGGTTCGAGGAGTTGCGCCGGCTTGCGCCGCGGAAGTGAAAACGACCCCGAGCAAAGCGAGGAGTGGTGGCCTGGGACGGAATCGAACCGCCGACACGCGGATTTTCAGGCCAAGCTGAGCAAGACGCCAAGAAGACCGATGACTCCAAGTGACTGACAGTAAAGCATCAGCCTGATCGTCCTCAAGCCCATTCTGTGCCATGGGGACCGGTGTTCGCCTCTTACTGAGGGACAACTCGGGGACAGGGCACTAGTCGGCACTACTCTGGCGCTCCCACTTCGTGATCACTGCGGACGGCTGCGAGAACCTGGCGTCTTCTCGGTCAACTGGCTTGCCTTCGGCGTGACCCCGAGGCTAGACTCCGCCCCACGAGCCCTTCGCGACACGCGTGCGCGAGTACCCTGGTCTCGCGGTCGTCACGCGGCTGAGCCGCCATCCAGTGCGCCCCCCATCACCAAGCGGCTCGAGGAGAGCCGCTGCCATGATGTCAGATGCCTGGACCGCCCGCCGCCTCGCGATCGTCGTGGTCACGCTCAACCTGGCGGTGATCAGCGGCGCGCAACAAGCCCCGACAGCTGTCGCGCCGGAGAGCGACGCGGTCACCCGGTGGACCAACGAGGACGGCAAGGAAGACATTCGGGTCTATCGCGAGGACGAGCTCGCCACGTCCTCGACGCCCGCGCGGAATGCGCGCCCGTCCACTGAGGCGGCGGGGGATCCCCCGTATGCCGCGGTGCAGCGGCTCGAGCTGGCGGCCGTCGGTGGCCAGCGGACGTTCCTGCAGTTCATGACCGACCAGGTCAAGCCGGCGCTGTTCACGATCGCGGAGCGGTACTCGGGCGGCTCTCCCGACGCCAACCTTCGTACGGGCAAGGGACTCCTGGTCGTGCTGCGCACGGGCCAGTGGAACTATCACGTGAACTATCCGAAGGGGGACCAGGGCGGCCGCAGCTACGGCGTGACGGACGAGCAGACCGGCGACTGGTCGGACAAGACGTATCTCAACAACCTCGACCGCGTGGTGCACGGGAGCGACGGGGACCTCACGAGCTTCTATCGCACGCTGATCGAGGTCATCGGCAAGAGCGATGCGACGGGCCTGGGCGCGCTGCCCAAGGCGCCGCAGCTGGTCGCGAACAACTTCATCGCCATCTACAGCGCCGAGCAATATCGTGGACTCGTCGGCCCCTCTCACTGGGACGACGCGCTCCTGCAAGTCACGCTCGTCGCGGCGCTCCACGGCGGCCAGCCCACGCTCACCAAGTACTACGAGGGCCGGTTGACCGCCGACTCCTTTCGGCAAGCGCCCGGGGTGTACCGCGGCTCTGTCAATGGAGCGCCCAAACGGGCGGAGCTGAACGACTACTGGCAGTTCAGCGCGAACCCGGCGTCGCAGCGATCGGGCATCAACCTCACGCGGCGCGATTTCGAAGCGATGGGCGTGGCGATCACCACGTGCGAAAGCGCGAACCCGAACTTGACGGCCATTCAGGCAACCGTCGGCAGCAGCAGGAACGTGCTCAAGGGTGTCGCCGACTATTTCATCCGCCGGCGCTCCGCGAACCTGGGCGGGGTCGGTGCCCTCGCCGCCTCGGTGGCCGCCTTCCTGACGGACGTGAAGCACGATGCGGCAAGGATCACTGCATGTGCACCGCAACAGGCATCCTAGCCGACGTGGCGTCGTCCGTCGCGGACACCGGGCCATGAAGATCAGTGGCCACAAAACCGAGTCGATCTACCGGCGCTACGCGATCGTGGCATCGCAGAGGGCCTCAAGAAGGTCGCCGCCTTTCAGCGCCGGGCCAACTCGGGGACAATCCGGCCGATCGGGCGCGAGGCGCTCCTCGCAAGTTGTTGAAGGGGTGGTGGCCTGGGACGGAATCGAACCGCCGACACGCGGATTTTCAGTCCGCTGCTCTACCAGCTGAGCTACCAGGCCAGCAAGGGAACGCTCATTCAAACATGCCGGCCGCGGCACAGTCAACGCTGCGGCGACGCGGTTGCGGCCCGAGTGGCCTGCCGATAGCCGAGAAGCATGATGACCACGCCGACGAGGTTGAGCGCTGGTGGCGGAACCAGCAGCGCCCACCCGAGCCAGGTCAGCGTCGGGACGGCCAGGATGTACGACACGTCGGTGAACAGGTCGGAGAAGCGGACGCCGGCCGTGATGGAGGATCGGGTCGCGTCGCCTAGCGCCAGCGCGTGGATCGCCTGCGCGAGCCGAAAACCGGCCGACTGCCTCGCAGAACGGCGCATGAACGCACCTCGGCCAGCTCGTCCAGTGCTTGCGGTGGAAGCCCGAACCAAAGGCCGGGCGCGAACCACGCGCGGACGAGCACCGTGTCCTCGACCAGCGCTCCCCACAAGAAGATCAGGATCGCCGCTCTCAGTCGGCGCTCGAGCATGGGAGCTGGAAGAACGAGACGGCTCCGCGACGCGCGCTCACGCCGAAAGGACGAGGCGCTCGAGCGCGCGTGCGCGTTACGCGCCCTTCTTCTTCTCCGGCATCTGGACGACGGCGCCGCCCTTGCTGCCGCCGGCCGCGGCGATCGGCTCGGCGGGCGCCGAAGTCGATCACGGGCAGCCCGAGGCCCTGGCGCAGGCGGGTCTCGATCTCCTGGCGGATGTCCTTGTTCTCCTTCAGGAACGTGCGGGCGTTCTCGCGGCCCTGGCCCATGCGCTCGCCGTTGAAGGCGTACCAGGCTCCCGACTTCTCGATGATCTTGTGGTCGACGCCGAGGTCGAGCAGGTCGCCTTCCTTGCTGATGCCCTCGCCGTAGAGGATGTCGAACTCGGCCTCGCGGAACGGCGCCGCGACCTTGTTCTTGACCACCTTCACCTTGGCGCGGCTGCCGACGACCACCTCGCCTTCCTTGAGCGAGGCGATCCGGCGGATGTCGAGGCGCACCGACGAGTAGAACTTGAGCGCCCGGCCGCCCGTCGTGGTCTCGGGGTTGCCGAACATCACGCCGATCTTCTCGCGCAGCTGGTTGATGAAGATCAGGCTGGTCTTGCTCTTCGCGACGATCGCGGTGAGCTTGCGGAGCGCCTGGCTCATGAGCCGGGCCTGCAGGCCCATCTGCGCGTCGCCCATCTCGCCCTCGAGCTCGGCGCGGGGGACGAGAGCCGCCACCGAGTCGACCACGAGCACGTCGACCGCCCCGGAGCGGATCAGCACCTCGGCGATCTCGAGCGCCTGCTCGCCGCTGTCGGGCTGGGAGACGAGCAGGTTGTCGATGTCGACGCCCAGCTTGCCGGCGTAGACCGCGTCGAGCGCGTGCTCCGCGTCGACGAATGCGGCCATGCCGCCGCGGCGCTGCGCCTCGGCGATCACGTGGAGCGAGAGCGTCGTCTTGCCCGAGGATTCCGGGCCGAAGATCTCGATCACGCGGCCGCGGGGCAGGCCGCCGACGCCGAGCGCGGCGTCGAGCGAGATCGCTCCGGTGGGGATGGCGGGGACGTCGATCGTCTCGCGGCTTCCGAGCCGCATGATCGATCCCTTGCCGAACTGCTTGTCGATCTGCGCGAGCGCGGCCTCGATCGCCTTGGCGCGCTCCTGCTTGTCGTCAGCCATCGTCGTCTCCTTCGTCCTCTCCGGGAGAGCGGCGTGGCCTTCCACGCCGCAGGTTCGAGAGCGATCCTAGCGTCCCGAGCGGACAGGCGAGGTCCGCAGTGGAATCGCAATCTGTTGGGGATCGCTGATTGCGCGCGAGAGCCGCTGTTTTCAGCGACGACGCAAAACTTGCACGTCGATCCAATGGTCCGGTTCGTGTATAAAGTCATTAAAAACAAAAACATCCGTGCTGTCCAGCACCGGGATTCGGACCTCTGGAGTGGTCTCCGAAAAAAGAGCTAGGGTCGAGCGGGTCCGCCTGTTACACTATTGTTACTGACGCAGCGGGAATGGCCGGCCGGTCATTAACGCTCGCCGGGGCAAAGATCCAAGCAAGGGGTAGCAGTTGAAGGCAGCATCGCACCGCAAGGCTAAGGGCAAGGCCCGTCGTCCATCTCATCGATCCGCCGCACGCTCGTCCAAGCGCGCGAAGCCCCCGCAGACCCGGAACCGCAGCCGCGCGCGCTCGAAACCCTCGAAGCCCGCGCGCCGTGCGTCCGTTTCCAGGTCCAGGGCCTCGACTCCGGCGCGCTCGACGCACGGGATTGCGCCCGCGCGCCGCGCCCCGATTCCGTCGCCGCTTCCGACCAAGCACGTCGCGCCGCTGCGCGTCGCCGTCTCGCTGCCCGCGCGGTCGATGCCGCCCACGCGCGACCAGCGCAGGCCGCTCACCGCCACTTCGGCGAAGCCGGCCGCTGGCCGCGCTCCCCGAATTCGCCGAGGCCGGGGTGCTGCTCGCGATCACGTATTCGATCCGCGAGGGCCGGCGCGGGGAATTCTTCGACCTGATGCGCGAGCTCAAGCCGATGCTGCACACGATCGGCGGCGGGGACGTCGCGATCTACGAGGACCGCAGCCGTCCCAACTACCTCATGGAAGTGTTCCGCTTCAAGGACGAGATCGAGTTCACGGCCTTCGACGACAAGTTCCACAAGGACCGGAAGATCGCCGCGATCTACGCGCTCCTCGACGACATCGTCGAGGCCGAGAAGAGCGACTTCAAGATCTTCGAGCGGCGGCTTTAGTAAGCAGGGGGGACACTGCGCCGTGTCCCCCCTGAGACCCCCCCGCTCGCTCCGCCCGAGTGAATCGGGCTGCGCTCGCCGCCCGTAACCTCCTCCGGCCTCCCTCGCCGGCGCGCACTCACTCGCTGCGATACGCACTGAGCCAGAGCCTCGCCCCAGGCCTTCGCTTTCGGGAGTAGACTTCCGGGCCCGACCTCCAGGGGGTTCCCCATGGCACGTGGGTTCGAAAGCAAGTCCGTCGCCGACCAGCAGGAGAGCGCGGCAGCCCGAGTGACGCGCCGGCCCGGCCCGGCCATCGACCCGGTGCTGGCCGCCCGCAAGAGACGCCTCGAGCTCGCGCGCGTGGACGTCGTGCAGCGCCTCGCCGGCGTGAGCGTCCCGGCGCATCGCCAGATGCTCGAGCGGGCGCTGCGGGCGCTCGACGACGACATCGCGGCGCTCGACTGAGCGCGATGCGAAGGCCCGCGCTCCTCGCGATTCTCGCGCTCTGCGCGCCGGCGGCGGCCGACCCGCTCCCGGCCCACGCTCCCCGGATCGCCGACTACGACATCCGCGTGAAGCTCGACGCCGACGCGAAGACCCTCGCCGGGTCCGAGCACGTCACCTGGCGCAACCCGGCGAGCGAGCCCGTCGGCGAGCTCTGGTTCCACCTGTACCTGAACGCGTTCAAGAACTCCGAGAGCACGTTCTTCAGGGAGTCGGGCGGCCAGCTGCGCGGCGACCAGATGCCCGACGAGGGCTGGGGCTTCATCGACGTGAAGTCGATCCGGCGCAAGGACGGCGTGGACCTCACGGCCGGCGCTCGCTTCGAGCAGCCGGACGACGGCAACGCGGCCGACCGCACCGTGTGGCGCGTGCCGCTGCCCGCGCCCGTGCCGGCGGGCGGCACGATCGAGCTCGACGTCGAGTTCACCGCGAAGCTGCCGCGCGTGTTCGCGCGCACCGGCTACTTCCGCGACTACTTCCTGGTCGGGCAGTGGTTCCCCAAGCTCGCCGTGTTCGAGCCGGCCGGCGCCCGCGGCCGGGCGACGTCCGGCTGGAACTGCCACCAGTTCCACGCCTACTCGGAGTTCTACGCCGACTTCGGAAGCTACCGCGTCGAGATCACGGCTCCGAAGAGCTACGTGATCGGAGCGACGGGGACGCGCAGCGAGCGCCGCGACAACCCGGACGGGACGTCGACTCACGTGTTCGAGCGCGACGACGTGATCGACTTCGCCTGGGCCGCGTCGCCCCGCTTCGTCGAGGTGACCGCGCGTTTCTCCGGCGAGAAGGACGTGAGCGAGCAGGAGTACGCCGAGGTCGCGGCGCTCGTCGGCCGCAGCCGCGAGGAGCTGCAGCTCTCCGACGTCGACATCCACCTGCTGCTGCAGCCCGAGCACCTGCCCCAGCGCGAGCGCCACCTGCGCGCGGCGAAGGCGGCGATCAAGTGGTTCGGGCTCTGGTACGGGCGCTACCCCTACCCGACGATCACGATCGTCGACCCGGCTTTCGGCGCGGGGGGATCGGGCGGAATGGAGTACCCGACCTTCATCACGGCAGGGACGTCCGTGCTCCTGAACCGCTGGCCGCTCGATCGCGTCCTCGCGCCCGAGGAGGTGGTCGTGCACGAGTTCGGCCACCAGTACTGGCAGAGCATGGTGGCCTCGAACGAGTTCGAGGAGTCGTGGCTCGACGAAGGCTTCAACAGCTACTCGACCGGCAAGGTGATGGACAAGCGTCTACGGCCCATGGATCCTGCAGGCGTTCGGGCTGCGTGCTCGGCGGGCTCGAGCTGTCGCGCCTGCAGAACTCGATCGAGCGCATGTTCGACCGCATCCGGACGCCCGCCTGGGGCTTCTCCTCCGGCGGCAACTACGCCTTCAACTCCTACGCGCGCACCGAGCTCACGCTGCTCACGCTCGGGGCGCTCGTCGGCGAGGAGACGCTCGCGCGGGCGATGCGCACCTACCACGAGCGCTTCCGCTTCCGCCATCCGACGAGCGACGACTTCTACGCCGTCGTGAGCGAGGTGGCGGGACGCGACCTCTCCGGCTTCTTCGCCCAGACGACGGAGCGCCCCGGGATCCTCGACGACGAGGTGTCGTCGGTGAAGAGCGAGAAGATCGACGAGCCTTTGGGCTTCTTCGGCGAGGGCGACGCCCGCAAGAGCGTCACGAAGAAGGAGGCCCGCGAGAAGGAGAAGCAGGCGGACGCGGCCGGCAGGACGGCGCTGGCGCACGACGGTGATGGTGCGGCGCCGCGGCGAGGTGGTGCTGCCGACGTCGTTGCGGCTCGACTACGAGGGCGGCGAGACGCAGACGCTGCCGCTCGTCGAGGCGGATCGCGCCGGCGTCGAGAACACGGGACTCGCCCAGGGCGCCGCGAGCGGCGAGCCGTGGCGCGGGCGCTTCAAGAAGATCGAGCTCACGACGGCCAAGCAGCTCGTCTCCGCCACGGTGGATCCCGAAGACCGGCTGAAGCTGGACGTCAACCGCGTCAACAACGCGAGGCGAGCCGAGCCGGATACGCGGGCCGCGAACCGCTGGGGCACACGGCTCGTGTTCTGGCTGCAGCAGCTCCTCGCGCTGGCAGGGCTCTAGCCATGAGCTGGCGGGCGACGCTGCGAGGCACGGCCGTGGCCCGACACAATCCGCGGCTGGTGGTGACGCTCTGGCTCTTCAACCTGGCGCTGGCGCTCGCGGCCGGCCTGCCGGGATGGCTGACGCTGTCGTCGGTGATGGGGCCGCTGCCGGGGGCGGACGCGCTCGGCGAGGCGTTCCGCTTCGGCGTGCTGGCGGACCTGAGCGAAATCCAGCCGGGGCTCGTTTCCGGCTTCGGCCGCGCGGCGCTCGCTGCCTTCGGGCTCGGGCTGATCGTGGCCCTCGCCACGACCGGAGGGACGCTCGAGGTGCTGACGAGCGGCGACGAGCGCTCGTTCGCTCACCGCTTCGGACGCGGCGCCGGGCGCTTCTTCCTGCGCTTCCTGAGGCTCGGTCTGATCACGCTCGTGACGGCCCCTCTCGCCACGGGGCTCGCGGCCGCGCCGCTCCTCGCGCTCAGCCGTCACCTGCGCCGGGAATCGGGCTCGGAGTGGCTGGCGGTCTCGGTCTGGCTGCTGGCGGTGGCCGTGGCGGGCGCGGCTCTGGTCTTCGTGCTGCTCGTGCAGGACGCCGCACGCGTGCTCCTCGTCCGCGACGACGAGAGGCGGGTGCGCAGGCTGCTGCGGCCGGCGCTCGCGACGGTGCTGCGCCATCCGCTGAAGTGGCTCTCGGTGTGGTCGTGGAACGCCGTGCTGCTGCTGGCCCTCTTCGCCCTCTACCTCGCGCTGTCGAGCGCGGTCCCGCCCGGCAGGCTGCTCGTCGTGCTCGTGCTGCTGCAGCAGGCTTTCGTGCTGCTCCGCTGCGCGCTGCGCGTGGCGCTCCTGGGGGCCGAGATCGAGCTGGTCTCGGCGCTTCGGCCGGTGCAGCCGGAGGTCGAGGAGCCGCCAGCCGAGCCCGAAGGCGGCGCACCGGTCGTGTCGGCTTGATCCCGCCCGAACCGCGAGAGATAGCGAGCGGCGGCCTCCAGGAAGCGGGCCCGGAGCTCCGGATCCGGGATGGACTCCGCGGCTTGCCTGACGGCCGCGGGCGCCTCGGCGTGGCTCGACGACCGGCGCGGGCGCGACTTTCGGCGCCGAGTCCGCCACAGGCCCCGTGACGAAGCCGAGCATGCGGGGCGTGGCGCGTCCGGCCACGGTCCGCAGGCGCATCAGGATGTCGCCGCGCACGCGCAGCAGGCTGCGCTGCCAGCGCACGTCGGGCACCATCACGCGCAACACGCCGCGGTCGAGCGCCACCACCTGCGTGCGGCGCGCGAGCTCCTCGCCCACGGCGGACGGCCAGGCGGCGCGCAGCAGCGCCAGGGTGTGCTCGGGCTTCGCCCCGAAGAGACGGGCGGCGAGGTCGGGGTTGCGGGGCCGCTGCATTTGTGACCGCTCCGCCTACGTTATACTCGCGCACCGCCCGAGCGCCACGAGCCGGGCCGTTGCCTGAATGAACTGCCCGCGCTGCAAGGCCGAAATCGGCCCGCTGACGAACCCTGACGCGATCGTCACCTGCCCGGGCTGCGGCTCGCGCCTGATGACGCGCGCGGCGGCCCTGCGCTCGGGTGGCGGCGCGGCGCAGCCGCCCGCGCCTGCGGCCGATCCGCCCGCGCCTCCGGCGCCTCCCGCCAATCCACCCAAGCCGGGCACCGACACGAGCCCGGGGCTCTCCCCGCAGCGGACCGCGGTGAAGGTCGGCCAGACGACGCTCTCGGGCAAGTCGACGGGCGGCGCGGTGCGCAGCAGTCGCAAGAGCGCCACGTCCTCCGAGGTCACGCTCGAGATGCTGCTCCGCGAGATCCAGGCGGTGCGCGAGACGCAGCAGGCGATCCTCGCCGCGCTCGCGGGACTCGCGGGACGCTCCGCCGAGCCCTTCGCGACCCCCGCGACCGGGATCCCGGTCGCGGACATGAGTGCTTCGCCTGCGCTGTCCCAGATCCGCGCACAGCAGCGCAAGACGGCCGTGCTGCTCGACGACGATGCCAGGACGCGCGAGGCGGCGACGGCCGAGCTCGAGAAGGCCGACATTCCCGTGCGGGCGTTCGACGACGGCAACAAGGCGCTCTCGGCGGTCGCGAAGGAGAAGCCGGACGTGATCGTCCTCGAGCTCGCCGTCAGCGGCGAGCTGGCCGGCAAGGACTTCGTGAACATGATCAAGGCCACGATGGAGTGGGTGGACATCCCCGTCGTGCTCTGGACGCGCGAGAACGTCTCGAACCAGCGCGAGGCCCGCCAGATCCACGGAGCCGACGAAGTGGTCACGAAGTCGCAGGGCGCGGCGGCGCTCGTCGCGCGCGTGATCACGCTCTTCCGCCGCTAGCGACGCGTGGAGCCGCGGCTCGTCCTCGCGTCGGCCTCACCGCGGCGGGCCCAGATCCTGCGCGAGCTCGGGGTGCCGTTCCGGGTGAAGGTCTCGCACGTGGACGAGGCGCTCCGCGCGGGGGAGGACGGCGCCGCGACGGTCGAGCGCCTCGCGCGCGAGAAGGCGTCCACGGTCGCCCGCGGCGAGACGCTGCCGGTGCTGGGGGCCGACACCGAGGTGGTCTGCGACGGGCGCATCCTGGGCAAGCCCAAGGACGCGGCGGACGCGCGCGCGATGCTCCAGGGCCTCGCCGGCCGCGAGCACGAGGTGGTGACGGGCCTCTGCCTCGCGCGCGGCGCGAGCCTGCACTCGGCCGTCGAGCGCACGAGCGTGCGCTTCGCGCCGATGAGCGCGCACGAGCTCGCGTGGTACGCCGCGACGGGCGAGCCGCTCGACAAGGCCGGCGCCTACAACGTCTACGGCCTGGGCGGCCTCTTCGTGGAGTCGCTTTCCGGATCGCCCTCGAACGTGGCCGGGCTGCCGGTGCGGCTGCTGCTGCGCCTCGTCCGCGAGGCCGGCGTCGACCTCGGCTGGCCCGCGTCCTGACGCGCGCGCATCCGGAGCCGCTCCGCTCGCGGGTGCTATCATCGGCGCGGCTCTGGAGAGGGCATGTCCGACGAAGTTCCCGAACAACCCTCGGTCCTGGTGGTCGGAGGGATGATCGACGGCCACCACGTCGTCCTGACACCGGGCCTGAGCCTCATCGTCGGCTCCGGCCGCCTCGCCAACCTGCGGCTCGACCACCCGGACATCGATCTCGCCCACATCAAGATCCGCTGGGACGACCTCGGCATCTCGATGATCGACAACGGCAGCCGCAAGGGCACCTGGGTGAACGGCGAGCCGGTGGAGACGGCGGGGCTCTTGGACGGCGACGTGATCACGTTCGTCCCGCCGAAGTACGACGGCCCTCCGGCCCCGAAGATCAAGCTGCGGATCCCCAGGGGATCCGTGCCCGACATGCCGCCGCTTCCGCCGCCTCCCGCGGAAGCGGTCAAGCCTGCGCCAGCGCGGGCGAGGGCGCGCGGACCCGCGCGCCGCAAGCCGAGCGCCTTCCGGATGCCCGACGTCGACCCGCGCCTGGTCGCGCTCGTCGGAGGCGGCGTCCTGGCGCTCGTCGCCGTGGGCTGGCTGATCAAGTACTACTTCTTCACGATCCCGAGCCTCGCGTCGGTCCAGCCCGCGCGCGCCGAGATGGGGCAGACCGTCACGCTCACCGGCTCGCGGTTCAGCTCCGACCCGCTCGACAACAAGGTCTGGTTCGGCAGCGTGTCGGTGGTGCCGGCCAGCGGGTCGCGGGACACGCTCGCGGTGAAGGTCCCGAGCCTGCCGGCCTCGGGCAGCGTGGCCGTGTCCGTCGAGACGTCGATCGGCCGCTCGCGGTCCGTGTCGCTGATGGCCTTGGCGCCGCTGCGGGTCACCTCCGTCGAGCCTCTGGGGGCGCTCGCAGGAGACGAGGTAACGCTCGTCGGGAACGGCTTCGGCGATGGCCTGAGCGTGACGATCGGCGGCCAGGCCGCGACCGTCGTGAAGGTCGAGCCGCAGTCGGTGCGCCTGCAGATGCCGACGCTGGCGGCCGCCACCGGCAGCCGGCACCCGGTCCTCGTCACGGTCAACGGCCGAAGCGCGGCGCCCGCCTCGATCTTCCTGGGCCGCCTGCCGCTCGTCGCGGCCCTCGAGCCGCCGCGGGGCGTTGCGGGCGACCTCGTGCGCGTCAAGGGCGCGGGCTTCGACGCCGCGAGCTCGGTCGCGTTCGAGAAGGAGCCGGCGCTGGTCGTGGCCGGCTCGACGACCGAGCTCGTGGTCGTGGTGCCGGCGACGCCCCACGCCCAGGCCGAGGTGGCGCTACCGGTCGTGGTGCAGGCGGGAGGCAAGGCCTCGGGCGAAGGGCCGCGCTTCACGGTGCAGCGGCTCGTCGAAGGCGCCTGGGTGCCGCGCTTCCTCGCGGGCGTGCCGGGCGAGGGCGCAGCGGCCGGGCAGGCCACGGTCGGGACCGAGCTCGCCCCGGTGCTGCTCTTGTCGTGGAAGGGCGACTCGCGGTCGGTCGGCGAGCGGGCGCTCGCCGTCGCGAAGGACCTGAACTCGGCCGTCGACCGCGCGCGCGTGGGCCAGGCGATCGCCTTCGAGGCGCGCCAGGATCCGGACGTCTGCGTCGGCATCGTCGGCGCGCCCGACCGGATCGTGCGGGTCTTCCCGCAGGACACGGCTGCCTACGAGACGCCGCCCGGCTTCCCGGGCCGCGGCGCACCGCCCACCGCAATCGCGCTCGCGCGCTACTGGGCGGCCCTGCTGAGCGACACCGTCGCGATCGGGACGAGCGGCGGACAGCCGAAGGCGACGGCCGACTTCGGTCCTCCGGCGACCCCCGCCTTCGCGCAGCTGCGCACGGCGCTGCCGTGGCAGTACGGGTCGGGCGTGCCGAGCGCTCGCGTGGTGGCGGTGCCGGCCGATCTGCGCCGGCGCCTGCGCGAGGCCGCGTTCCGCGTGCCCTGAGCTATCGTCCGAGGGCGAGGCGGTCGGCGAGCGGGCGCGGCAGGCCGGCGTCGAGGATCTTGCGCTGCGCCCGCTCCACCTTGTAGGGCACGCGGTAGATCGTGACGCTGCGGGTGTCGCTGTCGAACATCGCGAACGAGGCGAGCGGGTTGCCGTCGCGCGGCTGCCCGATCGAGCCGGGGTTGACGAGGTAGCGCACGCCCGGCTCGAGGCGGAAGCGGAAAGCCTCCGTGTCGGTGAGCACGGTCTGGATCGCGTCGGGCGAGAGGCCGAAGAGCACGGGGAAGTGCGAGTGCCCGAAGAAGCAGAGCGGGAACGCGGTCTGGCGGAACACGTTGAGCGCCTCGATCTCGCCGAAGATGTAGGCGTCCTCGTCGATCGGCGTGCCGTGGGCGACCGCGAACGTGCCGTCGACGATCTGGGGACCCTCCGGCAGCGACTGCAGCCAGCGCAGGTTCGAGGGCGTGAGCTTCTGGCGCGTCCACATCGCGGCCTGCAGCGCGACGCGGTTGAACATCTCGCCGTCCTCGACGCCCGAGCAGACCTTGTCGTGATTGCCCCGGATCGCCATCAGCGGCCGCAGCTGGCGCACCATCTCCACCGCCTGGTTCGGGTTGGCGCCGTAGCCGACGACGTCGCCGAGCACGACCGCCTTGTCCCAGCGCTTGCGCTTGACGCGGGCCAGGACGGCGGTGAGCGCCTCGCAGTTGGAGTGGATGTCCGAGAGGATCAGGTATCTCATGGCCGCACGGACGGCTTCTCCTGCTGCCCCTCGATCAGCTCCACGATGCGGTCGACAACCTCACGGGGCTTGCGTCTCGATGTGTCGACCGTTACGTCTGCCTGACGGTAGGAGGGTTCTCGCTCGGCCAGCAAGGCCCGCATTATCTCACGGTTCCCGGCAAGCGGGCGGCTTCCGTCGGTGCGGACTCGTCGCAAAGTGATCTCGAGATCGCACTGGAGCCAGACGGTAAGCGCTCCCTTCCGGAGCAGCTCGCGCGTCGCGGGGACCACGAAGGCGCCCCCGCCGGCCGCGACGACGACGTTCTCGAGCTCGGACACGGCGCCGGCTTCCTCGAGCTCGAGGGCACGGAAAGCGGCTTCGCCCTGCTCGCGAAAAACCTCGGCGATCGTCTTCCCGGCCCGCTTCTCGATCCGGAGGTCGAGGTCCACGAACCGGAATTTGAGCCGGCGGGCCAGCCTCCGCCCCACGGCGCTCTTGCCGGCGCCCATGAAGCCCACGAGCACGATGCGCAGCGGCCGCTCAGGCACGGCCGGTGGCCCGCCCGAGCACCTCGTAGAAGCTCGGGAAGGAGACGGCGACGCACTCGCCGCGCGCGACCTCGCTCGCCCCGCGGGCTCCGAGGGCGGCGATCGAGAGCGCCATCGCGATGCGGTGGTCGTCCTCGGAGTCGACCCGGGCCCCGTGGAGCGGCGCACCGCCTTCGACGACGAGCCCGTCCGGGCGCTCCTCGACGCGCGCGCCGAGTGCTTTGAGCCCACGCGTGAGCGCGGCGATGCGATCGGTTTCCTTGTGCCGCAGCTCGCCGGCGCCGGTCACCTCGAGCCTGCCCGAGGCGAAGGCGCCCGCCACGGCGAGCGCCGGCACCTCGTCGATCAGGGACGGCACGAGCGCCGGATCGATCCGCGTTCCGACGAGCGAGGACGACGAGGCCACGATCGTGCCGACCGGCTCCGGCTCCGTCCGCTCGACAAGCACCTCGACGCGGCCTCCCATGGCCCGCAGCACCTCGAGGAAGGCGGTGCGCGTGGGGGAGAGCAGGACGCCCTCGAGCCGCACCTCGGAGTCGGGCAGCACCAGCGCGGCCACCACCAGGAAGGCCGCGCTCGACGCGTCGCCGGGCACGTCGACCGACGTGCCGCGGAGTCGCTGGCCGCCGTCGAGGCTCGCCGCGAGCCCGTCGCGCACGACGCGCGCGCCGAAGGCCGGCAGCATGCGCTCGGTGTGGTCGCGGCTCGGCATCGGCTCGCGCACGGTGGTGCGGCCCGCGGCCGAAAGGCCGGCGAGCAGCAGCGCCGTCTTGACCTGCGCGCTCGCGACGGGCAGCTCGTGGGTCATGCCGCGGAGCGCTCCGCCCGTGATCGTGAGCGGCGCGTGGCCGTCGGTGGTCTCGAGCGTCGCGCCCATCGCGCGGAGCGGCGCCGCGACGCGCTCGAGCGGCCGGCGGCTGAGCGACTCGTCGCCGGTGAGCGTCGCGCGGAACGGCCGTCCCGCGAGCGGACCCGCGAGCATGCGGATCGTCGAGCCCGAGTTGCCCGCGTCGAGGACGCTCGCCGGAGCGCGCCAGCTCTCGAGGCCGCCCTGGATCACGACCTCGCTCCCGTCACGAGCGACGCGCACGCCCAGGCCGCGCAGGCACGCGAGCGTCGAGGCGCAGTCCGCAGCCTCGGCGAAGTTGCCGATGCGCGTCTCGCCCTCGGCCATCGCGCCGAGGATCGCCGCGCGGTGCGAGATGGACTTGTCGCCGGGCAGCGTGAACGTCCCGCGCACGGAGGCGGCCGGCTCGATCTTCACCGCGCGATTCTATGTGCGCGAGCGTGGGCGCGCCACGCGGGCCGTCAGGACGCGGCGGGCACCGCCTCGGCGAGCAGCGTCGCGCAGTCGCGCTCGAGCTTCAGGCAGCACTCGCCGTCGGCGCGCGTGCGGCCGAGGTTGACGAGCGCCACCGGGCGGCTCCGCTCGCGGGCGGCGCGCACGAATCGATAGCCCGAGTAGACCATCAGCGAGGAGCCGACGACGAGCAGCGCGTCCGCCTCGTCCAGGGCGGCGAACGCGTCCGCGACCCGCGAGCGGGGGACGCTCTCGCCGAAGAACACGACCCTCGGCTTGAGAACGCCGCCGCACTCGCGGCAGTCGGGCACCAGGAGATCGTCGGGCGTTGCTGCAACGCGCACGTCGCCGTCCGGCCTCACAGACCCATCCTCGCGCGGAGTCGCGGCGAAGCCCGGGTTCCAGGCGACGAGCAGCGACTGCACGTCCTCCCGGTGCACGACGGCGCCGCAGCCGAGGCACTCGACGAGGTCGAGCCGGCCGTGCAGGTCGACGACGCGCCGGCTGCCCGCGCGCTGATGAAGCCCGTCCACGTTCTGGGTCACGAGGCCCACGACACGGCCCGCCTGCTCGAGCCGCGCCAGCGCGAGGTGAGCGGCGTTCGCGCGCGCGTCGCGAACGCGAGGCCAGCCGCGCAGGCTGCCGGCCCAGTAGCGCCGCCGCGCGGCCGCGCTGCCCGTGAAATCGGCGAACGTCATCGGCTTCGTGTGCTTCCAGGCGCCGTCCGCGTCGCGGTAGTCGGGAATGCCGGAAGGCGCGCTGCAGCCGGCGCCCGTCAGCACGAGGACGCGCGCGTGCTGGTCGAGGAAGCGGGACAGCGCGGCCGCGTCGTCCTCGGGCCCGGCCGCCTCGCGCATCGCTCCCGAGTCTAGCGCGCACGCCACCCGGAAGTGCTGCTGCCGCAGGGGACTAACCGCGATCCGGTCCCGTCGCGGCGAGGTTGTCCGGCGTCCTTGACCCTCGTGTGACGGCCATGCTAGCGTCCCGCGTCGCAGCGGCCGTCCAGAAAACTGAAGGCGCAACCAGCAATGAGCAAGGCCCAGCAAGAGCGGACGGTCACGCTAGACGTCTCCAGCCGCTTCGAGATGCTGGACGTCGTCCAGACGGTCCTCGTCCAGTGCTGCGGGCTCGTGGGCTTCGACGAGGAAGTGTCGCACTACATGTCGGTCGCGGTGCGCGAGTCGGTCGTGAACGCGATCAAGCACGGCAACCAGCAGGACGAGTCGAAGCGCGTTCACGTCCGCTTCACGCTGCAGGATCGCGCGCTCGAGGTCGAGGTGCGCGACCAGGGCAAGGGCTTCGATCCCGGTGTCGTGCCGGACCCGCTCGCCCCCGAGAACCTGCTGAAGGCCTACGGCCGCGGCATCTTCTTCATGCGCCAGTTCATGGACGAGGTCCAGCACTCGTTCCCGCCGCGCGGCGGCACGGTCGTCCGCATGTTGAAGCGCGTCCCCGCCTGAGCCTTACGGCGCCGGCACCAGCCGCACGATCTTCCCGGGCATGTTGAGCGCGACGTAGAGGTAGCCGTCGGGCCCGTTCACGACCGCGCGCACGCGGCCGAGCTTTCGGAAGAGCACCTCTTCGTGCACGACCTTGTGGCCCTCGATCACCAGCCGGCGCAGCTGCTGGCCGACGAGGCCGCCGAGGAAGAGGTCGTTCTTCCAGCCGGGGAAGCGCTCGCCCGTGTAGAACGCCATCCCGCACACGGCGAGCGACGGCGTCCATTGGACGACCGGGCCGTCCATGCCTTCCATCTCCGTCTTGTCGCTGACCGGAGTGCCGTCGTAGTTGATGCCGTACGTCGCGACCGGCCAGCCGTAGTTGTGTCCGGGCTGGATCCAGTTGAGCTCGTCGCCGCCGCGCGGTCCGTGCTCGGAGGCCCAGAGCTCGCCCGTCACCGGGTGGAAGGCGATGCCCTGCGGGTTGCGGTTGCCGTAGCTCCAGATCGTCTCGAGGGCACCCGCGCGCCCCACGAAGGGGTTGTCCTTGGGCACGCTGCCGTCTCGCATGACGCGGTGGATCTTGCCGGCCGGCAGCGAGAGGCTCTGCGCCTCCTGCTGCACGCCGCGGTCGCCGATCGAGTAGAACAGGTGACCCGCGGTGTCGAACACGATCCGCGTGCCGTAGTGGTCGTTGCCGGTGCGGTAGACGTCGGCCGGCGGCCTATAGATGAACTCCTGGTCGACCCAGGCACCTTCGCGCACGTGGCCGCGCACGATCGTCGTCATCGAGCTGCGGTTCGCGCCCTCGACCGAGTAGCCCAGGTAGATCCAGCCGTTCGTCGCGTAGTCGGGGTCGAGTGCGACGTCGAGCAGCCCGCCGTCCTGCTGAAGCCAGACGTGCGGAACGCCGCGGATCGGCTCGGCGAGCGGCTGGCCCGGCGTGAGGATGCGGAGGCGGCCCGGCCGCTCCGTGACGATCACGCGCTTGTCGGGCAGGAAGGCGAAGCCCCACGGCGTGTCGAGCCCGTCGAACACGGTCTCGAGCTTGAACGCCTGGCGCTCGCTCTTGAAGACGGCGTCGATCGCAGGCGCTTGGAGCTTGCCGCCCTCGACCTTGGCCTTCTCCGACAGCTCGCGGATCAGCACCACGAGCGAGCGGATCTCCCGCTCGCTGAGCGCGCCACCGAACGGCTGCATCAGCGTGTTCGGCCGGCCGTCGCGGATGCTCTTCGCGAGGTCGGCGTCGGTACCGCCGTAGATCCAGGTGTCGTCGATCAGGCTCGAGGAGCGTCCGCCGGCCAGGTTCTCGCCGTGGCAGGCGACGCAGAGGTCGGCGGCGAGCTTCGCCGCGGCTCCCTCGCCCGCGCCGTACGAGACCGACGGCTGCTGCGGAGCCGCCCCCGCCGTGCACGAGGCGAGCAGTCCCGCGAGCAGGAGCACGGCGGTGCGCGGCCGCGTCACTGCGTCGCGCCCCGCCGCTCGACGCGCACGAGCGAGTTGTCGCGCGGTCCGCTCGCGAGCCTCCGCACCAGCAGGCCCCCCATCGCCTCGAGGCGGCGCCGTTCGGCGGGTCCCAGAAGGACGAGCTGGGGCCCCTGCTCGACGGCCGCCATCACCTCGCTCGCGTCCGCGACCTCGCGCACGCGCCCGTCGTTGTAGAAGTAGCCTGCCATCCATGCCGTCCGCCAAGCCCCCCAGGCCAGCACCTCGCGGCCCATCGCCGGAATGAAGAGCACCCGGCCCGATTCTCGGCGCGCCAGTATCGGCGGGGCGGCGAGCGCGATCAAGAGCAGGAGCCCCGCCGCCCCGACCCGCAGCGTGCGCAGCGCACCCGCCGGGTCGATCCGCAGGCGGCTCGAGACCAGGAACGTCACGACGAGCGCCCACACGGCGAGCGGGATCAGCGAGCGCCAGAGCGGCTCCTGCTCGCGGAAGAGCGCGGCCGGTGCTATGGCCACGAGCGCGCCCAGCACCAGGCCGACGAGGCCCACGACTCGGGCCGCGAGCCAGCGCTCCGGTGTCGCGGCCTCGGTCACCAGGCGGTCCGCGGCGCGTCCCATGAGGATCGCGAGCGGCGGCACGCAGGGAAGGATGTAGCCCGGCAGCTTCGACGCCGCGAGCGAGAAGAACGCGAGCGGGAGCACGAGCCACAACAGCACGAAACGATCGGCGAGCGACTCGCGCGGCGACGTGCGCACGAGGCCGGGGATCGCGAGCCCCGACCAGGGGAAGAGCCCGACCAGCAGCACCGGCAGGTAGTACCAGAACGGGCCGGGGTGGTTGTGGATCGTGGACGAGAAGCGCTGGAGGTTGTGGTTCAGCAGGAAGACCGAGACGAAGCGCTCGCCCTGGTCGCGGAAGATCGCCACGTACCAGGGCGCCGCGACGACCAGGAAGGCGAGGATCGCGAGCGGAGCGAAAAGCTCGCGGAGCCTGCGCCAGTCGCGCGTCGAGAGCAGGAAGCCGCCCACCACGAGGCCGGGAAGCAGCAGGCCGAGCGGACCCTTCGCGAGCGTGGCGACGCCCGCTGCCGCCGCGCCGGCGACGACGGCCGTACGCCCGGCGATGCCGACCAGCCGTAGCGCGTAGAAGCCGATCGCCACGGTCACGAAGGCGGCGAGCAGCATGTCCATCGACGCCGCGCGGCCGTAGGCGAACGGCAGCAGCGAGGTGCCGGCCACGAATCCCGCGTGAAGGCCTGCCGCCGAGCCGTAGAGACGCGCGCCCCAGAGGGCCGTGGCGCCCGTCAGCAGCAGGAGCGCCGCGAGCGAGGGCAGCCGGGCGGCGGCCTCCGTCTCACCCAGGAACCGGAACGCCCCGCCCGCCAGCCAGTAGTAGAGCGGCGGCTTCTCGAGCCACGGCTCGCCCTGGAGCGTCGGCCGGACCCAGGACGACGGCACGCTGCATCTCGACCGCGACGCGCGTGTAGCGCGGCTCGTCCGGGCCGAGCAGCGGGACGGCGCCGAGCCGCAGCAGCAGGAGCGACGCCACGAGCAGCAGCAGGAGCAGAGTCGCCCGCGGCGGAAGGCTCGTCGACATCCGCCGGATCCTACGTCATCTGCAAGGGCGGGGTCAGGCTCGAATCGCAAGCGGGGTCAGGTCTTGAATCGTGCCCTGCTCGGCGTCAGCACGATTCAAGACCTGACCCCATGAAAGGCGTGTCTAGTCTCGGCTCCTCAGGTAGAGCCGAAGCACGTACCAGAACATGAGCGCCACCGAGGCGAAGAGCTCGAGCGACGCGGCGACGTAGCGGTCCTCGGGGAAGTGGTGGAGCACCTTCGAGGTGTCGTGCAGCACCGCGCCACCGGCGAGCGCGATCATGGCCACCGAGAAGAAGGTCCCGAGCTCGAAGCCGAAGATCACTCCCGAGGCGATCAGCGTCAGCGCCACGACACCGCACCAGCCCAGCAGGCCGCCCAGGAAGGAGAAGTCCTTCCGTGACGCGTAGACCAGCACCGTGAGCCCGGTGAAGGCGAAGAGCGTCACCGCGGCCGCGCTCTGGATCACGCCGGGAGCCGTCATCTGCGCGATCAGCAGCAGCGGCACGAAGATGATCGACTCGGCGATCACGTAGGCAGCGAGCGCCGCGTACTGCGTGGAGGGCGACTCGGCCACGTGGGCGAAGCGCGAGGCGAGCCAGCTCACCACGATGAAGCCGCCCATCACCGCGAGCCACGAGACCGACAGCAGCGCCTGCGCGATCGGCAGCGCCAGCCCGGTCTTGAAGTAGGCGGTCTCCAGCAGCGTGAAGGCGAGCACCGCGCCGAAGAGGTGCAGGTACGTCCTGGTGATGAACTCGGCCCGCACCTCCTCCGAGCGGAGCGCGACGGGCTGTGCACTCGGGTCGAAGCCGGAAGGACGCGGGCTGAAGCGTGACGCGGGGCGCACGCGGCCGCGGCGTGTTGACGCTCATGGCTACTTCTTGCTCTCGTCCACGGCGAAGTAGTCCTCGCCCGACTTCGAGTTCACGCACGAGACGAGGGCGTTCACGTCCAGCTTGGACCCCTCGCGGCGGCCGCCCAGCTTGTAGGCCGAGTCGAAGCACGCGTCGTAGTGCGTCCTCACGGCCGACTGGCACTGCGCGTCGCCCTCGCACAGCTCGATGAGCCGTGCCTGCACGTCGTCATGAGCCGACGCCTTGTTGTAGAACTTCATGCCCACGAGCACGACGACTCCGACGAGCGCTGCACCGAGCCTCTTCATGTGCCCCCCTTCGCCGCGGGCTCGAACTCTGCCAAGAACCCCGGCGGTCACCGATGGGGTGCAAAACGCTTGCCCACCGCAATCGGGGTGCACGCTTTACGCCAAGTGACACCACACCAGCGACTTGCCAAACGGCCTTCCGAGGGGCCTGTCCGAACCCCGGCCGCGGCTCCTTTTGGGCCGCGATACAATGGCAGCTTCGGGAGGGAAGGGCTTGAGCTGGAGATACCTGGCGGTCGCGAGCGAAGCGGTGCTGCGCGCCGGCCGGCTCCAGCGCGAGCGCTACGCGAGCGGCGTCGCGGTCGAGTACAAGGGCGAGATCGACCTCGTCACCGAGGTGGACCGGGCCTGCGAGCTCTCGATCCTGGAGACGATCCGCGGGCGCTACCCCGACCACGACATCGTGACCGAGGAGACCGACCTCGGCCACACGGGGTCGCGCTTCGTGTGGTTCATCGACCCGCTCGACGGCACGGTCAACTTCGCGCACTCCTACCCCTTCTTCTGCGCGTCGGTGGCGCTCGCCCTGGACGGCGAGATCGTGGCCGGCGCCGTCTACGACCCGCTCCGCGACGAGCTCTTCAGCGCCGAGCGCGGCGGCGGGGCCCACGTCAACGGGCGCCCGCTGCGCGTCTCGAAGGCCGCGTCGCTCATCGAGAGCCTGCTGATCACCGGCTTCCCCTACGACCTGCACCAGAAGCTCGAGGAGCGGCTGCGCCTCTTCTATCGCGTGATGGGCAAGGCGCGCGCCGTGCGGCGCGACGGCTCGGCGGCGCTCGACCTCTGCTATGTCGCGGCCGGGCGCGCCGACGGCTTCTGGGAAGAGGTCCTGAAGCCGTGGGACATGCACGCCGGCCGCCTCGTCCTGAGCGAGGCGGGCGGGCGCTCGACGCGGCTCGACGGCAGCGCGCTCGGGCTCGGGCCCGACGGCATCGTCGCGACGAACGGCCTCATCCACGAGGCGCTGGTCGGGGCGTTACGCGAAGAGCTGAAGCCGGCGCTGGTGTAGCCCAACTGGCAGAGGCAGCCCACTTAAAATGGGCCAAGTGCTGGTTCGAATCCAGCCACCAGCACCACTCGGGCACGGCCATGCCGGGGCGGAATCACGGGCATGAGCCGGCCCTAGGGGCCCGCGGTTGAACCCGGGCGGCGCGGTGCTACAGTCTCCCGGCCTCCCGTGAAGGACTCCTCTTTCATACGGCCCGGCGCAGCGCTCGCGCAGGACCAGCGCGAATCGCGTGCCCGCCGCCGCTCCCCGTGGCGCCTGTGGCTGCTCGGGCGTCCGCTGCCGACGGCCGACGCGCCGCACGAGGCGATCGGCAAGGCGGTGGGGCTCGCCGTCTTCGCGTCGGACGCGCTCTCGTCGACCGCCTACGCCACGCAGGAGATCCTCGCGATCCTGGCGCTCGCCGGCACGGCCGCGCTCACGCTCGCCTTCCCGATCTCGCTCGCGATCGTGGGGCTGCTGCTGCTCGTCACGATCTCGTACGAGCAGACGATCCACGCCTACCCCGGCGGCGGCGGCGCCTACATCGTCGCGCGCGACAACCTCGGCGAGCTGCCGGCGCAGACGGCGGCCGCGGCGCTGCTGATGGACTACGTGCTGACGGTGGCGGTCTCGATCTCGTCGGGCGTCGCGCAGCTGGTGTCGGCGTTCCCGGGGCTGCTCGAGCACCGGGTGGCAGTCGCGGTGACGCTCGTCGGGCTGGTGATGGTCGTCAACCTGCGCGGGGTGCGCGAGTCGGGCGCCGTGTTCGCGATCCCGTCCTACTTCTTCATCGCGATGATGTACCTGACGGTCGGCACCGCGTTCGTCCGCTATCTCCTCGGGGGGCTCACGCCGCTCAGCGACCCGCCCGAGATGCACACCGGTCCCGCAGCGGCTCTGACGATGTTCCTGGTGCTGCACGCCTTCTCGAGCGGCACGACCGCGCTCACCGGCGTCGAGGCGCTCTCGAACGGGATCACGGCCTTCAAGGAGCCGCGCAGCCGCAACGCGGGCATCACGCTCATCTGGATGGCGTCGATCCTGGCCTCGCTCTTCCTCGGCATCAGCTACCTGGCCGGGCCGATCGGGGCGGTGCCGTCGGAGCACGAGACGGTGATCTCGCAGCTGGCGCGCGCCGCCTACTCCGGCCGCGGGCTCTTGTACCTCGCCACGATCGGGGCCACGACACTCATCCTGGTGATGGCGGCGAACACGGCCTACGCCGGGTTCCCGCGCCTGGCGGCGCTGCAGGCCGGCGACGGCTACCTGCCCCGCCAGCTCACGTACCGCGGCAGCCGCCTCGTCTACTCGCGCGGCATCGTGGTGCTGGCGATCGTGGCCTCGCTGCTGATCATGGTCTTCGACGCGAGCGTCACGGCCCTGATCCCGCTCTACGCGATCGGCGTCTTCCTCTCGTTCACGCTGTCGCAGCTCGGCATGGCCCGGCGCTGGTGGAAGTCGGGACGGCTCGCCTCCGGCCAGGAGATCCAGGAGGCGGGCTCGGTCCTCCGCCACGACCGGCACTGGCGTCTCAAGATGGTGGTGAACGCGCTGGGCGCGCTGATCACCGCCGTCGTGACCGTCATCTTCGCGGTCACCAAGTTCCACGACGGGGCCTGGGTGGTGATCCTCGTGATCCCGGCGCTGGTGACGGTCTTCTTCTCGATCCACCGGCACTACCTCGCGCTCGCGCAGCAGCTCTCGCTCGAAGACTTCGGCCCGCCGGCGCGCGTCGACCGCCACCGCGTGATCCTGCCGATCAGCGGCGTCCACCGCGGGACGGTGCAGGGGCTGCGCTACGCGCGCGCCCTCTCGGAGGACGTCACGGCGCTCTACGTGTCGACCGACCCCGAGCAGACGGCGGCGGTGCAGAAGAAGTGGGGGCTCTGGGGCGCCGGCGTGAGGCTCGTGGTGCTGAGCTCGCCCTACCGGCTGCTTCTCGAGCCGATCGTGGCCTACATCAAGGAGATCGCGGCGCGGCGCCAGCCGAACGAGGTGATCACGATCGTGGTGCCGCAGTTCGTGCCGCGCCGCCGCTGGCACAATCTGCTGCACGCGCAGACGGCCATCATGCTCCGGCTTGCGCTGCTGTTCGAGCGCGGTATCGTCATCACCAGCGTGCCCTATCAGGTGGGCGAAGCGGGGGACTAGCGCATGTACGTGATCGTGGTCGGGTGCGGCCGGGTCGGCGCGGAGCTCGCTCAGCTCCTGACGCGGCAGGGGCACGACGTGACGGTGATCGACCAGGTGGGCTCGTCCTTCTCGCACCTCGACCCGGCCTGGCGCGGCCGCACGATCGAGGCGGAGGCGATGGCCGAGGGCGTGCTGGAGAAGGCGGGCGTCCGCCACGCGCAGGGGCTCGCCGCGGTGACGAACTCGGACGCCGTGAACGCGGTGGTTGCGCACGTGGCGCGCACCGTGTTCGAGGTGCCGGCCGTCGTCTCGCGCAACTACGACCCGCGCTGGCGCGCGCTGCACGAGGCGATGGGCCTGCCGATGGTGAGCTCGACCGCATGGGGCGCGCAGCGCGTGCAGGAGCTGCTCGAGAGCGGCCGGCTGCGGCCGGTGCTGTCGGCCGGCAACGGCGAGGTGGAGGTCTACGAGCTGGAAGTGCCGGACCTCTGGCGCGGCCGCACGCTCGGCGAGCTCGTCGCGGGCGTCGAGTGCGCGCCGGTCAGCCTGACGCGCGGCGGGCGCGCCACGCTGCCGCAGCCGAGCGCGCTGCTCGAGGCGGACGACGTGCTGCAGCTGGGAGCCAGCGTCGGGGCCGCGGCTGTGCTCCGACGGCGGCTGTTCGGCGAGGGGGCCTGACGTGTACGTGATGATCGCCGGCGGCGGCCGTACCGGTGCGACGCTCGCACTGACGCTCCACGCGCAGAAGCACGAGGTGCGCCTGCTGGAGCACCGCCAGCAGGTGCTCAACCACATCCACCGCGAGCTGCCGACCGAGCTCATCTACGAGGGCAACGCCACCGACCCGCGCACGCTCGAGCTCGCGGGGCTGTCGCGCGCCCAGGTGCTGGTCGCCTCGATGGCGAACGACGCCGAGAACCTCTCGCTCTGCTTCATCGCGCGCGAGCGCTTCCGGGTGCCGCGCACGATCGCGACCATCAACGACCCGCGCAACGCCTGGCTGTTCGACGCCAAGTTCCGGGTCGACGTGGCGCTCAACCAGGCCGACGTGCTGGCGAGCCTGATCGAGCAGCAGATGTCGCTCGGCGACATGCTGACGCTGCTCAAGCTGCGCCGCGGCAGCCACTCGCTCGTGAGCGAGACGCTCCCGAACGGGCGCGCGCGCCGTGGGCATGACGATCCGCGAGCTGCCGCTGCCGCGCAGCTCCGTCATCTGCGCGATCCTGCGCGGCTCCGAG
The DNA here is from genome assembly GCA_963724555.1 of uncultured Acidobacteriota bacterium. Classification (GTDB taxonomy): domain Bacteria; phylum Acidobacteriota; class Vicinamibacteria; order Fen-336; family Fen-336; genus DATBSL01. The sequence continues at coordinate 86,680 of CAVRVE010000013.1, forward strand.
GTGGTGATCCCGCGCGGCGACGTGCGGATCGAGGCCGGCGACGAGGTGCTGGCGCTCGTCGACGAGGCCTCGGCGCCCGAGCTCGCGGCGCTCTTCGGTCCGCCGGGGAGCGCCGGCACGCCCGGCACGCCGGGGACGTCGGCCGGCTGAAGCCGCCTTCGCCCAGGCGAAGCCGAGGCTCTTCACCTCGCTATCGCTCGGGGTTGTGGCATCATCGGCGCGGCATGATCGACCGACTTCCCGTGCCGGCCGTGCCGGGGCCGATCCGGCTGGTGGCGGCCTATCGCAGCGCCGAAGCGCTGCTGCGCGAGCTCTCGCGCGCGATCAGCCAGGGGCAGACGCTGCTCAAGGCCGACAGCGGCCTGCCCGCGGGAACGCAGCTCGTGCTCGTGATGACGACGCCGTCGGTGAGCTCGCCGATCGAGGTGCACGGCGTCGTGACGCACTGCCGGCCGTCCGGCGCCAAGATGGCGATGCGGCTGCGCTACGACTTCGACCCGGGCACGCAGCGCCGCAGGCTGCGCGAGGCGATGGACGAGCTGCGGCGCGGCACGCACAAGCCGCGGCGCGAGCTGCGCGTGCCGCTGGCGCTGCGCACCGAGGCGCGGGCGCTCGTGCGCGGCCTCTCGGCCACGGTCCAGAACGCGAGCCGCACCGGCGCCCGGCTCGAGCTCGTCGGCCGCCGGCTGCCGGAGGTGAGCTCCGGCGACCGGCTCGAGATGCGCCTGGCCGGGAGCCGGCGCGGCACCCGCCGGCCGGTGCGGCTGCTGCTCGAGTCGCTGTGGGTCGGCAAGCAGCGCAAGGTCGGGACGGAGCGACGCCAGGAAGTGGGCGGCCGCTTCGTCGGGCTCTCGAAGACACTGCGCGACCGCATCGGAGCAATCCTGCGCTTCGACGACGCTCGCCCCGCGCTGAAGCTGGTCCGGATTGTCGCCGCCGCGAAGCGGCGCTAGCCGCTACTTCATCGTCCCGAGGTAGGCGACCAGGTTGTCGAGGTCGGCGTCCGAGATCTTGTCGGCCCCGTAGGCCGACATCGTGCCCTTCTTGCCCTTCTTGGCGATCATGTCCTTGGGCGTGCGGACCCAGGCCTTGAGCTCGTCCGCACTGTTCTCCGCTCCGGCCTTGGCGAGCGGGTTCTTGGCGTCCGTGTGGCAGGTCTTGCAGGGCGGCTTGGCCGAGTCGAAGACCGTCTTGCCCGCCGCGGCGTCTCCCGCCAGGGCGCGGCTTGCGAACGAGAGGGCGACCACGGCCACGAAGACCATCGGAATCCGACGCATCATCAGATCTCCTCCTGTCAGTATTGCCAGCCTAACTCGATTTTGGCTCTTGAATTGTAGCTCGCGAAGGCTAGACTCGTGGCTCAATTGTTTCATTCGAACGATATCGCCGCGAGAGTACCTTGTCGGCGTGAGAAGGGGACGCACCGAAGCATCCGCCGACGAGGCAGGTGAAAGACGACTCTTGACGCGTTCGGACGTCTCGAAGCTGCTCGGAGTCTCGCCGAACACCGTGACACGCTGGGCCCGCGAAAAGCGGCTGCCCAGCCAGGTCACTCTCGGCGGCCATCACCGCTTCGACCGCGATCTGGTCGAGGAGCTTCGCAAGAGCCTGTGCCGAGCGGCCTCTTCCAAGCCTGAATAATCATGTCCGAAAAAACGCGCCATCGTCATCACTCCGTAGTCATGGCGCCCTCCGCTGGGGGGCGCCAGGAGGAATCCATGCGTACGAATCGGTCGGCAGTGCTGGCTGGCGCCGCAGTGTCGGCCCTGCTGCTCGTGTCTGCCATCGGCTGGGCGCAGGCTCAGGCCTCGCCTCCGGCACCGGCCCAGGCACCGGCCACGAAACCGGCCCAGGCGCCGCCCGCGACACCGCCCACGGCCGGCGAGCAGGCCGCTCCGGCTCCCGGCTACGTGGGGATCGACACCTGCGCCGGGTGCCACGAGCCCCAGGTCACCGCCTTCAAGACCAATCCGCACATGGCGTCTGGGCAGGGCTGCGAGGGTTGTCACGGGCCCGGCCAGGCGCACGTCGAGAACGGCGGCGACAAGACGAAGATCAGGGTCTTCAAGGGGCTGAGCTCCGTCGAGTCGTCCGGCACGTGCATGAGCTGCCACAACAAGGAGAACCAGAAGCACTGGGCGGGCTCGAGCCACGACAGCCGCCAGATCGCCTGCGTCCAGTGCCACGAGGTGCACCCGACCGGTGTCCACGAGAAGGCGCTCCTGCGCCAGCCGCAGATGAAGCTGTGCACGAGCTGCCACCTGCAGAAGAAGGCCCAGCTGATCCGGCCCGGCCACATGCCGCTGCGCGAAGGCAAGATGGAGTGCACGAGCTGCCACAACCCGCACGGCACGCCGAACGACAAGATGCTGCTGCAGACCTCGGTCAACCAGAACTGCTACACCTGCCACGCCGAGAAGCGCGGGCCGTTCCTGTGGGAGCACGCGCCGGTTCGCGAGAGCTGCCTCAACTGCCACGACCCCCACGGCACGGTCAACGAGAAGATGCTGAAGGTGAAGACGCCGCTCCTCTGCCAGCAGTGCCACCAGACCTCGAGCCACCCGGGCCCGGCGTACCCGGCCCAGTCGCGCTACGCCTTCAACCAGGGCTGCTTGCACTGCCACCCGGCGATCCACGGGTCGGTCCACCCGTCGGGCAACCGGTTCTTCCGGTAGGCGAGGAGAACGACCATGACCACCAAGACCATCGTTCGCCCGCTCGCCTTCGCCGCGATCCTCGCAACACTCGCCCTTCCCGCCTCGGCCCAGTGGGGGCCGGAGGAGGAGAAGAACTGCTTCCTGCGGGGCCACAAGGGCACCGTGACGCTGTCGGGCCAGATCAACGACGCCCAGGGCGACTCCTCGAAGCTCGAGCAGTACGAGGAGATTCCCCAGGGCGTGCTCGTACCGTGCGCGGCCTACTCGTGGAGCAACGAGAAGTACTTCTTCGACGCGAAGACGATCGACATCGGCTACGACGACCAGTTCCTGGGCGGCGTCTTCGGCAAGAAGGGCGGCTTCCTGCTGGGCCTCAGCTGGGACCAGAACCCCAACTGGCAGTCGAACACCGCGCGCACGCCCTACAGCCAGCCGTCGGCGGGCGTCTTCACGGTGCCGGACTCGATGCGGCTCGCGCTGCAGAACGTGTACACGCCGTGGGTGACGCCCGACGTCGAGCAACCCGGTCGGCATCGGGATCGGCTCCGGCGAACCCGACCGTGCCGGGCTTCTACGCGGTCGAGAACTTCGTCAACCTGGGCCTTCCCACCTTCGACCTGCGCTACGTGCGCAAGACCGGCCGGGCCGGCATCGAAGTTCCGGTGGGCAAGAACCTCGTGCTGAACGCGAGCTACGCCCGCGAGATGCGCGACGGCAACAAGAACACCACCTTCTACGGCGGCCCCGACTACGAGGTGGCGACGCCGATCGACTTCACGACCGACAACTTCCACTTCGGCGGCGACTACGCCAAGGGCCGCTTCTTCCTCGGCGCCTCGGTGGACGTGAGCCAGTTCAAGAACAACGTGCCGTTCGTCGAGATCGACAACCCCGAGCGGCTCGAGATGTCCAACCCCACGAACGGGCGCGCGGTGGTGAACGACGTCGAGTTCTTCCGGCTCTGGATGTACCCGGACAACGACGCCTGGCAGGCCGACTTCACCGGCGGCTTCACGCTCGCGAAGCGGCACAAGCTCACCGCCTCGATCTCGACCGGCAACATGAGCATGGAGATGCCGCTGCAGCACAACATCTCGACGAACCCCAACCTGCAGACGAGCGCCACGACTCCGACGGCCGGCAGTTCACGCGTCGTGCCGCCGTACGGCAACATCGCGGCCGAGTACGACACCTTCATGGCGAACGTCAAGCTCACGGGCGACCCGCGTCAACTGGCTCGGCTACATGGCCTACTGGCGCAAGTTCGAGCTCGACGACAAGACCGAGGACTACAGCTTCACCAGCATCGCCCGCGGCGACACCACCGCGTCCTACAACGCAGGCTGGCATCGCGCGCGAGCATCAGGGCTGGAGCATCGAGACCTGGCGGGCGGAGGCTCACGTGACCCCGATCGCCGGCCTGCGGCTCGCCGCGAGCTACGGGCAGGACAAGCGCAGCTACGACATCCGCGAGTACGCCGACGTCACCGACAACGTCTTCACGCTCTCGGGCGACTACAGCCACCGGCTGTTCAGCGCGCACCTCAAGTGGGACACGCTCGACCGCAAGCCGGGCGACCCCAACGAGGAGGCGATCCCGCCCACCTGGGACGGCGCGACCCAGACCGACATCAGCGAGCGCAACCGGCACATCTTGAGCGGCTTCGTCACGCTCACGCCCACCGCCAAGTGGGCGATCACGTTCAACGGCGCGAAGACGAGCAACGAGTTCGCCGAGTCGGTCACTGGCCTGACTCGACCAGTCGTTCGACATGTTCGGCGCCGACCTGAGCTACGCCGCGAGCGACAAGCTGAGCGTCTTCGCCGGCTACGTCTACGAGAAGTACTTCTTCGACATGAGCGCCGCGTACATCCCGCGCGGCGCGCTCGCCGCCGTTCGATCCCGCCAACCAGTGGAACAACAACACCACGGACAAGGTCGACACGTTCCGCGCCGGGCTCGACTGGGTGCTCGTGCCCGACAAGTGGACGCTCAACGCGACCCTCGACTACACCAAGCCGCGCAGCGACTCGCTCTACGAGTTCGCGCTGCCCGGCACGCCGATCGGCGGGCTCAACGAGGCGAACGGCATCTTCCCGGCCAACGTCCCGCCGATCCCGGGGACGACGCCCTTCGCGTACGACCGTTTCCCGGCCGTGATCAAGACGTTCACGATGGCCAAGATCCGGCTCGCCTACAACATCACGAAGAACTTCACGGCGAGCGTCATGTACTGGAAGCAGAAGTACGACAACGAGGACTGGCAGACCGGAAGCATCATGAAGCCGCAAACCGACTTCCTGCAGCCGTACATGGGGCGGACGGATCCGGGCGCCAACCGCTGGTTCTACCTGGGCGCGACCATCCCGAGCTACGACGCCAACATCTTCCGCGCCTCGGTGAGCTACACCTTCTAGATCAGTCGACGACGACGCTCCGAAGCTCTGCGGGACGTCGGGCCCGTCGCCCGGCGTCCCGTTTCCTTTTTCCTTGCCTCGCCGCGGGCGCCTGTGGCAGGCGTTCGGCTCATGTCACGGGCCGAAAAAGCCTTGACGCCCTCCGGCTGGGAGGCGCAAGGTAACAGCAAGAAGAGGCTCGATGGCGCGACGTAACGGCAAAGCGCAGAAGGTCGGACGCGGGGCCCGCAAGGCCCAGAGAGTGCCGCGTCTCGAGCCCCGCGCGGCCGAACGCGACGAGCGCCACCAGGCCTCGCCGACGGCGGTCGCCGCGGAAGCGCTTCGCTCCGGCGTCATGCCCGCGCGACAGAAGGCGAGCCGCATCCCGCACGAGGACGAGACGATCCGCGTCGGCGATCCGGACGACGACAGCCTCGCGAACGAGTACGTCGGCGAGGACCTGCCGGGCGGCAGCACGCCGACGCCCGACCAGAGCAACGTCGACGAGATCGGCCGCGCGTACGGGCTGCAGGACGAGGACAACGGCTCGCTGCGCACGAGCCGCGAGGTGCTCGAGCGGCGCGACCGGCACCGCTCGGAGCTGCAGCCGCCGCGCCGTCCCCGGCCCTGACGTCGCGCGCCGCACGGCGCGCGGTTTGAACCGACGCGCGGCGCAGATCAGAATGCCCGCGCGATGGCCCCGGATCTCTCTCGCGCGCTAGCCTCGGCCATCGCGGCCGCGCGCGAGGCGGGCGAGTGCCTGCGAGCCGACCTGCACCGGCCCGACGGCCCGCGCGGAGCGATCGACAAGGCCGACGCCGACACCGAGGCGGAGTACCTGATCCGCGCGCGACTGCTCGAGGAGCTTCCCGGCTCGGGCTTTCTCGGCGAGGAGACGGGCCGCGTCGAAGGACGCGCCGGCGAGCCGCTCTGGCTCGTGGACCCGAACGACGGCACGCGCGACTACCTGCGCGGGCGGCGCGGCAGCGCCGTCTCGATCGGGCTCCTGGTCGAGGGCCGGCCGCGCCTCGGCGTCGTCTACGCCTTCTCGTATCCCGACGATCGCGGCGACCTGTTCGCGTGGGCCGAAGGCTGCGGGCCGGTGACGCGCAACGGCCGCCCGGCCGAGCGGCTCCCCGGGCGTCCGCTCGGCTCGGGCGACGTGGTGCTGGTCTCGAGCGCGGGCGACAACGACGCCGCGGGCAACCTCGGCTGCGTGAGCCCCGCGCGCTTCCGCTGCGTGCCGAGCATCGCGCATCGGCTGGCGCTCGTGGCCGCGGGCGAGGCGGTGGCGGCCGTGTCGCTCAACTCGCCGTCGGCCTGGGACTACGCGGGCGGGCATGCGCTTCTCGCCGGCGCCGGCGCCACGCTCGTCGACGAGCAGGGTCGGGAGGTGAGCTACGGCCCCGGGGGCGAGAGCCGCTGTGCTCTCGCCTTCGGCGGGCAGCGCGCCGGTCGTCGAGGTGCTGCGCTCGCGCCCGTGGCACACGCTGGCTGCGGCGCCGGCCGGCCCGCGCGCCGTGCCGGTGCGGCTCGTCAAGGGGGCGCTCGTCCGCGACGCCGGCACGCTCGCGCGCGCGCAGGGCGCGCTCCTCGGGCAGGTCGCCGGAGACAGCCTCGGCGCGCTCGTCGAGTTCGAGACGGCGGCCGAGATCGCCGCCCGCGAGCCGGACGGGCCGCGGCGGCTCAGAGACGGCGGCCGCTTCCGCCTGCTCGGCGGCCAGCCCACCGACGACTCGGAGCTGGCGCTGGCGCTCGCGCGCTCGATCGTGGAGCAGGACGGCTTCGACCGCGACGCGGTGCTCGAGGCCTACCGCGGCTGGCTGCGCTCGTCGCCCTTCGACGTCGGCGACACCATCGGCGCCGCGCTGCGCGACCACGCGAGCCCGGCGAGCCAGGCCAACGGCTCGCTGATGCGGGCGAGCCCGCTCGGCGTCTACGCGCACGCGCTCGCGCCGCGGCGCAGCGCCGAGCTGGCGCGGCAGGACGCGACGCTCACGCATCCGAACCCGGTCTGCGCGGACGCGACGGCCGCCTTCGTGGTGGCGGTCGCGCACGCCGTGCGCGCCGGCGACGGTGGCGAGGCCGCGTGGCGCGCGGCCGTGGCGTGGGCCGAAGAGGCGGACGCCGCGCGGCCCGTGCGCGAGGCGCTCGCCGCGGCCCGCAGCGAGGCGCCCGTCTGCGACCAGGGCTCGATCGGCTGGGTGCGGATCGCGCTGCAGAACGCGTTCTACGAGCTGCTCCACGCGCCGGACGTCGAGGCCGGCGTCGTGGCGACGGTGAGGCGCGGCGGCGACGCCGACACGAACGCCGCGATCGCCGGGGCGCTGCTCGGGGCCGTGCACGGCGCAGACGCGGTGCCGTCCCAGTGGCGCTCGCAGGTGCTCAGCTGCCGGCCGCTCGCGCCGCACGCCGAGCAGCCGCGGCCCGCGTCGTACTGGCCGGTCGACGTGCTGGAGATCGCGGAGCGCCTGCTGCTCGCGGGCACCCGCCTGGGACAGGGAACGGGAGGATGACGATGCTGAGAAAGGTCGCGTTCGTCGTTGTGCTGGGGGTGGGCGTCGCGCTAGGCTCGGCCGCAACAAAGGCGGCACCCATGCGCAAGCACATCAACCTTCCGGGCAAGGATCCGAAGCTGCCCTTCAGCGACGCGGTGCTGGTGGGCGACACGCTGTACCTCTCCGGCCGCCTCGGCCTCAAGCCCGGCACGCGCGAGGTGCCGGCGACGGCCGAGGAGGAGGCGCGGAACATCCTCGACCAGTTCAAGCAGGTGCTCGCGGCGGCCGACATGACGATGGACGACCTGGTGAGCGTGCAGGTGTTCTGCTCGGACGTCAGCCTCTTCGACACCTGGAACAAGATCTATCCGACCTACTTCACGAAGGAGCTGCCGGCGCGCGCCTTCCTCGGGTCGGGGCCCTTGCTGTTCGGCGCACGCTTCGAGATGCAGGCGATCGCGATCAAGCGTTGATAAGCAAGGGGGGCGCTGCGTCGCGCCCCCCTTGAAATCTGCCTACCAGCGCGGAGGCTGGGCGAAGCCGGGCTCGCCGCGCTCGCGCTGCCAGAGCCGATCGCGCGGCACCACGTACGCGAGGCAGCACGCCGAGCGCGACGAGAGCGGGCCGGTACTCGTAGCGCAGCGTCGCGCGGCCGGACGGCTCGCTCTCGGGATCGAAGCTCACGAGCACGACGGGATCGTGCGCGTGCTCGCCCCAGCCCGTGCCGGGATACGAGCGGTCCCTGGCTCCGCCCTCGGCCTTTGCCGCGCCCGCCGCGTCGCGATTGTCCGAACGCGATGCCTCGGGCGACGCCGGGGCCTGCGCTCGCGCGCGGCCGTCCTGCTCCTCGGTCGGGTACGGCCGCGGCTCGGGGTAGGGCAGGGGAGTCGCCTGTACGTACGGCCGGCGCTCGCGATAGACCGCGATCTCGATCCAGCCCATCTTCTCGTTGGCCTGGCCGCTGCGCGTGGCGTACGAGCGGCGCTCGTCGACGAACGTGAACTGCCGCACGTCCTGGAGCGACGTGCGCCAGCCCTGGACGCTCGTGCTCTGCCACGGGTCGAGCACGTACATCCGCCCGCGCGCGGTGTCGCGCGCGCCGCTGATCGCGTTGAGGCCGTCGACCGTCAGCACGACGCCGACCCGCTCGCCGCTGCGGTTGGCGAGACCCACCGCGTAGCGGCTCCCGGGGCGCGCTTCCAGGTAGTAACGGCCCGACCCGTCGGGGGCGGGGTAGAGCGAAGACGCGCGCCCATCCACCTGGACGGAGAGCGTGACCAGGCTGGCGGAGGCCTCGTAGAGGCCCTGGGCGCGAACGGCGGACCCGCTCAGGGCGGCGCCGGCCAACAGGATGGCGACTCGGGTGCGGCTCATCGTGTCCTCCTCGCTCGCGCGGTCGAAGTCGCGAGTCGCCATCAGTACAAGGAGGCCCGGCTCGCCATTCCGAGAGGGTGTGGGAGGCCGGCCCACTGGCGAGAGCTAAAGCATTACTTTAGGCCAGGCGCTGCCGCTAAGAGTCACTGTCTGTTGATGTTGCGCCGAAGGACCACGAAGGTGTGATCGTCGACGGGTCGCTCGCCGCCGAGCCCAGCCTCGACCGCCATCTGCAGCGCCTTGAGGATCGTCGAGGCGCTCGCGGTCGTCCCCGCCGTCCGCACGATCGTCGCCAGCCGCTCCGGGCCGAGATCGCTCGAGGAGGCGCGGGAGGCCTCGACGACGCCGTCGGAAAGCAGCACCAGAGCACCGCCGGCCGGCAGCTGCACGCGCTCCTCCCCCCACTCGGCCTCGTCGAAGACGCCGAGCACGGTGCCGGTGGCCTCGAGCGCCACGTGGCCGCCGTCGGGCAGCGCCAGCAGCGCCGCCTCGTGGCCGGCGTTCACCCAGGTGAGCCAGCCGGTCGCGATCTCGAGCCGCGCCAGGATCAGCGTGCCGAAGCGGTTCGGCGGCACCGCGTGGCGCAGGTTGGCGTTGATCGCCTTCACGATCTGCCGCACCGGCAGCGGCTCGCGCCAGAGCGCCCGCACCGCGGCGCGCAGCGAGGCCATCAGCAGCGCGGCCGCCAGCCCCTTGCCGGCCACGTCGCCGAGCGCGATCAGGAGGTCGACGCCGTCGGAGACGAAGTCGTAGTAGTCGGCGCCCACGGCGCTGCAGAGACGGCTGTTGGCGGCGAGCTCGTAGCCCGCGAGCTCGCGGCGTCTCCTCCGGCAGCAGGCTGTGCTGGATGCGCGCCGCACCGCGCAGGTCCTCCTCGAGCCGCCGCTTGTCGGCGTTCGACTCGCGCAGCTTCAGGCTCTCGAGCCGGCTCGCCGCCAGGTTGGCGACGGCGGTCACGAGCTTCAGGTGCTCCTCGTCGAAGGGCGTCTCGCCCGCCGGGCCCTCGAGCACCACGCAGCCGGCGGCGCGCTGCAGCTCGCCGCCGCCGCCGCCGAACCAGAGCGGAGCGCACAGCACGGCGCGCACGCTGCCGTCGCCGCTCTCGACGCGCGGCGCCAGGAAGGCGGCCGGCGCGCGCAGCGCGCGCTCGGCGACCGCGGGGTCGATCGTCCACGCGGCCTCGCCCTCGATCGCGCGCGCCGCGCCCACCGCCATCTCGAGCGGGTCGCCCTCGAAGAGCGCGACGGCCCCGCGGCTCGCCGGGACCGCCTCGAGCACGTGGCCGAGCAGGGTGTCGAGCAGCTCCGGCGCGTTCGGCGTCGCGACGACCGCGGCCGCGGCGCGCGTCAGCACGCTCAGGATCCGGCTCTGGCGGGCGACCTTCTCGGTCTCGACGTACGAGCGCGTGGCGAGATCGGTCACGTCGCGCAGCCGCGCCTCCGCGACGTTCGCGTCGGGATCCGACGGGAGCTCCGCGTCGCGGTAGGCGAGCGACCAGTCGGCGATCTCGACGACGTCGCCGTCCTGCAGCAGCACGTCCTTCTCGAGGCGCGCGCCGTTCAGCCGCGTGCCGTTCAGGCTGCCGAGGTCGCGCAGCAGCCAGCCGTGCTCGGCGCGCACCAGCTCGGCGTGGCGCCGCGAGAGCAGCACGTCGGGCAGGATCAGGTCGCAGTCGCGCGAGCGGCCGAGCACGATGCGGTCGCCGCGCAGGGGGAACCACTCGGGGGGTCCGTTGGCGGAGGCGAGGCGGAGGTGGGGCATCAGCCGCCCTGGCTACCAGGCGATTCCGTAGTCCTCGCCGTGGTGGCTGGAGCCGCCCCACAGCGTGCCGTGGGCACGGTCGAGGAAGACCGCGTTGATCGGTCCGGAGGTGATCGGCTCGAACTGCAGCGTGTAGCCCATCGCCTCGAGCGCCTTCCTGACGTCGTCGGGCGTCGAGGCGGCGAGCGTCACGAGCCCGGGCCGCGACTCGTGCTGGCCGAAGGAGCTGCGCATCTGGTGGCTGTTGAGGTTGGCGGCCTCCGCCGCCTGCTGCACGTTCATCCCGAACTCGACCACGTTCAGGAAGAACTGCAGCAGGTTCTGGTCCTGGGTGTCGCCGCCCTGCACGGCGAAGGCGAGCTGCGGCAGGCCGTCCTTCATCGACAGCGTCGGCGTGAGCGTGACGCGCGGGCGCTTGCCGGGCGCGATCACGTTGAACGGGCCGTCGCTCGCCTCGGTCACGAAGCTCTGCGCGCGCTGGCTGAGGCCGATCCCGGTGCGGCCCGCGACGAGCGCGGGGTTCCACGCGCCGCTCGGGGTGACCGACACCACGAAGCCCTCCTCGTCCGCGGCGATCACCGAGGTGGTGCCGGCGTGGAAGGCCTCGTCGTAGCTCATCTCGCCGACGCGGTCCTGGGCCGGAGCGCCGGTGTCCTTTCCGGGCACCGTTCGCCAGGCGTCGAGCACGGCCTTGAAGGGGTTCGCGGCCCGCCCCTGGAAGGGGTAGGGGTCGCCGGGACGCACGTCGGGATCGTTCCGGTCCGCGCGCATCAGGGCGTAGCGCTGGCGCGCGTACTCCTTCGACAGCAGCCCCGCGACCGGCTCCTCGGGCGGGAACGCGGGGTCGCCGTAGTAGAAGTCGCGATCGGCGAAGGCCAGGCTCATCGCCTGATAGAGCGTGTGGATGTAGCGCGGCGAGTTGTACCCCATCGCCTTGAGGTCGGCGTTCTCGAGGATGTTGAGCGCCTGCAGCATCGCCGGCCCCTGCGTCCACACCGTGAGCTTGTAGACGTCGATTCCCTTGTAGCTCGTCTTGACGGGCTCCTCGAGCTTCGGGCTCCAGCGGGCGAGGTCGTCCCGGGTGAAGAGCCCACCCTGCTCCTGCGTGCCGCGCACGAGCTCGTCGGCGATGTCGCCCTTGTAGAAGCGGTCGTACGCCGCCTGCAGCGCCTCGCGCCGGCTCTTGCCGGCCGCGAGCGCCTGCTGCTCCGCCTCGACCAGCTTGCGCAGCGTGGCCGCGAGGTCCTTCTGCACGAAGAGCTCGCCCGCGACGGGGGCCTCGCGCGCCTCGCCCGCGTGCGGCAGGAAGATCGCCTTCGAGTACGGCCAGCCCGAGAGCCGCTGCCTCTCGCGCTCGAGCGCGTTCGCGAGCTGGGCCTCGATCGGGTAGCCGTCCGCCATCTGGATCGCCGGCGCGAGCACGTCCTTCAGGCTGAGCCGGCCCCACTCCTGAACGAGCGTGATCAGCCCTCCGGGAGTCCCCGGCGTCACGGCGGCGAGCGGCCCGAACTCGGGCGGGTAGCGGTGCCCCTTGCCCTTGTAGTACTCGGGCGTCGCGCCCGTCGGCGCCACGCCGAGCGCGTTGAGGCCGATGACCTTCTTCGTGCGCGGATCGTAGACGAGCGCCTGCGTCTCGCCGCCCCAGCCGAGCGTGTCCCACATGGTGCAGGCGGCCGCCAGCATCGCGGCCGCCGCGTCCGCGGCGTTGCCGCCCTTCGCGTAGGTGAGCGCGCCGGCCGTGGCCGCGAGCGGCTTGCCCGTGATCGCCACCCAGTGCCGGCCGTGGAGCACCGGCTTCACCGTGCGCCGGGCCTGGGCTGCCGAGTAGCGAGCTCGCGAGCAAGCCAGACGCAACGGTAGCGACCAGGACGGTCACGCCCTTTCGCATGTCGAGGATCTCCGGGACGAGGCTATCACGGCCACAAACGAACCGGCTTATGATCGGGCGTTTCGGAAGGGAAGGCCAGCCATGACCCGGACACCTGTACGCTGCATCGCGCTCTCGCTCTGCGTCGCTCGTCGCCGCTTCCGTCGCGGCCGACGAGGGCATGTGGACCTTCGACAATCCGCCCGCACGGCAGCTCAAGGAGAAGCACGGCTTCGAGCCGACGAAGGAGTGGCTCGACCGCGTGCGCCAGGCCTCGGTGCGCTTCATGGACGGCGGCTCGGGCGCCTTCGTCTCCCCGGACGGGCTCGTGATCTCCAACCACCACGTCGGCCTCGGCTGCATCCAGAACGTCTCGAGCGCGGAGCACGACTACGTGAAGAACGGCTTCTACGCCGAGACGCGTGCCAAGGAAGCCGCCTGCCCGGGCTACGAGATCAACGTGCTCGTCGGCATCGAGGACGTGAGCGGCAAGGTGCTCGGAGCGGTCACGGCGAAGATGTCCGACCAGGAGGCGCGCGAGGCCCGCAAGACGGCGATCACGCAGGATCGAGAACGACTGCAACGCGGCCTCCGGCCTGCGCTGCAACGTCGTCAAGCTCTACCAGGGTGGCGAGTTCCACTTGTACCGCTACAAGAAGTACACGGATGTGCGGCTGGTGTTTGCTCCGGAGCAGGAAATCGCGTTTTTCGGCGGCGACCCCGACAACTTCACCTTCCCGCGCCACGACGTCGACATCTGCCTGGTACGGGCCTACGAGAACGGCCAGCCCGCGAAGCCGCAGTCGTACCTCCCGTTCTCGGCGGCGGGGGTCGCGGACGGCGACCTCGTCTTCGTCTCGGGCAACCCCGGCTCGACCTCGCGCCTCTACACGCAGGCCCAGCTCGAGCTGGTGCGCGACGTCGAGCTGCCGCTGAGCCTCGAGTTCATCAAGCGGCGCCTCTCCGTGCTGCGCGAGTACTCGGCGCGCGGCTCCGAGCAGGCGCGACGGGCGAAGGCGCAGGTCTTCAACTTCGAGAACAGCCAGAAGGCGCTCGAGGGACGGCTGCGCGCGCTCCTCGACGCGAAGGCGATGGCCGCGAAAGCGGCCGAGGAGAAGGAGCTGCGCGCGCGCGTGGCGGGCGACGCCGAGCTCAAGGCCGTGAGCGGGGACGCCTGGGCCACGATCGAGGCGGCCCAGAAGAAGGCGGCGTCGCGCGCGTCCGACGAGTTCCTGGTGAGCTTCGCGGGCTCGCGGCTGCTTCAGATCGCGGGCCAGATCGTGCGCTACGTCGCCGAGGTCGAAGAAGCCGAACGAGCAGCGGCTCGAGGAGTACATCGACTCGAACCTCGAGATCCTCAGGAACCGGCTGTTCTCGCCGGCGCCGCTCTACGACGACCTCGAGGAGGCGACGCTCGCCAGCCAGCTCGGGGCCGCGCTCGAGAAGCTGGGCCGCTCGCACCCGTTCGTGAAGGCCGTGCTCGGCGACGCGGCTCCCGCGGAGGTGGCGAAGGCGGCCGATCGCCGGCACGAAGCTCAAGGACGCCGCGGCCCGCAAGGCGCTCGTCGAGGGCGGACCCGCGGCGGTCGCGGCCTCGACCGACTCGATGATCGTGCTCGCGCGCAGGATCGATCCGCTCGCCCGCGAGGTCCGCAAGTTCTTCGAGGACGAGGTCGAGGCCCCGGTCACGCGCGCGGGGGAGAAGGTCGCCCAGGCGCGCTTCAAGGTCTACGGCCGCAGCATCCCGCCCGACGCGACCTTCACGCTGCGGCTGTCCTACGGGACGGTCGCGGGCTTCCCGGCCGAGGGCACGACGGTCGCGCCGTTCACGACGTTCCACGGCATGCTGGATCGCTCGATCGCGCACGCGGGCAAGTACCCCTGGGCGCTGCCGCCGCGCTGGCAGGAGAAGAAGGCCGGCCTCAAGCTCGAGACGCCGCTCAACTTCACCTCGACGAACGACATCATCGGCGGCAACTCGGGCAGCCCGGTGATCGACCGCAAGGGCGAGTTCGTCGGCGTCGTGTTCGACGGCAACATCCAGACGCTCGCCTGGGACTACTTCTTCACGGACGAGCAGGCGCGCTGCGTCTCGGTCGACGCGCGCGGCATCGCCGAGGCGCTGCGCGGCGTCTACGGCGCCGACGCGCTCGTCCGGGAGCTCACGGGGCGCTAGGCGCGCCCGCGCCCTTCGTCGCGGCGATGTACTCGTCGATCTGGCGCTCGAGCACGTCGAGCGGCACCGAGCCGCTCGCGAGCACGGCGTCGTGGAACGCGCGCACGTCGAAGCGCGTGCCGAGCTCCTTCTCGGCGCGCGCCCGCAGCTCTCGGATCTTGAGCTCGCCCATCTTGTAGGCGAGCGCCTGGCCGGGCCAGGAGATGTAGCGGTCGACCTCGGTCGTGACCTCGTGGCTCGACAGCGCCGTGCGCTCGGACATGTAGTCGATCGCGCGCTGGCGCGTCCAGCCCATCGCGTGGATGCCGGTGTCGACCACCAGCCGGCAGGCGCGCCACATCTCGTAGCTCAGGCGGCCGAAGTTGTTGTACGGGTCCTGGTAGAAGCCGGCCTCGATCCCGAGCCGCTCGGAGTAGAGGCCCCAGCCCTCGCCGAACGCGTTCACGTAGCCGTAGCGGCGGAACTCCGGGATGCCGGTGAGCTCCTTGGCGAGCGCTCTCTGCAGGTGGTGGCCGGGCACGGCCTCGTGCAGCGTCAGCGACTCGAGCTGGTAGAAGGGACGCGTCTCGAGCGCGTAGGTGTTGACCCAGTAGGTCCCCGCGCGCCGGCCGTCGAGCGGAGCGCCGACGTAGCGGCCGCCCGTGTACTTGGGCGCGAGGTCGTCGGGCACGGGCTCGACGCCGTACGGCTGGCGCGGCAGCCGCCCGAAGAGCGACGGCAGCTTGCCGTCCATCCGCTTCGCGATCCAGGAGGCCTGCTTCATCAGCTCGTCGGGCGTCTTCGCGTAGAAGCGCGGGTCCTTGCGCAGGAACTCGAGGAACTCGGGGAAGCTGCCCTTGAAGCCGACCTGCTGCACGACGCCGTCCATCTCGCGGCGGATGCGGTCGACCTCGCCGAGCCCGACCTGGTGCACCGCCTCGGGCGTCGTGTCGAGCGTCGTGAAGTGCTTCACGCAGCCAGGCGTAGTAGGCCTTGCCGTCGGGCAGCTCGGAGGCCCCGAGCGTGGCGCGCGCGCCGGGCTCGTACTCCTTCGTGAAGAAGTCGAGCAGGCGCCGATAGGCGGGCGCCACGGACTTCGCGATCGCCTCGCGGCCCGCGGCGCGCAGCCGCTCGGCTTCGGACGCGGGCACGCCCGGCGGGAAGCTCACGAACGGCTTCCAGAAGACGCTCGCCTCGGGATCCGACACCGCGTGCGGCCGCATCGTCGCGTCGTAGCCGGCGAGCGCCACGCGCGCGACCGTGAAGCCGCTCTTCAGCCCCTCGCGCATGTGCTCGATGTGCTGGTCGAAGAAGGCGGGGATCGCGCGCAGGCGTGCGATGTAGTTCTCGTAGTCCTTGACCGTGGCGAGCGGCATGTCCTGCGGCAGGCGCGAGAGCCCCGTGTGGAAGCCGCTGTCGGCCGTGATCGGGACGCGGTCGGTGCGGAACTGGTGGCGCGCGAGGTCGTCCCGCAGGTCGCGCTCGAGCATCGCGTGGCTGACGCGGTCCTGCGGAGCGAGCGCCTTGGCGTCGATCGCCCGCAGGCGCTCGAGATAGCCGCGGGCCGCTGCCGCGCGCCGCTCGAGGTCGGCCGTCGCGACCGACTGCAGCCGGTCGTCGTAGCGGTGGTCGCCGGTGCTCGTGGCGAAGGGCGGGTTCTCGCGCTTCTCGTTCTCCCAGGCGTCCTGGAGCAGCGCGTCGAGGCGGGCCTTGGCCTGGGCGTCTTCCGCGTGCAGGCGGGGGATCGCGACGGCGAGCGTGAGGAGCAGCGCCGCGAGCGCGGCGTCAGGGATTCGGGCGGCCGTGGTCATGGCCGGGGAGGATAGCAGAGCCCGCCCGCCGGCTCCTCAGCGGCGGCCGATGCGGTCGAACGGAATGTTCAGGATCGGGTACTCGCGCCAGCCTCGGTAGTCGAAGTGCCACCACTCGGCTCGGGTTCACGCTGAAGCCTTCGCGCTTCATCGCGGCGCGCAGCAGGTCGCGCAGGCGCCGCGCCTCGGCGCTGCCGCCCGCGTAGCCGGGGGCCGAGCGCTCGCTCATCTCGTCGTAGAGGCTCGGCATCTCGACGGCCTCGCCGTCCGCCAGGCGGTAGAGCGTGAGGTCGACCGCGCAGCCGCGGTTGTGGCGCGAGCCCTTCGCCGGGTCGGCGACGAAGTCGTGCCCGCTCGGGGGCGTCGCTTCCCAGAAGACCTTGGTGACCCACCACGGCCGGTAGCCGTCGTGGATCAGCAGCCCGAAGCCTCGCGCCGCGAGCGCGCGGTGCGCGCGCAGCGAGCGCCTCCGCGGCCGGCCGCTGCAGGAAGGCGCGCGCCTCGGGGTAGACCGGCACGCCCGAGGAAGTTGTCGCTCGTCGCATAGCGGACGTCGAGCCGGATCGAGGCGTCGAGCGTCGTGCAGCTCGACGAGGTCGACCGGGACGGAAGGGTCCGGGCTCGACGGGAGGTGCTTGGCGAGCGCTTCCGCGCGCAGCTCGGCGACCGGGCGCAGCGGCGTGATGCGGAAGACTCCGGGCCGCGCGACGTCGGCCGCCGTTTGCGTGAGACTCGCAGCGACGAGCGCCAGGACGAGCGCGGCCTCTGACATGAGAGCTCCGGGTGGCTAAGATTGTCGCGCATGTCGCGCCGCTGGCTCTCGACCTTCGAGTCGGACCTGCCGCGGATCGTCGCCGACCTCGAAGCGCTCGTGCGGCTCGAGAGCCCGAGCGACGACGCGGCGCGCGTGAGCCAGCTCGCCGCCTGGGTGCGCGACCGGCTGCGCGAGCGCGGCGTGCCGGCGGAGCTGCGGCCGTGTCCGCCGCGGGGCGACGCGGTGCTCGCCTCGGCCGCGTATCGCGAGGGCGGCACGCTGCTGCTCGGCCACCTGGACACGGTCTGGCCGGTCGGCACGCTCGCCGACATGCCGTGGCGGCTCGAGGCGGGACGCGCCATCGGGCCCGGGCGTCTTCGACATGAAGGCCGGCGTCGCCGTCGGGATGGCGGTGCTGATGGCGATGGTGCGCGAGTCGCGGGCCTTCCCCGTGTCGTTGCTGCTCGTGCCGGACGAGGAGACGGGCTCGGCGGCGTCGCGCGAGCTGACGGTGAGCATCGCGCGCCGGCACCGTCAGGTGCTGGTGCTCGAGCCCTCGCTCGACGGGGCCGCGAAGGTGGCGCGCAAGGCCTGCGGCGTCTTCGAGGTGAGCTTCCGCGGCCGCGCCGCGCACGCGGGGCTCGAGCCCGAGAAGGGCGCTTCCGCGCTCGCCGAGCTCTCGCGCTTCGTCGCGTTCCTCGAGGGCGTCGCCACGCCGGCCGACGGCACGACGCTCACGGCGACGCTCGCGAAGGCGGGCAGCGCCGTCAACGTGGTCCCCGAGAGCGCGAGCCTGACCGTGGACGCACGCGCCTGGACGCGCGCCGAGGCCAGTCGCGTGACCGAGGCCCTGGCGGCGCTATCGCCCCGGCGTGAGCGGCGTGGAGGTGAGCGATCGCGGGCGGATTCGACCGGCCGGCGCTCGAGCCCACGGCGGCCTCGGAGGAGCTCTTCGCGCTCGCGCGACGGGAGGCCGAAGACCTCGGCTTCGAGCTGGGCGCGGCACGCGTCGGCGGCGCCTCCGACGGCAACTTCGTCGCCGCGGCCGGCATTCCGACGCTCGACGGCCTCGGCCCGCGCGGCGGGGGAGCGCACGCCCGCGACGAGCACGTGCTCGTCGGCGACCTGTCGCGTGCGCGCCGCGCTCCTGGCGGCGCTCGCTTCGGCGAGCTAGGCGCGACCTTCGAGCGCCGCGATCCGCAGCTCGAGCGGCGGGTGCGTGGCGAGCAGCATCATCGCTTTCTTCGCGCCCGAGATCTTGAGCGTGGCGAGCTCGGGGGCGCGCTGGTTGTCGACGCGGCCGCTGAACGTCTCGAGCCGGCGCAGGGCCGCGATCATCGAGCCGCGTCCGGCGAGCGTCGCGCCGCCCGCGTCGGCGCGGAACTCGCGCTGGCGGGAGAACCAGGCCGTGATCATCGAGCCGAGCAGGCCGAACGCGATCTGCGCGGCGATGAAGACGAGCTGGCTCGCGAAGTAGCCCATCACCGAGGGCCCGCGCTCGTCGTCGCGCGACATCGCGTTGCGCACGATCAGCGCCACGATGTGCGAGAGGTACAGCACGAAGGCGTTCACGACGCCCTGGATCAGCGTCATCGTGACCATGTCGCCGTTCGCGACGTGCGAGATCTCGTGGCCGAGGACCGCCTCCACCTCCTGCTTGCCCATGCCCTCGAAGCAGGCCGGTCGAGACCGCGACCAGGCTGCGCTTCTTGGAAGGGCCCGTGGCGAAGGCGTTCACCTCGGGCGAGTCGTAGAAGCCGACCTGCGGCTGCGGCAGGTTGGCCTGCTGCGCGAGCTGGCCGACCTTGTTGTAGAGCCAGTCGAGGTCGGGGTTGCCCGTGTTGCCGTCGACGAGCTTGACGCCGAGCGACCACTTGGCGATCTGGCGCGACATCAGGAGCGACACGATCGACGCGCCCATGCCCCAGACCAGGCAGAGCACGATCAGCCCGCTCTGGTTGCCCGCGAAGTTCAGCAGCCCCAGCTGGCCCAGCACGGCCATCACGAGCGACACCATCACCATCACGGCGATGTTGGTGAGAACGAAGAGCACAATCCGCTTGGCCACGTCGCGACTCCTTAGGGATGAAGAAAGGCCGCCAGCGAGCGGCCGCCTGATCAGTCTAGCGTGTCGCCGCGGCGAGCGGCAATGCCGCCATCAGTCCGCGTCGTGCGAGGCGTCGCGCGCGGAGTGCGCGAAGCCGCGCTTGGAGGCGCCCGCGAACGCCGCGAGCTCCTCGGCGAGCGGGTCGCCGAGCGCGCGCAGCTCCTCGAGCGCCCGCTCCAGAGGAAGCCCGGACCGCAGCAGGAACCGGTACGCCTGGTGCAGCGTGCGCAGCTGGTTCGCCGAGAGGCCGGCGCGGCGCAGGCCCACCACGTTCAGCCCCCGCGCGCGGGCGGGCGCGCCGTCCGTGATGACGAACGGAAGGCAGTCCTGCACCACCTTGGCGTAGCCGCCGACCATCGCCAGGCGGCCCACGCGGCAGAACTGGTGGACGCCCACGCCGCCGCCCAGGAAGGCGCGCTCGCCGATCTCGACGTGGCCGGCCAGCATCACGTTGTTCGCGATGATCGCGCGGTTGCCGATGCGGTTGTCGTGCGCCACGTGCGCGAGCGCCATCAGGAAGCAGTCGGAGCCCACGAGCGTCGCGCCGCCCGCCTTGGTCGAGCGATGGATCGTGACGCCTTCGCGGATCACGTTGCGGTCGCCGATCACGAGCCGGCTGTCGTGGCCCGCGAAGGAGACGTCCTGCGGCTCGCCGCCGAGCACGGCGCCCTCGTGGACCGTGTTGTGCGCTCCGAGCTCGGTGAAGCGCTTGATCACGGCGTGCGCCCGGATCTCGCAGCCGTCGCCGATCGCGACGTCGTCCTCGACGACGGCGAACGGGCCGACCACGACGCCCGGTCCGAGGCGGGCGCGCGGCGAGACGAGGGCGCTCGGGTGGATGCTCACGCGCGTGATTCTAAGCCGCTTGACCCTGGCGAGCGCTGCACCTTAGCCTTGCGATTCCCCGATGCACGAGACCGGCGCGCTTCGATGAGGCGGGACACTCCCGCCGTCGCCCTGGCCGGCCTGCTGTTCCTGCTGAGCGGCGCCGCCGCGCTCGTCTACCAGGTGGTGTGGCAGCGCCTGCTCGCCCTGCACAGCGGCGTCGGCCTCTACTCGGTGGCGATGATCGTGGCGGCCTTCATGGCCGGGCTGGGGATCGGCAGCTGGGAGGGCGGCCGGCGGAGCACGGCGCTCTCGCCGCGGCGGGCGCTCGTCGTCTTCGCGCTCGTCGAGCTCGGCATCGGTGGCTTCGGGGCGGCGAGCCCGTGGCTCTACTACGACTGGCTGTACCCGCGGGCGGTCCAGCTGCCGAGCCCGTCCTTGCAGGCCGGGCTGCTCCACCTGCTGGCGCTCCTGCCTCCCACGATCCTGATGGGGACGTCGCTCCCGTTCCTGGTGCGCGCCGTGGTGACGGACGCGGCGGGCGCGAGCCGCCGCATCGGCTGGCTCTACGGCGTGAACGTGGTCGGCGCGGCCGCGGGCTCCCTGGCGACGCCCTGGCTCCTGCTTCCCGCTTTCGGCATCCGCGGCGCGGTGCTGGCCGCTGCCGCGATGAACGGCCTGGCCGGGCTGGGCGCGCTGCTGCTGGGCGCGCTGGCGGCGCCCCAGGGCGCTGCGGCTCCCGCCGTGCCCGAAACGCCGCCCGAGGGCGCCGAGGCGCCCGGGCGGCCGGCCGCTCTCGCTCTGGATCGCTCTCTACGCGCTTTCGGGCTTCGTCGCGCTGTCGCTCGAGATCGTCTGGTTTCGGCTGCTCGACGTGGCGGTGAAGTCGACCGCCTACACCTTCGGCAGCGTGCTCGCGGTCTACCTGCTGGGCTCGGGCCTCGGAGCCCTGGCAGGCGCCCGGCTCGCGAGCCGCTCGCGGCGGCCGCTCTCGGCCTTCCTGTCGACGCAGTGCGCGCTCTTGGCGCTCGCGGCGCTGCCGCTCCTCGCCGTGGTGGCGCTGCCGCCCCAGACGTGTCCTCGTCGACTGGTTCTTCCGCTACTGGGCGGACTACGCGTTCTTCCCGCTCGGGCACGATCCGGACCGGACGAGCATCGTCCGGCTCTACGTCGTGCTGCCGCTCGCGCTCTTCTTCCTGCCGACGCTCCTCATGGGCCTCTCGTTCCCGATCCTGCAGCGCGCCGTCCACGACGATCCCGCGACGAGCGGCCGCAAGGTGGGCTTCCTGCAGGCGGCGAACATCGCCGGCTGCGCGGCCGGAAGCCTGCTGGTGGGCCTCGCTGGCGCTCGAGCGCCTGGGCACGCCGGGAACGCTCCGGCTCCTGATCGCGCTCGGCCTGGTGTTCGCGCTCGTCGGGATGCGGTACTACGGGCGCGGCTTCGCGCTGCCGGCGCTCGGGCTCGTCGCGCTCGCCGTGCTGCTGCCGGGACCGAAGGCGCTCTGGCGACGGCTCCACGGCGTCGAGGCGAAGGTGCCGCTCGTGTTCTTCGAGGAGGACGCGACGAGCGTCGTGGCGCTCACGCCCGACGAGGGCGGCTGGCGCTTGTCGGTCAACGGCAAGGGCAACAGCTGGATGCCGTACGGCAGCGGCCACACGCTGCTCGGCGCCATGCCGGCGACGGTCCACGAGGCGCCGCACGACGTCGCCGTGGTCGGCCTCGGCTCGGGCGACACGGCGTGGGCCTCGGCCTGGCGCCCCGAAACGCGCTCGCTCACCGTCTTCGAGATCTCGGCGCCGCAGCCGCGCATCCTGTGGCGGCTCGTCGGCTTCATCGACATGTTCGACACCCGCCACCTGCTCGAGGACCCGCGCCTGCGCATCCGCATCGAGGACGGCCGCAAGGCGCTCGAGGCGCGCGCCGACACCTACGACGTGATCGAGACCGACGCGACCTGGCCCGAGACCGCGGGCAGCGGCAACCTCTACTCGGTCGAGTTCTTCCGCGCCGCGGCCCGGAGGCTCCGTCCTCGTGGCTTGATGTGCACCTGGGCGCCCACCGCGCGCGTCGTGGCGACGTTTCGCTCGGTGTTCCCGAACGTGCTGGAAGCGGAGGGCGGCGACGTGCTGATCGGCAGCCCCGACCCGATCCCGTTCACGCCCGACGCCTGGGCGGCGCGGGCGGCCTTGGCCACTCCCTACCTGGGGGAGGCTCGCGTTCGCGAGGTCGTGGAGGCGGTCGCCAAGCTGCGGCCGGCGGGCCCGCCGCCACAGGTCCTGCCCAACCGGGACCTGTGGCCGCGGGACGAGTACGCGGTGCCCTAGCGCGTTACTTGCTCGCGGGCGCCGGCTGCGGCGGCTTCGCCTTGTTGGCCTCGATCGCGATCTGGACCTTGACCTCCTCGCCGACCAGCACGCCGCCGGTCTCGAGCGCCTTGTTCCAGGTGAGGCCGTAGTCCTTCCGGTTGATCGTCATGCCGGTCTCGAGGCCCATCTTCTCGTTGCCCATCGGGTCCTTGCCCTCGCCGAGCAGCGTCACGGGCAGCACGACCGACTTCGTCACGCCGTGCATCGTGAAGTCGCCCGTGACGAGCCAGCTGTCCTTGCCGTTGGCCTTGATCGACGTGCTCTTGAACGTGATCGTCGGGTTGTTGGCGACGTCGAAGAAGTCGGCGGAGCGCAGGTGCTGGTCGCGGCGGGGCTCGCTCGTGTCGATGCTGGTCGCCTGGATCGTGAAGTCGACCGTCGAGCTCTCGGGCTTGGCGCGGTCCACCTGGATCGTGCCGGTGAAGTCGGTGAACTTGCCGCTCACGTTCGTGTAGATATGGCGGACCTGGAAGCCGACGGTCGTGTGCGCCTTGTCGAACTGGTACGTCTCGGCGGCCTGGACGGGCGCCGCGAGGGCGAGGGATGCGGCGAGTACGGCGAAGCGCGTCTTCGACATCAGTGTTCTTCTCCTTGGCTTGCTCTACGATTTCGCTCGGCGCGGATTGCGTCGAGCAGCTCGATCATCTTCAGCGTGTCCGTGGCGTCGAGCGGTGCGAGCGCGCGCTCGGCGGCCGCGACCATCGGCGCGTCGAGCCCCGCCAGCAGTCGGCCGGCCTCGGCCGTCGCGCGGCACAGCACCTGCCGGCGGTCGCGCGGGCAGCGCACGCGGCGCACCAGCCGCCGCGCCTCGAGCCGGTCGAGCAGGCGCGTGATGCCGGGGCTCTTCTCGATCATCCGCGAGGCGATCTCCAGGGTGGGGAGGCCGGCGTCACCGGCGCCGCGCAGGATCCGCAGCACGTTGTACTGCTGCAGGGTGATGCCGCGCTCTTCGACGACCTCCGCGAGCCCGCTGCGCACGCGGTCGGCGGTAGCCACGAGCGTGACGACGCCCTCCTCGGCGACCGACGCGAACGGCCGCGCCTGGTGGATCTCTTCCCGGATCGTCCCCATTTCCCACAGCCTCCTACCGATTACTTGACTAGTCAAGTAAAAGGCTGTGCAGAAGCTGGCCTGCCTTAGAGGCGGATCGTCCCCCCATGCGCCCCTCGTGGCGGGGTCTACCGGACCCGGCCGCGGGCGGCGACGCGCAGCACCGTCTCGACCTTGCCCTGGCTCACGCCGACGAGCTGGTCGTGGAGGTTGGCCACGACGCAGGCGTGGTTGGGGAGGATGCGCACGCGCTCGCCGACGCGGAACGACTCGCCCTTGGCCACGGCGATCACGCCGTGCTCCTCCGAGAGCTTGTCGAGGTAGCTCTCGCGCCCGAGGATGCTGCCGTAGCCTCGGGGCTTCGGCCGCAGCGGATCGCTCGAGAGCGTCTTCGAGCCGGCGTCGACCACGGCCCGGTCCGCCGCGGGAACGCTGATCACCGTCGCGACGATCGTGAGGGCGCAGTCCTCGACGCTGCAGGTCCCGAGCGCCACCTGCGAGGCGTCGTGGAACACGTAGTTGCCGGGGCGGCACTCGGTGACGCCGGCGACGCGCATCGCGACCGCAGCCGTCGGCGTCGATCCCACCGAGACCTCGTCGAGCGCGAGGCCGGCCTCGCGCAGGCGGGCGGCGGTCTCGACCAGCCGCTCGCCCTCGAGCCGGGCGACCGCGTCGACGCCGTCCTTGCTCTCCGCCAGGTAGCCGTGGCCGGCGTGCGTGAAGACGCCGCGCAGCCGCAAGCCGGCGAGTTCGGCGACCTGCGCGGCGAGGGCCGCCGCGTGCTCGGGCAGCACTCCCACGCGGCCGTAGCCGACGTCGACCTTCAGCATCACGTCGAGCGTGCGGCCCGCGGCCCGGAAGGGCTCGGCCAGCGAGCGCGCGCCGTCCAGGCTGTCGACGCCGACCGCCAGGCGCACGCGGTCCGAAAGCGCGAGCAGCCGGCGAGCCTTGTCCTCGCCGACCGTGGGGTAGGCGAGGAACACGTCGTCGAAGCCCGCGTCGACGAAGACCTCGGCCTCGCCGACCTTGGCGAGCGACAGGCCGCGTGCGCCCGCCGAGCGCTGCAGCGACGCGATCGCGGGGCTCTTGTGGGTCTTGGCGTGCGGCCGCAGCCCCACTCCGGCCTCGCGCGCCCGCGCGGCCATGCGCTGGATGTTCCGCTCGAGCACGTCGAGGTCGACGACGACGGCGGGGGTGGCGAGCGCTTCGGGGGGGGAGCCGAGCATGGGCGAGAGCCTATCACCGCCGCGGCCCGTCGATCGGCCAGCTGGTTCGAATCCGCTTACTGGCGGCTTCGGTTACACTAGCTCGAACCGGGAGATCCGTATGGCGACCCTCGCTCTCGACGACGTCCGCTTCGCTCCGCTCGGAAGACCTGACGCGGCAGGGGATGTGGCTGGTGAGCCGCGGCTACGACCTGGCGTTCATCATCTTCTCCTCCGCCTTCGTGGTGTTCCCGCACCTGTCCTACGCGGTCCTGGGCAAGAACATCTACGTGGACCTGACGGTGACGCTGCTGATCGGCGGCCCGCACATGTTCGCGACCTACACGATGACCTTCATGGAGCCGCGCTTCCGCGAGCGCTGGCCGCGCTACACGCTCGGGGCGCTGCTGCTGCCGCCGCTGATCGTGACGCTCGCGATCCTCAACCTGACGCTGCTCGTCACGATCTTCTTCCTGTGGGCCTCGGTCCACGTGATCCACCAGGTCGCCTACGTGACCGACGCCTACCGCATGAAGGACCCGCGCGGCTGGGACTGGACGGGGCGCCTGATCGACTACGGCCTGCTCGCGACGGCGATGTACCCGATCGCGACCGAGAAGTTCATCAAGGGGCAGTTCCAGACGGGCGGCCGCACGCTGCTGTTCCCCGAGTTCCTCAAGCAGCCCTGGGTGGCCTGGCCGGTCTGGGCGCTCTTCATCGGCTTCGCGCTCGCCTTCGTCTGGAAGTCGGTGCGCGGAGTACCGCGAGGGGCGGCTGCACTTCGCCAAGACGCTCCTGATCGTGATCGCGAGCGTCCTCTTCTTCCTGACGCCGACGCTCGCCAACCTCGACGTCGCGTTCCAGGGCCTCAACACCTGGCACAGCTTCCAGTACCTGGCGATCGTGCTCTACCTGAACCGCTATCGCGCGGCGCGCGGGCTGATCGGCTCGCCGTTCGTCACGAAGGTCTCGCACCGCGGCCTGACGCTCTACGCGATGTGCCTGGGCTTCACGCTGGTCACGGCGCTGCTCTACTTCGGGGTGCTGAGCCTGGCCGTGTTCGGGCACCTGTTCGAGACGGGCCGCGATTTCAAGATGCTGCTCTTCGGCCACGTCTTCGCGGACCAGCACTTCTTCGCGTTCTACAGCGTGATCCTGTCGTTCCTGCTGATCCACTACTACTTCGACCACTTCATCTTCCTGCAACGCGACCGCGTCATCACCCCCAGCTTCGCGGCTTCGTGAGCGATTCGCCGACCGACGAGCGGGCGAGGCTCCGCCACGATCTGCGGACGCCGCTGCACCAGATCATCGGCTACGCGGAGCTGCTCGAGGACGAGGTCAAGGAGGCGGGGCAGCAGAGGCCTCGCGGCCGACCTGCAGAAGATGCAGGCCGCCGCGCGGCGCGCGCTCGAGCTGGTGGACCAGTGCTTTCCGCCGGCCGGCGACGGCGTCGCCGCAAAGGTCTTTCGCGAAGTCGGCGACGATCCCCCGCCGCAGGCCGGCGAGCGCGGCGCTCGCCGCCGCTGCGGGCGCCGTCCGAGCCGGTCGAGCCGGGCAGCGTCAGCCTGCTGGTGGTGGACGACAACGAGCTCAACCGCGACATGCTCTCGCGCAGGCTCGGCAGCCGCGGCTTCCGCGTGGCCGTGGCCGAGGACGGCGCGAGCGCCCTCGCGATGGTCGAGCAGCAGGAGTTCTCGCTGGTGCTGCTCGACGTGATGATGCCGGGGCTCACCGGGATCGACGTGCTGAAGCGCCTGCGCGAGCGCTTCTCCGAGTCCGACCTGCCGGTGGTGATGGCAACGGCCCGCGACGCCACCGAGGACGTCGTCGAGGCGCTGCACCTGGGCGCCAACGACTACGTGACCAAGCCGCTCGACTTCGCGGTGGTGCTGGCGCGCATCGAGAGCCAGCTGACGCTGCGCCGGCAGAAGCAGGAGATCGAGCACCTCGCGCGGGACCTGGAGCTGCGCAACCGCTTCATCCAGTCGCTGTTCGGCCGCTACCTGAGCGACGAGGTGGTGGCGGACCTGCTGGCCTCGCCGGAGGGGACGCGGATCGGCGGCGAGCAGCGCCGCGTCACGCTCCTGATGTCCGACCTGCGCGGCTTCACCCCGCTCAGCGAGGGCCTGCAGCCGCAGCAGGTGCTGAGGCTGCTCAACAGCTACCTGGGATCGATGGCGGACGTGGTGCTCGCGCACCAGGGCACCGTCGACGAGTTCGTGGGCGACGCCATCCTCGCGATCTTCGGCGCCCCGGTCGCGCGCCGCGACGACGCGCGGCGCGCGGTGGCGTGCGCGGTCGCGATGCAGGAGGCGCTCGCCGCGCTCAACCGCATCAACGAGGCGGAAGGGCTGCCGCGGCTCGAGATGGGGATCGCCGTCCACACCGGCGAGGTGATCGTCGGCAACATCGGCTCCGAGCGCCGCACCAAGTACGGCGTCGTGGGCAGCGCGGTCAACCACGCGGGGCGCATCGAGTCCTTCACGGTGGGCGGCCAGGTGCTGATCTCCGACGCCACGCTGCGCGAGGCGGGCGACGGCGCCCAGGTCGGCGAGCGGCTCGCGGTCGACGCCAAGGGCACGCGCGAGCCGATCGTGGTCTACGACCTGCGCGGCTTCGGCGACGCGCACGTGCCGGGGGCCCCCGAGGCGATGATGGCGCTCACGCCGCCGCTCAACGTGCTGTGCCACGTCGTGGTCGGCAAGCGGGTGCAGTCCGAAGCGTTCGGCGGCCGGCTCACCGAGCTGTCGGTGCGCAGCGGCGCGCTGCTGACGCCGCGGCGCCTGCGCGCGCTCTCCAACGTCAAGCTCGAGCTGCGGCCGCCGGACCGCCCGCCGCTCGAGATCTACGCCAAGGTCGTCCACGTCTCGGGCGACGGCCAGGTCGCGCTGCGCTTCACGCCGCTCAGGCCGGACACGCAGGCCTGGGTGGAGGAGCTGCTGGCCCGGGCGGGCGCCGGAAAGTAGCTAGGCCTCGCGCGCCGCGGCGCGCCGCAACCGGTCCATGATCGCGTGGCCGAGCCCCGTCTCCGCGCACGGCTCGGCGAGGATGCGGTCGAGGCCCATCGCGTCGAGCCGGCGAAGGGCGGCGAACAGGCGCGCGGCGGCGGTCTCGACCGCACCGTCCGGCGCCAGCACCTCGACCGCCGCGAAGCCCGGCGCGTGCGTCGGGCCCTGCGCGAGCAGGCCGACGCGTTCCGGGCCGGCGGGGGCGGCCTTCGCCTTCTGGTCCAGGATCGCGAGCGGCGTGCGCGTCGCGTAGTGCCTCTGCAGCTGGCCGGGCGCGAGCGGCCGGTCGCCCGGCGCGGCGACCGCCAGGCGGACGCCGAGCGCATCCTCGAGCGCCTCGCGCGGCAGGCCGCCCGGGCGCAGGATCACGGGATCGCCGGCGAGCGAGAGGATCGTGGACTCGAGGCCGACGCGGCACGGTCCGCCGTCCAGCACGAGCTCGACCGCGTCGCCGAGCAGCTCCGCCACGTGCGCGGCGGTCGTCGGGCTCACGTAGCCGAACGGGTTGGCGCTCGGGGCGGCGAGCGGCGTGCCGGCCGCCGCGATCAGCGCGCGCGCCGCCGGGTGCGCCGGCACCCGCACGCCGACGGTGTCGAGCCCGGCGGTCACGATGTCGGGCAGCTCGGGCCGGCGCCGCAGCACGAGCGTGAGCGGCCCGGGCCAGAAGCGTGCGGCGAGCGCTTCGATCCGCGCGTCGTCCGCGACCGCCACCCAGTCGAGCGACGCCGCCTCGGCCAGGTGGACGATCAGCGGGTCGAACGACGGCCGCGCCTTCACCTCGAAGATCCGCGCCACCGCGCGCGCGTCGAAGGCGTCGGCCCCGAGCCCGTAGACGGTCTCGGTGGGGAAGGCGACGAGCCCGCCGCGCTGCAGCACCGCGGCCGCATCGGCCAGCGCGATGAGGTCGGTGGCCGGCAGGATGCGCGCCGTCACGGCAGGGCCGGCTCGGGCGTGTGCGCGCGCCCGCCGCGCGCGCGCGAAGCGAGCAGGCCGCAGGCGGCGTCGATGTCGGGGCCGCCCGAGTAGCGGCGCACGAAGCCGATTCCGTTCTCGGCGAGCGCCGAGAGGAAGCGCCCGCGCTCCGCGTCGCTCGCGCGCACGAAGCCGCCGTCCGGGTCGTTGACGTCGATCACCGAGAGCCGCACGCGCACGCCGCGGAAGAGCCGCGCCAGCTCGAGCGCCTCCTCCGCGCCGGTGTTGTAGCCGGAGATCAGCACCCACGCGAGCTGCACGGGGCCGCCGCGGGCGGCGGCCAGCCGGCGCACCGCCGACGCGAGCTCCGGGACGCCGTAGCGCGCGGTGATCGGCACGAGCGTCTCGCGCTTCTCGGAGAAGGCCGAGGTCAGCGAGAGGATCAGCCGGTACGGCTGGCGCTCCTCGATGTAGCGCTCGATCTGCGGCAGCAGGCCCGACGGTCGAGATCGTGATGCGGTCGGCTCCGATGCGCGCCCCGCACGGGTGGCGCAGGACGCTCGCGGCCTGCATCACGTTGTCGTAGTTCTGGAGCGGCTCGCCCTGGCCCTGGAACACGACGCCGGTGGTGGGCCGCTCCGGCGACTCGCTCCGGACGCGCAGCGCCTGCTCGACCATCTCCCAGGCTTCGAGGTTGCGCACGAAGCCGAGCCGTCCCGTCTCGCAGAAGCGGCAGCCGAGCGCGCAGCCGACCTGCGAGGAGAGGCAGATGCTGAAGCGCGGCTGCTCGAGCGGGATGCGCACGGACTCGAAGACGCGGCCGTCGCTCGCGCGGAACAGGTACTTGACGAACGGGTCGACGTCGCTCCTGCGCCGGTCGACGATCTCCAGCCGGTCGAGGCTGTCCGCGCTCGCTGAAGCTC
Organism: uncultured Acidobacteriota bacterium; assembly: GCA_963724555.1. Taxonomy (GTDB): domain Bacteria; phylum Acidobacteriota; class Vicinamibacteria; order Fen-336; family Fen-336; genus DATBSL01. Next base: position 116,354 of record CAVRVE010000013.1, read on the forward strand.
GCGCGCGAGCGCCTTCGACAGCCCCGGCACGCCGTCGAGCTCGTCCCGGTTCTGCCCGATCAGGCGATGCACGACGCGGCGCGCCACGGGCAGCGAGAGGCCCGGGAACGCCGCGACGAGGGTCTCGGGCGTGTGGCCGCGAAGGTGGACGCAGAGCCGCACTAGAACCTCAAGGAGCCGCGCGCTGTCCCTTGACCTCGACCTCGACCTCGGCCTCGCCGATGCGGATGACGCGGACGCCGTCGAAGCTGTCGCCCTCGAAGACCAGCCGGTCGTTGATGAGGGCCACGGGCTTGCCGTCGCGCCGGCTGATCGCGCTGAGCCGCAGCTCGTCGGTGACGGTCGCGGAAGGAGCCGGCTGCGGGCGCCGGCGGCGTCGACCTCGGGCTTCGACTCGTCGGCTGCCGCGCGATCGGGAGCTGGCGCCGGCCCGTTCGACGAGCGGAGGATGGCTGAGGCGGAGCGGCGGCGCAGGCGGGGCTTGCTCTTCCCGGCGTGAGCGCGGTGGGCGACGGGGTCGCGGGCACGGGAGTCGGTGCGACGCTGGCCGCCACCGGTGTCGGTGAAGCCGCAACGACGGGATGAGCCGCGTCCGGCGGCGTCGGGTTGCGGCGCAGCAGCCAGCCTGCGAGCACCGCGAGCGCCAGCGCCAGCACGGCGCCCGCCCCCAGCAGCAGCCGGCGCGTTCGCGAGTGCTCGCCCCACGGTACCGAGCCCACCACCAGCACGCCGGGCTCGCGCGCTCCCTTCTCGCGCTCGAGCTTGCGCAGGGCGTCGAGGATCAGGCTCATCGGCCGCTCCGGGCGAGAGACGCGGCCGCTCGCCGGGCGACAGCGCATAGAGCGCCATCCGCGTGCGCGGGCCCAGCCGGCCGTCCGCCACCAGGCTCGTCTGCTGCTGGAAGCGCGCGACGGCCGCCATCAGGTCGGGCTCGCTGAATCCCAGGCCGGCGAGCGCCTGTCGCGTGGCCGCGACCTCGGTCGCGGCCGCCTGCTCCTCGGGCCACCAGACGACTGCGTCCTGCGTCCAGAGGCCGTCGAGCTGCGCGAGCGGCACCTCGAGCCGAGGCTCGTCGCCGATCGCCACGATGGCCGCGCGCTCGTCGAGGCGCAGCGAGCGCCGCGAAGCAGGTGTCGCGCCGCGACGGGTGCGACAGCTCGAGCGCGGCCGGCAGGTCGAACGCGCGCAGCTGCTCGAGCTGGGTGCGCAGCGCCGCCCGCACGAGCGGCGTGCGGCCCCAGATCGACTGCACGCGGGCCGCCGCCGCCGTGAACGAGGCGTCGCGGGGCAGCTCGCGCACGAGCGCGTCGAGCCTCTGGCTGTGGGCAGGAGCGGGCGTCGGGGTCGGTGCGGGCGGCCGCGTGGGAGCCTCCCGGACGTCGGTCGCGGCGTCGGGCGCCTGCGCGCGGCGGGGGGCGAGCGCGAACGCCAGCACCGCCAGCAGCAGCGTGAGCGCCGCTGCGACGAGGCCGTGGTGCCAGCGCAGAGGTCCGCGCGGGCGCTCGCCCTCCACCTCCTTCGCGGCCTGGCGCACCATCGCGCGCGGTGATGCGCCGGCTGTTGTGGACGTAGCCGGCGAGCAGCGCGCGGTCGCAGATCAGGTTCACGAGGCGCGGGATGCCGCCCGAGAGCTTCTGGACGGCGACGAGCGCGTCGTGGTCGAAGCCGACCTTGCCTTCGCCGTCGGCGACCAGCAGGCGGTGGCGGATGTAGGCCTCGCGTCTCCGCCAGCGTGAGGGCCGACAGGTGGTAGCGCGCGGTCACGCGCTGCGCGAGCTGCCGCAGCTCGTGCCGCCGCAGCAGGTCGCGCAGCTCCGACTGCCCCATCAGCACGATCTGGATCAGCTTCTCGGTGTCGGTCTCGAGGTTCGAGATCAGGCGCACCTGCTCGAGCACCTCGGGCGAGAGGTCCTGCGCCTCGTCGATCAGCAGCACCACGTTGCGCTTGGCCGCGCGCGCCTCGAGCAGGAAGCGGTGGAGCGCGTCGACCAGGCTCTTCTTGCTGTCGCCCTCGGGCGTGACGTGCAGGTCGTCGAGCACCGACTTCAGCAGCTCCTCGGCGCTGAGCGCGGGGTAGAGCACGAACGCGCTGTGCGTGTCGGGCCCGAGCTTCGACAGGAAGTAGCGCGCGAGCGTCGTCTTGCCGGTCCCCACCTCGCCGGTGATCAGCACGAAGCCGCCGCGCTCCTGGTGCCCGAACTCGAGGTGCGCGAAGGCCTCGGCGTGCTTGGGCGAGAGGTAGAGATACTTCGGGTCGGGAGTGAGATTGAACGGCTTCTCGCGAAACCCGTACCAGGCGCTGTACACGCTGACCCGAAGCTATCACCGGAGCGGGGAGCTCAGGTAGAGCTGGTGCGCCCGGTCTCACTTGATCGGCGACGTCAGGTACAGGTCGCTCATCCGACGATCGAAGCTGTAGGCGTAGGACTCTCCGTCGGGCGTCACCAGGATGCGGTAGTCTGACCTAGCAGGCCGCTGGGGGCCGAGCGTCCGAGCCGGTTCCAGGGCCGCGCGCGCCCGCTCGCGACGTCGACGCGTTCGATGCGCGGCGGCGTGTCCTCGTAGCGCGCGACCCACAGCTCGCGTCCATCGGAGGTCCAGCACAGCGGCACGTCCTTTTCACCAAGGCCCGGGAGGGCGACGGGGTCTCCGCCGGCGAGCGGGTACAGGGCGGGCAGGCTGTCCGGACCGAGTGCCACCACTCGCCGCCCGTCCGGGGAGACCGGCCGGCCGATCCTCGGCAGACCGACGTCCTCCGTCGTCACCGCCCTCGGTGGCCCGCCGTCGGCGTCCTGCAGGTAGACGCGCTCCACGTCCTGGCCGTCGAATCCCGAGAACACGACCCGTCGGCCGCGTGGGGTCCCAGACCGCCCGCGAATAGCGCACGACAGGCCCGGCTCGAGAGTGCGCGTCTCGCCGGCTCCCGTGGGAACGACGATGAGCTGCTCGGGTTTGGCGTGCACCAGCACCGCCAGCACGTGGCGCCCGTCCGGTGAGAGGGCCTGGCCGTCGCCTTCGCCGAGCCAGACCGGAGCCGAGCCGTCGGTCTTCTGAAGGTAGAAAGCGAAGTTCGGACCTCCGCCCTCGCCCGTGTCCGTTCCGAGCACCTGCGCGCCGTCGTCGGAAAGATCGGACAAGGAACGACATGTCAGCCGCGGGAAGCTCTGCTTCCTCGGTGGCCCCGCGGCCCCGGGCTCGGGTCTCTGTCTCGGCCGGCAGGCCTGGTCGCCGAGGAGCTCGCCGCGCCGCGACACGTCGTGGAGGTTGAATGTTCCAGCCAGCTCGTAGAGCAGACGCTCTCGACCCGCGAGCGAAACGGCCCGGATCTGATGCGGCCCTCCGCTCGCCCGGGTCGCGCAGAACCAGACCTCGCTGGCGTCGGGGGACCAGCTCGTGCCGCCCAGGGCGGTGAACCCGGAGGCCAAGGCCCGCTTCTGTCCGTCGGTGCCGACGAGCATGATCTGGCCGCGCTGATCGCGAGGCACCGGATGCTCGACGAACGCCAACCGGTCTCCGCGTGGGGAGACGCGCAAGTCCGACAGCCAGGTCGGAGGTTCGGGCTCGTACAGGACCTTTCCGATCGGATACTCCAGCCGATACCGTTTCGCCCACGACGTGAATCACCGCGAGGTCCTTCCCATCCGGCGACCAGTCGGCGTCGAGGACGCCTTCGAGGACCTCGCGCGGCGTTCCCCCTGCCATGGGGGCGCGCGCCAGAGTCCCCTCGAACGTCGCCCAGCTGCTCGGCCGGGGTCGCACGAGAAACGCCAGCTCTTCGCGCGACGATACGGCGAGGACGACGGCGTCCGTCAGCCCCAGCGGCCGCGATCCCCGCGTGGCGGCTCGAGTGGAGAACACCTCGGGCGGGCTCTTGCCCCAGCGGGCGCTGTAGACGATCGTCTCGCCGTCCGGCGCGAACACCGCCGAGTCCACGCTGCCGATGCGGAAGGTCAGCCTCTGGAACGCCGGCGGAGTCCAAGGGGTGGAGAGGCGCCGGCCGAGCCACAAGCCGAGACCCGCTACAACCAGAAACGCGGCGCTGCCCAGGATGGACGCCATCAGGCGGCGACGTTTCGTCGGTGACAGAGTCGCAGTCGCCGCGGCGACTCGACCCCGTCGTGGCGCCTTCGACGGCGAAGGCCAGATCGCGAGCGGTCTGGAAGCGGTCGTCGGGGCTCTTCTCGAGGCAGCGGCGCACGACGCGGAGGAGCCCCGGCGCAATGCCAGCTGCGGTGGTCGCCGAATCGGTCGGGTCTTCGCGGAGGATCGCGCTCAGCGTGTCGGCGGCGGTCGTGCCCCTGAACGCCCTTCGCCCCGTCAGCATCTCGAACAGCACGGCTCCGAACGAGAAGAGATCCGATCGGTGATCCGCGGGCAGGCCCCGGACCTGCTCGGGCGACATGTAGCCGACCGTGCCCAGCATCGTGCCCGGGCTCGTGCCGGTGGGCGAGAGGGTCTCGACGTCGGTGCCGGCCCTTTCCTCGCCCGGGCGTCCGAGCTTGGCGATCCCGAAGTCGAGGATCTTGACGAGGCCGTCTTTCGTCAGGAACAGGTTCTCGGGCTTGAGGTCGCGGTGCACGATGCCCTTCTCGTGCGCCGCCGCGAGCCCGCGTGCGATCTGGACGCCGCAATCGACTGCCTTGCGCGTGCCGAGCGCGCCGGTCGCCAGCCGGTCGCGAAGCGTCTCGCCCTGCAACAGCTCCGTGACGATGTACGGCGAGCCGTTGCTCTCGCCCGTGTCGTAGACGGCGACGATGTTGGGGTGGTTCAGGGCGCCAGCGGCCTTGGCCTCGTGCTCGAAGCGGCGCAGGCGCTCCATTTCCTGCGCGAGGGCGGTGTGCACGAACTTGAGCGCGACCTCGCGCGAGAGCCGTTCGTCGCGGGCGCGGTAGACCTGGCCCATGCCGCCCTCGCCGAGCAGGCCCAGCACCTCGTACGGGCCGACACGAGTGCCCGCGGCGAGGGTCGGCGCGCCGCTCATGCCGCCGTTCCGGTCTCGGTCGTGCTGTTGCCGGCTGACGTCCGAAACACCAGCACCGCTGGACCGATGCAGATCTCGTCGCCGTCCGCGAGCTCAGCGGCCGCCGTCAACCGCTGGCCGCGCAGGAACGTGCCGTTCTTGCTGCCGAGGTCCTCGAGCACGGCCTTCGCTGCTTCGACCACGATTCGTGCGTGGTGCCGCGACACGCGCGCGAGGTCTATGACGATGCGGGCGTCCGAGGCGCGGCCGAGCAGGTTCTCGCCCACGGTGAGCGGGATGTGGCGTTCGGCCCAGACCAGGCGGCATGGGGCCGGCCGGCCCCCGACCGCGGCGTCGGCGGCCGCGTCCCCGGAAAAGGCGTAGCCGAACCGGTGGATCGTCCGCAGCAGGCCGGGGGATTTCGCGTCGTCACCCATCGCCGACCGGACCTCCGCCGCCAGCCGGGCCAGGCTCGAATCCGCGACGAAGCTGTCGGGCCAGAGCCGCTCGTGGATCTCCTGCTTGGTGAGGGCACGCGGCCGCTCCGAGAGCAACAACTCGAGGAATTGGAACGCCTTCGGGGAAAGGGCCTGCAAGGCGCCGTCCCGTCGGAGCTCCCTCGAGTCGCCGTCGAACAGGCAACGACCGAAGCGCAGGCGCACGGCCGAACCCCCGCTCGAAATCAACGTTACCGAAGAACTTACGAATGACTTGGACGGCCGCCGGTGGGATTATGCACCCGATACAAGCGGTCACAGGGCTCAAACAGGCCGCTTCTCCGGGTCACTCTGGCTCGCGCAGGACGAGAAGGAGGGTGAGATGAAGAAGCTGATGGTCGCGGCGGGTTTCGCGGCGGGCGTGCTGGCCATGAGCGGAGACGCCTTCGCCTGCGGCGACAAGCTCGTGATCGTGGGTCGCGGCATGCGCCCCAAGCGCGTCAAGGGCAGCGTGCCCGCATCGATCCTGGTCTTTGCGGACCCGAAGGGCTCGATGCCGGCGGCCCTCGAGGAGGGAAACCTCCGCAAGGACCTCGAGAAGGCCGGGCACCGCGTCAGGAGCGTCGGATCCCGCGAAGAGCTCGACTCGGCCCTCGGCACCGGCAGCTACGACCTCGTCTTCACCGACATCAAGAGCGCGCCGGCGATCGAGACGGAGGCACGGGGTGCGGCGTCGAAGCCCACGGTCCTGCCGACCCTCTTCAATCCTTCGGACGCCGACCTCGCTGCGGCGACGAAGGAGTACCACTGCGTCGTGAAGGCACCCGGCAGCCAGAAGGACTACCTGGCCGTGGTCAACGAGGCTCTGGCGATCCGGTCCAAGGAGCAGAAAGCCGAGAAGAAGCAGTAGCGAAGGGAGGGCGTCATGCGCGTGTCAAGGGCCAGCGTCTTTGGAACGTTCCTCTTCGCGCTGCTCGTGCTCGCCGCAGCTGGGACGGTTTCGGCCCAGGCCTGGCTGCCGCCGAAAGGGGAGGCGGCGTTCAGCCTCGGTTGGAGCCACACCTGGGCCGACCATCACATCGACTACACCGGAGCCAACCTCGCCCCCGGCGACATGGACTGGCACAACGCCGTGTCGGACCTGAGCTACGGGATCACCGACCGTTTCGCCGCGCGCGTCAACATCCCGTTCGTGACGTCCAAGTACGTCGGGGACCGCCCGCATCCGGCTCGGCCCGGCCACCCGCCGATCGATACCGGATCGTGGAACTCCGCGTTCACGGACTTCCGGGCCGAGCTGCGCTTCAAGGCCACGACGGGCTCGCTCGCGGTGACGCCGCTGGTGGCGATCGTCGTCCCCAGCCACTGGTACGAGTCGATGGGGCACAGCTCGTTCGGCAACAACTCGGTGGAGGGCCAGTTCGGAGTCAACGTGGGGCGCGTGCTCGATCCGTTGCTGCCGAACGCATACCTGCAGGCGCGCTACGTGTATGCGGTGCCCGAGGCGTACGCGGGCATCCGGCCCACCCGGAGCAACGTGGTTTTCGACCTGGGCTACTTCGTCACGGGCTCGCTCACGGTGAGTGTTCTCGGGGCCTATACGAAAACGCACGCCGGATGGCGCGCCACCGTCGACTTCCCGCCCGCCACGAACCCCGACTTCTACAATCACGACCGGCTCACGAAGCACGACTACTTCCGCTTCGGGGGCGGCGCGAGCTACGCGCTCACAGGCTCGATCGACGTAGGCGTGAACTACTACGCGACGCTCTGGGCCCGCAGCGACATCAACATGTCCGGGATCGCGCTGAGCGTGACCTACGGCTTCTCGCCCGCCCAGGTGATCAAGAGAAACAGGAGCGCCGATCGGTGAGCTTCCGCGGCGGATCGGTGCTGGCGCTCGCTGCGAGCGTGCTGGTGGAAGCCCCGGCGGGGGCCGTCGCCGGCGGCGCCGTCGACATCGGCCAGCAGGTCCCGGCCTTCGAGGCGACCGCGCTCTCGGGTGAGGCGTTCTCGCTCGAGGCCGCGATTCGGAGCCACAAGGCCGTGGTGGTGGTGTTTCTCTCCACCGTGTGCCCGTACGCAAAGTACTTCGGCTCGCACCTGCGCGGGCTGGACGAGCGTTACGGCCCGCGCGGCGTGCTCTTCGTCGGCGTCAACCCCAACGGCTGGGAGACGAAGGAAGAGGTGGCGGAGCAGGCGCAGCGGGACGGCTTCGCCTTCCCGATGGTGAAGGACGGGCATCACGCGATCGCGGACCTGCTCGGCGCGCGGGCCACGCCCGAGGCCTTCCTCGTGGACTCGGAGGGCAGGCTTCGCTATCGGGGCTGGATCAAGTCGAGACAGGAGTCGCCGGATCTTCAGCACGCTCTGGACGCCGTGCTCGAGGGCCGCCCGGTGCGACGGCCGTCCACGAAGGCGTTCGGCTGCGCGGTCGACCGCGACTGAAGGGGCGGCTCGATGCGCGAGCTGAGGCTCCCCGACGACCGTGCCAGTGCCGCGCTCTTCGGGGCGGGCGAGACGGTCGTCGTGCTCGGCCACGGCGCGGGCGGGAACCGCAAGACCCCGATGCTGGTGGCGCTCGCGACGTCGCTCGCCGAATCGGGACGGGCGGCGCTGCTCTACAACTTTCCCTACGCCGAGGCGCGCTCGCGACGGCCGGATCCGCCGGCCGGTGCTCGAGGCGACGACCCGCGCTGCCGCGGCGCTCGCGCGCGAGGCGAGCGGAGCACGCCACGTCGTTCACGGCGGGCGCTCGATGGGCGGGCGCATCGCCTCGCAGGTCGTGGCGCAGGGGGAGCCCGCGAACGGCCTCGTCTTCCTCGGCTATCCGCTCCATCCGCCCGGCCAGTTCGAGAAGCGGCGCGAGGCGCACCTGCCGCAGATCGCGGCCCCGATGCTCTTCCTGCAGGGAACGCGTGACGCCTTCGCACGCGCGGACCTGCTCGACGCGCTCATGGCTCGCCTCGGCGCCACGGCCGAGCTGCACCGAGTCGAGCACGCCGATCACTCCTTCGGCGTGCTGAAGCGCTCGGGCCGCAGCCCCACGGACGTGCTCGAGGAGGTCCGCGGGGCGCTCTTCGGCTGGCTGGAGCGTCGCGGCCTCTAGCGGGTCGCGCGCCCGGGCCTCACACGTCGCAGAGCGCGATCGCCTCGCGGAGCGAGGTGAGCGGATCGCGCGTCGGCACGAACTCGTGGGCGACGTAGCCCGTGAAGCCGGTGTCGGCGATGGTGCGCGCCACGGTCCGCCAGTTGAGCTCCTGGGTGTCGTCGAGCTCGTGGCGGCCGGGCACGCCGCCCGTGTGGTAGTGGGCGATCCACTGGTGGTTGTCGCGGATGGTGCGGATCACGTCGCCCTCCATGATCTGCATGTGGTAGATGTCGTAGAGCAGCCGGACGCGCGGCGACTCCAGCTGCCGCACGACCTCGACCCCGAACGCCGTGCGGTCGCCCTGGTAGTCCTTGTGGTCGACCTTGCTGTTGAGCAGCTCCACGCACACGGTGATGCCGCCGTCCTCGGCCGCTTTCTTGACGCGCTCCAGGCCCGCCACGCAGTTCTTGATCGCGTCGGCGTCGGACATCCCCTTGCGGTTGCCGAAGAAGGCGATCAGGTTCGGCACGCCGGCCTTCTGCGCGCGCGGCATGGCGTCGATGAGGCCCTTCACGATCGAGTCGTGATTGCGCGGGTCGTTCAGGCCGTCGGGGATGCTGCCGGGGCTCGTCTTCCAGCCCATGGAGCAGACGAGCCCGTGCTCGGCGAGGATCGGCCAGTCGCCCTCGTCGACGAGGTCGAGGGCCGTCAGGCCCATCTCCGCGGCGGCCTTGGCGAGCGCCGGCAGCGGAATCTCGCGGTAGCACCAGCGGCAGGCCGACTGCTTGAGCCGGCCCTTGCTCACGACGCGCGCTTGCGGGGTCTGCTCGGCAGCGGAGAGAGCCGGGGCGAACGCGGCGAGCGCACCGGCCATGGCGATCCAGTCTCGGCGGCTGATCTCGGGCATGTCCGTATCCTACAAAACGACGACGGGGGACGGCGCGCAGCCGTCCCCCGTCGGTCGTGAGGCGCCTGTCTCAGATCGGCAGGAACAGCAGATCCACGAACGACAGGTCGCCGGGGTCGGGGGCCAGGAACTGCTCGTAGTGCGTCCCGCGTCCGGAGAGGATCGGGAAGCCGTCGGAGAGGTCCTGCTCTCCCGGATCGGTCGCGCCGTTGCCCTGGGTGACGCCGACGAGGGCGTCGCTGCGCGCCGTCGCTCCGTAGTCGATCGCGAACAGGCCGAGCGGCAGCAGGTGGACCGAGAAGTAGTTGGGCGAGTCGGAGAAGAACTCCGGCACGCTCACGTAGTGGACGCTCGTCACGCCGTGGTCCGAGCTCGCGATCACGAGGCCCGTCGTGGCGTCGAGGTCGTCCCAGAGCGGGGCGATGCGCGGGGGTCCGGCGAGCAGCTCCGGCACGGTCTCGCTGAAGTCGGAGCTGGCCGCGCCGAACGTCAGGTTGCCGTTGGAGTTGACGAAGACACTCGACCAGTTCTGGCCCTGGTAGCGGAACGGCGTCGCCAGGGGAAGCGCAGTCGAGGTGTCGTCCCCTGCGGCGAGCACGCTGCCGCGGTACGACCGGATCGACAGCACGTACCGGCCTCCGCCGTCACCGGCGCCCGTGAAGCCGAAGTCGCCGAACGTGGTGACGGCCACCGCGAGGTGCAGATCGGCGTTGACCTGGAGCAGCAGCCGCGACAGCAGGCCCGCCCCGCCGTCGTCGTTGACGAGTCAGCAGCTGCCCGCTGTCGGCGTCGAACACCCCGACGAGCGCGTCGAAGGTGCCGCGCACGACCTCGATCGCGAAGATGTCGCCCGCGCGCACGGAGAAGCGGTAGTAGTCGACGTCGGCTCCTGCGGGCGCGATCGTGGAGTGGCGCGAGACCGTCTCGGTGCTGAACGGCAGCTGGACGTTGCGAGCTCGCGCGACCGAGTCGTTGGGCTCGAACACGTCGCCGAAGCCCTGCTTCATGTTGCTGAAGAGCAGCTCGTAGTCGGACAGGTCGTTGTCGGCCTCCGTGAAGATCTCGAAGGCGGCGGTCTCGCCGTTCATGTTGATCGTCCGCCGCGTGCCCTTGCCGCGGAGGCTCTGCTCGTTCTCGAAGCCCGACGCCACGGCGCCGCCGCAGCTGACGCCGGCCAGGCCGTCCGTCGCCGACAGCGCGCCGTACTCGATCTCCGCCTGGTTCGAACCGCGCTTGAGGGTGATCGAGAAGCTGTTGGCGCCCGTGTTCAAGAACTCGGGGACGTCGGTCCAGCTGACGGTCAGCGTCGAGTTGGTGCGATCGAACGTGACGACGCCGCCCGCGCCCGGGTTGAGGTCGTCCCAGAGGCCGGCGATCCGCGGCGGGCCGGCCAGCAGCTCGGGCACCGTCTCGCTGAAGTCCGGGCTCGCGACGCCGAAGGTGAGGCTGCCGTTCGCGTTCACGTAGACGAACGAGTAGGACTGGCCGCAGAGCGAGAAGGGGAATCCGATCGAGAGCAGGACGGCGCCGTCGTCTCCGACCGGAAGGTGATCGCCGGGGCTGAACTCGTTGAAGACCACGTCCGTACCCGACCGGACGCCCCCCGCCGCCGCGCTCACGGCCGTGAACACCGACGGATTGTCGATGGTGGAGTCGCTCGACTCCGAGGCTCCGTTGTAGAACTCCTCCGGCCCGGGCAGGCTGATCGGCGGCGTGCTGAAGCCGCCGGCCAGCACCTGGTCGACGTAGACGGCGTAGCTCGCGCCGGGTGTGAGGCCGCTCAGGCGGTACGTGCCCGTGAACGCGTCCGACTGGTCGCCCGTGAAGCCGTAGTCGCCGGAGATCGCCGAGGACGCGTCCAGGAAGGGGTCGGCCACGTTCCGGGCCACGACGTTGACGCCGGAGAGGCGCGTCGTCGCGTCGGAGGCGAGGATCCGTCCGGCGATCGCTGCCGTGGTTCCCGCGAAGCTGGCCTCCGGGTAGAAGGTCGAGACGGTGCGAGCGTCGTCGGCGTGGAGGCTCGCGGTTCCCGATCCCGGCCCGAAGTAGAACGGGTACATCGTCTCGATGAGCGTGATCGACCCCGGGGTTCCGAAGGTGTTGTTGGGCGTCGGTCCGCTCTCGTCGCCGGCGAGGAAGGCCTGGCCGTTGACCACGGTGTGGGCGAGGCCGGTGTAGTGGCCGAACTCGTGGACCATCACGTCCTGCGCGGCCACGGCGTCGTCGAAGGACGGGCCGTTCAGGAAGGCGAGCCCTTCGAAGATGTTGCAGTTCGCGTCGCCCCACTCCGGTCCGGCGAAGCCGAGGACGCCCGAGCCGGGTCCGAAGAGCAGGTCGAAGATCTCGCCGGTGTCGTCGAACACGATCGCCGACAAGCCGTCGGGCGCCGCAGCGTTCAGGTAGGGCGCGAAGTTGGTGATGTCCACGTCCACGGGCAGGGGGGCGCCCTGGAGGTAGGTCGCCGTCGCGGTGGGAACAGCCGCCCAGGTACCGAACGCCGCAGCGGTGGCGGCGACGGCCTGCGCGTTGGTGAGCGGCCCGAGCGGGCCCTGGTCCGGGTTGAAGGGGATGTTGGCGCCGCCGGCGGGCCAGAGGAAGGCCTTCCCGCTCTCGCAGACCGCGAGCGGGCCGCCGGCGAAAGCGGGCCCCGCGGCGAGCAGGCCGAAGGCAGCTGCAACCAGCAGGCGAGCGGACGAGAGATTCGTCTTCATGGTGTCCCTCCTCACTCGCTCAGCACGCTGCGAATGGCGGTCGCCAGCTGGGGATAGGAGATCGGGCCTTTGTCCGGAAGCGACGAGCGCGCGAGCCCTCGCTTCAGGCCGACGTTGTTGAACGCGTTCACGGCCTCCTCGTTCTTGCCGGTGTCGACGATGCGGAAGGCTCCCTGGCCGAGGCCGACGGTCGTCGAGAGCCCCACCGAGCTCGGGCGCGTCGTGAAGAGCACGTACTCGCCGTTCATCTCCAGGCGCGGGACCTCGCGGAAGGCGGAGAAGTGGCGCTGCCCTTCCGGCGTGGTGGTGTCGCTCTTGGCGCCGACCATGCGGATCTCGACGAAGCTCGTGTCGCCCTTGGTGACCGCGTACGCGCCTTTGAAGCTCTCGTCCACTCTCAGGCGATACGTGATCGAGGGAAGCTCACCGCCTCCCGCGTGCACGGTGCCGGTTTCCACGCCGACGACGCGGCCTCGGAAGACGCGGTCGGCATGCGTGGCGAGCTCCTTCAGATTGAACTGCATCAACATCGTGGCCTGGACGGAAGAGGCCAGTGTCAGGACGACGACGGCCACGCCGGGCCGCAGGGCGCGAGAAAGCATGGGACTTCCTTCTCCTTTTCTAGGGGGCCGGCCCACCGGGCCGGGGAGGGACCCTGATCTTGGCTTGGTTTATGAGGGCCGCGCGAGAAGTGCGCGGATCCTATCCAGAAGGCCAACACGCGTCAAGAAAAATGCGACGCGGATCGAAGACGAGGATCAGGAGACCGCGCGTCTAGCGGCGCGCGGTCGGCATCACGGCGGCGAGCTGCTGCGACTTCTCGTCGTACTCGGCCTGCAGCGCTTCCCACTGCGCGATCAGCTCGCCCGCCTGCCACATGGCCTTCTGATGCTGCTCGGCGGCCTGCGCCGCCCGCGCACGGTCGTCGTAGAAGCCGGGCTCGGCCATCTGTGCCTCGAGCGTCTTCACCGCCTGCTCGGCCTCGGCGACGCGCGTCTCGAGCTCGGCGAGGCGCGTCTTCATGCGCTTGACCTCGCGCTCGAGCACCTGGCGCTCCGGCAGAGCGCCCGACTGGCGCAGGCGCGGTGCGGAGGTCGGAGCGCCCAGCGGCTTCTTGGGCGCAGGCGGCGCGGCGGCGGGCGGCTTGACGGGCGTCGGGGAGGCAGGGGACTTGGAGGGAGCGGACCGTCCGGACGAGGACGGGACAGGACTGGAGGAGGGCGCCGCCGTTGCAACCGAGGCGGCGCCATCGTCTAGATCCTCGCGCTTCCGCGCCTGGACGGGCGGAAGCGCGAGGGGCGTGCCCTCCTGCTGCTTCTTCCAGTACAGGAAGTCCTCGTAGCCGCCCGGGTAGACGAGCGCTTCGCCGCCGCCGACCTCGATCACCTTCGTCGCGAGCTTGTCGACGAAGTAGCGGTCGTGCGAGACGAACACGAGCGTGCCGCCGTAGTCCGCGAGCGCGTCGAGCAGCACTTCCTTCGAGTCGAGGTCGAGGTGGTTGGTGGGCTCGTCGAGCAGCAGCACGTTCGACGACGTCAGCAGCATCTTCGCGAGCGCCAGCCGGTTGCGCTCGCCGCCGGAGAGCACCGCCACCTTCTTGTAGACGTCGTCGCCTTCGAAGAGGAAGCCGCCGAGGATGGTGCGGATCATCGGAGCCATCGTGAGCGAGCTGGCGGCCGACATCTCCTCGACCACGGTGCGCGCGGGGTTGAGCACCGCCGCCTGGTCCTGCGCGAAGTAGTCGAGCACGACCTTGTGGCCTTCGAGCCGCACGCCTTCGTCGGGGCGGTCGATGCCGGCGAGCACCCGCATCAGCGTCGACTTGCCGGCGCCGTTCGGGCCCACGAGCGCGATGCGGTCCCCGCGCTCGACCATCAGGTCGAGCTGGCGCAGCACCACGTTGTCGCCGTAGGCCTTGCGCAGGCCCTTGGTCTCGAGCACGACGCGGCCGGGCCGCGGCGCCTCCGGGAAGGTGAAGCGGATCTTCTTGCGCGCCGGCGGGATCTCGATGCGCTCGACCTTGTCGAGCTGCTTGATCCGGCTCTGCACCTGCTTCGCCTTGGTCGCCTGGTAGCGGAAGCGGTTGATGAAGACCTCGGCCTTCTCGATCTCCTCGCTCTGGCGGCGGTGCGCCTCGCGCAGGCGTTCCATGCGCGCCGTGTGCTCGACGACGTAGTGCGAATAGTTGCCGTGGTAGTCGGTGAGCGTCTTCAAGCCCACCTCGGTGATGCGCTTCACGGTCGCGTCGAGGAAGTAGCGGTCGTGGGAGACCAGCACCACCGAGCCCGGGTAGTCGGCCAGGTACTCCTCGAGCCAGTTGCGCGCGGGCAGGTCGAGGTGGTTGGTGGGCTCGTCCATCAGCAGCAGGTTGGGCCGCGCCAGCAGCAGCTTGGCGAGCGCGATCCGCATCTGCCAGCCGCCCGAGAACTCCTCGGTCTTGCGCAGCTGGTCGGCGAGCGAGAAGCCGAGGCCCTTCAGGACCAGGGCGACGCGCGCGTCGATCTCCCAGCCGCCGAGCTGCTTGAAGCGCTCGGTGACCTCGGCGTAGCGCTCGAGCAGCTTCTCGTGGCCGTCGCCGTCCTCGGTCGCGTGCGCGAGCCGATCCTCGATCTCGTGCTGCTCGGCCTTGAGCGCGAGCAGCTCCTGGAACGCGAGCACGACCTCGTCGTAGACGGACCTGCCGTGGTGGACGATGCCGTCCTGCGGCAGGTAGCCGATCGTGGTGTCGGAGGCCATCCGGATCGAGCCCGCGTCGGGCTCCTGCAGGCCCGCCAGCATCTTCAGCAGCGTGGTCTTGCCCGAGCCGTTCGGGCCCGACAGCCCGATGCGGTCGCGCTTCTTGACGTGCCACGACACGTCCTCGAAGAGGATCCGCTCGCCGTAGCGCTTGTGGAGCCCCTCGATGTGGATCATGCGGGGAGGTTCAGGAACTCGAGGCAGGCCTTCTGGATCATCTTCCGGTGCTCGGGCTCCATGAAGTTGAGGCGGTACTCGTTGATCACCTTGATCTCCATCTCCTCCCATTCCTTCCAGCAGGGGAGCAGACGCTCGCGGCGATCTTCTCTTTGAGCGCGGGGCCGAACGGAATCCGCTTCGCCTCGGGAGCCTCGCCGGACTTCTGGCAGCGCGCGCACGACTCAGGCATCGGGCAACCTCACAAACCTCTCATTATACGTGGCCCAGGCATGACTTGCGACGATGACGAAGCGGCGACGATAATGCTCGCATCTATATGGACAGCCCAGCCGGCAAGCGCAGCTTCGCCTCTCTCTCTCTTTCGCAGGCGACGCTCGGGAGCCTCGAGGCGAAGGGGTACGAGTCCCCGACGCCCGTCCAGGAAGAAACGATCCCGAAGGCGCTCGCCGGCAAGGACCTGGTGGTCCAGTCGCGCACCGGCACCGGCAAGACCGCGGCCTTCGGGATCCCGATCGTCGAGAAGGTGGACGCGCAGCGCGACGGTGTCCAGGCGGTGGTGCTCGCGCCGACGCGCGAGCTCGCGATCCAGGTGGCGCAGGAGATCACGGAGCTCGGCCGCGGGCGCGGCGTGAAGGTGCAGTCGGTCTACGGCGGCGACTCGATGGAGCGGCAGATCGAGGGCATCCGGGCCGGCGCGCACGTGATCGCCGGCACGCCCGGCCGCGTGCTCGACCACCTGCGGCGCGGGACGCTCGACTTCTCGGGCGTGCACTTCCTCGTGCTCGACGAGGCGGACCGCATGCTCGACATGGGCTTCGCGGTCGAGATGGGCCAGATCATGGAGTTCGTGCCGCCGACGCGCCAGACGATGCTGTTCTCGGCCACGGTGCCGATCGGGATCCGCGGGCTCATCTACCACTACATGGCCGAGCCCGAGTGGGTGCTGCTCTCCGAGGACCAGATCTACGTCAAGGAGGTCGAGCACGTCTACTGCCTGACGCCGCGGCTGCACAAGGAGGCGACGCTCTATCGTCTGCTCGAGTACGAGAACCCGACCTCCTCGATGATCTTCTGCAACACGCGCGAGGAGACGCGGCTGGTGTCGACCTTCCTGCGCAACAAGGGCATGGCGGTGGCGATGCTCTCGTCCGACCTGCCGCAGAAGAAGCGCGAGCAGACGATGGGCGACTTCCGTGACGGCAAGATCCGCCATCTGGTCACGACCGACGTGGCCTCGCGCGGGATCGACATCGACGACCTGTCGCACGTCTTCATCTTCTCGACGCCCGACTCGCCCGAGCAGTACATCCACCGTGCGGGCCGCACCGGACGCGTGGGGAAGAGCGGCCGCGCGGTCAGCCTGATCTCGGCGATGGACCTGATGAACTTCAACCGGCTGGTCAAGCGCTACCACGTCGAGGTCAAGGAGATCGCGGTTCCGACCGACGAGGAGGTGCAGGAGCGCAAGGCCTCGCGCATCGTCGACCTGCTGAGCGAGGCCGGCAAGCGGCTGCCGCTCGAGGACTTCCTCGACCTCGGCCCGGCGGCGCGCGCGATCGCGGCGCACGAGCTTCGCGATAGGATCGTGGCGCTGCTGCTGCGCGGGCACCTGCAGGAGCAGGTCGAGGCGGCGCCCGACGAGGAGGTCGAAGCGCCGGCCGTGTCGGAGCGAGGCGGGCCTTCGGGTCCGCCGCATCGGCGCGGTCCCGGCGGTGGCGGCCGAAGGCGGGGCAGGCGCCGCTGAAGGGGGCCGAGCCACCGATGACACACGGATACACCGAAGACCTGGCGAGCCGGATGGGGGCGTACCAGGACCGGCTGGAAGAGGCGGCGAAGCGCGGGCCCGCGAACCTGGCCGCCGTGTTCAACGATCCGCCGCCCGGGCTCGCCTGCCACGAGATCGACACCGAGATGAAGGTGCTGCGCGCGAACGACGCCGACCTGCGCCTGCTCGGCTACACGCGCGCGGAGTTCGTGGGAAGGCGCGTGCTCGACTTCATCGTGATGACCGAGACCGCCCAGCGCGCGATCGGAAGGAAGCTGACGGGGGAGCTGGCGCTCAAGCCGTTCGTCCGCACGTTCCGGCGCAAGGACGGCACCGCCATCGCGCTCGTGCTGCTGGACCGCTACCTGAAGGACGCCTCCGGCCAGGTGATCGGCCTGCGGACCGTGCTCGCGGAGACCGACGGCGCCAGCTGAAGCCGCGCGACCGCGGCGAGGAGAGACCCTGGGGGCGTACTGGCGGTCGGGGCTGGTGAAGCTGGGACTGGGTCTCCTCGTCTTCGGAGTCGGCCCGCTCGTCGCGATCGTCGTTCTCGCGGCGGTCGGCCTCTGGCCGGATCCGAACCCGAATCCGATCGGCCCCGGCCTGCTCGCGTGCGTGAGCTTCTGGCCCGGCCTGATCTGCCTGATCGTGGGAGCGGTCCGCGTCGCGAACCAGCCCGCGAGGCTAGGCGCAGGCCGGCGGCGGAGCGAGGCGGATTCACTCCACCGAGCGGAGCGGGGGTGAGAGGGGACGCGGCGCAGCGTCCGCCTAACGAGTGACCGTCACGCGGCGGCGGAGCCAGCGCTCGAAGAACCAGTTGGCGAGGCGGTAGCCCTCGCCGGCGCGCGCCAGGTAGCCGAGCATCGAGAGCCCGTAGAGCGGCGCGTCGAGGTCTTCCTCCGGGCGGCCGAGCGTCCGCGCGAGGCCGCTGCGCGTGCCGCTGCCCTCGCGCGCCACCTCGCTGAGCGCGTCGCGCTCGACCTGCTCGAGCGTGTTGAAGTCGACGGCGAAGTAGTTGGACACCATCTCGTCGGCCGCGAGCTGGTCGAGCGTCACCGCGAGGTCGCGGCTCTCGAACAGGCGGCTCGCGATCAGCTGCACCAGGAACGGGTGGCAGGCGGCGCGCTCGAGCATCGTCTCGACGTCGGCCGGCGGAAAACCACCGCGCGCCAGCAGCGCGCGGCCCTCCTCGGGCATGAGCGGCGTCAGGTAGGTGGGAGGGATGAAGCCCTGCAGGAAGGGCGAGGTCGGCAGCGAGGACTGCTCGTCGACGCGAGCGAGCAGCCGCGTGCCGGTGATCACGGTGCGCACCTCGCTGCCGCGCGAGATGACGCGCCTGAGCTTGGCCAGCACCGAGGCGTCGGTGCGGCCCACCACCAGCAGCTCCTCGGCCTCGTCCACGAGCAGCAGCAGCCGCCAGCCGCTGCGGACCGTCCGGCGCACCAGGCTCGCGAGCATCTCCGCGACCGGCAGGCTCTCCAGGTCCTCGACCAGCACGTCGGTCGCGCGCCGGAAGGGCTCCGAGTCCTCGACGCTCGCGAGCAGCGTCTCCGCCAGTCCGCGCGCGTCGCCGCTGCCCTGCAGGTCCCAGTAGAGCGGGACGAACGGGGTGTCGCGGCTCTGCTGCACGCGCAGCTCGACCTCCTTCAGCAGGCTGGTCTTGCCGAGCCGCCGGCCGCCGAGCACCCAGAGCGAGTGGCGCTCGCCCTCGAGCACCTCGCGCACGAGCCCGTCGCGGCCGAAGAAGTCCTCGCCCCTGACCCAGCTGCCGGCGATGAAGGGATTGCGTCGCGGTGCTGCGGCCTGGGTCATGAACGCCTTAGTCTGCCATAGCCGGCCGCTCGAGGGCGGAGGGCTCGGACTCGAGCTGCGTGTCCTCCATCGTCAGCGCCGCGTCGCGCGCGGCGTCCACGTCCTCGAGCCGCACGCTGCTGCGCCCCTGCTCGAGCATGCGGTTGAGCGCGTGCACGCACAGCTTCTGGACCAGGTACGGCCGGTGCTGCGACAGCTCGAGCACGCGCTCGACGGCCTCGTTCCTCCAGCGGAAGATGCCCGCGACGGGCTCGCGCACGAGCGCCTCCGCCTCGTCGCGCGAGAAGGCCTTGAGCTCCACCTCGTCGAAGAAGTTGTACCAGGGGCTGACCTCGCTCTTCCAGCGCCGCTTGATGCCGACACCGCTCATCACCGCCACCATGTTCTCCGAGAAGCTCTTCATGAAGATCCCGCGCAGCCGCTGGTTGACGCTCTCCGAGTACTCGTTGAGCACGTCCACCTCGTCGATCAGGAGCGCGAGCTTGACCTTGCGCGGGCGTGCGTGTCTTGAGCTCGGCGATCACGCGCTGCAGGTCGTGGCTGAAGTCGCGGGCGTCGTAGCCCTTGACGTCGGGGCCGAAGCGGAGCTGCTCGCGCGTCGCGGGCTTGAGCTCGAGGCTGTCGACGGTCTCGGCGATCAGCGCCTGGAAGAAGCCCTGCTCGGGAACGCCCTGCAGGTCGACGAACACGGGGAAGAAGCGCCACTCGCCGCCGTCGTCGTCGGCCAGCACGCGCTTCAGGTGATGCAGGAAGGTGGTCTTGCCGATGCGGCGCTCGCCCGTGATCATCAGGCTGTTGCGGTGCAGCGTGCTCAGCATGCGCGCCGTGAGCTTCTCGCGCCCGTAGAACATGTCGTCGTCGAGCACCGGCGCACCGGCAATGTAGGGGTTGAAGCGGCGTCGGCGCGCGCGGTTGCGCCTCAGCATCTGCCCCGCGAAGCCGAGCCCGATCACGCTGAAAGCCCCGGCCACCGCCGCCGGGATGAAGTAGCGGGTCTCGTGGAAGCGCAGCCGCCTTTCGACCTTGAAGGGCACCGAGTACGACAGCCCCCCGGTGTCGATCGCCGTCACGACGATCGAGTTCTCACCGGGCTGGAGCGCGAGCTGCTGGGCGAAGTGGACCATGCGCGCGGGCTGGAGCGGTGTGCTCTCGGGCAGGAACTCCTCGACCGGCTGGTCGCCCACGCGGAACTGGACCTTCTGCACGCCCTGGTCGTCGCTCGCCGCGCCCTGCAGCGACAGCGTGGGGGTCTCGAGCACGGGCCCGCCCGGGTCGAAGAGCGCGAGGAGTGGCGGCTGGTTGGGCAGCCAGCGCGCGACGATCGCCTCGCCGGTGCGCCGCTCCGCCTCGGCCAGCTGCTCGCGCGCGTGCGGGTGGTTGGCGTCGAGCTGCAGCAGCGACTGCAGCGCCACCTGCGCCTCGGGGAAGCGGCCGGCGTTCAGCAGCTCCTGGGCGCGCGCCGCGTGCCGGTCGATCTCGGCGCGCAGCTCCCGCTGCAGCCGCAGCCGCTCGAGCGCCTGGCGCGCGCGCGCCAGCAGGTCCTTGGCCTCGAGGTTCGTGGGGTCGGCCGCGGCGTCGCTCAGCGGAGCGAGCGCGGCCTCGTACTGCCCGCCGTCGAAGAGCGCCTTGCCGTCCGCCAGCTTCTGCTGGCGCGCGGCGCGCGTGGTCGAAGCCAGGATGCGCTCCTCGGCCTGGCGGCGCCCCTCGAGCGCGCGCGCGTTCCTGGGCGAGAGGTCGAGCGCCTCGTCGAACGCGAGCTTGGCCTCGTTGTTCTTGCCGTCCTCGAGCAGGCGGTTGCCGTCGGCCAGTCGCTGCTCCAGCCGCTGCGCGCGGGCCGCCTGGTCCTTCGCCTCGGCCTGCGCCGTGCGCTGGCGCTGCTGCTCCTGCTGGACCGCCCGCAGCGTGTCGGCGTCCAGGCTGCGGGCGAGCGCCTCGGCCTTCGCCAGCTCGGGCAGCGACTCGTCCCAGGCGCCCTTCTTGCCGAGCTCCTGCGCGCGCTCGAGCAGGCGCATCACCTCGCCGCTTCGCCCGCCGTGCGCGGCTCGCGGCCTCCGCGGCCTGCGCCGTGCCGCGGCGCTTGACGAGGTCCGTCCATCAGCTCCGTCTTGCGGATGGCGCCCCGCTGCTCCTCGAGGTTGAAGGCCTCGGTGGCGCCGACGTAGTCCTGCTGCTCGAGCAGGCACACGCCGAGGTAGTAGTGCGGCAGGTAGGGCACGAACTGCAGCCCGTAGGTCTGGACGTTGGTGCCCGAGGCGGGCCGCAAGCGCAGCGCCTCCCTCAGGTTCTTGACGCAGTCCGCCCAGCGCTGGTCGGGGATGTCGTGGTCCCGGGCCTGCAGGTAGTAGTCGTACCACTCGCGCGCCGCCCAGGCCGTGCCCGCGAGAGCCGCGGCGAACAGCACGAGCGTGACCCGGAAGCCGGCGCGCACGAGCTACTTCTCGAACATCGCGGCGATGTACGCCCCTCGCGCCGTCGCGGTGAACGGGTCGGCGGCCACGCGGACCTCGGCCACCTCGATCGGGAACGGGCGCGCGCGCAGCGTGCGCTCGAACAGCTCCTTGAAGCCCTTGGGCCTGGCGGTGCCGCCCGCCAGCACGATCGGCAGCGGGTGGTCGGTCTTCGGCAGCTTCTCCGCGCGCGAGATCGCCCGGCGCAGCGTGTCGACGAGCGACTCCACGAGGTCCTCGTAGTAGATGTGGAGCGCCTTCTCGAGCTTGTCCTTGGGCTGCTTCGAGAGCTCGAAGCCCTCCTCCTTGATCACCTTCACGCGCGTGGCGTGCTCGCCGACCGCGTCGCCGACCGAGCGGTCGATGAAGTCGCCGGCCTTCGGCAGCGAGACCATGATCGAGGGGATCGAGAGGAACGCGAGCGTCGCGTTGCACATGCCGCCGCCGCAGGAGATGCCGATGCCCGTGAAGTTGTGCTGCTCGAGCTCGGCGAAGATCACCGCCAGGCCCTCGTTGATCGCCATCGCCTTGTAGCCGAGCGAGGTGAAGTGCTGGCGCAGGCTCGCCTCGTGGTAGGTGAGCGCCGACTCGCGCCCGGGCGCCGCGGCCGGCACCGAGAACGAGAGCACCTCGTTCGACGAGCGCGGCTTCGGCACCAGGCTCTGCAGGATCGCCTCCAGCACCGGCCAGGCCTGCTTCTCCTTCGGGTTCAGCAGGCCGTCGGCCATCGGCCGGCGCGCCTCGGCGTTGAACATGTTCGCGAAGCGCTCGGTGGCCGAGCCGAAGATCACGATCTCGTCGCCGTCGCGGTAGTAGTGGATGTCGCTCTGCTGCTGGATCGTGCGCTCGGTGACGGGCGAGTAGGGGACGGGGATGAAGGCGTTGAGCTGCGCCTGGCAGGCCACCTCCTTGCCGCCCCGCTTGCGAGACCACGACCTTGCTGGTCCCGACGTCGATCCCCACCGGGTGCGAGCCGCCCTTCACCAGGTCCTCGATCTTGTCCGCGGACTCCTCCGGTGCCTTCCAGAGGTGGTCCTTGTTCTCCGCCATTGGCTTATCCTCCGCTTGCGGCGCGCGCGTCCTGCGCCGCTGCTTTCTCGGCTGTCTCAGCGTCCTTGGTCAGCTCGGCCAGCCATCGATCGTAGGTCCTGACCCGCTCCATGCGCACGGCCTCGACACCTTGTCCCGAAGCCGCGGCCTCGGAGGCGAGCGCCGCCTGTGCCGCGATCACGCCCGGCCAGGGCTCGCCCAGCACCGACAGGAAGCGCTCGTCGTACGAGAAGCCGAAGAGCTGCACCGCCGGCGAGGCCACCTGGTACTGGTCGGGCAGCGAGTACGCCGCGAACGGGAAGCCGCGCGCCCAGTCGAGGTGGTGGCCGATCAGGTGCTTCTTCGGGTTCACGCTCGCGAGCCCGTGGGTCACGCACATCTCGGGGGCGAGCGACCACTTGTGGCGCAGGTAGTCGGTCAGGCTGCGGCCCGCCTCGAGCTGCGCGCGCGTGATCGGCAGCGCCGCGCCGCCCTCCCAGCGCGTCTCGTACGAGATCCCGATCGTCGCGCCGTTCAGGTTCAGGTAGAGGCGGTCGCCCGCGCCCCAGACCGACACCCCGGCGTGGTTCGCCTTGTCCTTCTCCTCGACCACGCGGTAGACGCGGCCGAAGCGGTCGATCAGGTAGTGGTAGACCTGGTTGCGGCGCAGGTAGCGCAGCAGGTCCTGGCTCGAGTCGCGCAGCTTCTGGTTGAACGACTCCTCGAGCGGCCAGATGTCGCTCTCCGAGGTGTGGAAGACGATGCCGATCGGCCGCTCGAGCACCTCGGCGCCCATCCCGCCGTCCTTCGTGAAGACGCGGTAGCGGCGCGCCTCGCCGCGCACGGCCCAGGTGGTGTCGATGCGCAGGCCGTTGCTGTAGAGCTCGAAGCTCGCGCCCGAGTCCACGAGCCAGATCCGCTCGGGCGTGCCGCCGCGCGGCGGGTCGAGCGCGGCCTGCGCGGTCGGCTGCGGCCGCGGCGTCGCGGCCGTCGCTGCGTCGCTGGCTTCGCCTCGGGGCCGTGCACGCGCGGATAGCTCGCGAGCGCGAGGCCGGCGGCCGCCATCACCAGCACCGCCGCGACGTTGACGGTCCGCCGCGCGCGCCGCGGCAACGGAGGACGGCTGCGCCGCGGCGGGTCGAGCGCGCCCCAGGGGTTGCGCGAGAAGAGCGGACGCGCCTCCTCGACGCCCGTCAGCCGGTACGCCACCCAGCGCAGCGGCGCGCCGGGAAGCGCCTGGAGGCGCTCGTCCAGCGTCTCGAAGCGGTCGAGCGAACGCCGGATGTAGCGCAGCTTCTCGACGGGGTCGCGGATCGTCCGCAGCTCGGCCTCGAGGGCCGCGAGCGGCCGGCGCCCGAAGCGAGCCACGCGGGCTGGCTTGGCTTTCGGGGCGTTCCTGGCCACCCGGGCCGCGGACGGCCTCGTCGCGACGGCGCTACGCGGTGGTACAGCTCGCGGCGGCAAACCCCTCTCCGATCGGGAATTATACGGTTCGGCCGGCGGGACTCACAAGGCGGCCGCCTGGGGCACCCCGGGGGCGCAGCGTGCGAGGGGGCATCGCCAAAGAATAGAATCCCCTCGTGATGGCTGCGGGAGCCGGGGCGGGATCGGGCCGCGAGGGTCGCCGGGGTCAAAGGACGCCGGTCGACCTGACGGCCGTCGTCGGCGGACGTCAGAAGAAGAGCGCGCGCGCCCTCGACCTGAGCCTGGTCGGCTGCCTGCTGCGGACTCCGGCCGCGCTCGCGCGCGGCTCGGTGCTCGACCTGACGCTCGAGCTTCCGGACGGACCGCTGCGCACCAAGGGGCGCGTGGCCGAAGCGTCGATCGACGGCGAGGCGCCTCCCGGCCCCCAGAGCTTCCTCGCGGGCGTCGAGTTCCTGGCACTCGCCGCGGGCGACGAGACGCGCCTGCGGTCCTTCCTGGACGCCGAGATCAAACGGAGGAGGGTTGAAAACTCGCCCCCTGCGTGAGGCCGAGCCGCGCGAGCTGCGGCCGCTGCTCGACGAGGAGGCCGCGCTCTGGCACTCGGAACTCGGCTGGGACTTCGCGGACGTGCGAGCGGCCGTCTCCGGGGGGATCGAGCGCGGCAGCCTGCCCGGCCGCGTGGTGGCGGAGGGCAGCCGGGCCGTCGCGTACTGCTACTACATGGTGGACCCCGCGCGCGTGATCGTGGGCTCGATCTTCGCGACGCGGGCGCTCCGCGGCCGCGGCCTCGAGGAGGAGCTGGTCGACGCCGTGATCGAGGACGCCCGCGCCGAGCGCGGCAGCGGGCGCGTCGAGTGCCAGACGCTCTTCTGCACGGCCGAGGGCGCCGACGCGCGCTTCGCGAAGAAGGGCTTCGCCTCGCGCGCGCGCCACTACATGCGCCGCGGGCTCGAGGCCGCCGTGCCCGGGAGCCTCCCGGCAGGCGGCGGGGATCTCGCTGCGGCCGCTCAAGCGCGAGGACCTGACGGCCGCGGCCGAGATCATCTACAAGAGCCATCGCGAGAGCGTCGACGCCGCCCTCAACATGACCTACGCGACGCCCTCGACCTGCCGCGCCTTCGTGGAGACGCTGGTGGTGCGCTCGGGCTGCGGGCCGTTCGACGCGCAGGCCTCGCGCCTCGCCGTCGGCCCCTGGGGGCCGCTCGGGGTGCTGATCGCGAGCCGGCTGTCGCGCAGCAATGGCCACGTCTGCCAGGTCTCGGTGAGCCCCGAGGCGCAGGGCCGCGGGCTGGGTGCGTCGCTCGTCAACCTCGCGCTCGCCTCCTTCCGCGAGCAGGGCCTCTCGAGCGCGACGCTCTCGGTGACCGCGTCGAACGAGCGGGCGCACCGGCTCTACGAACGGCTCGGGTTCAGCGTGCAGCGCGCCTTCGCCGCGCACGCGTGGGCGCGGCCGCCCGCGGCGATCGAGCTCAGCGCGTGAGCCTCGCAGCGCTCCTGCTCGCGGCGGCGCTCGCTCCCCCGGGGGGCGTCGTCGTGCTCCCGCCGACCGGTCCGGGCGGAAGCGCCCCGGGATGGATCGGCGCTGCCGTCGAGGAGACGCTGCCGCGCGCGCTCCAGCGCGCCGGAGTCCGAGCGCTCGCCGCGAGCGACCGGCGGCGCGTGCTCGAGGCGCTCGGCATCCCGGGGCCGGTCGCGAGCCACGCGACGGGCATTCGCATCGCGGAAGCGGTCGGGGCGCGCCTGCTGGTCTTCGGCTCCTGGGACCTCGCGGGGACCGAGCTCGTCGATCACGCTGCGCTCGCTCGACACCGGCACGGCCGTGCTCGGGCCCGAGCGCAAGGCCGGGGGCCCGCTCGACAGCGTCGGCCGCCTGATCGAGGAGCTCGCCCGCAGCCTCGCGGGCGCTACAGCGCCTTCGAGTCGCGAGGAGCTGGTGGTTACCGCGGCCGCCGTGCCGTTCGCGGCGCTGCGCGCGCTCGGCGAGGCCCTGATCGCCCGCGACGCCGAGACGCGGATCAAGGGCCTGCGCCGCGCGCTCGCCGTTCACCCGCGCTACGCGGACGCGACGCTCGTCCTCGCGCGGCTGCTCTACGACACGGGGCGCTACGCGGAAGCACGCGAGGCCCTGGCGGCGCTTGCGCCCGGCCCGCCCTTCGCGCGCGAGGCGCGCTTTCTCGAGGGCGCGTGCCTGCTGGGCCTCGGACGCGCCGAGGAGGCGGACGTGCTCTACGCCGAGCTCGCCGCACAGGACCCGACGGCCGGCAGTCCTCGCCAACCGCGGCGTCGCGCGGCTGCGGCTGATGCCCGCCGCCTCCGGTGCGTCGACGCTCGTGCGCCAGGCGCTCGACCGCTCGCCGTACGCGGCGGACCTGCCGTTCGACCTCGGCTGGGCGCTCCTGGTGGAGGGCGACCTCGAGGGAGCTCTCACCTGGCTCAGGACCGCCGTGCGGTACGCGCCGAGCGACGCCAAGGCCCGCATCGCGCTCAGCTGGGCGCTGCGCCGCTCCAATCACGCGGAGGAGGCCGACGAGCAGTGGCGCGCCGCGGCGGCGCTCGACCCGTCGCTCGAGGCGCAGAGACTCGGCAGCCCGGCGCAGCGGCTGGAGCGCGTGCTGCCGTCGGAGGCCGCGCTCGTGATCGACACCGCGCGCGCGCAGGACGCGCGCGGAGAGGGGCGGCGAGGCAACGGACAGCGCTGAGCGCGCTGCTATCATGGGGTCATGAGCCTCGTACCACTCGGGCTCGCCCTCTGGCTCGTCCAATCGGCCCCGCACGCAGGCGCCACCGCGTCCGCTCCGCGGACCGCTCCCGCGACCGCGCCCACCGCCGCCGCGCGGCCGAAGGCCCCGCAAGGGCTGAGCTGGGAGGACTCCGACCAGGTCGCCGAGACGGTGGCGCGCCTCGAGCGCCGGCTGAAGGCCGGCAAGCCCGCGTCGCGCGAGCCGATCACGGTGAGCGAGCGCCAGGTGAACTCGTACGTCACGCTCGCGCTCGGCCCGATGCTGCCGCCGTCGGTCTCCGGCCTGAGCTTCCGCTTCGAGCCCGAGCGCCTCGCGGCGACCGGCATGCTCGACCTCGACGCGGTGCGCGACAAGCTGCCGAAGACCGGCGCGAGCACGCTGCTCGTCGTTCCTGAGCGGGACCGTGCCCGTCGCGGTCAAGGGCCGCTTCCAGGGTGCTTCGGGCCAGGGCCAGGTCGTGGTCGAGGAGGCCGCCGTCGCCGGGATCTCGCTGCCGCCGGCGATGCTGTCCCAGATCGTGGCGCAGGCGACGCGCAGCTCGAAGAAGCCCGCGGGCTTCGACCTCCTCGCGCCGTTCCCGCTGCCCTGGACCGCCCGCAGCGTGCGGCTCGAGGCCGGGCGCGCGATCGTGGAGTTCGCGCAGGAGCCCGGGCACCAGCCCGACTGAGCCCCGTGAAGTAGCCCGCAGCTACTGGGTCAGCCCAGCGCTGAACGTGCCGGACTCGGCCTGGGGTCCGAAGTTGACGATCCAGAAGCGGTAGGTGCCGCCGTCCGAGACGCCGAACGAGACGCGCTCGGGCTTGGTCGTGGCGCCGTCGGCCTTCGCCTTGTAGGCGCAGCGCTCGGCCCCGAACATCTCGACCGTGCAGGCCGTGGCGGTGACGTAGAGGTCCACGTCGTCGCTCGCGAAGGTCCACTCGACCGCCGCGTCGAGCGTCGCGCTGCCCCCAAAGCCGCCAGTGATGTTGATGTCCACCGCCAGCGTCTGGAGCGGCTCGAGGGCCCAGCTCCGCTCGTCGACGACGCTGCGCTTGGGCTGGCCCGAGCCGCCGGTGATGGTGTTCGGGCCGCCCCCGCCACAGCTCGGGACGACGAGCGCAAGCATCAGGAGCGCCCACCGCCGAAGGCCTCCTCCGCGTCGGAACCGCTGCGCCATGAACCCCCCCGAAAGGCGCACAGGCACGCCCTTGCATCCGTCTTGGACGGCCGCGCGGCGCCACTTTCTCGACTCCGCGCGCGGCGGACCCGGGGGCGCCGCGCGGCGTGGCAAGATCGGCGGCGAGTGGATCTCGAGTCGCCCGTCCAGTTCGTGAAGGGCGTCGGGCCGCAGCGCGCGGAGGCGCTCGCGACGCTCGGCGTGCGGACGGCGCTCGACCTGCTGCTGCACCTGCCGATGCGCTACGAGGACCGGCGGCAGTTCGTGCGCGTCGCGGAGCTGCGGCCGGGCATGCGGGTCGCCGTCTCGGGCCAGGTCACGGTCGCCGGGCTGCGGCGCGCGCGGCGGCTCTCGATCTACGAGCTGCGGCTCGACGACGGCAGCGGCCGGCTGCTGAAGGCGATCTTCTTCAACCAGCCGTTCCTGAAGGACGTGCTGAACGCCGGCAAGCGCGTCGTGCTGTTCGGGCTCGTGGAGCGCGACGCCATGGCGTCGCGGCTGCTCGTGATGCGCTCGCCGCAGTACGAGATCGTCGAGGCCGACGAGCACGGCGGCATCCACACGGGGCGGCTGGTGCCGGTCTACGAGAAGCTCGGGCCGCTCACGGTCAAGCCGCTGCGGCGCGTGCTCGCGCAGCTTTCGGAGCAGGTTCCCGAGGACCTGCCCGACCCGCTGCCGGCGGAGCTTCGCGAGCGGCTCGGCGTGATCGGCCGCGCGCGAGGCCCTGCGGCGCGTCCACCGTCCGGGCGACGACGACTCGCTCGACGCGCTCAACCGCTTCCGCTCGCCCGGCCACGTGCGGCTGATCCTCGAGGAGCTGCTGCTGTTCCAGCTCGGGCTCGCCCGGCGCCGCAGCGGCGTGCGGGCCGAGCGCAAGCGCGCCGCGTTCTCCGTCACGGACGAGGCGCGCGAGGCGGTGAAGCGCATCCTGCCGTTTCCGCTGACCGGCGCGCAGCGGCGCGTGCTGCGCGAGATCGCCGAGGACCTGAGCGCGCCGCATCCCATGAACCGGCTGGTGCAGGGCGACGTCGGCTGCGGGCAAGACGATGGTGGCGCTGCTCGCGATGGTGGTGGTGGTCGAGAACGGCCACCAGGCCGCGTTCATGGCCCCGACCGAGATCCTGGCCGAGCAGCACTTCCTGACGCTGCAAGCGCCTGGTCGCGCGCTGCCCGTACCGCGTCGAGCTGCTGAGCGCGTCGGTGAAGGGCCGCGAGCGCAAGCAGGCGCTCGCGCGGATCGCCTCGGGCGAGTCGCAGATCGTGGTCGGCACCCACGCGCTCATCCAGGAGGGCGTGCGCTTCGCGCGGCTCGGGCTGGCGGTCGCGGACGAGCAGCACCGCTTCGGGGTGCTGCAGCGCGACGAGCTGCGCAAGAAGGGCTACGAGCGCCGACGTGCTGGTGATGACGGCGACGCCGATCCCGCGCACGCTGGCGCTCACGGCCTACGGCGACCTCGACGTGTCGGTGGTGGACGAGAAGCCGCCGGGGCGCGTGCCGATCCGCACCGAGCTACGGCAGGCCTCCGAGCGGCGCGCCGTGCTCGAGCTCGTGCGCAGGACGGCTGCCGAGGGGCGCCAGGCCTACGTCGTCTACCCGCTGGTCGAGGAGTCCGAGAAGCTCGAGGACGTGAAGGCGGCGACCGAGGCCCGCGAGGAGTGGGCGGCGGCGCTGCCGGAGCTGCGGGTGGGGCTGCTGCACGGGCGCATGAAGAGCGCCGAGAAGGAAGCCGTGATGGGCGACGTTCGCGCGCGGCGCGATCCAGGTGCTGGTGGCGACGACCGTGATCGAGGTCGGCGTCGACGTCCGCAACGCGACGCTGATGGTGATCGAGCACGCCGAGCGCTTCGGGCTCGCCCAGCTGCACCAGCTGCGCGGCCGCGTCGGCCGCGGCAGCGCGGCCTCGAGCTGCGTGCTGCTGGCCTACGGGCGGCTCAGCGACGTGGCGCGCGCACGGCTCGACGTGATGGTCGAGACGGAGGACGGCTTCGTGATCGCGGAGAGGGACCTCGAGCTGCGCGGACCGGGCGACTTCTTCGGCACGCGCCAGTGGGGCCTGCCGAGCTTCAGGGTCGCCAACCTGCTGCGCGACCGCGACCTGATGGAGCGCGCGCGAGCCGAGGCCTTCCGGATCGCCGAGGAGAAGAGCCTCGCGCCCGCCCTCGAGCAGTTCTTCGAGGCGGGCGGCTGGGAGCGGCGCTTCGGTCTCGCGCGCGTCGGCTGACGCCCGGCGTCCACCGACGCCGGGCGTTGGCGGCTCAGCCGTTGAAGGTGACGGTGTGCGTGTGGCTGGTCCCGCTGCAGGTCTTCTCGAACACCGCGCCGGAGCGGATGCTCGCGATCTCGCTGGCGCTGAGCGACAGCATGTGCGTGTGGCTCGCCGTCCCGCGCAGATCCAGGTCCAGGCTGCCGCCGTCGCCGAGCTGCGCGGCGGTGATCATGGCCGCGTGGCCGTGATTCGATGAGATGGTGCCCGTCTTGTCCGTGAGCGGCGGGCTGCTCGCCGCGGGGCTGCCGCTGCCGCCTCCGCACCCGCTCAAGGTGATCGTCGCTCCTCCCAGGAGCAGGAGTGCCGCTTCCGCCGTGAACTCGCGTCGATTCATGTCATGCCTCCCAAGGCCACACGGCCGTACCTGGGAGCAATCGGCGGGCCAACGGCCCGGGTCGGATATCTTCTTGATTATCAGCAGCGTGCAGATTGTTATCGGCTGGTAGCCGCGTGTCCGAACAGCTCGCGACGGCCGCCAACCGGACACTGAGGTATCGTGCGCGGATGTCCCGGATCATCGGTGGAGCGGGCAAGGGACGCCGCCTGAAGACGGCGGCGGGGGAGGCGACGCGCCCGACGGGCGCCCGCGTGCGGCAGACGCTCTTCGACATCCTCGCGCCGCGCATCGAGGGCTCTCGCTTCCTCGACGCCTTCGCCGGCAGCGGCGGCGTCGGGCTCGAGGCGCTCTCGCGCGGCGCCGCGCGCGTGGTGCTCGTCGACCGCGACGCGGCGGCCGTGGCGGCGGCCCGCGAGAACGCCCGCGCGCTCGAGCAGGCGGGCGGCGAGGTGCAGGTCTTCCGCCAGGACGCGACGACCGCGATGCAGGCGCTCGCGGACGAGGGCCGCCTCTTCGACGTCGTCTACCTCGACCCCCCGTACGCGAGCGAGCTCTACGAGCCGCTCGTCGCGCTCGTGGGCGCGCGCCTGCTCGCGCGAGGGCGGCGTCGTCGTGGCCGAACACTTCCACAAGCGAGCGCTTCCGGAGAGAATAGGCGCGCTCGCGCGCACGCGGCAGAAGCGGATCGGCGACCACTGCCTGAGCTTCTACGCGGCGGTGGCGCAGGGCGCGGGCGATCCCGCGGGAGACTAGGGAGCCAGGAGGAAGAGGAGATGCCGAGGGCGCGCGCGCTCGCCGTGTTCCCGGGCTCTTTCGATCCCGTCACCAACGGGCACCTGGACATCGTCCGCCGCGGGCTCGCCGTCTTCGGCCGCGTGCGGCTCGCGATCCTGCTGAACTCGGAGAAGAAGCCGCTGTTCTCGGTCGAGGAGCGGCTCGCGATCCTGCGCGAGGCCTTCCGCGGCAACCCGCGCGTCGAGCTCGACACCTTCTCGGGGCTGCTCGTCGACTACGCGCGGCAGGTCGGGGCGAGCGTGATCCTGCGCGGGATCCGGGCGATCTCCGACTTCGACTACGAGTTCCAGATGGCGCTCATGAACCGGCGGCTCGACCCGCGGATCGAGACCGTGTTCATGATGCCGGCGGAGAGCTACACCTACGTGTCCTCGCGGCTCGTGAAGGAGGTCTTCCAGCTCGGGGGGCGCGTGAGCGACCTGGTGCCGCCGGTCGTGGAGCGGCGCCTGCGGGAGAAGTATCGTGCGAAGGCGCCGAGGCGTCGCGCGGCGCGGGGCAGCTCGAAAGGGAGGAAGCGGTGAAGAAGGCGGGTGGGGAGCCGAAGCTCGCGGCTCGCGCGCGGGCGCTCGAGGTGTCGCCGACGGTCGCGATGGCCGCGAAGGCGCGGGCGCTCAAGGCGAAGGGCATCAAGGTCTACGACTTCACGGTCGGCGAGCCGGACCAGCCGACGCCGCGCCACGTGGCCGAGGCCGGCAAGGCGGCGATCGACGCGGGCAAGACGAAGTACGCGCCCGCCAACGGGATTCCCGAGCTGCGCGCCGCGGTCGTCGAGCGCTACCGCGCCGACTTCGGCGTCTCGTTCGCGCCCGAGGAGGTCGCGATCGGCGTCGGCGGCAAGCAGGCCCTGGCGCTCCTCTACATGGCGATCCTCGACCGCGGCAGCGAGGTGGTGATCCCGATCCCGGCCTGGCCGACCTTCGCCGAGGCGGCGCGCGTCGCCGGAGGCACGCCCGTCTTCGTGCCGCTCCACGTCAAGGACGGCTACCGCGTGAGCGCGAGCGCCGTGGCCCGCAAGGTCGGACCGAAGACGCGCGCGGTCATGGTCAACAGCCCCTCGAACCCCACGGGCGCCGTGATCGAGCCCGCCGAGCTGCTGAAGCTGGCGCGCCTCGCGAAGCAGAAGGGCTTCTGGCTGCTCTACGACGACACCTACGCCCACCTCACGTTCGGGACGAACGGCCCGCAGCAGCTCCAGGAGGTGAAGGACGCCGCCGGAGGCCACCTGGTGGTCGTGGGGACGGCGTCGAAGAGCTACTGCATGACCGGCTGGCGCATCGGCTGGATCATCGGCCCGAAGGCGCTCGCCGACGCCGCGACCGCGCTCAACTCGCACTCGGTCCAGGGGCCCGCGACGTTCGCGCAGGTCGCGGCCGCGCAGGCGCTCAGCGGGCCGCAGGACGAGGTGCGACGGATGCTGGCCGAGTATCTGCGGCGCCGGGACTTCATCCAGGCCAGGGTCGCCGCGATCCCCGGCGTCGTCTGCCCGCGTGCCGGACGGCGCCTTCTACGTGTTCCCCGACGTCTCGCGCTGCCTTTCCAAGGCGCTGCCCGACACGCTGGCGCTCGGCGCGAAGCTGCTCGAGGAGAAGGCGGTCGCCATCGTTCCCGGCGAAGGCTTCCAGGCGCCCGGCACCTTCCGGCTCTCGTTCGCGACGGCCTTCGAGGACCTGCAGGAAGGCGCGTCGAGGCTCGCGGCCTTCTTCGCGGAGCACGCCCCGGCCCGGCGCGCAGCGAAGTGATCGGGGCGGGCTTCACCCCGGGGGCGCCCGTCCTCGTCTACCTCCACAGCCCTCGCGAGAAGGTGTGGGGAGTCCTGATGTCGATCCTGCCCGCGGGAATCGCGATCCGCGGGATCGAGCTCACCGCCTTCGAGGACTTCCTGAGGCAGGAGGCCCGTCGCGAGACGGGCCTCGGCCTCGTGACGCTCTTCTACCCGATCAGCCGGGTCGAGCGGATGGAGCTCGACGAGACCGTGGGCGGCCTCGAGGGGATCGCCGACCGCTTCCGGCGCGAGACCGGGCGGTCGATCCAGGACGCCGCCGGGCTCTCGGTGCGCCGAAGCGTCAGTAGCCGAAGAAAGCCCCGCTGATCGGCCCGACCGGCGCCAGGAACGGGACGGCGAGGAACAGGTCGCCGTTCTCGCCGATCGAGCGGCGATACGGGCGCAGCGGCGCGGGACGGACGGCGCCGTAGCCGTTCGTCCAGAACGCCGCCCACCCGTACGCAGCGCGCGGCGAGCGGTAGAAGTCGGCGATCCCGTAGGCGGGATCGTTCGGCAGCCCGGCCCAGGGGCCGAGCGGCGACTCGCCCGAGCGGTAGAAGGACGAGATGTCGTACGGGTGCTTGAGCACGCGGATCGCCGGACGCCGCGTCTCCTGCTGTGGCTGCTCCTCGGTGGCCTCCTGAGCGAAAGCACCCGCCGCCGCCAGACTCAATGCGCACGCAATCGCGATCCGCATCGTCGTCCTCCCTGTCGCAGTCTAATACGTCCTGCCCGGAATCCATTCCCGTGACGCGGATTACAACCGTGTGCGTTTAAATCGCCGCGAACGCAAATCGCATGCCCCGAGTCATGCTGCTGTCACAAAGTGCAAACTGCATCAACTGGCTCATTCCATTGGTCTTGTAGAACCCCTGCCGGCGACTTTCCACAGGGTTTTCCACAGAGTGTGTGGAAACAGAAAAACACCCGCGGCGGATCGAACGTAGCGATGAAGTCGCGGGGGGATGTTCGCTCGTCGCAAAGAAGAGATAATCGCCGTTCGTTTTGCTCTCCGGACGTCACCGTGAGGGAAAGGAACAGGCGTTGAGCGTGCGCATACTCGTCCTCGAGGGCATCACCGAGCGCGGAGCCGAGATCCTCCGCTCCGAAGGCTGGACGCTGGACATGGAGAAGGCGCTGCCGCCGGCCGAGCTGGTGAAGAAGGTGGCTCCGTACCAGGCGATCCTGGTCCGCAGCGGCAGCCAGATGACGGCCGAGGTGATCGACGCGGCCAAGAACCTCAAGGTCATCGGCCGGGCCGGCGTCGGCGTCGACAACGTCGACCTCCAGGCGGCGACGCGCCGCGGGGTGCTGGTGATGAACTCGCCGGGCGGGAACACCATCTCGACCGCCGAGCTGGCGGTGGCGCTGATGCTGGCGCTGTCGCGCAACCTCGCCCCCGCCGACGCCTCGATGAAGGCGGGGACCTGGGATCGCAAGACCTTCGCGGGCGTCGAGCTCTTCGGCAAGCGGCTCGGGGTGGTGGGTTTCGGGCGGATCGGCCGCGAGGTGGCCGCCCGCGGCCGCGCCTTCGGGATGGAGGTCCAGGCTTTCGACCCCTTCGTCTCGCCCGCGCTGGCCGAGAACGCCCACGTCACCCTCCGGACCCTGGACGAGCTGCTCCAGACCTCCGACTACATCTCGCTGCACACGACGCTCACGCCGGAGACGAAGCACCTGATCGGGAAGGACGCGCTCACCAAGGTCAAGGCCGGCGTGCGGATCGTGAACGCCGCGCGCGGCGAGCTGATCGAGGACGAGGCGCTGCTCGCCGCGCTCGACAGCGGTCGCGTGGCGGGCGCCGCGCTCGACGTCCACGCGCAGGAGCCCCCCAAGGACTGGCGGCTGTCGAAGCACCCCAAGGTGCTGGCGCTGCCGCACCTCGGCGCCTCGACGAAGGAGGCCCAGGAGCGCGTCGGCACCGACATCGCGCAGCAGGTGCGCGACTACCTGAAGGGCGGCGTGATCCAGTCGGCCGTCAACTTCTACTCGCTCGCCGGCGACCTCTACGACAAGGTGCGCCCGGCGATGGACCTCGCCGAGCGGCTGGGGCTCTTCGTGGGGCAGGCCTGCAAGGGCTCGCTCGAGCGGCTCGAGCTCGGGGTCTACGGCGACCTGCGCGAGATCGACGTCAAGCCGATCCTGGCGGCCGCCGTCACCGGCGTGCTGCGTCCGCACATGGCCGAGGGGCTCACGCTCGTGAACGCGCTCGACGTCGCCCGCGAGCGCAAGATCGAGATCCTGGAGTCGACCTCCACGGCCGCGGTGAGCTTTGCCAACCTGGTGGTGCTGCGCCTCAAGACGAGCGAGGAGGAGCTGCAGGTCGCGGGGACCGTCTTCGGCGGCGGCCACCTTCGGCTCGTCGACGTGGACAGCGTCGAGGTCGACACGATCCCGCAGGGCAACGTGCTCGTGGTGCGCAACGACGACACGCCCGGCATCGTCGGAAGGGTCGGGACCCTGCTCGGCTCGCACGGCGTCAACATCGCCCGCATGGGCCTCGGCCGAAAGCCCGGCAGCGGCCGCGCGATCATGCTGATCGAGGTCGACGACGAGGTCCAGGGCGCGGTGATCGACGAGCTCACGCGCGTGCCCGGGATCCGCGAGGCGCGCTTCCTCCGGCTCGGCTGACGCGAGGCCGTGCCGTTCGCGGTTATTCTGGGCACGGCTCTCCGATGAAGCTGCTGCTCGCGTACCTGCGCCCGCACTGGAAGCTCGTGCTGCTGGCACTGCTGCTGGCCACGATCAACCAGGTCTTCTCGCTGCTCGACCCGCTCATCTTCCGGCACGTGATCGACCAGTACGCCACGCGCTTCGACCACTACACGACGGCCGAGTTCCTGCGCGGCGTGAGCCTGCTGCTGCTGGCGGCGGTCGGCGTCGCCTTCGTCTCGCGCGTGGCCAAGAACTTCCAGGACTACTTCCTGAACGTGGTGACGCAGCGGCTCGGCGCGCGGCTCTACGCCGACGGCATCCGCCACTCGCTCGAGCTGCCCTATCAGCTCTTCGAGGACCAGAGGAGCGGCGAGACGCTCGGCAAGCTGCAGAAGGTGAGGAGCGACGTCGAGAAGCTGATGTCGGTCTCGATCAACGTCGTGTTCCAGACGCTGGTCGGCGTCGTCTTCGTGGTGATCTACGCCTTCAGCGTGCACTGGCTGATCGCGCCCGTCTACTTCGCGACCGTGCCGATCCTGGGCTGGCTGTCGTCGGTGCTGTCGCGCCGGATCAAGACGGTCCAGAAGCGGATCGTGGCCGAGACCACGGCGCTCGCCGGCTCCACCACCGAGTCGCTGCGCAACATCGAGCTCGTGAAGAGCATGGGGCTCGGCGCCCAGGAGATCGCCCGGCTGAACGCGACCACCAACCGCATCCTCGGGCTCGAGCTGCAGAAGGTGCGCTACCTCCGCAGCCTGAGCTTCATCCAGGGCACGGCCGTGAACGCGCTCCGCACCTCGATCCTGTTCCTGATGCTGTACCTGATCTTCGCGCGGCAGATCAGCGTCGGGCAGTTCTTCGCGCTCTGGATCTACTCCTTCTTCATCTTCGGCCCGCTGCAGGAGCTCGGGACGGTGATCGGCGTCTACCGGGAGACCGAGGTTTCGCTCGCCAACTTCCAGCAGCTGCTCGACGCGCCGCGCGAGCCCCGGCCCGAGAACCCCGTGCGGGTGGGGGAGCTGACGCGACTCGCGTTCGAGAAGGTCTCCTTCACGCACCTGACGGCCACGGCGCCGGCGGTCCAGGACGTGAGCTTCGAGCTGCGGCGCGGCGAGACGGTGGCGTTCGTCGGGCCCTCCGGCTCGGGCAAGACGACGCTCGTCAAGCTGCTGGTCGGCCTCTACCGCCCGCAGGGCGGCCTCATCCTCTACGACGACACGCCGCACGACCGCGTCGAGCTCGAGGGGCTGCGCGAGCGGATCGGCTTCGTGACCCAGGACACGCAGCTCTTCTCGGGCTCGATCCGCGAGAACCTGCTGTTCGTGCGGCCCGACGCGACGGACGCCGAGTGCCTGGAGGTGCTCCAGCGCGCGGCCTGCCAGCCGTTGCTCGCGCGCGCCGAGCGCGGGCTCGACACCCTGATCGGCGAGGGCGGGGTCAAGGTGTCGGGCGGCGAGAAGCAGCGCCTGTCGATCGCGCGCGCGCTGCTGCGGCGGCCGCACCTGCTGGTGTTCGACGAGGCCACCTCGGCGCTCGACTCGCTCACCGAGCAGGAGGTGAGCCGCACGATCCGCGAGGTGGCGACGGACCGCCGCGTGATGACCGTGCTGATCGCGCACCGGCTGTCGACCGTGCTCCACGCCGACCGCATCTACGTGCTCGAGCGGGGACACGTCGTCGAAGCGGGCCGCCACGACGAGCTGCTCGAGCAGAAGGGGCTCTACTACGCGATGTGGCGCCAGCAGGTCGGCGAACGGCGGCTCGAGCCGGTGCCCGCTTGAAGGAGATGAGGACCGCATGACCGTCAACGTGACCGAGCTTTCGCGCGGCGACATCCTGGAGATCGACGGCGACCCCTGGCAGGCGACCGAGCTGCAGTCGCAGACGCCGTCGGCGCGCGGCGCGAGCCTGCTGGTGAAGGCGAAGCTCAAGAACCTGCGCACCGGCCAGACGCTCGCGAAGACCTGGCGCGGCGGCGAGACCGTCACCACGGCCGAGGTCGAGTACCGCCCGGCGCAGTTCCTCTACCGCCAGGGAGAGGACTTCGTGTTCATGGATCTCGTCAGCTACGACCAGACGACGCTCCACGCCGAGCACGTTGGCGACGCGGCCGGCTACCTGCTCGAGAACGTCGAGGTGAAGACGGTGCTCTTCCAGGAGCGCGTCATCTCGCTCAATCTGCCGATGACCGTCGACCTGCTGGTGAAGGAGACGACGCCGTCGATGAAGGGCGCCACGGCGCAGGCCCAGCTCAAGCCCGCCACCGTCGAGACGGGGATCTCGGTCCTGGTCCCGTCCTACATCGAGGAAGGCGAGAGGATCCGCGTCGACACCCGCGACGGCCGCTTCGTCGAACGCGCGAAGTAGATCCCCGAACCGCGGTATCCTTTCCTCGTGGGCTCCTCTCGGAGGAGCCTTTCCCACCTGGTAAGCACACGACCTCGCTCGTGCCGGAGGTCCGCAAGTCGCCTCCACGGCTCCGGCGAGCTTCGGTCGAAAGGAGGAACCATGAGAGCGAATCAAGGACGGGCTCTCCCAGCCGCGCTGCTTTCGTGCGTGCTGCTGTGTCCCGCAGGCGAGGCTGCCCAACCGGCGACGCCGTTCACTGCTGACGAGCGCGAGCCGGCTCATCGCCGACCTCGGAGCGCAGAAGGCCGCCGAGCAGATTCTGAACGACTCGCCGACGCTCGAGGCCGTCGCGGCGGGTGTCGCCGGCGGAAGCCGCGAGTGGCTGGACGTAGGGACCCAGCTCATCGGCGTCGCCGAGTCCTACCTGAAGGACCGGCTCACGCAGTCGTTCAGCATCGCGCTCCAGCACGACGCGGCCGCCGTGCTCGCGCGAGGCGGCTGCGGGCGTGCCGCTCCAGGCGGTTTGCAGCTACGACCCGCTCCTGGGGGCGGAGAACCAGCCGACGCGCCGCCAGTTCGAGTCGGCGCTCGCGCTGCGCGAGCGCGCGGTAGGCGCCGTCCAGCGTCCCGACCTCGCCGCCGCGAAGAGTACCTGCTTGAACGCCGTGGGCGAGCTGCGGGCCACCGGCGGCAAACAGTACCAGCCCTGAGGCCGTGGCGCCATCGGCAACCACATTGGCGCGTTTTGCTAATGACCTCGGCCGGCCCGCAGGCTAAGTTTGGGTCCTGGGAATGCACGAGCGGAGCTAGAGCCTACGGGCCGGGGAGGGGTTGAGATGAAGAAGCGCACGCTGGGTCGCAGCAACCTTGAGGTGTCGTCGCTCGGCTTCGGCTGCATGGGGCTGAGCTTCGGCTACGGCCCCGCTCTAGAGACGCAGAACGCGATCGCGCTCGTCCGCGACTCGTTCGCGAGCGGCGTGACGTTCTTCGATACCGCCGAAGCCTACGGTCCTTTCACCAACGAGGAGCTGCTGGGCGAAGCACTCGCTCCGATGCGCGACCAGGTCGTGATCGCGACCAAGTTCGGATTCAAGGACGGGGACCCCAGGACGGGCCTGGACAGCCGGCCGGAGCGGATCCGGCAGGTCGCCGACGCCTCGCTGAAGCGGCTCAGGACCGACCGCATCGACCTCTTCTACCAGCACCGCGTCGACCCGAACGTGCCGATCGAGGACGTGGCCGGAACGGTCAAGGACCTGATCCGCGCGGGCAAGGTCAAGCACTTCGGCCTCTCGGAGGCCGGCGTGCAGACGATCCGCCGCGCGCACGCCGTCCAGCCCGTCGCGGCGCTCCAGAGCGAGTATTCGCTCTGGTGGCGCGAGCCCGAGGCGGAAGTGCTCCCCACGTGCGAGGAGCTCGGCATCGGGTTCGTGGCCTTCAGCCCGCTCGGCAAGGGCTTCCTGACCGGCAAGATCGACGACAGCACCTCGTTCGACAAGAACGACTTCCGTAACATCGTCCCGCGCTTCTCGCCGGAGGCCCGGAAAGCGAACCAGGCCCTCGTCGATCGCGTCACGTCGATCGCGACGGCGAAGCAGGCGACCCCGGCCCAGATCGCGCTGGCGTGGCTCCTCGCGCGCAAGCCGTGGATCGTGCCGATCCCGGGCACCACCAAGCCGCACCGCCTGAAGGAGAATCTCGGCGGCGCGGACATCGAGCTCTCGGGCGACGACCTGCGCCAGATCGAGAGCGCGCTCGCCGACATCAAGGTGCAGGGGGATCGCTATCCTCCGCACCTGGCGGCGCTCACCGGGCGGTGACCATCAACGGCCGCTTCCGCGTCGCCAGCACGCTTGCGGGCAAGCTCGAAGAGCTCGGCGTGCCTCCCGCGGACGTGCTGCGCCTGGCGGAGCTGCCGTCGGGGCTGCTGAGCCAGGACAAGATCCTGGTGACGACCGGCGAGCTGTTCGCTCTCTATCGAGGCATCGGGCAGGCGAGCCGCGACCCGGCCATCGGCCTCAAGCTGGGCACGGAGCCTCGCGTCGAGCGCTACTCGCCGACGGCCATCGCCGCCGTGTCGGCGCGGTCGCTTCGCGACGCGCTCCAGCGGATGGCGCGCTACAAGCAGCTGACGTGCCCGGAAGACATCCGTGTCGCGCAGCGGGGGGACGAAAGCCGCGTGCAGTTCCGCTGGCTGCTGGCGGAGGAGGCCGAGCCGCCGCTGCTGGTGGACGTCTGCTTCGCGCGCGTCGTGGACATCGCCCGGCGGGGGACGGGCGGGCCCGTCACGCCGAAGCGGGTCGAGCTGCGCGGAGCGTCCGT
Source organism: uncultured Acidobacteriota bacterium (assembly GCA_963724555.1). Lineage (GTDB taxonomy): Bacteria > Acidobacteriota > Vicinamibacteria > Fen-336 > Fen-336 > DATBSL01. The sequence continues at coordinate 156,238 of CAVRVE010000013.1, forward strand.
CAACCGCGAGATGTACGAAGCGCATTTCGGATGCCCGGCGCGCTTCGACAGCCGCCAGAACACGATCGTGTTCGCCAAGGCGGACCTCGATCGGCCGTTCCTCACGTACAACGCGGACCTGTTCGCGACGGTCGCCCCCCAGCTGGAGGCCGAGCTGAAGCAGTCGCTCGGCTCGAAGGCGATCGGCGAGCAGGTGAAGGCCGTGCTGAAGCCGTTCCTGGCCGGGCGGCGACCTGGGCTCGAGGGCGTCGCACGGGAGCTTCGCCTGAGCGCACGGACGCTGCAGCGCCGGCTGACCGAGGAGCGCGCGACGTTCCAGCAGCTCCTGCAGGAAGCGCGCCGCGAGCTGGCGCACCACTACCTGCTGCATTCCTCGCTCGAGCTCAACGAGACCGCCTACCTCCTCGGGTACGAGGACGCTCACTCGTTCTTCCGGGCGTTCCAGCAGTGGGAGGGCCGCTCGCCGGGCGCGTGGCGTGCGCGTCATGCCGGGCCGGCGCGTTCGAGGCCCGTGGCCTCGGCCGTGTGAATGGAAGGAGGAGTCCATTGAAGGCGACCTGGACGATCGACGGCCAGCGCAAAGCGGTCGACGCTGTCGTGGGCGTGACGCGCAGGCAGTTCGTCCGTGAGAGCGGAGCGCTTCTGGTCGGGGCAGCGCTGGCGGCTCCGGCCGAGTCGCTGCTGGCGGCGTCGGCTCCCGCCGTAGCCTGGCCGATCGGCTGCTTCAACCGGCCGTGGACGAAGTGGAGCTTCGACGAGACGCTGAAGGCCGTCCAGGCCGCGGGCTACTCCACGATCGGGCTGCTGACGCGGACGAAAGCCGACCCGTTCATCGCGGCCGACGCGACCGCCGAGTATCTCGAGGGCCTGAAGCGCACTCTGGCGGCGAGCGGCCTCAGGGTGAACATGGGCGCCCTGCGCAGCCGTCACGACATCCCGCTCGAGGAGACGGTGAAGGGGCTCCAGAAGGAGATCGACAACGCGGCGTTCCTGGGGCTGAAGTACGTGATGACGTTCGGGGTCGACGACCCGGCTCAGGTCGACGGCTACTTCGAGGCGATGGCCGCGGCGGCCGCCCACGGTGCTACGAAGGGCGTGCAGGTCGTGATGAAGCCGCACGGCGGGAGCAGCGGCGCGTCGGACGAGATCCTCGCGGCGATCAAGAGGGTGGGCCACCCGAACTTCAGGATCTGGTACGACGCGGGCAACATCATCCACTACACCGGCAAGGACCCTGTCGAGGAGCTCAAGCCGGTCGCGCAATACGTCACCGGATTCTGTGCGAAGGACTGCGCCGAGCCGAAGGGCGAAGTGATGATCCAGTTCGGCGCCGGCAAGGTGGACTTCGCGGGCGTCTTCGGGGTGCTGAGGTCGGCCGGGTTCGACGGTCCGGTCATGGTCGAGTGCTGCGCCGTGGGTGAGACGCCGGAGGCGACCGCCGCCAACGCGCGCGCGAACCGCGAGTTCCTGCAGAAGGTGCTGGCGGCCGTCTAGCGTTTCATCTCTTAACGCGCGTTCGCCCTCGGCGGAGACGCTCCGACCCGAAGATGGTCATAGTACGCACGAACTACGGCTACATCCGCGCGCGCCAGGCCTCGAAGCCGCGACAAAACGTGACGCGCCACATACTTGGTGATCTAATCTAGGCCGTGCGGCCGCACGAATGAGACAGCCATGGAATCGCACGCGCTCGTTGCACGAGGCGAGCTGCAGAGCCTCGTTGCTGCGGCAGTCCTCCGCAAGGTGAACCGGGCCCCGACAGCCGACTGGCCCGTCGTCATCCTGTCCGGAGGCGTGACGGGGCTCGGAGTGCTCCGGGCGTTTTCCCGTCGGGGCGTCCGGGCGTACATCTACCCCGCGATCGGGGACGACGTCACCCTGCGGTCGAGGTGGTTCGCACCGCTGCCGGGCTGCGGCGTCGTCGACAAGTCGCCCACTCCGAGCGTAGAGCTGCTCGAGAAGATCCTCGCCGAGTCCGGCCTCGAGCACGCCTGCCTCTGCGCCTGCAGCGACGACTGGAACCGGCTGGTCGCGGAATACCTCGAGCGTCGAGGCGACGACCGCTTCGTCGGCGTCGTGCCGCCGCTCGCGGCGCTCGCCACGCTGCAGAACAAGGGGCAGTTCGCGCTCCTGCTGCAGCGGCTCGGCGTGCCGATGCCGAAGACGCGGCTCATCAGCTGCGCTGCGGACATCCCCGACCTGCCACAGAGCGACGAGACCTTCTTCTTCCTCAAGCCGACCGACTCCCAGAGCTTCCTCGAGCGTTTCGGCACCAAGGGCCTGCGCGTGCGCACCGCGGAGGACGCCCGGCGGCGCCTCGACGAGGTGACCGCGGCCGGCATGAGCGTGGTGCTGCAGGAGTACATCCCGGGCCCGTTCTCCGACCACTACTTCATCGACGGCTACGTCGACCAGCGCGGCGCGATCCAGGCGCTGTTTCCGCGCCGCCGCCTGCGCATCTATCCGCCCGACTTCGGCAACAGCACCTCGATGGTGAGCGTGGCGCTCGCCGACGTCGACGGCGCGGCCGACACCCTGAAGCGGGTGCTCGCGGCCGTGAGCTATCGCGGCATCTTCTCCGCCGAGTTCAAGCGCGACGCCCGCGACGGACTCTTCAAGCTGCTCGAGGTCAACGCGCGGCCCTGGTGGTTCATCGACTTCGCGGTGCGCTGCGGCGTGGACGTCTGCCGCATGGCGTACGACGACGCGCTCGGCCGCTCCGTGCCGCTCGCTCGAGCAGTATCGGATCGGCGCGACCTGCATCTACCCGTACTACGACTTCTTCGCCATGCGGCCGCTGGTCCGGGCCGGGCGGGCCGGCTGGGGCCGCTGGACCTCCGAGCTCGTGCGCGCGCTGCAGCCGATCGCCTGCTGGGACGACCCGCTGCCGGGCATCGTCGGCTTCACCAAGGTCATCACCGCCGCGCTCGCGCATCGTCTGACGAGACGGCACGCGTGAGCTCGGCCGGGTCCGGCGGGCAGGGCGCGGGGGTCACTGCGCGCGAGCTGGCCGCCGCGGACCTGCCTGGCTGGCGTGAGCTGCTGGCGCGCTCCGAGCAGGGTGGGCCCTACGCGGTGCCCGAGTACCTCGCGGCGCTCTGCGCGGCCACGGGCGGCAGCCATCGCATCGTCGGGGTGTTCCTGAACGGGCAGCTGGCCGCCGGAGCGGCGCTCTACGAGACCGCGGCCCGCGGGGGGCGCGTGGTCGGCAATCGCACGCTGCTCTACTACAACGGGTTCGTTCTCGGCTTGCCGCCGAAGAAGTTCCACTCCGACCGCACCGCGCAGCTTTCGTCCGTGCTGGCGGCGCTGGAACGCCACGTCGCCGGAATGGGCTACGCCCACGTGCTCCTGCACTGCGACCCGTCGGTGACGGACGTGCGCCCGTTTCTCGCGCAGGGCTGGCTGCCGAGCGTCTCCTACACCTACGTCGTCGCGCTCGACGACCTCAAGGCGCAGTGGGAGCGCGTCGACCAGAACCTGCGGAGGCTGATCAAGCGCTGCGAGAAGGAGGGCGTCGCGTATCGCGAGGACGCCGACGTCGAGGCGCTCTTCCGGCTGCACCTGCAGACGCACCAGCGCAAAGGCGCGCCGCTCTACCTGCCGCAGCCGGCATTCCGGCGCTACTTCGAGCAGGCGCACGCGGCGGGGCTCGCGCGGCTCGGGCACGCGGTCTTCGAGGGCAAGGTGATCGCGTCGCAGCTGATGCTCACCGGCCCGGGGCGAGTCGCGCACACCGTCTGCGCGGGGGCCGACGAGGACTACCTGCGCATGGGGGCGAGCGCCTTCCTGCGCTGGCGCGCCTTCGAGTCGCTGGCGCAGGCGGGCTACGCCGCGAACGACCTGACCGACGCCTCGCTCAATCCCGTGACGCGATTCAAGAGCCAGCTGGGCGGCGAGCTGCGGGCGACGCTGTCCGTCTCGAAGACGTTCTCGCAGCTCTACGCGTTCGAAACGGCCCTGCGCGACCTGAAGTCGCGTCTCGCGGCGCGCAGGCGCGCCCCCCGCCCGGAGCCGGAATGAACGGAGCGGACCTCGTCTGCAGCGTGCTCCGGCGTCTCGACGTGCAGTGCGTCTTCGGGCTGCCGGGCACGCAGAACGTGCGCCTGTACGAGGCGATGCGAGCCTCCGGCCTGCGTCGCGTCGTTTCGGCCGACGAGGGCTCGGCCGCGTTCATGGCGGCCGGCTATGCGCGCGCGTCCGGCCGCGTGGGTGTCCTCACCACGATTCCAGGCCCGGGTTTCGTCTACGCGCTGCCCGGCATCGTCGAGGCGCGGCACGACTCGGTGCCGCTGCTGTGGATCACCCTGCGCCAGGCCGACCTCGGCCGCGCGTTCCAGCTGCAGCGCATCGACCAGGCGCAGATGGCGGCGCCCGCGGTCAAGCAGTGCCTTCACATCGGTCGCGGCGACGCGCTCGTCACGACGCTGGCCGCGGCGCACGAGCTCGCGCGAGCGGGGGAGCCGGGACCCGTCCTGGTCGAGATCGACGCGGCGCTCCTGGACACGAACGCCGCGGATTCGACGGTGGCTCCGGGCCGCCCGGCGATGCCGAAAACAGAGGCGCTCGCCGCGCGCCTCGCCGAGAGCCGCCATCCCGTGCTCTACGTCGGCCAGGGAGCGCAGGACGCAAGCGAAGCGGTCCGCGCCCTGGCGAGGCGTCTTCGTGCCCCCGTGCTGTGCACGAGCGAGCGGCCGCGGAGTGCTGCCGGATACGGACGAGCTCGCCTTCACGAAGGACTTCTCGACAGGCGTGGGCCTCGTCGTTCCCGACCTGATCGAGAGGGCCGATCTCGTGCTGACGCTCGGCTGCAAGTTCACGCACAACGGCAGCGGCGGGGGAGAGCTGTCGTTGCCCGAGGCGAAGCACGTTCGCGTCGACGCTTCGCCCGAGGTGCTGTCGGCGAACTACCCGGCTTCGCTCGTGGTCGAAGGCCGCGTCGAAGACGTGCTTTCGGCGCTGGCGAGCAGCTCGCTGCCGGTGTCGCACTGGCGCTCCGAGGACCTCCGTGCCCTCCGCGCCAGGCTCGCAGCGGAGAGCGCCGTTCCGATTCCGCTGGAGCCGACGCTGCCCGACCTCCGCGGGGGCTCGATCCGCACGTTCTTCGATGCGCTTGCCGAGGCTGCGGGCGAGCGTGGCGTCTACGTTGCCGACGCGGGACTGCACCAGGCCCTGACGCGGCAGTATGCGCGCGTGCTGCGGCCGCGCGGCCTCTTGTGCCCGAGCGACTTCCAGTCGATGGGCTTCGGCCTGCCGGGGGCGATCGGGGCGGCCATCGCCGAGCCGCAGGCCCAGGTCGTGGCCTGCATCGGCGACGGCGGCCTCGTGCTCTCGATGGGCGATCTGCTGACGGCCGCGCGCGAGGGGGTGAGCCTCGTCGTCGTCGTGTTCAACGACGGGCAGATGAACCTGATTCGAAGGCAGCAGCTGACCAACTACGGGCACGAATCGGGCGTGGCGGTGGCGAACCCGGACTACGCCGCGCTCGCGCAGGCCATCGGCTGCTCGTACTTTCCCCGTAGCCGGCGATCCGCTCGAGCTCGCCCGGCAGGTCTTCGCCGCGGGCGGTCTCCGGCTGGTCGAGCTGCGACTGGCCGATCGCCCCTCGCTCGAGTGGCAACGCCTGCGAGCCGTGGTCCGCGAGGGCCTGCGCGCGCGGCTGCCGAGCGGTGCCGTGCAGAGCCTCAAGCGCCTGCTCGGGCGGCGCTGAGCTCGAGGCGCTCTCGGAGGACGCGGTACCATGGGCGCGAGAACGCATGAGAGCCCACCGCGTGGCGGCGATCCCATGGATGCTCGCCCTGGCGCTCGTCGCGCACCCGGCGGCTGGCGCCGAGGGCGGGGAGTGGCCCTGGTGGCGTGGGCCGCTCGGAAACGGGGTTAGCCCCGACGGCGATCCGCCGGTCCGCTGGAGCGAGAAGCAGAACGTCCGCTTCAAGGTGGCGATCGACGGCGACGGTCTCGCGACGCCGGTCGTGTGGGGCGATCGCATCTACGTGCTCTCGGCCCGGTCTCTCGACGCGGAGAAAGGGAAGCAGCGCTACCTGGTCACGGCCTACGACCGCCACGACGGCTCGGTCGTGTGGCAACGGGTGGCGATCGAGCGCGTCCCCCACGAGGGCCGACACCAGGAGTCCGGCTGGGCCACCGCGTCGCCGGTCACGGACGGCGAGCGCCTCTACGCGCACTTCGGCTCCGCCGGCACGTTCGCCTACACGCTCGCGGGCGAGCTGGCCTGGAAGGTCGACCTCGGCGACATGACGACGCGCCTCGGCTACGGCGAGGGCAGCTCTCCCGCGCTCTGGGGCGACACGCTGGTCGTCAACTGGGACCACGAGGGGGACTCCTTCGTCGTCGCCCTCGACACGCGCAGCGGCGCCGAGCGCTGGCGGAAGCAGCGGCCCGGAGAGCTGACCTCCTGGTCGACGCCGCTCATCCGCGAGCACGAGGGTCGGGTGCAGGTGATCGTCGCCGCCGGCGGGCGCACGCGCGGCTACGACCTCCAGAGCGGCGAGGTGGTGTGGAGCCTGTCCGGTCTCGGCATGAACGCGATCCCCACGCCGACCTACGACGCGGGCATCCTCTACCTGGCGAGCGGCAAGCGCGACAGCCCACGAATGCTGGCGGTGGACCTGCGTGGCGCCAAGGGCGACCTCGACGGCAGCTCCGCCGTGCTGTGGACGCGGGACCGGGACACGCCATACGTGTCGACCCCGCTGCTCTATCGAGGCCAGCTCTACTTCTTCAAGCACGTCCTGAGCGTCCTGACCTCGGTGGACGCCGCGACGGGTGCTCTGCGCTTCAGCGAGAGAACCGGCCTCGGCAACGTCTTCGCGTCTCCGGTGGCGGCCGCCGGCCGCGTCTACCTGCTCGACCGTGACGGGAAGGCGCTGGTGCTCGCGGCGGGGCCGAAGCTCGAGATCCTCGCGGAGAACCAGCTGGACGACGGCTTCGACGCCAGCCCGGTGGTCGTGGGGCACGACCTCTACCTCCGAGGCAGGCGTTTCCTCTACGCTGTGGGCCGCACGGGCGACGGTTCGAAAGGAGCACCTCGGTGAGAATGCGTGACTCGTCGGCGCTGGTCGTGGCTCTCGTGTTGTCCGCTGTCTCGGCCGCCGCGCAGCCGCAAGAGCCGGCGAGCTCTCACGGCCGCTATACCCTGGTCGTCGAGGGGTACGACTGGGGAGCCGGCGTGAGCAAGGTCGTCCTCGCGACGAACGCACCCGTCTCGTCGGCGAGCGCCGGCGACTACACGGTGGCCGTGAAGCGACGCACCGACTGCGGCGAGCTGCCGCCGGGGCAGGCCGCAGGCGAGCGGGTCGTCCTCGACGCCTACGCGTCGGATTCGAAGGGCGCGCGCGGTGACGGGGCAGACCACGTGACTCTCGTGCTGGCCGTGGCGCCCGGCTGGCCCCTGGGGTCACCGCTCACGTACATGCGCAACGACAAGTGCCGCGGCACCGTCTGGGTGGACTACGCGCTCACCGTCACGGACAAATCCGGCCGCGTGTGGGACACGCCGGCAGGCCGCGTCAGCCCGATCGTCGATCGCTTCGACCTGTCGGGCAGGTTCTCGTACGGCTCCGGCAAGACGCTGACCTACGCCTCGTTCACGCCGAAGACGAGCCGTCCGAAGTCGCCGCTCCTGATCTGGCTCCACGGCGGAGGCGAGGGCGGGAGCGATCCGACGATCCCGCTGCTCGGCAACCGCGCCACGAACTACGCCTCCGACGGGGTCCAGGCGATCTTCGAAGGTGCTTACGTGCTCGTGCCCCAGACCCCCGGCGCCTGGATGCACAACGCTCTGGGCGCCATGACCTCCGGCAAGGAGGACGACGTGTACAACGTCCCGCTGATGGCCCTGATCCGCGACTACGTCTCGGCGCATCCGGGCGTCGACGCGAACCGGATCTACGTGGGCGGCTGCTCGAACGGCGGCTACATGACGCTGAAGCTGATGCTGCAGCAGCCGGACTACTTCGCCGCCGGGTTCATCAGCTCACTGGCCTACCAGTCCCAGTACCTGAGCGACGCGCAGATCAAGAGCATCGCGCAGCTCCCGATCTGGTTCGTGCACTCCGCGGACGACCAGACGACACGGCCCGAGCTGACCGTGCTGCCCGTCTACGAGCGGCTGAAGGCCGCGGGCGCCGGCAACGTCCACCTCTCCTACTACGATCACGTCGTCGACATCACCGGCTTCTTCGGAGGAGACGGCTACCGCTACAACGGGCACTGGTCCTGGATCTACCTTCACGCGAACGAGAGCCGGCTGGACCGCGACGGAACCCCGGTGACGGTCGCCGGCCGGCCGGTCACCGTGATGGAGTGGCTCTCGGCGCAGGTGCTTGGACGCTAGACGCTCGCGAGCGTCACATCGCGGCGATCACCGCGTCGGCGAACTGGCTGCACTTCACCTCCGTCGCTCCCTCCATCTGGCGCGCGAAGTCGTAGGTGACGGTGCGGGCCGTGATGGCGCCGTCCATGCCCTTGATCACGAGGTCGGCGGCCTCGGTCCAGCCCAGGTAGCGCAGCATCATCTCGCCCGAGAGCACGACCGAGCCGGGGTTGACCTTGTCCTGGTTCGCGTACTTGGGCGCCGTGCCGTGGGTGGCTTCGAAGACGGCGTGGCCGGTCTTGTAGTTGATGTTGCCGCCGGGGGCGATGCCGATCCCGCCGACCTGCGCCGCGAGCGCGTCGGAGAGGTAGTCGCCGTTCAGGTTGAGCGTCGCGATCACGTCGAACTCGTCCGGGCGCGTCAGCACCTGCTGCAGCGTGATGTCCGCGATCGCGTCCTTGAGCAGCAGCTTCCCCGCGGCGAGCGCCGCCTTCTGCTCCGCGTTCGCCGCGTCCTCGCTCTTGGCGCGCTTGGTCCGCTCCCACTGGTCCCAGGTGTAGACGCGCCCCGCGAACTCGCGCTCGGCGAGCGCGTAGCCCCAGTTGCGGAAGGCGCCCTCGGTGAACTTCATGATGTTGCCCTTGTGCACGAGCGTCAGGCTCTTGCGCTTGTTGGAAAGCGCGTACTCGATCGCGGCCCGGATCAGCCGCTCGCTGCCCTCGCTCGACACGGGCTTGAGGCCGATCGCGGTCGTGCCGGGAAAGCGGACCTTGGAGTAGGACTTCGGGAAGCTCTCCTTCAGGAAGGCCAGGACCTTCTGCGCGTCCTCGCTGCCGCTCTCGAACTCGATCCCCGCGTAGATGTCCTCCGTGTTCTCGCGGAAGATCACCATGTCGACCTTCTCGGGGTGCTTGACGGGGGAGGGCACGCCCTTGAACCAGCGCACCGGTCGCAGGCACACGTAGAGGTCGAGCATCTGCCGCAGCGCCACGTTCAGCGAGCGGATCCCGCCGCCGATCGGCGTCGTCAGCGGCCCCTTGATCCCCACCAGGAACTCGCGGAACGCCTCGACCGTCTCGTCGGGCAGCCAGTTGTTCTCCTGCTTCCAGGCCTTCTCGCCGGCGTAGACCTCCATCCAGGCGATCTTGCGGCGGCCGCCGTAGGCCTTCGCGACCGCGGCGTCCAGCACGCGGACGCTCGCGCGCCAGATGTCTGGGCCGGTGCCGTCTCCCTCGATGAAGGGAACGATCGGCCGATCCGGTACCTCGAGCTTTCCGTCCCGGATGCCGATCTTGGCGCCGTCTTTGGGCACCTCGACGTGTGTATAGGACATTCGAATCAGGCCTCCTCGGCGACCGCCCATTCTAGCAGCCGGTGGTGGCTCGGGATGCTGGATGACGAAGCGCGTCTCCGTTAGAATCCGTCTTCCTCGTCGTCTCTGCGGGAGAGCTTCATGAATCGAAAAGTGACGGTGGTGGGCGGCGGCAACGTGGGCGCGACCCTCGCGCAGCGGATCGCCGACCGCGAGCTCGCCGACGTGGCGCTCATCGACATCGTCGAGGGCATGCCGCAGGGCAAGGGGCTCGACATGATGCAGGCGGGCCCGGTCGAGGGGTCCGACGCGCGCGTGATCGGCACCAACGACTACAAGGACACCGCCGGCTCGGACGTCGTCGTGATCACCGCCGGCATCGCCCGCAAGCCCGGCATGAGCCGCGACGACCTGCTCAACACCAACTACAAGATCGTCAAGGAGTGCACCGAGAACGTCGTCAAGCACTCGCCGAACTGCGTGCTGATCGTGGTCTCGAACCCGCTCGACGCGATGTGCCAGGTGGCCTTCAGGGCCTCGGGCCTCCCGAAGCATCGCGTATTCGGCATGGCCGGCGTCCTCGACTCGGCGCGCATGCGCACCTTCATCGCGATGGAGCTGGGGGTCTCGGTCGAGAACGTGAGCGCCTTCGTGCTCGGCGGCCACGGCGACACCATGGTGCCGCTGCCGCGCTACTCGACCGTGTCCGGGATCCCGATCACCGAGCTCCTGCCCGCCGACCGCGTCGACGCGATCGTGAAGCGCACCGCGAGCGGGGGAGCCGAGATCGTGTCGCTGCTCAAGACCGGCTCGGCCTACTACGCGCCGTCGTCGTCCACGGCCGAGATGGTCGACGCCGTGCTCAAGGACAAGCACAAGATCCTGCCCTGCTGCTGCTACCTGGAGGGCGAGTTCGGGATCAAGGACCTCTACGTCGGCGTGCCGGCACAGCTCGGCGCCAAGGGCGTCGAGAAGATCTGGGAGATCAAGCTCACCGACGCCGAGCGCTCGGCGCTCCAGAAATCGGCCGAGGCCGTGCGCGAGCTGGTGACGATCCTCAAGGTCTGACGCGCTCGCCCGCCCGGAACCGCTCAGGGCACGGGCTCGAAGACCCACAGGTTGCCGGGCGCGGCGATCCAGTACTCTCCCGGCCAGGAGATCCCGATCGGCGCCGGCTTGGCGAGATTGTCCATTCGGGCGACGAGGTCGGAATAGTCGAAGTAGCCGAGCGTCTCGAGCGGGCGGCTCGTTTGAGGCTTGAAGAAGCTCTCCCAGTGCCCGTAGATGACGTACCTGGGCTTGGTGTTCGTCATGATGCGGGCGGGGTTGTCCTGCACCCAATCGAAGCCGGCAGCGCAGAAGAGCGCCACGTCGACGGCTTTGTCCGTGACGAGCTCCTCCGGAACGAACCCGTAGGTGGGCGAGGTGGCCGAGTCCTGGTAGTAGACCCGGAAAACGGGAGCGCCGCTCGCGTCCAGGAAATCGACCAGGTAGGCGTAGGTGTCGCCGAGCTTCCAGTCCCCGACGCGCGTCGGCTCCGGGGGCACGCTGGGCAGGCAACCCGTCCAGAGGCGCGGAGCGGCATGCCGCGAGCAGAGGGCTCGAATCCGCACCCTTGCGTTGACGCTGATCCAGTCGCCGGAGCCCGGCCCGTGGTGGCAGGCCTCTCCCGGCGCCACCGGGCACTTCCGGTAGTCGACGCGGTCCTGACCCGCGACGTCCGAAACCACCACGATTCTCCCCGCCTCCACCTGGTAGGGCTGGGCCATCGCCAGCTGCTTCATGTTCAGGCTGCCGTAGAGGACCGCCTGCGTGGCGATGTTCTTGGCGATGTAGGGCACGTCCATGAAGTGGTCGTAGTGTGTGTGGCCCACGAGGATGGCTGCCGCGTCGCCGGCCCATCGCTTGGGAAGCAGCTTGTCTATCAGCGTCTTGTTGGGATGAACCTGGCTCGCACCGAGGAGGAACCCCTCGGGGGGGTTCGTATAGAACGGTGCCGTCAAGACGATGTCGGCATCGCGCTGGATGACGAAGCCGCCGACGCCCAGGAATCGAACCTGCACGGTGCCCGGCTTGATGTCGGGGACCGGCTCGCGGACCTGGCCGAACAGGCGTGGGTCCAGGTACTGGTGGGCGCATCCGGCGGCGAGGAAGCGGCAGCGCGGCGGCCAGGATCGCAGCGTGACGATCGCGCGCTCGTCTCACAGTTGCTCGCTCCGGGATCGGAGCGTATCTTCGCCTTACACGAAGCGTCAACAGGGAAGTGTCGACGGCTCTGTCGTTTGACACTTCTCTCGAGCGCGTAGAAGGAGAAGGTTCGATCCCGCATGACCACCAACGATCTCCCCAAGGTCGCTGAAATGGTCTCGCACTATCGCGTGCTGGGGCGGCTCGGCGCAGGCGGCATGGGAGAGGTCTATCTCGCCGAAGACCTCACGCTCGGGCGCAAGGTCGCCTTGAAGTTCCTTCCACCCAAGACCAAGGCCGACGAGCTGGCGCAGCAGCGGCTCATCGGGGAAGCGCAGGCGGCCGCCGCCCTGGACCACCCCAACATCTGTGCGATCTACGAGGTGGGGCGTCACGCGGATCGCGGCTTCATCGTGATGCAGTACGTCGAGGGCGAGCCGCTCTCGCTGCGGATCGCGCGCGGGCTGGAGCTCGTCGAGGCTCTCTCGATCGCGGTGCAGATGGCGGACGCGCTGGCGGAGGCTCACAGCCGCGGGATCATCCACCGCGACCTCAAGCCCCAGAACATCATGGTCAACGCCCGCGGCCAGGCCAAGCTGCTCGACTTCGGCCTCGCCACGCCGCCGCTGCGCGGGCTGCCGCCGGCGCTGAGCGAAGCCGAGACCCAGGAGGTGCCGACGCGACACGGGGCCGTGCTGGGAACGCCGGCCTACATGTCGCCCGAGCAGGCGCAAGGCCGCCCGCAGGACGCCCGCAGCGACCTCTTCAGCCTGGGTGTCGTGCTCTACGAGATGGTCACCGGCACGCGGCCTTTTTCCGGCTCGACGTCGACCGAGACGATGGCGGCCATCATCACCCACGTCCCGCTCGCCCTTGACCCGCCCCGGCTTGACGGTCCCCTACGAGCTGCAGCGGATCGTCAGCAAGTCGCTCGCCAAGGACCCGGACGACCGTTACCAGACGGCCAGGGACCTGCTGATCGACCTGCGCGGGCTGCGGCAGGACCTGACGTCGGGCTCGGGTGACAACCGGCGGCCGCTCGTGCTGCAGGGACCGGCGGTGGCGGTGCTGCCGTTCGCCGACATGAGCCCCGAGAAGGACCAGGAATACCTGTGCGAGGGAATGGCCGACGAGGTCATCACCGCGCTCGCCCAGGTCAAGGGGTTGCGCGTGGCCTGTCGCCGCTCGGCCTTTCGCTTCAGTGGCGGCAGGCACGACCTGCGCGAGATGGGCGCCAAGCTGAACGTCACGGCAGTCGTGGAGGGCAGCGTGCGGCGTTCGGGGAACAGGCTGCGCATCAGCGCGCAGCTCATCAACGTGGCCGACGGCTTCCACGTCTGGTCGGAGCGCTACGATCGCGAGATGCAGGACGTCTTCCTGATCCAGGACGAGATCTCGCGGGCGATCGCCCAGGCGCTCAAGGTCAAGCTCGCCGACGAGCAGCCGCTCGTCAAGCCTCCCACCGGCGACCTCGAGGCCTACCATCTCTACCTGAAGGGGCGCCACCACTGGAACAAGCGGGTCCCGTCGGCGATCCGCACCGCCCTGCGACTACTTTCAGCAGGCGCTCCGGCGGGACGACAAGTACGCGCTCGCCCACTCCGGCATCGCGGATTGCTACATCGTGCCCGGCTACTACGGCAGCGCGCCCCCGAGCCAGGTGATGCCGCTCGGCAAGCAGGCCGCGCGCAGGGCCCTCGAGCTCGACGAGACGCTTGCGGCGGCCTACGCGCCGCTGGCGATGGTCACGGCGCTCTACGAGTTCGACTGGCTCGGCGCGGAGCGCCACTTCCAGCGCGCGCTCGAGCTCGATCCCGGCATTCGCGATCGCCTACACCTGGTACGCGTTCTTCGACCTGGTGCCCCAGGGCCGGCTGCCCGAGGCGCACGCAGCCGCCCGCAAGGCGTTGCAGATCGACCCGCTCAACTCGACCGTCAACACGGTGCTGGGCGCGACGCTGTACTATGAGCGCCGCTACGAGGACGCCGTGGACGAGCTTGCGAAGTCGATCGAGCTGGACCCCAGCTTCCCCACGGCGTACTACTACCGCGGGCGGGCCTTCATGGCGCTGGGCCGGCACGCCGAGGCCGAGGCCGCTCTCGAGAGCGCGGGGCAGATCATGGGGGAGAGCCCCACGGTCCTGGGGGCGCTGGCCCACTGCCTGGCGGCCAGTGGGCGTCGCGCGGAGGCCCTGGCGATACGCGAGAAGCTCGAGACGCTCGCGGCGAGCGCTTACGTGACCCCCTACTCCATGGCCCAGGCTCACCTGGGCCTGGGCGATCTGGATCGCGCCTGGGACTGCCTGGAGCGGGCCTACCAGGAGCGATCGGCGCTCCTGGCGTTCGTCAAGATGGACCCGATCCTCGACGACCTGCGCCCTCGGCCCGGGTTCGACGAGCTGCTGCGGAAGATGAATCTCCTCGACTGAAATCCGGCCGGCACGTCCGTCGAGAGGTGAGCCGCATGAGCCTTCACGAACCCAGCCGGACCGTTGGCCCGAAGGCGCTGCCGGCCGCCGCGATCCTGCTGGCGCACCTGCTGCCGCTCACCCTGCCATTCACGAGTGTGAGCGGCAGGGACTGGCTGGCGTGCGGCGTCACCTGCGTCGTGATCATCTTCGCAGTGGGAGGCGGACTGCACCGCTACTTCGCGCACCGCGCCTTCAAGACGAGCCGCGCCTTCCAGCTGTTCCTGGGCGTCCTGGCGGCCTGCTTCTTCGGCGATCCAGTGGGCTTCGCGGGCAAGCACCGGCTGCACCACCGGCACGCCGACACCGAGCGGGACGTGCACAGCCCGCGCCAGGGCCTGTGGTACTGCTGGATCGGGCACCTGCTCGAAGAGCGCTGCACGGAGCAGGAGGTGCTGGCCGCCGCCGCCGACCTGGCGCGCTATCCGGAGCTGATGTGGCTGCACCGCTACTACTTCGTGCCGGGGACACTCGCGGCCGGGTGCATGTTCCTCGCCGGCGGCTATTCGCTGCTCGTGGCGGGCTACGTGCTCAGCTGGTGCCTGATGGCGATCCATGCCCCGGCGCTCGTGAACTACGTCTGCCATCGCGCCGGGAACCGCCGTTTCGAGACGGCGGACGGCTCCACGAACAACGCGCTCGTGGGTTTCCTGCTCTTCGGCGAAGGCTGGCACAACAACCACCATCGCTATCCGGGCTCGGCGCGCTCGGGTCTCGAGTGGTACGAGCTGGATCTCCTGTTCGGCATGCTGAAGGCGCTCGCCTGGCTGGGCCTCGTCTGGGACCTGCGCGAGGCGCCGCGGACCGGGGCGCTGCGGTTCGTCAAGGAGACGCGATGCGCGTAGCCGTGATCGTGGTCTGGCGGCCCAAGAACTTCCCCGAGTGGAACGGACGCCGCTCGGAGGGCGCGCGCAAGGTGCCGCCGGCGCTGGCGCGCGATGCGGGGGCGGCCCCCTACACGGGCATCCACCTGGCCTCGCTGCTGCCCCGCGACTGGGAAGTGACGCTGGTCCACGAGATGGTGAGGGACGTGGACCTCGAGATGGACGTCGAGGCCGTGTTCCTCTCCACGATGGACTTCTGCGCGCCCCACGCCCGCGAGCTGGCGGCCGGCTTCTCGGCCCGCGGCGTCCGCGTGATCGTGGGAGGCCTCTTCCCGACGCTCAACCCGGGCTACTTCGCGGGCGTGGCGGACGCGGTGGTGGTGGGGGAGGCGGAGCCGGTGATGCCGCGGCTTCTGGCCGACCTCCAGCGAGGCCGCCTGTCTCCGGTCTACAGCGCGGAAGCGCCGGCGGATCTGGCGCAGCTGCCGGTACCGCGCTACGACCTCGTGGAGACGGACTTCAAGATGACGATGCCCTACGAGGCCACGCGCGGGTGTCCCTTCACCTGCTCCTTCTGCGTGCTGTCGGCGATCCGCCTGCCCTACCGGCGCCGACCCATCCCCAACGTGCTGCGCGACCTGCGTGCCATTCCTGCGGGCTGGAACTGGCGACAGCGGAAGTACGTCGTGTTCTGGGACAACAACCTCGGGGCGGATCGCGCCTACTTCCGCGAGCTTTGCGAAGCCATCGCCCCGCTGAAGCGCGTGTGGGGGACGGAGACCTCGATCGACACGATCACGCTGGACTCGGCGCGCCAGATGGGGCGCGCGGGGTGCCGCTTCCTCTACATCGGCCTCGAGAGCCTGGCCCAGGAGAGCCTGCGCCGCTCCAACAAGCGCCACAACCAGGTTCGCGAGTACCGGCAACGGCTGCGCTACCTCCACGACAACGGCGTGCAGGTGATGAGCCTGTTCCTGCTCGGCCTTCCGGGAGACGACCGCGAGTACCTGCGCAACCTTCCGGACCTGATCCAGGACATCGGCGTGGACGTGCCCGTGTTCTCGTTCGCGGCGCCCATCGAGGGGACGCCGTTTCACCAGAGCCTGCGCGACGCGGGAGAGCTGCTGCCCGGCGACATCCTCGGGGGCATGGACGGGATGCACCTCGTCTACAAGCCCCAGAACGTCGCCCCGGAGGAGCTGGAGCTCGCGCTCTTCGAGTGCATGCGGCGCAGCTACAGCTTCACGAGCGTGACGCGGCGGATCCTGCGCGGCATGCGCTCGGGGTTCTGGGGCGGCCTCGCCAACGGCAGCGCCAACCTCGCGTACGCGCCCTACCAGCGGGCGCTCGCCCGCTCGGGGCTCGAGCGGGTCAAGGAGCGCGGCGCGTGGCCCGGCCGCGAGCGGCCTCGGCCGCTTGCGTCCTGTTCCCAATGAGGGATGCGGCGTCCGGCCTGCTGGTCCGGCGCCTGCTCGGCGTCGTGTTCGGAGCGTCGCTCGCCTCCGCCACGGTCACTGCGGCCGCCACCGTGGCCTCGTCGCTCGCGCTGCCGGGGACGTGGGCCGCCGCGGCCGCCGTGGCTCGGCGCCGTGATCGCCGCCGCGCTCTCGGCCCTGATCGGCAGCTACGCCTTGTCGTGGCGCGCCGCGGCGTGGGGCGTGGCGTGCGGCTCGTCGCTCGGCGTCCTGCTGCAGCCGGCCTGGACGGCATGGGGCCTCGTGGCGGCATGCTGGGCCTCGGGGGCTGTCGCGTCCCTGACGATCGCTCGCGAGCCGCCTCCCTGCCGTCCAGCGCGGCACCTCGCCCGCGCTCGTGGCGGCCGTCCACACGCTCCAGCTCCCGCTGATGCTCTTCTCCCTCGGCGTATCGCTCGTCTCCGTGCGGCCGAGGCCGTTCGTCGTCCTCTTCTCCTGCAGCGCCTTCGCGCTCTGGCGCCTGCTGGGCGGCGAGTGCCCGCTGTCGCGCGCGGAGCTGCAGCTGCGGTCGCTGCGCGGCGAGCACGCGCCGGCGCTCGGCGAGATCGGCTTCATCGGGGACCAGATCCGGCGGACCACCGGCATCGTGGTCCCCGCGGGTGCCGTGGCCGGGCTCGCCTATGCCACGGCGGCGCTGGCCTTCGCCTGGTACGCGGTCCAGGCGCTGCTCTGAGGCTCGCGGCCGAGCGGGCTCACTCCGGGCTCATCAGCCAGATGTCGGCCTGGGCCTCGTTGCGCAGGAACACGATGCTGCCGGTTGTCGCGCGTGATCCGGAACTGCCGCTGGTTGACCGTCATGCTGGGCGGGCCGACCGACAGCACTTCGACCGAGCGCCCGCTCGCGGTGTCCAGGAAACGGAGCGTGCCGTCGTCGTCGTAGACGAGGTGGCGCCCGTCCGCGAGCATGTTCGGCGTTCTCCCGCCCGTCGCGACCCGCTGGTACGCGCCGGACCCGAGGTCGTACAGGAAGATTCCCGCCGAGGTTCCGTCGGGTCTCATGCCCATCCCGGCGAGCCGCGCGCTGTCCGCCGACCAGCTCACGGCCTGGAAGGTCGATCCGTCGGGCAGCGCCGGCAGCGCGAGCACCTCCTGCTGGCCCGCCGGCTTCGCGGGGTCGATGAGCCGCGACGTCGGGATTCCGGCGATCGAGATGCGGCTGCCGTCGGGGGCCCATTCGGGAAACCAGCGGCTACCGGCGTTGGTGTTCGTGATCTGAACGAGGTTGCTGCCGTCGGCGTGGACGCTCCAGATCTCGTAGCGGCCCGAGCGATTCGAGTAGAAGCTGATCTGGCTTCCGTCGCTCGACCAGCTGGGACCGCGGTTTCTGAAATTGTCGTCGGTGAGCTGGCGGTAGCCCGTTCCGTCCATCCGGACCACGAACAGGTTCTCGCGCAGGCCCGCGCTGGCCCAGGCGATCCACTGTCCGTCCGGCGAGAGCCCGAGGCTGAAGATCGCGCGCGAGCCCCCGAGCACGAGCGTCGGCGTTCCCGCGCGCCCGCTCGCGGGATCGAAATCGGCGCGGTAGAGCGCGGAGCGCTCCTCGCGGGCCTCGAACGCGAGCCGGCTGCCGTCGCCCGAAAGGCTGAACGAGCCGCTCGAGCGGGCCGGAGTGGTGACGGGCTCGGGCGCGCCCGCCGGGCGTCCGGTCGCCGTGTCGACTCGCAGGCGCCAGAGGTTGAGCGTGCCGCCCCTGCCGCTCGAGAAGTACAGGTAGCGGCTGTCGGGGGACCAGACCGGGCTCCAGTCGACGTCCTCGTCGTTCGTCACCTCGACGGCCGGGCCGCCCGAGGCGGCGACGGTCCAGATGTCTCGACGACCGGTCCCGCCCGGGCCGCCGCGCAGGTTCCAGAACGCGATGCGACGGCCGTCCGGCGACCACGCGGGCTGCATCGCGTCCTGATCGAGCAGGAGCCGTTTGCCGCCGCTCGCGAGGTCGACGATCGAGAGCGCGCTCTCCGCGTTCCGCGACAGGGGATTGAGCGTCGGCTCGCTGGCCACCGCGATGCTGCGTCCGTCGGGCGACCAGGTCGGGTCGTAGCCGAAGTCGGCGACGCGGCGGCGTGACTCGCCCGTGGCACCCATCACGAAGAGGCCGCCGCCTTCGCAATCCGAGTGGTAGGCGATCCTTTCGCCGTCGGGCGAGAAGGCCGGCCCGGTGTCGTCCTTCGGGCAGTCCGCCGTCAGGTTGATGGGGTTGTGGCCACCCACGCGCTGCACGTAGACGTCGGCGTGTCCCTGGACCCGGCCCACGAACGCGAGCGTCTTGCCGTCGGGTGAAAGGCTCGGCGAAGACTCGGCGCCCGGCAGGTCGGTGAGCTGGCTGAAGTGGACACGGCCGGCGGCAGGAGCGTTGCGTGCCGCCGAGCCCCGGCCGGCCAGATAGCCGAGGCCGAGCAGCACGAGCGCGCACAGGGCTCGCCGCGAGCCAGCGCCAGGCCCGGCCTCGCCGCGCGAGCGGGGCTCCGGCAAGCCGTCGTCGCTCGACGATCCGGACAGGCTCCCGAGGTCGAACGCCAGGTCACGTGCCGACTGGAAGCGCTGCTCGGGCTTCTTCTCGAGGCAGTGCGACACGATCCGCGCGAGTCGCGGGCGGGATCGCGCGGCCCGTCTCGGCGAGCGATGCCGGGTCCTCGCGCAGGATCGCGGTCATCGTCTCGGCCGCAGTGGTGCGCTCGAAGGCCCGGCGGCCGGTCAGCATCTCCTGCAACACGCAGCCGAGGCTGAAGATGTCCGAGCGGTGATCGACGGCATCCCCGCGCACCTGCTCGGGAGACATGTAGCCGACCGTGCCGACCACCGACCCGGGGTCGGTCTCCCGCACCAGCGTGGGGGACTCGGTCTCGCTGCGCGGGGCAAAGGCGTCGGGCCCCTCGCGCGCGAGCCCGAAGTCGAGGATCTTCAGGCGGCCGTCGCGGGTCACGAACAGGTTCTCGGGCTTGAGGTCTCGGTGCACGACGCCCTTGTCGTGCGCCGCAGCGAGGCCCTCCGCGGACTGCGCGGCGTACGCCGTCGCCTGTCGGGGAGGCAGCGGACCGCCCCGCACCTCGTCGCGCAGAGTCGCCCCCTCGAGCAGCTCCATCACGGCGAACGCCGTGGCGCCTTCCCGGCCGACGTCGTGGATCGCGAGGATGTTGGGATGGCTGAGCGCCGCGACGACGCGCGCCTCGCGCTCGAAGCGCGCGAGCGCCCTGGCGCTGTCGGCGACTCGCTCCGGCAACACCTTGATCGCGACCTCGCGCTGCAGCCGGGTGTCGCGGGCGCGATAGACCTCGCCCATCCCGCCCGCGCCGATCGGCGACAGGATCTCGTAGGGTCCCAGGCGCGTGCCGGCGGAGAGGGGCATGGGCGCCGCGATTATAGGTGCGCGAAGCGGCTCAGTTGGCCGTCGACCGCCCGGTGAGGCGTTCCTCGAGCCAGCGGTTCACGCGCTTCGTCTGCTCCGGCGTGGTGGAGTGGCCGGTCTCGAGCGCGAGCAGGAGCGCCTTCTCGCCGGGGATGACTCCGTAGGCCGCGTACATCGAGGTCGGCGGGCAGGTCTCGTCGTTGTAGCCCCACGAGTAGAGGCCGGGCACCTTCACGCGGCGCGCGAAGTTCACGACGTCGTAGTACGCGACGTTGGCGATCCGCGCGGGGAGCCTGCGCTTCTCGTCGCGGAACATGTGCGGCCAGCCGCCCGCGCGGCCGTGCAGGTAGCCGGTGACGTCGGCGAGAGCGGGATAGAAGGCCGCCAGCAGCTTGACGCGCGGGTCGAGCGCCGCGGTCACGATCGAGAGCGCCCCGCCCTGGCTGCCGCCGGTGACCGCGAGCGTCTTGCCGTCGTAGCGCGGCCGGCTGACCAGGAAGTCGTTCGCGCGAACGCAGCCGAGGTAGACGCGCCGGTAGTAGTAGCGGTCGCGCTCGTCGAGGTTGAAGGTCGGGTAGCCGCTGAGCGCGCCCCAGCCGAGCGCCTCGTAGACGGAGGGGTCGAGGTTCACGGGCAGGCCGTGGATGCCGACCTGGAAGGTGATGATGCCCTTCTCGGCCATCTCGATGCCGCCCCGGTACGCCCGCACGCCCGCGCCCGGCACCTGCAAGAGCGCCGGGAACGGGCCGTCGCCCTTGGGCTCGCACAGCACGCCGAAGAAGCGGCTCGTGCCCGACGTGTCGGGGCCCACGTTCTGGAGGCTGACGTGCCAGCAGTCCACCTTGCCGTTGCTCGACTCCGGCATCGGCACGAGCTTCGCGTCCACCGGCAGCTTCGTGAGCGCTTCCTTTCCGGCGGACCAGAAGGCGTCGAAGTCGGCGGGCTCGTCGACCGTGGGCTGGATCTTCTCCGGCGCGAAGCCCGCCGTGCCGAGGGCGCGATAGTCCTGGCCGTCGAACGTCGCCGTCGCGACGAGACGCACGAAACCCGGCTGCTTCGGACCGGCCGCTTTCACCGCGAGCCCCTCGACGGGCAGCGGCACGGTCTTCTCCTCGGCCGGCTCGAGCATCTCCGGCCCCAGCTTCCAGGTGACCGACGGCAGCGCGATCGGATGGCCGTCGCGCGTCGCGAAGACGCGGAAGCTCGCGGGAGCGCCGAGCGCGTACGTCCAGTCGGCGCGGTCCGGCACGACCTGGAGGCGGACGACGCCGGTGCGGTCCTGCGCGCCGCCGGCGGCGGCCGCGGCCACCGCGACGAGGACGCACGCGGCTCGCCACACGACGCGCCGCACGACCCAAGCCCGACGCGATCTCGGCAGCATGTCTCCTCCGGGGAGGCTGTAAGCTATTCGCTCCCGAGCACGCGGTCAAAGGCAGAACACGGTTCCGCGCTGGCGGACGGACAAGCATGAGCGACTACCCAGGCGACGGAGGCGCTTCGCGAAGGAACGGCGCGCTCGTGGTGGCCGGTGTCTTCGTCCTGCTGACGGCCGTGCTGACCCTGCCGCTCAGCCTCGAGCCCGCGACTCGCGCGATGGCGCTCTCGGCCGACACCCGGCTCTTCCTCTGGACGCTGTCGTGGGACGTCCACGCGCTGCTGCACCAGCCGCTACACCTCTTCGACGCGAACATCTTCCACCCCGAGCCGCGCACGCTCGCCTACTCGGAGCACGTGGTCGGGAGCGCGATCGTCGGGGCGCCGTTCCTGGTCGCGAGCGGCAACCCGGTGCTCGCGCTGAACGTCGTGATCCTGCTGTCCTGCGTGCTCTCCGGCGCCGGCACGTTCTTCCTCGCGCGCGAGCTCGGGATCTCGCGCGCCGGGGCCTTCGCGGCGGGCGTGATCTTCGCCTTTGCGCCGCCACGCTTCACGCGCCTCGCCCAGCTCCACCTCGCGACCGTCCAGTGGATCCCGTTCTGCCTCGCGTTCGTCCACCGCTACCTGCGCGCCTACCGTCGGCGGGACCTGATCGCGGCGATCTTCTTCTTCACGCTGCAGTCGATCACCAGCGGCCACGGCGGGCTGTTCCTGCTGCTGGCGCTCCTGGCGCTCGGCCTCTACCTGGTGGCGCGGCGCAGCCTCCCGCCTCTGCGCACGCTCGCGCGCGACGTCGGGGTCGCCGGCGTCCTGCTGCTGGCACTCAACCTGCCGTTCGTGCTGCCCTACTTCCGCGTGCAGCGGGAGCAGGGGCTGCGCCGCACGATCGGCGCGGTCTACGACTGGGTCCCGAACGCCGCGAGCTTCCTGGCTTCGCCGAGCTACGTGGACCAGGCGCTGCTCTCGCTGGTGCCACCCGTCGCGCGGGCGGTGGCCGACGCCAAGGCCTACATGTTCCCCGGCTGGCTGACGCTGCTGCTGGTGGCGGCGTGCCTGCTCGCGAGGCGCGACCGAGATCCTGCGCCGCGCGACGACGCCGGTCTCGGCTTCTACGCCGTGCTGGCCGCACTCTCGCTCTGGGCCAGCCTCGGCCCGCCGTTCGGGCTCTACGCCGCGCTCTACCACCTGCTCCCGGGGTTCGACCTGATCCGCGTGCCCTCGCGCCTCGCGATCCTGACGGAGCTCGCGCTCGCGATCCTCGCGGGAGCGGGGGCAGGGCAGCTGCTTCAACGGCTGCGGCCGCCCTTCCGGCGCTGGGGCGGACCGCTGCTGGTGCTGCTGCTGTCGGCGGAGTTCGCGACGCCGCTCAACGCGCCCGTCTACCCGATCGAGACGGGCGAGGTCGACCGCTGGCTCGCCGCGCAGCCGAAGCCGTTCGTCGCGGCCGAGCTGCCGGTCGCGCCGCCCACGGACGCCGTCGCCTCGGCCCGCTTCCACTCGCACTACATGCTGCACTCGATGCTGCACTGGCAGCCGATCGTGAACGGCTACAGCGGCTTCGTGCCGCCGCGCCACGAGATGCTGTTCGACCAGCTCACGCGCTTTCCCGACGAGGGCAGCGTGCGCGCGCTCGAGGCTCTCGGCGTCAACTACGTCGTGCTGCACCGCGCCGACTACGGCGAGGAGCGCTACGCGAAGGCCGTCGCCGACGCGCAGGCCCTGTTCCCGACCCGGCTGATCGTCGCCCACGACGCGGCGGACGGCCGCGTGTACTCGGTGCGTTTCGCGAAGCCGAAGGGTCAGCGCTGACGGGATGGCCGAGGACGGCAGCCACGACGGCGTCCTCACGTCACAGCGACTGGACGTGTGGCTCGACGTTGCCTGCCTGTTCAAGACGCGCTCGCTGGCGCAGGCCGCGTGCCGCGGAGGCAAGCTCGAGGTGAACGGTCAGACGGCGCGTCCCAACCGGCTGCTGCGGAGGGGTGACGAGCTGCGCATCGGCCGGGGAGGCGGCAGGCGCCAGACCGTGGTGGTGCGCGACTTCGTGCCGCGCCACGTCGCGAAGGCCGTGGCGCGCGCTCTCTACGAGGACCGGACGCCGCCGCCCACGCCCGAGGAGCTCGAGCTGCTTCGGCTCCGGCGTGCGTTCGGCGTGCGCGCGCCGTCCGGGCCGGTCGGCACGCGCGAGCGGCGGGCGGTGCGTCGGCTCAAGGAGCGTGGCTGAGGGCGCTCTCGGCGGGCTCGGGTCAGAAGACCCGGCGCTTCAGCCGCTCGAGCGTGAACTTCGCGGTGTCGGCGACGGCCATCACCGCCATCACGCCGGCCTGGACGGGGTCGGTCACCACGAGGTCCGCGGCTTCGGGGACGCTGCCCGCCATGTTGAGGCTGATCACGAGCAGGCCCCGCGCGCGCACCTCGCGGACGGCGGCTTCGATCTCGCCTCCCATCAGCGAGCCCGCCAGCACCAGCGCCTTCGCGCGGGGCAGGCGGACGACGGCGCGCACGGCCTCGGCGATCGGCTGCTCGCCCACGAGCGGAATCGTGTCGACCGAGATGTGCTCGCCGCGGATGTTGTGGCGGTCGGCCTCGGAGATGGCGCCGATCGCCACCTGGCCGACCTGGGCGCCGCCGCCGACGATGATGATGCGCTTGCCGTACACGCGATCGAAGGTCTGCACCTCCTCGACCTCGCGGACGGCGTCGAGCGCGCGCAGCTCGGAGAGCAGCGCGTCCTTCGAGTTCTCGAGCGCCACCTCGAAGTAGACGCGGCTCGCCTCGTCCGCGCGCTCCAGGATGTCGACCGAGGTGATGTCGCCCCGGTGCCGGGCGATCACGCCCGTGAGCTGGTGCAGCACGCCGGGCCCGCTGCGCGCACGGATCAGGATGCCGAGAGTGCCGTCGCTCATGGCGGGCCGCTCAGGCTGCGCCGTCGCCGCCCTGCCGTTCCTCGCCGCCGAGCAGGCGCGCCTTGAGGAAGTCGCGGTTCAGGCGGGCGATCACGTCGAGCGGAATGCCCTTGGGGCAGGCCGCCTCGCACTCGCCGTGATTGGTGCAGCCGCCGAAGCCGGCCGCGTCCATCGTGGCGACCATCCGGCGCACGCGCAGCATGCGCTCCGGCTGCCCCTGGGGCAGCAGCGCGAGCTGAGCCACCTTGGCGCCGGTGAACAGCATCGCCGAGGCGTTCGGGCAGGCGGCGACGCAGGCGCCGCAGCCGATGCAGGCCGCCGCGTCCATCGCCTTCTCGGCGTTGTCCTTCGGCACCGGGATCGCGTTGCCGTCGGGAGCCGAGCCCGTGCCCACCGAGACGAAGCCGCCCGCCGCGATGATCGCGTCGAAGGCGGCCCTGTCGACGACCAGGTCCTTGATCACCGGGAAGGCGCTCGCGCGCCACGGCTCGATCACGAGCGTGTCGCCGTCGGCGAAGCTGCGCATGTGGAGCTGGCACGCCGTCGTGCGCGTGCGCGGCCCGTGCGGCCGGCCGTTCACCACGATGCTGCAGGTGCCGCAGATGCCCTCGCGGCAGTCGTGGTCGAACGCGATCGGGTCCTCGCCCTTGCGCGTCAGCTCCTCGTTGACGACGTCCAGCATCTCGAGGAACGACATGTCGGGGCTGACGTCCTTCGCCTCGTAGGTCGCGAAGCGGCCGGTCTCGGTCGCGCTCTTCTGCCGCCACACGTGAAGGGTCAGGTTCATTTGTAGCTTCTCGTCTGCAACGGCACGTTCTCGAAGGCGAGCGGCTCGATGTGCCGCTCGGGCTTCTGGCCCTCGCCCTTCCACTCCCAGGACGCGACGTGGCAGAAGCGCGCGTCGTCGCGGACCGCCTCGCCGTCCGGGGTCTGGTACTCCTCGCGGAAGTGCCCGCCGCAGGACTCCTCGCGCTCGAGCGCGTCGAGGCACATGAGCTCGCCGAGCTCGAGGAAGTCCGCGACGCGGCCCGCCATCTCGAGCGCCTGGTTCAGCTCGCCGGCGCTGCCCGGGACGTTCACGTCCTTCCAGAACTCCTCGCGGAGCGCTGGGATGCGCTGGAGCGCCGTCTCGAGCCCGCGCTTGTTGCGCGCCATGCCGCAGTGCTCCCACATCAGCCGTCCGAGCTCGCGGTGGAACTCGGTCACGGTGCGGCGGCCCTTCACGGCGAGCAGGCGGCGCATGCGATCCTCGACCGACGCCAGCGGCCGCGCGCGCTTCCGGGTGGCTCTCGTCGACGCTGTCGAGCTTGTTCGAGGCCAGGTAGTGCCCGACGGTGTAGGGAAGGATGAAGTAGCCGTCGGCGAGGCCCTGCATGAGCGCCGAGGCGCCGAGCCGGTTGGCGCCGTGGTCCGAGAAGTTCGCCTCGCCCGCGACGTGCAGCCCCGGGATGGTGCTCATCAGGTTGTAGTCCACCCACAGCCCGCCCATCGTGTAGTGCGAGGCGGGATAGATGCGCATCGGCGCCTTGTAGGGGTCCTCGTCGGTGATGCGCTCGTACATCTCGAACAGGTTCCCGTACTTCTCGCCGATCTTGCCGGCGCCGAGCCGCGCGATCGCGTCCTTGAAGTCGAGGTAGACGCCGAGGCCTCCGGGGCCCACGCCGCGCCCGTCGTCGCACGCCTGCTTGGCGGCGCGCGACGAGATGTCGCGCGGGGCGAGGTTGCCGTAGGTCGGGTACTTGCGCTCGAGGTAGTAGTCGCGCTCGTCCTCGGGGATCTGGTGCGGCGGCCGCGTGTCGTTCGCCTGCTTCGGCACCCAGATGCGGCCGTCGTTGCGGAGCGACTCGCTCATCAGCGTGAGCTTGCTCTGGTAGTCGCCGTGGACGGGGATGCAGGTCGGGTGGATCTGCGTGTAGCAGGGATTGCCGAAGGCCGCGCCCTTCTTGTACGCGCGCCAGATCGCGCTGCCGTTGCAGCCCTTGGCGTAGGTCGCGAGGTAGAACACGTTGCCGTAGCCGCCGGTCGCGAGAACGACCGCGTCGGCGAAGTGCGTCTCGAGCGCACCCGTCACCATGTCGCGCGTGACGATGCCGCGCGCGCGCCCGTCGACCACGATCAGCTCGAGCATCTCGTGGCGCGGGTAGAGCTTGACGGTCCCGAGCCCGACCTGGCGCATCAGCGCCTGGTAGGCGCCGAGCAGCAGCTGCTGGCCGGTCTGGCCGCGCGCGTAGAAGGTGCGCGAGACGAGCGCGCCGCCGAACGAGCGGTTGGCGAGCGTGCCGCCGTACTCGCGCGCGAACGGCACTCCCTGCGCCACGCACTGGTCGATGATCTGCACCGAGAGCTCGGCGAGGCGGTAGACGTTCGCCTCGCGGGCTCGGAAGTCGCCGCCCTTGACGGTGTCGTAGAAGAGCCGGAACACCGAGTCGCCGTCGTTCTGGTAGTTCTTGGCGGCGTTGATGCCGCCCTGCGCCGCGATCGAGTGCGCGCGCCGCGGGCTGTCCTGGTAGCAGAAGACGCTCACGCCGTAGCCGAGCTCGGCGAGCGAGGCCGCGCCGGCGCCGCCCGCGAGCCCGCTGCCGACCACGATCACGTGGTGCTTGCGCTTGTTGGCCGGGTTCACGAGCTTCATCTCGAAGCGGTGGCGCGTCCACTTGTCGGCGATCGGACCGGCCGGGATGCTCGCGTTCAGCTTCATGATGTGGGGGGGTGTTGCGCCACACCCCCCCCTCCCCCCCGCGCGCTCCGCCGGAGTGAATCCGGCTGCGCGCGCAGCGTCTTGCGGTTTCCTCGAGAATCACTTCAACCTGAGCCACTAGAGGTGCACGATGCCGGTCAGGACCGCGATCGGCATGGAGATGTTGCCGGCGACGACACCGAAGGCGAGCAGCCCGGAGAGCGTCCGCCGAACGCGGTTCCAGCGCGGGTGGCTGAGGCCCAGCGTCTGCAGCATGCTCCAGAAGCCGTGGTACATGTGCAGCCCCAGCGCCAGCATCGCCAGGATGTAGAAGGCCGACGCGAACGGGTTCTGGAACCCCACCACCATGTTGCGGTAGACGTCGCCGGGCACGAACTCGGGGTGCGCGTCGCCCGTCGTGAGGTGGGCGAGGTGGTACAGGATGAACGCCAGCAGCAGCGGCCCGCTCCAGGCCATCGTGCGCGAGGCGTAGGTCGACTCGCGCGCCTGCCACTCGCGGTAGCCGACCGGGCGCGCGGAGGCGTTCTGCAGGGTGAGCGCGACCGCCGCCCAGATGTGCAGCAGCACGGCGACCAGCAGCACGGCGCGCGCGAGGTACAGGCCCTGGCCGTGCAGGAAGTGGTGCAGGAAGGCGCCGTAGGCGTTGATCGCCTCCGGGCCGAGGTAGACCTGCAGGTTCCCGATCAGGTGCGCCACCACGAAGCCGTAGAGCACCAGGCCCGTGGCCGCCATCACGGCCTTCCTGCCGATCGTGGAGGAGAACAGGGTCGCGTCGCGCGCGGGGGACGACGCTGCAGACGCCGGTGCGCTCACGGGAACCGACTATATTCCCCCGGCGCGCGGCTTGGCAACGCGGGCGAGCAGCGTCTTCTCGACGATGCGTGCCGCGCGCGAAGCCGCCGACTCGAGCGCGTCGACCGGTCCGATCGGCCGTCCGAAGGGGGCGTTGTCCGCGTAGAGCACGTAGCGCACCTCGTCGAGCACCACGAGCGGCAAGGCGACGGCCTCGTGCACCGCGCCGCCGCCGAGGCGCTCGACCAGCAGCAGGTTGACGCGCGTCGGCTCGAGCGGGCCTGTATAGCTGCGGCGCCGCTCGACGGCGCTCTTCAGGATCGACGGCTCGCGCAGCGAGAGCGGCGCTTCGCGAATCGCGGCGACCGCCTTCGGCAGCACCCCGAACTCGCCGACCGCGCGCGCCTCGTCGTTCTCGATCGCGAAGACGACGGCCCGCGACAGCACCTGCGCGGTGAAGCGCAAGAGCGACAGCACCGCCTCTCCGGTGTAGTCCGCGGCGTAGGAGCCGGTGAGCGAGGCCGCCGGCGTCGTCGCCGCTACCCGCATCGACGGCGGCACCGTATCGGACGGACGGCACGTCCTGCAGCGCGCCGTGGTCGAGCGCGGTCACCGCCAGCATCAGCAGCTCTTCGGCGGGCACCCCGGGCTCCAGCACGAAGTCGCCCATGTCCACCTCGACGTTCGCGTCGCCCTTGGCGTGAGCCGGCTCGAAGCGGAAGTAGCCGGTGTGCCAGCCCAAGCAGCTCGCTCACCACCTCCTGCATGCGCCCCCTCACGACCGAGTGGAGCGTGCCCTCGGCGAGCAGGCCCATCTCGACCAGCACGTCGCCGAGCCGGCGGTAGCCGGTGCCGTCGTGCTGGCGGTCGAGCGCCCGCACGAGGTCCTTCTCGTTGACGAGCCGCTGGCGCATCAGCCGGCCGACGAGCGTGTCGGCGACGGCGCCACCGGTCACGTAGACGACGCGCCCGCTGCGCAGCACCAGCACCGCGTGGCGATCGAGGCGCGTGAGCGTGAGCCGTCCGTTGGCGGCGCCGACCGACAAGGTCTGCAGCAGCGCCGCGAGATCGAGGGTCTCGAGCCGCCCGCCAAAGCTCAACGGCGCGGCTCCACGAGCTTGGGGCCGCGCGGCTGCAGCTGGTCGGCGAGCGTCGCGGGCGGGACCGGGGGCCCGAGATGGTAGCCCTGCATCTCGGAGCAGCCGAGCCGCTCGAGCAGCTGGAGCTGGGCCGCGTTCTCGATGCCCTGCGCGCACACGCGGAGCTTCAGGCCGCGCGCGACGGCGGTGACGGCCGTCAGCAGCGAGACGTCCTCGGTGTTCGACGACGGCCCGCGCAGGAACGCGAGGTCGAGCTTGACGCCGTCGAGCGGCAGCTCGGCGAGCCGGCCGAGCGACGAGTAGCGGACGGCGAAGCGGTCGAGCACCAGCGAGACGCCGAGCGCCTTCAGCCGGTGCAGCATGTCGACCGAGCGCGGCATGTCCGAGACCACGTGGCCCTCGGGCACCTCGAGCTGCAGCAGCTGCTTCGGGAAGCCGGTCTCCTCGAGCGCCGCCTTCACCTCGTCGGGCAGCGTGCGCTTCATCAGCTCGGGCGGCGACAGGTTGACGGCGAGGCGCAGCGAGCGGTGCGCGTGCTGCCATTCGCGCACCTCGGTGGCGGCGGTGCGCAGGATCCAGGGGCCGATCGCCAGGATCAGCCCCGTGAAGTCGGACTTCGACAGGAAGTGCTGCGGGAACACGAGGCCGAGCTGCGGGTGCTGCCAGCGCAGGAGCGCCTCGACGCCGAGGATCTTGCCGGTGCCGGCGGCGAAGATCGGCTGGTAGTGCAGGACACCCGCGGCCGCCGGCGAGCCGTTGAGCGACATGCTGCCCGAGGCGAGCGCCGCGCGCAGCCCCGCCTCGAGCTCGACCGCGTCCCAGCTGTCGTCGGACGCCGGGGGAGTGCTCGACTCGAGGCGGTTGCCGCCCGCGGCGAGCGCGCGGGCCGCCGCGTGCTCGGCCACGGCGAGGAGCGCCGGCGCGTCCTCGCCGTCCTCCGGGAAGACCGCGATGCCGACGCTGGCCGTGAGCGCCGTGGACCCCTCGCTGAGCGGGAAGGGCTTGCGCAGCGCGCGCAGCACCTTCTCGCCGATCCGCGTCGCGTCCTCGCCGTGGTGCAGGCCGGGCAGCACGAGCACGAAGCTATCCTGCTCCATGCGCGCCGCGGTGTCGCCCTGGCGTACGCAGTGCAGCAGGCGCCGCGCCACCGCGCGCAGCAGGCGGTCGGCGCGCGCCCGGCCGAGGGCGGCGTCGTGGCTCGCGAAGCGGTCGAGGTCGACGTGCACGAGGCCGACGCGCGCGCGGTGCCGATAGGCCTGCGCGATGGCTACCGACAGCCGGTCGGGCGCGATGAGCGCGCTCGTCAGGCCGGTGAGCGCGTCCCGGTAGACGTCGCCCTGCGCGGCCGGCCGCTCGTCGCGCACCTCGTGCAGCAGGAACTGGACCGCCGGCCGCCCCCGGTAGGTGACGATGGTGGCGGCGCCCTCCACCTCGGCGGTCGAGCCGTCGGCGCGCCGCAGCCGCGTCACGAGCCGCACGCCTCCGGGGCCCGCCTGCGACGCGCCGGCGGCGGCGCGCGCCACCTCGGCCCGCTCGTCCGGATGCACGAAGTCGCCGAGCGCACGCCCGGCGACGGGAGCGGAGGGCTGCAGCCCCAGCAGCCGCCGCAGCGACGGGTTGGCGAGCACCACGCGGCCCGCCGCTTCGATCACGATCGCGTCCGGCGCGGCCGCCGCGAGCCGCTCGTAGCGTTCCTCGCTCTCGCGGAGCGCTTCGGCCGCGCGGCGCCGCTCCCCGATGTCGCGCAGCGCCAGCTGCAGCCGGCCGTCGGCGAGCCGCCGTGCGCTGATCTCCACCTCGAGCGGCGCTCCCTTCGGCCGCCGCAGCCGGAA
Organism: uncultured Acidobacteriota bacterium; assembly: GCA_963724555.1. GTDB lineage: Bacteria > Acidobacteriota > Vicinamibacteria > Fen-336 > Fen-336 > DATBSL01. The sequence continues at coordinate 186,884 of CAVRVE010000013.1, forward strand.
CGAGCGCGTGAGGCGCTGCCCGGCCTTGAGCGCGAGCAGCGCACTCGCCGTGTCGACGGCCTTGTCGATCTCGACCAGCTCGACGAACGGCTGGCGCAGGAGCTGCGCGCGCGGCCGCGCCAGCAGCACCGCGGCGCCGGGGCTCGCGTCCGCGATGCGCGCGTCGGCGCCGACGAGCAGCACACCGTCGGCCGCCTGCTCGGCCAGCAGCCGGTACTGCTGGTCGCGCCGCCGCAGCGTGTCGACGACCGCCCGCAGCTCGTGGGTGATGCTGGGCTCGTCGCTCAAGCAGTCCTCTAGGCGGGCCGCGCGAGCGCCAGCGGCGCGGGCCGCAGCAGCAGTCGCAACAGCAGGCTCTGGAAGGCCAGGTCCGCGAAGAGCCCGTGGTGGTCGGCGCTCCCGAAGAAGGACCCCGTGAGCTCGGGGATGCCGCTCGCATCGGGGTCGGCGGCCGCTGCCGCCTGGTGAACCGCGAGGAAGCTCGCTCGCGTGACGCGCCCGTCGCCGGCGTCGTAGAGCACGTCCTGCTCCTCGCGGCTGCGAGCCTCGAAGCGCGGCGGCGTGCCGGAGCGGCCCTCGCCGACCACCGCGCGCGCGAGCGTCGGCAGGCAGTCGCCGCCGAGCGCGTGCACCGGTACGGGGCAGGGGTGGTCGGGCGTGCGTGCGAGCCCGGCATGGAAGGCCTGGGCGCGCGCGAGAGCGGCCTCCAGGAACGCCCTTGCCTCGGCCGTGGCGTCCGCCGACTTCGGGCCGTAGGGGCCCCAGCCGAAGCGCTGCCAGGTGGCCGGATCCAGCAGCTCGTGGTCGAGAGGCTCGCCGCTCGGGTCGACGAGCGGGCGCGTGCCTTTGGGAGGGAGCAGCTGGTAGACGGACGGCATCCGGCTCACGACCGACGCGGCGAGCGTCGTGTGCGACAGGCCCACCCGTTCTCCTCCCAGGATCGCGCGCAGCGCGGGGATGCTGCCGCCGCTCGGCGTCGCGGTCAAGAGCACGCTGGCCGTGCGCCGGGCGCCGGCCCAGCTGACGGGCGCCTTCGGGTCGGCGTCGGCCCCGCCGTAGCGGAGGTACCAACGCACGATCAAGCCGCCCATGCTGTGGCCGACGAGGTGGAAGCGCGCGCCGGGGTCGCCCATCGCGCGGGCCAGCCCTTCGAGCCGCAGCGCGAGCCCGCGTGCCGCCTCGACGAGGTCGCGCCGCCAGTCGTAGGTGTAGACCGCGTAGCGCAGGCCCGTGCCGACGCCGGGCTCGTAGCCGGCCGAGTCCAGGAGCTCGAGGAAGTCGTCGTACTCGGTGAAGCCGAACGCGCGCGGCAGCGCGGTGTCGGTTCCGATCAGGAAGCCGGGAGCGAGCTCGTCGCGCGAGGCCGTGAACGGCAGCCGGCGCGGCAGCGTGAGGTCGTGGTGGCCGAGCGTGTTGCCGAGGTTCAGCCAGGCGACGCTGCCGTCCGGCCGCAGCAGCTGGCTGCCGAGCAGCCCCGGTACGAAGACGACCATCGGCGCCTGGCGTCCGCGCGGCAGCGCGCGGACGATGAGGCGGTCGAGCCGTCGCTTGCGGCTCAAGGCGCCCCAGGCCGCGGCGCCGAGCGCCAGGCCCGCGAGGAATGGCAGCGCGCCGCCGGTACGTCCCCGTGCCAAGCTCGCGCCTCCTCGCGACCTCAAGTCATCGCGCCTCAAGATTGTATCCCGGGGGCCGGGTTGCCTCGCCGCACGCCCGCGGATAGCATCGGGCGTTCGGCGCTTCGACCACACGGTCCCCTGGCGAGCCGGACGGAAAGGCCGAGACGAAATGAATCGCAAGAGCGTAGGCGCCCTGCTGCTCGCAGCGGCGGCTCTCACCCCCGCGTGCAAGAAGGAGGCGGCGAAGCCGGCCCCGACCTCCGAGGCGAGCCCCGCCACCGACGAGGAGAAGACGCTCTACGCGCTCGGCGCGATGGTGGGCCAGCGCTTCGTCGGGCCGATGCATCCCTCCGACCGCGAGCTCGACCAGCTGGTGCGCGGCCTGCGCGCGACCGCTCGCGGCGGCAAGCCCGAGTTCGCGATCGAGACCTACGCGCCCAAGTTCGACGCGCTCGCGCGCTCGCGGGCTGCGGTCGGCGCCGCCGACAACAAGAAGGCGGCCGAGGCCTTCCGCGACACCGCGGCGAAGGAAGAGGGAGCGCTCCGCTACCCGTCGGGCCTGATCTACAAGACGATGAAGCCAGGCGCCGGCGCGAGCCCCAAGGCGAGCGACGTGGTGAGCGTTCACTACCACGGCACGCTTCCCGACGGGAAGGTCTTCGACAGCTCGGTCCAGCGCGGCCAGCCCGCCGAGTTCGCGGTCAACCAGGTGATCCCGTGCTGGACGGAAGGCGTCCAGCACATGAAGGTGGGCGAGAAGGCGAAGTTCGTCTGCCCCTCCGACATCGCGTACGGCGATGCCGGCACCCCCGATGGGACCATCCCGCCCGGAGCCACGCTGGTGTTCGAGGTGGAGCTCTTGGGCATCAAGGGCCGCTGAGCCCGCTCGAGGAGAAGAGCCCGTGAAGATCCACGAGTACCAGGGCAAGGCGGTGCTCGCCCAGTACGGCGTCCCCGTGCCGAAGGGCAAGGTGGCCTACACGGTCGACGAGGCGGTGGAAGCCGCCAAGGGCCTGGGCCTGCCCGTCGTGGTGAAGGCGCAGATCCACGCCGGCGGCCGCGGCAAGGGCGGCGGCGTGAAGCTCGCGAAGAGCGTCGAGGAGTGCGAGGCGATCGCCAAGGCGATGCTGGGCATGACGCTGCGCACGCACCAGACCGGCCCCGAGGGCCGCGTGGTGAAGCGCCTGCTGATCGAGCAGGGCGTCGACCTCGCGGGTGCCCGGGAGATGTACCTCGCGATCCTCGTCGACCGCGGGAGCGGGCGGCCGGTGTTCATGGCGTCGACCCAGGGCGGCATGGACATCGAGGAGGTCGCGGCCAAGGACCCGAAGGCGATCCTCAAGGAAGAGGTCGACCCGGCGGTCGGCTTCAGGCCCTACCAGGCGCGCAAGCTCGCCTTCGGCCTGGGGCTTGCGCCCGACGTCGTCGCCAAGGCGGTTCCGCTCTTCCTGTCGCTCTACAAGGCCTTCGAGGGCGCGGACGCCTCGCTCGTCGAGGTCAATCCCTTCCTGATCACGAAGGCCGGCGACGTGCTGGCGCTCGACGCGAAGGTCGGCTTCGACGACAACGCGCTCTTCCGCCACGCCGACCTCGTCGAGCTCAGGGACTTCGACGAGGAAGATCCGCTCGAGGTCGAGGCCTCGAAGCACGGCCTCAACTACATCAAGCTCGACGGCGGCAGCGTCGGCTGCATGGTGAACGGCGCCGGGCTCGCGATGGCCACGATGGACATCATCAAGCTCGCCGGCGGCGCGCCGGCGAACTTCCTCGACGTGGGCGGCGGCGCCAACGCCGACCAGATCAAGAACGCCTTCCGCATCCTGCTCGCCGACAAGGACGTGCGCGCCGTCTTCATCAACATCTTCGGCGGCATCCTGCGCTGCGACGTGCTGGCCGAGGGCGTGATCGCGGCGGTGCGCGACCTGTCGGTGAAGGTGCCGGTGGTCGTGCGCATGAAGGGCAACAACGAGGACAAGGGCCAGAAGATGCTGCAGGAGTCGGGCCTCAACTTCGAGACCGCCGACGACATGACGACCGCGGCCGCGAAGGTGGTGAAGGCCGCGGGAGGTGCGCGGTGAGCGTCCTCGCGCTGCGCGACACGCGCCTCGTCGTCCAGGGGATGGGCAAGCACGGCACCTTCCACGCCAAGGGCTGCCGCGACTACGGCACGCAGGTCGTGGGCGGCGTGACGCCGGGCAAGGGCGGCACCACCGTCGAGGGCTTCCCGCTCTTCGACACCGTGCAGCAGGCGGTCGACAGGACGGGCGCCAACGCCTCCGTCGTGTTCGTGCCGCCGGCCGGCGCGGCCGACGCGATCCTCGAGGCGAGCGCGGCCGGGCTCGGCCTGGTCGTCGCGATCACCGAGGGCATCCCGACGCTCGACATGGTGCGCGTCTGGGAGCGCGTGCGCGGCAGCAAGACGCGCCTCGTCGGCCCCAACTGCCCGGGAGTCATCTCGCCCGGCGAGAAGTGCAAGATCGGCATCATGCCGGGCCACATCCACATGGCCGGCCCGGTCGGCGTCGTGAGCCGCAGCGGCACTCTCACCTACGAGGCGGTCGCGCAGCTCACGGCGCTCGGCATCGGCCAGAGCACCTGCCTCGGCATCGGCGGCGACCCGATCATCGGCACCAACCACACGGCGGCGCTCCAGCTGTTCAACGACGACCCGGGCACCGAGGCGATCGTCATGATCGGCGAGATCGGCGGCGACGCCGAGGAGAACGCGGCCGCGTTCGTGAAGGCCCACGTCAAGAAGCCGGTGGTGGGCTTCATCGCCGGCCAGACGGCGCCGCCCGGCCGGCGCATGGGCCACGCGGGCGCGATCATCTCCGGCGGCAAGGGCACCGCCGCCGAGAAGATGAAGGCGATGGAGGCCGCGGGCATCCGTGTCGTCAAGTCGCCGGCCGACATCGGCGCGGCGATCAAGGACGTGCTCAAGAAGAAGTAGGAGGAAGAGGACCGTGGCCGAGCGCACCTTCTCGATCATCAAGCCCGACGCGGTGAAGGCGGGCCACGCGGGCGCGATCCTGTCGCGCCTCGAAAAGGCCGGCTTCCGGATCGTCGCGCTCCGCCTGCGCGCGCTCTCGCGCGCCGAGGCCGAGGGCTTCTACCACGTCCACATGGCGCGGCCCTTCTTCGCGAGCCTGTGCGGCTTCATGTCCTCGGGGCCCTGCATCACGATGGTGCTCGAGCGCGACGGCGCGATCGCGAAGCTGCGCGAGATCATGGGCGCGACCGACCCGGCGAAGGCCGCGGCCGGCACGATCCGCAAGGACTTCGCGGCCTCGATCGAGGCGAACGCGATCCACGGCTCGGACGCTCCGGAGACGGCAGCCTTCGAGATCGGCTACTTCTTCCCGGGCATCGAGCTGGTCTAGCGGGCCTCGACGGTGGCGTCGAGCTCCTGGCGCAGGGCTCCCGCGCGGGCGGTCTGGCCGAGCTGCTCGTAGCAGAGGACGAGGTTGAGGATGCGCTGCCGCGTGTCGTGGTGCGCCGGCCCCAGCTTCCGGCGCGACCCTTCGACCACCTCGCGGAAGAGCGGCTCGGCCAGGTCGTAGCGCTTCCGGGCCTGGTACAGCAGGGCCAGGTTGTTCTTGGTCGTCAGCGTGTCGGGGTGGTCGGCTCCGAGCTTGGCCGTCCGAGCGAGCACCACCTCCTGGAAGAGCGCCTCGGCCTCCTCGTAGCGCGCTTCCTCTTTGTAGACCCAGGCCAGGCCGTTCTTGCTGACGAGCGTGTCGGGGTGATCGGCCCCGAGCTTCAGCGTCCGTGCGCGCACCACGTCCGCGTAGAGCGGCTCAGCCTTGTCGTACCGCTCCTGATCCCGGTAGAGCGCCGCGAGGTTGTTCCGGGCGCGCAGGGTCTCGGGGTGGTCGGCTCCGAGCGTCGCGGTATCGGCCTGGATCACCTGCAGGTAGAGCGGCTCGGCCTGGTCGTACTTCTTCTGGGCCCGGTACTGCTGCGCCAGGTCGTTCTTGCTGGTGAGGGTGTCGGGGTGGTTGGCGCCCAGCCTGGCCGCCTGGCTCTTCACGACGTCCAGCGAGAGGCGCTCGGCCTGGTCGTACTTCGCCTGCGCACCGTACAGGTACGCCAGGCTGCTCTTGCTCCGAAGCGTGTCGGGGTGGTCGGGCCCGAGGTTGGCGTCGAACAGCTCCACCGACCGTTCGAGCTGCCGTTGAGCCTCCGGATAGTGGCCGAGCGCGCGATAGGCCTTGCCCACCGTCAGTCGGATCGCCGCCTCCGTGAGCGGCTGCTCCCGGAACTTGCCCTCGATCGTCCGCGCGGCACGGTCGAGCAGCGTTCGCACCTTCACGTCGGGGTCGCGTCCCGCGCCCTCGCCCGTCTGGTTCGCGAGGTCCGCCTGGCCCAGCAGGTCGTTCTGCAGGAACTCGCTGACCGCGGCGGCGTTCCTCTCGGCCCGCATCGCGCGCACCGCCTGCCAGGTGCTGACCGCGGCCCCCGCCACCAGCAGCACCACGCCGGCCGCGGCCGAAAGCGCGCCGACACGGTGCCGGCGCAGGAACTTCGCGACCCGGTAGCGCGCGGTGGGCGGAGCGGCCTCGACCGGCTGGTGGTGGAGATAGCGCTCGACGTCCCTCGCCAGCGCGCTCGCCGCTTCGTAGCGTCGCGTGCGGTCCTTCTCGAGGGCCTTCATCACGATCCAGTCGAGCTCGCCTCTCACCTCCCGGGTGAGCCGCGCGGGATCGGCGTGCCGCTGCGCCGCCAGCTCGGGCAGCGATTCTCCCGACTGCGTCAGACGCGCGCTGGGCTTCGGCGGGTCCTCCTCGCGGATGAGGCGGAGCGTCTCCGATATCGGGGCGCTCCGCACCCGCTTCGCGTCGAGCGGCGTCGTCCCGGTGAGGAGCACGTAGAGCAGCACGCCCAGCGCGTAGACGTCGGCCCGCGTGTCGATGTCCAGGGTGTTGAGCTCCGTCTGCTCGGGGCTCATGTACTCGAGCGTCCCCACGAGGGCGCCGATCTCCGTGTACATCGGGCGATCGGTCAGCCGCTGGTGCAGCGCCTTGGCCACGCCGAAGTCGATCACCTTCGGCACCGGCTCGCCGTCCTGCGTCGAGACCAGCACGTTCGCCGGCTTGATGTCGCGGTGGATGATTCCCTTCTGGTGCGCGTGCTGGATCGCGTGGCAGACCGCCTCGAAGAGCTTCAGCCGCTCGCGGACGGGCGCCTTCCGCTCGTCGCAGTAGGTCGTGATGGGGACTCCCTTGACGAGCTCCATCACGAAGTACGGCAGGCCCGCATCGGACGTGCCCGCGTCCAGCACCGTGGCGATGCTCCTGTGGTCCATCAGCGCCAGGGCCTGACGCTCGGCCTCGAAGCGCTGGAGGATCAGCTCCGAGTCCATGCCGGCCTTGATCACCTTGAGCGCCACGCGGCGCCTCACGGGCTCGGTCTGCTCCGCCACCCAGACCGTCCCCATGCCGCCCTCGCCGAGCTTCTCGACGAGCCTGTAGGGGCCGATGCGGACCTCGGGCGGGGCCGGTGCCTGGTCGTCGTCGGGAACCAGCGACTCCAGGCCGGAGACCCAGGTGGAGTCCGGTGACTTGGGCGCTCCCGGCATTCCACCTCCTCGACCGTCAGTCTATCGACTGTCTCGTGTCAGAATCAGCACCGCCGTCAACAAAGTGAGGATTACCCAACGAGCGCCATCCGCCAGGACCTGACCCGGACCACGTTGGCGGTCATCTGCATCCTGCTGCTGATCGCGGGGTCGCTGTGGATCCTGCTGCCATTCCTCGCAGCGACCGTCTGGGCGACGATGCTGGTCGTCGCGACCTGGCCGATCCTGGAGTCGCTGCAGAGGCGACTCGGCAACCGCCGAGCTCCGGCAGTGGCGGTGATGACGCTGGGCCTGCTGCTCCTGCTCGTGATTCCGCTCTGGGGCGCGATCCAAACGATTGCCGAGCACGCGCAAGAGGTGACCGATGTCGCGAAGAAGCTGGCGGAGTCGGGCTTACCGCAGCCGCCGGAGTGGGTGGGAAAGCTGCCCGTCGTCGGCAAGAAGCTCTCCCTGACCTTGTCGGCCTGGGCGGATGCCGGTCCCGCCGGCCTCGAGGCGAAGCTTGGACCTTACGTTTCGGCGGCAGTGTCGTGGGTGTTCGACCAGGCGGGCAGTCTCGGGGGCGCACTGGTCCAGTTCCTGCTCGTCGTGATCCTCTCCGCCGTCATGTACGCCAGTGGCGAGACGGCGGCGCGCGGCGTGCGCCGTTTCGGCCGGCGTCTGGCCGGCCCGCGCGGCGAGGACTCCGTCCTGCTGGCTGGAAAGGCCATTCGAAGCGTGGCGCTCGGCGTCGGCGTGACAGCCGTCGTCCAGACCCTGCTGGGTGCCATCGGCCTGGCGGTGGCCGGGGTTCCCTTCGCATCCGTGTTGTCCGCCGTGATGCTGATGTTGTGCATCGCCCAGCTGGGGCCGGCCCTGGTCCTGTTCCCGGCCGTCGGCTGGATGTACTGGACGGGCGAGAACGCCTGGGCGACCTTCCTGCTCGTGTGGAGCATCTTCGTGTCCACCCTGGACAACATCCTGCGGCCGATGCTGATCAAGAAGGGGGCGGACCTGCCGCTCCTGCTGATCTTCGCGGGCGTGATCGGCGGGCTGATCGGCTTTGGCCTGATCGGGATCTTCGTCGGACCCGTGGTGCTGGCGGTCACGTACACGCTGCTCGAATCCTGGATCAACGACGATCTCGAGAAGGCTCCCGAGGGCTAGATGTACGAGACCTCGCGGCTGCTGCGTCGGCAGCTCCGCGTGCGCTACCCCGCGGGCGAGGGGCGGGTCGTCTTGCGAACCGAGCAGGACTGGGACCGCGACCTCGAGCCGGTCCTCGTCGAGAGCGGCGGCGAGGCCTCGACCTTCACGCTAGAAGCGCAAGAAGCCCTTCCTCTACTTCAAGCCCTGCCTTCGCTGGCGGGCGACGGGAGCGTGCGCTGGTCCGTGGGGCCCTTCTTTCCCGAGGACGCCTTTCTCGGGCGGGACTGGCAGGTCGACGTGGCGCTGTCCCTGCTCGACGAGATGAACGCCGTCGACCGCGTGGTCGTGGTGGGGATCCACTCCGACGACCGGATGCGCGACTACACCAAGCCCGGCTACGAGGCCTACGCTCGCTCGGTGGTCGAGGAGATCAAGCCCGAGGTGGACCGCAGCTTCCGCGTCTTCGATTCACCTCGCGAGACGAGCGTCTTCGGCTCGTCGCTGGGCGGCGTCGTCTCCTTCTACATGGCCTTCCAGCATCCGCACGTCTTCGGCTTCGCGGCCTGCCTGTCGAGCACCTTCTCCCACAAGGACGACCTGATCGAGCGCGTGCTCCAGGAGCCGAAGAGCGCCGCGAAGTTCTACCTCGACAGCGGCTGGCCCGGCGACAACTACGAGGTGACCCAGGCCATGGCGATGGCCTTCCACGAGCGCGGCTACAAGCTGCGCGAGGACTTCGTGCACCTCGCCTTCCCCCTCGACGAGCACGACGAGCGCGCCTGGGGCCGGCGGCTCCACCTGCCGCTCCAGCTGGCTCTGGCCCGGACCAGCACGGCGCGCCGCGGCCGCTTCGTCTAGAAGGCCAGCCGGCCGATTCCAGAGAGTAGGATGGATGGCGTTGCGGAGGCCGTGCATGAAAGCCTGGGCATGAAGGCGATCACCGTCGAGCCAAAGAAGCCGGGCAGCGCCCGCTACGAGGACGCTCCCGAGCCGGACGAGCGTGACGGATCGGTGCTGGTCGAGGCCGTGGCGGTCGGCGTGTGCGGCACCGACGCGGAGATCGCCGAGGGCAAGTACGGCTGGCCGCCGCCGGGCAAGGACCGGCTGGTGCTGGGCCACGAGTCGCTCGGCCGGGTGATCGATCCTGGTCCGCGAGGCGGCCTCGAGAAGGGCGATCTCGTGGTGGGCATCGTGCGCCGGCCGGACCCGGTTCCCTGTCCCAACTGCGCGGTGGGCGAGTGGGACATGTGCCGGAACGGCCAGTACACCGAGCGCGGCATCAAGCAGATCGACGGCTTCATGTCCGAGCGCTGGCGGATCGAGCCCGAGTACGCAGTCAAGGTCGACCCGAGGCTCGGGCTGCTCGGCGTGCTGCTCGAGCCGACCACGGTCGTGGCCAAGGCGTGGGAGCAGGTGTCGCTCGTCGGCCAGCGGGCGTTCTGGGAGCCGCAGCACGTGCTCGTGACCGGTGCGGGGCCGATCGGCCTGCTGGCGGCCCTCCTCGGACGGCACCGCGGCCTGGACGTGCACGTGCTCGACCGCGTGACCAGCGGGCCGAAGCCGGAGCTCGTGGCCGCGCTCGGCGCGACCTACCACTCCGGGACGATCGCCGAGCTGGGCTTCGAGCCGGACATCGTCATCGAGTGCACGGGGGTCGGCCAGGTGATCGCGGACTCGATGCGCCACGTCGCCGCCGGCGGCGTCGTGTGCCTGACGGGCATCGGGAGCGGCGGACGCACGAACAGCCTGCCGGCCGCGGACATGGCGTCCGCGCTCGTGCTGCAGAACAACGTCGTCGTCGGCAGCGTGAACGCCAACAAGCGTCACTGGTACAAGGCGGCGCAGGAGCTGGCGCGCGCCGACCGCGGATGGCTCGCGAGGCTCGTGTCCCGGCGCGAGCGACCCGAGCACTTCGCGCGGGCGCTCGCCCGCTCCGCGGACGACGTCAAGGTGGTGGTGCAGTTCGCCGAGGCCTGAGGCGACGAGCCCGACAAGTTTGTCGCTTGCTGGCTGTGATCCCACACGGACGTCGTGACGGCGCGCCGGGACACTGTCGCGGCTGCGCCTCCCAAACGGCTGTGCTGCAGAGAGATCGGCCCGGGAGCCTGAGCCACGGCCGCCTGCACGCCAATTGCATGCTCTCCAGGGCATGCGCGCTCTTCACGACTCGTTCGTGCTCTTTCCGGGAGCCGAGCCCACGACGGTCGGCCACCGCGTTTCGGCCAACACGCGGAGCCTCCATTCGGTGCAGCTCTGGGGGCCGCTCCATCCACTCTGGGCGGACCGCTTCACGCGAGGCCTGTCGCACCTCGGCATCTCGATCCTGAACGGCTTCGCCCGCCAGGAAGCCTCGGGCTCGTGGGGCGCGGAGTTCCTGGTGATGCCGATGCCTGGAGGCGCCAACCCCGAGACGCTCGACTACATAGCGCTCACCGAGGCACTGCCACCCCCCGACGCGCCGTCCCTGCTGCTCGACGCCTTCCACATCGACAACTCGCCCGAGCGCGGCGGCTTCGTCTACCTCGAGGTCCGCGGGCCGGACCGAGTCGGTTTCCTCGGCAGCCTGCTGCGGATCCTCGGCGAGCAGGGCCTGGTTCCGCGCGAGATGTGGGTCGCCACCCGCTACGGCGAAGCCTGCGACCGCTTCCTGCTCACGGCGCCCGACGGCCGCTCGCCGGGCGACGAGACTCGCTACGCGTTGGAGCTGGCCCTCGATTCCTATCGTCAGCGGGGCGAGGCTCTGACGGCCTGAGGCGAAGCGCCAGCCTGCCGCAAGCCGAGCCCTGTGTTGCTCCGGCTCGGGTTGCATGGAATCCTTGACGCTCGCCGCTCGGCGGCGAGGTGGAGGCTTCATGTCCGTGATGGCGGACCGTTGGATCCGGAAGATGGCGACCGAGCACCGCATGATCGAGCCGTTCCACGAGAAGCAGGTGCGCGACGGCGTCATCTCGTACGGGCTGTCGTCCTACGGCTACGACGCGCGGATCGCCGACGAGTTCAAGATCTTCACCAACATCAACCACACGATCGTCGACCCGAAGGACTTCGACCCGCGCTCGTTCGTCGACTTCCAGGGCAAGGAGTGCATCATCCCGCCCAACTCGTTCGCGCTCGCGCGGACCGTCGAGTACTTCCGGATCCCGCGCAACGTGATCGTCTGCTGCCTCGGCAAGTCGACCTACGCGCGCTGCGGGATCATCGTCAACGTCACCCCGCTCGAGCCCGAGTGGGAGGGCATCGTCACGCTCGAGGTCTCGAACACGACGCCGCTGCCCGCGCGCATCTACGCCGGCGAGGGCATCGCGCAGTTCCTGTTCTTCGAGGGCAACGAGGCGTGCGAGACCTCCTACGCCGACAAGAAGGGGAAGTACCAGGCGCAGCAGGGCCTCACGCTGCCGCGCGTCTAGCGAGATGAGCCCCGAGGCAGCGATGGTCCGCGAAACGCTCACGCTCGAAGGCCACCTGATCGACTCCGACATCCTGCGCAAGGTCTTCGACCGCGTGGTCGAGGAGGGCGGCGAGTTCGAGGTCCAGGAGTTCCGGGTCGGGCGCACGAACGACGAGCCGTCGTTCACCCGCATCGAGGTGCGCGCGCGCGACGGGGAGGGGCTCGACCGCATCCTGGAGGCGCTGCGCTACCTGGGCGCGACGAGCCGAGGTCGGCCGACTGCCGCTTCGGGCCCGCCGAGCAGGACGGGATCCTGCCCGACGACTTCTACTCGACGACGAACTTCGACACGCTCGTCCGGATCGACGGCCGCTGGGTCGAGGCCGCCGACCAGAAGATGGACTCGGCGCTCGTGCTGCGCGAGGGCGTCCCGCACTGCGTGAAGCAGCGCCAGGTGCGCCAGGGCGAGCGTGTGGCGCTGCGCGGCCCCGGAATCCGCGTGCGGCCGCTCGAGCGCAGCCGCGACTACGCGGTCTTCGGCTTCATGTCGAACGACGTCTCGGCCGAGGTGAACAAGGCGATCGTGATCCGGGCCGCGGCGCGCGAGATGAAGCGGGTGCGCGCGGCGGGGGAGCGGATCGTGGTGGTGCCGGGTCCGGCCGTGGTCCACTCGGGCGGCGCGCCCGCGCTCGCCGGCCTCGTCCGCGACGGCTGGGTGGACGTGATCCTGACCGGCAACGCCTTCGCCGTGCACGACCTCGAGAAGGCGATCGTCGGCACCAGCCTCGGCGTGTGCCAGACGAGCGGCCGCTCCGTCGAGGGCGGCAGCCGCAACCACCTCTACGCGATCAACGCGGTCAACCGCCTGGGCGGCGTGCGCCAGGCGGTCGAGGCGGGCCTCGTGAAGTCCGGCGTGATGTACGAGGCCGTCAAGCACGCGACACCGTTCGTGCTGGCGGGGTCGATCCGCGACGACGGCCCGCTCACCGACGTGATCACCGACACCGTGGTCGCGCAAAAGGCCTATCTGGAGGCGCTGCGCGGCGCGGGCTGCTGCCTGATGCTGGCCTCGGCGCTGCACTCGATCGCGATCGGCAACCTGCTGCCGGCGCGCGTGCGCACCATCTGCGTCGACATGCTCGAGTCGGTGCCGGTGAAGCTCGGCAACCGCGGGACGATGCAGGCGATCGGCCTCGTGACCGACGTCGGCTACTTCCTCGAGCGCCTGGCGGTGGAGCTGCAGACGCCGCTGCCCTGAGCGGCGTCATCATCGCCGTCGTGCTGCAGGCGCTCGTCGGCCTCGGTCGTGCCGCCACACAGGACCGGCATGACGCGCGGCGGTCGGCGCGGCCGCGCTCGTCGCCGCCGCGGCCGGCGTGCACGAGCTGCTCGTGCTCTTCCTCGCTGGAGCCGTGATGGCCGGCGTTCGCTCCGCCCGCGTGCGCCCCGACGAGCGGCGCGGCGCTCGGGCTCGTGCCGCTCGGTCCCTTCGCCGCGGCGGCGGCGGTGCCCGCGGCGGGCGCCGTGCTGTTCGGCCTCGTGCCGCTCTTCCTCTTCTTCCTGAAGGTGGGATCCGTGCTCTTCGGCAGCGGCTACGTGCTGCTCGCGTTCCTCCGCGCGGATCTCGTCGAGCGCTGGGGCTGGCTCAGCGAAGGGCAGCTGCTGGATGCAGTGGCCGTCGGGCAGGTCACCCCGGGACCGGTCTTCACCACGGCGACCTTCATCGGCTACCTGCTCGGCGGTGCGCCCGGGGCGATCCTCGCGACGGTCGGGATCTTCCTTCCCGCCTTCGTGTTCGTAGCGCTCTCCGGGCCGCTGGTCCCGCGCATCCGCCGCTCGCCGCTCGCCGGTGCGTTCCTCGACGGCGTCAACGTTGCCTCGATCGCGCTCATGGCGGTCGTTACGGTGCGCCTCGGTCGGGCGCGCTCGTCGACATTCCGACCGTCGCCCTGGCGCTCGCGAGCGCCCTGCTGCTGATCCGGTTCCGCGTCAACTCGAGCTGGCTGGTGCTGGGCGGTGCCCTCCTCGGACTGGCCCTCCGAGGCTAGCTACTCCTCTTCCATGAACGGATAGCGGAAGTCGCGCGGCGGCACGAAGGTCTCCTTCACCGCCCGCGCGCTCACCCAGCGCACCAGGTTCAGCTTCGAGCCGGCCTTGTCGTTCGTGCCGGAGGCGCGCGCGCCGCCGAACGGCTGCTGGCCGACGACCGCTCCCGTCGGCTTGTCGTTGACGTAGAAGTTCCCGGCCGCGTGCCGCAGCGCCGCCGCGGCCTGCCGCACCGCCGCGCGCTCGTTCGCGAACACCGCGCCCGTGAGCGCGTAGGGCGAGGTCTGGTCGACGAGCGCGAGTGTCTCCGCCCATTTCTCGTCGTCGTAGACGAAGGCGGTCACCACCGGGCCGAAGATCTCCTCGCACAGCAGCTTGTATCCCGGCTCGCTGGTCTCGACGAGCGTCGGCTGGATGAAGTAGCCGGTGTCGCCGTTGACGCCGCCGCCCGCCACGATCCTGGCGCTCTTGCGCGCCTCGGCGAGATAGGCCGAGATGTTGTCGAAGGCCTTCTTGTCGATCACCGCGCCCATGAAGCTGCGGAAGTCCTGGACGTCGCCCACCTTGAGCTCGCCGATCATCGCCACGGCGCGGTCGCGCACGTCGTTCCAGAGCGAGCGCGGCACGTAGATCCGGCTCACCGCCGAGCACTTCTGGCCCTGGTACTCGTAGCCGCCGCGCACGATCGCCACCGCGAGCGCCTGCGGGTCGGCCGAGGCGTGGGCCACGATGAAGTCCTTGCCGCCCGTCTCGCCGACGATCCGCGGGTACGAGCGGTAGCGGTCGATCTGCCCGCCGATCGTGCGCCACATCGAGTTGAAGACGCCGGTCGAGCCGGTGAAGTGCACGCCCGCCAGGTCGCGGTGATTGAGCACGACGTCCGAGACGGCCGCCGCGTCGCCGGGGACGAAGTTGACGACGCCGGGCGGCAGGCCCGCGGCCTCGAGCAGCTTCATGATCGCGAAGGCGCTCGGGATCGCCGACGAAGCCGGCTTCCAGACGACGGTGTTGCCCATGAGCGCCGGTGCCGTCGGCAGGTTGCCGGCGATCGAGGTGAAGTTGAACGGCGTCACCGCGTAGACGAAGCCCTCGAGCGGCCGGTAGTCGAGCTGGTTCCACATCGTGTGGTTCGAGATCGGCTGCTCGCCGCAGAGCTGCTGCGCGTAGTACGGGTTGAAGCGCCAGAAGTCGATGAGCTCGGCGGCCGAGTCGATCTCGGCCTGGAAGGCCGTCTTCGACTGCCCGAGCATCGTCGCGGCGTTCACGGTCGCGCGCCAGGTCGTGGCGAGCAGCTCGGCCGCCCGCAGGAAGACCGCCGCGCGGTCTTCCCACGGCCAGCGCGACCACTCGCGGTGCGCGGCCGCCGCCGCCTCGATCGCCTGGGCGACGTGCTCGCGCGAGGCCTTGTGCCACTCGGCGAGGACGTGGGCGTGGTCGTGCGGCATCACCGCCTTCGCGGTGTCGCCGCTGCGCACCTCGCGCCCGCCGATCAGCAGCGGGATGTGGGTGCGCACCTTGGCCATGTCCGCGAGGCGCGTCTTGAGCTCGGCGCGCTCGGGACTGCCGGGTGCGTAGGCCTTCACGGGCTCGTTGACGGGGGGCGGCACGCTGCGAATGCCGCCGAAGGCGAAATCGCTGGTCACGAAAAGCGTCCTCTCTTGATGCGAACGGACCGGCGTCTCCGTCCGAGGACGATAGCGAAGCCCTCGGAGGCGGTCAACGCGGGCTTGACGTCCAAAATTTTGATATAGGATACGCCCGCCTCCTCGATGACCAGACTCCGTGGATTGACCAGCGTAGTGGTGGCGCTCCTCAGCGGGTCCCTCTCCTGCGGCGGTGGACAGCCCGTCCTGCCGTCGTCCGCCTCGAAGACGGGGGACGCCGCGGCCGCGGCGGTTCCCACCCCTGCGCCCAACCTCGGGCCGCCGAACGTCGTCCTGATCCTCGCGGACGATCTCGGCTGGGGCGACCTCGGCAGCTACGGCAACCGGACGATCCACACCCCGAACCTCGATCGGCTCGCCGCCGAGGGCGCGCGCTTCACGAGCTTCTACGTGCCGGCACCGATCTGCGCGCCCTCGCGCGCCGGACTGCTGACCGGTCGCTTCCCGCCGCGCGTCGGAATCCCCTGGAACCCCCCGACGCGCCTCAACGACGGTGAGGTCGTGCTGGCGAAGGTGCTGAAAGCGGGCGGGTACGCCACCGGCATGGTCGGCAAGTGGCACCTCGGCTGGGAGCGCGACGACATGCCGATCCACCACGGGTTCGACTTCTACTACGGGATCCCGGCGGGGGAGGACGAGAGCGACTTCGTGCTCGGAGACTCGCTCGACGACCGACACGGTGCGCTCCTACCGAGCTGGCGCGACGCTACACGAGCGAGGCCGTCCGCTTCATCGGCGACCACCGGCAGCCGCCGTCTTCATGTACGTGGCGCATCGCGATCCACACCTCGACAACTACCCCGTCGAGCGAGTTCGCCGGCCACTCGGGCGCCGGCGCCTACGGCGACGTCGTCGAGCAGCTCGACGCCAGCGTCGGCGACGCTGATGGCGCTCGCTGCGTGGATGCAGAACCTCGACCGCAACACGCTCGTGCTCTTCATGAGCGACAACGGACCGGTGACGCCGCCGGGATCGCCGGGGCCGTTCAGCGGCGGCAAGTTCTCGTGCGAGGAAGGCGGCGTCCGCGTGCCGCTGATCACGCGCTGGCCCGCGCGGATACCGGCAGGCCGCGTGGTCCACGGAGCCCGCCAGCAGCCTCGACCTCTTCCCGACGATCGTGACGTTCACGGGTGCGACGCTGCCGGTCGAAGCCATACGACGGGCAAGGACATCTCGCGCCTCTTGACCGGCCAGGTGGAGCGCATCGGCGGGCAGGGCATCGACGGCGGCCGCGAGATCGTCTTCTTCGGTCCCAGCCGGCCCAGCGGGGCTGCGCTCGGGTAAGTGGAAGTACCTCCGGCAGGGCTCTGGTCAGGAACCGCCACACTCTTCGATCTGGAGGCCGATCCGGGCGAAGAAGCTGGACATGAGCCGTGCCCGTCCGGACCTGGTGAAGCAGCTCGAAGGGCGGCTCCAGGACCTGAGCCGCTAGCGCTCGCTGCCGGAACCGGGTCCTTGGCACGGCACGCCACCGCGAAGGCGCTCCTGCTCGCGGCCGCGAGCGTCCTCGTCACTCTGCTGGCGCTCGAGGCCGTGTTCCGCGTCGCCCACGTTCCCGTAGGGACGGTCCAGATCAACCGCGCCACGGTCAGGCGCAGCGACGACCCGCGGCTGCGCTTCGAGCTGCGGCCGGGCGGCGTCGTGCGGGCCGAGGTGGAGTACCGCGTCAACGAGCTGGGTCTTCGCGGACCGGAGACCACGCGCGAGAAGCCGCCCGGCGTGCGGCGCATAGCAGCTCCTCGGCGACTCGATCGCGTTCGGCTACTGGGTTGCCGACGAGCAGGGCTTCGCGCGCCAGCTGGAAGCGCTCCTCGGGAAGCGCACCCGGCGCCGGCCGCGTGGAGGTGCTGAACTTCGGCGTGCCCGGCTACAACCTCGAGCAGGAGATCGAGACGCTCCGCGCGAGGGCGCTCGCGTTCACGCCCGACCTCGTCGTGGTGCTGTTCTGCCTCAACGACCTCGAGGGTGTCTTCTCCTACGAGCTCGGCCTCGTGCAGGAGCGCAGCGAGCGCCGCCGCAGCATCACGGGGGGCCTGCGCGAGTGGCTCGTCGGTCGCTCGCGGCTCTTCTCGTGGATCGAGTACCGGCTCACCGAGCTCGAGGCGCGCCGCCACTTCGTCCGCGCCAAGAATCCGCTCGAAGGGCGGCTCTACGCCGAGGCGGTCGGCCAGCAGAAGAAGGCGCTCCAGGCCCAGTTCGCGGTGCTGCGCAGCCTGCTCGCCTCGCGCGGGATCCCGGGGATCGTCGCGATCGTGCCGGTGCTCGGCGAGCGCTTCGAGCGCTACCCGCATCGCGAGCTGCACCGCGCCGTCGTCGAGGCCGCGGAGGCGGAATCGCTCGCGGCGCTCGACCTCCTGGACTGCTTCTCGGCCTACGCCTTCCGCGATCTTCGAGTCGACGTGGTGCACCCGAGCCCGCTCGGCCACCGCATCGCGGCGCACGCCGTGCGCGACGCGCTCTGCGCGCGCGGCTGGCTGTGCTCGTCCGTGCCGGACGGGCCGACGTGCCGGGACTATCGGCCGGCCGACTTCCCGGTGATGCGCGGCTTCTGAGGCGCGCCCGGCCCTTCAGACGAGCGCGTTCGAGAAGAAGAGCCGTGCCATCCCCGCGCCGAGAGCGACGAAGAGCGCGAGGAGCGCCGCGAGCGCCGGGGTCGGCAGCCGCGCCAGGAGCGGTGTCAGGCCCACGAGCACCGCGGCCTGGCGATACACGCTGACGTTCGGCCCCGTGCCGTTGACGAAGACCCAGACGGCGGCCGCGTGGGCGAGCAGCGGCAGATCGGTTGGCAGCCGCGAGGCGCCGTCCCGCCAGGCGAGCCACGCCGCGAGCAGCAGCAGCAGCGTGACGAACAGCGTCTGGAAGGCGACGAGCGCCCGAGGCTCGAAGGCTCCCTGCAGCAACGGCCGCGCGTGGTCGAGGAGCACCGAGAGCGGCTCGTGCAGCGTGTTGCCGAACCGGCGCTGGTAGACGAGGAACGCGTCCCAACGCCCCACGCGAACCTGCAGCAGCGCCGCCACGGCCAGGAGGCCGACGACAGCCGTCCCCGGGCCCACGACGAGATCGCGCAGCCGCTCGGCCGCCGTGCGGCCGCGCCGGAGCGCTGCGGCGGCCGCGAGCCCTGCCGCGACGAGGAACCCGGTCGGATAGCTGAACGCGGACAAGGCCCCGCAGAGCCCGGCCGCGAGGAAGGACGAGGCGCCGGCCAGCGTGAGGGCGGCGGTGTTGAAGAACGCCGTCATCGACATCGGAAAGACGGCGTGCCTGTAGAACCAGCCGGGGAAGAAGGCGGCGCACAGGAGCGCCAGGCAGCGATGCAGGAATGACGCCGCGGGCAGCAGCCGCGTCCAGACGAGCGTGAGCGTCCCGAGCTCGAAGAGGAGCGAGGCCCAGCGGCCCGCGCGCGCCGGCGTCGTGTCGAGCGCGGCGCTCCCGAGCCTCATCACCATCGGAAAGCCGGGGAACCAGCCGGTGTTCGACGAGTTCGGATCCTCGGCGACCTCGACGTACCCGCCCCGCGCGATCTCGACGTAGCGATACGAGTCCCACCGCACCCACGTCGGACCGAGGCGGGGATCCGACCCCCTCGCGAACGCGATCGTCCAGAGCAGCGTCTCGGCCAGGACGAGCGCGGCGAGCGGCGGCGCGAGCCTCGCCGCGAAGCCCATCCAGCCCTTCGGCCAGGCGGCGCTCATCGCCGCGCGCGCCGCCAGAGCGCGGCCTCGGCCGCGAGCCAGGCTCCGCCCATCGCCGCGACCGTCGTCCAGTTGACGGGCTGGTAGATGCTCATCCCGATCTCGGCGAAGCGCTGCCCGGTCCAGAACAGGACCTGCAGCAGGACGACCGCGGCGCAGGCCGGCACGAGCGGCAGCCGCGTCTCGTCGAGGAAGCGACGCAGACAGAAGAGCGCCGCCGGGACGAGGGCCGGCAGCGCGTAGGCGAGCGGCCGCTCGTTGTTGTTCGAGATCACGAGCGTCGCGTAGACCGACGCGACGTAGAGCGCGCGGTCGAAGTGCCGGCGCGCAAGGCCCGGGAGGTGCTTTGGGAACAGCAGCAGCAGCGGCACCAGCACGCCGAAGGCGCCGATCGTGACGACGTAGAGCTGGTTGTCGAGGACGTGGGCGATCCGGAAGCCCATGCTGTCGACGATTCCGGCGACGAAGTCGTCGGGGTGTTTCGGCGTGACGAGCCGCCGGATCGCGACGAGGATCGCGAGCGGCACGACGGCGAGCGCCGCGGCCCGGGCGAGCGCCGCTCCGAACCTCTGTCCGAGCCGCAGCTCGCGCAAGAAGACGTAGGGGTAGACGAGGACGTACGTCTCGCGCACGAACGCGGCCGCCACGCTCACCCCGAAGAGAGCGGGCCACTTTCTCGCGCTCGATCAGCAGGAACGCCAGCATCACGAGCGCGAGAGCGACCGGGTCGCTCATCCAGTACTGGTACTCGAACCAGCGCAAGGCACCCTGCGTGAAGCCGGTGACCAGGAGGCCGGTGACCCGCAGCGCGCAGCGAGAAGCCGAGGTCGCGCAGGTGCAGCCAGAGGCAGAGCAGGAAGCCGAAGAGCGCCGCATTCGTGATCAGGAAGAAGGCGGCGTTCTCCGGAAGCCCGAGGCGCATCAGCCCGCGCGCGAGCGCGGGAACGGCCAGGCGGAAGCAGTAGGGCGGCTCGCGTGTCAGCTCCGGCTTGCCTTCCGGCCCGCGCGCCATCTCGATGTAGCGCCAGTGGTCGTACTCCTTCACCTGCTTCGCCTTGTGCAGGAAGCCGAGCTCCGAGGCGACGGAGGCGACGTTCACGGCGAGGAGCGCGAGCGACAAGAGCGCTCCGCAGGCCGTGTCCGCCCTGCGGCTGAGCGGCGGCCCCACGCGCGTGTCGGTGGCGAGAGGCACGCCGAAGCCTAGCACCCGCCGCTGCAGCCCGCTGTTCAGGAGCGCGTCTGTCTCGGCTCGAGCACCTGCCGCTGCAGCTCGGCGAGCGCCTGCAGGCGGTAGGCTCCGTTGGACGGGTTGCGGTAGCCGAGCGAGCGCTCGTCGGGCGTGAGCTCGGCCGCGTCCTTCATCGGCTCGAACGCGTGGCCCTCGTGCCACTCGTTGAACGAGTTGACGTAGACGAGCAGGAAGCCGGCGCGCGCGTTCGCGAGCTCCGCGTCGAGCTGGAGCGTGAGCGCCGCCTCCCAGGAGGCCCGGATGCGGCTCGTCGAGGCGCCCGCCGCGCGCTCGCGGCCCGCGCTCGTCGCGAAGTCGAGCCCCGGCGTCGGAGGAGCGAAGGCGCGCGGCGCGTAGCAGAGGTCCTTCGGCTCCCGCGGCTCGATCTGGTCGTAGCCGGGGTTGACGTGGAACGCGAACAAGAGCCCCGCGCGCGACGCCCCCTCGGCGTACGCGCGATAGTCCTCCGGCGGGATGAAGTTGTCGTAGGTCCCGATGCCGGAGAAGCCCGCGTCCGCCGCGCGGCCGAAGGCGAGCGAGTCGGCGACGAGCGTCACCTGGTCGAAGTCGGCCGCGAGCGTGTCGCGCAGCGAGTCGGTCTGGCGCCGCCAGGAAGAGTCGGGCGTGTAGTCCGAGACGTCGTGGGTCTCGCCCAGGCAGTTCGTCGAGGTCTCCGGCAGCACGGTGCGGAAGCTCTTGAAGACGGGGCCGAGCCGGCCGTTGGCGTTGCGCAGCAGCAGGAACGCGTCCCAGTGCCGTTTCTCGCCGTACTCGCGGAGCAGGTAGAGGATGTCGCTCGCGTAGTAGCGCGCGCGGTCGTCGGCGTAGGGCTCGAGCGCGAACGTGGCCTTGAGGTCGTGCGCTCGGAGCACGTCCAGGATCAGCGGGACGGCGCGGTCCTGCCAGCTCTCGCGTCCCCACCACGACAGCGCCACGCCGCCGATGCCGGCGTCCCGGATCCAGCGTGCGTGCTGCTCGAGCGTCGGCACGGAGCGGACGTCGTAGGGACCGAGCTTCGGCACGTAGCGCGTCGAAAGGTCGAGCGGGGGGTGGCGTCCGAGGTAGTCCCAGTGCTCGTAATCCGGGGGGCCGCCGTACCAGGGGTAGTACTCGAACAGGAAGTGCCGCTCGAGGTCGGGGTAGAGGCGCCGGAGGTCGTCCAGGCCCGGGGGCGCCGTCTGGGCGAAGGCCTTCGCGGAGGGGGCAGCCACGAGCCCAGCCCCAGCCGCGAGGCCCCGCTCCAGGAACTCCCGTCGCGAGCGCTTCGCGGCCATGGGCCTATGCTAACTCCAGGCGGGCTCGTGAGATCCGCGGGTCGAGGGGAGCAGGCGCACGGGCCCGGGGCGCCTCTGTTAGACTGGCTCTTTTCATCCGCGCAATGATCCGCACTTACAAGGGGATAAGACCCAAATTGGGCGCTCGCGCCTACGTGGACGCGTCCGCCCAGGTGATCGGGGCCGTCGAGCTGGGGGAGGATGCGAGCGTCTGGATGAACACGGTGATCCGGGGCGACGTGAACCGCATCCGCCTCGGCTCCCGGACCAACGTCCAGGACAACTGCGTGCTGCACGTGACCGCCCAACACCCGACCGTCCTCGCCGACGACGTGACCGTCGGCCACTCCGTGACCCTCCACGGCTGCACGATCGAGCGGCATTGCCTCGTCGGGATCGGCGCGATCGTGCTGAACGGCGCCGTGGTCGGCGAAGAGTCGATCGTCGCCGCGGGTGCGCTGGTTCCGGAGGGGATGCAGGTCCCGCCCAGGAGCGTCGTGATGGGCGCTCCGGCGAAGGTGAAGCGCGACGTCACGGAGGAGGAGCGAGCGGGCCTGCGCCGCTACGCGGAGAACTACGTCCGCTACAAGGACGAGTACCGCGCCGAGGCCGGCGAATGACGATCCAGGCGGTCCGCGGCACGAAGGACGTGCTGCCGGAGGAGATCCCGGCCTGGCACCGCGTCGAGGCGGCGGCGCGCGAGCTCTTCGCCCGCTACGGCTACCGCGAGCTGCGGACGCCCGTCTTCGAGGTGACCGAGCTGTTCGCCCGCGGCATCGGCGCCGAGACCGACATCGTCTCGAAGGAGATGTACACCTTCGACGACCGCGACGGCGGCTCGCTCACGCTCAGGCCCGAGGCGACGGCCGGCATCGTGCGTGCGGTGATCGAGCACAACCTGATGAACACCGACCCGGCGCTGCGCGTCTACGCGATCGGGCCGATGTTCCGGCGCGAGCGGCCGCAGAAGGGCCGCTACCGCCAGTTCCACCAGGTCGGACGTCGAGGCCTTCGGCTTCACGAGCCCGACGATCGACGCCGAGGTGATCGAGCTGGCGCTCGCGTTCCTCGACGCCTGCGGCGTCCCGGGCCGCGAGCTGCTGCTGAACTCCGTCGGCGACCAGAACTGCCGGCCGGCCTACGTCGGGAAGCTGCAGCAGGCGCTGCGGGCGGTCGCGTCGTCGCTGTGCGCCGACTGCCAGCGGCGCGTCGAGACGAACCCGCTGCGCGTGCTGGACTGCAAGGTGCCGCAGGACCAGGCGACGATCGAGGCGCTGCCGAAGATCACCGACCACCTGTGCGCGCCGTGCGGCGAGCACTTCGCCGAGGTGCGCCGCCAGCTCGAGCTGCTCGGGATCCCGTACCGCATCAGCCACCGGCTGGTGCGCGGGCTCGACTACTACGTGCGCACGACCTTCGAGGTGACGAGCGACGCGCTCGGCGCGCAGAGCAGCATCCTGGGCGGCGGCCGCTACGACGGCCTGGTCAAGGACCTGGGCGGGCCCGACATCGCGGGGATCGGCTTCGCCGTCGGGCTCGAGCGGCTGGTCTCGCTCGCGCCGCGGACGGACGGCGAGCCGCGCTGCGACGTGTTCCTGATGCCGCTCGCGGCGGGTGCCCTCGACAGGGCGCTGCGGCTGCAGCGGCGCCTGCGCGAGGCGGGGCTGCGCGTGCTGCTCGATCCGGAGGGCCGCAGCTTCAAGTCGCGCATGAAGCAGGCCGACAAGCTCGGGGCGCGCTACGCGGCGATCCTGGGGGACGACGAGCTCGCGAAGGACGTCTGGACGCTGCGGGACATGGCGCGCTCGGAGCAGCGCGCCGTGAGCGAAGAGGACATCCTGAAACACCTCAAGGAGAAGACGAATGGCTGAGCCGCTCGGCGATCTCGCGCGCACCCACTACTGCGGGGAGCTGCGCGAGAGCCACGTGGGGAAGACGGTGACGCTCATGGGCTGGGCCGCGACGCGGCGCGACCTCGGCGGCGTCGTCTTCGTCGACCTGCGCGACCGCGAGGGGATCTGCCAGGTGGTGGCGCGGCCGGAGGTGTCGAAGGACGCCCACGCCGCCGCCGACAAGGTGCGCTCGGAGTACGTGGTCGCGGTCACCGGCGCCGTCCACGCCCGCTCCGAGGACACGGTGAACCCGAACCTCGACACCGGCAAGGTCGAGGTGCTCGCCGAGGAGATCCGCATCCTGTCCGAGGCGAAGACGCCCGTCTTCCCGATCGAGGACGAGATCGACACCAACGAGGAGACGCGGCTCAAGTACCGCTATCTCGACCTGCGCCGGCCGCGCCTGCAGCGCAACGTGAAGCTCCGGCACCAGGCGGCCTTCGAGGTGCGCCGCTACCTCGACGAGCAGGGCTTCTACGAGATCGAAACCCCGATGCTCGCCAAGTCGACGCCGGAGGGCGCGCGCGACTACCTGGTGCCGTCGCGCGTCCACCACGGCAGCTTCTACGCGCTGCCGCAGTCGCCGCAGCTGTTCAAGCAGCTGCTGATGATCTCGGGGCTCGACCGCTACTTCCAGATCGTGCGCTGCTTCCGCGACGAGGACCTGCGCGCCGACCGCCAGCCCGAGTTCACGCAGGTCGACATCGAGATGTCGTTCCCGCGCCTGCAGAGCATCATCGACCTCATCGAGCCTCTGTTCCAGCGCGTGATGGCCGTGATCGGCGTGAAGGTCGAGCGCCCGTTCCCGCGGCTCGGCTATGCCGAGGCGCTGCTGCGCTACGGCAGCGACAAGCCCGACCTGCGCTTCGGCATGGAGATCACGGACGTGAGCGACGAGCTGCGGATGCTCGGGCTCGACGTCTACCCGAGGCCTGCTCGAGGCGGGCGCGGTCGCCCGCGCGACTCGTGCTGCCGGCTTCGGCCGGCGTCTCCGGAACGCAGCTGCGCAAGATCAACGACGAGCTGCTGGCGTGGCGCGGATCGTGCCCGACGCCCGGGCCGAGAAGCGCAAGCTGCTGAACCTCAAGGCGACGGACGACCAGCTCGCCAAGCTCACGGAGAAGGGCGCGTCCGCCGACGTCGCGCGCAAGCTCTTCGCGAAGGTCGGCGCGAAGAAGGACGACACGGTCCTGATCGGCGTCGACAAGCCCGGCCCGTCGCGATGGCGATGGGCATCCTGCGCCTCGAGCTCGGCACGCGAGCTGAAGCTCGTCGACGAGAAGGCCTTCCGCTTCCTCTGGGTGACCGAGTTCCCGCTCTTCGAGTGGGACAAGGACGGCAAGCGCTGGTCGAGCCTGCACCACCCGTTCACGTCGCCCGTCGACGACGACCTCGCCCTCCTCGCGAGCGATCCGGGGAAGGTGCGCGCGAAGGCCTACGACCTGGTGCTGAACGGCTACGAGGTCGGCGGCGGCAGCATCAGGATCCACGACTCGGCGATGCAGGCGAAGGTGTTCGAGCTGCTGGCGCTGTCGCCCGAGGAGGCGCAGGATCGCTTCGGCTTCTTCCTGGAGGCGCTCTCCTACGGCACGCCGCCGCACGGCGGGATCGCGCTCGGGCTCGACCGCATGGTGATGCTGATGGCGGGGGAGAACTCGCTGCGCGCAGGTGATCGCGTTCCCGAAGACCGCGAGCGGCACCGATCTCATGACCGGCTCGCCGTCGCCGGTGCGCGACGAGCAGGTGCGCGAGCTCGGCCTGCTCGCGGTCCGTAAGTGAGGCTGGCGCGCGTGCTAAGCTCGCTTGCATCACCCGAATGACGCGCGTCTCCGTCCCCGAACGGGGCCTCGAGACCCTTTTCGGAAACCAGGACGAGAATCTCCGCTTCCTCGAGGAGACCTTCAAGGTCCGCATCCGGAACCACGGCAGCGACCTCCTGATCGAGGGCGACGAGCGCGGCTCGGCGCTCGCGGGCCAGGTGTTCGAGCAGCTCGGGGCGCTGATGAAGGACGGCTACTCGGTGGCCTCGGCCGACGTGCGGCTCGCGGCGGAGCTGCTGAGCCGCGACGGCGAGACGCGCCTGCGCGACTACCTGCTGAAGTCCGCGGTGCGGGGCGGCAAGCGCGTGGTCGTGCCGCGCAGCCTCAACCAGCGCTCGTACCTCGAGCAGATCGCGAAGAACGACATGGTCTTCGGGATCGGGCCCGCGGGCACCGGCAAGACCTACCTGGCGGTGGCGCAGGCCGTCTCGTATCTCCTCAACAAGCAGGTGAGCCGCGTCATCCTCGCGCGCCCGGCGGTCGAGGCGGGCGAGAAGCTCGGCTTCCTGCCGGGCGACCTGCAGCAGAAGGTCGACCCGTACCTGCGGCCGCTCTACGACGCGCTCTACGACCTGCTCGAGTTCGAGAAGGTCGAGCGGCTCTTCGAGCGCAACCAGATCGAGGTGGCGCCGATCGCCTTCATGCGCGGGCGCACGCTGTCGGACTCGTTCGTGATCATCGACGAGGCGCAGAACACCACGACCGAGCAGATGAAGATGGTGCTGACGCGCATCGGCCTCGGCTCGAAGGTCGTCGTCACCGGCGACATCACGCAGATCGACCTGCCGGCGGGCAAGGTGTCGGGCCTCGTCGAGGCGATCTCGGTGCTCTCGGGCACCGAGGGCATCGCCTTCTGCTACTTCGACGAGAAGGACGTGGTGCGGCACAAGCTCGTGCAGTCGATCGTCAAGGCCTACGAGCGCTGGACGAACGGCCAGGGCAAGGGGCGCTGACGATGAGCGCCGCAGCCCTCGTTGGCCGTCGTGTTGCTGAACCGCCAGAGCCGGCGCTCGGTGAGCGCGCCGCGCCTGCGGCGGGTGCTGCGCGCGGCCGCCCGCACCCTCCGGGTGCGCGGCGAGCTCTCGCTCGTGCTCGCGGGGGACGGCCTCCTGCGCCGGCTCAACCGCGAGTACCGCGGCAAGGACAAGCCGACGGACGTGCTCTCGTTCCCGGGCGACGGCGGCGAGGCCGGGCTCGGCGACATCGTGATCAGCGTCGCCGAGGCCGAGCGCAACGCGCGCCGCTTCGGGCGCACGCTGCCGCAGGAGCTCGACGTGCTCGCGCTCCACGGCTTCCTGCACGTGCTCGGCTACGACCACGAGGCCGACGACGGCGCGATGGACCGGCTCGAGGGGCGGCTGCGACGGCGGCTGCTGGGCTTCGCATGATCGTCCTGCAGGTCGGCCTGATCGTCTTCCTGGGAACGCTGTCGGTGTTCCTGGCCTCGGTCGAGGCTTCCTACAACCTCTGCAAGCGCCGGCGCCTCAGCCAGGTCGGCTTCCACGACGAGAAGCGCGTGGAGCTGGCGCTGCACTACATGGAAGACCCGCCGCGGATCGTGATGCCCGTCCACCTCGGCACCTACACGGCCCACGTCGGCATGACCGTGATCATCACCTCGCTGATCTTCCGGCTGCTCGACCACTGGGCGATGCTGGCGGCGTTCGGCGTGATGATGGCGTACCTGCTGCTCTTCCGCGTGAGCGTGCCCTACATCCTGGTGCGCCAGGACCCCGAAGGCGCGTTCCTGAGGCTGCTCCCCGTGTTCCATCTGTGGGCGAAGGGCCTGGAGCCCTTCACCTCGCGCATCCGCAGGCGAGCCTTCCCGGTCCCCGACGAGGACGAGAACGCGTCGGGCGCCGAGGTGCCGCCCCCGCCCGCGCAGCAGGAGGACGAGGACCGGCTGGTCGACGCGCTGGGCCGCTTCTCGGAGACGCTCGTGCGCGCCGTGATGACGCCGCGCCCGGACGTCGTCGCGATCGCCTCCGACGCGTCGGTCGCCGACCTGCGCCGGCTGATGCGCGAGAACAAGTACAGCCGCGTGCCGGTGTACGGGAAGGACCTCGACGACATCCTCGGCGTCGTCGAGGTGCGCGACCTGCTCGACTTCGAGGGCGCTCAGGACACGCCCGTCACCAAGCTCGTGCGCCCGGCGCACCTGGTGCCGGACACCAAGCGCATCCAGGAGCTGCTGCGCGAGATGCAGGGCCGCCACATCACGTTCGCGGTCGTGATCGACGAGTACGGCGGCACCGCGGGCGTCATCAGCATCGAGGACATCGTCGAGGAGCTGGTCGGGGAGATCAAGGACGAGTACGACGTCGAGGGCGATCCGCTGGCGGTGGACGCGGACGGCAGCGTCGTGGCCGACGGGCGCGTCGGCGTCGACCGGCTCGAGGAAGCGCTCGAGACCGAGCTGTCGGTCGACGAGGAGATCGACACCGTGGGCGGCCTGGTGACGTCGATCTTCGGCCAGATCCCGCACGCCGGCGAGCGCCGGCTCTACCGCGGCTTCGAGGTGGAGGTGCTCGCCGCCGAGCGCCAGCGCGTCAAGCGCGTGCGCTTCCGGCGGGCCCCGGTCTCGAGCCCGAGCCCGGCATGAGCGAGCCGGGCGGCGCGGACGAGCCGAAAGCACCCTTCCGCGCCGGGTTCGTGACCGTCGTGGGCCGCCCGAACGTGGGCAAGTCCACGCTCGTCAACCGGCTGGTCGGCCAGAAGGTCGCGATCGTCTCGGACAAGCCCCAGACGACGCGCAACCGCATCCTCGCCGTGGTCAACCGGCCGGGGGCGCAGCTCGTGCTGTTCGACACGCCCGGCATCCACAAGCCCGAGCACGAGATGAATCGCCGCATGGTGGACACGGCCGTCCGCAGCATCAGCCAGGGCGACGTGGTGGTGTGGGTCAACGAGGTGACCGAGCCGCCCGGGCCGTCCGACGCGTTCATCCAGCGGCTGCTCGAGAAGTCGCGCCTGCCCGTGGTGCTGGCGCTCAACAAGATCGATCGCGTCCCGAAGCCGAAGATCCTGCCCGCGCTCGAGACCTGGAGCCGGGTGGGGAAGTTCGACGACATCGTGCCGATCTCGGCGAAGGACGGCGACAACGTCGACCGCCTCGAGCAGGTGCTCGTGTCGAAGCTCCGCGAGGGCGAGCGGCTCTATCCCGAGGACTTCCTGACCGACCTGCCCGAGCGCTTCTTCGTGGCCGAGATGGTGCGCGAGCGGATCCTGCACCACACGCGCCAGGAGATCCCGTACGTCACGGGCGTCGTGATCGAGTCCTTCAAGGAGGAGCAGGGCCTGGTGCGGATCCACTGCGCGATCCTGGTCGAGCGCGACAACCAGAAGGGCATCCTGATCGGAAAGGGCGGCTCGATGCTGAAGCTCGTCGGCAGCGAGGCCCGCCAGCAGATCGAGCACTTCCTCGGCGCCAAGGTGTTCCTGGGCCTGTTCGTGAAGGTCCGGGAGCGCTGGCGCGAGAACGAGTCGCTGCTCGACGAGATGGGGATGGGCGAGTCGGGCGGACGGCTGGGCGGCGGAGACGAGAAGTAAGTCGCGTCTGTCGCAGTGTGGCTACTGGCTGAACGTAAAGTGCTTGTAGCAGCTCGCAAAAGTAGCGACGTTGCCGCTATTTATCACTGCGCCCCTCAACGTTCATTGACAGGATAACGAGCGATCGCTAGCCTCGTTCGCTCTCGGTCGACGAGTCGCACGCCGTTATCGACCCCGCCGGTTACTTGGAGGCCTTCTCATGATCAGGGCGTTGCGGTCCTGTGTGGGCATCGCGCTACTCCTCGTGTGCACCGCGGCAGCGGCAATAGCCGAGTCGCCGTCGCTCGTGAAGGACATCAACCCCGGGCCGTCAGGCTCGCAAGCGTCGCAGTTCATGGAGTTGAACGGGGTTCTTCTGTTCTCCGGCCTTGATGACGCCGGCCGTGAGCTCTGGCGAACGGATGGCACCTCAGCCGGCACATTCCGGGTGTTCGACCTCTGGCCCGGCTCTGAAAGTCATGGAGCCCCGTTCTTGCTCGGTCGCCTGGGGGGCACGATCGTTTTCCTGGCATACACCGATGTCTCGGGCCAGAGGACACTCTGGCGCACTGACGGGACCGCGTCCGGAACGACGCAAGTCACTGCCGTGCCGGTGAACGACAACGGCCCGGAGCCGGCCGCTTTCGTGAACGGCATTGTCTACTTCGCCGCGAACGACGGCGTCCACGGAACGGAGCTCTGGCGGAGTGATGGCTCGGCCAGTGGCACTTTCATGGTCAAGGACATCCGGCCTGGAAGCGCCGGCGCCATAAACAAGGCGTACGTCGCGGCCCTCGGCAGCAACGTGATGTTTGTCGCGAACGACGGTGTGAACGGTGAGGAGGTCTGGCGCAGCGACGGAACGGCGGCGGGAACGACTCGCGCGACGAACGGAGTCCGCCGCCCGAGCCCGATCTACGAGCAGAGGGTTTCCGGCAACCTGCTCTACTTCGCCGGCAACGACGGCTTCGCCGACGCTCTTTGGGCTACGGACGGTACCCCGGCCGGCACGCGCCTGGTCCGCTTCATCGACTCCTCGCCGTACTTCTCCGGCCCGTCGAACCTGACCGACGTGGCCGGCACGCTGTACTTCAGCACCCAGAATGCGGGTCTATGGCGAAGCGACGGAACCACCGAGGGGACGGTCCCGGTCCAGGGGGGGCCGATCTACTCGATGAAAGCGTTCGGGAACCGGCTGTTGTTCGTGACCGACGACGGATTCAGCGGGATCGAGCCGTGGATCACGGACGGCAGCCAGGCGGGCACCCGTCTCCTGCGTGACATCGCGGAGGGACCCGGTAGCGGGTCTTTCCCGACCCTGCTGGCGGTCCTTGGCACGACCGCGTACATGGCTGCGCATGACGACGCGCACGGCATGGAGCTGTGGAGCACCGACGGGACGACCGAAGGCACGCGCCTCGTGACCGACGAGATCGCCCCCGGGCCCTTTCCTTCGTTTCCGAATGCGGTGGCGAAACTCGGCTCGCGCATCCTGTTTGTCGCAAACGACGGCTTCGTTGGCGACGAGTTGTGGACTCTCGCACCCAACCAGCCGCCGGTCGCCGACGCGGGGCCGGATCAAGTGATCGGTTTGGGAGAGGTTTTCCGGCTGGACGGCTCCGGCTCGTCCGATCCGGAAGCCGCCCCGCTCACCTATCTTTGGCAGGATGCCGCGGGGAGGACGCTCGCGACGACTTCTGTCGTGGATCTCGTGGCACTCCCCGTGGGCGTCAGCGTCTTCACGCTGACGGTTTCGGACGGCGTGGCTTCGACTCAAGACACGATGCAGGTCGATGTTCGTCGCGTCGAAGGACCGCCAGGCCCAGCGGGACCGCCAGGTCCGGCCGGGCCGCAAGGGCAGGAGGGCCAGCAGGGGCCGCCGGGACCTCAAGGGCCGGCTGGACCTCAGGGGCCGCCAGGACCTTCTGGCCCGGCGGGTGCTCAAGGTCAGCAGGGCCCGCCAGGTGCTGTCGGGCCGCAGGGACCCAACGGTCCGCAGGGGCCGGCTGGTCCGCAAGGTCCGCAGGGAGCGACAGGTCCGCAGGGACCGATGGGGCCGGCAGGGCCGGGGTTCCCGGTCGGCTCGTATCTCACGCTCGATCGCGGACAGCCGGCGCCGAACGGGTTTGAGTGGCTGGGCACGACGACGGCGGTGATTCGAACCCCAGGCGGGTCTTTGAAGACGGTGACGCTGGACGTTTACCGGAAGCGCCCCTAGCCGGCAGCTCGTCGATGTGAAGGCGCGCAGGATCCGGGAGTCGAGCGAGTAGCGCGTCTCGACTTCCGGACCCTGCTGCTTTCCGGCTCAGTGCTTCCGTGGATCGGCCTCAGGAAGCGCGAGCGAGTCAGTCGTAGCGCAGCGCGACCGTCGGATCGACGCGCGTGGCCCGGCGGGCAGGCAAGTAGCTCGCGAGCCCGGCAACGGCCAGTAGCACGGCCGCCACGGACACGAGCGTGACCGCGTCCGTCGGGCTCGTGGCGTAGAGCAACGTCCGGACGACACGACCGAGCGCGAGGGCGCCGACGAGACCGATGGCGAGCCCGATGCCCGCGAGCCGGAAGCCGCGGCGCAGGACGATCCGCAGCACGTCGGAGGGCTCGGCGCCGAGCGCCATGCGCAGGCCGATCTCGCGCGTGCGCTGGGTGACCGAATACGAGGTCACGCCGTAGAGGCCGACCGCGGCGAGCACCAAGGCCAGGGCGGCATAGCTGCTCATGAGCTGGGCGAGGAAGCGGGGCATGCCCTTCGAGCGCTCGACGAGGGACTGCTGGGTGCGGATCTTCCAGACCGGCTGCTCCGGATCGACGGACCAGACCGCCGCCCGGACCGCGTTCGCGAGCTGCATCGGGTCGCCGACGGTGCGGACGGCGAGAGTGTTGAAGATGTGGGGATTCTGGGCCTGGGCCGCGTAGACGAAGCCGAGGTCGGTCTCGTCGAGGTTGTACTGCTTGGTGTCGCCGACGACGCCGATCACCTCCGCGGTGACCACCGGCTTCGTGTCGGGGAAGCGGATCTGCTTTCCGAGCGGGTTCTCGCCGGGCCAGTGGCGCTCGGCGAGCTTCTCGCTCACGACGACGACGGGAGGCGCGTCGGCGACGTCCCGGTCGCTGAAGGCGCGGCCGCGCAGGAGCGGGATGCCCATCGTCTCGAAGTAGGCCGGGTCCGCCGTGTTGAGGCGCGCACGGGGCGGCTTCTGGCTCGGAGCCTGGTCGACGATCTCGATCGTGGCCGTGTTGCCGTTGCCGCTGAAGGGGAGGGCCCGCACGAGCGCGGCCGCGCGCACGCCGGGGACCTCGCGCACGCGCTCGATGATCTGGCGGTGCGTCTCCCACTGCTGCGGTCCTTCCGGGTACTTGTTCTGGGGCAGCCGGTACTCCATCGTCAGCAGGCCTTCCGAGCGGAAGCCCACGTCGACCTGCGCGAGCCGTCCGAAGCTGCGCGTGAGGAGGCCCGCGCCGACCAGCAGCATCAGCGTGAGCGCCATCTGCCCGACGACGAGCGCCGCGCGGACGCGCGAGCGGCCGCCGCCGTCGATGCCCGAGCGCCCGCTGCTGTTGAGCGTCGCCGACACGTTGGGCGACGAGAAGCGGAGCGCCGGGATGATGCCGAACGCGATCGCGGTGAGCGCGGTGAGGCCGAGCGTGAACGCGACCACCGTCGGGTCGAGCCCGGGGACGATCCCGCCGGGCAGGTCTCGAGGCGCCGAGGCCATCAGCAGGCGAAGTCCGGCGTCGCCGGCGAGAAGCCCCAGGGCTCCGCCCGCCAGCCAGACGAGTCCGGCCTCGGTGAGCAGCTCGCTCACCAGGCGGCCACGATCGGCGCCGAGGGCCGCGCGCGTGGCGAGCTCGTGCCCGCGCGACGCAGCGCGCGCCAGCATCAGGTTCGCCACGTTGGCGCAGGCGATCAGCAGCACGAAGCCGACGGCCCCCAGCAGCACGAGCACGGCCTGGCGCACGTCCGAGACGATCTCGTCGCGCAGGGTCCGGACGCTGAGCCCGCGCTTCTCGCCGCCTTCGGGGTACTGCGCGGCGATGCGGGCGCCGACGGCGTCGAGCTCGGCGCGCAGCTCGTCGAGGCGCACGCCGGGCCGCATGCGGCCGATCGGACCCACGAGCCCGTTCGAGCGCTGCGCCACCGTGCCGCGCGCGAGCTGCTCCCGGTAGACCGGCCAGGTGTGATACGGCACCCACACCTCGACCTCGTCGTAGGGGAAGCGGAATCCTCGAGGCAGGATGCCGATCACGGTGAAGGGCTCGTTGTTGAGGACGATCGAGCGGCCGACGAGCCCCGCGTCGCCGCCGAAGAGGCTCTGCCAGGTCTCGTGCTGCAGGACGCAGACCCGCGGCGCGCCTTCCGCGTCGTCCACGCCGGCCAGGAAGCCGCGGCCGACCGCGGGCTGCACGGCCACGACGTCGAAGAAGTTGTCGGAGACGAAGCCGGCGCGCACGCGCTGGGGCTCGGCGCGCCCGGTCAGGTTGGCGCTCTGGGGGACGAATCCCGAGAGGCCCTCGACGAGGCGCGCCTGGGCGCGCAGGTCCTCGAAGTCGGGCATCGACAGGTACTGGCGCTGTCCGTCCTTGTCGACGCCGAGCACCGAGACGAGCCGGTCCGACGCGGGCAGCGGCAGCGGCCGGATCAGCAGCGCGTTGACGATGCTGAAGACGGCGGCGTTGGCGCCGATGCCGAGCGCCAGCGTGAGCACCGCGACGACGGTGAAGGCCGGAGCGCGCAGCAGCACGCGGATGCCGTAGCGGACGTTCCTCAGAAGCGTTTCCATGAGTCCATCTCCTCGCCGGTGGTCGTTGGTCCGCCGCCGCTCGGGCCGCGGCCCGAGGTGCCACGCGTAGCCGAGCGCGAGCCCGAGCGCCCGGGCCCAGAGCCAGGCCTGTCCCTTGCCGAGCGCTTCGCGCTCTTCCTCGAGATCCCCGATCGCGCTTTCGCTGAGCGCCGTCGGCAGGAAGCGGCGCAGCAGCCGTTCGGGCGTCATATCTGGCGCACCGGGGGCTCGAGTCCCTGCCACATGCGCTGGAGCGCGGCCCACGACTCCTCGAGCGCGCGCGCGGCCGCCGGCTTCACGCGGTAGTAACGGCGCGGCCGCCCGCCGCGTTCCGCCATCGGCTCGCCGAGCCAGGACTCGAGGTAGCGCTTGTTCTCGAGCCGCTCGAGCGTCGCGTAGACGGCGCCGCGGGCCGGCGCGCGTCCCGTGCGCGCCTGGATCTCGTCGCGGATCGGCACGGCGTACGCGGCGTCTCCGAGGCGGAGCACGGCGAGCAGCACGAGCTGCTCGAACTCGGCCGGCGGTTCCAGCCGCGGCATGATTGCCTACAATGTAGGGATTGCTCGCGCGCTGTCAAGTCGCGCGCGTTCAACGCGTTGAAGCGACCTCAGGTGCTCTTGGGCCGCTCCGCGGCCGAGCCTGCGCTTCTCGAATAGGAGGCCCTGGCCCGCCGCCAGGCCGCGGCGACCTCGTCGCCCTCGGCGCGCGTGTCCACCTCGGTGATGAGGCGCCACTGCGCGCTGCCGTGGGTCAGCAGCTTGTCGTTCTCGTCGACGACGATCGGGTATTCGCCGGCCTCGTCGATCATCAGGAGAACGTAGGGCATGGAGTTAGCCTACCTGTGGCCGGGCATGCCGGCTCAGGGCGCTGTGATGGTCTGTCGAGTGTCCTATCCGAAGGCTAGAGACGGACTCCCAGGCTAACTTTCGCTGAAGACTGGGGAGTTACAGTCGATTGTCAACGCTTGATGGGTTGGCTCGCATCCTCAGTCGCGATGGTGCGGACCGTCAGCGGTGATCGTTGTGCCCGTGATCGCCGTCGTCGTCGCCATCGTCGTCGTCGGAATGCCTCGCGCGGCGGAGGTTGTGCTTGTAGACATAAGTCGCGACATCGCGTCCCAGCTCGGCGCCGGCATCCTGGTCGAAGCGATAATGGATGCCTCCGTAGACGCGCGCGTCGCTGATGTCGTCCGTGATCTGGCTGAACCTGGTGTAATGGAAGGTCAGCCCCGGCACGGCGGGGTTCGCTATGGTGATGTCATGGCCACCTTCACCGAAGGCGCGCCTCAGGACCTCGGCGGCGCTATTGCTTCCGCTTCCGTGATTCGACGGCCAGCTGGGAAAGCACGGCGTCAGAATGAACGGCGCGAAGGCGGGGTCGGCGTCGGTTCTCGCGTTGCCATCCAGGTCGCCCTCGTGAATCGCCGTCTCGGGCCGCCAGAGCTTGTAGTGGTACTTCGTCCAGAACGACACTACGAGGGCGTCGTTGCTGGCCATGTTGAGCAGGGCGAGGGCCCGCGCATTCTTCGAAAGGGAGCTGCCCTCCGCGGCGGCGACCTGCCTCGCAGCCAGGTTGAACACATAGGTTGGTGAGGAGGCTGCGTAGAACCGCGCCACATCAGCCCGATCCTGTGGCCGCTCGCTGAGATCGCTGCTCACGTCGCCGACCGTCTTCACCTCGTTGTAGTCCTTTGCGTATCTCCGGCTGGTGAGCGCCGGGGGCGGACCGGGCTCAAACTGCGCGATCCACGCCTGGCTGCCCGGAGCGCTCGGAACACCGAACGGCGTGACGTTCTGCCACTGGAAGAAGACTCCGCCGGCGGTAGGGCCGGTCGTCGCGCAACTGGGCGTGAGCTGCCAGACGCCGGGATCGGTCGACTCGGGCAGGTAGAACTGCGGTGGTGACGAGCCGTCGCCGACGCGCAGAGCGATCATCTTCGCCGCCGCGGACTCACCTGTCGCAATGCCGCCGCTCTTGGCTGGGCCGTCGGGGATCAGCGCCAGCGACGCCGCATAGGCCGGAGTCGAGATTCGGCGCCCCCGGGAAGTAGGTCTTGAGCACCCTGTACGCCGCGGTCACTGCCGCGGCGTCAGCCGACGCCCCCGCCGGCGCGACGACGGTTCCGAGGTAAGGCCTGTAGTCGCCCTTGATCGCATTGACGGCTTCGAACACTGCGAGCTGAGTGATCGACATGAAGCGTGCTTGAGCGAACGGATTCGCGCCCTGGCTGACCATTGTGGACACCGCGATCTCGTTCCACTGGAGAACGACGTCAGCCCTTGCGGCGAGCGGGCTGCACACCAACAGGGCAACGACGGTGACGACCGTACGTAGACGGGTCATGGCGCCTCCCCCTTCAGTCACTGGAACCTTCTCTCAGAGAGTCACAGAAACCGGGATTGCAGTCTTTGGAATCGCGCGACCGGGAGTGCCGGCTTGCTCAGATCAACGAGAAGGTCGCCGGAGTGTTTGTGAGAGCGAAGTTACGTTCACACTACGGTCTTGTCAAGGAAAGAATGGGCTCGAGCCTCGAGAGCCAGCTGTGCCCAGCTGGCTCCCTTCTCACGGCTTCGGGAAGTTCGGCCTCCACGGGTGGCGCTTCTGGGGCTTCGAGCCGAAGACGAAGATGACCTTGCCGACGACGTGGAAGCCCGCCGATGTCGTCTTCGCCGTAGACCTTCGAGATGCCTGCGAAGCCGACGGCACTCGAGACCGTCGAGTAGCCGAGCTCCACGCCGCCGCGCAGGCGGCCGTGGCGCGGTCTCGAGGCCGACGGCGCCGACGAAGCCCGTCCTCGTGAAGTCCTGGTCGAAGCTCTGGCCGGCGACGTCGCTCTTCTCGGAATAGGACGTGATCGCGGCGCCGACCGAGGCGTAGGGGACCACCCACTTCCAGTGGACGTAGCGGTAGCCGGCGCTCAGCAGGATCGGGGTCAGGCGAACCGACACCGGGAAGCCGAGCTTCTGGATGGCCGCGCCCGGGCTGGTGAGGAAGACGCGCTCGCCGTCCTTCGAGAAGGTCCGTACGCCGCCCGACACGAAGACGCCGCGCCAGACGTCGTAGCGGACGGCTCCGCCGAAGGTCAGGCCGCCCGAGGAGCCGAAGACCGCCTTCGCCGAGCTCTCGGCGTTCATGCCGAAGTAGCCGACCTGGGCCTCGATGGCGAGCTCTCCGGCGGCGGAGGGCAGGGCAGTCGCCGCAAGCAGTGCGACGGCCGCGAGCAGTCGCCTCACTTGCTGCTCACGTTGAACCCGTATCCGGGGAGCGCCGCCGCGGGACGGATGAGGCCGTTGCCGTAGGAGTTGTTGCGGCCGCCGGCGGGCGCGCCGCCCAGCCGCTCCGCGGTCTGCTCGAGCGCCGCCCGCACCGAGGCCACGTCCGTGAAGCCCTGCGAGTAGAGCAGCGCCGCGGCGGCCGCCACGTGGGGCGTCGCCATGCTGGTGCCCTCGAGCCCGCAGTAGCAGAAGTCGTCGTAGCGGCCCTGCTCGACCGCCGTGAATCGCAGCGTCTGCTGGAACACGCAGTCGACCGTGCCGTCGTGGTCGTCGTCGCTCTCGCAGTCGCCGCCCGGCGCCACGAGGTCGAGCTCGGGGCCGCGGTTCGAGTAGACGGCCAGCTCCTTGGCGGCGTTCAGGGCGCCGACGCCGACGACGTTCGACTGGTCGGCGGGGAAGCGCACGCTGCCTCCGGTGTTGCCGGCGGCCGCCACCACCAGCACGCCCGCCGCGACGGCGCGGTCGATCGCGGCCTTCGCCGTCTGGCTGAAGGACGGGCTGCTCAGGCTCAGGTTGATGACCTTGACCGGCCGCTGGCCGTTCTCGGTGAACGCGATCGCGAAGTCGATCCCGTCGGCGACGTCGAAGAAGCTGCCGACGCCCTCGGGCCCGAGCACCTTCACCGGCAGGATCGCGCAGCCGAACGCGAGCCCGGCCATCCCCGCGTCGTTGTTGGTGGCCTCGGCGATCGTCGACGCCACGTGCGTGCCGTGGCCTTCGTCGTCGTTCGGGTGGGTGTCGCCGTTGAAGAAGTCGTAGCCCGGCAGGAAGCGCGTGTCGCCCCAGTCGGGCGCCTTGCGGAACTGCTGCCCCGTGTTCGGATCGCCGTAGTCCTCGTAGGCGACGCCGGTGTCGAGCACGGCCACCGCGACGGACGGCTGGCCCTTCTGGATCCCCCAGGTGCGCTCCGCGCCCACCTGCGTGAGGTTCCACTGGAAGCGATACAGGCTGTCGTTCGGATGGAACGTCGCGCCCTGGTCCATCGCGACGAGCCCGTTGGGCTCGGCCCAGGCGACGCCGGGCGCGCCCGAGAAGCGCGCCACCGCCTGGAGCACGTCCGCTCCGGGCTCGAGCTTCGCGAGCACGCGCGGCCCGTATCGCGATCGCCGCGCCTCTCGCGCGCCGCCCGCGCGGAGCGAGCGCTCCATCTCGGCGTCGCTCGTGCCCGGCGGCGAACGCGACGATCAGCTCGCCTTCGCGGTGGGCGCCCGGAGCGAGCACGCGCGCCTGCGCGTGGCGCATCGCCAGGACCGCTTCCTCGTTGGCGCGGACGGGCCGATGCGCCGTCGCGCCTGCGGCCGCGGCCAGAAGGAACGCCACGACCGCTTTGCGCCGCATCGATCGAGTCTAGGAGCCCCCGCGAGGCGAGTCAAAGGAAACTCGCATCGCGCGCAGCAGCGGCCACGCGACGGCGGCGCCGCTCGCGAGGCACGCGGCTCCCAGCATCGGCGACGGCGTGTAGGCCTGGCTCGGATCGTCCACGTAAGGCGCGACGAGGAACGTCAGCGTGTTGAGGCTCAGGTGCGCGACGACCGACGGCCAGAGCGAGCCCGTCGAAAGGCGCAGCCACCCCAGCACGAGCCCGAGTGCGAACGTGAACCCGAAACGGTACGGGTCGAGGTGGATGAGGGCGAAGAGGAGTGCCGAGATCGCGACCGGCCCCGCCATCGACCCTCTCCACGCCTGGGCGAGCGAGGGCAGCAGCACGCCGCGCATCACGAGCTCTTCGCAGAGGCCCGGCAGCACCGCGATCACCAGGACCGAGACGAGCGCGTCGCCGAGATTGCGCGGCGCGAGCGCCGCGTGGATCGCACGGAAGCCGTCGAGGTAGGCCTGCGGTGGGGGAGCGACGAGGGACTGCACCTCCAGGAGCCCCGCGCTCCCGACCCAGAGCGCGATCCCGAGCAGGACCGAGAGAAAGAGCAGGCGCGCCGTCGCGTGGAGCGGACCGTGAACCGCGCGCCAGCGCCCCGGCTCGATCGCCAGCGCGGCGAGAGCCGGCACCGCGAGCAGCAGGGTGCCGATCGCGATCTGCGGGCGGAGCGAGAGGCCCGAGCGCAGCACCAGCAGGGTGCCTCCGCCGACCATCGCCACGATGCCGAGCAGCGGTGACCGCGAGTGCTTTGGGCAGTGGAAAGGGACGCGGATGCGGCGGACCCGGGAGGGCTCATGGTCGAGGCATTATGTTCTCGGCGCGCCTCTCCCCGCGCCACCCGCCCGGGCGCGTCGTTTGGACGCGGCGCAGGCGGGCCGTTAACATCGGATGTTTCGGCCATCCAAAGGGGAGAGGCGTGAACGACGCGGCGCAGCCGAGCGGCGGGGCCAGCCGGGGCCGGGCGATGCTCGACCTTCCGGAGGGCGACCGTCCGCGCGAACGCCTGGCGCACGCGGGAGCCGGCGCCCTCTCCAGCCGGGAGCTGCTGGCCGCGTTGCTGGGGACCGGAGCGCGGGGTGCCTCGGCGCTCGATCTCGCGGACGGCCTGCTCGCCGACGGGCTGCACGCCCTCGCGTCGCGCTCGCTGCCCGAGCTCGAGCGGGTCCGCGGCCTGGGCCGTGCCAAGGCGGCTCGTGTGCTGGCGGCGCTCGAGCTCGGTGCGCGGCTCGCGTCGCCGGACGCCGGGGCCACGACGGGACTCCAGTCGCCCGCCGATGCCGCGCGCTACCTGCTGCCGCGCTACGGCTCGCGGCCGGTCGAGACGTTCGGCCTGCTCGCGCTCGACGCGCGCCATCGCCTGAAGCGCGAGGCGGTCGTCTCGGTCGGCTGCCTGACCGCGAGCCTCGTGCACCCGCGCGAGGTGTTCCAGGAGGCCGTCGTCTCGCGAGCGGCCGCGCTCGTGCTGTTCCACAACCACCCGTCGGGCGACCCGGAGCCGTCGGCCGAGGACCTCGCCCTCACGCGGCGGCTGTCCGCGGCCGGATCGCTCATGGGGATCGAGGTCCTCGACCACCTCGTGCTCGGCGCCGGCCGCTACGTGAGCCTCAAAGAGCGGGGCGTGCTGTGAGCCGCGTCGTCTACTTCGACTGCGGGAGCGGGGCCTCGGGCGACATGCTGCTCGGCGCGGTCGTGGACCTCGGCCTGCCGCTCGACGAGCTGCGCGCCGAGCTCGAGAAGCTCGGGCTTGCGGGCTACACGCTCGCCGAGAGCCGCGTGGCCCGGTCCGGGCTCGCCGCCACGAAGGTGGACGTGGTGATCGACGCGCCCGACACGACGCACCGGCACCTCAAGCACATCGTCGGGATCATCGACAGGTCGCGGCTCGCGACCGAGGTCAAGGATCGCGCCATCTCGCTCTTCCAGCGCCTCGCCGAGGCCGAGGCGGCGGTCCACGGGACGTCGCCCGAGAAGGTCCACTTCCACGAGGTCGGCGCGATCGACTCGATCGTGGACATCGTGGGCGGCGTGATCGCGCTGCGCTCGCTGCGGGCGGCGCGCTTCGCCGCCTCGCCGCTCAACGTCGGGACCGGGACGGTCACGATGTCGCACGGGGCGTTCCCGGTGCCGCCGCCGGCGACGGCAAAGCTGGTGGCGGGCGTGCCGGTGTACGGCGCGGGGGAAGGCGAGCTGCTGACGCCCACCGGCGCGCTGCTCGTCACGAGCTACGCGACGGAGTACGGGCCGCTGCCGC
Source organism: uncultured Acidobacteriota bacterium (assembly GCA_963724555.1). Classification (GTDB taxonomy): domain Bacteria; phylum Acidobacteriota; class Vicinamibacteria; order Fen-336; family Fen-336; genus DATBSL01. Next base: position 227,417 of record CAVRVE010000013.1, read on the forward strand.
CGCTGCGGATCGAGAAGACGGGCCACGGCGCCGGCACGCGCGACACGCAGGGCCGGCCGAACGTGCTCCGCCTGTTCGTCGGTGACGAAGCCGCGGCTGCGGGCGCCGAGCGCGTGCTGGTGCTCGAGACCGAGGTGGACGACGCGGCGCCGCAGCTGCTCGGGCCGCTGCTCGACGCGCTGCTGACCGCGGGTGCCCTCGACGCCTACTTCACGCCGGTGCAGATGAAGAAGGGCCGGCCGGGCGTGCTGGTGACCGTCATCGCCCCGCCCGAGCGCCGCGAGGCGATCGAGGAGCTGCTGTTCCGCGAGACGACGACGCTCGGCATCCGGCGGCAGGAGTGGGAGCGCACGGCGCTCGAGCGCGAGACCAAGACGGTCGCGACCGCCTACGGCAGCGTGCGGATCAAGATCGGCCGCCGCGGCGGCGTCGTCTACAATGCGTGGCCCGAGTTCGAGGACTGCCAGCGCCTGGCGGCCGAGAAGGGCGTCGCGGTGAAGGAAGTCCTCGCCGCGGCGCTTTCGGCCTGGCGCTCGCAGGCAGGAAAGTGACCACCCCGAAGCGCACGCTCTACGCGACGACGCCGATCTACTACGTCAACGACGTGCCACACGTGGGGCACGCCTACACGACGATCGCGGTCGACGCGCTGACGCGCTCGCGCCGGCTCGCCGGCCACGACGCGTTCATGCTGACGGGCACCGACGAGCACGGCCAGAACATCGAGCGCATCGCCCGCGAGCGCGGGATCAGCGAGCAGCAGCAGTGCGACGAGATCGCCGCGAAGTTCCGCGAGCTCTGGGCCCGCTACGACATCCGCTACGACCGCTTCATCCGCACGACCGACGAGATCCACAGGCGCGGCGTCCTCCGGCTCTGGGAGAAGCTGCGTGTCGCGAAGACTCCCGACGGGCAGGACGCCGTCTACAGCGGCATCTACGCCGGGTGGTACTGCCCGCGCTGCGAGGCCTTCAAGGACGAGGACGAGCTGCGCCAGCCCGGCAACCTCTGCCTCGATCACGAGCGGCCCTGCGAGTGGCTCGAAGAGCAGAACCTCTTCTTCCGCCTGTCGGCCTACGAGGGCTGGCTGCGCCAGCGGATCGAGAGCGACCAGCTCAAGATTCGCCCCGAGTCGCGCCGGAACGAGGTGCTCGGCGTCATCAAGCAGGGGCTCAAGGACTTCAGCATCAGCCGCGCGCGCGTGAAGTGGGGGATCCCGGTTCCCGAGCAGCCCGACCACGTCCTCTATGTATGGGTGGACGCGCTCTCGAACTACCTCACCGCCCTCGGCTTCGCGGACGACGCCCCGGAGTACCGCCACTACTGGGCAGGCGCCGACGAGCGGCTGCACGTCATCGGCAAGGACATCATCCGCTTCCACTGTCTCTACTGGCCGGCGATCCTCTACGCGGCCGGCGTTCCGGTGCCGACGCGCGAGTTCGGCGCAGGGGTTCATCACGCGCGACGGCCGCAGGTTGTCGAAGACGACCGGCAACGTCATCGATCCCGTCGCGCTCGTCGAGCGGCTCGGGCCCGACGCGGCGCGCTACTTCGTGCTGCGCGAAGCGGCCTACGGCTCCGACTGGGACTTCACGGACGCCGCGTTCGTGGCCCGCTACAACGCCGATCTCGCGAACGACCTCGGCAACCTGGTCTCGCGCGCGCTCACGATGGTGGCGCGCTACTGCGACGGCAAGGTGCCGCAGCGCTGGCAGGCACCGCTCTCGAGGTCGTCGAAGGCGGTCGACTTCACCGAGACGTTCGCGACGTCCGTGAACGCTCCGAGCGCCGGCCTGGCCGACAAGGTCCTTTCCCACTACGAGGAGCTCGCCTTCTCGGAGGCGCTCGGCGAGATCTGGAGCTGGATCGGCCAGCTCAATCAGGCGATCGTGCAGGTCGAGCCCTGGTCGCTCGCAAAGGACGCCGCGCGGAAGGCCGAGCTCGACGGCTTCCTGTATCGGCTGCTCGAGGCCGTCCGCCTCGTGGCGGTCCTCACGACGCCCGTCATCCCTCGCGCCTCGGCGCGCGTCTTCGCGATGCTCGGCCTGGGGGAGCGTGAGCCCGTGACGGACGATCTCGTGTGGGGCCGGCTCGAGCCGGGCACGCCGCTCGGCGCGATCGCGCCCCTCTTCCCCCGTGTGGAAAAGACGCAGGACTCCAAGGAGAACGCCGTGTCCGAGAGCAAGCCTCCCGTTCCCGGAGTGCCGACGCCGCCTGCCTCCGCAGGCGCGACGTCCTCCGCGGTTTCCCAGACAGCCGCCGCTCCCGGCGGCGACCGCATCGACATCGCGGAGTTCGCGAAGGTCGAGCTGCGCGCCGCGAAGATCACCGCCGCCGAGAAGATCGCCGGCTCGAAGAAGCTCGTGAAGCTGCAGGTGGACCTCGGCAGCGAGACGCGGCAGGTCGTCGCCGGCATCGCGGAGTCGTACGAGCCCGAGGCCCTCGTGGGCAAGTCGATCGTGCTCGTCGCGAACCTCAAGCCGGCGAAGCTGATGGGAGTCGAGTCGAACGGGATGGTCCTCGCGGGCTCGGAGGACGGCAAGGCCGTGCTCTGCACCTTCGACGCCGCGGTTGCACCCGGGACGAAGGTGAAGTGAGCCCTCGCGCGTGAGGCTTCGCCCGGCGGCGGCCGTCGGCCTCGCCCTGCTGACGCTGGGGTGTCCGGGCCGCGCCAAGACCGTCGTCTACGACCTGGCCGCCCGCGCGACCGTCGCCGAAACCTGGTCGGCGCTCGACGTGCTGCGCTTCGGCACGCCCGCGGCCGAGCCGCGGCTCACGGACGGCTTCCACCGCGAGGCGGGCGGCGCCGACGAGCCCTTCCTCTGGTCGAAGGGCGAGGCCGAGGTCGCGTTCGTCTGGGACACGGTCGAGCCGCGCGTCGCGATCCTCGACGCGGCGCCCTACCGCGGCGTGGGCCGGCAGTCGGTCGAGGTGCGGCTCAACGACACGCCGGTCGAAAAGTTCGCGCTCAACGACACGCGCCATCGCTACCGCATCGGGTTGCCCGCGGCCGCGCAGAAGCCCGGCGACAACCGGCTGCGCTTCGTGTTCGCCGCGACGGCCTCGCCGTCGGACGCGGATCCGAAGAGCCTCGACCGGCGTCAGCTCGCCGCCGCCTTCTACGCGCTCGTCACCGGCCCGGCCTCGGACGCCTCGCTCGAGGACCTGCTGGCGCGCGACGCGCCGCGGCCGTTCGTGACGGCGGAGGAGAAGGCGATCCCGTCGCTGACGCTCGTGGGCCCCGCGATGATTCGCTTCGCGCTGCGGCTGCCGCCCTCGGCCGAGCTGCGCTTCACGCCCGAGCTGCTGCCGGCCGCGCGCGCCGCCGCCGGAGCCGCGTCGTTCCGCGTGCTGCTCGAGGACGAGGCCGGCGGCGAGCGCGAGATCTGGAGCCGCGTGATCGACGGCGCGGCGAAGCCGGCGGGCGAGCAGCAGGTCCGGCTGCCCGGGAAGACGGGCGACATCGTGAGGATCGCGATGGCCGTGGGCACGACCGGCCGGCCGCGCTTCGCCTGGGGCCGGATCGTCGCGCCGAGGGTGCTCGGCTCGCAGGCCGGAGACCCGCTCGAGCCGCAGCCGATCTCGGCGAGCGACGACGCGCGTGCCGACGCGCTCCGCAAGAGCCTCGCCGCCGCGAACGTGCTGTTCGTGATCCTGGACGCCGGCCGCGCCCGCTCTTTCGGAACCTACGGCTACCCGCGCGAGACGACGCCCGAGATCGACAAGCTGGCGGCCGAGGGCGTCGTCTTCGAGCGCGTCTACACTCCCGCCGTCTACACGCTCGGCGCGATGTCGTCGGTCTGGACCTCGCAGTACCCGGACCGCCACCACAGCGAGGTCTCCTTCTCCGCGCGGCTGCCGAAGGACCGCCTGACTCTCGCCGAGCTGCTGTCGGCGCAGGGCGTCCACACGGCCGGCTTCGTCGCGAACGCCGTGGCCGGGAGCCTCTTCGGCTTCGACCGCGGCTTCTCCGACTTCCAGGAGGTCTTCCGCACGCTCGGCAGCTCGGGCGACGTGTTCCGGAAGGTCGTGCCGGACTGGCTGAAGCAGAACCGCGACCGGCGCTTCTTCGCCTACGTCCATTTCCGGGAGCCGCACTTCCCCTACGATCCCGAGCCGCCCTTCGACACGCGCTTCGGACCCGACGGGCCGATCCCGAAGGCCGTCCGCCGCGACTCGCGCTTCTTCCAGGACGTGAACCAGGGGCGGCGGGCGTTCAGCGAGGAGGAGCGCGAGCATCTCGTGCGCCTCTACGACGGCAACCTCGCCTTCGCCGACCAGGAGGTCGGCGCGCTGGTGAAAGCGCTCGCGAGCGAGGGGCTGCTCGAAAAGACGGTCGTGATCGTCGCCGCCGACCACGGCGAGGAGCTGCTCGAGCACGGCTGGATCGGCCACAACGTACAGGTGTACGAGCCGACGGTGCGAGTGCCGCTGATCGTCCGCTTCCCGAAGGGCACGGGACCGGCCGGCCAGCGCGTGACGGCGCTCAGCGACCTCCTCGACGTGGCGCCCACCATCGCCGACATCTTCGGCGTGCGCGGCAAGGGCGGCTCCGACCGCGAGTTCCAGGGCCGGAGCCTGCTGCCCGTGCTGCTGGGCGCACCGGGCAAGCCGGCCGTCCTCTCGCGCAGCGTCTGGGACCGCCCGCGCTACGCGCTGCGGGACGAGCGCTTCAAGTACCTCTACGACACGCGCACGGGCGAGGAGCGGCTCTTCGACCTCACGGTCGATCCGGGCGAGGCGCGCGACGTGGCCGACGAGGTGCCGCTGCGCGCCGCCTACTACCGTCAGGCGCTCCACGCCTGGACGCTGCGTCTATCGCGCCGCGGACCGAGCAGCGGCCCCGAGGCCGAGCTTACGTGCGAGCAGTGCCAGAACCTCCGTTCGCTCGGCTACCTCCAGGGCGACTGCTCGAAGATCTGCAAGTAGCCGCGCTACACCCCCTTGAAGCTCAACACCGGCCGCAGCCGTCTGACGACCCGTACCAGCTCGGCCTGTGCGCGCAGCACCGAGCCGATGTCCTTGTAGGCCGAGGGGGCTTCCTCGCGCAGCCCGCCGGCGATGCGGTGGTCGAACCAGACGCCCCGCAGCTCGCGCGTCACGTCCTTCGCCGACAGCGTCCGCCGCGCATCGGTCCGGCTCAGGCGACGACCGGCGCCGTGCGCGCTCGAGCCGAGCGCGGCCGCCACGCCGCGCCCCTCGACGTGATAGCTCGTCGTGCCCATCGAGCCCGGGATCAGTCCCGGCTCGCCCGCCCCGGCCGCGATCGCGCCCTTGCGGTGGACCCAGAGCGACTCGCCGTCGTGGGTCTCGCGCCGCACGTGGTTGTGATTGCAGCTCACGAACGACGACGGATCGGCCGCGATCCCGAGCGCGCCCGCGACGACGTCGCAGGCGGCCGCCGCCATCCGACGACGGCTCTCCTCCGCGTAGTCGACTGCCCAGGCCATGTCTGCGCAGGTAGTCCCTGCCCTCGGTGCTCTCGGCATCGAGCCGTGCGAGACCGCTCTGGCCCGGGATGCAGCGGCCCAGGTGGAGATCGCGGATCGCCTGGCCCATGGCGCGCGAGCCGCTGTGCAGCATCAGCCACAGGCGGTTCGTCTCGTCCGCCTGCAGCTCGACGAAATGGTTGCCGCGGCCGAGCGTGCCGAGCTGCAGCGCTCCCTCGCCCTGCTTCAGCGACTCGAGCGTGCTCGCGCTGAGCGACTCGGCGTCGAGCTCGGGCGGCAGGCCGTTCGCCCGCTTGCGCGAGTGGCGTACGAGCGGGATGGCTCGATAGAGGCCGGCCAGCACCGCGGCCGCGGCGCGCTCGTCGTCGAGCACCGCGGCCTCGGCGTCGAAGGCGATGGCCGCCACGCCGCACCCGATGTCTCCGCCGACCGCGGCGGGGTAGAGGGTGCGGCTCGTGGCGACCACCGTGCCGACGCACACGTCGGCCGACAGGTGGACGTCCGGCATCACGGCGATCCGCCGGACGTCGTCGCTCCGCGCGAGGCGCTCGAGGGCCAGCTCCACGTCGCGTGGGAGCGGTCCGTCGGCCCAGCTGCGGATCGTCGGCGGGAGCATCAGCCACGATCCACCTCGTCCGCCAGCCGCAGCTCGAACACGATCTCGGGAACGCGCTTGCGGTGGATCGACCGTGCCACTTCGGCGCGCACGGCCAACGAGCAGCCCGCGAGCGCCGCGCGTGCCTCGGCCATGCCTTCGGGGCTCGCTCCCGAAGCCAGGCACACGACGATCCTCAGCCGGCCCGCATCCGGCGCCGGCTCGACCGACGACGACCGCCGCACCGGCGAGCGCGTCGCTCTCGCACTCGCTCGCCAGCGCCAGCGACGCCGCGCGCTCGCACCTGCTTGCACAGCTGCAGCGCCTTCCAGTTCGTCTTCCGGGAACGTTCCGTCTCGCCGAAGAAGACTTCCGGGTCCGCTTCGCCGTCCGCCCACACTTCGCCCATCGGCGGGAGACGCCGCTCCCGCCCTCTACGTGAAGACACACGCACTCCTCTGGCGGGTGCGCGCGAACGCGCAGTCGCCGCCCGATCGCCTTGGTTTTCTGTCTTGGGGAGCCTGGCTCTCTACGGAGCCAGCCGAACGAGCCTAGCGGCCGTCGAGAGAGAGGCTCGACATCGTCGAACGACGCTGAACTGCAAGCATGCCGGCCTCCTTGGGCGCTCCGACGCGCACCTCGCGCGCCGGGACTCTCAATCTAGGTGCGGCCGCTCGATGCGTCAAGGACAAATTTCCGCGGCCAGAGGCGATAATCCGCTCCCATGCCCAGCACGAGTCGGGTCCTCGCCGTCGCAGGCCTCGCGTTGTCCGGCGTCTGCCTCGTACGCTCGCCGGAGCTCGGCGCGCAAACGCCACAAGCACCTCCCGCGGCGCCGGCCCCCGCGCGGAATCCGTTCCAGCTCACTCCCGAGGAGCGCGCGCGGCTCGACCAGCTCACGCGCGAGGACCACGCCGACATGATGAGGCAGCTTCAGATCACGCAGCTGCGGCCCGGTCCCAACGGTCGTGCCGCTGCCGGCGAGCCGAACGCGGCGAACTACGATCCCGCGAAGGCCGATCCCTTTCCGGACTGGCCCGATCCCCTGACCCTGAAGGACGGCGGCAAGGTCGCGACCGCTGAAGCATGGTGGAAGGAGCGGCGTCCGCAGATCGCCTCGGACTTCGAGCGCGAGATCTACGGCGCCGTGCCCAAGGGAGTGCCGGCCGTCTCTTGGGCGGTGGCCGAGACCGTGGAGACGTCGGTGGGCGGCCAGCCGGTCGTTGCGCGCCGCGTGGTCGGACACGTCGACAACAGCGCGCATCCCGCCCTCACGGTGGACATCAAGATGGCCGTCGTCCTCCCGGTGAACGCCAAGGGTCCGGTTCCGGTGCTGATCATGTTCGGCTTCGGCAACATGCCGGGGGATCCGCTCTTCCGCTTTCCGGGCATGCAGGAGCCGGCGGCTCCGCCGTCGACGGACCAGCTGATCGCCGCCGGCTGGGGCTACGTCTCGCTCAATACGACCAGCATCCAGGCCGACAACGGGGCCGGCCTCACCGAGGGCATCATCGGGCTCACCAACCAGGGCCGGCGGCGAACGCCCGAGCAGTGGGGAACGCTGCGGGCGTGGGCCTGGGGCGCGGCCCGCGCGCTCGACTACCTCGAGACGCTGCCCGCGGTCGACGCCAAACGCGTGGGCATCGAAGGCGTCTCGCGCTACGGCAAGGCCGCTCTCGTCACGATGGCCTTCGAGCCGCGTTTCGCCGTCGTCCTGGTGGGCTCTTCGGGCGAGGGCGGAGCCAAGCCGCATCGGCGCAACTTCGGGGAAGCCGTCGAGAACCTCACGGGGTCGGGCGAGTACCACTGGATGGCGGGCAACTTCCTGAAGTACGGCGCCGCCGAGGCCGCGTCCGGAAGCAAGAACGCCGGCGACCTCCCGGTCGACGCGCACCAGCTGATCGCGCTCTGCGCGCCGCGGCCCACGTTCGTCAGCTACGGCATCCCCGAGAAGGGCGACGCCCTCTGGCTCGACCAGCAGGGCAGCTACATGGCGACGGTCGCCGCGGGCCCGGTCTTCCGCCTGCTGGGGGCGCGCGATCTCGGCGTCAAGGACGACTATCGCGTCGCGAAGATGCCGCCGCTCAACACGAGCCTGCTCGAGGGCGAGCTCGCGTGGCGGCAGCACGACGGCGGGCACGAGGACCGCTCGAACATGAGCTTCTTCATCGCGTGGGCCAACAAGCTCTTCGACTACCTGACCCCTTCGGGGCCTGCCGACCAGCCGCGGATGCGTGCCGATCGCAACTCGCACGTCGCGCATCAGCAGCTCGTCGCCAAGGCGAAGAGCGGGGGCATCGATCTCTACTTCCTGGGCGACTCGATCACGCGCCGCTGGGGCGCCCTCGACTATCCGGACTTCCTCGCCCACTGGAAGAAGACCTTCTTCGGCTGGAACGCCGGCAACTTCGGCTGGGGGGGCGATCGCACCGAGAACATCCTCTGGCGTCTCGACAACGGCGAGCTCGACGCCGTCAACCCGAAGGTGATCGTGCTGCTCGCCGGCACCAACAACGTCGGCAAGGAGCCCGGCGACGACGCCAAGGTGGCGGACGTCACGCGGGGCGTGAAGGCGATCGTCGACGCCTGCCGCAAGAAAGCTCCGGCAGCGACGATCGTCCTGACGGCCATCTTCCCGCGCAACGACAACCCGGCCGTGATGCCGTCGATCGCACGCATCAACGCCAGCCTGGCGAAGCTCGCCGATGGGAAGTCGGTTCGGTTCCTCGACGTGAATGCCAGGCTCGCGGACGCTCGAGGCGTGCTGTTCGAGGGGACGATGGTCGACGGCCTGCACCCGAGCCTGAAGGGCTACGAGGTCTGGGCCGAGGGCCTGCGCCCCGTTCTCACGGAGCTCCTCGGCGCTCCTGCCGCCACCGACCACGCTCCACCGCCCACGGGCGATCCGAGCGCGGCCGAGCGCGCTGCTCGCTGAGGCCGACCGGACCACGATCGCGTGCTGAAACCATGACGGATAAACGGGTCGCTCTGGAACCCATCCGGCTGGCTGGTGGACAGCCATTGCCACCTCGACATGCCGGAATTCGACGCGGATCGCGGCGAGGTCGTGGCGCGTGCGCGCGAAGCCGGCCTCGCCGAGATGCTGGTCGTGGGCGAGGTGGACGAGAGCGGGGGGCTGGCGCGGGCGCTCCGCGTGGCCGAGCAGCTGGGCCTGCCCGTGACCGCGGGCGTGCACCCGCACCAGGCGAAGCTCGCGACCGAGGCGACCTACGACGAGATCCGCGGTCTCGCGCGCGAAGGGCGGATCGTGGCGATCGGGGAGCTCGGGCTCGACTTCCACTACGACTACTCGCCGCGCGACACGCAGCGCGAGGTGTTCCGGCGCCAGGTTCGCCTGGCGCGCGACGTCGCCCTGCCGCTCGTCGTGCACACGCGCGAGGCGGACGACGAGACGGCGAGGCTCCTTGAAGAGGAAGGCGCCAACGAGACGGGCGGCGTCATCCACTGCTTCACGGGCGGGCCGGAGCTGGCCCGGCGAGCCCTTGCGCTCGGTTTCTACCTCTCATTCTCGGGAATCATGACGTTCCCGCGGGCCGAGGTGATCCAGCAGGTCGCCCGCGAGGTGCCGGCGGACCGGCTGCTCGTCGAGACCGACGCGCCCTTCCTGGCGCCGCCGCCCCACCGCGGCAAGCGCAACGAGCCGGCGTTCGTCGTCGAGGTGGCGCGGAAGCTCTCGGCGCTGCGAGGGGCGAGCCTCGAAGAGGTCGGCCAGGCCGCCCGCCGCAACTACGCGACGCTCTTCCGCCGCGCCCTCTGAAAACGCGCCGGCGGTTTGACAGAATGCGTTGAATCCGGCACTTTACCCGGACCGGTCGGCCTCGTGGCAGGACCGACGTTCCCGAATACCGATAGAGACCATCCCTCCATGGCCGACAGCTCGTTCGACATCGTCAGCAGCGTGGACCTCCAGGAGGTCAAGAACGCGATCGCGCAGGCGATGAAGGAGCTCCAGACCCGCTTCGACCTCAAGGGCACGAACTCCACGGTCGAGCTGCAGGGCGAGGAGCTCGCGCTCGCGTCCTCGGACGAGTTCAAGCTGAAGGCCGTGCGCGACGTGCTCGAGGGCCGGCTCGTCAAGCGCAACGTCCCGCTGAAGGCGTTGACCTTCGGCGACGTCGACAAGGCGCTCGGTGGCACGGTGCGGCAGAAGATCACGCTCCAGAAGGGAATCCCGACCGAGAAGGCGCGCGAGATCGTGAAGCTGATCAAGGGCAGCAAGCTCAAGGTCCAGGCCGCGATCCAGGGCGACCAGCTCCGCGTCAGCGGCAAGAACAGGGACGACCTGCAGGGCGTGATCCGGCTGCTCAAGGGCACCGACATGGGCATCGACATGCAGTTCACGAACTACCGGTAGCGCGATGGCCGCGGTCAACCCTCTCGGTCGGACGAGCGTGATGGGGCTGAAGGACATCGTGCGCCTCGTCGAGGACGACCTCGGCAAGGTCGAGGAGGTCTTCCGCACCCAGGTCCGCTCCGACGTGCCGCTGGTGGGCGAGATCGGCCGCTACGTCCAGGAGGGCGGCGGCAAGCGCGTCCGCCCCGCTCTGCTGCTGCTCGCGAGCCGGCTCAGCGGCTATCGCGGCGAGCGCGCGGTGACGCTCGCGTCGACGGTCGAGTTCATCCACACCGCGAGCCTGCTGCACGACGACATCATCGACGAGGCCACCACGCGCCGCGGCCGCCGCAGCGTGAACAGCCGCTGGGGCAACGACATCACGGTGCTGCTCGGCGACTTCCTCTACACCAAGGCGATGGCGATGGCGCTGTCGCAGGACAACCTGCGGATCCTGCGCCTGCTCTCGGACGTCACGCTGCGGCTGATCGAGGGCGAGATCCTCGAGATCGAGCGCAACGGCAACATGCGCGTGACGGTCGAGGACCACGTGGACACCATCCGCCGCAAGACGGCCGACCTCTTCGCGGCCTGCACGCGCATCGGCGCGATCCTGGGCGCGGTGGGCGAGGCGCGCGAGGCGGCGCTCGCGAGCTACGGGCTCAACCTGGGCCTGTGCTTCCAGATGGTGGACGACCTCCTCGACTTCACGGCCGAGGAGAAGACGCTCGGCAAGCCGGTGGCGAACGACCTGCGCGAGGGCAAGGTCACGCTGCCGATGATCTTCCTGCTGCGGCGGGGGGGCGACGCGGCCGAGGCCCAGGTGAGGACCGTGCTCGAGGACCGCGCGTTCTCGCGCGTCTCGCGCGACGAGCTGGTGCGCCTGGCGCGCGACTGCGGCGCGCTCGAGGAGGCGCGCGCGATGGCCGAGCGCTACGCCGACGAGGCGCGCGCGAGCCTGCTCGCGTTCGAGCCGTCGCCGTACCGCGAGGCGCTCGACGCGCTTCCGGGCTTCATTCTCGCCCGCGACCACTGACGCGCCCGGCGGGGAGCCGCCCTTGACCACGCGCGAGAAGGCCGAGACGCGGATCGCCCGGCTGCGCGAGGAGATCCGCCGCCACGAGCACCGCTACTACGTGCTCGCGAAGCCCGAGATCTCCGACCAGCAGTACGACGCGCTCGAGCGCGAGCTGCGCGAGCTGGAGGCCGAGTTCCCCGACCTCGTCACGCCCACGAGCCCCACCCAGCGCGTGGGGGAGCGGCCCTCGACCGAGTTCCCGACCTTCGTGCACAAGGTCCCGATGCTGAGCCTCGACAACACCTACTCCGAGGAAGAGCTGCGCGAGTTCGAGCAGCGCATCTTCCGGGCGGTCGGGGAGCGCGAGATCGCCTACGTCGCGGAGCTGAAGATCGACGGGCTGTCGATGGCGCTCCACTACGAGCAGGGGCGGCTCGCGCGCGCCGTGACCCGCGGCGACGGCGTGCGCGGCGACGACGTCACCCCGAACGCGCGCGCGATCCGTGCGATCCCGCTCGAGCTGCGGGGGGAAGACGTGCCCGATTCGCTCGAGGCGCGCGGCGAGGTGTACCTGCCCCGCTCGCGCTTCCTGGCGATCAACGCGGAGCGCGAGGCAGCCGAGGAGGAGCCGTTCGCGAACCCGCGCAACGCCGCCGCGGGCAGCATGAAGAGCCTCGACGCCCGCGTCGTCGCGAAGCGCGGGCTCGAGATCTTCCTCTACTCGGCCGCCCACGTCCGAGGAGCCGAGCTGCGCAGCCAGTGGCAGGCGCTCCAGAAGATGCAGGACTGGGGGCTGCGCACGAATCCCGTCTCGCGGCGCTGCCAGGGGATGGCGGAGGTGATGGCCGCGATCGAGGAGTGGCGTGGCCTGCGCGAGACGCTCGAGTACGAGATCGACGGCGTCGTCGTGAAGGTGGACGACTTCGCGCTGCAGCAGGAGCTCGGCGCGACCTCGAAGTTCCCGCGCTGGGCGATCGCCTACAAGTACCCGGCGCTGCAGGCGGCGACGGTGGTCGAGGCGATCGAGGTCTACGTCGGGCGCACCGGCAAGCTCACGCCCGTCGCGCACCTCGAGCCGGTCTTCCTCGCCGGCACGACCGTGAGCCGGGCGACGCTCCACAACGAGGAGGAGGTCGCGCGCAAGGACGTCCGCGTCGGCGACACGGTGCTGATCGAGCGCGGCGGCGAGGTGATCCCGAAGGTCGTGAGCGTCCTCACGGAGAAGCGGCCGCAGCACGCCGCGCCCTGGACGCCGCCCGAGCAGTGCCCGGTCTGCGGCACCGCGGTCGTGCGGGCCGAGGGCGAGGTCGACCGGCGCTGCCCGAACGTCTCGTGCCCCGCGCAGGTGGAGGAGCGCTTCAGGCACTACGCCCGGCGCGAGGCGATGGACATCGAGGGCCTCGGGAACGTCGTGGTGCACGAGCTGCTCGAGCGTGGCCTCGTCAAGGACTTCGCGGACCTCTACGCGCTCCGCTTCGAGGACCTGGCGCCGCTGTTCGCGCCGAAGGCGAAGAAGGGCGAGTCGCTGGGGGCGCGGAACCTGCTCGAAGCGATCGAGGCGAGCAAGTCGCGGGAGCTGCGCCGGCTCGTCTTCGGGCTCGGCATCCGCTTCGTGGGCGAGCGCGCCGCGATGCTGCTCGCGCGGCACTTCCGCAGCCTGCGCGCGCTGGCGGACGCGCCGGTCGAAGCGATCGACGACATCTACGAGATCGGCCCCGCCGTGGCCGGATCGGTCCACGCCTGGTTCCGCGACCCCGTGAACCAGAAGCTGGTCGCGCGGCTCGAAGAGGCCGGCCTGCGGGTCGCGGAAGAGGGCCAGGAGCCGGGCTCGCTCGCGCTACAGGGCCAGCAGTTCGTGCTGACGGGCACGCTCGAGTCGATGACCCGGGACGAGGCCAAGGCCGCGATCGAGGCGGCCGGGGGGCGCGTGACCGGCAGCGTCTCGAAGAAGACCACGGCCGTCGTGGCTGGCCACGATGCGGGCTCGAAGCTCGAGCGCGCGCGCGAGCTGGAGGTCGAGGTGATCGACGAGGCCGAGCTTCGCAAGCGCCTCGGCGGCTGACGGTTATACTGGTCGTATGACGCGCGCCGCATTCGGCCTGGGCATCGTTCTCGTTGCGTTCCTGGCCGGAACGCTCGGCTACGTTGCGGGCGGAGGCGGCCGTGTGAACGCGCCGCCGTCGCCGCCGGGATTCTTCGGCTCGGCGCCTTCGTTCGCCGACGTCGTGGCGCAGGTGAACCCCGCCGTCGTGCACGTGGACGTGATCGACGAGGGGCCGGGCAGCGCCGAAGACGTCGTCGACGCCCCGGTCCAGGACCTGCCGCGGCGCGGCGAGGGCTCGGGCTTCATCGTCGATCCCGAAGGCTACATCCTCACGAACCACCACCTGGTGCCGGGCGCCGGCAGGATCCGCGTCCGGCTCGCCGACCGCCGCGAGCTGCCGGCGCGGCTCGTGGGCTCCGACCCGAGCACCGACCTCGCGCTCCTGAAGCTCGACGCGCGCGGGCTGCCGACGGTGCGGCTCGGCGATTCCGACCGCCTGCGGGTGGGCGACTGGGTGTGCGCGATCGGCAATCCGCTCGAGTTCGACCACACCGTCACGGTCGGCGTGGTGTCGTCGCTCGGCCGCAAGATCTGGAACAAGTCGTTCGACGCCTACATCCAGACCGATGCCGCCATCAACCCCGGCAACTCCGGCGGCCCGCTCGTCAACCGGCACGGCGAGGCCATCGGCATCAGCGCGGCCGTCAGCAGCGACGCGCAGGGCATCGGCTTCGCGGTGCCGATCAACGTCGCGCGTGCGGTGCTGGGTCAGCTCCGGGATCGCGGCAAGGTCGAGCGCGGCTACCTGGGCATCGAGCTGCAGGAGCTCGACCCCGACCTGGCGCGGATGATCGGGCTGGCGGACGCGAACGGCGCGCTCGTGCTCGACGTCCAGGCCGGCGAGCCGGCGGCCAAGGCGGGCCTCAAGCGCTGGGACGTCATCAAGAGCGTCTCCGGTGAGCCGATCGAGGACGGCGACGGCCTCGTGCGGCGGATCTCCGCGCTGCCGCCGGGAACCGAGGTGCAGCTGGGCGTGGTCCGCGACGGCAAGCCGATCAACCTGAAGGCGCGGCTCGACGTGCGGGGCGCCGACGAGGAGGCGCAGAGCGAGCCCGCGGCGCTGCCCGCCGGATCGGGCGCGCGCAAGGGCGACGCGCTCGGTCTCGCGGTCGCCAACCTGCCGCTCGTGACGCGCCAGGAGCTGCACCTCCCGGTGGACCGCGTCGGCGTCGTCGTGCGCGACGTGCTCGGAGCCGATCCCGGCGTCGACGACATCGAGGAAGGCGACCTCGTGGTCGAGATCAACCGCCGGCCGACACCCGACGTGGCGGCCTATCGGCGCGTGCTCGCCTCGCTCGAGCCCGGCGCGCCAGCCTGGCTCTATGTCTTCCGCCCGCGGCCGACGAGCTCGTTCCTGACGCGCGTCTACGTGGAGCGCCGCCCTTGAAGCCTCGCGTACTGATCATCGACGACGAGGACGCGGTGCGCTCGTCGCTCAAGATGATCTTCGAGTACGAGGGCTACGAGACGCTGCAGGCGGCCAACGGGCCGGTCGGGCTCAAGCTCGCGGAGCAGGAGGCGCCCGACCTCGTCTTCCTCGACGTGCGCATGCCGCAGCTCGACGGGCTCGACGTGCTGAAGCGGCTCAAGGAGAAGGACCCCGCGCTGCCGGTCGTGATCCTCTCGGGCCACGGCACCGTCAAGACGGCGGTCGAGGCCGTGAAGCTCGGCGCCTTCGACTTCATCGAGAAGCCGCCCGACAGCGAGCGCATCCTGATCGCGGCCAGGAACGCCCTCGGCCACAAGAAGCTCGCCGAGGAGAACCGCCGGCTGCGGCTCGTGTTCGACGACCGCTACCGCATGGTGGGGGAGAGCCCGGCGCTGCAGAAGGTCTGGGAGGCCGTGCGGCGCGCGGCGCCGACGAGCGCCACCGTGCTGATCACGGGCGAGAGCGGCGTCGGCAAGGAGCTCGTCGCCCGCGCGATCCATCGCAACTCGCTGCGCGCCGACGAGGCCTTCGTGCAGGTCAACTGCGCGGCGATCCCCGAGGAGCTGATCGAGAGCGAGCTGTTCGGCCACGAGAAGGGCTCGTTCACCGGTGCCACCGAGAAGCAGATCGGCAAGTTCGAGCTCGCGCACCGCGGCACCATCTTCCTCGACGAGGTCGGCGACATGAGCCTGCGCACGCAGGCGAAGGTGCTGCGCGTGCTGCAGGAGGGCGAGGTCGAGCGGATCGGCTCGCAGAAGACGATCGAGGTGGACGTGCGCGTGATCGCCGCCACCAACAAGAACCTCGAAGAGGAGATCGCCAGGGAGCGCTTTCGCGAGGACCTGTTCTTCCGGCTGTCGGTGGTCCCGATCGCGGTGCCGGCGCTGCGCGAGCGGCCCGAGGACATCGCCCCGCTCGTCGAGCACTTCGCGCGCCAGTTCCGGCAGGAGAACAACGTACGCGCGCGCGGCTTCAGCAAGGAGGCGGTGGACGCGCTCGCGCACCACTCCTGGCGCGGCAACGTCCGCGAGCTCAAGAACGCCGTCGAGCGCCTGCTGATCATGGTGGAGGACGACGAGGTCGGGCCCGATCACCTCAAGGACGTTCTGCGCCGCACTGCCGAGGAGCCCGCCTCGGCACCGGCCGCGGCGACGCTCCGCGACTTCAAGGAGGGCGCCGAGCGGGCCTTCCTGGTCCAGAAGCTGCGCGAGAGCGGCTGGAACATCTCCGCCACGGCCAACGCCATCGGCACACCCCGCTCGAACCTCTACAAGAAGCTCGAAGCGTACGGGATCAGCCAGGAGAAGGACGGCTAGATGCCGTTCGGGCGGGTCGCGCATGACGGCTCAGGCAGACTGCGAAGCCTGACGTACTCGCGCGAGAAGGTGTAGTTCTGGTTGAAGTGCTTTCCGTCGTAGGTCAGGAAGCCCATCCCGGTGCCCGTCGATGTCCTAAACAGGGCGTCTGCACGGTTCCTATAGGCGGTATCGCCGCACGCCGAGCCGGGAGTCATGTAGAGCCACTGATAGATGGCGGGGTAGAACAGGCTTAGGTCTACCGTGCTGGCCGGGTTGCCAGGAGGCATCGCCACGCGCCATGCCGGATCGCTCGGGTTGACCTTACAGTTCTGATACCAGAAGACGTTCTGCGTGCCATTGACGCGGGCGTTGTCCCATAGCCAGTCCGCTACGTACTTCACCATGTTGTAGATGTTGGTCTTGTCGAGGCCAGTCTCCTTGTAATACTGGATCAGGCTGTGGGATGCGATGGCGGCCATGAAGGGCTGGATGTACCACCTGCTTAGGCAGGTGGCCGGGATGTTCGGGCTTGAGGCCGGAGCCCTAGCTGTCTTGGCGACCAAGAGTTGATTCAGCTGCGAGAGGAGATTGTTCTTTACCGTGTCGCGCTTCGTGGCTGGCGTGACGATGATTCCGATAGCCTGGGCGTCAAGCATAGAACGCAGGCAGTAGGAGCTTTCTCGCATGCGAATCCAACCGCCTTGGTTATAGTCGCCCAAGCTGCAGTACGCCGCGCCGCTTCCAATCAAGTCAATGAGGTGATAGCCAGCCATGTAGGCAACACCCTTGCGGGATTCCGCTTCCCGCGTGCGGTTGAAGTGGAGCCTGAGTCCGGTCGTAAACTCGTAGTAGCCGGTGACCGACCCATGATTGCGTAGCACGTAGGCGTCGCGATAAACGTCGTTCGCGACATCTACGCAGGCGTACCAGGGCGCCGGGTCTCCGCCGTCGGCGATAACCTGCTGGGCAATCTTCTCCATGGACCATGCACCGTCGTAGTAGGTGCCGGAGCTAACCCCCTGGAGGACAAACTTGGAACAGGTAACCTGACCGGCCGACAGCGCCTTCGCCTTGTAGACGGCAAGGCCTGGAATTGGAGGCTGATCCGCTCCGCTTGCGAAGGTCGCTAGTCCGAACAGCGCGGCCAGAATCGGTAGTCGTCTCATCACATTCTCACCTCAACATCCTCGCGACGACCACGACCACGCCGCCGAGGCTAATTAACGCAGCGAGCACTGATAGCCCGAGGACGATGTTGCGAGTCCGACGTGTCGAAGATGAGGGTTCCGTTGATGACGAGTTGCTGGGCACCCACGCTGGAACTGGAGCCGAAGAGATATGCCGCGGATCCGGTATCAGTACCGCCAAGCAGGATAGCGGGAGCAAGGACTCCGACAGTTAGGCACTTCATCACCCACCTCCACGCGCGCGACGGTCGCCTCAGCAGCCGTGACCCCCAGCACCCTCAACCATACCGGCCGGCCGGATTACGAGCATTCCTGCGCCGGGACGCACAACGTTGCTTCAGAAAAGGTGCAACTGTTGGACCAAATCCCTAACCGGTTGAAGAACACGGTCTTATACTTCTGGCGTGCGCCTTAACCTGTAAAGATCCAGCGAAGCTCGCGGTAGGAATTTCAAGACGCGGTTCGATTCACCGCGCTGGCGTCATCGCGCTGTGACGCCCAATCGAAGAGTCGAGGTGGTTGGCCTAGGACCGCGGACCTCGCGTGCCGGCGTCTTGCCCTACCCTCGCTGCGCTCGCCAGGTTCATCGTTCGAAGTAAGCGGATTCCGATGCACTAAGCCTCGCCAGGTTGATTGCCAACTGGATCGCGGACTCGATGCCTCGCATTTCCACTCGCCCTTGACGCCTCGAGGGCAACTGAAGCCGTCCCGCTTCCGTTCGCTGGTCCGGTGGAAACTGAGGAGAGCTTGACGGTCGAACCGGTCCCCGACCCAGCGAGGCGGGCCGATCAATAGCGGCTTGAAATTCCTACCGCGTAGCTTCGCGGGAATTTACAGGTTAAGGCGCGCGTCAGAAATTCAAGTTCGCCTTCCTCAATCAGTTAGGAGGATGGTCCAGTATTTGCTCGTTCTCTTAACAGTTGCAGGGGCTCGAGTTCTCCTGGGACACGGGCCCTCGTGCGAGCGACGGCTACGGCATCGACAGTTCACCCCACTCTGCCCGAGCCGGCGATGGAGGTGAATGATGTCTCGAAGTCGTGTTGGCGGCGCAATCGTCTCTCTCGTATTGCTGGCTTCGGCCGCACCGGGGTGGGCCGGCCCGGTCGGCTTCGTCCAGCAGAACCTCGTCTCGAATGTCCCGGGCCTCGCGAAGGTCACGGATCCTCAACTGGTCAACCCATGGGGCATCTCGTTCGCTCCCAGTTCTCCGTTCTGGGTCGCGGACAACGGCACCGGCGTCTCCACCCTCTACAACGGCGCGGGGGTGAAGCAGGGGCTCGTCGTCACGGTTCCGTCCGCGAGCCCGGTGGGGACATCCACGCCCACCGGCACGGTGTTCAACCCCACCGGCGCGAACTTCACCGGTGATCGATTCTTGTTCGCGACCGAGGAGGGCACCATCGCCGGCTGGCAAGGTGCGCTTGGGACGACCGCGGCCATTCGAGTCCCCGCGACCGGCGCCGGTTACAAGGGGCTTGCGATTGCAGGGGACCGGATCTTCGCGACGGATTTCACCAACGGCCAGATCGACGTCTTCGACAGCTCGTATTCACAGGTGTTCCCCGGCGCCTTTACTGATCCGAACTTGCCCGCGAACTACGTGCCGTTCGGCATCCAGACCATCGGCGGCAACCTGTTCGTCACCTTCGCGAACAAGATGCCGGGCGACGACGAGGAAACCCACGGTGCCGGCCTGGGGTTCGTGGACGAGTTCGACACGAACGGCAACCTCATTCGACGCGTGATCTCGGACGGGGTACTGGACGCGCCCTGGGGACTCGCGCTCGCGCCCGCGGGTTTCGGCGACTTCGGCGGAGCCCTGCTAGTCGGCAACTTCGGCGACGGCAGGATCAACGCGTTCGATCCGAACACGGGGGCGTTCCTCGGCTCGCTCCTCGACCAGCACGGAAACCCGATCGAAATCGAAGGGCTCTGGGGCGTCGCGTTCGGCAACACGGGACCCGGGTTCAGCCCGAACAGGCTCTACTTCGCCGCCGGGATCGACGACGAGGCGAACGGCCTGTTCGGGAGTCTGCAGCCGGTTCCCGAGCCCGGGACGCTGTGGCTCATCGCATCCGCCGGATCCTGGTTGATTGGCCGGCGTCGCCGGTCGTCGTAGGCGACTCACGCATCGTCGTCTCGCAGGCCGAGCGACGCAATAAAACCGGCTCGAGAGGGAGCTCCCTCAAAGTCCCGCTCGAGCCGGTTGCCTGGCTACGCGCTGTGACACCTGCGAAAGCGTCACGCCGCCGCCGTCTGGCTCGATCGGCGGCCCCTTACAGTCGCGGCCATGGCTTACGCGCTGCTGCTTCGGTTCGACTCGGGCGGTCCCTGCCCCATGCTCGTTCGCGACGATGAGCGCCTCGATCGCGGCGACGGAGTCCGCTATCGGTTCGTAGCGGAGGCCGACACCTGGGAAGACGCCGAGGCGATCCGGCAGCAGCTCGAGCGGCAGATCGAGGCGCGAGAGCTCGAAGCGGGGTTCGCGGGCGGGCGACCAAGTTTGCCCTTGACTCATCGTGCCCGCGGAGGGCAAAGTCCCGCCTGACCATCAGCGCCTCACTCTCTTCTCGTTCGTTGCCCACGGACAGCGCCGCTGAGGGGCCTGACGCTTCGTTTCGTCAGTCAAAGAGGAGGTGAGCGATGTCCCGGCTAGTCCGATCGCTGGCGCTGGCAGCACTTGGTTCCATCCTGCTGACGTCTTCGGGCTACGGTCAGACCGCGGTCGTCCTGCAGAACGCCAACCTGCGCCGCGATCCCTCGACGGCCCAGGCGCCGATCCGGCTTCTGCAGCCGCAGGAGCAGCTCCAGGTGCTGAGCCTCACGGCGACGAACGGCTACTACAACGTCGCGACGCTGCAGAACGAGCAGGGCTGGGTCTTCGGCCAGTTCATCGAGATCGACGAGAGCCAGGTCAAGGGCCGGACGAACCGCAACACCAACCTCCGACCGGACCCGTCCGCCTCGCAGCCGGCGATCCGGCTGATGCCGCCGGGCGAAGAGCTCGACATCCTCGACGCGGCGCCCACGGCGAACTACTACCACGTGCGCACGCACGTGCCCGAGGAAGGCTGGGCCTACCAGCCGTACATCGACGTCGTTCAAGTGACGCCGCCGCCTCCTCCGCCACCGCCCGACCAGCAGACGCCGTTCCCCGACGCGCACGACGCGCCGACCCCGGGCTGGAGCGGGCCCGTGTTCCGGCTCAGCCAGGACTATCCCGACAACCCGCCGCCGGCGGAGAACAAGCCCTGGAAGGCTTTCGACTTCCGCACGCAGGCCGACCAGTACATCCGCGCCGTGCTGGCGTACGCGATGGAGGGCAATCGCGAGGTCGACTGGAAGGGAGCCGACAACGCCGTCCGCAAGTGGTACCACGCGCCCTGGCTGCACGTGAACGCGGGCGGCCGCGAGTTCGTCCACGGCCTCACGCGCGAGCGGACGTCACGCCCGCGCGAGCTGCACCCGCAGCAGTCGAGCCAGTTCAAGAACTACGCGGTCGGCCTCTACAACCCCTCGGCCGGCTACACCGTCGGCCGCGTCTGGCGCGACCACGAGAACCCGGACGCGGGCGCCGCGCGCTTCTCCGACGGAGCCGTGGGGGTCAAGCTGCTGTTCACGACCGCGACGGCGGCGCAGGTGCCGTATCTCGCGAACGCGTTCGAGTGGGACGCGCACGTCTCGCTCGTCGGATCGGACGCGCGACAGGTCCGCAAGCTGCGGCTGCTCCAGATCGACGTCGCTGTCCGAGACTCGCGCGCGGACTCGACGACCGGCTGGGTGTTCGGCACGTTCGCGTACGACGGGACGGCCGCCGGCGCCACGCCGTGGGACCGCATGCGGCCGGTCGGGGTCACCTGGGGCAACGATCCCACGCGCACGCCGACGAGCGGCGGGGGGCCGCAGGAGTCGATCATCCTCAACCGGACCTTCGACGGCGCGACGCTGCAGCTGGGATGGGCCGGCCGCCTCAACGGCCCGGTGGACAGCCCGGACTCGGCGTGCCTCTCGTGCCACGGGACGGCGCAGCGCCGCTTCGTCACCGGAGCGGTGCCGACCGGCACGAACGCCCAGCGCCTGCGCTGGTTCCGCAACCTCGCGCCCGGCGTGCCCTTCGAGGCGGGGCAGACCTCGCTCGACTACTCGCTGCAGCTCGCCGGCGGGATTCGCAACTTCTTCGCGAACCGCCAGCCGTCCGATCGCTAGCGCCGGGTGCTCGCGCTGCCTCGCTCCAGCGCGGCCGCGGCCATCCTCGCGCTCGCCGTTGCGTCAGGGCTCCTGGCCGCGCCCGAGCCCACCGACGTCACGGAGGACGAGAAGCTCGTCTGGGAGTCGCCTTCGGGATGCGAGGAGATCGTCCGTGCGGGCCGGCGCATGCCCAGGGCGGACGCGAGCGCGCTGCGCGTCGGGACGTGGAACATCCGCTGGTTCCCGCTCGGCTGCCCGGCGCAGGAGGACTGTCCCGAGAACGCGACGAACGTCGCCTGGCTCGCCTGCGCCATCGCCTGGATGGACCTCGACCTGCTGTCGCTCAACGAGATCCTGGACACACAGGCGGGACGGGCCCGGCTCGTCGACCTCAAGAACCAGCTGCGTGCCCGCACCGGCGTCCGCTGGGCCTCCGACCTGAACCGCTGCGGCCCGGCGTCGGCGCAGCACGTGGGCTTCCTGTGGAAGACGTCTCGCGTGAGGCTCGATCGCTTCGCCGACATCCCGGAGATGAACGGCGCGTTCGTGCCGGGGATGTCGCCGGACGCGTGCGCCGAGAACCTGCGGCCGGGGCGCTACGCCCGCGTGCGCTCCACCGCGTCGGGCGGCGTGACGCTCAACGCCGTCTCGGTCCACTTCGACAGCGGCGTCGCCGATCGCGACTACCAGAACCGGCGGACGGCCGTCGCGCGCATCGCCTCGCTCGCGCTGCGGGGCCGGCCGATCGTGGAGCTCGACCGCGACATCCTCGTGCTCGGTGACTTCAACACGATGGGCCGCAGCGAGCCGTCGCCCGTCTCCGGGACGCAGGAGATCGCGATGCTCGAGGAGGAGCTGGCGCCGGCCTTCCGTCGCATGGTTCCGAGCCTCGCCTGCTCGGAGTACTTCCAGCCCGACCCGACCGTCGAACGCCAGCGCGCGATGCTGCTGGACCAGGTCGCCGTCAGCTCGGGGATGCAGGAAGCCGCCACGACGTCGCGCATCACGGGCTACTGCGCGGTGAGGCGCTGCGCGGACGTGACAGGCGCCATGCCGGCCGCCTACCAGGCCCTCTCCGATCACTGCCCGACGGTCTTCGAGGTGACGGACCGAAGCCTCGACCCTCGAGCGCCCGACGGGGTGGTACCCTAGAGGTGTTCGCGGAGCGGGCTGGACGATCGTCGCGGCGGCGCAAGAGCCGGGGAGGAAAGTCCGGACTCCATAGGGCAGCGTGCTGGCTAACGGCCAGCGGGGGCGACCCCAGGGAAAGTGCCACAGAAAGCGATACCGCCGAACTCGCGGGGGTGACCCCGCGGGTGGCAAGGGTGAAAAGGTGCGGTAAGAGCGCACCGCCGTCGTGGTGACACGGCGGGACAGGGAAAACCCCACGCGGAGCAAGGCCGAATAGGGGGGCGTTTGAGGTCGGCCCGGCCGAAGCCCCCGGGTTGGTCGCTGGATCCCGCGGGCAACCGCGGGACTAGAGGAATGATCGTCGTCGCCGCGCAAGCGGCGGGACAGAATCCGGCTTACAGGCCCGCTCCGCGAACGCTTTCTTTTTTCTGAGGGGCGCTGCAGTCGCGCCCCTCAGACTCCCCGCTCGTTGCTTTCAGCCGGCTGCGTCGCGTCGCTCAGGCTCGCAGCTCGTTGCTTCCAGCCGGCGCTGCAGTCGCGCCCCTCAGACTCCGCCGCCCGTTGCTTGTCAGCCTCGATAGGCTGCGAGTTTCTGTTCCCAGGCTTTCTGGAGGTCGGCGTAGCTGAGGCCGATCGCGGCGGGCAGGGCTTCGGCGGGCTTCTGGCCCGCGGCGAGGGCCGCGACGATGCGGCGCAGGCCGTCGGTGCCGTACTGCTTCATGATGTAGGCCACGGCCGAGAGGCTGCCCGCGTAGGCGAGCTGCGCGCGTGCCTCGGGCAGGCCCACGAACGGCCGCTCGAGCGACTCGAGCTTCGGCAGCTGCGTGGAGCGCGCGAGGCTCACGAGGCCCTTGTCCTCGCGGCCGGGGTCGCCGCCCTCGAGCCACTGCGCGAGGCCCTCCTGCAGCCAGGTCGGACAGTTGGCGCCGGTGCGCGCCGCGACGAACGAGTGGGCCATCTCGTGCCTCAGCACGCGCACGAGGCCGGCCGTGGGCCGCTCGAGTCCCGCCACGGGCACGCGGATGATGCCGTCGTTCCAGGCGGCCACCCAGCCCGGCGCGCGCGTCGTGTCGTAGAAGGCCTTCGCGGTCTGGAGCACCACCGTCACCGGGAAACTGGGCGCGAAGCCGAGCTTCTGCTCGTGGTCCTGCCAGGCCTGGTCGAGTATCTTCACGATCGAGAGGCCGAGCGGCTGATCCGCGGCGCCGTCGAAGCGGATGCGGAAGCGTGCGCTCGATTCGGTTTCGCTGACGGGGCCGAGCGCGTCGAGCTTCTCCGTGAGGCGCGGCGTCGGTGCTTTGGCGGCCGCGCGCTGGTACTGCTCGCGCGCCGCGGCGAAGTCGCCGGCGTCGGCGAGCGCGTCGCCGAGCAGCTCCAGCGAGCGGGGGTTCTCCGGCTCGAGCGCGAGCGCGTCGCCGAGCGTCTGTCGGGCGCGCGTCGCGTCGCCGAGCGCCACCTGCGCCGCAGCCAGCGCCTGCAGCGCCGGGACGAACTGCGGCCGGCGGAAGACGGCGACGCGCGCGTGGAGCAGGGCGTCCTGCGTCTCGCCGGCCGCGAGCCGCTCGCGGCTCAGACGCACGTCCGGGTCCTCGAGGCCGGGGCCGCCGCCCGCCGCGTCCACGCGCGCGACGAGATCGCGCGGCACGGAGTAGATGGCGTCGTTGCGCTGGTAGCGGACGTCGGTGCCCTCGACCCAGGCGCGGTCGGCCTCGATCACGCGCCCGCTCGTGAGCACGATCGAGTCGGCGCTGCCCGGGCTGGCGGCGGCGCCGAGCGCCGCAGCGACGAGGACGAAGCGGCGCACGCTCAGGGGAGCAGTTCGTTGAGCGGGGAGAGGCGAGGTGTCGTGCCGCTCTGCCGGAAGTAGGCGGGCACGCTGTTGCGCCCCGCCTCCGCCGCCGGGCGCGTGTCGTAGACGCCCCAGCACAGGCGGTAGCAGCTGCGGCCCTGGAACATGACCGGCAGGATGAACAGCTCGTCGCCCGGCACCGCCTGCACCGCCTTGGCGATGGTGTCCGTCGAGCAGGCCGTGAGCAGCTGGTTGCTGAAGCGACCTCGCGCGCCCGGAGTGAGCGACGTCGCGAAGGACTTCGCGGCTTCCGCGAAGGAGCCCTGGCGCAGCAGCGCAGGACCGTCGCCGCCCGTGCGCGCCGTTGCGGCGGGCGCAGGCGTGGCGGCCGGCCGCGGCGTGGGCGTTGGCGCGGCTGCGGTCGGCTTCGGCGTCGCGGGCACGGGGCGTCGGCGGAGGGGGCGTGGGCGTCGCCGCGACCGCAGCCGGCGTCGCCGCCGTGGAGGCCGCCAGCGTGGGAGCCGTGGTGGCCGCAAGCGTCGGCGGCGGCATCGTCGTCACGGGAGCCGCCGCGACTGTCGTCGGAGGCGCCGGCTGAGGCGACGCCTGCGGCTCCGGAGTGCGCAGCAGGAAGTACCAGGCGGCCACGGTCGCCAGCACGACGCCGGCGAGGCCCGCGAAGATCAACGGCAGCCGCGAAGTCGACGACGTGGCGGTGCGCGCTGCGGCCCTGCGGGGCGGCGCCGAGGGCGGTCGGAACTGCGGCTCGAACTTGTCCTGGCGCGAGCGCTCGCCGGCGGCCCTGTTGGCGGCGGCCCCCGGGTTGAGCAGCGCGTCGAGGGCGGCGAGGTTCTCCTGGCTCGGCTTGGAAGGCGCCGCCGCCGGCGTGGGGAACCCGGCCTCGGGGAGCACCCCCACCGGCTCCGCGTTGGCGGCGCCGTAGTCGGCGTACGAAGGCACCGGTGGCGGAGGCTCGAGCGTGCTCGGCGGCGCGGTTGCCGACGGGCTCAGCGGACTGAAAGGGCTGTAGACGGTCCCCGTCGGCTCGGAAGCGAACGACGGAGCCTCGGGGACGATCAGCGTGGGAGCGGTGGAGGAGTACGCCGATTCGGGCGCCTCTTCAGGCGCTTCTTCAAGCGGCGGGGCTGCCGAGGGCGGCGGCGACGACGAGAACGAGGGCGCCGGCATCGCGTACACCGTCTCCGGGGAAGGCTCCTCCGTCTTCGGCTCGAAGGCCATCCGCTCTTCGGGCTTCACCTCGGTCTCGGCACGCTTGATGTAGTCCGCCATCGTGAAGATGGGGGCCTGTCCCGGCAGCATCGTCGTCTCGGCGGTGAAGACGGGCGGCTCGTCCGGCTCCACCTCCGGAAACGTTTCGGCTTGCGGCGAAGCGTCGAAGCTCGCCGGCGCCGGTGGGGGCTCGGGCTCCGGCTCCGGAGCGGCGAACGCAGGGACGGATTCGGATGCGAAGCCGCTCATGGCCGGCAGATCGGCCACCGCGACCGACTGGATCGGCACCGTGTACATCGGCCCTTCGTCCTGCCCGAAGCCGCTCTGCGCCTCCTCGGCGAGGTCGACCTCGTCGCTCGGCGGGACAGTGGCCTTCTTGCGCACGATGCCGAGGAAGAGCATCGCGCACGCCGTCTTCATGGCCTCGAACTCGTCGAGCCGCGTGAGCGCGATCGCGTCCTTGAGCGTGCGCCGACCATCGAGGCGCTCGAGCACCGGCCACACGTCGGCCCGGATCTCGGCGAGCGCGCTCTCGCCCTCGAGCGACGGCTCGAGCACGTTCGAAAGCTCCAGGTGTCGGAGCGCAAACGGGCGCTCGGCGACGCGCTGGACCGCGGCGAGCAGCAGCTTCTCGGTCGACAGCTTGAGGTCGACGGCGCCCTTCGGCAACACGCCGTCCTCGAACTCGAAGGTGCCCGACTCCCAGGCCAGCACGTCGGCCAGGATGCGCTCGACCTTCATGCGCGCGGCTTCACCGAGCTCGCGCTGGTTCACGAAGCCGCTCTCGGCCAGCACCTTCGCGAGCGGGTTGCCGGGGCCGACCTTGGCGTTGACCTCGTCGAGCTGGTCGCGCGTGATGCGGCCGCTCTCGATCAGGATTGCCCCGAGCTGGTCCTTCGGATCGTTGGACGAGCCGAAGAGGACGCGTCCGCCGCGGAAGTACAATGCCTTCGGGTGGACCGGACCGTTGACCTTGAGCGAGCCCGTGGCCCCGTGGCGATGCAAGTCCACGAGCAGGTGGGGGAACGACTGAGGATCAATGTTCCCGCTGACCGGGAACGCTTCCGCCATTCCGCCCTCCAGCAACACACGTGTCCCGGAGGCCCGCTGCCCCGGGAACGAAAAGTCCAGAAATCATAGCACGTTCCGCGACGTTTGTTGACATGATTTCGAGCCGCCGCGTACACTGCCTCGGGAGGTCAATTTGAGCGAAACCGGCCGCGTGCGCGAGGACGACTGGTTCCGGGCGAACGAGCGGGAGCTGCTCGAGCAGGCGAAGCGCGCCCGCGAGGAGCGGGAGGCCGAGCGCAAGGCCAAGGAGACCCAGTCCGAGCGCGATCGGCTCAAGGCCCTCCACTACCTGAAGTGCCCGAAGTGCGGCCACGACCTGAAGCCCGAGCCGCTCCAGGGCATCGAGATCGATCGCTGCACGTTCTGCGAGGGCTTCTTCGTGGACGCGGGCGAGCTCGAGCAGCTCTTCTTGACGAGAGAGCAGTCGAAGCGCCAGAGTTTCCTTCGTAGCCTGCTCCGTATCTGACGCCGCTCGCTTCGGAGGGGTCGTGCCCTATCTCATCGACGGCAACAACCTCCTCGGCTCGTGGGGAGGGCCGGCCGTGCCGGGCGACGGACGGCTCGAGGTCGTGCGCCGAGTCTCGGCCTTCTGCCGCGCCAAGGGCGCGCGCGCGACGATCGTGTTCGACGGCGCGCCGTTCCGTGCCGAGCTCGCGGACCAGCACTTTGGCGCTGTCAGCGTGCGCTTCCCCGGCCAGGGGCTCGACGCCGACTCGGTGATCCGCGCCATGCTCGACGAGGTCGAGCGGCCGGGCGACTGGATCGTCGTGACCTCGGACAAGCCCGTGTACTCCTACGCCCGCACGCGCGGCGCGCGGGCGCTCAGCGCGCGCGAGTGGAACGAGCTCGGGCGTCAGGAGGGCCGCGCTCCGCGCTCCCTGGTCGCCCGCGATCGGGCGACGGAAAAGCCGGACCGCGAGACGGACGTCGAGGGCTGGCTGAAGCGCTTCTCGGGCAAATGAGGGAAGGCTCGGACGAAGTCGTCCGCTCGCCGCGTGGCGCGTCGACGAGACCTCGCTCTCGAACTGGCCGGCCTACCGCGTGAACGGCTGGGCCCGCATCACCGCGGGGCCGTGCGACCTCCAGAACGGCCCCTGCGGGCTTCGGACCTGGCAGGCGATGGCCCAGTCGAAGGCGATCGCCTCGACGCTCGAGCTCGCTCGCCACGCGCGCAGCCTGGGCGTGGCCGTCTTCTTCATCACGGGTCGACCCGCGAGCTTGCGCGAGGCGACCGAGCGCAACCTGCGTGCGCGAGGGCTACGAGTGGGAGCGGGTCATCCTCCTGCCGGAGGGCGGGTCGTTCAAGAGCGCAGCGGACTTCAAGGCGCCCGAGCGCCGGAAGCTGACCGAGGAAGGCTACACGATCCTTCTCAGCATCGGCGACCAGCAGAGCGACCTCTCGGGCGGCTACGCCGAGCGCACCTTCAAGCTGCCGAACCCCGTCTACTTCCTCCCTTAGCGTCGCGCTTGCGCGCCACGCCGAAGAGCGTCGGCTGTCGTGACACACGCCGCCGGCGGCGCAAATGATTGAGTACAAAGCGTCTTCAGATCGAGCGAGCGTGCGAGCGTCGGCGGATCTGACACCTGCCCGAGACCACTGAATCAGTACAAAGCACATCTTTTCCTCGCCTTACTGGAATGGTGTGCCAATTGCACACATGCCTAGGCGGCTCGCGTGGCCTAGCCGAGTGGAGAATCCCCTCGAGGCTGGCCGTCGCGCTTCGGATTGGCTGACGGTTCTGGGGAATCTGGGAGGCTCGCCGATGCGTCGCCTTCTCTTTGGCGTCATGCTCGTCGCTGCTGTTGCCGCACGTGCCGATGCTGCTGTGGTGGAGTTCTCCGACCGTGCAGTCTTCAACGCGACGGTCGCCGGCGTGGTGACATTCGATTTCGAGACGGGCAGCGGCTTTCCGCTCGCCCCTGCGCCCCTCGACACGATCGGCGCCACCATCGACCTCAGCACATCGGGTGGCGATTCGGTCGTCAGGCTTCAGGACTACGGCAACGGATTCGGCCAGGCGATCGGCGGCAGCAATGGTGGCGGCATCGACAACTTCCTGCCCGTCGTGATCACGTTCAGTGCTCCGTATTTCGCCGTCGGCTTCGACGACCTGGACCTCACCCAGTTCCCTTCCGAGTTCGCCATCATCGACGTGGTGTTCGCGAGTGGATCGGTCACATATATCCGCACGGATCCGGACAGCGCCTTCGACACGGCACCCTTCTTCGGCGTCTGGTCCGACGAGCCGATCATCGGCTTGCGCGTATGGTCGGCGGATACCCCGACCGGCCTGCCGAACACGCGCACGAACCTGATCGACAACCTTGCTGTCAGCCGCATCGCCGCCCCGGTACCGGAGCCAGGGACGCTGTCGCTTCTTGGCGTCGGTCTGGTCGCGCTCGCGCGGCGCCGACGTCGGCAGGGATCCGCGCGCCACTGAGGTCGATCCCAACGGCCGGCCTGGTCCTAGACTAACTTCAACCCTTCACAAGCGCGTCGTCACGGAACCACGCGCACGAAGTTGATGTCCATGCAGCCGGATTCGTGGAAGGCGCAGTGCACGGCCTCTCCGACGCCCAACTGCGTTCCGTCGTATCCGATCGCGGTGCCGCTGATGTTCGTGATTCCCGGGCTGAGGCCCACGAGCTCGCCGGCCCACAATGCCCCTCCTCCCCGAGCGTGTTCGAAGGCATCGTTGCACACCGTCAGCGGAGCGCTGAGAGTGGACGCGCGCGCGACCGCCGGGTTGCTCGACTGCCAGTCCACATGGGAAACGGGGTTGCACGCGCAGTCCGCAAAGGCGCAAATCGTGACCGTCTCACCGACATGCAGCGTCGATACCACCCGAAACGTTACGGGCTCTCTTTCGACGCGCGGGAACCCTGCGACGCAGGCGATCGGTATGGTGCAGGGGACGTCGCATGTTTCCTCGAAGAACTTTCCACAGCCCTGGAGCAGCCCGAGGGCGAGAGCGGCCGAGACGCCGGATCGCAGTCTCATGGCCGTCAGTCCCTGCTCGCCGAGACATGCAGCTGGCACCCTGTTCGCTGTCGCATGCTGGCCCCCTTGCCAACGTATGAAGCATCCGCTGCCGATCGTTTCCTGGTGAGCTGAGGCGAGCCGCAACCCTCGGCGCGCGCTTGCGCGCGTCAACCCTTTCGCGAGCGCGTCGTCTCACGCTGACGGACGCAAGCTCCGGCAGCGTCGAGGCTTGCTGAAAACGATCCGGAGTCGCGTCAAACCCGTTTGACGGCGCGCGCCCGCGTCGTTCGGCGCTCGTTCTCGCGCAAGCCGCTGAGGCTCATGCGCTTGCGGCTCGCGCGCTCGAGTGGCACCGGCGTTGCCTCTACGTCAGGCGTCGTGCGGCGCACGGTGCCCGGACGCCGGCGGGGAGAGACGGTGTTCGGGCGCCGTGACGCCGTGAAGGCAAACGTCAACGAGGGGCGGTCCGCGAGGCCGAGTTCCTTCCGACGCGTTCCGCCGCACGGCACTTAACCAAGGAGGATTCCCATGTACCGTCGCTTCGTCGCTGCCGTTCTGGCCGTCGCGCTGGCCGTGCTCGTCGTCCCTGCCCTCGCCGTCGCGGGTTCCGCGTCCAAGGCGGCGCCGACGTCGAAGGTCAACCTCAACACCGCGAACGCCGAGCAGCTCGCCACGCTGCCCGGCGTCGGCCCCGCTCTGGCCGGCCGGATCGTGGAGTACCGCCAGAAGTCCGGTGCCTTCCACTCGACCAAAGACGTCATGAACGTCAAGGGCATCGGCGAGAAGAACTTCGCGAAGATCGAGGCGTGGCTCACCGTTTCCGACGCCCCGAAGCCTGCTGCATCGAAGTGAGCTGAGGCGGGCGGCCCGCGGCCAGGAGGCCATTCGGCCACGCGGGCCGCCCTCCGCTCACGGAGGAACGCAAATGAGCAGCAAGGGCTTCTCGCTCGTCGAGATGGTGGTGGTGATCGCCATCATCCTGGCGATGGCCGCGGTCGCGACACCGATGTTCCGAGCTCGCTTCGCCGACGCGCATCTCGTCGGCGCCGCGCAGCAGTTCAAGGCGCGCTTTCGTCTCGCCCACTCGATCGCCGTGCGCTCCGGTGTCTACACGGCGATTCGCTTCTCGCGCGTCGAGGGCGGCGCCGTCACCTACGCGGTCTACGCGGACGGCAACGGAAACGGCGTGCTCTCGGCCGACATCGCGAAGGGGACGGACCGGCTGATCGAGGGACAGATCCCGTTGGCGGGCGGGGTGCCCGGCGTCTTCGTCGGCTTCAATCCAGGCGTCCCGGAGCTGCCGCCGGAGAAAGGCGTGCTGTCCGGCGACCCCGTGCGCTTCGGCGTCTCCGACATGCTGTCGTTCTCGCCGCTCGGAACGGCGACGCCCGGCACCTTCTACCTCGCCGGCGACCACGCCCAGGCCGCGGTGCGCGTCAACGGCGGCACCGCGCGCGTACGCCTGATGCTCTGGCGCGGCGGCAAGTGGGTCGAGAGGTGAGCTGTCGTGGGCCGAATGATCGGCGTCGACCTCGGCGCGACCCACTCGCGAATCGCCGTCATGGAGGGCGCATCGCCGCGAGTGATTCCGAACCTGGACGGCGCCCGCGCGACCCCCACGCTCGTGGCCTTCGGCGAGGACGGCGAGCCGCGCGTGGGAGAGGCCGCGAGGCGGCAGGCCATCCAGGATCCGCGGGCCAGCGTCGTGGCGGTCTTGCGGCTGCTCGGGCGCACGCTCGACGCAAGAACGGCGAAGGAGCGCGGCCGCTGGGCGCGCGCCCGGCTCGCGGCCGCGGCCAACGGCGACCTGCGCGTGATGGTGGCCGGTGAGGCACTGTCGCCGCCCGAGATCGCCGCGCATCTGCTCGGCCATCTCAAGGCGGCGGCGGAGCACCAGCTCGGCGAGACGGTCGACGAGGCCGTGATCGCCGTGCCGTCGTCATTCAACGACCTGCAGCGCCAGGCCACTCGAGATGCCGGCCTGATCGCCGGCCTGCGCGTCGCTCGCCTCGTCAACCGGTCGACGGCGGCCGCGCTCGGCCTGGGGCTCGAAAGCCGCGATCGTCGGAGCGTGGCGATCTGTGACTTCAGCCCCGGCAGCTTCGACGTCTCGATCCTCGAGCTCGACGACGGCTGGGTCCAGGTGCGAGCCACGGCGGGCACGCCCGAGGAGCCGGGCGAGGCGCTCCTCGAGTCGGCCGCAGCGCTCGGCCGGCGCTGCCTCGCCGACGCGCGGCTTGCGCCCGAGCAGGTCGACGAGGCGCTGCTGTTGGGTGGGCAGGCGCCGATGGGCGTGAGCGACATGGTGCAGCGCGTGTTCGGCAAGCCTCCGGGGCTTCGCACGGACCTGGACGAGAGCGTCGTCCTGGGCGCTGCGATCCAGGCGGGCGTCCTGCAGGGCGCGGTGGGCGACCTCGTGCTGCTCGACGTCACGCCTCACACGCTCGGCATCGAGACGAAGGACGGCACCTTCACGCCCGTCATCGAGCGCAACACCACGATTCCCACGCGGAAGCGCCGCGTGTTCACGACGATCGCCGACAACCAGACGCGCGTGCTCGTCCACGTGCTGCAGGGCGAGAGCGATCTCGCGGCCTACAACAAGAGCCTCCACAAGTTCGAGCTCCTGGAGATCCCGAGGGCGCCGCGGGGCAAGCCGCAGATCGAGGTCGCTTTCGGGATCGACGTGAACGGCGCGATGTCGGTCGAGGCGAACGACCAGGAGACGGGATGCCGCCAGGCGATCGAGGTCCACGCCTCGGGCGGGCTCAGCCGTGCCGAGGTCGAGCGTCTCGCGGCGCGGGGGCTCGCCAAGGAGCCGCGGCTGAGCCAAACGGCCTAGGCGCATTCGAGCGGCGGCAGCGGCGGACGGAGCCCGCGTGGTAGATTGGCCTGATCCGTATGGGCTCGTCGGCCTATCTGCTCATCACTCTCGTGCTGTACGCGGCGGGGGCGATGCACGTGCTGCTGCACGCCGTCTTCCGCCGTAGCTCGCTCAGCTCGGTGAGCCTCGGCGCGACGCTGCTCGGCTTCGCGTTCCACACCGCGGCGATCGCGCTGCGCTGGAGCGAGGCCGGGCACTTCCCGGCGGTCGGCTTGCGCGACGGCGCGTCCTTCCTCGGCTGGGCGATCGTGCTCGTGTTCCTGCTGGTCCACGCCACGACGCGCGTCGAGGCCGCCTCGCTCTTCGCCTACCCGTTCGTCTTCGCGCTCTTGTTCGTCGCGAACCTCGCCACGGGCTCGGAGCGCGCCGATCCCGTGCTGCGCAGCCTCTACCTGCCGCTCCATCTGGTGCTGGTGGTGTTCGGCTACGGGGCGCTCTTCGCCGCGTTCACGATGGGTGTCCTGTACCTGTTCCAGGAGCGCGAGCTCCTGGCCCGCTCGCCGCGCCGCTTCTATTACCTGATTCCGAGCCTCGAGCGCTCCGACACGATCGGCGGCCGCAGCGTCGTGGCCGGCTTCGGCTTCCTGACGCTCGCGATCATCACCGGCTTCCTCTGGAACCACAGCCTGCAGGGGCGCTACTGGACCGGCGACCCGAAGCAGTGGGCGGCGCTCGTCTCCTGGGCGATCTACGTGACGATCCTGGTCGCCCGCTGGCGCTGGGGCTGGGGCGGACGGCGGGCGGCCTGGCTGCAGGTCGTCGGGTTCACGGTCGTCGTGTTCACGTTCGGCTGGGCGACGTTCGCGCCCGCCGTGGCGGTGGCCGCGCGATGATCGTCATCGTCGGGCTCAACCACGAGACGGCGCCGGTCGCGGTGCGCGAGGCCATGGCGTTCGCCAAGGAGGGCCTCGCCGCGGCGCTCGCCCAGGTGCGCCA
>CAVRVE010000014.1:0-404220 GCA_963724555.1 uncultured Acidobacteriota bacterium
AAGACGATCCTCTACACGCGGCTGGTCGGCGAGGGCACCGACCTGATGATGATCGAGAACTTCCGGTAGGCCGTTTGGGAGGAGACCCATGTCCATGCGGCGGCTGTCACTGACCGCGCTCCTCTTGCTGCTGGCTGGGCCTGTCCTCGCCCAGAGGTTCACCGCTGCGATCCGCGGCAACGTGACCGATCCGAGCAACGCGGCGATCGCTGGGGTACAGGTCACGCTGAGGAATGAAGACACCGGCCTCGCCCGGAAGGCGGCGACCAACGACGCCGGGAACTACTCCTTCGCCGACCTGCCCGTGGGAAGCTACCAGGTCGAGGTCACGGTCACCGGGTTCAGGTCGGCCGTGAGGACCAGGATCGTCATCAACGTCACCGACGTACGCGAGGTGGACGTCCAGCTCTCGGTCGGTGAGGTCACCGAGGCGGTCAGCGTCGAGAGCAGTGCGTACGCCGTGAAGACGGTGGGCGCCGAGATCGCCGGCCTCACCAGCGGACAGCAGGTGCGTGAGCTGCCGCTCAACGGCCGCAACTTCCTGCAGCTCACCCTGCTCCAACCCGGAGTCACTCCGACCGAGGGGCTCAACACCGTGAACAAAGGGCTTCTGGGCGGCGCGGACATCTCGGTGAGCGGCGGCTCGACCACCTCCAACATGTGGCTGGTGGACGGAGCGGACAACGTGGACCACGGCTCCAACCGGACGATCCTGGTCTACCCGTCCGTCGACGCCATCGAGGAGTTCAAGATCCAGCGCAACAACTACGGCGCCGAGTTCGGCCAGGCCGGCGGGGCGCAGGTCAACGTCGTGACCCGCAGCGGGACCAACACGTTCCACGGCAGCGGGTACTACTTCGCCCGCCGCGACTCCTGGAACTCGACCGACTATTTCCTGAAGCAGGCCGGCCTTCCCGGGGCGCCCCTGAAGTGGGACGACTTCGGCGCGACCTTCGGCGGGCCGATCGTCAAGGACAAGCTGCACTTCTTCCTCTCCTACGAGAAGAACATGGACCATCGCAGCGACGTGCGCAGCGAGTTCGTGCCCACTTCGGCCGAGCGTGCGGGAGACTTCAGCCGCGCGCCTCTCGTCGGCTGCACACCTCCGACCCCGGTCGATCCGCTCACGGGCCAGGCGTTCCCCGGGAACGTGATCCCCGCAGACCGCATCAGCCCTGCCGGGCTCGCGTTTCTCAGGCTCTACCAGGTCCCCAACAGCACGCCGAGCTCGGGGTGCAACAACTATGTCCGGGCCGTGCCCACGCCCATCGACTGGGATCAGATCAACGCCCGGTTGGACTGGAACATCAGCAACAGCACCCGCGCGATGGTGCGCTACACCCAGGACAGATGGAAGGCCGACGACACGCTCCTGTTGGGGGACTCTGCAGCGTCGGTCGTCGGCTCGGACGTCGACCAGCCGAGCCGGTCGCTCGTGGCCCAGCTCAATCGGACCTTCGGGTCAAAAATGACGAACACCCTGACGTTCTCGTACTCGGCCAACGTGATCACCGCCGTCCGGACGGGGGACGCAGCCGCGGTCGACCAGGTCAACGACGTGTTGCCCACGATCTACCCCGCGAGCGTGAAGGAGCATGCCGGCACCGCCCAGCCCGGCCTTCCGTTTGGAGCCGGGCCATACGGCCGTCTCTGGAATTTCGCCCCGTGGAAGAACAACCAGAGCCTGTACGTCCTGAAGGACGATTTCTCGGCCGTCTTCGGCCGACACTTCCTGAAGGCCGGGCTGTTCTTGAGCACGAATGCCAAGAACGAGGATGCGGAACCCGCCACCCGCGAGTCGGTGGTGGTCCGGTTCCCAACCGGTTATCGCACCCCCACCGGTTTCCTGCCCGGTCGCACGAGCGGCAATCCCATCGCGGACCTGCTGCTGCGGGACACCGTCTATTTCACGCGCGAGTCCAAGACGATCAGGAATGTCAGCCAGCGCTGGCGGGACCTCGAGTTCTACCTGGCGGACTCGTACAAGGTCGCTCCCCGAGTGACGCTGGATTTCGGCCTGCGCTTCAGCCACCTGGAACCGCCCTGGATGGCCGACGACCAGCAGGCGACCTTTGCCCTGGCCGCCGTCGACCGCGCCCTCGGGAACTCTCCCTGCAACGGGATGGAGTACCCGCCTGGAACGAACCCCTGTCCGGCACTGGGTCTTCAAGGTGGGAGTGACGCCGTCACCCGAAGTCTCGTGCCCGTCCGGTCCCTGTGGGCCGCCCCCCGTCTCGGGGTCGCCTGGAAAGTCACGGGCGACGGCAAGACGGCGATCCGCGGCGGCGTGGGCCTTTTCTACGAGCGCGAGCGCGTGAACCCCGGGCTGGGCATGGGCCAGAACCCGCCGTTCTCAGGCTTCGCCGCGCTCCAGCGCACGCTCGACTCCGCGCCCGAGGTCGGGGGCGCAGCCTCCGCCTACGGGGCGCCCGGCGGGGCCCTGGAGCTGACGGAAGGGAACGCCCACTACTGGCAGTGGAACCTGACGGTCGAGCGGGAGCTTTTCCGCAACACCCTGGTGGAGCTGGCCTACGTGGGTAGCCGTGGCCTTGGGCTCCAGGGACAGACCAACCTGAACGAAGTGCCGCCCGAGAACCGACTGGCCTACGCGCGCACCGGAGACGCGGCGCTGCGGCCGCTCAACGGAACCACCGGCATCGGCGGCAACGACCTCGCTCTCTGGCAGCACGACCGCAGCTCGATCTACCACGGCCTGCAGGCCGCACTTAACAGCCGCTTCGGTCAGGGGTCAGTGCTCGCGCTCGCCTACACCTGGTCCAAGCTCATCACCACCAGCTGGGACACCTCCAGCGGCGGGCTCGACCCGGGTCTGCTCTACACAGACAGCACCCAACCGGGCCTCAACCGCGCGCGAGGCGCCAACGATCGCACCCACATGTTCAGTGCGAGCCTCGTCCTGGCCCTGCCGACATTTCAAGACAAATCGCGATTCGTGAGAAACGTGCTCGGCGACTGGGAGTTCACCACCATCGTCCAGGCGGGCACGGGCTATCCCGTGACAGTCGCGGCGGACGTGCCTGGGCTCTTTGGCCCCGGGGGCACGAGCAATCAGCAGCTGCAGACACCCAACCGGGTCGTGAGCCAGCCCTGCACGGTGAGCACCGCGAACGACCTGCAATGGCTCAACCCGGCCGCCTTCACGCTCAACGGCTTCCCGATCGGCACGAACGGCAGCGCCGGTCGCAACATCTGCAACGGCCCGGGCCTCTTCCAGGTGGATGCCTCGCTCTACAAGAACATCAAGCTGGGCTCGAGGCTGAAGCTCCAGCTGCGCTTCGAGGTGTTCAACGTGTTCGACACCGTGAACTTCCTTGGGTCCTCCCTG
Organism: uncultured Acidobacteriota bacterium; assembly: GCA_963724555.1. Classification (GTDB taxonomy): domain Bacteria; phylum Acidobacteriota; class Vicinamibacteria; order Fen-336; family Fen-336; genus DATBSL01. The sequence goes on from CAVRVE010000014.1 coordinate 3,347, forward strand.
AACGCCGGCTACGACGCAGAGAACGTCATCTTCGACAGCGGCGAGGCGGCCACGGCGACGACGATCACGAGCGCCACGCCCCCGGGCAACTTCGGGCAGCTCGCGAAGGCTCGCGACCCGAGGACGATTCAGCTCGGAATCCGGCTCACGTTCTGAGCGACCATCCAGAAGTAGTGGAGACGCCGCGCTCCTAGCGAATCGCCGCAGCCTGGCCCGCGGCCGAGATCGCGTAGAGGTGCCCGCGCGTGCGCACGTACATCGTTCCGCGCGAGATGGCCGGCGTCGCGAAGACGGTCTCGCCCATGTCGATCCGCGTCGAGCAGCTCGAACGCTGCGGCCGGCACGCAGCACCAGCAGCTGGCCGTCCTCGCCCGCCAGGTAGACCTTGCCGTCGCTCGCCACCGGCGAGGCGCTGTGCGTGGTGCCGGTGCGCTCGCGGTAGACGAGAGCGCCCGTCTTCAGCTCGTAGACTCCCAAGACGCCTTCGTCGCGGACCGCATAGAGAAGGTCACGGTAGGCGAGCGGCGTCGTGGTGTAGGGCCCGCCCGGATCGGTGCGCCAGGCCAGGAACGGGCCGCTCTTCGCGTTCTCGGGCACGGACACGTCGCCCTGCGCGCCGGCCTTGATCGCGAAGAGCGGCCGGCCGCGATAGCCGCCGGCGAAGATCACGAGGCCGTCGCTCACGAACGGCGTGGGCGTCTTGACCTCCGCGACGTCCTTGAAGCGCCAGAGCTCCTTGCCGGTCCGCGGGTCGTAGCCGCGCACGTGGTAGCCGCCGACGACGAGGAGCTCGGCGCGGCCGCCCGAGCGGTGGAGCGTCGGCGTCGCCCACACCGGCCGCTCGTCGCGCTCGACGCGCCAGGCCGGCTTGCCGGTCGCGAGGTCGTACGCCGCGAGGAACGAGCCCGCGTGCTTGTCGACCTGCACGATCGCCAGGTTCTCGAAGATGACCGGCGAGCTGCCCTGGCCCCACTCCGACTTCGGGTCGCCGAGCAGGCCCGGGTTGAGCGTGCCGAGGTCGACGCTTCCAGCGCGGCGTGCCGTCGACGTCGAATGCGGCGAGCGTGCCGGAGGCGAAGAGCGCCACCACGGTCTTCCCGTCCGTCACCGGCGTGGGGTTCGAGTGGCTGGACTTCACGTGGCGGGCGGCGCGGGGCTCGCCCGCGTAGGCCTCGCGCTCCCAGAGGCGCTTGCCGTCCTTCGCGTCGAAGCAGAGCAGCCGCCACGAGATCGGCGGCTTGTCCGACGCGAGGTCGATGCCGCCCTTGTCGCCGAGCACGAGCGTGGGATCCTCGGCCGGGACCGCCGTGGTGACGAACACGCGATCGCCCCACACGATGGGACTCGAGTGCCCGACGCCGGGAACGTCCGCCTTCCAGCGGACGTTCCTGCCGGCCTTCACGTCCCAGTCGCCGGGCAGGTTCTGGCCGTCGGCGACGCCTCTGGCAGCCGGGCCGCGGAACGACGGCCAGTCCTGGGCCGAGCTGTCCCTTGTGGCCGTGCCGAGTGCGAGTGCGACAACGAGGAGCGAGACACAGACGACGCGCATCGATGCCCTCCGAGAAGGTTCTCTGTCGATTGTGTACGAGGTCGAGGTGAGGCTGCGTCGGGACGATACGATTTCACGTCCGTCCAGTCGTGTGGACGGCTGCGCCAGTTCATGCAAAGGTGTTCGTGACCAATGTCTTGGTGAGGCAAGAAGGCAGAATGATCGTCGGCCTGAACAAGCAGTTTGAGCACGAGGGGCGGCAGTTCCACATCCAGGTCGAAGACCTCGGAGAGGCGCGCGCGTGCTTCGAGGTCCGGGTCCACGAAGGCGGCGGCATCATCTGGAGCAAGCAGGTCGGCTACCAGGACATCCTCGACAAGGCGCTGCCGCGCGACGAGCAGGACGAAGCGGTCCGCTCGAGCATGGAGAAGGTTCTGCACACCGCCGCCACGGCCATCGCGCGCGGCAAGCTGCCTTAGCGCGCGTCGGAGTAGAATCCGGGCCGCTCTCTCGCAGAAGGAAAGTCATGCCCCTCGCGTCCGGGACCCGTCTCGGCCCGTACGAGATCCTGGCGCCGCTCGGCGCCGGCGGCATGGGCGAGGTGTATCGCGCGCGCGACCCGCGCCTCGAGCGCGACGTCGCGATCAAGGTGCTGCCCGAGCACTTCGTCGACGACGGCGACTCGCTGTCGCGCTTCCAGGCCGAGGCGAAGGCGGTCGCCGCACTCTCGCACCCCAACATCGTGGCGATCTTCGACACCGGCCAGCACGGCGACCAGCTCTACGTCGTGACCGAGCTGCTCGAGGGCGAGACGATGCGGTCGCGGCTGCGCGAGGGCGCCTTCGGGATGCGCAAGGCCGCCGAGCACGCGGCCCGCGTGGCCGAGGGTCTCGCGGCGGCGCACGAGAAGGGCATCGTGCACCGCGACGTCAAGCCCGAGAACCTGTTCCTGCTGAACGACGGCCGCGTCAAGATCCTCGACTTCGGGCTCGCCCGGCAGGATCCGCTGCTCAAGGCCGCGGGCGACCAGAGCAGCTCGCCGACGGCGGCGCGGCCCACGAACCCGGGCGCGATGATCGGGACGGTGGGGTACCTGTCGCCCGAGCAGGCGCGCGGCGATCCGGCCGACCACCGCTCCGACATCTTCTCGCTGGGAGCCGTCCTCTACGAGATGCTGACCGGGCGGCGCGCCTTCAAGGGAACGAGCCCGGCGGAGCTGCTGAGCTCGGTGCTGCGCGACGAGCCCGAGATGCCGTCGCTCTCCGATCCGCGGATCCCGCACGCGCTCGACCTCATCGTCCACCACTGCCTCGAGAAGAGCCCCGACGAGCGCTTCCAGTCGGCGCGCGACCTGGCCTTCCACCTCGACAGCGTGGGCGGCACCTCGGCCTCGCAGCGCGCCGACGCGCTCGGCCCGCTGCCGGCGTCGCGGCGCCTGCGGCGTTACGTGCCGCTCGGGCTCGTCGGCCTCGTGCTGCTCGGCCTGGCCTTCGAGGTCGGCCGCCGCGTCGGCGGCGGCGCGCGCGGGCCCGGTGCGGGCCGGCCGCCGCTCGCGTTCCAGCAGGTGACCGACACGCCCGGCCAGGAGCGGCAGGCGCAGCTCGCTCCGGGCGGCGAGAGCTTCGTCTACGTCGGCGAGTCGGCCGGCAACCCCGACATCTGGCATCAGCGCGTCGGCGGACGCAACCCGGTGAACCTGACCGCCGACAGCCCCGAGGCCGACACGGCGCCCGCGTACTCGCCCGACGGCGAGCGCATCGCGTTCCGCTCCGAGCGCGACGGCGGCGGCATCTTCGTGATGGGCTCGACGGGCGAGTCGGTGAAGCGGCTCACCGACTTCGGCTACGACCCGGCCTGGTCGCCCGACGGCAAGCAGATCGTCTTCTCGACCCACAGCGGCCAGGATCCCTACAGCCGCCCCGGCGAGGGACACCTGTGCGCTCGTCGAGCTGGGCACGGGCGGCATCCGGCAGCTCACGCACGAGCACGACGCGGTGCAGCCGCGCTGGTCGCCCTCGGGATTGCGGATCGCCTTCTGGGGGCTGCGTGGCAACAGCGGGCAACGCGACCTGTGGACGATCCCCGCCGACGCCAAGGGCGAGCCGGCCGCACTCTCGGTGACGGAGGACCCGGCGATGGACTGGAATCCCGTCTGGTCTCCCGACGGCAAGAGCCTCTACTTCTCGAGCGAGCGGGGCGGCTCGATGAACCTGTGGCGCGTGGCGATCGACGACGACACGGGCCGCACGCGCGGCGAGCCGGAGCCGGTCACGACGCCGTCGCGCACGAGCGGCTCGATCAGCTTCTCGCGCGACGGCAAGCAGATGATGTACGTGAGCTCCGATCGGCGCTCCAGCATCCAGCGCGTCGGCCTGGATCCCGCCACGGGCAGGGTCAGCGACCCGCCGCGCCCGGTGTTCCGGGGCTCGCGCGTCATCTACACGCAGGACATCTCTCCGAACGGGGAATGGATCGCCTTCACGACACTCGGCGGCCGCGAGGACCTGTACGTGGTGAAGAGCGACGGCACCGGCTACCGCCAGCTCACCGACGACGCCTACCGCGACCGCGGTCCGCGCTGGTCGCCCGGACGGCACGCGGCTCGCGTTCTACAGCGACAGGAGCGGCCGCTACGAGACGTGGGCGATCCGGCCCGACGGCAGCGGCATCGAGCAGCTCACGAAGGCCACCGGGCCCGCCCGCACGGAGGTCGCCTGGGCGCCCGACGGAAAGAGGATCGCCACGAACGACAGCGTGAAGACCTGGATCCTGGACCTGACGCCGCCGCTCGACCAGCGCCAGGCCGAGGCGTTGCCCGAGCTCGAGGGCGGCCACGCGCTGCAGCCCCGCTCGTGGTCGCCGGACGGGAGCATGCTGGCCGGTGGCCTCGCCTTCTACACGTCGCCCGACAGCGTCACGCTGCTCTACTCGTTCGCCACGCGGACCTACACCCCGCTGCCCGAGGGCCGCGGCTGGCCCGCCTGGATGAGCGACAGCCGCCGGCTGATGATCGCCCGCTACGACGGGATCGTGATGCTCGACACGCGCAGCGGCCAGGCGACGCCGATCCTCGGGGTGTCCGCGCAGGGGATCAGCCTCTCGCGGGACGATCGCTGGCTGTGCTACATCGAGAACCAGTCCGAGGCCGACGTCTGGCTGGCGACGCTCGCGCGCTGAGCGGATGACGCTGCGCTACGTCGAGCACCGGCCGCGCGCCGCGCTGCGGCCGCACCTCGAGTGCCTGTGGCTCGTCTCGGACCCGCGGCCGCGTGCCGGACGGGCGCCCGACCGCGTCGTGCCGGACGGCTGCCCGGAGCTGATCGTGCACCTCGGGGACCCGTTCTCGCGGCAGGTGGGCGGGCGCTGGCGGCGACAGCGGCGGGCCTTCCTGGCGGGCACCTTGACGCGGCCGTGGCTGCTGCGCGCGGGGCGCCGCGTCGCGACGCTCGGAGTGCGGTTCCGGCCCGGCGAGGTGACGCCGCTCCTGCCCGTCTCGATGGCCGGGGCGACGGGCCGCGAGACGCCGCTCGCCGCGATCGTCGGCCGGCCGCGCGCGCGGGCGCTCGTGCAGGCGCTCGCCGCGGCGCGGAGCGACGCCGCGCGCTTCGCGGCGGCCGAGGACTGGCTCGCGTCCCAGCTCGCGCTCGCGAGCCGACGCCCCGCCGCCACGGCGCGACCGGCCGTCCGCCTGCTGCTCGAGGCGCGTGGCGCGGCCCGCATCGCCGACGTCGCGCGCTCGCTCGGCTGGAGCCGGCGGCGGATCGAGCGCGTGTTCGCGCGCGAGCTCGGCATCCGCCCGAAGCTGTTCGCCCGCATCGTCCGGCTGAACGCGGTGCTCGCCGGGCTCGACGCCGCGGAGCGCGCGAGCGCCGTCGACATGGCTCTCGACGCCGGCTACTTCGACCAGGCGCACCTGCTGCGGGACTTCCGCGTGCTCGCGGGGCGCACGCCGCGCCAGGGCCGCGAGCGCGACGGCGAGCTCGCCAGGAACTTCACGCACCCCGAGCGGCTGCGGCTGCTGCTCGCCGGCGAGTAGCGTCGCTTTTTTCCAAGAGCCGTAGCCGAAGGCGTCCTATCTTTCATCCAAGGAGATTCCGATGCGACGAGCGACGCTTCTGGGGGCACTCTGGTTCATCTCGCTGGCCAGCGTCGGGGCACAGGCGCCCGGCGGCAAGATCGAAGAGCTCGGCTGGCTCGAGGGACGCTGGGAAGGCGAGAGCGACGGAATGTCGATGGAGGAGCAGTGGACCTCGCTCAAGGGGGGCGCGCTGCTGGGGCTGCACCGCGACGTCAAGGGCGATCGCATGGTGTCGTTCGAGTTCCAGCGCATCCAGGCGACGCCCGAGGGGACCTTCTACTTCGCGAGCCCGGGCTCGCGCCCGCCGGTGCCGTTCGCGCTCGTCGAGTCGGGCGGACGACGCGCCGTGTTCGAGAACAAGCAGCACGACTTTCCGCAGCGGATCCTGTACTGGCTCGACGCCCAGGGGGCGCTGCACGCCCGCATCGAGGGGCCGCAGGGCGGCAAGACGGTCTCGGAGGAGTGGGCCTGGACGAAGGCCCGCTAGCGCCCGCTAGCCGGGGGGCGCGCCGAGCGGCAGCCAGACGACGACGCAGGCGCCTCCCGTCGCGTCGTTGCGGGCCTCGACGCTTCCCGCGTGCTGCTCCACGATCTGCTGCACGATCGAGAGGCCGAGCCCGGTGCCGCCCCGCCGCCGCGTGAAGAACGGCTCGAACACGTGCGGCAGGTCGGCGAGCGCGAAGCCGGCGCCGTGGTCGCGCACCGAGACCCGCACCAGCCTGCGGCCGTCGCGCTCGGCCGGATCGAGCTCGACCACGACCGTGCCGCCGGGCGGCGAGTGGCGCAGCGCGTTCTCGAGCAGGTTCTGGAACACCTGCACCACGCGCTTGCGGTCGACGAGCAGCGGGGGCAGCGGCCCGTTCGCGCGCGTCTCGATCCGCGCGCCCGAGGCGCGCGCCAGGTAGTCGCAGGCGCGGCTCGCCTCCTCGATCACGCTCTGGACCTGCTCCGGCGTGCGCTCGAGCTCCCGCGGGCGGCCGTACTCCAGCAGGTCGTTCATCAGCTTGCCGAGCCGCCCGACCTGTCCGCGCAGCGTCTCGAGGTGCGCCGAGACGCCTTCGTGGCGCACGCGCGCCTCGAGCGCGTCGACGGTCGACGAGATCCCGAAGAGCGGGTTGCGCACCTCGTGGGCGACCCCGGCGACGAGCGAGCCCATCGCCGCCATCTGCTCGCGGCGGCGCAGCGACGCCTCGAGCAGCGTCACCTCGCGCGCCGACTGGTCGCGCTCCCGGCGCAGCTCGACGACCCGGCGTCCGAGGCCGACCGAGATCGCGATGCTCGCGACCACGAGGCCCGCGCGCGTGAGCGGCACGCCCCAGCTTTCGGGGATGGCGACGAGGCCGAGCGTGCGCAGCGCGACGGAGAAGACGCCCGCGAGGAAGACCGAGAGCCCGCCGAGCAGGTACACCGCGGGCCGGTAGCCGCTGCGGGCGACGACCGTGGCGGCGCTGATCAGGCTCACCACGAACGCGAGCGCGGCGATCGCCGTGGTCTGCTCGGCGAGGCCGATGCTCAGGATGCTGAGCGGGAACGAGACGATCGCCGGCAGCATCGCGAGCTGCAGCAGGCGGTCGACGCGCGGGGCGCGCTCGCGGGTCGCCAGGAAGTCGCGGCCGCACAGGCAGCCGAACAGGAACGCGGTCGCCAGCATCGCCGTCGGGAGCGAGGCGCCGAGCGGCCCGAGCCAGGGCCACAGGTACTCGCGCCCGCGCCCCTCGAACCCGATCATGGCGAGCCCGAGGCCGAGCAGGTGGATCGCGAAGTAGAGGCTGGCGCGATCGCGCACCGCGGCGAAGAAGATCAGGTTGTAGAGCGCGGTCGCGAGCAGCAGGCCGTTGAAGAGGCCCCCCAGGAACTGCGCGCGCTCGTCCTCCGAGAAGAAGGCCTCGGCGCTCACGAGCGCTCCGCGCACCGTCTGCGGGGCGCGCGACTCGAACGAGAGGAACGCGGGCCGCTCGGGGTCGAGGTCGTCGGGCAGCGCGAAGAGCATGCGGTTGTGGCGCAGCGCCCCCGCGGGCTGCGGCTCGTCGAGGCCGATGCAGCGCATGGCCTGCCCGCCCGAGACGAGCGGCAGCCAGGCGCAGGCGCGCTCGAAGTTCGCGATCGGCAGGAACAGCAGCCAGTGGCGCGTGCGCGCGCCGCGCAGGTCGACGCGGAAGCGCAGCCAGTGGCGCCCGCCGCCGCGCGTCGTGATCTGCGAAGCGTCCGGCGGCGCCACGAAGCGCGCGCAAGCCGAGGGTCCCGACACGTCCGCGAACGACAGCGCCCGCGCTTCGTCCTCGAGCAGCGCCAGCCGCTCCTCGATCGGGACGCTGAGCGCGTCCGGCCCCGGTGTGAGCGCCTGCCCCGGCTCGCAGGCGGCGCCCGCCGGGTCGGCGACGGTGAGGCCCAGAAGGAGGCCCATGCTCGCCAGCATGCGGGCCCGAGAGTAGCGCGACTTCAGCGCTGGCGCAGCAGGATGCCGGACTCGGCGATCAGCCGCCGGTAGGCCTCCTCGAGGCCCGCCCCGTACTCGTAGGGCTCCTCGTACACGAGCTCGCGCAGGCCGGCCTGGATCGACTCCTTGGCGCAGCCGAAGCAGGGGCGCAGCGTCGCGTAGAGGATGCCGCCGTTCGTGGCGTTGCCGTGGCGCGCCGCGAGCACGATCGCGTTCTGCTCGGCGTGCACGCAGACGCAGGTGTCGTAGCCGGCGCCGGGCGGCGCGTCCGAGGCGCAGCGCGGGCAGCCGCCCTCGTCGCAGTTCTTGACCCCCATCGGGGTGCCGTTGTAGCCGGTGGCGATGATCGCCTTCTCGACCACGATCAGCGCGCCGACGCGGCGCCTCACGCAGCTCGAGCGCGTCGCGACGGTCCGCGCGATCGCCATGTAGTAGTCGTCCCAACCCGGCCGCGGCGTGCTCAAGGGCCCCTTCCCGAAAAGCGGTCCGCGGAGTCTCCCGCAGCGCGGCGTGACGGTGCAAGTGTCCGATTTCCGGCCCATTCTTCGGGCCGGCAGGAGCGCAGCGCGCCCCAACAGCCTCGTTTCACGGGGCTTCGGCGGGCGGGCACGAGCCCCCCGTCCTGGCGCGGCGCTTGCAAAATGACTGGTGGCGAGGGGGGGAGGATGCTGAAGGCGTTCAGGCGTGACCGCGTGACGCGGGGCACGGAGGATGTGATGATGCAGGCACTGCTAGCGATGGGCGAAGACGCGATCGAGGAAGAACGCGTCGTGGACGAGGACGGGAACGAGCGCAGGCGCGCGCTCCGGCGCAAGCTGCCGTTCGGGCGCGGCGCGGTGCTGAGGGCGGGCGGGCGCACCCACATCGTCGGGCTGGCCGACGTCAGCGTCACGGGCGCCTACCTCACGACCCGCGCTCCCGTCGAAGCCGGCGAGGTCCACGTCCTGCGCCTGCTGCTGTTCCCCGACACGGTGGAGACCGAGCTGCGCGTCCAGGTCGTGCGCGTGTCGCTCGAGGAGCACGAGTCGAAGCAGCATCCTCGCGGCGTCGCCGTGCGCTTCCTCGAGCTCGACGAGGCCGCGGTCCGCAAGCTCAAGGCCTTCATCGCGCAGCGGCTGCCCGAGAAGCGGCGGGCCGCGCGCTAGCCCCGCGGGCGAGCGGCGGCTACTTCAGCAGGTACTCCTGGATGAAGGCCACCGTCGCGTAGAGCTGGAAGTCCTGGTTCTTCTTCTTGGCGAAGCCGTGGCCTTCGTCGCTCGCGAGCAGGTACCAGACCGGCCCGCGGTTCTTCTTCACCGTCGCCACCATCTGCTCGGACTCCGTGTACGGCACGCGCGGGTCGTTGCGGCCCTGCACGACGAAGAGCGGCTTCGTGATCTTCGCCGCGTTCGTCGCGGGCGAGATCCGCACGAGGTGCTCCTTCATGGCGGGGTCGCGCTCGTCGCCGTACTCGACGCGCCGCAGGTCGCGCCGGTAGGACTCGGTGTTCTGCAGGAACGTCACGAAGTTCGAGATCCCCACGACGTCGAGCGCGCAGCGCAGCTTGGCGTCGTAGTGCGTCGCCACCGCGAGCGTCATGTAGCCGCCGTAGCTGCCGCCCGTGACCATCACGCGTGAGGCGTCGAGATCCGGGCGCGTCGCGATCCAGTCGATGAGCGCGCCGATGTCCTTCACGGAGTCCTCGCGCAGCACGCCGTTGTCGAGCTTCACGAAGCTCTTGCCGAAGCCCGTCGACCCGCGCACGTTCGGGTAGATCACGGCGACACCGAGCTCGTCCATGTAGAAGTTGCCGCGGCCGAGGAAGCCCGGGCGCGCCTGGCCCTCGGGCCCGCCGTGGATGTTGATGATCACCGGGCGCGGGCCGCTGAAGCGGGGGCCCGGCTTGTAGAGGAAGCCCGAGATCGTGCGGCCGTCGAAGCTCTTCCAGCGCACGAGCTCCGGCTCCGAGAAGCTTGCGGCGTTGAGCCCGCCCGTCTCGCTCTCGGTCCAGCGCTCGAGCTTGCCGGTCGAGACGTCGAGCGAGTAGCAGTCGACCGGCGAGCGCGCCGAGGAGAGCGACAGCCCGAGGTCGCGGCCGTTGTTGTGCCACTCGAGCGCGACCACCAGGCCGACCGGCAGCCTGGGCGCCGGCTTCTCCTTGCCGCTCGCGGTGTCGAGCAGGTGCAGCACGTCCAGGCCTTCCTCGTTGGTCACGAACGCGATCGTCCTGCCGTCGGGCGAGAGCGCGAAGCTGTCGACGTCCCACGAGATGTGCGACGTCAGGTAGCTGTGCGTGCCGCTGCGCGAGCTCGAGATACGCGAGGCGCTGGAACTCCGAGTCCTTGTCGGTCGTGACGTAGACGCCCTTGCCGTCGGCGCTGAAGCGGGCGCCGCCGTACGCGACGGGCTCGCCGCCCTTCGGCGTGACGAGCGTCTTCTCGCCCGTGGCCACGTCGACCAGCCAGACGTAGCTCTCGTTGACCGAGATGAACTCGAGGACGGCGAGCTTCTTGTCGTCGGGCGACCAGTCGGCCGGCGCCCAGCCGCCGCCCTTCACCTCGAGCAGCAGCCGCGCCGAGGCGGGGTCCTTCGGGTCCATCACGTAGATGTCGCGGTCGGCGCCGTTGCGGCGCGTCGAGCCGAAGGCCAGGCGGTCGCCCTGGTGCGACCAGGGGCCGAGCTCGTTCTGCGAGCGGCCGCCGCTCGTCAGCATGCGGACCTCGCCGGTCGCGAGGTCGAGGCGGTGGATCTGCGAGAACTCGTCGCCGCCCTGGTCCTTCGTGAAGACGATGTAGTCGGACGAGCGGCGCGGCCAGCTCGCGTTGCCGACGCGGTCCGGGAAGAACGTGAGCTGCCGGCGGGCGCCGAGCGGGAAGCGCACCTCGTGGATCTGCGGCGTGTCGCCGAAGCGGGTCTGGATCAGCATCTCCCGCTTCGTCGGGTGCCAGGAGGCGAGCGCGGCCGAGCGGAACTCGGTGTAGCGGCCCACCGCCTCGGCGACGGCCGCGGGGATCTCGGGCAGCCCGTCCGTGACCAGGTTGTCGCCCGGCTTGATCACCGCCGGCTTGGGGGTCGGCGCCGCCGCCGCCGGGGCTTGTGCGCGGACGCTCGTCGCGCCTGCGATCAGAGCGAAGCCGAACGCCGCTGCGAGCAGCCGGGTGCGCGATGCTCAGTGCGGTCACCTGCGCTCACAATGGCGCGCGCCTTGCGGAGCGCACGCCGCAGGCCGTGATCCGGCCCGAGCGGCTCCGTCTCGTCCCAGGGCACCCAGCGGATCTCGTTGAGCTCCGCGAGCTCCGGCAGCAGCTGCGCGCGCTCGGGCGCCACGACCAGGTAGCGGAGGTCGAGATGCTGGTGCGCCGGCTCCGAGCCGCGCGCCGGGATGTCGTGGACGTCCACGTCGAGCGGGCGCGGCGCTCGCGGGTGCAGCGTGAGGCCCTCGATCCCGCTCTCCTCGAGCGCCTCGCGCAGGGCCACCTCCTCGCCGGTCGTCTCGCCCGGATCGCCGTGGCCTCCGGGCTGCAGCCAGCGGTCGAGCTTGCGATGGTGGAGCAGCAGAACGTGGCTGCCGTCGGCGGACACCGTGATGGCGCTCCCCGTCAGGTGGCCCTCGCCGATCGCGCGGTCGAAGGGCCGCTCGTGGCGTCTCACGAAGTCGACGATCTGGTCGCGGTCGCCCGCCTCCTCGGCGTCGGCCGGCGCGAGCTCGAGCAGCGAGCGAACGAGGGCCGTCCGCGGATCGTCGCGTTCGGAGGTCAACACCCCGATTCTAGCGGCAGCGGGCCTGGCGGCCGTCGTCAGGGCAACGGCCTTCTGCTAGATTGCCGGCGCGCTTCATGGCTTCGACACCGGCGCCTCTCCCCGCTCCCGCCCGTGGCCTGATGGTGCTGGTCGCGCTCTCGGGCATGGCCGCGCTCGTCTACGAGTCGCTGTGGATGCGCTCGTTCGGCCTCATCTTCGGCGGCACCACGCAGGCGGTCGCGATGGTGCTGGCCGTCTACATGGCCGGCCTCGCCACGGGCAGCGCGCTGGTGTCGCGCCGGCGCGTCGCGGATCCGCTGCTGGCCTACGCGAAGCTCGAGCTGCTGACCGGAGGCACGGCGCTCCTGACGCTGCCGCTCCTGCGCGGCCTGCCCTGGGCCTACGGCCTGCTGGTCGCGCGGCTCGGCCTCACCGGCTTCGCCGAGTCGGTGGGGATCGCGATCCTCGCCGCCTGCGTGCTGCTGCCGCCCACGATCCTGCTCGGTGCGACGGTGCCGCTCGCCGTCGAGTACCTGGCGCGGTCGGGCCGCGGCGCTCACCGGGGTTTCGCACGCCTCTACCTGCTGAACACGCTCGGCGGCGCCGCGGGGGTGGCGCTCGCTCCCTTCGTGCTCGTTCCGGCGCTGGGAGTGCGAGGAACGCTCGTCGCCGCCGCGGCGGTCAGCCTGTTGATCGGAAGCGTGGCGCGGCGCTGGGCGCGCGACACTCCGGCGGTCGAGCCTCCCCGGCCGGCGCAGGCGGACGGCGCGGCCCGCCTGCGCCTCGGCCGCGGCGGTCTCGAGCTCGCCTTCGCGTCGGGCGCCGCGACCTTCGGTCTCGAGGTGCTGTGGACGCGCTCGTACGCGCTCGTGATCGGCTCGACCGTGTATGCCTTCAACCTGGTGCTGCTCGCGGTGCTGCTCGGGATCGCGATCGGCGCCGCGCTCTACGCCGCGACTCGTTCGCGCATCGCCGACCCCGCGCGCAGCGTCGGCGCCCTCTTCGTCGTGGCGGGGCTCGCGGTGCTGGCCGGCGCCTGGACGATCGGCCGGCTGCCCGTGGTCTCGCTGGCCGCGCTCAAGCTGCTTCCGGTGTCGTTCGCGGCCCACCAGCTCACCTTCCTCGCGCTCTGCTTCGCGACGCTCGTCCCGGTCACGGCGATCCTCGGGCTGAGCTTCCCGCTGCTGCTCCACCTGGCGCTTCCGGTCTCGAGCGGGGATCCGAGCCCCGTCGCGGGAGCGCAACGGGCGGCCGGCCGCCTCTACGCCTGGAACACGGCCGGCGCGATCGCCGGAGCGCTCGCCGCAGACCTCGTGCTCGTTCCCGAGCTCGGCCTGCAGTCGCCCTACCTGGTCTTCGCCGCGCTGCTCGTCGGCGCCGGCGTCTGGCGGCTCGCGCTCGGCGAGTCGCGGCTGTCCGTCGCCGCGGCGGCCGTGGCGCTCGCCGCCGTCGTGGTCGCGGCGATTGCGCTCGTGCCGCGCTTCCGGCCGTGGGATCCGGTGCTGATGAGCTCGGGCGTGCACCGCTACGGCCTCGAGTGGATCCACCGGCTCGACTCGCCCTGGCGCCTGGGCTCCTGGCTTCGCGAGCAGCGCCGGCTGCTCTTCTACCGCGAGGGCCGTGAGGCCGTCGTGGCGGTCTCCGAGCCTTTGGACGGCTCGCGCCGCTTCCTGTCCGTGAACGGCAAGACCGACGCCGGCAGCGGCACCGAGGACGTGGTGACGCAGAAGTTCCTCGCGCACGTCCCGCTGCTGCTGCACCCGGCCCCGAAGCGCGTCCTGGTGATCGGCTGGGGGGCCGGCGCCACCGCCGCGGCCGCGGCGGCGCACCCGATTGCGAGCCTCGAGTGCGTCGAGATCGAGCCCGCGACCTGGGAGGCCGCGCCCTGGTTCGCCTCGTTCTCGGAGCCGCTGCGGCGCGACCCGCGCTTCGAGCTCGTGATCCGCGACGGGCGCAACCACCTGCTGCGCGCGCGCCAGCCCTACGACCTCGTCGTCTCGGAGCCGTCGAACCCCTGGATCACGGGGGTCTCGAACCTCTTCACCCGCGAGTTCCTCGAGTCCGCGCGGGATCGCCTCGCGCCCGGCGGGCTCTTCGCGCAGTGGTTCCACTACTACAACCTGGCGCCCGCCGACGTGAAGGTGGAGGTGAAGACGTTCCTCTCCGTGTTCGATCACGCCTCGCTCTGGCTGGTGCCGCCCGTGGGGCCGGAGGACGGCATCAAGAACCTGGCCGCGGACATGCTGCTCGTCGGCAGCCGGGACCCGCAGCGGCTCGACTGGACGCGGCTCGAGCGCGCCTTCGCCGACGAGCCGCTCGCGCGCGAGCTGCGCTCGACGCTGGTGCTCCGCGACCCGCTCGCGCTCGCCGCCACCTGGACGATGGGCCGGCCCGAGATGGAGCGCTGGGCGGAAGACCGCCAGGCGTTCCCCTCCGGCACGCCGCTCAACACCGACGACAGCCCCTACCTCGAGTTCGTCGCTCCGCGACGCACCGTCGTGCGCCCGTCCGAGGCGGCGCGCCAGGCGACCGCGCAGTACGCGGCGATGGGCGCCGCCGGGGGCGACGTGCGCACGCTGCTGTCAGGCGTGCCGGCGCTCGCCGTCGGCGGGACGCGGGCCGCGGAGCTGCTGCGCGAGCTGGCCGAGCGCCACGTGGCCGCCGTGCAGCCCGACCGCGCGCTCGCCGACCTCGAGGCCGCGATCGTCGCCAACCGCGACGACGCCGCCGCGCAGGAGCGCGCCGCCGAGCTGCTCGTGGCCAAAGGACGCCCGCGCGAGGCGCAGCAGCGCTACCTCGAGGTGGTGCGGCTCGATCCGGCGCGCATCTCGGCCTGGGAGGCGATCTCCGGCATCGCGCTCGACCTGCGCGACTACGCGCGGGCCGAGGAGGCGCACCGCGCGCTCGTGCGGCTCCAGCCCGAGAAGGTCGCCGTCTGGCTGCGGCTCGCGGCCGTGCTCGCTCGCCAGGAGCGCTGGACCGAGGCGCGCGAGGCGATCGCGAAGGCGCAGGCGCTCGACCCGAAGGCCCCGGTCGATCCGCAGCTGCTCGCGTTTCTCGATCGGCAGGTAGCGTACCGCGACGCCAGTGATCCGCATCGACCGACAGTACACGGAACGCTATAGCTTGATCAGGACGACGTCGCGGCTGAGCTTGCCGGCCGAGACGGCGAGCCGACGGCTGTCGGGCAGCCAGCGCACGAAGAAGACGTCCGAGGACGGCAGCTGCGTGACCTGCGCGGGTCGGCTGCCGTCGCTTCCCGGTGACCCAGACGTTGGCTCCCTCGTCCGTGCGGCGGATGAGCGCGAGCCGGCTCCCGTCGGGCGACCACTGGTAGCTGGTGATGCGGCCCGTCGGTGAACCGGGTCACCGGCACCGGCTCCTTGCCCGACGCGTCCTGGCGGTAGACGTTCCACGCCGGGTCGCTCCGGTTCGCGGAACGTCATCGCCTGGCCGTCGGGCGCCCAGGTCGGATCCGATCGCCGTGCGGGCAGCCGGAACGTCGCGGTCTCGGGTCCGCCGCCGACGGGAACCGCCTGCCACACCGTTCGCATCGAGACCCTGCGCGTCGCGGCTCCGAGCGGCCCAGCAGGAGCCTGCGAGGAGTCCGGCGAGAAGCCCGCGAGGCCGGCCGTGACGTTCGATGCCGATCGTCGACACCTGGCCGCTCTCCAGCGTGATCAGCGACACGGTCTGGGGCGCGTCGACAGGGAAGTAACGCCGCATAGCGGCCGTCGTGGCGACACGGCCGCCACCTGCGCGCCGCCGCCCGAGCTCAGCTTGCGCGGGTTGCTGCCGTCCAGGTCCATGCTCCAGATGTGGACTCCGGACGCGTCGAGCCGGTCGAACAGGACGAGCTTGCCCGCTGCGCGAGGGTTGATCGACAGCGCGTCTCCCGTGGTGAGCACCCGCGGCTCGCCCCCCGCGACCGGCCGCGCCCAGATCTGCACCGACTGGTCGCGCGGCGCGTCGTAGATCACGGTGTCGGCCGAGGCGACCGGCGATCACGAAGTGCGATTCCTCCGGGTTCACGGTCGACGAGATCGGCCGCGCCGGTCCGCCGCCGCCGCGTCGGCGATCCAGAGGTTGGCCAGGCGGCTGACCCGCACTGCGGCGATCGCCTCCTCTCCGCGCGACACGGAGACGCCGGCGTAGCGGTAGAAGTCGTTCGTGACGCGCTGGAGCTGCGCGTCCGGGTAGCCGATCAGGTACACCTGCTGGTTGATGCTGGTGCGTGAGGTTCTGCGCGCTCGCCGCGAGCCCCTGGCCGTCCGGCAGCCACGCGACGCTGTTGAGGATCGTGCGGGGAAGCGGCGAGCAGGTCGCGCCGCTCGCCGCTCTCGCTGTCGAAGAGCGAGACCGTCGCCCGGAAGTCGGGCGCCGGCTTCAGGAGCGCCACGGCGATCGTGCGGCCGTCGGGCGACCAGCTCGGCCCGCCCTGGTACGACTCGGGGTCGGAGACGCGACGCGAGCACGTGCTCCTTGGAGCTCTCGAGCTCGAGCGATGACGAGCCGGCTCTGCTTCTCCGGGTTGAGCGCGCCGCCAGAACGCGATGCGCTTCCCGTCCGGCGAGAAGCTCGACCGCGAGTCGACGTCGAAGACGCGCTCGCGCGGGGTGCCGCCGAGCGAGGCGACCTCGAAGAGCGCCCGGTAGTTCGGGTTGTCGGGCTTGCGCGCGAGGTAGAAGAGGTAGTTCCCGTCGGGCGAGAAGGCCGGGCCCTCGAGCAAGGTGTCCTGCGTCGGGCAGCACCTCCACGTCGCTGCCGGTCGCGACCTGGCGCACGCGCAGGCTCGCGCGCCCGGCCACGCCCGCGAGGTACGCGAGGTAGCGCCCGTCGGGCGAGAGGGCGGCCTCGAACACGTCGCCGCGGCTCGTCTGGGTCGACATCCGCATGCTCTGGAACGCCGGGCGCGGCGTGCCGCTGCCGGCCGCTCCGCGGCGCAGACCCCACCAGCCGACGGCGATCACGCCGAGGCCGAGAAGTGCCGACGGCCGCGACGACGGCTTTCGAGAGCGCCGCGCGGCTTCGGAGCGCACGGCCGTTCCCGACGCGTGCGTCGTGGAGCTCGCGCTCGCCGAGAGCGAGTCGTACTCCTCGGCGATCTCGCGCAGCTCGATCGCGAGGTCCTTGATCGACTGCACGCGCTGGTCGGGGCTCTTCGCCAGGCAGCGCTTGACGAGGCGGCGCAGCTCGGCCGGCACCTTGTCGTTGAGCTCCTCGACGGGGACGGGCTTCTCGTTGAGGATCTTGTGCATCGTCTCGATGCCCGTCTCGGCCGCGAAAGGCTTCTTGCGGGTCGCCGCCTCGTACAGGATGCAGCCGAACGAGAAGATGTCGGACCGGTGGTCGACCGCCTTGCCCTGGACCTGCTCCGGCGACATGTAGCCGGCCGTCCCGACCACGCTGCCCACGGCGCTGCCGTCCCGGGCGAGCGTGGCGTCCTCGGCGATGTCGGATGCCGCCGCGTCGCGCTTCTCCGTGAGCTTGGCGAGGCCGAAGTCGAGCACCTTGGTGAAGCCGTCGGCCGAGACCATGATGTTCCCGGGCTTGAGGTCGCGGTGCACGATGCCGGCCGCGTGCGCCTTGGCGAGCCCCTCCGCCGCCTGGGCGAGGTAGCCGACGAGGGTCCTGAGGTCGGTCTTGTCCTCGTGGATGAGCGTCGCCAGCGTCTTGTCCGCTCACGAGCTCCATCGAGATGAAGTGCACCGGATCGGAGTCCGCGCTGCCCGGCGAGCGCACGACGTCGTGGCCGATCTCGTGGATCGTGACGATGTTGGGGTGGTTGAGCTGGGAGGCCGACTTCGCTTCGAGCCTGAAGCGCCGGAGGCGGTCCTCGTCCTTGACGAGATCCGGCGGCAGGATCTTGAGCGCGACGTTGCGCTCGAGGCTTCTGTCCTGCGCCAGGTACACCTCGCCCATGGCGCCCGCGCCGAGCGGGGACACGATCCGGTAGTGGGAGATCTCGTCCTCGGGGCGCAGCGTTCTCTCGGCCTGTCCTGGCATCACTTCCTCGCGAGCTTGCGGTAGCGGGCCCAGTCGGCGTCCGTGGGCGGCTTGCCGACGAAAGAGAAGTTGTAGTCCTTGCCGCCGGCCTCGACGTGCAGGCTGCGCGCGTTCTCCCGCTCCACGCGCGCGGATCTCGCCGAATCGCCAGCGCCAGGGGTCGTGCTCGCGCGAGCGGAACTCGACGCCCCAGTCTTCGAGCCGCAGGCTTCCGGTGCAGCTGCCGATGCGGTGGCTGTGCTTCGCCGTGAACGTGAGCGGCAGCGACTTCCTGAAGAGCTCGTCGTCCGAGCTCTCGCGCGCAGCAGCCGACGCCGCCGTCGCCTTCTCGCGCGGCGCGGGCGTCGCCGTCGCGCTCGCACGCGGCGTCGGCTGGGCGCGGCCGGCGACGGCGGCGCTCGGCGGTCTCGGCGGTCGCGGCGGCGCTCGCGGGCGGGCTCGCGGGCGTGCGGTTGAGGAACAGGAGGAGCCAGCCGACCGCGGCGAGCAGCAGCAGGCCCAGGATCACGCTCCGCCGGCTGTCCCGCGGCGGCTCTTCGACCGCGCGCAGCGCCTTCCGGAGCTCGCTCGCGGTCGCGAAGCGCTTGGCCGGGTCCTTCTCCAGGCAGCGGAGCACGATCTTGCCGAGCGGCCGCGAGACGTGCCGCTTGAGATCCTTCGGCGACACGGGCCGCTCCGACAGGACCGCCTGGGCGATGGCCGCGAAGGAGTCGCCCGTGAAGGGGAGCTGACCGGTGAGCATCCAGTAGAGCACGACGCCGAAGGCGAAGAGATCCGTGCGCTGGTCCACCTTCCCCTTGCCGAGCTGCTCGGGGGCCATGAAGTGGGGGCTGCCGAGGATCTCGTCGGCCTGGGTCATCTGCGAGCCGACGACGTGCGCGACGCCGAAGTCCATGATCTTGGGGCGCCCGTCGGCGGTGATCATGATGTTCGCCGGCTTCAGGTCGCGGTGGACGACGCCCTGCGAGTGCGCGTACTCGAGCGCGTCGAGGCACTCCCGGGACAGGCGCAGCACCTGCTCGAGCGGCAGCTCCTTGTCCTGTGCGAGTGCGGCGAGCGTGCGCCCCTCGACGTACTCCATCACGATGAACGGGATCCCCTCGACGGTGTGCCCGACGTCGAAGATCGCCACGATGCCCTGGTGCAGCAGCTTGCCCGCGGCGCGCGCCTCGCGGTAGAAGCGCTCCTTGTACTTCTCCCACTCGGGCGGCGTGAGCTGCACCGAGGTCTGGATCAGCTTCACGGCCACGCGCCGGTCGATCGCGGGGTCGCGGGCGAGCAGGACGGCTCCCATCGAGCCGCGGCCGATCGCCTGCTCGACGACGTACCTCCCGAGCGCCTGCGGCAGGCGCGTCGCGAGCCGCGTCGTCTGGCCGACGTCGTTGCGCTCCGCCTCGAGCGCGGCCCAGAGCCCGGTGCCGGCGCCGGGCTCGGCGCTCGGCGTGAGGAAGGCCTGCGTGGCGCCCGAGGGGGCCTGTGGCGGGCCCGCCTCGAGGATCCCTGCCAGGAACAGCCCGCACGAGGCGCGCAGCGCCTCGGCCTCGCCCATCGGGCACTGGGCCGCGATCTCGGCGGCGGAGTAGACGCCGTTGGCCTGCTCGAGAGCCCACTGCTCGGACGTGCTGAGGCGCAGCCCCGCGAGCGTCGCCGACAGCTTCTCCGCGCGGTGCAGCACCGCCTTGCCGTCGGCCAGCACCCGGCGCACCATCTCGGCGCTTCGAGCGTTGCGCGCCCACCCGAGCAGCACCTCGGGCACGTCGATCTCCGACGGCAGCTCGCCGTCGAGCCGCTCCTCGCGTTCCTCGAACGACGTACTGGCCGGAATCCCAGTCGAGCACCGACTCGACGACGAGCCGCGTCCGGCGCG
The DNA here is from genome assembly GCA_963724555.1 of uncultured Acidobacteriota bacterium. Lineage (GTDB taxonomy): Bacteria > Acidobacteriota > Vicinamibacteria > Fen-336 > Fen-336 > DATBSL01. Next base: position 22,944 of record CAVRVE010000014.1, read on the forward strand.
CGGCCTCGACCTGGATCTGCTCCGGCCGCAAGCAGGCCCATCTCGACGATCGTCTCGCCGAGCGTGCGCCCGCTGGCCTCGGCGGCGGCCAGCGCGCGCTCGAGGTCGGCCTCCTGGATCATCCCGGCCCGCACCAGCGCCTGGCCCAGGCGGTCTTCCGGCAGGTCGGATCCCGCGAGGATGAGCGATCCGCCCCTGAAGTAGAGCCGCTTCGACGCTCCCGCGCGCGTCAGGTGGAGGACACCGCTCTTGCGGCCCGCGTGGATCGCGCGGATGCAGCCGGCGACGGTGACCTGGCTCAGGCTGCCCTGCGCGCGCGAGCCGAAGGGGGCGTCCGTCATTTGCGGCACAGGATGGCATCACAATCCGTGGCCCGCAACGGCGCCGGCGGTCGTGAGCGTGCACGGCTCGACGAGCCCCGGACGGGTTGAAAGGCGGCTGCGGGCGGTGGCACACTCCGCCCGTGGACCTCGTCGCCATCAACGTCGAGGAGACGCTCTACGTCTCGGGCGAGATCGAGGACTGGCAGGCGCTCGCGTCGGCCGGCATCGACACGGTCGTGGACATGGACGCGAGCGTCGACGCCGGCCTGCCGCAGGCGCCCGGCTCGATCCTCTACGTCTACCACCCGATCCTCGACGAGGACCTGCCCAACCTCGGCAAGATCGAGGCGCTCGGGCGGCTCGTCGCCGACCTCGTGTCGCAGCGACCACCGCGTGCTCGTCCACTGCCGGATGGGCTTCAACCGCTCGGTGCTCGTGATCGCGACGGCGCTCACCTACCTGGGCATGACGGGGGAGGCCGCGCTCAACCATCTGCGCGAGCGGCGGCCGGGAGCGCTCTTCAACGAGACGTTCGCGACGCACGTGGCCACGCTGCCCGCGCGGCGCATCCGCGTCGACACGCTCTAGCGGCAGTGGGCCCGCGCGTCGCTTCGAAGACCGCGATCGTCACCGGCGCCACGAGCGGGATGGGACGGGCGATCGCCTGTCTCTTCGCCCGCGAGGGGGCTGCGGTCGTCTGCGGCGGAAGGAACGCCGAGCGGGGCGCGGCGAGTCGTCGCGGAGATCCAGGCGGGCTCCGGGCCGCGCCGTCTTCGTGCCGGGAGACGTCGCCGATCCCGAGAACGCGGAGCGCCTGGTCGACGAGGCGCGGCGCACGTTCGGAGGCGTCGACGTGGCGGTGGCGTGCGCGGGGACGCTCGGGCTCGGGGCGCTCGGCGAGCTTCCGCTCGACGAGCTGGAAGCGGACGCTCTCGGTGAACCTGGACGCCGTCTTCTACCTGCTGCGCAAGGCGCTGCCGGCCATGCGCGAGCGCGGCTCGGGAGTCGGTCGTGGTGATCGGCTCGATCGCGGCGTTCAAGGGCTTCCCGAACCACGCGGCCTACTGCGCGTCCAAGGGAGCGCTCGTCGCGCTGGTGCGCCAGCTCGCGATCGACTACGGGCCCGAGATCCGGATCAACGTGCTGTGCCCGGGTCCCGTCGACACGCCGCTCATCTGGGACTCGGCCGCGGCGTTCCCCGAGCCGGCGAAGGCGGTCGCCGCCGCCGCCGAGCGCACGCTGCTCAAGCGCCTCGGCCGTCCCGAGGACGTCGCCCGCGCGGCGCTGTTCCTGGCGTCCTCCGACTCCGAGTGGATGACCGGATCCGCGCTGACCCTGGACGGCGGCATCCTCACCGGCGCCTGATCGAAGCCTGCAATGCCGAGGTCGCCACGGATAGCGGCGACCGGAGGGCTCCCGGGACGGGTCCCCATTAGGCTCGTGGATTCGTCCCGGGATCCCGGCGCCGCGGACGCTTCGACCTCGGCCCTGGCTCAGGCCCCCGGCGCCGCGGAAGCTTCGACCTCGGCCTTGTTCAGGCTGCGGGACCGCTGAGCCGGAAGTGCACCGTCACCGTCATGATGATCGGCGTCGGCACGCCGTTCACGAGCGTGGGCGTGTAGACCCACTTCTTCACGGCCTCGAGCGCGGCCTCGGTGAGCATCGGCGCGCCCTGGAGCACGTTCGCGTTCACGACGCGGCCGCGCTCGTTGACGGTCGCCTCGATCACCACGATCCCCTGGAGCTTCGCCATCATCGCGAGCTCGGGATAGACGGGCTGCGGGGCCGACAGCCGGCGCGGCTCGCGAACCAGGCCGCCGACGCGAACGGGCGCGACCGGCGCGGGAGGGGCGTCCGGCAGCCCGCCCGACGATGCCGCCCACGACACCTCCGGGAATGCCGCCCTCGACGCCGTCGGGCGATCCGTTCTCGGCGCCCAGGTCGAGCGCCTCCTCGGGCTTGATCTCGGTCGGCACCTCGACGGGCGCCACGAAGGCCTGCTGCTGCGGCTGTGGCTTCGGCTCGACGCGCGGCGCCGCGGCGGGACGGGCGGCCGGCGGCGGGGGAGGCGGAGCGACGGAAAGCGGCTCGACGAGGAACGCTCGCAGTCCGGACTGCACCTCCGGATTCGTGTCGGAGCTGAGGAGCGGAATCGCGACGAGGCTGAGCGCCGCGACGCCGTGCAACAGCATGGACACCGGCAGCGTGACGCTGCGACGCCGCTCCGCCGCGAGGTCCGCGCCGATCAGGCTGTAGCGTCCAAGAGTCGGGTCCGTTTTCGGCGCCGTCTCGTCCTTCTGCCCAAAGCTCACGCCTGTAGCGAACGACATGCTCAGCCTCCTGATTGCCGGCTCTCGATTGAGCGGCGGGCTTGCAATGATGTACGTCCCTCCGCCGCGGGATGTTCGATACCGCGGCTCGTCCTTCCAAGCCATTGACTCGTCCCGAGTTGGTTGCTAGCCTCCCGATCCGGTGTGAACCCCGCCCGGCGGGGCTGCGTAGGTTCTTGGATGACACGGGCAGAAGCCGGTTTCGCCCGGAGGGAGACGCCGCCATGTTCAGCCGGATCGCGAACCTCTTTCGTGGGTTCCTGGGCCTGTTCATCTCAGGGCTCGAGCGGCAGAACCCCCGGGCGCTGATCGAAGCCGAGAAGGAGAACCTGCGGCAGCAGATCGCCCGCTTCAACGAGAACCTCGCCGGCCACGCGGGCTTCTGCGAGCGGCTGCTGCGACAGGTGAAGAACCTGGAGTCGCAGGAGCGCGACCTCGCGGCCAAGGCTGCCGCGAACCTGAAGGTCGGCAACCGCAACGCCGCGGGGCAGTACGCGCTGCAGCTCAAGACGGTGAAGGAGCAGCTCGAGGAGAACCGCAAGCAGCTCGAGGCCGCCGAGTCGACCTACAAGAAGCTCGTGAAGTCGCGCGACGTCACGGTGCGCGACGCGCAGGAGAAGATCGAGAAGCTGAAGCGGATGATGACCGAGACCGAGATGCTCGAGGCCCAGGCCGAGCTGCAGGAGATGGCCACGGGCATGATCGGCTCGATCGGCGGCTCGGGCGACACGCTCAACCGGGTCGAGGAGTACCTGACCGAGCGGCGCGACAAGGCGGCGGGGCGCGCGCGCGTCGCGTCCTCGACCGTCGACACCGGCAAGGTCGAGCTGCTGGAGGCCGAGCAGCAGGCGCTCGCCGACGCGGCGCTCGGCGAGTTCGCCGCGGCGTACGGGATCGACATGCCCGCGGAGAAAGCCGCCGAGGGCGAGGCCAAGGCGGCCCCGCCGGCGCGCGAGATGGGACCGGAGAAGCAGGGCTGAGTAACGGACCAACGAAAGGAAGCTAAAGGAGATGGACGAGCAGCCGAAGGTCGGCCCGACCGTACTCGGGAAGCTGGTGCTGTTCCTCTTCGTCCTGGCGTGCATCGCCGGCGCTGCGTACTACTTCCGCAACCTGATCGCGCCGAGCGGGCGGGACGCGACCGGCCCGGTCAACATGGACGAGTTCAAGAAGGTCGAGGCCCCCGACGCCAAGGGCATCACCACCGTCACCGAGTACAAGTACGTGCCCGGCGAGAAGCTGCCGCCCGTGAAGGGCGTCTCCGCCTACAAGTGGGGCGCGGACAAGGTGGTGAACTTCCCGATCAACGTCTGGATCGGCTGGCTGCCGATCGTGGCCGCCAACGGCGGCTTCTCCCCGAACCCCGACTCGATCTTCGCGAAGAAGTACGGCTTCAAGGTGAACCTGAAGCTGATCGACGACCCGGTGGTGGCCCGCGACGCCTTCGCGGCGGGCGAGAGCCACGTGCTCTGGGGCACGCTCGACATGATGGTGCTGTTCGCGCCCGACCTGATGAAGGACTCGAGGAGCGCCCCGCGCATCTTCCAGCAGATCGACTGGTCGTCGGGCGGCGACGGCATCGTCGTGCGCGGCGCGATCGGCTCGGTCGCCGACCTCAAGGGCAAGACGATCGTCTACGCGCAGAACTCGCCCTCGCAGTACTTCATCAACAACCTGCTGCTGAACGCGGGCGTGCAGCCCTCGGCCGTCAAGCACAAGTTCACCGCCACCGCCTTCGAGGCAGCCGCCGCGTTCGTCGCCGACAAGTCGATCGACGCCTGCGTGTCGTGGGCGCCGGACATCTACAACATCCCCGAGAAGGTGAAGGGGACGCGTGTCCTCACCACCACCGCGGAGGCCAACAAGCTGATCGCCGACGTCTGGGCCGCGCGCGCCGATTTCGCCAAGGACCACCCGGAGGTGATCAAGGGCCTGGTGGCCGGGATCTTCGAGGGCATGGACCGCCTGCAGGATCCGACCCAGCGCGAGAAGGCGTACTCCTGGATGGCCGAGGGCTACGGGATGCAGGCCGACGAGGTGCGCGCGATGGCGAACGACGCGCACTCGACCAACTTCTCGGAGAACAAGGCCTTCTTCCTGAACGCCAACGACCCGGCCAACTTCGAGCGCACCTGGAAGAACGTGACCTTCGTGTACCGCGAGCTCGGGCTCATCGACACGCCGGTGCGCTTCGACGAGGTGATGGACTTCGGGCAGCTCCAGGAGCTGGACAAGTCCGGCAGCTTCGCGCACCAGAAGGACGAGAGCCGCGCGAGCTTCGCGCCCACCAGCTACAAGAAGATCTCGGCCGAGTCGCCGATCCTGACCCAGACGATCCGGATCAACTTCTACCCGAACTCGGCGAACGTCTACGAGCCGCAGCACGACGAGAACGGCAAGCCGGTCTCGAACACGCTCTACGACCCGAGTGTCGCGGCCACGCTCGAGAAGGTGGCGCGGCTCGTCGGCCAGTACGAGCGCGCCGTGGTGGCGGTCGTCGGCCACACCGACTCGTCGATGAAGGGCAAGGGTACGCGCTTCGAGGACGTGAAGGCGCTCTCGAGCGATCGCGCCGAGGCCGTGAAGCAGGCGCTCGTCAAGAAGTACAACTTCGACCCCAACAAGTTCACGGTCGAGGGCAAGGGCTGGGACGAGCCCGCCAACCCCGACGACCCGATGAACCAGGCGCTCAACCGGCGCGTGGAGATCTCGGTCTACCCGCCGGAATCGAAGTGACGACGGCCGCACCCGCAGGCGGCCCGGCCCGGAAGGCCGGGCCGCCAGTCGTCGCGCCGAAGGTCGGCCCGCCGGCCTTCCCGCCCGGATCGGCGTACACCGGCTTCCTGCGCATCCGCGAGCCGCTCGCGGCCTGGAAGAGCTGGCTGCTCGGGATGCTGCCGGTGCTGGCGCTCCTCGCGATCTGGGTGTTCGTCACGACCGGGGCGGCGGAGGAGCGCGTCATCTCTCCGACGATCCTTCCGTCGCCCGCCGAGGTGATCACCTCGTTCCCGCTGCTGTGGTTCGACCGCGCGCTCACGCGCAACCTGGCCGTCTCCTTCAAGCGCGTCGTCGAGGGCTTCGCGCTGGCGGTGGCCGTTTCCTTCCCGCTCGGCGTGCTGATGGGCTCCTTCACCAAGGTGAAGGCGGCCTTCACGCCGCTCACCGTGTTCGGCGCGTACCTGCCGATCCCCACGCTCGTCCCGCTCACGCTGTCGCTCTTCGGCACGGGCGAGCTGCAGAAGGTGATGTTCCTGGCGCTCGCCTTCTCGATCTACCTGGTGCCGCTCTTCGTCGCCGCGGTCGACGCGGTGGACGACACCTACCTGAAGACGGCCTACACGCTCGGCGCAAGCCAGGGCGAGGCCGTGAGTCGCGTGCTGCTGCCGATCGCCTGGCCCGAGATCTGGCAGGCGATGCGGCTCGGCTTCGGCGTCGGCTGGAGCTACATCCTGCTCGCCGAGATGGTGGACATCGGCAGCGGCATCGGCGGGATCATCATCACCTCGCAGCGGCGGGGACCGCGCGAGCACATCTACCTGGTGCTCGCGATGATCGTGGTGGTGGCGTTCTTCACCGACCGCCTGTGGGCGGGCGTCGGGCGCTTCCTGTTCCCGTACCGGGAGCAGAAGGCGTGAGCGCGTTGCCGTCGGTGATCGAGTTCAAGGGCGTCAGCAAGACCTTCAACCCGGGAAAGCCGACGCAGTTCACCGCGCTCAAGGACATCAACTTCTCGATCGAGGACGTCCCGGACTACGGCGAGTTCATCGCGATCGTCGGCCCCTCGGGCTGCGGCAAGTCGACGATCCTGAACCTGATCCAGGGCTTCTCCGACGTGTACCCGCCCTCGTCGGGCGAGGTGCTGGTGCGCGGGAGGCCGGTCACCGGCCCGGGCCGCGACCGCGGCATGATCTTCCAGAAGTACAGCTCGTTCCCGCACCGCACGGTGCTCGAGAACGTGACCTTCGGCCTGGAGCTCAACCAGGAGGAGCTGCGCCTCTCGCGCTCCGAGCGCGAGGGGCGCGCGCTCGAGTGGATCCGCAAGGTGGGCCTGGGAGGCCACGAGCGGAAGTACCCGCACCAGCTCTCGGGCGGCCAGCAGCAGCGCGTCGCGATCGCGCGCTCGCTGGTGCTGCGGCCGCAGATCATCCTGATGGACGAGCCGTTCTCGGCGCTCGACGAGCCCACGCGCTACGAGATGCAGCGGCTGATCACCGAGCTGTGGAACGAGGTCGAGGCCACCGTGATGATCGTCACGCACTCGATCGCCGAGGCGGTCTACCTGGGCGACCGCGTCTGGATCATGGCGGCCGGGCCGGGCCGCATCGCGCGCGAGTTCAAGGACCAGATCCCGAAGACGCGGGACTCCGACCCGATCGCCGCGCAGTCGACGACGGAATTCAAGGACGCCGTGAACGAGATTGGCCACGCCTTCCGCGAGGTCGAGACGCTGGCGAAGAAGAAAGGCTGACGGTGCCCCCCGAGCGGCTGTCCTACTGGGACTACGTGAGGGCCGCGTTCTGGAAGCCGGTCCGCTCGCGCGTGCTCGGCGCGATGCCGCTCACCCAGATGCTGCTCGCCTCGTTCGGCATCGCGGGCTTCGTCAACCCCGGCTTCTGGCTGCTCGGGCTCGCGGGCGTCGTCGCCTTCGTCGGCGGCCGCTCGGCGAGCGAGCGCTTCCAGAAGCTGGTCGAGGGCGAGCGCCTGCTCGCGCGCTCGGGGACGGCGGAGGAGAAGCTGAAGGCGGCCTACGAGCGGCTGCAGCCCGCCTCGCAGTCGCGCTACCGCGCGCTCGTCGTCGTGTGCCGCGAGGTGCTGGGCCTCGGCGGCGGCACCAGCGAGGGCGGCCTCGGCGACTTCCGGGCGGGCAACCTGAACCAGATGCTGTGGCTGTTCCTGCGCCTGCTGGCCTCGCGCGAGGCGATCACCGACACGCTCGCGCGCATCGACCGGCGCCAGCTCGAGGCCGGGCTCGAGAGCCTCAAGTCCCGCGTGGCGGCCATTACCGACCCCGAGGGCGCGCTCGCGCGCTCGCTGCGCGCCACGCTCGAGATCCAGGAGAAGCGCCTGGCCAATCTCGACACGGCCACGAACAGCCTCGCCGTGCTCGACGCCGAGCTCGAGCGCATCGAGCAGCAGGTGCGCCTGGTGCGCGAGGAGAGCGCCGTCAGCCGATCGCCCGAGGCGCTGTCGGCCCGGCTCGACGCCGTCTCCTCGACGCTCAGCGAGACCTCGCGCTGGATGGACCAGCACGCCGACCTGATGACCGACCTGACCTCCGCCGACCTGGACGATGCGCTGCCGTCCGTGCCGCGGACGCCGGTCGATGCGGCGGCGGAGCCGGTAGCGCCCGAGGAGCCCGAGGACAAGACGCCGCGGCCGCCCCGGCCGCGGACGGGTCAAAGGCAGAGGTGACCGCGCTCTTCGAGCAACGCTCAGCTCATTCCTGGTCAGTCTTTCCAAACCGGCCACGGCCTCGGCGAGGAGTGGCTCGGCTCAAGTCTCCGAGGGTGGCCGGGCAAGTCTGCCCCTTCCCGTGTCGGCGCTAAGATGGTCCGCCCATGGCGTTTCGCAGCCTCACGACCCGGTTCATCTTCTGGATCCTGCTCGCCGCGGGCGCGGTCTTCGCGACCGCGTTCCTGGCGCTGAGCCGTGTGGCGCGAGAGACCGCCGTGCGGGCCGCGGAGCAGGAGGCCGCGCAGGCGTCCGAGCGGCTTGCCAACCGGGTGCGGGGCGTCCTGAGCGCCGTCGAGGAGTCGGCCGAGCTGCTCGGCACGACGGTCGAGACGGTCGACCTCGGTCCGAAGGAGCTCGAGCGGCTGCTGCGCCACTACGTCGCGAGCGAAGAGGACGTCTACGGCTCGGCGGTCGCGTACGTGCCGGGTGAGTACCACGGCCCGCTTGCGGGCGGGAAGACGAAGAGCCCGCGGCTCTTCGCCCCGTACGCATTCGGCCGTGGCGACGAGGGCGCCCTACAGATGCTCGATCTCGCGACCGAGAGCTACGGCTACCTCGAGCGCGACTGGTATGCGGGCCCCGCCGCGTCCGGGAAACAGGGCTGGTCCGAGCCCTACCTCGACACCGGCGCGAGCGGCCGCGCGATGGTCACGTACTCCGTGCCCTTCTTCACGCGCAGCGAGCCTCGTCAGGTCCGAGGCATCGCGACCGCCGACGTGCCCCTCGATTGGCTGGTCAAGCTCGTCGATGCGGTCAGGATCGGGCGCACCGGCCTCGCCGTCGTGCTGTCGCGGGCCGGCCGCATCCTCGCTGCGCCCGGTATGTCGCCGGCGGACCTCAAGGCCCCTCTTCTCGAGCAGCTTTCGCCGGAGAGGCGCCGGAGCATCGAGCCGATCGTCCGCCAGATGCTGGCGGGCCAGCAGGGCTTCCAGATCCTCGAAGTCCAAGGACGCCGAGGGCGCGTGCTCTACCAGTCGATCGGTGCCGAGGGTTGGTCGCTGGCCGTCTTCTATCCCGAGGACGAGCTGATGGAAGGCGTCACGCGTCTCCGCGAGATCCAAGCCGCGATGGGCCTCGTCGGCCTCGCCGTCCTGGTGCTGGTCGTCGTCCTTCTCTCGCGCCGGCTGACCGCGCCGATCCGGGAGCTGGCCGGCGCCGCTCGCGGGCTCGCCTCGAACCTCGAGGCGGCGCTTCCGGAGCCGCGATCGCAGGACGAGCTGGGCGCGCTCACCGCGGCTTTCCGGGACATGCGCGACGCGCTGCGTCGCTACATTCACGACCTCGAGGTGACGACCGCGACGAAGGAGCGCATGGAGAGCGAGCTGAAGATCGCCGGCCGCATCCAGATGGACATGATCCCGCGCGGCAGCGCGGGAACCCGCGACGAAGGCTACGAGCTGTCGGCCCTGATCGAGCCGGCACGCGAGGTCGGGGGCGACCTCTACGATCACTTCACCGAGGGCGGGCACGTCTTCTTCCTGGTGGCCGACGTGTCGGGGAAGGGCGTTCCCGCGGCGCTCTTCATGGCGCGGGCCAAGACGCTCTTCGAGGCCGCGGCCGCGCGGCTCCGCGATCCGGCCGAGACCCTGGCTGAGGTGAACCGCGGCCTGTGTCGCGAGAACGGGTCCGGCATGTACGTGACCGCCGTGTGCGGTGTCCTCGACACGGCGAACGGGGAGCTGAGCTTCGCCTGTGCCGGCCATGAGCCCCCGATCCATCTTCAGGCCGACGGGCCGCCCTTGCGTCTGCAGGCGGAGGGTGGCACCGTTCTCGGCCTCCTTCACCCTGCGGCCTTCCCCGCGAACCGCGTCCGCCTGGCCCCGGGGGAGGGGATCGTGGCCTACACCGACGGCGTGAGCGAAGCCTTCGACTCGGCGGATGAGCTCTTCGGCGACGAGCGGCTCGCGGCCGCGCTGCGGCCTGTTGCTCGGGAGGAAGCGTCACGCGTGACCGTAGCGGTGCGCGACGCGGTGCGCGACTTCGTGGGCGACGCCAAGCAGTCCGACGACATCACCATCCTGACCCTGCGCTACCTCCAGCCGCGGCGGGCCTGAGCCGTTGAAGCCGTGGGCTCAAACGGCGGAGTGAGATCGTCGCGGATTCCGAAGCGCGGGCGAAGGATCTGGGCGAGGCCCAGGTGTTCATTCCCTGACCCGTTCGTCGTGTCAGGCTTAAGGAACATGATCACTCTCGTCGGCCGTCCCTCGTGGCGCATCGCCCTCGGTGCCCTCGCGCTCTCCGCTCTCGCCCTCGTCCCGGCCGCCGCCACAGATGGCACCTGCGGGATCACGGGCGCTCCCCGAGTCGTCGCGGTCGGCGACATCCACGCTTCCTACGACAACCTCGTGAAGGTCCTGAACATGGCAGGCCTTCTGGACCGTTCCGGCCACTGGGCCGGGGGCAAGGCCCTGTACGTGCAGGTGGGCGACCTCCTCGACCGCGGCGTTCAAGCGCGCCCGGTCCTCGATCTCCTGATGCGCCTCGAGAAGGAGTCGCGCAAGGCGGGTGGCGGCGTGGTCGTGCTGCTCGGCAACCACGAGGTGATGAACATGCTCGGGGACCTGCGCTACGTGCAGGCCGCGGAGTACGACGAGTGGAAGGTTCCGGATACGACGAGGAGCGACACACCGTCGAGCGAAGCGCTCCGCCTGCAGTTCGTCGAGCGGGTCACGGGACGCGCCCGCCAGGACGCGAAGGCCGCCGGGCAGTCCTTCGACGAGGAGGCCTATCGCCAGAAGCTGCTCGTTGAGACGCCTCCAGGATTCGTCGAGCGCGCGCAGGCCCTCTCGGCGAGCGGCGAGTACGGGAAGTGGCTTCGCGCGCACGACGTGATCGCCACGGTTAACGGTGTCGGCTTCGTGCATGGCGGCCTCACCCCCGAGGTGGCGGCGCTCGGTTGCGAGGGGATCAACCGGAAGGTGCGCAGCGAGCTGAGTGCTGACCTGGCCCAGACCCGGGCGAACCCGCAGCAGGCGCTCGCGACCGGCGAGAGCGGCCCGCTGTGGTACCGCGGCCTCGCGAAGGAAGACGAGGCGACTCTTCTCCCGTCGGTAGAGAAGGTGCTCGAGTCGCTGGGGGTCAAGGCGCTCGTGATCGGCCACACGCCCACCGGCGACGGGAAGATCCACGCGCGCTTCGGCGGGCGCGTGGTGGTGATCGACGTGGGGATGGTCGCGGAGTTCGGCGGCCATCTCGCCGCTCTCGAGCTGGGGCCCGACGGCTCGCTCACTGCGATCTACCCGACGAGCCGTGAGACGCTCGAGCGGAAGGCCGCGGAACACGGCGACGCCGCGAGCCCTGCGCGCCGCTAGCCCATGATCTCGCTGCCCGTCCTTCTCCTCAGCGTCATCCGGCCGTCGCCTTGGCGTAGGCGTGGACGATCGGCGCCAGCACGAGCCCGGGCAGGCCGAAAGCCGTTTCCGGGTTCTGCCGGTAGAGAACCGGATCGACGAGCCATTGCCGCGAAATGATGTCGGCTCAGCCGGATGACGACGCGAGCGGATCCGTCAGTCCACCTCGAAAGCGATGAACAACATCCGCTGAGACGATACAGCCCGGCCTCCACCCCGGAACGAGCTGTCAGATGAGTCCGCGGTCCGGCAGCTCGCCCTTGGCGTAGGCGTGGACGATCGGCGCCAGCACGAGCCCGGGCAGGCCGAAGGCCGTCTTCACGCGCGTGTTCCTGGCGCCGGTGGCGCTCCCGACGTGGGTTTCAAGCAGATCAACGACACGCTGGGCACGAAGTAGGCGATCAGGCGCGCGCCGCCGTCAGCGGCGCACCGCGCCGGCGGCTGCGCGGCGGCTCACGAGTGCACGATCGTGATCACGAAGTCACCGGAGCCCTGCATGTTCCCGACGTCGTAGAGCACCACGCAGTAGCTGCCCGTCGCGATGGTGCCGGAGAGGACGTAGCCCATCTTGGCCGCCTCGCTGTAGGCCCCTGAGATGAGGGTGCAGACCCCGTTCACGGGCTGTCCGACGCCGAAGCCCATGGTGATCGTGGTCTGCGGGCTGAAGCTCGTGAGCGTGGCCGTGATCGCGCGCTGCCGGCGTGGCGGCGGAGGCCGCCGCGTCTGGGGCGCTCGAGGTGCCCGTCCCCCCTGCGCATCGTGGCCGCCAGTTCACCCTCTCGGCCTGGACTGGGTGCTGGCGGCGGCCGTCCTCCACGTGCTGCTCCCGGAGCAACCTCGTTCGTCGCGGTCGCTGGGAGCCTTCGTGGCCGCGCAGGTCCTCGGGATCGTGAGCCACGTCCCCGGTGGCCTTGGCGTGTTCGAGCGGCCATGGTGGTGCTCTGCTGAAGCCGGATCTCTCCCTCCGCGAGCTGCTGCCCGCCCTCGTCGTCTACCGCGTCGGTCTACTACGTCGATGCGGCTGATCGCGGCCCTCGCTGGTGCTGGTGGTCGACGAGGTCCGTCAGCGTCGGGACGCAGGCCGCGCGCGCTCGGGGCGGTCTTCGGCTCGGTGGCCGAGGCACCTCACGCCGCGCGTCTGCTGGCCGTCTTCACGTTCCTGGGCGGCGCGGTGCTCCTCTTCTCGGGAGCCACTCCGGCATCGGCTGGGCGTCTCGCACCTGCTCGACGGAGCTTCCTGCCACTGGCGGCCGTCGAGACCTCGCACTTCATCGGGAGCCTCGCGGGAGTGGGCCTCCTGGTCCTCTCACAGGGAATCGCTCGGCGTCTCGACTTCAGCGTACTACCTCTCGGTCTCGGCGCGCTCGTGGTGGGCTTCGCGGCGTCCCTCCTCAAGGGCGCGCGACTACGAGGAGGCGACTGCTGGGCTGCTCGTCCTGGTCCTGCTGGCGCTGTCAAGAGCCAGGGCACTTCGATCGCAAGGCCGCGTTCTTCGCCACGCGCTTCTCGCGCGGCATGGGTCGCGGCGTCCTGGTGTCGGTGGTCGCCGCCTCCGTCTGGCTCGGGGCTCTTCGCCTTCCGCCACGTGGAGCTATTCGAGCGAGCTGTGGTGGCAGTTCGAGCTCGCACGGCGAGGCGTCGCGGTTCCTGCGGGCCTCGGTCGGGAGCTGCCGTGGCCCTGGCGGTCTTCGGCATCGGGACGCCTGCTGCGGCCCGCGCCCCACGAGGTCGAGACCGCCTCCGACGCCGAGCTGGAGCGGGCGGCGCGTGATCATCGAGCCCAGGCCTCCACCGTTCCCGTATCTCGTCTTCCTGCGCGACAAGGGCGCTGATGTTCGATGAAGGACGGCGAGGGCTTCGTCATGTACGGCGTTCAGGGGAGCACGTGGGTCGCGCTCGGCGATCCCGTCGGGCCGCCGGAGCGGCTGGCCGCCAGGCTGGTACAGCAGTTCCTGGAGCGCTGCGACGACTTCGACGGCACGCCGGTCTTCTACGAGGTGGGCAAGGAGAGGCTCAGCGTCTACGCGGACTTCGGCCTCACCTTCGTGAAGCTGGGCGAACAGGCGCGCGTGGACCGCTCGCGGCTTCAACGCCGAAGGGGCCGGCCAGCGCGACCACCGCCAGGCGCTGCGGCGGCTCGAGAAGGAAGGCTGCGCGTTCCGCGTGGTACCGGCGGCGGAGATCCCGCGAGCTGCTGCGACGGCTTCGAGGCAGTCTCCAAGACTGGCTACGCAGCAGGGCGCCGCCGAGAAGGGCGTTCTCCCTCGGCTTCTTCGATCGTCGTACCTGGGCAGCGATTCCCGGTGGCGGTGGTGGAGCGCTCGGGCCGCCTCGAGGCCTTCGCGAACCTCTGGCCCGGCGCCGGACACGGTCGAGCTCTCGATCGACCTGATGCGCTACCGCGAGTCGGCGCCCAAGAGCGTGATGGAGTCGCTGCTCGTCCACCTGATGCTCTGGGGGAAGGAGCAGGGCTACCGCTTGTTCGCGCTCGGCATGGCGCCCTTGTCGGGCCTCGAGCTCTCGCCGGTGGCGCCGCTCTGGGCGCGGCTGGGCTGCTTCGTCTACAAGCGCGGCGAGGCGCTCTACAACTTCCAGGGACTGCGCGCCTACAAGGAGAAGTTCCACCCGACCTGGGAGCCGCACTACCTGGCCTATCCCGGCGGTCTGCTCGCTGCCGCGCATCCTGGCCGACGTCGCGGCCCTGTCGTCGGCGGCTGCGGCAAGAGCTCCTCGTTCGGGCGCGCGGCGACCTCACGGACTCGGCGCGTAGATGCCCGCTCCCAAGATCGTCCGCACCAGCCGCCGAGTCTTCAGGCGGACGTCAATTCCGTGCAAAAGCGCGTGTGCGTGGGCGCACTCGCACCTCTGCCGGCCCGACTCGCTCAAGCGCTGCCCCTGCCTGCCTCGCGGTCTGGGATAATCCGCTCCGGGCGAGGAGGCTCTGAATGGGTGGAGCGGCGGGTGTCGGGCTTCCCGCGTGGGCGGACGAGATGCGGCAGGTCTTCAAGGCCGGGGCGACGAGCCAGTTCGTCCTCCACGGGAACGTCTTCGATCTCGTGCCGGCGCCGGACGGCAAGGGCGGCACCGACTTCGTCGGGCTCGGGGAGTTCCTGACCGGCTCGATGTTCCAGCCCTTCGACGTCGTGATCCGCTACGACCGCGGCCGCGGCGTCCGCATCGAGCCGCCCGACCCGCAGCGGCAGGACGCCTACAAGGGCGTCGAGGAGGTCTTCCGCTTCCTGAAGGGCGTCGACGCCTTCCGCGGCGCGCCCACGGCGCTCGACGCCGTGGCGGAAAAGGTCGAGAAGCTCGACCTGCGGGACCAGCTCCCGCGCGACCCGAAGCGCGCGCTCGAGATCGTCGACCGCATCCTCGCCTTCGCGCGCCGCCGCACGAGGGTCCAGGACGGCAAGGTGGTGGCGAACCCGCTCAAGGTCGCCGTGATCCTCGACTACGCGCACTTCATCGCACCGCAGGGCGACCCGATCTACGTGGCCGACCTGAGCCAGACGCTGATCCAGATCCAGGAGTGGGCCGCGAACCCCGAGGTGACGAGCGCCTTCGTCGCCACGGTGCTGATCACCGAGAACCTCGCCGACCTGAACCGCAGCCTGGCGGAGACGCCCTACAGCGCGAAGATCCGCATCTCGCTGCCGAGCGCCGACGACATCCGCGAGTTCGTGCTCGACCTGGTGCCGGACGTGAAGGAGTTCGAAAAGGCCTCCGAGGTGACGCGCGAGGTGCTGGCCGACAAGCTCGTGGGCCTGTCGCGCGTCTCGGTGCGCACGCTCGTGCGCCGCGCGCTCACGAGCGGCGAGCGCATCACCGGCGCCTACCTGACGCGGATGAAGAAGGAGCTGATCGAGAAGGAAGCCGCCGGCCGGCTCGAGTTCCTCGAGTCGTCGCGCACGCTCGACGACGTGGCCGGCCACGACGCGGCCAAGGCCTGGATGCGCGAGGACGCGCTCCTGCTGAAGCGCGGCCGCACGATGGCGATCCCGATGGGGTACCTGCTCACCGGCCGGATCGGCACCGGCAAGACGTACCTGGTCGAGTGCCTGGCCGGCGAGATCGGCATCCCCTGCGTCGAGATGAAGAACTTCCGCGACAAGTGGGTGGGCGCCACCGAGGGCAACCTCGAGAAGGTGTTCTCGATCCTGCACGCGCTCGGGCAGGTGATCGTGTTCATCGACGAGGCGGACCAGATGACGGGCAAGCGCGGCGGCGGCGACGGGGATTCCGGACTCTCGGGCCGCGTCTACGGCATGCTCGCCAAGGAGATGTCGGACACGAAGAACCGCGGGAAGATCATCTGGATCTTCGCGACCTCGCGCCCCGACCTCGTCGAGGTGGACCTGAAGCGCCAGGGCCGGCTCGACGTCCACATCCCGCTCTTCCCGCCGGGCGACAAGGAGGGCCGCGCGGGCCTCTTCGCCGCGATGGCGCACAAGCTCAAGCTGCCGATCAAGCCGGAGGAGCTGCCGGCGCTGCCCGACAACGACCAGCTCGGCGGCAACGAGATGGAAGGCCTGCTGGTGCGCGCGCTCCGCGACTACGAGGCTGCTCAGGACGCCGAGGAGCGCGGCAAGGGCAAGGCGCGGCCGCTGCGCGACTGCGCGAGCGACGCGATCCAGGACTTCCGGCCTTCCGCCCACGTCGAGAGGCTCGAGCTCATGGACCTGCTCGCGGTCAAGGAGTGCACCGACACGCGCTTCCTGCCGGAGCGCTTCCGCAAGCTCAGCCTCGCCGACGTGAACGCCCGCATCGAGCGGCTCAAGGCCACGACCGGGGAATAGCCCTCAGTCCGCTCCGTCCTGGCGCGCGAAGGCGACGGTGTAGCCGCCGATCCGCGTGCCGTGGTCCTTGCCGGTCTCGATGTCCGAGCGGTAGTGGATGCCGCCGTAGAGCCGCGAGATGGCCGCCTCGTCCCGCATCGCCTCGAAGCTCGACGCGCCGGCCGGGAACAGGTACGAGAGCACGACCGCGGCCGCGGCCGAGAAGGTCGAGTGGCCCGAGCGTGTAGGACGGGAAGTTCGGCAGGCCGATCGATGGTCTTGATGCGCGGATCCATCTGGCTGGGGCGCGGGTTGAAGTAGGCGAACTTGGCGTCCCAGCAGCCGACCGCCGGCGTCGTGCATGGCCATGTTCAGGAGCGCGAACGTTCGCGCGGCGCGCACCTCGCTCATGCGCGCGTCGCGCACGTACTCGGTCGCGATGTCGTTCCAGTGGCCGGGCGGCGTGTAGGTGGCGGCGCCGTCGTTCCACTTGAGCGCGACGGCGAGCTGCTCGCGCGAGAGGTGGTCGACGGTGTCCCGCACCTCCGCGACCTCCTGCGCCATCTGCGAGGACGAGGTCGAGGGCGGCGGCCCGGGCCGCTCGCGCGCGACGTCGGTCGGGGTCATCATCCAGGCCCGCACCTTGCCGAAGTTCGGGAGCATCGGAGGCCGCGACGGCGTCTCGAGGCTCTTCCAGGGGATCTCGCCGCGCGCCGCGGCGGCGTCGGCGAACGCCTGCCACTGCGCGGCGTTGCCGACCGCCGCGCCCATCCCGTCGCTGCCGGCGCGGGCCACGAACACGGCCGCGACGGCGCGCCCGAGCGCGAGACCGGCGGCGATGTCGCTCGCCGTGGCCTTGCCCGACTGGAGCGCGGCGTCGCGCTGCTCGCCGGCCTTGCGCGTGATCTCCTCGACCGCGGCCGGGAAGAGCAGCCTCAGGATCTCGGTCGTGACGCCGGAGAGCACGGCGTCCTCCGAAGGGTAGGCCGGCAGGTCGGTCGTCGGCATCAGCGCCTGGATGCTCGAGTCGACGCGCGACGGCGACGGCCGGTTGTACTGGTACTTGTAGTACCAGGCCGCCTTCAGCGCCTCGAACTGCGCCACCGTCACGTAGCTGTAGGCGCGCGCGGCGTAAGGCGGGTTCGCGAACGGGAACGCCGGGTCGGCGAACGGGTTGTTCGGCGTCCGGGAACGCGGTACGTGCCGTTGTCGCGCGGCGCCGGCGGCAGGTTGTAGCGCGCCACGAGCTCGCGCAGGATCTGGTTCCAGCGCAGCACGCCGCCGCCGCTCCAGTAGTCGATCGCCTCGCGCTGCGCCTGGGTCAGGCTGGCCTGGGCGGTCTTGATCGCCGCCAGCTCCGACTGGTACGCGTCGGACGACACCGGCGCCGGCGCGGCGACGGTGAACTGCGTGGGCCCGCTCAAGCAGGATCATCTTCCAGCTGCCTGCGCCGGGGTCGTTGCTGTTCGCGGCCTGCGGCTGAGAGCTCCTCGAGCGTCGGGATGCTGCGGCTGCAGGCGGTGACGACGGCGAGCGCCACGGCGGCGGCGAGAGCGGCTGCGGCGATCCGGCGCGGCCCGCCGGGTGTCTTCGTGATCTCGGTCTTCATGGCGGTGCCTCTCGCTAGAAAGCGGACGGCGTACAGGAAGCCGGCGGTGACGGTCGTGGCCTGGCCGACGTTGCGGCCGCTCACGATGTAGGCCGCCGCGAGCCGGACCGCGAGGCCCTTGACCCAGGGCAGCGCGTACTGGACGACGCCGTCGAGGCGCGAGAGGTTCATCCGGTTCGAGACGAACGGCATGTCCTGGCGCCGGATGTCGCCGCCGCCGAGCGTGATCTGCTGCGAGAACGAGATCGGCACCTGCAGGGGGCCCTTGATGTAGCCGGTGCTCACGCTGTAGTCGACGACGTCGGGCATCTGCACCTCGTCGCTCATCTGCAGCTCGCCGTCGGTGTAGTACGCGGGACGGTCGAGCGTGACGTTGCCGCGCCAGGTGTAGGCGCCCGTGGCGTTCACGAAGAAGCCCGAGTGGGCCTGGAAGTAGAGCGTGGCGCGCCCCGAGACGCGGCTGCTCGCGAGCCCGATCGAGAGCGGGAGGAGGTCGGGCGTGTAGTCCGAGGAAGGCGTGCCCGCCGTCGCGACCAGGATCGTCCGCAGCGAGCCCGCGCCGGTGAACGGCGTCTCCAGCAGCTTGAACTTCACGGCGACCGAGAGGTCCTGCATTCCGCTCTGGCCCTGCAGGACTCCCTGGCTGGCGCCCGTCCAGAGGTAGGGAAGCATCGCGATCGCGGTCAGCCGATCGGTGATCCCGTAGACGCCGACCCACGCCACGCTCTGGGTCGTGATCGTTCCGATGTTCCCGTTCGTGCGCTTCAGAGTGCCTTCCCAGTACTCGTCCCAGCTGTCGTGCGTGTAGAGGAAGCCGGTACACAGCGTCTTCTTGGGCATGAAAAGGCCGTCCTCGATCGTCTGCGCCGCGAGCGGGGCGCAGGGCACGAGGAGCAGGAGCAGCAGGCCGGCGAGCGGTCGATCGAAGGTGCGCAAGGCGAGTCCTCTCTTCCCTGGGGTCTTGGGGGTCGGCGCGATCGTTGCAATGCGCTTGCCAGGGTTCCCGCCGAGCGGCTTGCGGGACAAAGCCCGCGAAGTCAGCGCGATGTCACGGCGAGAGTCCGGCGCCGTCGCCGCAAGAGCCATAGGCTCCACGCACGTGGGCAGTATGGATTACGCGCCTGGGCTCGCGACCGGTCGGGCGAACGGAGTCGATCAGAAACGCAGGATCAGTCCCGCGCGCACCTCGGCCTGCGAGATGACCTGGGTGTTGCCGTAGAAGATCGTGCAGAAGCCGTCCGTGCAGAACGTCCGGCTGTTGCTGTCGAGGAGGGTGAAGAGGCCGCGGGCTTCGAACCGGAGGCCGACGTGGCGGCCGAGCCAGAGCTTGGCGCCGCCCGAGCACGAGCCGACGAAGCGCGTCTCGTCCGAGAGCGCCGACGGACCCGGCAAGAGCCGCGTGA
Organism: uncultured Acidobacteriota bacterium; assembly: GCA_963724555.1. GTDB lineage: Bacteria > Acidobacteriota > Vicinamibacteria > Fen-336 > Fen-336 > DATBSL01. The sequence continues at coordinate 42,188 of CAVRVE010000014.1, forward strand.
GGCCGGCGGCGAGGCCCACGAAGGGCTGTAGACGGGCGTCCGGCTCGCCGAACACCACGTTGCCGCCGATCTGCCAGGTCTCGAGCGCGAGGTCGAACACCGGCACGCCCGCGAAGAGATCCGAGGTCTGCAGCTTCGAGTTCTGCCGCGCGTACGAGAGCTCGATCTCGCCGTCGCCGACCGCGTAGCCGACGTGGATCCCGAACGCCGCCGAGTCGGCCACCTCGTAGCGTGCGGTGGCGGCAGCCGTGCCGGGGACCGTGGTGTCCACGCCGCCGCCGAACCGGAAGCCGCCGAGGGCCGTGACCTCGATCTGGGCGCGGGCGGACGCCGGCAGGGCCACGGCGACGAGGGCTGCGAGGAGCAGGGACCGCATCACGCGATTCTACGGGAGCCGCGGGGTAGAATCGCGCCCCCAAGGGGAAGAACGATGGCCAAGAAGAACTCCTCGGACGCGAAGCTCTCGAAGAAGCAGCGCCGGCGCAGGATCGCCGAGCTCATCGAGCCGTTCCGGGTGACGCGCGGCAGGGGCTTCAGCCTGCGCGACTACGATCCCGACGACTCGCTCGGGACTCGCCTCGAAGGAGAGACGCCGAGGAGTACCTGCGCCAGGGCGTGCAGCAGCTCGCGCGGATGCAGGACAAGCTCTACGCGCAGGACCAGTGGGGCGTGCTGCTGATCTTCCAGGCGATGGACGCGGCCGGCAAGGACGGCGCGATCAAGCACGTGATGTCGGGCATCAACCCGCAGGGCTGCCAGGTGTACGCCTTCAAGGCGCCGACCTCGGAGGAGCTCGACCACGACTTCCTCTGGCGCACCTCCAAGTCGCTGCCCGAGCGCGGGCGGATCGGGATCTTCAACCGCTCGTACTACGAGGAGGCGCTGGTCGTGCGCGTCCACCCCGAGATCCTCGCCAAGCAGAGGCTGCCGGCGTCGCTCGTCACCAAGCGGATCTGGGACGAGCGCTTCGAGGACATCCGCGCCTTCGAGCGCTACCTCGCGCGCCAGGGCTACGTGATCGTCAAGTTCTTCCTGAACGTCTCGCGCAAGGAGCAGAAGGGGCGCTTCCTGGAGCGGCTCGAGCGGCCGGAGAAGAACTGGAAGTTCGCGCTGGCCGACGCGCACGAGCGCAAGCACTGGAAGGACTACCAGGAGGCCTACGAGGACGTGATCCGCGCGACGGCCACGAAGCACGCCCCGTGGTACGTCGTCCCGGCGGACAAGAAGTGGTTCGCGCGGCTGGTGGTGGCCGGCGCGATCTACGACGCGCTCGCGCGGCTCGGCCTGCGCTACCCGGTCGTCGGCCCGGACAAGAAGAAGGAGCTTGCCGCCGCCCGCGCCGAGCTGCTGAACGAGGGCAAGGCGGCGAGGAAGGCGAAGAAGGCGAAGCGCGCGGCGGAGCGCGCCGCCTCAGGCGCGCGGCCCCCCGCCGAGACGTCCAAGACCGAGCGCGGCGCGGCATAGCCGCCGTCGGGCGATGCGCCGATCACTTCGCGGCCTCGTCATGGCCCCGCTGCTCGCCGGCGCTGCAGACCCCCAAGCCCAGTCGCCTTCCCCCGCCCCTGCGCAATCCACCGTCTTTCGCGCCGAGGTCGACTACGTCGAGGTGGAGGCGTTCGTCACCGACGAGGCAGGCAAGGTCGTCTCCGGCCTCTCCCGCGACGACTTCCAGGTGTTCGAGGAGGGCGCGCGCCAGGAGATCGCCGTGTTCGCCGAGATCAGGATTCCCGTCGACCGCACGGAGGCGGCGCCTCCGGAGCGGGCGCGATCGACGCAGGACGTCGCGACCAACGAGGAGGGTGTTCGCGGCCGCGTCTTCGCCATCGTGCTCGACGAGCTGCACACCGACGCGCGGCGATCCGGAGAGGTGCGGAAGCTCGCCCGCGAGTTCGTCGAGCTTCACATGGCGCGCAACGACGTCGCCGCCGTCGTCTCCACGGGCGGTCGAGCCGACGCGACGCTCGGCTTCACGGGCGACCGGCCGCGGCTGCTGGAAGCGGTCGAGCGCTTCGCCGGACGCAAGACCCGGTCCGCCACGCTCGAGCGCCTGGACACGATCGAGCGGCAGAGAGACCTGCTGCGGGCCGAGCCGGACACCCGCAATGCTCCGCCCCCTCCGGAGCGGCAACTGGCCCCGCGACCCGGCCTGGAGCGGGATCCCTCGGACCTCCAGCGCGTTCACGACGCCCGCGCGGCGATGGGAACCCTGGAGCGCGCAGCGCGCAGCTTCGGCGGCCTGGACGGCCGCCGCAAGGCGATCGTCTGGTTCGGCGAGGGCATCGACTACGACACCCTCGACGTCATGGGCAAGACCGAGCGCAACGCCCCCGCGATCCTCCAGAGCATGAGGGAGGCCATCGCCACGGCCACGCGCCACGGCGTGGCCGTCTACGCCGTCGATCCTCGCGGAGGCTCGAGCGCAAGCGGGCCCGACGACGATCCAGATGACGGCCCCCGCCGAGGGGGCGGCCTTCGGCATCGACTCGCAATCGCTCGCCCGGGAGGTGCGACTCTCGCAGGACAGCCTCCGCACGCTCGCCGAGCAGACGGGGGGGATCGCCTTCGTCGACACGAACGACTTCGGCGCGGCGTTCGAGCGCATCGTCCGCGCGAGCAGCCTCTACTACCTGCTGGGGTACTACCCGTCGGATTCCCGCCGCGACGGAGCGTACCGGCGCCTCGACGTCCGCGTCGCGCGTCGCGGCCTCCACGTCGCTCGCGCGCGAGGGCTACGTGCGGCCGGGCCCGGAGACCGAGAAGGCCGAGCGCCTCGGATCGCGACCGCCGACGGGACATCGCCCGAGCTGCGAGCGCTGCTCGACAGCCCGTGGCCGCAGCCCGGGCTTCCGCTCGGAGTGACGGCCGCGGCGTTCAAGGGCAGCGGGCGCGACGCGGCGGTGGCGGTGACGATCCAGCTGCCGCGACGAAGCCAGCCGCTCCGGCCGGAGCGCGAGCCCGCCGCTCACGAGACGGAGGTGTCGTTCGTCGTGATCGACCCGGACGGCAGGGTGCGGGCCGGCGAGCGCATCCTCGCCCGACCGCAGGTCAGCACGCCAGCCCGGCAGTCGGGACCGCCGCTCGGGCTGCGGTTCGTTCGCAGCGTGCGCCTGCCCGCGGGGCGATATCAGCTTCGCGTGGCCGCTCGCGAGGGGGACGGCGGGCAGCTCGGCTCGGTCTCCTACGACTTCGAGGTGCCCGACTACGGGGACCAGAAGCTGGCGCTCAGCAGCGTGCTGATCACGTCGCGCCAGTCCGCGCTCGCGCTCACGCCCGCCATCGACGAGGAGATGAAGGCGAGGCTAACGACGCCGCCCACCGCGACGCGCCGCTTCGCGCCGGGGGACGTCGTGACCGCGTATGCCGAGGTCTACGACGCGCTCGAGCGGGAGCACGAGGTGGGGGTGACCACGCGGGTGGCGACGCTCGACGGCCACGAGGTCTTTCGGGACACTCGCTTGCGAGCGTCGGGCAAGCTCGAGAGCGCGGGCGCCGGATTCCGGCACGAGGTCGAGATCCCGCTCGCCGGCATGCAGCCGGGCCGGTACCTGCTTCAGATCGCGGCGACTCCCACGCTCGGTGAGCCCACGGCGTCGCGCGACGTCCCTTTCGAGATCGTTCCGTCGTCCGAGCCCGGCGCCGGCGATGCGCTGCCCGCGCCGGCTCCGAGCCCAGCGCGACAGGCGGAGGGTCTTCCTCCCAGCTCACGGATCGACCGCCTGGAGGCCTGGCTCGCGGCCGTGGAGCGGCACGAGCCCGGCACGGCCGACGCGCCGGCTCTCCTGGTGCGGTCCTGGACACCCGCGGAGCTCGTGGATCTGGCGGCGGACATCGCGGTGATCGCCGCGCTCATCCGCGATCCGCGGTATTCCGTGATGTGGCTGGTCGATCCCGAGCGTCCCGGCCGACCGCAGCGAGCGCCCTACGGCCCCGCCGACGAGCTGCGGATTCGGGCGCTCGCGAAGGAGGCCGCGGAGAGGTGCGACCGCCCGCGCCTCGCGGAGGGCGCGTCGAGCCGGACAGCCGAGGCTCGGACGCGCCTGCGCCCAAAACCGCCTCCTCAAACGGGGCGCGGTGCTCCACACGGACGCGCTCGTTCGCGCGGGCGAGGAGCACGGCGGCGCGTCACGGAGGCGACGTCCCGCAGCGGTTCAGGATCCGCTTCGACGACGGGCAGCAGCGCGGGGCGGAGGAGGCGTCGGGGCAGCTGGAGCTCGCACAGGCGCTGCTCGACAAAGTCACGCCGGCTCCCGAGCGGGACGAGACGGTCCGTCTCTGGTACACCGCCGTCGCCGCGTACGGGCAGCACTACCAGCGGCACACGCGCGAAGAGGATCGAGGCGTCCAGCTCTTCCCGGAGGACGCGGACCTGCTGCTGTTCGCGGGGACCTTCCACGAGGCGCTCGCGTCACCCAGGATGCAGAGCCTCGCGCGGTCGATCCGCGTGCCCGAAGGCGCCTCGCACGGGATCGCCGATGCGCGCTCCGAGCTGCGCGAGGCCGAGAAGCTGCTCCGGCGCGCGGTCGCGTCACGCCCTTCGTTCGACGAGGCACGCATCCGGCTGGGCCGCGTCCTCTACCGCCTGGGCCGCACCGAGCAGGCCGCGCGCGAGCTGACGCAGGCGCGCTCGCGCCTGTCGTCCGGGAGCCGAAAGGGAGACGGCGACGGCGGTCTCCTGCTCTATTACGCGGAGATGTTCCTCGGCGCGGCCTCCGAAGCGCTGGGGAGCTTCGACTCGGCGAAGGCCTCGTACGCGCGAGCGGCGGCGCTCTATCCCCAGGCGCCGTCGCCGCGGCTCGCCCTGAGCCAGCTCGCGATCCGCGGCCAGGATCGGACGGGCGCCCTCGCGGCCGTGCAGGTCGCGCTGCGGCCCTCCGCGGGCGCGGAGGACGCCGCCGACCCCTGGTGGCGCTATCACGTGGTCCAGGGGCGGGGCTTCGACGCCTGGTTCGAGCAAGCTCTACCGGTCTGCGGCGGCCGAGCGATGAACCGGCTCGTCGTCCTGGCGGTCGTCGTCGCGGGCACGGTGGCCGCTGCGGCTCCGCAGACCCCCACGTTCTCCACCGCCGTCCAGGCGGTGCGCGTGGACGTTCTCGTGACCGAAGGCGAGCGCCCGATGCTGGGCCTCACGCCCGCCGACTTCGAGGTCCGCGACAACGGCGTCCTCCAGGACGTGTCGTTCGTGAGCACGGAGAAGCTCCCGCTGAACGTCATCCTCGCCCTCGACACGAGCGCGAGCGTGTCCGGCGAGCCCCTCCAGCACCTCCAGAGCGCCGGCCGCACGCTGCTCGATCGCCTGGAGCCCGAGGACCGCGCGGCGCTCGTCACGTTCTCCCACGAGGTCACCCTCCGGCAGGCCCTCACGCGCGAGGCCGATCGCGTCGGCCGCGAGCTCGCCCGCATCGAGCCGCGGGGCGAGACGGCGGTGATCGACGCCAGCTACGCGGCGGTGATGCTGGCAGACACGGACGTCGGCCGCGATCTCGTGATCGTGTTCAGCGACGGCGTCGACACCGCGAGCTGGCTGCCCGGCGACCGAGTGCTCGACGCGGCGCGGCGCTCGGACGTCGTGGTCTACGGGGTGTCGGTGCGCGGCACGGAGCGGCCGGATTTCCTGCGCGAGCTGAGCCGCGTCACCGGAGGGTCACTGCTCGAGGTGGATTCGACGCGCGATCTCGGCCCGGCATTCGTCCGCCTCTTCCAGGAGTTCCGGCAGCGCTACCTCCTGAACTACGTGCCCCGCGGCGTCTCCTCGGAAGGGTGGCACGAGCTCAGGGTCACGGTGAAGCGCCGCCGCGCGGTTGTGAGCGCGCGCGCCGGCTACGCGGCGTCCGCGACAGCCGGCGCCGCTACGCGCTGACGCTTTTCGTCTCGACCGCCAGAGCGCGCGAGGCTACGCGGCCGCTTCGGCCGCCGTCACCGGCTCCGCGCTCTCGCGCTTGATCCGGAAGCGCTCGGCGTTCTTGGGGAGCAGGTGGATGTCCTTCACCAGGCCGACTGCCGCGAGGCTGCGGATCACGAGCCAGGTCGTGTCGAGCTCCCAACCGAAGCCGTGGCGCGCGGAGCGCTGGAAGGCGTGGTGCGTGTTGTGCCAGCCCTCGCCCCAGGCGATCAGGCCCACCCACCAGAGGTTGCGCGAGTCTTCCTTCGTCTGCCAGGTGCGGTAGCCCCAGGTGTGGGCCGCGGAGTTCACGAACCAGGTCCCGTGCAGCGTGAGCACGAGGCGCACGGACATGCCCCAGACCACCAGCGGGAAGCCGCCCCACGCGTAGAAGGCGAGGCCGAGCAGGATGTTCGGCACGACGTGGGCGCGGTTGAGCACGCGGTGGATCGGGTCGGCGACCATCTCGGGCGCCCAGCGCCGCTCCATCTCGCGGTAGTCGCAGCCCATCTTGGTGAAGATCCAGCCGATGTGGCTCCAGACGAAGCCGTCCTTCGGCGTGTGCGGGTCGTCGCCGGGCACGTCGGAGCTGGCGTGGTGCATCCGGTGCATCGCCACCCACGAGATCGCGCCGCCCTCGCTCGCGAGCAGGCCCGCCACGGTGCCCAGGTACTCGAGCGGCTTCCAGAGCGCGAAGCCGCGGTGCGTGAGCAGGCGGTGGAACGTCATGCAGATGCCGATCGACCCGGCCAGCCACCAGAGCCCGAGCGCGAGCCAGAGGCCCGTCCAGGTGAACGTCCAGGGCGCGAAGAGCACGCCCAGGTGGATCGCGCTGAACCAGCCGACGTTGACCCAGTCGATGCGCTTGTCGTTCCAACGAATGTGGTCGGTCCAGGTGAGACCCACGCTTTGCCTCCGATCGGCCCGCAGGCCGCAGCGGAGTCAGGCTAGCAAAGCGTGCGAGGGGGGATTGTCAGAGTTGCGTCAGAGTCGCCGCGATGGGCGCCAGGACGTAACCCCTTGACGGGAAACGAGAAGCTCAGGCGACGAGGCGAGGAGCGGGGCTGAACGCCTTGAGCGCCAGCCACACGAGCGCCCCCAGCAGGAGGAGCGGCGCGAGCGGCAGCAGCACCACCACGAAGAACAGCACCAGGAGCACGCCGAGCAGGCCGACACCCCCGGCGACGAGCCCGAAGAGCCCGCCCAGGAGGCCGAAGACCAGGCCGAAGACGCCCTTCAGGACGCCGGCGAGAATCTTGAACGGCAGCAGCACCAGGGTCAGCAGGACCTTGAGCGCCACCAGCGCCAGCACGAAGGGCACGGCCAGAAGGGCCAGGAGCCCGAAGAGGCCAGCCAGCAGTCCCATGGCTCAACCGTCCTTTCACACCTTCTTACGCAGGACGGCCGAGCCAGGTTCCGGGCGGGGTCAGGTCTTGAATCGTGCCTTGTCGGGCAGAGCACGATTCAAGACCTGACCCCTTTCGGCTGGAGGACGTGGCGCAGCGCCCCCTCGAGCTCGGGAAATCGGAACCGGTAGCCGGTCGCCAGCAGCCGCTCCGGCCTCATGCGCGTGCTCGCGAGCAGCGCATCCGCCACCTCGCCGAAGGCGATCCGGAGCGCAAAGGCCGGCACCGGCACGATCGTCGGGCGGCCCAGCACGCGGCCGAGCGTCTTCGTCAGCTCGGCGTTCGTCACGGGCTCCGGCGAAGACACGTTCACCGGCCCCACGAGGTCGCTGCGCGCGAGCAGGTGCTGGATCACGCCCACGACGTCGTCGAGCGCGATCCAGCTGAAGTACTGCCGGCCCGAGCCGACGACGCCGCCCACCCCGAGCCGAAACGGCCGCAGCATCTTCCCGAGCGCACCTCCCGTGGGGCTCAGCACGATGCCGGTGCGCGGGTGGACCACCCGGATGCCGGCGTGTGCCGCGTGCGCGGCCGCCGCCTCCCACTCCACCGACAGCTGGCCGAAGAAATCCGCAGCCGGCGGATCCGTCTCGCCGACCCAGGCGTCGCCGCGGTCGCCGTAGTAGCCGAGGGCCGAGGCCGAGACGAGCACCGAGGGCTTGCGCGTGAGGCCCGCGAGCGTCTCGGAGAGAAACCGCGTCGAGCCGACGCGGCTCGACCGCAGCCTCGCCTTCTTCGCGTCGGTCCAGCGTCCGGCGGCGATGTTCTCGCCCGACAGGTGGACCACGGCGTCGAGGCCTTCGAGCCTCGCCGCGTCGATCTGCTTCGTGAGCGGGTCCCAGCGCACCTCGTCGCCGGCGCTGGGGCTACGCCGCACCAGCCGCAGCACCTCGTGGCCACCGGCGCGCAGCGACGGCAGGAGCGCGCCGCCGATGAGCCCGCTCGCACCCGTCACCGCGATCCTCATCGGAGACATCTCGTTCCGAGTCTAGCTCCCGCTCGTCCGCCGTGTCAGAATGAAAGGTCCGTCGCTCGAGGCGGACCCCCCACAAGGAGAGAGCCGACCCGCATGCCCCAGTTCATCTTCACCATGAAGGACCTGCGCAAGGTCACCCCCCAGGGCAAGGAGATCCTGAAGGGCATCTGGCTGTCGTTCTACGGCGACGCCAAGATCGGCGTGCTGGGCGCGAACGGCGCCGGCAAGTCGACGCTGCTGCGGATCATGGCCGGCGTCGACAAGGACTTCGCCGGCGAGGCGTTCCCGGCGCAGGGCACGCGGATCGGCTACCTGCCGCAGGAGCCGGTGCTCGACCCGAAGAAGAACGTGCTGCAGCACGTCGAGGAGGCGGTGGCGGAGAAGCGCAAGATCCTCACGCGCTACGAGGAGATCTCGGCCAACTACTCGGACGACACCGCCGACGAGTTCTCGCGCCTGCAGGACCAGATCGACGCCCAGAACCTGTGGGACCTCGACAAGCAGGTCGAGATCGCGATGGACGCGCTGCGGCTGCCGCCGGGAGACGCCGACGTCACGACGCTCTCGGGCGGCGAGAAGCGGCGCGTGGCGCTGTGCCGGCTGCTGCTCGAGCCGTGCGACATGCTGCTGCTCGACGAGCCCACCAACCACCTCGACGCCGAGTCGGTGGCCTGGCTCGAGCGCTTCCTGAAGGACTTCAAGGGCTGCGTCGTCGCCATCACCCACGACCGCTACTTCCTCGACAACGTCGCCGGCTGGATCCTCGAGCTCGACCGCGGCGCCGGCATCCCGTGGGAGGGCAACTACTCGTCCTGGCTCGAGCAGAAGGACCAGCGCATGACCCAGGAAGAGAAGGAGACGTCGTCACGCCGCCGTACGCTCGAGCGCGAGCTCGAGTGGATCCGCCTCGCGCCCCGAGCCCGCCAGGCCAAGGGCAAGGCGCGCATCACGCGCTACGAGGAGCTGCTGGCGGAGGAGCAGGCGGCCGAGAAGAGCGACGACAAGCGCGAGATCGCGATCCCGCCTGGCCCGCGCCTCGGCGACCTCGTGATCAACGCCAAGGACCTGCGCAAGGCCTACGGCGACAACCTGCTGATGGACGACGTCGACTTCATCCTGCCGCGCGGCGGGATCGTCGGCGTGATCGGCCCGAACGGCGCCGGCAAGACGACGCTCTTCCGCATGATCATGGGGCAGGAGAAGCCCGACGCGGGCGAGCTCAAGGTCGGCGACAGCGTCGCGCTCTCGTACGTCGACCAGTCGCGCGAGAAGCTGGCGGGCGCGCGCAGCGTCTGGGAGGAGATCTCGGACGGCGGCAAGGACCTCGTGATGGTCGGCAAGCGCGAGGTGAACTCGCGCGCCTACTCGGCCCAGTTCGGCTTCCGCGGCCCCGACCAGCAGAAGAAGGTGAAGGACCTCTCGGGCGGCGAGCGCAACCGGCTCCAGCTCGCGACGCTGCTCAAGAGCGGCGGCAACGTGCTGCTGCTCGACGAGCCCACGAACGACCTCGACGTCGACACCTTGCGCGCGCTCGAAGAGGCGCTCGTCTCGTTCGCCGGCTGCGCGGTCGTGATCAGCCACGACCGCTGGTTCCTCGACCGCATCGCGACGCACATCCTGGCCTTCGAGGGCGACAGCCAGGTGGTCTGGTTCGAGGGGAACTACCAGGACTACGAGGCCGACCGCAAGCGCCGGCTCGGCGTCGACGCCGACCAGCCCCACCGCATCAAGTATCGGAAGCTGACCCGCTAGAGGCCTCCGAGCGGGGCTCTCAAGCTTCCTTTCGGAACACCAGCAGGTTGCCGAAGGCCGGCCCCGCGAGCGCGGGCCAGCGGAACCAGAGCGAGTTGAGCGCGTGGACCGCGCTCCGCGCGGGCTTCCACGGCAACACCGTGAAAAGCTCCGAGAACTGCCCGGCTCGCCGGCTCACCAGCCTCGCGCCGTGGTCTGCGAAGCTGCGCACGATCCCGGCGATGCGAGCCTGTCGCGTCATGAGCTTTCCGGTCGGCGTCTCCTCCCAGGCCTCCACGCCGGCCGCGGTGTAGCGCAGCTCGCCGCGCTCGCGGTGGAGCAGCCGTTTGAGAAGGCGCATGGCGACCGCCTGGAGAGAGCGCATGTTGCCTTCGCTGACGACGATCAGGCCGTTTGGCTGTGCGACACGTGCCAGCTCGGCGATCGCCCTGTCGACGTCAGGAATGTGCATCAGGACGCCCCAGCAGAGCACCCTGCCGAAGCAGCCGTCCGCCAGCGTCATCGACGTCAGGTCCTCGCAGCGAAGCGAGATTCGATCGCCCAGTCCCGCCTCGGCGGCTTCCCGCCGACCCACCTCGAGCACCTTGTCCGAGAGATCGACCCCCAACACCGAGTAGCCCCGGCGTGCCAGATGGATGGCCTTCGTGCAGGACCCGCAACCCGCGTCGAGCACCGCGTCCTCGCCCGGTGGTCCGAAAGTCCGCGCGATGTGGTCGAACGCCAGGTCGTAGAACGACTCGTTCTCGGGAGTTCTATAGCCGCTGCTCCAGCTGTCGTGAACTCCGAGGTCGCGCAGCGTCGCCCGCACATCGCGAACTCGAGCGCTGCTCGACAGCTGCCTCATCTGAACATCCCTTTCGATCGGGGGGCCTTCTAGTCCCGATGAATCGAGCAATTGCCGGACCACCGCGACAACTGCTTGAGCGACGGGATCTTGTAATTCTGACTTTCGCGCGCACGTGTCGCGCACCTGTAAGGTCCCGCGACGCTCGCGGTAGGAATTTCAAAAAACGCGGCGGGAGAGCTATCGTCCCGTCGCCGCCGCGTCCTTCCGCACCTTCAGCGTCAGCGTGAGCGCGCCGAGGCGGTGGGTGCCTTCCGAGACCGGCACGCTGAGCTGGATGGCGTACGTGGCCGAGCTGGCGTCGAACGCGGGCTCGTCCACGAAGGCGACCTTGCCCTCGACGAAGGGCTTCTGCCACTTGTCCTCGTCGCCCTGCCAGTAGTCGCTCGTCTCGCGCGAGACGCAGACGTTGGCGCCCTTCTCGTCCATCAGGATCGCCTCGACCACCAGCGGGTCGATCTTGATCCGCTCGCGCAGCCGGTTGGCGCAGGGGCTCGTCGTGAGCGCCTTGCGCAGCGGCGCGGCCGGGTTGGCGGCCCACTCGCGATCGCGCGCCTCGATCGTCTGGCGCGACTCGCCTTCGGCGTTCTTCGCCGCGACGGCCTTCTTGAGGTCGGGGTCCGCGGCGATCTGCTCGGCGAACTTCACCCGCGCGAGCGCCATCTGCTTGACGGTCGTCGCCGCCTGGGCGAGCACCAGCGTCGGTGCGAACGCCATGAACGCGATGAGGGTCCCAGTTGCTCGCATGCTCGCGTCCTCCTCCGGGGCACGGATGCTACAGCAGGTCGCGCCCCGTGTCAGTGCGCGCGTGGACGTGCTCGGTGACGGCGCGCACAGCCTCCACGGGCGTCTCCGGCAGGATCCCGTGGCCGAGGTTGAAGACGTGCCCGGGCCGGCCGTTCGCGCGGCGCAGCACGTCGTCGACGCGCGCCAGCAGCCGCTCGCGCGGCGCGAACAGCAGCGTCGGGTCGAGGTTGCCCTGCACGGCGACGCCGTCTCCGACGAGGCGCCAGGCCTCGTCGAGCGGTGTCCGCCAGTCGACGCCGATCACGCTGCCGCCCGCCTCGCGCTGCGCGGCCAGCAGGTGGCCGGTGCCGGTGCCGAAGTGGATCTTCGGCACGTCGAGGTCGGCGAGCGCGTCGAAGATCCGCCGCACGTGCGGCAGCACGAGCTCCCGGTAGTCGAGCTCGTCGAGCGCGCCGACCCAGGAGTCGAACAGCTGCAGCGCCTGGGCGCCCGCCTCGACCTGCGCGCGCAGGTAGTCGGCGACGACGTCGGCGAGCAGCCCGGCCAGCCGGTGCCAGGTCGCGGGGTCGCCGTACAGCAGGGCCTTGGTCTTCGCGAAATGGCGCGAGCCGCCGCCCTCGATCGCGTAGGAGGCGAGCGTGAAGGGCGCTCCCGCGAACCCGATGAGCGGCACGCGCAGCTCGCGCCGCAGCAGGCGGATCGCCTCGAGCACGGCTCGCAGCTCGTCGCGCGGGTCGAAGCGCCGGAGCGCGGCGACGTCGGCCGCCGAGCGGACCGGCTTTTCGATCACCGGCCCCTCGCCCTTCTGGAAGTCGAAGGGGATCCCGAGCGGCGCGAGCGGGACCAGCAGGTCGGAGAACAGGATCGCCGCGTCGAGCGGCAGGGCGCGGAGCGGCTGCAGCGTCACCTCGACCGCGAGCTCGGGCGTCCGCACCAGCTCGAGCAGCGAGTGCTTCTCGCGCAGCGCGCGGTACTCCGGCATGTAGCGGCCCGCCTGGCGCATGAACCAGACCGGCGTCCGGTCGACGGGCTCGCGCCGACAGGCCCTGAGAAACCGATCGTTCATGCTCACAGCCGCGCCCGCGCCGCTTCCACCCGCTTCTGGAAGACCAGGAGCGCGTCGGCGCTGTCGGCCGTGAAGTTCCAGGTCTTGCCGTCCTTCTGCTTCACGCGCAGGGTGCGGGCGAGGTAGTCGACCTGGAGCGGCTCGAGCGTGGCGAAGGCCGCGTCGAACGAGTCCTCTGCCTTGCTCGCCTCGAAGCGCAGGCCGTCGGTCGTGGCGTGGAGCACGCCCTCGCAGGTGCCCACCGCGTGCTTGTGGGCGACTTTGACCTGCTCCTCGAGCCGCACCTCCTTGAACTGACCACTACCTCGTTCGGGCCAGCCCGCAGCTCGAGCGGCTCCGCGTAGCCTTCGTAGCCCTCGGCGCTCACGTTGAGGCGGTGAGAGCCGGGCTCGACGTCGCTCGTCGCGAGCGGCGTCGTGCCGAGGAACCTGCGGTCGACGAAGACACTCGCGCCGGGGACGTCGGAGTCGACCCGCAGGCTCGTCGCCGCGGCGCCGAGGGCCTCCGCTTCGGGTCTCGGGCGGGTTGAAGGCGCCTCGGCCGGCGCCGTGGACGTGGATGGTGCGGGCCGCGGCGACGGGGACGAGCGCGCGCTGGCGCTTCTGGGGCCAGGCTCGTTCTCGGGACGCCGGGCGACGAACACGATCGCGAGGCCGATCACCGCCAGCGCGACGGCCAGCGCGACCGCGAACAGGCGCGGTCCGCCGCCGTCACGCCTCGGCTCGCCGAATGTCTCCATCCCTCCTCGTCCCTCCGCGGAAGCGCCAGTTTGACAGAAGGCTCGCGGCCCCGCGAACCACGCGTTGACCGGCCGCCGCTCCGACCTACAATCGTCACTGGCTCGATGGATCCGCTGACGCACGGGTTGCTCGGGGCGTCCCTGGGCCAGGCGCTCTCCGGCCCGGCGCTCGGCCGCCGCGCGCTCGCCTGGGGTGCGGTGCTCGGCATGGCGCCCGACGTCGACATCCTGCTGCGCGCATCCGACCCGTTCGCCGAATGGCGATGGCATCGCGGCGCGACCCACGGGCTCGCGGTCGAGCTCGCCGCCGGGTGCCTGCTCGGATGGCTCCTCGCTCGCCGCTCGGGCGGCGCGCTCAGGAGCTGGCTCGCGCTGGCGATCGCCGCGCTCGTGTCGCACCCGCTGCTCGACTGGTGCACGACCTATGGCACCCAGCTCCTGGCGCCCTTCTCGAGCCGGCGCTTCGCGCTCGACTGGGTGGCGATCATCGATCCCGCCTACAGCCTGATCCTCGCGGCCGGCCTCGTGGTCGGGCTGCGCGCGGGAGCCACGACACCCGCGGCCCGGCGCGTCGGTTGGGCGGTGCTGTCGCTGTCCTCGCTCTACCTGGCGCTCGGCGGCTTCGTGAACGCCCGCATCGAAGCGATCGCCCGCGACGACCTCCGCGCCAAGGGCCTGGCCTTCTCCCGCGTGTCGGCGTACCCGACGCTGCTCCAGCTTCCGTTCCGGCGGATCGTGGCGAGAAGCGGCGACGAGGTGCGCGTGGGCTGGCTCAGCCTGCTGCGGCCACGTCCGATCGCGTGGGCGAGCTTCACGCAAGCCGAAGGCCCGCCCGTGGAGGCGGCCCGCGCGACGGCCGAGGGGCGGCTCTTCGAGTGGTTCGCGATGGGCGAGGCCGCCTCGCGCGTCGAGCGGCGCGAGGGACGGCAGGTCGTCGAGCTCGACGACCTGCGCTACGGGTTTCCGGGAACGCCGCGGGACGGCTTCTGGGGCGTGCGCGTCACGCTCGACGAGCAGGGCCGGCCGCTCGGCCCGGGCGAGCGCTTCGAGCGCCCGCTGCCCGCGCCCGTCTCGAAGATCCTCTACACGCTCTGGCGCGAGACGCTCGGGTGGAGCTAGCCCCGGAGCCGCCGCGATGAAGCGAATCGCGATCACCGGCGCGAGCGGTTTCGTCGGGCGCCACCTCGTGCGCGCGGCCGCGGCCGCGGGCTTCGAGCCCGCCGGGTTCGTCCGCTCCGAACGCGCGGCTTCGCTCGTGCGCGAAGCCGGCGGCGCGCCGGTGCGCTTCGCGGACGAGCCCGCGGCGCTCGCCCGCAGCTTCGAGGGCGCGCTGGCGGTGGTGCACCTCGCGCAGATCGGCAGCGAGCGCGGGGGGCAGACGTACGAGGCGGTCAACGTGGGCCTGACGACGCGCGTCGTCGAGGCGGCGCGCCAGGCGGAGGTGCCGCACTTCGCGATGTTCTCCGGCCTGGGCGTGGCGCGCTACGGCCAGTCGCGCCGCGTCACCAGCCGCTACTTCCTCTCGAAGCTCACGGCCGAGACGGTGGCCTTCGGCTCGGGGCTGGACGTGGCGGTCTTCCGGCCCTCCTACGTCGTGGGGCCCGGCGACGCCTTCGTGCCGTCCGTGCTGCGCGCGATGCAGGCGGGAGAGCTCGAGCGGCCGGGCGACGGCTCCTACCGCATGCAGCCGATCGCGGTCGCCGACGCCGCCGCGGCCGTGCTCGCCGTGGTCGCGCGCGCCCCGCGGGCGTTCCCGACGGTCTTCGACCTCGTGGGACCCGAAGCCGTCGCCTACGCGCACCTGCTCGAGAGGCTCGAGGCGGTCGCGCGGCGCGAGGGGCGCCCGCTGCGCCTGCGCGTGCGCGAGGTCCCGGTCGCGGAGGCCGAGCGGCTCGCGCGGAGCGAGGCCGGCTACCAGGGCATGGGGCCGGACGAGCTCGACTGCCTGCTGTGCGACGAGGTGGCGGACCACGCCCCGCTCGAGGCGCTCGTCGCTCGGCCGCTGCTTCCGCTCGACGAGGCGCTCGCCGCCGCGGTGCGGTCGGTGTCCGAGGGCGCTTGAGGCTTCCCGGCCTGCAGGGGCGGCGCGCGGTGCTCGAGGCCGATGCGGCGGTGGTCGGCTCCGGCCTGCCCGCCATCCTGGCGGCGCTCGAGCTGGCGCGGCGCGGCGCCAGCGTCGTCGTGGTGGGCGAAGCCGACCCTTCGCCGCGCGGGCTCGGCCTGGCGCTGCTCGGGCCCGGGCGCCCCTACCGGACGGTCGCCGATGCGATCGGCCGGGCGGCCGCCCGGCTCGTGTGGGCGGCGGGATGCGAGAACCAGCTGCGCCTCAAGGCGTTCGTCGAGGCCGCGACGCAGGACCTCGGCTACCGCGCGGCCGGAAGCTTCCTTCTCGCGCGCACGCGGGAGGAGGCCGAGGCGCTCGAAGAGAGCGAGGACATGCTGCGCGCCGACGGATTCCCGGGCGAGTTTCTCGATCACTACATGCTCGAGACCCGCTTCGACCTGTCGGGCTTCCCCGGCGGCTACTGGGCAGCCGGCGACGCCGAGGTCGACGCGCTCCTGCTCCGCGAGGCGGCGCAGCAGGCGGCGCGCGACGCGCGCGTCGCCTTCCGGGTGTCTCGCGTGCGCGGGCTGGACGCGCAGCCATCGGGGGTGAGGATCGATCTCGAGCAGGGCTCGCTGCGCGTCGCGGCGGCGGTCGTCGCATCCGACGCCTCCGGGGCCGAGCTCGTGCCCGAGATCGCGCCGCTCGTGAGGCCATCCGGCTCGGCCCGCCTCACATTCTCGCCGCTTGCGGGAGCCATGGTGCCGAGCGCGGCACGCACGGCCGACGGGCAGATCGCCTGGCGCGCCAACGGCGCAAGCGTCCTGCTGGCGGAGACGGCGCCCTTCGCAAGCGCCGAATCCGGCCTCTCCCTGCGGGACGTCGCGACGCGCCTTCCGCTCGACCTCGCCTCTGCGACGTCCGGCCAGGAGCCGGCCGAGCTGTCGCTCGACGGCCTGCCCGTCGTCGGGCTGCTCGAGCCCCGCCCGCTCGCCGTGGCCTGTGGCTTCTCCGGGCTCGCGCCCGGCTTCGCGTTCGCGGCGGCGCGCTGGGTGGCGGACGCGCTGCTGCGCGGCACGGATCCCACGCCCGAGGCGCTGCGGGCGACGCGCGCGCCGCTCCACGTTTGAGCGGCGCCGGCCGTTCGCAGTAGGCTTCCGGGGCCATGCGACTCGGCGTCACCGACTACATCGACTGCGCGCACCTGCTCGAGGGCCACGCCAAGTGCGGGCGGCTCCACGGGCACACCTACCGCATCGAGATGACCGTCGAGGGCGAGACGAAGGGCGGCATGCTGCTCGACTTCGCCGAGCTCAAGCAGCAGCTGCGCTCCGTGCTCGCGCGCTACGACCACGGCCACTGGAACGACTTCATCGACTATCCGACGGTCGAGAGCATCTGCGAGCGGCTCGCCGGCGAGATCGCGGGTGTCGTGACGTTCCCGTTCACGCTCAGGGTCTACGAGGGCCACGCCAAGTGGGCGGAGACCGACCGGGGGCGCGCGCGATGATCCGCGCCGACCTCGGGCTGCGGCCGGCCGACCTCGAGCCGGGCCTCGCCCGCCTCTGGCAGCTGTCCGCGGGAAAGATCCTCGATCTCGAGAAGAGCTGGAGCGCGGCCGACGGCTCGCCGGTCTTCACGCAGCGCGGGCGCTACACGGCGCGCGGCTGGACCGACTGGACCCAGGGCTTCCAGTTCGGCTCGGCGCTGCTGCAGTTCGACGCGACCGGCCAGCGCTCGTTCCTCGAGCTCGGGCGCGAGCGCACCTACACGCGCATGGCGCCGCACGTCACGCACATGGGCGTCCACGACCACGGCTTCAACAACGTCAGCACCTGGGGCGCGCTGCGGCGGCTGATGCTCGAGGACCGCTTCCAGGCCGAGGGACGCGAGCGCGAGCTCTGCGAGCTGGCGCTCAAGGCGAGCGGCGCGGTGCAGGCGCGGCGCTGGACGCGCACGAAGGACGGCGGGGGCTACATCTACTCCTTCAACGGCCCGCACTCGCTCTTCGCCGACACCATGCGCTCGCTGCGCTCGCTCGCGCTCGCGCACCGGCTGGGCCAGACGCTGCTCGAGGAGGGCGACCGTCCCGCCTCGCTGCTCGAGCGGCTGCTGCAGCACGCGGCCACGACCGCGCGCTTCGCCGTCTACCGGGGCAGCGGCCGCGACTCCTGGGACGAGCCCGGCCGCGTGGCGCACGAGAGCGTGTTCAACGTGATCGACGGCAGCTTTCGCTGCCCGTCGACGCAGCAGGGCTACTCGCCCTTCACGACGTGGACGCGCGGGCAGGCCTGGGTGCTGCTCGGCTTCGCGGAGCAGCTCGAGTTCCTGGAGACGCTGAAAGACGCGGAGCTCCAGCCGTTCGGAGGCCGGGCCGAGATCGAGACCGACATGCTGGAGGCGGCGCGCGTGGTGGCGAACCACTACGTGGGGATGACGCCTTCCGACGGCGTGCCGTACTGGGACACGGGCGCGCCCGGGCTCGCACAGCTCGCGGGCCACCGCGACAGGCCGGCCGACCCCGAGAACGACCTCGAGCCCGTCGACTCGTCGGCGGCGGCGATCGCGGCGCAGGGCCTGCTGCGGCTCGGCCGACTGCTCGAGCAGCGCGAGGCCAAGAGCGAGGGCCGCAGCCTGTTCCAGGCGGGGCTGACGGTGACGCGGACGCTGCTCGGCGCTCCGTACCTGAGCGAGGACCCGTCGCACCAGGGGCTGCTGCTGCACTCCGTCTACCACCGGCCGAACGGCTGGGACTACGTGCCGAAGGGCCGCAAGGTCCCCTACGGCGAGTCGAGCCAGTGGGGCGACTACCACCTGCGCGAGCTCGCGCTCCACGTCCAGCGGCTGGCGCGCGGCGAGCCCTACTACGCCTTCCACGGTCCGGAGAGCGCCGCGTGAGGCGCATAGCACTCGTCACCGGCGGCACGCGCGGCATCGGGCTCGGTGTCGCCCGGGCACTCGCTGCGGAAGGCTTCGACCTCGCGCTCTGCGGCATGCGCGAGGAGTCGCAGCTCGGCGAGCCGCTCGCTGCGCTGCGCGCGCTGGGCGGCGAGGTGCGCTACTTTCGCTCGGACGTCTCGTCGCGCGACGAGCGCGAGACGCTCGTGGCGGCGGTCCGCTCGGCGTTCGGCCGCCTCCACCTGCTGGTGAACAACGCGGGTGTCGCTCCGAGCCGAGCGCGCCGACATCCTCGACGCCGGCGAGGAGAGCTTCGACCGGCTGGTCGGCACCAACCTCAAGGGTCCGTACTTCCTCACGCAGGCCGTGGCGCGCTTCATGCTCGAGCAGGCGACGCAGCCGGGCTACGCCGGCGCGATCGTGTTCGTGACGTCGGTCTCGGCCGAAGCGGCCTCGCCGAATCGCGGCGACTACTGCGTCAGCAAGGCCGGGCTGGCGATGGCGGCCAGGCTCTTCGCGGTGCGGCTGGCGGCGTCGGGGATCCCCGTCTACGAAGTCCGTCCCGGCATCGTCCACACCGACATGACCGCGAACGTCGCCGATGCGTACGACCGCAGGATCGCCGAGGGCCTCGTGCCGCAGGGCCGCTGGGGCGAGCCCGAGGACGTCGGCCGGGTCGTGGCGGCACTCGCGCGCGGCGACGCCGCCTACTCGACCGGCGCGGTGATCACGGTCGACGGCGGGTTCTCGATTCCGAGGCTCTAGATGAGCGGCGCTACCAAGCCCGATCCCCACGCCATCCGCAGCGGCTACGACCGTTGGTCGGAGGTCTACGACCACGACAGGAACCCGCTCGTGGCGCTCGAGGAGCCGGTGGTGCGCGCGGCGCTCGGCCCCGTGAGCGGCCTGCAGGTGCTCGACCTCGGCTGCGGCACGGGCCGCCACGCGCTGTGGCTGGCGGGCGCGGGCGCCGCGGTGACGGCCGTCGACTTCTCCGAGGGCATGCTGAACGAGGCGCGCCGCAAGCACGGCGCCTCGAAGGTGCGGTTCGTCGTGCACGACCTGCACCATCCGCTCCCGTTCGAGGTCGCGGCCTTCGACCGCGTCGTGAGCGGCCTGGTGCTGGAGCACCTGAGCGACCTGCGCTTCGTCTTCGGCGAGGCGCGGCGCGTGCTGAAGCCGGGCGGCCGCGCCGTGATCTCCGCGATGCACCCGGCGATGCAGCTGCGCGGCGTCGAGGCGCGCTTCACCGATCCCACGACCGGCGAGAAGGTCCAGCCGGGCAGCCTGGCCCACACGCTGGGCGAGTTCGTGATGGCGGCCGTGCGCGCGGGCTTCTGGCTCGAGGCGATCACCGAGCAGGCGCCCGACGCCGCCTTCGCCGCGCGCTTCCCGCGCGCGGAGAGGTACGTCGGCTGGCCGATGCTGGTGGTGCTGCAGCTCGCGGCGAAGTGAGCCGCTAGAGCCACTCGCGCTCGCGCTCCACGAGTGCTTCGAACGCGTCGAGGATCACGCGCGTCTTCGGGCCGACGCGGCCGTCGCCGAGCGCTCGGCCGTCGACGCGGACGACCGGCAGCACCTCGCGCGAGACGCTGGTGATGAAGGCTTCGTCGACGAGCGGGAGCTCGCCCTTGCTGACCGCCGCGCGGCGGACCGGAAGCAGGCGCTCCGCCACCTCGAGCACCAGCGAGCGCGTCACGCCGGCGAGCACGCGCTCCTCCTCCGTGCGCAGCTCGCCGCCAGAGACCGCGAAGAAGTTGCTCGATAGCCCCTCGAGCAGCGCGCCGTCGTCCGCGACGAGCAGGCCTTCCTCGACTCCCTCGGGGAGCCGCGCGTAGGCCTGCTGCGCGGTCGCGATGAAGCGCGTGTCCTTCGAATGCGGGTTGTCGCGGCGGATGGCGAGCGTCACGCACGCGACGCCCTCCGCGTAGAGCCGCGCGGGAAGCGGGGTGAACGGCTCGACGGCCACGAACAGCCGCGGCGGCGCGAAGGTGAGCCGCAGCCGCGATTCGTCGTGCCGCGTCTCGTCGAGAGCCCCGGCGATCGCCCGGCGCGCCGTGGCGGCGTCGACCGCCCCCGACCGGCCCTGGAGAGCCGCCGATTCCTCGAGTCTTCGGAAGTGGGCGTCGAGGCGGACGACCCCGCGCCCGCCGTAGGTGCGCAGGCTCGTGTAGGCCCCGGCGGGGAGCACCGCCGACGCGGCGGCGAGGCTCTCGTGCCGGCCGAGGGGCAGGAGGCCCGTCGGTCCGGCTTCGAAGGTCAGGACGCGCGGCTCGCCCATCGCGCCCATCTTCGCACCGACGTCGGCGGCGAGGGGCTCTGCGGAGCCCGGCTCGACGCAGCCTCTGCGTCCCGGATAGACTCCGCGCCGGAGGTCCGTGATGGCCCAGCGCCGTGCTCTCGTACCGTCGCTCCTCGCCGTCCTCGCCGGTCTCACTCTCGGAGGCGCCATGAACGCGAACGCCGCGACCCGCATCGAGCGCCGGCCGTATGGAAAGACGGCGAGCGGCGAAGCGGTCGAGCTCTTCACGCTGTCGCGGGCGAACGCGCCCGCCGTGGCGATCACGAACTTCGGCGGCTTCATCGTCTCGATCGTCGCGCCCGACCGGACGGGCGCGCGCGCGGACGTGACGCTCGGCTACAAGGACTTCGCGGGATACCTCGGCGACAAGTCGTACTTCGGCTGCCTGGTCGGCCGCTACGCCAACCGCATCGCGAAGGCCGGCTTCACGCTCGACGACAAGCGCTACACGCTCGCGGCCAACGACGGCCCGAACACCCTGCACAGCGGCCCGGACGGCTTCTGCCGCCAGCTCTGGACCCCCGACGTCGTCTCGGGCAAGGACGGCGAGGCGCTCCAGCTCACCTACGTGAGCCCCGCCGGCGAGGGTGGCTTCCCCGGGACGCTGACGACGAAGGTCGTCTATTCGCTGCGCGAGGACGGCGGGCTCGTGATCGACTACTCGGCCACCACCGACGCGCCCACGGTCGTGAACCTGACGAACCACGCGTACTTCAACCTGGCCGGCGAAGGCGAGGGGACGATCCTCGACCACGAGCTGCAGCTCGAGTCCGACGCCTTCACGCCGACCGACGAGCGGCTGATCCCGACCGGCGAGCTGCGGCCGGTCGCGGGGACGCCGTTCGACTTCCGCAAGCCCGTCGCGATCGGCGCGCGCATCGATGCGGCCGACGAGCAGATCAAGGTCGGCCACGGCTACGACCACAACTTCGTGGTGCGCGGCGCGCCGGGCACGCTGCGGCTGGCCGCGCGCGTCGTCGACAGGAAGAGCGGCCGCGTGCTCGAGACGTTCACGACCGAGCCGGGGATCCAGTTCTACACGGGCAACTTCATGGATGGGCAGACGACCGGCAAGTCCGGCAAGCCCTACGTGCGTCGCGGGGCCTTCTGTCTCGAGACGCAGCACTACCCGGACTCGCCGAACCAGCCCGCGTTCCCCTCGGCCGTGCTGCGTCCAGGGCGGATCTACCGGCAGACGACCGTCTACAAGCTGAGCGTCCTGAAGTAGCCTCCGGCCGGCGCGCTAGGGTTCGCGTTCGCCTCCGGCCGGGGTCGCGCGGCTTCGGACCCCGCGCGTCGTCCGGGTACTCCGGGCGGCGCGCCTCGGCCTTCTTCTGCACGATCAGGTCGAGCGCGCGCTGCTTGTCCTTGTTCTGCCACTCGTAGAGCGCGCCCACCACGCCGCCCCGATACGACCCGCCGTGCCGGCGCGCGCGGCGCGAGAGCAGGATCAGCACGACGAGCAGGAGCGCCCCCGCGGTCCAGACGAGGTCGGCGATCGGCGCCGTGTTCATGAGGGGCTCCCGGGACACGATAGGTTAGCATCGGCGCGTGGATCTGGCAGCGGCGCTGCGCCAGCGGCTCGGGCGCGAGCGGGTGCGCGAGCACGAGCCGCTCGCGCCGTTCACCACGCTGCGTGTCGGCGGGCCCGCCGACCTTCTCGCGGAGGTCAGGAGCGCCGACGAGGCGCTCGAGGTGGTGCGCCTCGCGCGCGAGGCGAGCGTGAAGGTCGCGTGGCTCGGGGGCGGGTCGAACCTGTTGGTCGCCGATCGCGGCGTGCGGGGCCTGGTGGTGCGCTGGCACGGCGGCGCCTTGTCGTCTCCCGCGCCCGGCCGGGTGCGCGCCGAAGCGGGCGTGACGATCAACGGCCTCGTGCGCTACACGATCGGGCACGCCCTCGCGGGTGTGGCCGAGTGGGCCGGCACTCCGGGCACGGTCGGCGGCGCCGTGCACGGCAACGCCCACTTCCGCGGCCGCATGATCTCCGAGACGATCGTCTGCGTGCGCGTGGCGTCGCCGGACGGGGCGGTGGTCGACCTGCCGGAAGCCGAGATGGAGTTCGGCTACGACCGGAGCCGGCTGCAGCGGACGGGCGAGGTGGCGCTCGCGGCCGATTTCCGCGTGACGGCCGGCGATCCCGCGGCGCTCCGCGACGAGGCACGGCGCTCGCTCGCCTTCCGGAAGAGCACGCAGCCGCTCGCGCTGCCGAGCGCCGGCTGCGTGTTCCAGAATCCCGACGCCTCCGTGCGGCTGCCGGCAGGCCTGCCCGCCTCCGCCGGGGCGCTCGTCGACGCGGCCGGGCTCAAGGGCGCGGCCTGCGGCGCGGCGCGCGTCTCGCCGGTCCACGCGAACTTCGTGGTGAACGAGGGGGGCGCGAGCGCGCGCGAGGTCGCGGCGCTGATCGACCGCATGCGCGAGGCCGTGGCCGAGCGCTTCGGCGTCACGCTCGAGGAGGAGATCGTGCGGGTGGGGGAGTTCGGCTGATGGCGGCGCTGGTGGTGGAGGGCGGCCACGCGCTCTCGGGTGTCGTCACCGTGGAGGGCAACAAGAACGCCGCGCTCCCGATCCTGGCCGCGTGCCTGCTGACGCGCGAGCCGTGCGTGCTCGAGAACGTCCCGAGCATTCGCGACGTCCACGCGATGTGCCAGCTGCTCGAGGGGCTGGGCGCGCGCGTCGAGGGCGTCGGCACCGGCACCCTCACGGTGAGCTGCCCCGAGGTCCGGAGCACCGATCCCGACCCGTCGCTCGTCTCGCGCATCCGCGGCTCGGTGCTGCTGACGGCGCCGCTCCTGGCGCGCGCCGGCCGTGCGGGGCTCGGCGAGCCGGGAGGCGACTTCCCCGGCCGCCGCTCCGTGACGACGCACCGCCGCGCGCTCGCGGCGCTCGGCGCGCGTCCCGAAGCCGGCAACGCGCGGGCGCTCTGCGCTCCCGACGGGCTCGTGGGCGCCTCGTTCTACCTCGACGAGGCCTCGGTGACCGCGACGGAGACGGCTCTCATCGCGGCCGTCACCGCCTCGGGCTCGACCGAGATCCGCAACGCCGCGGGCGAGCCGCACGTGGCCGAGCTGGCGCGCTTCCTCCGGACGCCTCGGCGCGCGGATCGAAGGTGAGGGCACGAGCACGCTGCGCGTGACGGGAGTCGCAAGCCTCGCGGGCGGCCGGCACCGCATCGACGGCGACTTCGTCGAGGCGGGGAGCTGGGCGGTCGCGGCGGCGGCGACCGGCGGGGAGGTGGAGATCTGCGGCGCCCGCGCGCTCGACCTCGAGCCGATCGTGGCCGTGCTGTCGCGCTTCGGCGTGAGCGCCACGCTCGAGGAGGGCCGCCTGCGGGTGCGCGCGTCGAGCCTCGAGGGCGCGGGCCGCGTGACGACCGGAGTGTGGCCGGGCTTCCCGACCGACATGGTGAGCCTCGTGACCGTGCTCGCCACGCAGGCCCGCGGCAGCACGCTGGTCCACGACTGGCTCTACGAGCTGCGCCTCTTCGGCCTCGAGCAGCTGAGCGGCATGGGCGCGGATCTCTTCCTCTGCGACCCGCACCGGATCGTCGTCACCGGCCCGCGCCGCCTTCGCGGCCGCGCTCT
Organism: uncultured Acidobacteriota bacterium; assembly: GCA_963724555.1. Taxonomy (GTDB): domain Bacteria; phylum Acidobacteriota; class Vicinamibacteria; order Fen-336; family Fen-336; genus DATBSL01. Next base: position 66,421 of record CAVRVE010000014.1, read on the forward strand.
CGACGGCCGCGACCTGCGCTCGGGGATGGCCCTCGTGGTCGCCGCCCTGTGCGCCGACGGAGAGAGCCGCGTGGAACCCCTCGAGACCATCGAACGAGGCTACGCGCACATCGTGGAGAGGCTGCAAGCCCTCGGGGCCAAGGTCCGGCGCGACGGCTAACCTCCTGTCCTCTCGTCCTTAAGCAGCGTCAGACGCAAGAGACTTGACAGCAGTCCACTCAAGTCCGCACTATTGGAGTGGCCGCTCATCGGCTGTCAGGAGAGACCTCGCGTGAGCAAGATCATCGGTATCGACCTGGGCACGACGAATTCCGTCGTCGCCATCATGGAGGGCGATAGCCCCGTCGTCATCACCAATCCCGAGGGGAGCCGCACGACACCCTCCGTGGTCGCGTTCGCCAAGGGCAGCGGCGAGCGGCTGGTCGGCCAGGTCGCCAAGCGCCAGGCCGTCACCAACCCCGAGAACACCGTCTTCTCGATCAAGCGCTTCATGGGCCGCAAGTACGGCGAGGTCTCCGAAGAGCAGAAGATGGTCCCCTACAAGGTCGTCCAGGCCGGCAACGGCGACGCGCGCGTCGAGATCGAGGGCAAGGTCTACCCGCCACCCGAGGTGTCCGCGATGATCCTGCAGAAGATGCGGGACGCCGCCGAGCAGCACCTCGGCGAGAAGGTGACGAAGGCCGTCATCACGGTGCCGGCCTACTTCAACGACTCGCAGCGCCAGGCGACGAAGGACGCCGGCCAGATCGCCGGTCTCGAGGTGCTGCGCATCGTCAACGAGCCGACCGCGGCGGCGCTCGCCTACGGGCTCGACAAGAAGAAGGACGAGACGATCGCGGTCTACGACTTCGGCGGCGGCACCTTCGACATCTCGGTGCTCGAGGTGGGCGAGGGCGTCGTCGAGGTGAAGGCGACGAACGGCGACACCCACCTGGGGGGCGACAACCTCGACCAGCGGGTGATCGAGTGGATCGTCGCGGAGTTCAAGAAGGACCAGGGCATCGACCTCTCGAAGGACAAGATGGCGCTGCAGCGGCTGAAGGAAGCCGCCGAGAAGGCGAAGTGCGAGCTGTCGACGACGCTCGAGACCGAGATCAACCTGCCGTTCGTCACCGCCGACGCTTCCGGCCCCAAGCACCTGTCGCTGAAGCTGACGCGCGCCAAGCTCGAGCAGCTCATAGGCGATCTGCTCGAGAAGACGATGGGCCCGGTCCGCCAGTGCCTGAAGGACGCGGGCGTCGACCCCGGGAAGATCGACGAGGTCGTGCTGGTCGGCGGCTCGACGCGCATCCCGAGGGTCCAGCAGCTGGTGAAGGACTACTTCGGCAAGGAGCCGCACAAGGGCGTCAACCCCGACGAGGTCGTCGCGGTCGGCGCCGCGATCCAGGCCGGCGTGCTCTCGGGCGACGTCAAGGACCTGCTGCTGCTCGACGTGACGCCGCTGTCGCTCGGCATCGAGACGCTCGGCTCCGTGATGACGCCGCTCATCGAGCGCAACACCACGATCCCCACGCGCAAGAGCGAGACGTTCTCGACCGCGGCCGACGGCCAGACGCAGGTCGAGATCCACGTGCTGCAGGGCGAGCGGCCGCGGGCGACCGACAACCGCACGCTCGGGAAGTTCCACCTGGTCGGCCTGCCGCCCGCCCCGCGCGGCGTGCCGCAGATCGAGGTGACCTTCGACATCGACGCGAACGGCATCGTCAACGTGTCGGCGAAGGACCGCGCCACCGGCAAGTCGCAGGCGATCACGATCACGGCGTCGTCCGGCCTCGCGAAGGACGAAGTCGAGAAGATGGTGGCCGACGCTCAGTCGCACGCCGAGGAGGACAAGGCGCAGCGCGAGGCGATCGAGGCGCGCAATCGCGCGGACACGCTCGTCTACACGACGGAGAAGACGCTCTCGGAGAACAAGGAGAAGCTGAGCGCCGCGGAGATCGAGCCGGTCGAGCAGGCGCTCGCGGCGGCGAAGCAGGCGCTCGCGGGCGACGACCGCGCGGCGATCGACGCCGCGGCCGCCGAGCTGACGAAGGCCGCGCACAAGCTCGCCGAGGCCCTCTACCAGAAGGCCGGCCCGGCGCCCGGCGCGGCCGCGCCCGGCGAGCCCGAAGCAGGCCCGAAGAAGGGCGACGGCGACGTGATCGACGCCGAGGTGGTGGACAAGAAGTAGCGCCATGGACCTCTACGAGCGGCTGGGCGTGAGGCGGGCCGCGGGCGGCGCCGAGATCCGGCGCGCCTGGCAGAGGCTGTCGCGCGCGCTCCACCCCGCGGTGAACCCGGGCGACCCGGTGGCCGCCGAGCGCTACCAGGCGGCGGCGCGCGCGTTCGAGATCCTCGGCGACCCCCAGCGCCGCGCCGCCTACGACCGCGGCGAGCTGCGGGCGGAGCCCGTGGCGCCCCCGGCCGAGGGCGGCTTCGAGGGCTTCGACTTCGAGGCGCGCGTGCGCGTCGAGGCGGTGGGCTTCCGCGAGATCTTCGAGCACGCGCTGCCCGAGCCGTCGACGCCCCGCGCGGCGAGGACGTCGAGCAGGCGACGCGCGTGAGCTTCGAGGAGTCGATGCTGGGCGCCACGCGGCGCGTCCAGCTGGTGCGTTTCGAGGCCTGCGCGGGCTGCGGCGGAGCGGGCGAGGTGACGTTCGCCCCGGTGCCGTGCCCCCGCTGCGGCGGCTCGGGCAGCGTGCGCGGCAGCCGCGGCCACATGATCTTCTCGCGCCCGTGCCGCGAGTGCGACGGCCGCGGGGCGAAGAGCCGCAGGCCCTGCCCGCGCTGCAGCGGCGAGGGCCGCACGCTCACGAGCGAGTGGCTGGAAGTCCGCATCCCGGCGGGTGTCGGCAACGGCACGAAGGTACGCCTGCCCGGCGCCGGCAACGCCGGACGCCGCGGCGGGCCGCCGGGGGACTTCGCGCTGACCGTCGACGTCGACGACCACCCGGTCTTTCGCCGCGAGGGATCCGACCTCCACTGCAGCGTGCCGGTGAGCATGGTGTGCGCGGCGATGGGCGGCCACGTGGAGGTGGTGACGCCCGAGGGCCGCGTGACGATCGAGGTCCCGGCCGGGACGCAGAACGGCCAGCGCTTCCGCCTGCGCAAGCGCGGCGTTCCGCGGCCGGACGACGGCAGCCGCGGGGACCTCTGGGTCGAGGCGCAGGTCGTGATTCCCGCGGTGACGGACGACCGCGCGCGCTCGCTGCTCAAGGAGCTCGACGCCGCGCTCGTCGCCGTGCCCGAGAGGCAGCGCTGACGATGCCGCGCGGACGAGCCAGGAGCGGCGTCGACCCGGCCCGAGCCCGGCGGCGGGCGCTTCTACATGATCAGCGTCGTCTCGAAGGCCTACGGGATCCACCCGCAGACGCTCCGGCTCTACGAGCGCGAAGGCCTGCTGAAGCCGTCGCGCACGGACGGCAACACGCGGCTCTACTCCGAGGCCGACCTGAAGCAGCTCGAGGTGATCCTGAACCTGACGCGCGATCTCGGCGTCAACCTCGCGGGCGTCGAGATCGTGCTCAACATGCGCCGGAAGATGGAGCAGGTGCAGGGCGAGGTCGGCGAGTTCGTGAGCTGGGTGCGCCAGGAGCTGGCGCGCGCGGCACAGGAGGGCTGGCAGGAGCGGCTGCAGCAGGCGCTCGTGCGCCTGCCGAAGGCGCCCGCGGCCACGACGGTGCCGGTCGAGGTCGAGGAGACGAAGCAGGGGGCTTCCGGCGGCGCCGAGTAACCGGGCGCTATAATCCTCTTTCCCGGGCGAGCGCGATGGGAAAGGTCACGAAGAGCAAGAAGCCGAAGGTGCCGCCCGACGAGGACGGCGAGGAGAAAAAGGCTCGCCGCGAGATCGCGACCGACAGCCTCAACGCCTACATCCGCGACATCGCGAAGTTCAAGCCGCTCTCCGGCGACGACGAGAAGGTGCTCGGCCGGCGCATCCAGGCGGGCGACCAGGAGGCCATCAAGCGGCTGGTCGAGGCCAACCTCCGCTTCGTCGTCCACTACGCCAAGCGCTACCGCGGGCTCGGCATGTCCTACATGGACCTGATCCACGAGGGCACGCTCGGCCTGATGGAAGCGGCCAAGCGCTTCGACCCGGAGCGCAACGTCAAGTTCATCTCCTACGCGGTCTGGTGGGTGCGCCAGGCGATCTTCCACGCGCTCTCGGAGCACGTGCGCGTCTTCCGCCTGCCCCAGAAGCTCTCGGGCCAGGTCTCGAAGCTCTCGGCCGCGCGCGAGAAGCTGAAGGGCGAGCTCGAGCGGCTGCCGACGATCTCGGAGCTGGCCGAGCGCACGGCGCTGCCGCCCGCGGAGGTGGAGCAGCTGCTGCTCGCCGCCGGCGACGACGTCTCGCTCTCGACGGCGGTGGGCGACGACGGCGGCCTCGAGCTCGGCGACACGCTCGAGCAGGACACCGTGCCCTCGGTCGAGGTGGAGATGATCCGCTCGTCGTTCGAGCGCCGGATCCAGGGCATGGTGAGCGGCCTCGACGAGAAGGAGCGCGAGGTGATCCGCATGCGCTTCGGGCTCGACGGCGAGGAGCCGAAGACGCTCCAGGAGATCGGCGAGGCGATGGGGCTGTCGCGCGAGCGCATCCGCCAGATCGAGAGCCGCGCCAAGGAGAAGCTGCGCCGCAGCCGCGAGGCGCACGGGCTGCGCGGCTACTTGAACTAGGATGGGGGAGTGAGCGAGCTTCCCTGCGACGTCTGCGGCGGCACCGGCTTCGCGATCTCCACGCGCGAGGGCCGCGAGTACGCGCAGCGCTGCGCGTGCCAGTCGGCGGCGAGGGGCGCGGGCGCTGCCGATCCGGCCGCGCGCTGCCGGATTCCCCCGCGCTACGAGCACTGCACGCTCGAGAGCTTCGACCCCGGCAACGCGTCGCTCTCGGCCGCGCTCGAGAAGGCGCTCGCGTTCTGCTCGGGCTACCCGCACCTCGGCGCCGACGAGGGGCTGGGGCTGCTCTTCTGCGGCGACAACGGGGTGGGCAAGACGCACCTGGCGGTCGCCGTCCTGCGCGAGCTGGTCACGAACCGCGGCGCGCGCGGGCAGTACTGGGACTTCCACGAGCTGATCCGCGAGATCAAGTCCTCCTACGACCCCGAGACGAAGACGACCGAGCTGCAGGTGCTGGAGCCGGTGGTGGAGACCGACGTGCTGCTGCTCGACGACCTCGGGGCGTGGAAGATGACGGACTGGATGAACGACACGCTCTTCTACATCCTCAACAGCCGCTACATGGCGAAGCGGCCGACCGTCATCACCACGAACTACCAGGACGTGACGCGGGAGGAGGCGCTCGCCGCCGACTCGCTGCGGCGGCGCGAGTTCCTGGTCGAGCGCATCGGCCAGCGCCTGCGCTCGCGGCTCATGGAGATGTGCCTGATCGTGCGCGTCACCGGCAGCGATCACCGCCAGGCCCGCCAGCAGGCGAACCAGGTCGCGCTGCGGAGACCGTAGGCTAGCTGCCGACGCGGCCCGGACAGCGTGCCGCCCAGCAGGCGCCCGGCGAGGACCGCCGAGGTCCCGGTGAACTTCGCGCCCGCGACCTGGGTGCCGTCGGCGGCGGGGCGCTGCCAGCGCACCTCGGCGGCGAGCGTCAGGTCGGTCGAGCCCTCGACGCCGTAGAGCGTCAGGCGCACGGCGTCGGCCTTCTCGAGCTTCTGCTTCAGCTCGATCCGGCAGCCGCTGCCGCTCACGTCGATGATCTGGCCCGGGAAGACGCCCTCGCGGCCGGTGATCTCGACGTCGACGCGCAGGATCAGCGGGCGCCGCAGCCGGCGGCGCTTCTCGGTGCGGTCGGTCGAGCGCAGCCAGCCCGAGATCTTGTGCGCGACCGCGACGATCTCCTCGGCCGCCACCGGCTTGACCAGGTACGCCGCGGCGCCGCGCGTGATCGCGGTCGAGAAGCTGTCGATGTCGGCGTCGTAGGCGAGCACCACCACCGGCACGCCGGCGAGCGGGCCGTGCGCATGCAGGTTGGCGAAGCTCGCCATGCGCTCCTCGCGCGAGCCCGAGTCGTCGAGGATCACGAGCTGCGGCGCCACGACGTCGGGCATCCCCAGCAGCTCGGCTTCGCTGCACGCCGCGACCTCGAGGCCGCCGCGCATCAGCACGCTCTCGAGCCAGGCGCGGTCGGGCGAGTCGGGACCCACGACCAGGGTGTACTGGTAGCCGGCCGTCCGTTCGCTCAATCGCGCCTCCGGCGCTCCTGGCCTCAGGCCTTGATGCGATCGCGCAGCCGCCGCAGCGTCTGCTCGACGTCGATGATCAGCGTCTCGGTCGCCGCCTCGAGCTGCTCGAACACGCGGTGGAACTCGGCCGCGTCCGTCTGCGCCGGCTCCTCGGCTTCCGCCAGGTTCTCGAGGCCGGCGGCGAGCTTCATCAGGCTCACGAGGCTCGCCTCGCCGTGGGCGTCCATGTGCGAGCTCTCGGTGTGGCCGAGGTCGAGGCCGCGCAGGAAGGCGCCGATCTCGCGCCGCCGCTGCTTGGCGCGCTCGAGGACGCCCTGGAACGTGCGCCGCACGTTCGGCCGCGGCGGGATCGCCGGCTCGATCGAGCCGCGCTCGAAGCGCTCGCGCGCCCACGCGATCCCGCGCACGACCTCGTCCTTCTCGGCGGGGGGCTCGGTGCGCTTGGCGAGCTCTTCGCCGATCGACTCCTCGGCGACCGGGTGCTCGGCGGCGGAGGAGCCGCGGAAGAGGTAGAGCAGCTCCTCGAGCCGCTGGGCTCCGCCGGGGAGCAGCAGGTCGCCGGGGGCCAGGATCTCGCCGTCGGGACCCCTCCGCAGCAGCGACGGCCGTCTCGAGGACTTGCGGGCCGGCCGCCCGGCCTTGGTCAGGGGCAGCGCCTTTCGCCGGCGGGCCGCCCTTCGCCGGGAGAGCGCCCTTTACCGGGGGGCGCCCTTCGGCGGGGAGCACCCTTCGCCGGCAGAGCGCCCTTTGCGGGTGGCGCGCCGCCCTTGGGGAGCGCCGGCGCCTTGCCCTTCACGTCGGGCTTCGGCTTCTCGGTCGGTGCCGGCTTGGCCGCGACCGGCTTCGCCTTGGCCGGCGACCTTCTGCGCCGGCTTGGCCTGCGGCTTCGCGTGCGCCTTGGGGGCGCCGGCCTTCTTCTTGTTCTTCGCGGGCTTCGTCTTGCTCGCCATGCCTACCTCGGTCCTCCCGAGCGCAAGGGAGGAGCTTGTCGTGGTGCGGAGCCGTGTCGGGCTGGATTCGTTATGGAGACCGTACGCGTAGGGACGTGCTCCGGGGTGCGGGAAACCCTTCGGAGGGTATCACATACGGGCCGGGGCTCCGGCCCGGCGCCTGTCAGGCGCTGGCGGGCAGGTCGGAGTCGTCGGCGAACAAGCCGGCGCCCATCTCGGCGAGCCGGAGCAGGCGTTCCTGGTCCTCGATCGAATGCTGGGCAATACGGCGACGAGTCTCGTCTCCCGGCCCCGGAGCCAACAGGAGTCCGACGATCGCTCCGACCACGCCGCCCATCAGGGCCACTCCCACGTAGGTGCTCGTCCCTCGCCCGCTCATGACCGTTACCAAGCCTCCTGCCCTTTCTATGTGCAAAACGTGTGCCGCCAGGTCTTTGTTCCTCGACTCGCACCGGAACCGCCCAAATCAGGAGGATTTCGCGCTCGCGTCGAGCGGGTCACTCCAAGCTTCGGGAGCGACCGTGTCCATCCTGTCGGAGCGGCGTGTCTCCACGGCAACATTCAAGACATCCGGATGACCGTCCGGGGGTCATCCGACCTCAGGTTAGCCGAGAGACATCTCGAGAGTAACTGTCAGAAATGACGGCACTGTGTCGGCGGACTTACCAGAGCTGGTCGGCGAGTGTCCGCGCGAGCGCGAGGATCTGTGGCTGGACGCCCTCGAGGTTGGTCAGGATCGCGATGGCCCGCCCTCGTTCGGCGACGGTCCTGTCCGCGGCCAGGTACACCACCGTGCTGACGCGCTCCTGGCCGCCCTGGTGAGAGGCCTCGAGGCGCCCGTTGCGCTCGGCAACCGCCAGGCCGAGGCCGTAGCCCGTCGTGCGGCCGTCCCGGGTCTTCTGCCGGGTCAGCATCAGGTCGAGCGTCGCCGGCTGGAGCAGCCGGCCCGAGACCAGCGCCGAGCCGAAGCGGGCGACGTCGGCCGCCGTCGCGCAGAGCCCACCCCCCGGCACCTTGTAGCTCATGTCCGCGAGCGCCGAGTTCCGGAGCCGCCCCTCGCCGTCCCGGATGTAGCCCTGGGCGCGGTTCGGGATGAGCTCGCGGAGGTCGTCGTCGCGGGTGCTGACCATCCCGGCGGGCTCGAACACGGCCTCCTGGAGCAGTGCGAGGAAGCTCGTGCCGGCGGCGCCGGCCGCCGCGCAGCCGAGCAGGTTGTAGCCGTAGGTCGAGTACCGGACGGCGGTCCCGGGCTCGTGCAGCAGCGGGTCGTCGCGGAAGAGCGAGAGCGACTCGGCGAACGAGGCGAACCGGCGCGTGAGCGTCGGCTCGTCGGGGCGATAGTGCCGGATGCCGCCCTGATGGCAGAGCAGCTCGCGCGCCGTCACCGGCCAGGGCTTCTCGGGGAAGTCGGGGCAGTAGCGCCACACGGGCGCGTCGAGGTCCAGCCGGCCCTGCTCGTGGAGCTTCAGCACGGCCACCGCCGTGATCGGCTTGGAGACCGAGGCGAGCCGGTAGACGGTCTCGGGCTTCGCGGGGACGGCGTTCTCGACGTCGGCGAACCCGAAGCCGGCCTCGTAGCGGACCACTCCGGCCTCGACGATCGCGAGGCTCAGCCCCGGAATGCCCCGCCGTCCCATCTCCTCGAGCACGGCGGTGCGCAGGGCGTCGCCGGCCGGCTGCGCCGCGGCCGTCGTGGCGACGGCCAGTACCCCCGCGAGCAACCCTCCGCCGAGGCGAAGGCCCGCTACTCCAGCCAATCGCGGTCCTTCAGCTTCTTCGGCATGTACTCCTCGGTGATGAAGCTGATGCCGCGCCGCGAGAGCGCCTCGAGCTCGAACTTGACGCCGCTCCTCACCATCTCCTGGATCTCGCGCTGCCAGTGCGCCTTCTTGAACCAGGGATACGCGAGCATCTGCTTGGCGCGGTTGTTGTCGCCGTCGTCCATCTTGATCGCGACGTTGTTCGGGAGCAGGTACTTGCCCTTGTCGAAGGACGACAGGCCGACGAAGCGCGCGTCGGGCACCGCCATCCGCATCGACTCGTAGGCGAGGTTGATCGAGCCCTGCTTCATCACGCTGTAGATGTAGAAGCCCCACGGGTCGTTGTCGACGAGCACGTAGACGGGCAGCTTCAGCTCGTGGTGCAGGCGCTGCACGAGCCGCCGCACGCCGCGCGGCGGCTGGCCTCCGCCCTGGAGGATGATGCAGCTGTTGCGCTTCCAGTACTTGTCCTCGTTGAAGCGCGTCCAGACCGCGTCCTTCTCGATCAGCAGCACGTACTTCGCCTCGTGCTTGCGGAAGCCGATCACGTTCTCCTCGACGATCGACGGCACCGCCCAGCCGCCCGAGCCCATCCGCCGCAGGTCGATCGTGTCGCCGGTGTCCGTGATCGTGATCGGGCCGACCATCGAGCCCTTGCGCGCCGCGAACAGGTGCAGCTCCTCGCGCAGCGCGTCGAGCGTGACCTCGAGGTCCTCGATGATCGGGTCGGACTCGTCCTGCTCCTCGAAGGTGTTCTGCTTGGTGTCGCCGATCGAGTGCTTGGTGACGTAGTAGAGATCGCGGATGCTCGTGGTCTTGCCCGAGTCGATCAGCTCCTTGCAGGCTTCGCTCACCAGGAAGCTCTGCATGAACTTCTTGGCCATCGATACGTTGAAGAAGTAGCGCTTCTGCTTCTGGCTGCCGAGCTCGACGAGCCGCCGCTTCTCGCTCCAGCTGACGTTGGCGAGCGAGCGCACCGGGATGTCGAGGAACGGGTTCTTGCCGCCCTGGACCGTCTTCAGGACGCTCTCGGCCAGCTTCTCGATCTTGGCCGTGGTCTTCTTCGCGGTCGCGTCTTTGCGCGGGGCCACTACTCCTCCTCCGCCTCGGCGCGGTCGCCAGCCTTCTTCTTCGCCTCGCGCGCCTCGAGCTCGAGCGCCTTCTCCTCTTCCTTCATCTCCGCCGCGGTGACCTTGTGCGCCACCTGCAGGAACTCGCGCTTGATCGGGCCCGGCTTCCTGCCCGTGATCTTGCCGATCGCCTGCAGCCACCTCCTCGATGTAGAGCTCGAAGATGCTGCGGCGCTGCGCCTGGTAGTCGGCGGCCTTCTTCTTGCGGATGAAGGTCGCGAGCTTGCGGCCGCACTCCTGCGCCGCGAGCTGGATCTCCTTCAGGATGTCCGGGTAGTGCGCGACGGCTTCCTTCGACTCGCTCGTGAACGGCACCCAGACCGAGGCGATGTGGACGAGCAGCGCCATCGGCCCGACCGGGAGCGAGCCCTTCGGCTGGCTCAGCTGGTAGTTGCGCCAGTCGGTGCGCACGATCGCTTCCGTGATGCCGCAGGCGCCGCGCTGGAACAGGAGCGGCACGCGGTTGGCGAAGCGGAAGAGCTCGATCGTCTTGTCGGGCGGCCAGCTGCCGCCGTAGGCGAGGCCGACCTCGACCTGGAACGGGTTGCCGCGGTAGACCTTGGGCGAGCGCGTGACCGTCGCGATGAAGTAGTTGTGGCCCTTGATCTTCTCGACGCCCTCCTCGGGCGTCGCGTCGGGGACCTGCGGCTGCTCCGGCTCCCGCGCCGCTTTCGCCGGAGCCTTGCCCGTGGCTGCCTTCGCGGCTTTCTTCGCCGGCTTCATGGCCGCCGCGTCGAGGTCGAGCTGCGCGTTCTCGTCGCTCCCCTCGCTCTCGATCACGTTCAGGAAGCTCACCAGGCCCTTGCGCATCAGCTCGTCGCCGATCGGGCTCAGGCAGTTCGTGGGCGGGCTCATCAGCTTCGTCTCGCCGAGCGCCTTGTGCAGCTCCTCGGCCATCACGCGGTTCTCGCCGAGCTGGCGGGGCCGGACCAGCTTCTTGCCCCACGGCACCCTGGCCAGGATCTCGCCCGCGGTGGACGACGAGACGCGGCTGAACGCGGTCTGCAGGAAGCCGCGCACGTCGCGGCTCTTCGACTCGCGCGCCATCAGCATCAGCGCCCCGAGCTCGACGCCGTGCGGGTGCGGCTTGATCTCGAGCGCCTCCTTCGGCAGCTCCTCGGTGGCGCGCGGGAAGCTGAGCGTCTCGTTGCCGGGCACGCTCGCGTGCTCGCGCTGTCCCGCCGCCACCGGCCGCGTGTAGTGGATCGTCGCGTGCGGGTTCGCGAGCGCCGTGTGCTCGACGTAGCGGTTCACGAAGCGCTGGCCCTGCTGCCAGTTCGCGACGATCTCGAGCTCGACGCGCGTCCCGTGCTCGAGGTCCCAGGCGGCGAGCGTGTCGTCGTGCGTCACCACGGGCTCGTTCTTGCGCGTGTCGATCTGGATCTCGAAGACGTGGGCGTCCTTCCGCTTTCCCACGCGGCTCGTGACGCGGATCGGCTTGCCGGTCGTGAGCTGGCCGTACATCGCGGCCGCGGAGATGCCGATGCCCTGCTGCCCGCGCGCCTGCTTGAGGCGGTGGAATTTCGAGCCGTAGAGCAGCTTGCCGAAGATCTTCGGCACCTGCGCCTTCACGATGCCGGGGCCGTTGTCCTGCACGACCACCAGGAAGCGGCCCTCGCCCTTCGTGAGCTCGGGATCCTTCTTCATCGCCTCGAGGCCGAGGTCGTGCACCTCGACGAGCAGCTCCGGCAGCACGCCCGCCTCTTCGCAGGCGTCGAGCGAGTTGTCGACGGCTTCCTTGATCGTCGTGAGCAGCGCTTTCGAGGGGTTGTCGAAGCCGAGCAGGTGCCGGTTCTTGACGAAGAACTCCGAGACCGAGATCTCGCGCTGCTTCTGCGCCAGGGACTCGGCCGTCGCGCGCGGAGCGGGCTTCGGCGCCGCCGCGCGGGCGGGCGTGGCCGCGGGGGCGGCGGCCGGCTCGGCGGGGGCCGGGGGCGTGGCAGCTTTCGCCGCGCGGCGAGCTCGCCTCCGAGAACAGGTCGAGCTGCGGCTCGGCCGACGGGCGTCCCCGCTTCGACCCGATCGAGCTTTCCTTCGCTGCTTTCGATTCCTTCGATTCCCTCGCCACTCGCCCCCGATCGCGCCGCAGTTCCGGAACGCGGCAGTCTAGCATCGCACGCCGCCCTGCCCCGGGAGGTCCGGAGCACCGCGCGGCGGCCGGGACCACGGCCCCGCGAACGAATAGGATGACGGGGATGAGCGGCGCGCGCACGGCCCTGGAACGCATCGCCGCGACGGCCGTGTCGTGGCCGCCCCTGAGCCGCCTCGTCGGCCGCCTCGCGGACCTGCGCCTGCCCCGCCCGCTGCTGCTGCCGCTGATCCGCGCCTACGTGCGGGCCTACGGCGTCGACCTCTCGGAGGCGGCGCTGCCCGCCGACGCCTACCCGAGCTTCAGCGCGTTCTTCACGCGGCGGCTGCGCGAGGCCGCGCGGCCGATCGAGACGGAGCCCGGCGTCGTGGTCTCGCCGTCGGACTCGCGGCTCGCGTCGATCGGGCGCGTCCCGGAGGACGGCCGGCTCGAGCAGGTCAAGGGAGACCGCTACTCGCTCGAGGCCCTGCTCGGCTCGAGCGGCGACGCCGAGGCGCTCCGCGGCGGCCAGCACGCGACGCTCTACCTGAGCCCGTCCATGTACCACCGCGTCCACTCGCCGGTGGACGGCCGCATCGTCGCCTGGCGCTACGTGCCGGGCCTGCTCTTTCCGGTGAACGCGATGGGCGTGCGCTCGGTGCCCGGCCTCTTCACGCGCAACGAGCGCGTCGTGGTCCTGATCGAGACCGAAGCGCACGGGCGCGTCGCCGTCGTGCTCGTGGGCGCCACGAACGTCGGGCGGATCCAGCTCGCCTTCGCCGAGCTCGAGACGAATCGCGGCCGGGCGGCCGGCAGCTTCGCTCCGCCGCGGCCGCTCGCCGTCCGGCGAGGCGACGAGCTCGGCGTCTTCAACCTCGGCTCGACCGTCGTGCTGCTCGTGGCCGATCCGCGGCTCGAGCGCACCTTCGAGACGGGATCGCTCGTGCAGGTCGGCCAGGCGCTCTGGCGCCGCGCGCTCGGCCTCGCGGCGCTCGCGCTGTCGGCGTCCGCGCTCGCCGCGGCGCCTTTGCCCCCGCCCCAGGTCCGTCCCGGCACTCTCGTCCGCTGGCCCGGCGAGGGCATCGAGTGGTGCGCGGCCGGGACGGAGCGCTTCGAGCCGCTCGCCGGGGCGTGCATCGTGCCGGTCGACCTGCTGCACGCCGCCGGTCCGCTCGAGCTGCGGCGCCAGCGGGCCGGCCGGCTCGAGACGGCGAAAGTGAGCGTCGGCCGCTTCGACTACCCGGTGCAGCGGCTCACGCTGCCGCGCTCGATGGTGGAGCTTTCCCCCGAGGACCTCGAGCGCGTCCGGCGCGAGAATCGCGAGATGGCCCGGCTCTGGCCGCGCCGCACGCCGCGGCGCTTCTCGCTGCCGCTCGCCGCCCCGCTCGAGCCGCTGCCCGAGGGCGGGCACTTCGGCAATCGCCGCGTGATCAACGGCGAGGCGCGCAGCCCCCACGGCGGCGTCGACTTCTCGGCGGATCTCGGGGTGCCGGTCCACGCCGCGGCCGACGGGACCGTGGTGATGGTGGGCCATCACTTCTTCGGCGGCAACGCGGTCTTCGTCGACCACGGCGACGGGCTCGTCTCGCAGTACTTCCACCTGAGCAAGGTGGCGGTGGCCGAAGGCCAGGAGCTCGCGCGCGGTGCGCTCATCGGCGAGGTGGGCGCCACGGGGCGAGCCACGGGCCCGCACCTGCACTTCGGCATCCGCTGGCGCGGAGCGCGCGTCGATCCCGCGCTCCTGCTCGCGCCGCCTCTCGCGCTGCCTTGCCTCGACCCGCCCGCGGGCCTAGGATGCCGTCGGTGATCGGACCGGCTGCGGCGTCTGCTGCGCAACCAGTCGATCAAGCGCAAGCTGACCGCGATCGTCGTGGTGACGAGCGGCGTCGCGGTGGTGCTGGCCTCGGCGGCCTTCCTCGCCTACGACTACAACAGCTTCCGCGAGCGCATGGTCACCGACCTCACGACCACGGCCGACGGCGTCGCCCTGCTCGCGTATCCCGCGCTCGACGCCGAGACCGCGGACGCCGCGGGCGGCGGCGTCGGCACCCAGGCGCGCGACCAGCTCGCGTTCATCATGGTCTCGCTGCGCGCGTATCCGAGCATCGACCACGGCGTCGTGTTCGACGCGAACGGCAATGAGCAGGGCGTCCAGGAGCGCAACATCCTGCTGAAGCGGCCGACCCCCACGTTCGTCAACCTCAACGCCCACTCCTTCACCGACGACGGGCTGGTGGTGTACCGCCGGGTGACGACGCCGCAGGGGCGCCAGGTCGGGGTGATCTACCTGCTCTCGAACACCAGCGAGCTCGCCAACCGGCTCGAGCGCTACGTCGGGATCCTGGCGGCCGTCACGCTGCTCTCGCTGCTCGTCTCGCTGCTGCTGGCGTCGCAGCTGCAGAAGCTGATCTCGCGGCCGATCGAGCACCTGGCCGAGATCGAGACCCGCGTCTCGCGCCAGAAGGACTACTCGCTGCGCGCGGTGAAGGAGGCCGACGACGAGCTCGGCGTGCTGATCGACGGCTTCAACGACATGCTCGGGCAGGTGCAGTCCCGCGACGCCGAGCTCACCGTGGCGAAGGAGGTGGCGGAGCAGGCCAACCGCACCAAGAGCACCTTCCTCGCCAACATGAGCCACGAGCTGCGCACGCCGCTCAACGCGATCATCGGCTACAGCGAGATGCTCGAGGAGGAGGCGCAGGAGCGCGGCATGGACGAGCTCGCGCCCGACCTCGGCAAGATCCACGCGGCGGGGAAGCACCTGCTCACGCTGATCAACGACGTGCTGGACCTGTCGAAGATCGAGGCCGGCAAGATGGAGCTGTTCCTCGAGGACTTCGAGATCCGCGGCCTGGTGCTGGACGTCGAGTCCACGATCCGCCCGCTGGTCGAGAAGAACCGCAACCTGCTCGAGGTGAGCTGCCCGGCCGAGATCGGCCTGATCCACGCCGACCTCACGCGCGTGCGCCAGATCCTCTACAACCTGCTGAGCAACGCCGCGAAGTTCACGCAGGAAGGCACGGTCGCGCTCCGGGTCCACGCGGTGCGCATCCAGGGCGAGCCGTGGATCGAGTTCGCGGTGGCGGACACCGGCATCGGGCTCGCGCCCGACCAGCAGCGGCGCCTCTTCCAGTCGTTCTCGCAGGCCGATCCCTCGACCTCGCGCAAGTACGGCGGCACCGGCCTCGGGCTCGTGATCAGCCGGCGCTTCGCGCAGATGATGGGCGGCGACATCCACCTGCACAGCGAGCTCGGCCGCGGCTCCACCTTCACCGTGCGTCTGCCGAGGACGGGGGGGGGCGCGCGTTCGTCCTCGTCGCCCGGCTTCGCGACGCCCTTCCCCGCGTCGGCGGCGGCCGCGCTGCCGCTGGTGCTGGTGGTGGACGACGAGAAGGCCACGCGCGAGCTGATCGCGCGCGGGCTCGAGAAGGAAGGCTTCCGGCTGATGGCGGCGGCCTCGGGCGAGGAGGCGCTGCAGCTCGCGCGCGAGCGCAAGCCCGACGTGATCAGCCTCGACGTGCTGATGCCGGGCATGGACGGCTGGATGGTGCTGCGCGCGCTCAAGGCCGACCCGCTCACGGCCCCGATCCCCGTGGTGATGGTCTCGATGCTCGACGACCGCGACATCGGGCACGCGCTCGGCGCTTCCGACTACCTGACGAAGCCGTTCGACCGCCAGAAGCTCGTGGCGGCGCTGCGCCGCTACCGCCGCGACGGCACCCAGCGGCCGGTGCTGGTGGTCGAGGACGACGCACCCACGCGCGAGGTGATCAAGCGCGCGCTCGAGCGCGACGGCTGGGCGGTGAGCGAGGCCGACAACGGCCGCCGCGGCCTGCAGAGCGTCGCGCGCCACGTGCCGGACCTGATCGTGCTCGACCTGATGATGCCCGAGATGGACGGCTTCGAGTTCGTCGCCGAGCTCCGGAAGAGCGAGAGCGGGCGCAAGATCCCCGTGGTGGTGGTCACGGCGAAGGAGATCACCGAAGCGGACCAGCGGCGGCTCAACGGCCACGTGCGGGGCGTGCTGCACAAGGGCTCGTTCTCGCGCGAGGAGCTCTCCCTGGAGCTGCGCCGCGCCCTCGAATCGGGCCGCAGGCGCTAGGCGCATGGCGCGGCCGGGCGCCGTCCTGGCGCTGCTGCTCCTCCCGGCCACCGCGTCCCCGGCCGAGATCACGCGCTACGCCGTGAAGCTGCGCGCCGACCTCGAGCGGCGCGTGCTGCACGGCGAGGAGGTGGTGACGCTCGACGCGGAGGCCGGCGTGCTCCGGCTTCGGAAGAACCCGTCGCTCGAGATCGTGCGCTTCACGGGTGGCGAGCTCGGCAACGCCGGCGACGGCGTCGAGATCCGCCTGGCGCGCAGCGGCCGGCAGGAGCTGCGCTTCGAGTACACGGCCGCCGCGGGGCCCGGGCTGCGCTGGTTCGCCGAAGCCGCGGGCTTCTTCACGGCGTTCGACTGCGGCGCCTGGATGATCTGCGACGACAGCCCGGCCGAGCGCGCGCGGCTCGAGCTCGAGATCGCGCTGCCGCTTCGGAGCGGGCTTCAGGCCGTGGGGCCCGGACAGCCCCGCAGGTCGTGGCAGGACGGCGATGCGCGGCACCTCCTCTTCGAGCAGGCGGAGCCGGTGCAGACCTACCTCTGGAGCTTCGCTGCCGCGCGGCTGCGCGAGTCGCCGCAGGGCCGGCTGTCGGTCTACGCCGAGGCGGCAGGTCACGCGGCGGCGCTCCAGAAGACCGCGTCGGCCGAGGCGTTCTTCCGCGACAAGGCCGGCACGGATCGCCCGACGCGGCGCTACGCGCAGGTGTTCCTGCCCGAAAGAGGCCTCGGCCAGGAGGCGGCGGGGCTCGCCCTCATGTCCGAGGCCTACCTCGCCCGGCTCGAGAAGGACGACGAGGTCTACCTGATGGCGCACGAGCTCGCGCACCAGTGGTGGGGTGTCCTCGTCGGGATCCGCTCCTGGTCGGACTTCTGGCTCAATGAAGGCATGGCCTCGTTCATGGCCGACGCCTTCATCGAGCACCACCAGGGCAGGCCGGCCTACGACCGCCGGATCGCGGAGCGGCGCGAGGAGCTCGCCCGGCTCCAGAAGGAAGGCAAGGACCGCCCGCTGCACTTCGAAGGCTGGAAGACCGCGACCGAGGCGCTCGGCCCGCTCCCGTACTGCAAGGGTGAGCTCCTCCTCGATCGGCTGCGGACGCAGCTCGGAGAGCCGTCGTTCTGGCGCGGCCTCGCCCTCTACACCTCCCGCCACGCGCGGGCGCTCGTCGACTCGCGCGACCTGCAGCGCGCGATGGAGCAGGCGAGCGGCCGGCCGCTCGCGGCGCTCTTCGACGAAGCGGTCTACCGGTGAGGCGAGCCGCGTGCGCCCTCGGCCTGCTCGCGCTGCTGGTCGCGCCGAGGCGCGCGCGGACGGAGGCTGAGCGCGTGCGTGTCGAGCGCGAGCGAGCGCTCGTCGAGTACCCGGCCGGCGCCCTCGGCGCCTCCGAGGTCGAGGCTTTCGCGCGGCTGGCGGACGACGGCGTCGCCGACGTGGAGGCGCTCGTGAGCCCCGGCCTGCCGGAGTGGGCGAAGCGCACGGGGCGCATCCGGTTCGTGGTGAGCGACGAGATAGAGATCTCGCGCACCTGGGGCCGCACGGTGGTGCTGCCGATCGGCCGCGTCCGCAATCGCTCGGCGCCCTACCTGCACGAGACCGTCCACGCGCTCGTGCCGGCGCGCGGCGACCGCACGTGGCTGAGCGAGGGCCTCGCCTGCTACCTCGAGAGCTACGTGGCCGAGAACCGCCGCGGCTACGACGCCCACGTCTTCACGCGCGCCGGGGACCGCGGCATCCACGCGGCGGCGCGCCGCACGCTCGAGAGCCCCGCGGGCAAGGCGGTGCTGCCCTGGGTGGGCGCCATGGGCTCGCCGCCGAGCCTCGAGGAGGACCGCGCCGGCGTGGCGCGGCCCTTCTACGTGCTCTCGCACTCGCTCGCCAAGCACGTCGTGGAGGCGGCAGGTCTCGCGGCCGTGGTGCGCGCGCTGGTGTCGAGCGATCCGCGCGCGCTCGCCGACGAGACGGGGCACACCGACGAGGTCTGGCGGGTGCTTTGGCTGAAGGCGCTCGGCGCGAGCGCGCCCCAGGCGGGCCCCTAGCCGAGCGCGCGCTTCAGGATCGCGTCGATCTTGGCCGTGAGCCCGGGGAAGTCGACCGGCTTCGTGTCGTATTCGTCGCAGCCCGCGGCGAGCGCCTTCTCGCGGTCGCCCGCCATCGCGTGGGCCGTGAGCGCCACGATCGGCACGCGCGCGGTCGTGGGCGAGGCCTTGAGCCGTCGCGCGGCTTCCCAGCCGTCGATCACCGGCAGGCTCATGTCGAGCAGGATCAGGTCGGGTAATTCGCTCTCGGCCATCAGGATGGCCTGCATGCCGTCGGCGGCCAGCAGGACCTCGTGGCCCTTGCGCTGAAGCCGCCGCGACAGCATGTCGCGGTTCATGTCGTTGTCCTCGACGAGCAGGATCCTGGCCATGGAGAGGGATGTCCTCATGAGACGGTTATCACAGGACACCGCCCCGGCTCAAACGGCGACGCTCGTGAGAGCGACGAAGGCTTCCTCGAGCTTGGCATGGCTCGGTCGCGCGAGCTGCCTCACGACCTTGCCGTCGCGCAGGAAAACGAAGCTCGGCCACAGCCGCACCTCGAAGGAGCGGCCGAGCGGCCGGCCCGGCCCGTCCTCGACCTTGACGTGCTTCACCTCGGGGTGGCGCTCGAGGAGCTCGGCGACGCGCAGCGCGATCGCGCGGCAGTGGCCGCACCAGGACGTGCCGAACTCGAGCAGCACCGGGCCCGGCTCCGCGTCGACCTCGTCGCGGGTCGGCGTGCGGCTCTCGTCCCGGTACTCGGCCTCGGCGGGCATCTCGGGCCCCATGTTGCCACAGCGCGGCGCCGCGCGGCCCGCGATAAGATGCGCGCGCTCATGGCGCTGGTTCCGGGCGCGAACGCCGGGCCCTACCGGATCGTCGAGCCGCTCGGCCGCGGCGGGATGGCCTCGGTCTACAAGGCCTACGAGGCGAAGCTCGACCGCTACGTCGCGCTCAAGGTGCTGCCGCGCGAGTTCCTGCACGACCCGAACTTCGCGCAGCGCTTCCGGCAGGAGGCGCAGGTGATCGCGCGGCTCGAGCACCCGAACATCATCCCGATCTACGCCTACGACATCGAGGAGGCCGAGGGCATCCCGTGGATGGCGATGCGCCTCATCGCCTCGGGCTCGCTCTCCGACCTGCTGAAGCGCGAGCGCCTGGCGCGGGCGCGCGCCGTCGCGATCCTGCGCGGCGTCGCCGAGGCGCTCGACTACGCCCACGCCAAGGGCATCGTCCACCGCGACGTCAAGCCGCAGAACGTGCTGCTCGACGACGCCGCGCGCGTCTACCTCGCCGACTTCGGGATCGCCAAGATCCTCGAGTCGTCGGGCGGGCTCACCGCGAGCGGAATGATCACCGGCACGCCGCAGTACATGGCGCCGGAGCAGGCGACCGGGCTCAAGATCGGGCCGCCCGCCGACGTCTACGCGCTCGGCATCATGGCCTACGAGATGCTGGTCGGGCGCGTGCCGTTCTCGGCCGACACGCCGGTCGCGGTGCTGATGAAGCACGTGCAGGAGCCGCTGCCGCTGCCCGCGCCCGACGTCGTGCCGGAGCCGATGCTGCGGGCGCTGCTGAAGGCCGCGGCCAAGAAGCCCGAGGAACGCTGGCCGACGGCCGGCGCGTTCGTCGACGCGCTCGCGGCCGGGCTCGGGGTGCCGGCCTCGGTGCCGAACGCGGCGGCGAGCGACCAGCCGACCGTCGAGGTCCCGCGCACGCTTCCACGGCCCACGGCACCCCCGACCGTGGTTTCACCCGCGACGGCGCGGGCTCCTGCGGGAACGGCGCCGCCGCTGCCGGCGCGACCGCCGATCGTGCGTCCGCCGGCGACGCGCGCCGAGACCGTTCCCGTCGCGCCGCGCAAGCCGGGCACGACCGCGATGCTCGTCGGTCTCGGGGCGCTCGGGCTCGTCGGCATCGCCGTGCTCGCCGGGGCGTGGCTGCTGGTGGGACGCCCGCAGCCCACCTCGCCGCCCGAGGCGCCGAGCGCCCACGACGGCGTCGCGCGCGTCCCCGTCACGCCAGCCACCACGGTGCCCGCCGGGCCGCGCGACTCGAGCACGGTCGCGCGCGGCGAGCGGCTGCCGGCGGAGCAGGCGCCGGTCCCGTCGCGCGTGGCGGCGGCTCCGTCGGCCGCGTCCGTGCCCGCCGCCGCGTCGTCGCGGCCGTCGCCGACTCCCGCGTCCGCAGCGACTCCGCACGCGACCCCGCCCGCGGTCACGCCGGCGACGACACTCGCGGCTCCGCCCGCACCGACGCCGGTCGCCGCCCCGGCTGTGGACCCCGCTGTTGACCCTGAGGTCCAAAGGCTCGCCGCGGCGCTGGCCGACCGTGACACGAACGTCCGCCGCCAGGCGGCGCTCGAGCTCGCGACGCGCGGTCCGCTCGCGGCACCGGCCGTGCCCGACCTCGCGACGGCGCTCGGCGATCGCAGCCCCGACGTGCGGCTGCGGGCAGCCGAGGCGCTCGGCAGGATCGGCTCTCCGGCGCAGGGCGGCGTCCCCGCGCTCGCGCAGGCGCTCCACGACACGGACACGCTCGTCGCCTCCGAAGCCGCAAAAGCGCTCGGGCTCATCGGTGAAGCCGCGGGCGGCGCCGCCACCGCGCTCGGCGGGGCGCTCACGCATCCGACGGTCGGAGTCCGCCGGGAGGCCGCGCGCGCTCTCGCCAAGCTCGGGCGTCGCGCCGAGCCCGCGCTCACGCCGCTCGTCGCGGCGCTCTCCGACAAGGACAAGACCGTGTGCGCCCAGGCCGCGCGCGCGCTCGGGCACCTCGGAACCGCCGCCCGCCCGGCCGTCGCGCGGCTCACCGCCCTCAGCAAGGACCAGGACATCCTCGTCTCGCGCGAGGCGCAGGACGCGCTCGCGGCGATCGGCCGCGAGTGAGCGTCGTCACCCGCCTCGCCCGTGAAGCGCGTCACGGCGGCCGGGAGTATTCTCTCGTCCAGGGAACCCGGGGGCCGGGGCGTCGTCCCTTACTGGGGAGGTCGCGATGAGACGGGGGGTTCGGGCGGCTCTGATTCTGGGCGTTGCGACGCTGTTGCCGGCGGCGGCCCTGCGGGCACAAGAGGATACGGAGGGCGGCCGGGGCGAGAGCGTCGACGGCTACGCCGAGTGGCGGCTGGGTTCGTGCGTGGTCGCGGACGCCCAGCGCGTCTGCCCGGCCTCGGGGCTGAAGTTCAAGGGCGAGGGCGACGCCAAGAGCTTCGCGACGATCCCGCTCGGCTACGAGCTCAAGGCGAAGGGCAAGCGCCAGCGCGACGGGTCGCTGCTGGCGCGCGAGGTCGAGGCCAAGCCCAACGGCTCGGCGATGTTCGAGGGCGCGGTCAAGTCCGCGACCGACCAGGCCGAGGCCCAGGCGCGCCAGCAGGGCCGCTTCGGCGACCCCAAGTCGCCCGTCGGCAAGCTGATCGAGAGCGGCCCGGAGGTCGAGCGCGTGACCCGCATCGTCGACAACCTGCTGCCGGCCTACGTCCCGCGCGAGAGCGTGCGCGTCTACGTGATCGACAACAAGGAATGGAACGCGTTCGCGATGGGCAACTACTCGATCTACGTCTTCACGGGCCTGCTGAAGGACATGGACGACGACGAGGTCGCGATCGTGCTCGGGCACGAGCTGGTGCACGCGACGCACGAGCACTCGCGCAAGCAGTTCAAGAAGGACATGTGGGTGCAGCTCGCGATGCTCGGCGCGCTCGGCGCCGCGTCGACGATCGACAACGACACGCAGCAGGCCGTCGCCGGGCTGGCGGTGCTCGCCGCCGGAACGGCGCTCAAGAACGGCTACGGCCGCGGCATGGAGGACCAGGCCGACCGCGTGGGCCTGCGCTACGCGTACGAGGCGGGCTACGACATCACGAAGGGCCCGCGGCTGTGGAACCGCTTCGCCAAGAAATACGGGGAAGGCAACAAGGCCGCGAACTTCTTCTTCAGCGACCACTCGCTGTCGGCGGCGCGCGCCACCAAGCTCGAGAAGGAGATCGCCTACAACTACCCCGAGGGGCCGAAGCCGGACGGGCCGGCCCACGCGTCGCGTCCCGCGCCGGCGACGGCCGCGACCACGGTCGCCGCCGCGCCGGTCGCGGTTCCCGCGAACGCACAGGCGCTGGCGGCGCCGAGGGCGGTCCCGGCCGTGGCGACGGCACCGGCCTCCTCGGCCGCGCCCGCCGCGAGCGCCGCGAGCGCCGCCCGGCCGGCCTCGAAGCACGTGGAGATCAAGCCGGGCATGACGAGCGACGAGGTGCGCCACCAGCTCGGCGACCCCCAGGCCGAGGTGGTCTTCGGCGAGAAGACGCGCTGGACCTATCCCGGCATGACCGTCATCTTCGCCAAGGGCAAGGTGACGGACGTGCAGTTCTAGCCTTCTACTTCTTCTTCGGCACGCCGAGCGCCGCGAGCCTCGCCGCGACGTCGTCGCCGGCGCGTGTCGGGCTTCACGTCCTTGTCGACGAAGAGGATCCTGCCGTCCTTGCCGATGTAGAAGGTCCAGCGCTTGGCGAGGCCGAGGATCGGGATCCGCACGCCGTAGGACTCGGCGGTCTTCGTCTCCGGATCGGCGAGCAGCGGGTAGTCCACGCCGAGCGACTCCGCGAACTCCTTGTTCTTCTGCTGCGTGTCGGTGCTGGCGGCGAAGTAGGCCACGTCGAACTCGCGGATCTTGTCGCCGCTCGCACGGAGCGACTTGCACTCCCGCGTTCAGCCTCCGGTGAAGGCCTTCGGGAACCAGGCGAGCACCACCGCCTGCTTGCCGGCGTAGTCGGCGAGCCGATACGTCTTGCCGTCCGACGCCGCGAGCGAGAAGTCGGGCGCTTTGTCGCCCGGCTGAAGCTCGCCGCCGGCCGCCGCGTTCGCCATCAGGACACCCGCCACCGCGAGGAGCGCTCTGCGCGTCATGCGTCTTGCCGGATCATAGGCGGCGCCCGGAGAAGCGGTCAACGGCCGTAGAATGCCCGGGCTTGCTGCGCCTGCTGTCGCTGCTCGCGCGCGCCGCGTTCGCGGTCACGCTCGGCCTCCTGCTGCTCGCCGTCCTGCGCTTCTCGCCGGTCGGCGCCGAGCCGCCCCTCGACGTGCGCGCGCTCCCGCTCGCGCTGCCCCTCGTGGTCTTCGCGGTCGTGGCCGCGCTCACGGGGCGCGAGCGCCGAGCGGGACGTGTGCTGCCGCTCGCCGTCCCTTCTCCTCGCGGTGCTCGGCGCGCTCGCGCTCGCGGTGGGCCTGCGCGGGCCTTCGGGCCTCGGCGCGGACGTCGGCAACGGCGTCGCGAGCGTCGGCCGGACCGGTCCCGGCAGCGTCGACGTCACGGGCCGCGAGCTCGCGGCGTTCGCGCTCGGACGGCACACGACCCTCGTCTGGAGCGGCGAGCTGCGCGTGCCCGCGCCAGGACGCTACGCGATCTGGGCGGAGGGCCGCGGCCGCGTGAGCGTGAGGCTCGCCGGGCGCGCGGTGCTCGAGTCGGAGGGCGATCCGCTGCGCGCCTCGACGGCACTCGGGCTGGCGGCGGGAGCGATCCCGCTCGAGGTGCGCTTCGAGCACACGGGGCCCGGCCCTCGCCTGCGGCTCGAGTGGACGCGCCCGGATGGAAGACGCGAGACGATCCCGCCGCGCTTTCTCGGGCCGCCGCGGCCCGCCTTCGTCTGGTGGCTGACCGACGCGCTCGCGCTCGCCGCGGCCGCGCTCCTGGGCCTCGTCGCGTGGCGCGCGCCCTGGGACGTGCGCCGCGACGTGCCGTCGCCGCGGCCCGTGACGGCGGGCGAGCTCGTCGCGAGCGGCGCCGGCTACCTGCTGTTGCTCGCGGTCATGAGCTGGCCGCTCGCCGGGACCTCGCGCACACGGGGCCGATGGACCGACCCGACGGCCGTCTCAACGCGTGGATCCTGGCCTGGGCGGGGCCGACGCTCTTCACGCACCCGTCTCGGCTCTTCGACGCGCCGGCCTTCCACCCTTCGAAGGACGTGCTCGCGTTCTCCGAGAACCTGCTGCTGCCGGCAGCGGTGGTGGCGCCGCTGCAGTGGGTCTCCGGCCCCGTGCTCGCCTACAACGTGGCGCTCGTCGCGAGCCTGCTGCTCTCCGGCCTCGGCGTCCAGCTCCTGGTGCGGCGCGCGACCGGCGACCGCCTCGCCGCCTTCGTGGCGGGGGCGTTCTTCGCGGCCGGACCCCACCGCTGGACGCGGCTGTCGCACCTGCACGCGCAGGTCACGGTGTTCTTCCCGCTCGCGCTCCTCGCGTTCGACCGCTTCTGGGAGAGCCGCACGCTGCGCCGCGCGCTCGTCGTCGGGCTGATGCTCGCGCTCCAGGGGCTCTCGTCGATCTACCTCGGCGCGATCACGGCGACGGCGCTCGGCGTCGCGGTGCTGGTGGCGATCCTGGGCGGCTTGAAGCCCGTCGAGCTCGGCCGCCTCGCGCTCGCGATGCTGCTGGCGGCCGCGCTGCTGTGGCCCGTGACCGCGCCCTACCTGCGCATGCGGGAATTCCAGGGCCAGGAGTTCACGCTCGAGACGGTCGCGACCTACGCGGCCACGCTGCCGTCGTACGTCGCTGCGGGCACGCAGTTCTGGGGAGGCCTCTCGCAGCGCCTCGTCGATCCCACGACGATTCGCGACACGCTGTTTCCGGGCCTCGCGGTGCTGGCCCTCGGCATCGCCGGGCTCGCGTCGGCGCCTTTGCGGTATCGCGCCGTCGCCGTGGCGGCTTCGGCCGTGGCGGTCCTGTTCTCGCTCGGGCCCGAGACGGCGTTCTACCGCTTCCTGCACGAGCACCTGGTGCTTGATCCGCGGGGTGCGGGCGCTCGCGCGCTTCGCGCTCGTCCCGACGCTCGCGCTCGCCGTGCTCGCCGGCCTCGCGCTCGCGGGCCGACGCCGGCTCGTGGTGGCCGCGGCGCTCGCGCTCATGATGCTCGAGTCGGCCAACCTGCCGCTGCGGCTCGAGCGCTACGACGGGCCGGGCGAGGCGTCGCGCTGGCTCGCCGGCAAGCCGGGCGCCGTGCTGGTGCTCCCGCTCGCCGAGAACGACACCCTCGCGATGCTCGACGGCCTCGCCCACGGCCGGCCGCTCGTGAACGGCGACTCGGGCTTCATCCCGCGCGCGTTCGACCGGGCGATGGAGCTCTTCGAGCACGGGCTCGACGACGAGAACCTGCGCTTCCTGCGCGCCGTGGACGTGCGCCACGCCGTGGTTCCCGCCGCGAGCGCGAGCGGGCCCGCGGGCCTTCGGGAAGCGGCTCGCTTCGCGAGCGAGGCCGTCGTCGAGATCGGCAGCGGCCCCGCTGCGAGCGTCGTCGCGCCAGGCGAGGCTGCGCCCACCCGGTTCGCGTCGGGGGGGATCCTGCTGAGCCTGCCCGAGCCGCGCTCGATCGGGCGGATCGCCTTCGAGCTCTCGGACGCTCCCTGGATCGCGCGCCCCCGCGTCGAGGCTTCGCTCGACGGCGAGCGCTGGGAGACGCTCGACGCCGCGGCCAGCCTCGCCGACGCGACGCTGTCGCTCTACCGGGACCCGCGCCGCGCGCGCGGCGAGATCCGCTTCCCGCCGGTCCGGGCGCGCCTGCTTCGCGTCGACAGGCACCTGCCCGCTCGGGCGGGGCTCCTCGAGGTGGGGGAGTAGCTCAAGGCGCCGGGTCGGGCACCCGCGTCGACTGCCACATCGCCTGCTTCCAGGCGCCCTGCTGCTTGACGTAGAGCTCCGTGAAACGCAGCTTGATGTCGAGGTCGCGCCCCTCGCTCGTCACCTGCACGCGGCAGGTGCCCGACACGATCGCGGCGTCGCCGTGGAGGCGGACCCTGCGGTCGTCGAAGGTCATCGACTTGTACTTGTACTTGCCCGAGCGAATCGCCTCCAGGAAGACGGCTTTCGGCTCGACGTTGGCGTTCGAGTGCGTCCAGGTGAGGTCGTCCGTCATCATCGCCCCGAGCGCCGCGACGTCCCCTGCGACGGTGAGTGCGATGCGCTTGTCCTGCGCGGCGAGCACCGCGTCCTCCGGCCCGGCGGCGAAGGCCGCCCCGCCCGTGAGCGCCGCCACGAGCGCTCCCGTCCAGACGCTTCTTCTCGTCATCTCGCCTCCTCGCTTCCGGATCCGCATTCTAGCCTCGCGCGCGGCCGGGTAGACTCTTGGCTCATGCCTCCCGTCGACGTGCTGAAGACCTACCTGCAGCTCGAGTCGCGCGCGGACTTCAAGCCGGTCGCGAGCCCCGACCCGCGCGCGCGCGTCGAGCAGGTCCATGGAGCCCCGGCCTCGTTCTTCCGCTACCTCTACGTCGAGGTGGGCCGCGCGTGGCACTGGGTGGATCGGCTGCCGTGGACGGACGAGGAGCTCCGCGCGCGGCTCGCGCAGCCGGGTGTCACGCTCCACCTGCTGAGCGTGGCGGGCGCGCCGGCCGGGTACTTCGAGCTCGAGATGCACGAGGACGGCTCGGTCGAGGTCGCGTACTTCGGGCTGCTGCCCGAGTTCATCGGCCGTCGGCTCGGGGGCTATCTGCTGAGCGAGGCCGTGAGCGCCGCCTGGGCGCTCGCGCCGACGCGCGTGTGGCTTCACACCTGCACGCTCGACGCGAAGGCGGCGCTGCCGAACTACCTGGCGCGCGGCTTTCGGCCGTTCAAGGAAGAACGCTACGTGGCGCAGATGCCGGACTGAAGGCGGGGGTCTGGGGGCGGCACCGCCCCCTCTTGCCCAAGTAACGGGCGCGGAGCGGAGCCGGATTCACTCCGGCGGAGCGAAGGGGGGGTCTGGGGGGCGCGACGCAGCGCCCCCCAGAAAAAGGTAGTGCGGGGCGAGTGGCAAACCGATATACTGAAAAGCGTCGCTCGCGCCCCCCAGCCCGGTGCTCTAAACCTCGCCGACGGACCTCACTGCAGCAAGGGCGTTCTTGTAAATTCCGTCATTACTTAACGTAATGGCGGTGAGACTCATTTTAGGAAAAGACGCATAACAACGTACCAACAAACAAAAATTTCCGATCTCCTCATGGGTGAGTTCGGGCCTCCCCTGGCCCTGATCCCTGCGAGAATGGTTGCAGTGTTCCCCCGTAACTCACTGAACAGCCATATAATGTTGCTGGATCAGGGCGGGGCCCAACAGGTTGTGTTTTTTCCTTGACACTGCCGAATGCGTTCCCGCAGAATCGCCGACGCTGTTAGCGACTCAAACAACCAAAAGCGCCGGCGGCCAGGTGAGCGAAACACGGGCTGCCGGAGAGCGTCATCCTTGAATCCGTCCCTCCTACCTGGAAGTGAGGTAGCACCGATGTCGACTCATCCCGTGGAGAAGCAGAGAGCCGAGACCCGCGCGCCGCAGGCAGCGGAAAAACGCACGGGCCTGGCTTTCCGCAGACACTTCACGACCGCGGGACGGCACCCCTTCGACGAGGTCACCTGGGAGCGGCGCTCCGCGGTGATCAACGACGAGAAGGGGCAGCCGGTCTTCGAGCAGCACGACATCGAGGTGCCCGCCACCTGGAGCCAGACGGCGACGAACATCGTCGCCTCGAAGTACTTCCGCGGCCAGCTCGGCGCGCCGGACCGCGAGTCGAGCGTGCGCGGCCTGATCGCCCGCGTGGTCGACACGATCCGCAGCTGGGCCGAAGCGCAGGGCTACTTCGCGACGCCTTCGGACCTCGAGGCCTTCTCCGACGAGCTCACGCACCTGCTCGTCCAGCAGAAGGCGGCCTTCAACAGCCCGGTCTGGTTCAACGTCGGGATCGAGAAGGCGCCGCAGTCCTCGGCCTGCTTCATCAACTCGGTGCAGGACACGATGGACTCGATCCTCGGCCTCGCCCGCACCGAGGGCATGCTGTTCAAGTTCGGCTCGGGCACCGGCTCGAACCTGAGCTCGATCCGCTCCTCGAAGGAGCGCCTCGCCGGCGGCGGCACGGCCTCGGGGCCCGTCTCGTTCATGCGCGGCTACGACGCCTTCGCCGGCGTGATCAAGAGCGGCGGCAAGACGCGGCGCGCGGCCAAGATGGTGATCCTCAACACGGACCACCCGGACGTCGTCGAGTTCATCCACAGCAAGGCCGACGAGGAGAAGAAGGCCTGGGCGCTGATCGACGCCGGCTACGACGGCGCCTTCAACGTGCGCGGCGGCGCCTACGACTCGGTGTTCTTCCAGAACGCCAACCACTCGGTGCGCGTGACCGACGACTTCATGCGCGCGGTGGTCGAGGACCGCGACTGGACGACGCGCTACGTGCTCTCGGGCGAGCCCTGCGAGACCTATCCGCGCGCGCGACCTGATGGCGCAGATGGCGCAGGCGGCCTGGCAGTGCGGCGACCCCGGCATCCAGTACGACACCACGATCAACGACTGGCACACCTGCCCGAACACGGCGCGCATCAACGGCAGCAACCCGTGCAGCGAGTACATGTTCCTCGACGACACGGCCTGCAACCTGGCGAGCCTCAACCTGATGAAGTTCGTCGGCGCCGACGGCGAGTTCGACGTCGACGACTTCCGCGCGGCCTGCCGCACCACGATCACGGCGCAGGAGATCCTGGTCGACAACTCGAGCTACCCGACGCAGTCGATCGACCGCAACAGCCACGACTTCCGGCCGCTCGGCCTCGGCTACGCCAACCTCGGCGTGCTGCTGATGGACCGCGGGCTGCCCTACGACTCGGACGAAGGCCGCGCGTACGCGGCGGCGGTGACGGCGCTCATGCACGGCGAGGCCTACGCCCAGTCGGCGCGCGTCGCCTCCGCGATGGGCCCGTTCGCCGGCTACGCGAAGAACGCCGAGCCGATGCTGCGCGTGATCGACAAGCACCGGAAGCACGCGCACATGATCGACAGCGAGCTCGTGCCGAAGCCGCTGCTGCAGGCGTCGCTCGACGTGTGGGACGAGGCCTACGCGCTCGGCGCGCAGCACGGCTACCGCAACAGCCAGGTGACGGTGCTGGCGCCGACCGGCACGATCGGCTTCATGATGGACTGCGACACGACGGGCATCGAGCCCGACATCGCGCTCGTCAAGTACAAGAAGCTGGTCGGCGGCGGGATGATGAAGATCGTCAACCAGTCGGTGCCGCAGGCGCTCCGGAAGCTCGGCTACAGCCCGCTGCAGGTCGAGGAGATCGTCCGCTACATCGACGAGAAGGAGATGATCGAGGGCGCGCCCGGCCTGAAGGACGAGCACCTCGCGATCTTCGATTGCGCCTTCCCGGCGCGCGACGGCAAGCGCTCGATCCAGTGGATGGGCCACATCAAGATGATGGCGGCGGTGCAGCCGTTCCTCTCCGGCGCGATCTCGAAGACGGTCAACATGCCGACCGACGCGACGCCCGAGGACATCCAGCAGGCCTACACGGAGGGCTGGCGGCTCGGCCTCAAGGCGATCGCGGTCTACCGCGACGGCTGCAAGCGCAGCCAGCCGCTGTCGACCTCGAAGGAGGAGGCCAAGGTCGCCGTCCCGGCCCCGGCCGAGGAGGCCGCGGTCGCGGCCGCGCCGCGGCCGGCGCGCCGCAAGCTGCCCGACGAGCGCCACGCGATCACGCACAAGTTCTCGATCGCCGGGCACGAGGGCTACATCACGGTCGGGATGTACGAGGACGGCAAGCCGGGCGAGATCTTCCTCGTGATGGCCAAGGAGGGCTCGACGATCTCGGGCCTGATGGACGCCTTCGCCACCTCGATCTCGATGGCGCTGCAGTACGGGGTGCCGCTCGAGGCGCTCGTCGAGAAGTTCTCGCACGTGCGCTTCGAGCCCTCGGGCTTCACCAAGAACTCCGAGATCCCGTACGCCAAGAGCATCACCGACTACATCTTCCGGTGGCTGGCCTCGAAGTTCCTGTCGGCCGAGCACCAGCAGGCGGTCGGCGTCCAGACGACCGAGGCGTCGCTCAAGCCTCACTCGGGGCCGGTCGTGGCGAGCGGGATCCAGGTCGACCGTGCGCCCGAAGCGGGTGGTCCGCTTGCCGCGATGCGCGCCCAGTCGGACGCGCCGCCCTGCCACTACTGCGGCAGCATCATGATCCGCAACGGCTCGTGCTACCGGTGTGCGAACTGCGGCTCGACGAGCGGGTGTAGTTAGCTGGAGCGGCCGGGCCAGGGCGAGTGGTCGAAGGTGTACTCGCCCAGTAGCCGCTCGCCCTGGGGCTCGACCGAGACGAGCCGCATGCGCTCGACGGACGCCGGCCTCGCCCGCAGCACGTCGGTGGGCGGGGCGAAGATCAGCTCGCCCGACGCGGGGTCGAACGGCAGGTCGGCGTAGCGCTGCTCGGGGCCGTCGTTTACGCGCGACACCAGGTCGACCCGCGTGACGCCCTCGAAGCGGGCCGAGAGCCGCGCGAGCACGACGTCGTCCTCGGGCCCCACGCTGCACTGGACGCCGCCGCCCGGTGCCACGCGATACTCGCGGATCCGCCGTCCCTCGAGCTGCAGCCGCTCCACGACGATCGGGGACAGCACGGCAGGCAGCCGGCCCTCGCGGACGAGCCCCCGCACTCCCTCGGCGACCGCCGGGAGCAGCTCCGCGCGGGCCGAGCAGGAGCCGCAGGAGAGCAGGTGCTGCTCCACGCGACGGGCCTCCGCGGCGCCGAGCTCGCCGATCCACCAGCCGAGGACCAGGTCGTCCGCCAGCGGGGTCGAGCACGAGCTCACGCGGCGCCGCCTTCCACGCAGCGCCGCAGCCGGCCGAAGGCCCGGTGGCGGACGGTCCGCACGTTGTCGGGGCTGAGGCCGAGCCGCGCCGCGATCTCGCCGGCGGGCGCTTCCGCGTAGAACGTCAGCACCAGCACGCTGCGCTCGCGCTCGGCCAGGCGCGTGAGGCAGTCGCGCAGCTTCGGCTCGTCGAGCCGCAGCGGATTCGGGACGGCCTGGCGCTCGAGCTCGCCCGCGAAGCGCTCGAGGAGCGCGTCGCGCCGCCGCGTGCCGCGCCGCTGGTTCCGGACCAGCAGCCGGCAGGCCCCGAACACGAACGAGGCCAGCCGCTCCGGCTGGCGCACGCGGCCGGCGCGCAGGCGCTCGAGGGTCAAGAGCAGCGCCTCCTGGACGAGGTCGTCCGCGGCCGAAGCGTCGCGCAGGTGGCGCAGGCCGTAGAGCCGCACGCGCGGGGCCAGGCGCAGCACGAGCTCCGTCTCGGCGGCCGGGTCGCTCCCGCCCGCCACGCGCAGCGCCAGCTCCTGGTCGGAGACGGCGGCTTCGACCCGGGCCTGGTCCACCGGCCGAGCTTAGCACCCATGTTTTTTCCTGCTTCGGATGTGTCACGGTGGAGCCCGGCGTGACACATCCCCCGTGGAGAACGAGGAGGCCTGAATGATCACGAACCCTGGGAGCGGCACCCGCGTGGACGAGGTGGCGCCCTCCGTCTACCGCATCTCGACGCCCGTCACCATCCTGCCGGGCGGCTTCAGCTTCAACCAGTACCTGGTGAAGGACGAGCAGCCGCTGCTCTTCCACACCGGGCCGCGGCGGATGTTCCCGCTCGTCCGCGAGGCGATCGCCGCGGTGATGCCGATCGAGCGCCTGCGCTACGTCGCGTTCTCGCACGTCGAGGCGGACGAGTGCGGCTCGCTCAACGAGCTGCTGGCCGCGGCGCCGCAGGCCGAGCCGCTCTGCGGCAGCATCGCCGCGATGGTGTCGGTGAACGACCTGGCCGACCGGCCCCCGCGCGCGCTCGCCGACGGCGAGAGCCTGAGCCTCGGCAGCAAGCGCGTGCGCTGGCTCGACGCCCCGCACCTCCCGCACGGCTGGGAGTGCGGCTACCTGTTCGAGGAGACGACGGGCACGCTCTTCTGCGGCGACCTCTTCACCCAGCCGGGCGCCGAGCACGCGCCTTTGACCACGGGCGACATCCTGGGGCCGAGCGAGGCAATGCGCTTGGCGATGGACTACTACGCCCATGCGAAGGACACGCGCGGGCTCC
The DNA here is from genome assembly GCA_963724555.1 of uncultured Acidobacteriota bacterium. Classification (GTDB taxonomy): domain Bacteria; phylum Acidobacteriota; class Vicinamibacteria; order Fen-336; family Fen-336; genus DATBSL01. Next base: position 98,457 of record CAVRVE010000014.1, read on the forward strand.
TCGAGAAGCTCGCGGCGACCCAGCCGAAGACGCTCGCCTGCATGCACGGCAGCGCCTGGTCGGGGGATGGCGGATCGTTGCTCCTGGACCTCGCCAACGTGCTTTCACCATCTGCAAACAACTGATCCGATTGAAGTAGGCGGAGCCTGTGCGCGCGATCACCTTTTCCCTGAAACCCCCGGCGAGGGCCGACGTAGACCTTTCGAGAGCCCGAGAGAAGAGGCGACATGCGCGCGTTTACGGCCGTGCTGCCGGCGCTGCTCCTGCTGGCTGCCTGCGACGACACGTCGACGGGTCCGTCGGTCGCGATCGGCAGCGAGTTCCAGCTTCGGCCTTCGGAGTCGGTATCGGTCGAGAACACCGACGCCGAGCTGCGCTTCGACGTCGTGACGAGCGACTCGCGCTGCCCCGCGGACGCGATCTGCGTGTGGCAGGGCGACGCCACGGCGGTCTTCTCCGTGCAGCTCGGCGGCGGTTCGTCGTCGAGCCTGACGCTGCACACGACCGGCGAGGGCCGTCACGCTTCCGCTAGCGGCTTCACGCTGACGCTCGTGCGCCTCGATCCCTACCCGTACGCGAGCCGTCCGATCTCTCCGTCCGACTACCGCGCGCTGCTGCGCGTCGATCCCGCCTTCGACCGCTAGCTGCGGCCAGCCGCCCGCCGCCGCGGGATAGAATCGGCCGTCCCGCACATGGAGGAGAGCAAGCTCGGCCGGGGCGGGATGGGCCTGTGGGCGCTCGCGGCGGCCGCGCTCGTCGTGCGCGCGGCCTACCTCGTGCTCGAGCCGCGCTGCGCGCTCACGGGGGACGAGCCGAGCTGGATCGAGCTCGGGCGCCAGCTCGCGCGGCCGGCGGTCGCGTTCTCGCCGCTGCGGAGCGACCTCGTCTTCTACCCGCCCGTCTACCCGTACCTCGTCGGCGCGCTCTTCCGGCTGTTCGGCTCGATGGGGGCCGTGCTCTGGGTGCAGGTCGTGCTCGGCGCGCTGCTGGTCCCGGTCGTCGGCCGCGCGGCGGCGCGCGCCTTCGGACCGCGCGCCTCCGTCCTTGCCGCGGCATTCACGGCCTTCTATCCGGAGCTCGTCTGGTATCCGGCCCACTTCTGGTCGGAGACCGTCTTCCTGCTGCTGCTGTGGGCGGCGATCGAGCGCGCGCTCGCCGCCGACGCCGCCGCGTCGTGGCGGACGGCCGCGGCCGCGGGCGTGCTCTTCGGCCTCGCGACGCTCACGCGCGAGCTGGCGCTCTACCTGGTGCCGCTCGTCCTGCTGTGGATGGTGAGGCCGTGGGCCGTGGGTGCGACGAGCGGCGGCACGCGGATCGTGCTCTCCCGCAACCGGCTGGTCGGCGCCGGCGCGCTCCTGCTCGCGACCGTGCTCACGATCGCCCCCTGGACGCATCCGCAACGCGATCGTGTTTCGAGCCTTCGTCCCCGTCTCCACGATGGGCGGCCTCAACCTCTGGCAGGGCAACACGACGCTCACGCACCTGCAGATCTACGACGTGCTCGCCGGGATCGACGGAGCCGTCGCGCAGGACCGCTACTGCCGTCGCCTGGCGTGGGAGACGATCGCCGCGCGCCAGCCCGCCTGGGTCTTCGAGAAGCTGGCCGAGCAGATGCCGGAGTTCTGGAAGGCGGGCAGCGAGGTGCTCGACCACCTCGTCGGCCGCGACGCCTGCGGCCCGCTCGCGCCGGCTCGGCTGGTCGTCATCGAGCTCGTGCTGGTGCTGCCGTACCTCGCGGTCCTGGCGCTCGCGCTCGTAGGCGTCGCGCGGCTGCGCTTCACGCCTCCCGCCGTGCTGCTGCTCGTGCTGGCGGCCGCCTACAATGCCGCTCACGTCGCCGCGTATGCGACGACACGCTTCCGCTTGCCGGTGCTGCCGGTGCTCTTCATGCTCGCGGGCGCGCTCATCGTCGGCCGTGGCGACGACTCGCTCGCGCCTCTGCGGGGGCGACGGCTGGCGCTCCTCGCGCTGCTGGCGCTCGCCGCGATCGCCGTGCTCGCGCCGGGAATGGAGGAGCTTCTGACGTGGCGGCGGCTCACGGGACGGTCGTGAGGGGACGCGCCGGCGCGCTGGCGCTCGCCTCACTGCTCGGCGCCTGCGGCGGCGGTGGCTCCAACCCCGCCGCTCCGACGCCCCGCCACGCCCACGCCGCCGCCCGCCGCGGAGCAGGACCCGCTGCGCGCCGACGCCGAGGCGAGCGGCCGCCTGGTGGGCGCCGCCATCCAGTCGCGCTATCTCGCCGAGCCCCTCTACGCGCGCACGCTCGCGCGGCACTTCGACTACGTCACCGCCGAGTACGAGATGAAGTGGGATCCCACCGAGCGCCAGCCGGGCGTCTTCAGCTTCGCCGGCTCGGACGCGATCGTGACCTTCGCCGCCGCCAACCGGATGCAGGTCAAGGGACACGCCCTGCTCTGGCACCAGGCTCTGCCCGACTGGGTGAGCGCGCTCTCGAGCACGGAGCTGCAGGCGGCGATCGAGAGCCACATCGCCGCCGTCGTCGGCCGCTATCGCGGCCAGATCGCGGCCTGGGACGTCGTGAACGAGGCCGTGGCCGACAGCGGCAACGGCCTGCGCGACACGGTCTTCCTGCAGAAGCTGGGCGAGGGCTACCTCGACCAGGCTTTCCGGGCGGCCCATGCGGCCGACCCGAATGCGCTCCTGATCTACAACGACTACAGCGCCGAGGGGCTGGGCCGCAAGTCGGACGAGGTCTATGCGCTCGTGCGCCGGCTGCGCGACCGCGGCGTGCCGATCGGAGGCGTCGGCCTGCAGATGCACGTGGCGGCGCAGGACCGCCCGTCGAGCGCCGACATCGCTGCGAACATGCGCCGGCTGGCCGCGCTCGGCCTGCTCGTGAACATCAGCGAGATGGACGTCCGCATCCGCGCCGTGCCCGGCGACCTCCCGACGCGCCTCGAGGTGCAGCGCCGCGAGTACCGCGACCTCGTCGGGCTCTGCATGGCCGAGCCCGCCTGCCACGCCGTCACCTTCTGGGGCTTCACCGACCGCTACTCGTGGATCGACAGCTTCTTCGGTCCGGACGACCCGCTGCCGTTCGACGAGTCCTACGCCGCCAAGCCCGCGTTCTTCGGCGTGCAGGAGGCGCTGCGTCGGCGCTGACAGGGTCGCGCTGAGCGCGCCCGCGCCGGGACTTGCCCGCGGCCGCCACCCCGGGACAAGCTCAGGGACGCGCCTCAGCCCAAGGAGGCCCCATGCCGCGAAAGAGGACGCTCGTCGATCATGTCCACGAGCTGCTGCGGGGCGGCCACGCGCACGAGACCTTCGAGAAGGTCCTGGCGGACTGGCCTGCCAAGCTCCGGGGCGCGAAGCCGCAAGGCGCACCCCACAGCGCCTGGCAGCTCCTCGAGCACCTGCGCATCTGCCAGTCGGACATCCTGGAGTTCAGCAGGCGGGCGGACCACGTCTCGCCCACGTTCCCGGACGGCTACTGGCCGAAGGCCGAGGCGCCTCCCGACGCCGCCGCGTGGGACGCGAGCGTCGCCGCCTTCCTGGCCGACCGCGCCGAGATGGAGAAGCTCGTCGGGAGCCCGAAGACCGATCCCTTCGCGCGCATCCCGCACGGCGACGGCCAGACCGTGCTCCGCGAAGCCCTGATGCTGGCCGATCACAATGCGTACCACCTCGGCCAGCTCGTCCTGCTGCGGCGCCTGCTCGGCGCGTGGAAGGGCTGAGGGATCAGCCTCGAATCAGGTAGATCAGGCCGACGATCGTGCCGGTGGCGACGACGAGTGTCCGCAGCGTGCTCGCGCGGATGCGGCTCGCGAAGCGGCCGCCGACGACGCCCCCCGCGATGGCGCCGACCGCCATCACCGCGGCGGCCGGCCAGTACACCGGACCGAACGCGGCGAAGAGCAGCGCCCCGGCGAGATTGGCCGCGAAGCCGATCGCCTGCTTGGTGGCGTTCAGGCGCGTGAGCGAGTCGTGGAGCACGAGGCCGAGCACCGCGAGCACGATCACGCCGAGGCCCGCGCCGAAGTAGCCGCCGTAGACGGCCCCGCAGAACACGAGCAGCGTCGCGACGACCTCCCCGAGGCGTCCGTGCGCGGCGCCGTCGGCCGCGCCGTTCGTGCCCGCGAGGCGCCTCAGCAAGAAGGCGCGCAGCGGATCCTGCACGGCCAGCAGCGCCGACGCGCCGAGGATCAGCCACGGCACCAGGCGCCGGAAGAGCGCCTCGTTCGTGTGGAGCAGCAGGTAGCCTCCGGCCAACCCGCCGAGGAGCGCCGCCGGCGTCAGGCGCGCGAGCCTCGGTCCCTGCCCGACGAGCTCGCGCCGCAGCGCGACGAGGCCGCCGAGGGCTCCAGGCGCCACGGCGAGCGTGTTGGTCACGTTCGCCGCGACGACGGGCAGCCCGAGCGCCGTGAGCGTCGGGAAGGTGATGAGCGTGCCGCCGCCCGCGATGGCGTTGACGGCGCCCGCGGCCACCGCCGCGAGCCCGGCGAGCGCGAGCTCGAAGGGGGAAAGGCCGGGACCGGGCACGGGAGGCGGGACGGTAGCACGCTGATCGAGCCGCTACAATCGCGAGACGCGCTCTGCGTCTCTTCGGCACCATGCGACTCCCGTCCGGCCTCCGCGGCAACCTGATCCTCGCGCTCGCGAGCGCGCTCTTGACGCTCGTGCTCTTCGTCCTCGGCTACGAGGCGTGGCAGTCGGCGAAATACCGCGCCTGGCGCGCGCGCTACGACAACAAGGGCTGGCTCGGGACGCTGACCGTGCCGTCGAGCGATCCGGTGCTGATGTGGGAGTACAGGCCGCATCGGGAGCCACCGGGGAATCGAGACGAACCGCTACGGCTTCCGCGAGCGCGACTTCGACTCGCCGCGAAAACCCGACGGGCGTCTTTCGCGTCGCCTTCGTCGGCGACTCCGTGACGCTCGGCCTCGGGGTTGCGGCCGAGCAGACATTCGAGCGGCTCGCGGAGCGGGAGGCTCGAGCGCTCGCGCCCGAGCCTGCGCTCCAGGCCTTGAACTTCGGCATCGACGGCTACAACACGACGCAGGTCGCCGAGCTCGTGAAGACGCGAGTGCTCGGCTTCGAGCCCGACCGTGTCGTCTACGTGATGTGCCTGAACGACTTCGACCAGACCGACTCCTCGGCCGAGAAGATCCGCTATTTCCGCAGGCCCCGAAGCTTCTTCCTCGAGGACATGGGTGTCCTCTACCGCCGCGCGCGCGGGATCGAGTTCCACCGGTATCACTTCGAACGGAACCGGAAGGCCGCGTTCGCCGACGTCCTCGCGATGAAGCAGGCGGTCGCCGCGCGTCCGGCGAGCTTCCTGCTCGTGGTGCTGCCGGTCTTCTTCGAGGGCACGCACGACTTCGCCGGCTATCCGCTGCGCGACATCCACGCGGCGGTCATGGCCTTTTGCGCGGCGAACGGAATCGAGGCGTTCGACCTGCTTCCCGCGTTCGAGCGCTCGGGCCACGACGCGGCGAAGGACGCGCTCGACCCCTGGCATCTCTCGCAGCAGGGCCACGAGCTCGTCGCCCGGGAGCTGGCGCCGCTCGTCGTCCCGCGGCAGAATGGCGCGCGTGAGACTCGATAGCCGAGCCATCGAGCGCGCGCGCCGCCACCTCGGCGGCTGCAGCGACAGCGTGATCGCCCGGCTCTCGAAGGAGATCGGCGCGGTGCCGATGGGCGTGCGCCGCGGCGGCAGCGCGTTCGCCTACCTCTCGCGCGCGATCCTGGCGCAGCAGATCAGCACCGCGGCCGCGCGCTCGATCGGCCAGCGCATGATCGACCGCTGGGGCTGGCCCTGGCGGCCCGAGCACATCCTGGCGGCGAAGGACGAAGAGCTGCGTGCGCTCGGCCTCTCGCGCCAGAAGGCGTCCTACCTGCGCGACCTCGCGGCGCACACGCAGAACGGCCTCCCGCTGCATCGCCTGAGCCGCATGAGCGACGAGCGCGTGATCGAGACGCTCACGGTGGTGAAGGGGATCGGCCGCTGGACCGCCGAGATGTACCTGATGTTCCGGCTCGGGCGCGGCGACGTGCTGCCGGTCGACGACCTCGGGATCCGCTCCGCGATGCGGCGCGCCTACGGGATGCGCGGCCTGCCAAAGAAGGAGCGCATGCGCCGCATCGCCGAGGCGTGGCGGCCGTACCGCTCGATCGCCTGCTTCTACCTCTGGACGAGCCTCGATTCGGCGAGGAAGCCGCAGCCGAAGCCGCGCCGCAAGGCGCGCTGACGCGACGCTCGGAATAGCGGAACGCGCGCTTGCGCATCCGCGTAGAATCGAAAGCTTGCGGACTGCGCGGACATCCGAAGTATTGGACGCGGCACTCCGCGACTCACGAGGAGGATCGATGCGTGCTCTGATCGCGGCGGCCGCCCTCGGCCTGCTGCCTGCCGTCGCCGTCGCCGCCGCGCCCGCGGCGAGCGGCTTCAAGATTCCCATCGCGGTGAAGAAGCTGCCGAACGGGCTCACCGTCGTGGTCTCGGAAGACCACTCGGCGCCGACCTTCGGCATCAGCACCGCGTTCGGCGTCGGCTTCCGGCTCGAGCCGAAAGGCCGCACCGGCTTCGCGCACCTCTTCGAGCACATGATGTTCGAAGGCACGCCCGTGGCCCCGAAGGGCACGCTCACGCGCGTGATCGAGGGCGGCGGCGGCGTCCTGAACGGCTCCACCCGCAACGACTACACGAACTACATCGCCTCGGCGCCCGTCTCGGCGCTCGACGCGATCCTGTGGCTCGAGGCCGATCGCATGAAGACGCTCGACTTCTCCGACAAGAACCTCAAGAACCAGCAGGAGGTCGTGAAGGAGGAGATCCGCGTCAACGTCAAGAACCGGCCGTACGGGCTCTTCTTCTGGACCGACCTCGTGGGCAAGGCCTACGACAAGTGGGAGAACAACCACGACGGCTACGGCTCGTTCGAGGACCTCGACGCCGCCAACATCAAGGACGTCGAGGGCTTCTTCCAGAGCTACTACGGCCCGAACAACGCCGTGGTCGGCATCGTGGGCGACGTCACGCCCGACGAGGTGTTCGCGAAGGTGGAGAAGTACTTCGGCGCGCTGCCGGCGCGGCAGCTGCCGCCGCGCGCGGACCTCACCGAGGGCATGAACTCGGCCGAGCGCTCGCTCGGGCAGACCGACGCGCTCGCGCGCGTGCCGGCGGTGGCGGTCGGCTACAAGGTGCCGATGAAGATCGGCAAGGACTACGTGGCTCTCGTCGTGCTCGGCGACGTGCTGCTGAACGGCGACGCCTCGCGGCTCTACCAGACGCTCGTGAAGGGCAAGGAGCTGATGCTGCAGGTCCAGGGCGGGCTCAACTTTCCATTCGAGAGTCCATGGAGGAATGCAGGCCCCACGCTCTTCAGCTACTTCGGCCTCTACAAGCCGGGGACGGACGTGAAGGCCGTGGTCGACGCCGCCCAGGCCGAGATCGCGAAGGTCCAGAGCGCCGGCGTGCCGGCGGTCGAGCTCGCGCGCGTCAAGAACAAGATGCGCGCCGACTATTACTCGGGGATCGAGCTGCCGATCAACCGCGCGGACACGATAGCACTCGCGCAGCTGCTGATCGGCGACGCCAACGCGGTCAACACGATCCCGGCCGACATCGAGTCGGTGACCTCCGCCGACCTGCAGCGTGTGGCCGCGAAGTACCTGACGGCCGGCAACCGCACCGTGGTGGACCGCAAGCCGGCGGCCCCCGAGGCGAAGGGAGAGTAGGACCATGAAGAAGACGCTCGCGCTCGCTCACGTCCTCCCGGTCGCCCTCGCGCTCGCGCTGCCCGCGGGGCTCGCCGCTTCCGAGAAGAAGCCGCTGCCGAAGGACCTGCCGCCGTTCGGCGCCGACAAGCCGCTCCCGGTTCCCGAGATCGCGCAGTCCAAGCTGCCCAACGGCCTTGGCGTCTGGCTCGTGCGCCGCAGCGGCTTCCCGCGCGCGGCCGTGGTGCTGGCGGTGCGCGGCGGCGGTACCGCCTCCGATCCGAAGAACGCGGAAGGCATCACGGAGCTGCTCGCGGACACGGTGAAGGAAGGGACCGCGACGCGCACCAGCCGCGCGATCGCCGAGGAGCTGCAGGGCGTGGGCGCGGAGATCGGCGCGAACGGTGCGCCCGACGCGCTCTACGTCACGGCGAGCGGGCTCGGCAGCGGCGTGCCGAAGATCGTCGAGGTGCTGGCCGACGTCGCGCGCAACGCCTCCTACCCGCAGGCCGAGGTCGAGCTCGCCAAAGGCAACGCGCTCCAGGGCCTGGCCGCGCGCGAGTCGACGCCGGAGTTCCAGGCCCAGAAGGCGCTCGCCCGCGCCGTCTACGGCGACCACCCGTACCACGTCGTCGCGCCGAGCGCGGAGACGATCCAGGCGGCGACTCCCGCGCAGCTCAAGCAGGAGCACGCGCGGCGCTTCCACCCCGAGCGCTCGCTGCTCGTCGTGGTGGGGGAGTTCGACGCGGCCGCCGTCTCGGCCGCCGTGACGAAGCACTTCGGCGCGTGGAAGGGCGGCAGCGAGAACGTGCCGGACACGCCGCCGTCGCCGGCCGCACCGGCCACGCGGCGGCTGCTGATCGCGCCGCGCGCCGGCTCGGTGCAGTCGCAGATCGTGGTCGGCCGCGCGTCCGCCACCGTCACCGATCCCGACTACTACCCGCTGCTGGTGGCGAACACGATCTACTCGGACGCGTTCGGCAGCCGCCTCGTCGAGAACATCCGCGAGGACAAGGGCTACACCTACTCGCCGGACGGCTCGATCGCCACGCGCACCAAGGGCGGGCTGCTGACGGCGACCGCCGACGTCCGCACCGAGGTGACGGGCGCGACGCTCACCGAGATCTTCTACGAGCAGGATCGCCTGGGCTCGACGCTGCCGACCGAGGAGGAGCTCCAGCGCGCCAAGCGCTACCAGGGCGGCCTCTACCTGCTGCGCAACCAGATCCAGACGGCAGTGGCCAACACGCTCGCCTCGAACTGGGTGAAGGGCCTGCCGCCCGAGGCCCTCGGCGAGTTCGTCTCGAAGGTGAACGCGGTCACGGCCGATCAGGTGCGCGCCGCCGGCCGCAGCTACTTCCCGTCGTCACGGCTCACGGTCGTGGTCGTGGGTGAGGAGGCGAAGGTCAAGGAAGAGCTCGCGCCGTTCGGGGAAGCGACCGTCCTCAAGCCCTAGCGTCGTCCGAGCAGCAGGCCGAGGTCGAAGCCTTCGCGCGACCGGGATCCCGTGTCGGATCCACAGGCGGGTTTGGGATCCGCCACGGGAGCCCTCCGGTTCGCGCTATCCGTACCGACCTCGGCTTTGTCCTGACGCGCAAGCGCGCGTCGAGTTCGGCGAAGCTGTCCAAGCCTGCAGTCGCCAAGGCGACCGAAGTGCCACGTGATCCCCGGGACCCCTCCGGATCGCGCGCGGAACGCGTCGACCTCGGCTTTGCGTGAGAGCGCTGGCCGTGAACTCGCCCCGGGGCGAGTTCAGTCCACGGACGAGCCTTCTTGTTCCGCGCGAGCTCGGCTTCGGCGGCGGCGAATCCGAAGGCCGCCCACTGCTCGCCAGCCGTCACCTGCTCGAAGGCCGCGCGCGCCTCGTCGGGGTGGCCGTTGACGAGCGCGAAATTGCCGACGGCGTAGCCGTAGGTCGCGCGCGCCAGGCCGTCGCCGCCGGCGCGCAGCAGGTCCTCGGGCTTGTAGACGCCCTTGTACATGAGCAGCCGGTTCAGGTAGACGCGCGAGTCGGCCACCTTCATGTCCGCCCGCACCGGCTCGAGGAGCGCTGCGGCCTCCTTGTCCTTGCCCTGCCGCCGCAGCGTCATGTAGAGCCAGTCGGTCACGCCGACGATGCTGTCGTCGTTGTTGCGGGCCGTCTCGAGGCAGCGCCTGTACGCCTTCTCGGCGGAGGCGAAGTCGCCCTTCAGGTAGTGCGCCAGGCCGAGGTGATAGAAGATCCCGTACTGGAGCGTCGTCGTCGCCGGGCGCGTCGGATCGGAGCCGGGCTCGGGCTCGTCCTTCTTCCCCTTGACGAGCTCCGCGGCGCGCGACAGGTCGGCCAGGGCCTTGTCGTACTGGCGCGTCGTGATGTAGCGGTGGCCGCGGTGGCGCAGCAGCCGCGGGTCGTCGGGATGCGCGGCGAGTCCGCGCGTGAAGGCGTCGATCGACTCGCGGTAGCGGCCGAGGTAGGCGTAGCGGCGGCCGAGCCACACGGCGGCGTCGGCGCTCTTCGGGTCCTTCACGAGCTCGGCGGTGGCTTTCGCGAGATCGGCCTCGAGCGCCTTCTGCCGCTCGGGCGCGAGCGCCGGCGCGAAGAGCGGCACGCCGAGGAGCGACGTCGCCTCGGGCTTGCCGCCGTCGGGGCCCGAGCCCTCGCGCGCCGCGGTGACGACGCCCGGCCGCAGGAAGCGGTCGTACCAGGCGAGGTAGCGCTCGAGCCGGTCCTTCTGGTAGCTCGGCGTCCTGATCCCGTGCCACTGGTTCGGGTAGATCACGAGCTCGGTCTCGGCCTTGCCCACGCGCCGCAGCGCCTGGTAGAGCTGCTCCGAGTTGATGAGCGGCACGTTCATGTCGAGCTGGCCGCACATCACGAGCGTCGGCGTCACCACCTTCTCGACGTCGAAGAAGGGCGAGCTCACCGCGAGCCAGCGCTCGCGGTCCTTCCACGGCAGCCCGAGCTCGACCTCGTAGTGGTACTGGTAGTGGTCGGTGCCGTAGCCGGCCAGGATGTTCGCGATGCTCGCGCCGGTGACGGCCGCCTTGAAGCGCGTCGTCTTCGTGATCACGTGGTCGGTCAGGATCCCGCCGTAGCTCCAGCCGCCGACGCCGAGGCGGCTCGGGTCCGCGACCCCTTTCGCGACGACGGCGTCGACCGCGGCCATCACGTCCTCGAAGTCCTTGTTGCCCCAGTCGGCCCAGATCGCGCGGCTGAAGGCGGTGCCGTAGCCCGTCGAGCCGCGCGGGTTCGCCGAGATCACCGCGTAGCCGTAGGCGGCGAGCATCTGCCACTCGAGGTTGAACGCGGTCGAGTACTGCGACGCCGGGCCGCCGTGGATGCGCAGGATCGCCGGCAGCTTCTTGCCGCCCGTCTCGCCCGGCGGCAGCGTCAGGAAGCCGTCGACCTGCGTGCCGTCCTTGCTCGTCGCCTTGAAGCGCTCGACCTGGCCCAGCTTCAGGCCCTTCAGCAGACGCGTCGTTGACGTGCGTGACGCGCTCGAGGCCGCTCTTGCCGACGCGCGAGATCTCCGCGGGCTGCTGTGGCGAGGTCTCGAGCACCGCGATCGTCCCGTCCGCGGCGAGGTCGAACGAGCGCACGTCGCGCTCGCCGCCCACCACGCGCTCGACGGCGCCGCCGTCCGTCCCGACGCGCGCCAGGTGCTGGTTGCCGCCGTCCTCGAGCAGGAACAGGATCGATCGCCCGTCGGGAGCGAAGCGCGGCGACGAGACGTTGCGGTCGAGGGCAGCCGTCAGAGCCTTGGAGGCACCGCCCGCGGCCGGGATCAGCGCTATCTGGCTCGCGCCGTACCAGAGGTCCTTCGGGTCGCAGCCGGCGACGTACGCGATCGTCTGGCCGTCCGGGCTGAAGACGGGGGCCGAGTCGCGGCCCGGGCTCGTCGTCACGACGTGCGGGATCGCGCCCTCGCGCGCCTCGACCACGAAGACGTCCGTGTTCAGCGAGCGGTCCGCGTCCGGCAGCGTGCGGTTGCTCACGAACGCGATGCGGGTGCCGTCGGGCGACCAGGCCGGGTTCGAGTCGTCGAAGGGGCCGGAGCTGAGCTGGAAGGAGGTCTTCTTCGCGACGTCGAACACGTGGACGTGCGAGCGAACGTCCTTCAGGTACCCGTCGCCGTCGCTCATGAACTGCAGCCGCCGCACGACGATCGGCTTCGCCGTCTTCTTCTTGTCCTTGTCGGCGCCCTCCTCGGGCGCGTCGGGATCCTCGTCGGAGACGACGACCGCGAGGCGCTTCGAGTCGGGCGACCAGGCGAAGGTGGAAACGCTCGGCCTTGTAGTCGGTGAGCTTGACCGCCTCGCCGCCCTTGCGGCTCATCAGGAACACCTGCGCCTTGTCGCCCTCGCGGCTCGAGACGAACGCGATCCACTCGCCGTCCGGGCTGAAGCGCGGCCGCGAGTCGCCCTTCTTGCTCGACGTGAGGCGCAGCGGCTCGCCGCCGTCGAGGGCGGACAGGTAGACGTCGGCGTCGGACGTGTCCTCCTTCAGGTCGGAGGTCGTGACCGTGTAGGCGACGAAGCGCCCGTCCGGGCTCAGCCGCGGGTCCGCGACGTCCTTGAAGGACAAGAGATCGGTGACCCGCAGCGGGCGCTCGTCGGCCGGAAGCCGTGCCGCGAACAGGCTGGACGCGGCGGCGAGAAGGAGCGAGTGGCGTAGAAGGCGCAAAGGTGACCTCGTATTCGTGGACAGGGAGGAAGGATCGTAAACGAGATTTTGTCCTGCGCACGAGCGGCATGACAATCCGCGCGGTGCCCCGCCCGCGCTCGCTCGCGCTCGTGATCGGCCTGCTTGCGCTCCACGCGCTCGCGCGCGAGGTCGACCGCGCGCTCGGGGTCGTGCTGCGGGCCGAGGTCGCGCCCGACGGACTCTGCGGCGAGGTCGTCCGTGCGATGAGCCGCCGAGTGGCCCGCGGCCGGGCTGGCGCTTCGTCGGCGTGGTCGCGGCGGGCCTCGCGCTCGCCGCCGCGCTCGCCGCCGTGCTCGCATCGCGAAGCGCCCGGCGCGCGACGACCGAGCAGGCCGCGACCGCCGGTGGGGAATGGACGCTGCTGCTGCCGCTCGTGCTGCGCCCGGCGCTCACGCTCCTCGCGCTCGCCGCCGTCGCGCTGCAGCCGGCCTATCCCTACGCGTTCACGCTGCCCGTCGCGCTGACGCAGGACTGGGGGATCGCGCAGGACCTCCTGGCGCTCGCGGCAGTGCTGGCAGCGACGCTAAAGGCTCCGCGCTTCCCGGCGCCGAGGGCGGTCGAGGTGTTCGGGCTGTGCTTCGTCGTGTACGCGGCGCTCGTGCCCGAGTGGGCGTGGCAGTGGGACTCGCACCCGGGGAACGAGCCGAAGACGCTGCGACAGGCCGTGGCGCTCGGGCACTGGCTGACCTTCGACGCCGAGGCGGTGAGCGGGCCGATGGAGACGCTCGAGACGCGCCCGCTCGGGGCGTCGCTCGCCTCCGCGGCCTCCACGGTCGCGAGCGAGTCGGGGGCGATGCTCGCGGCGCTGGCGCGGGGCGAGGCGGGCAAGGACGCGATCCGCGCGACTCGCGTCTCGCGTCAGGTCGTTCGCGGCAAGGACGGCGGCGTCTACTCCGTCCTCGCGCCCGGTCCCTCGCTGCTGCTCGCCCCGGCGCTGCGCGTCGACCGCGCCATCAACCGCGCGCGAGGCGTGGAAGGGCGCGTGGCGGTGAGCGTGCTTTTCTTCTGCGCGCTCGGCGCCTGGCTGGTGGCGGCGCTCTTCCTCCTGCTGCGCGACGCGACGGAGCGCCCCGGGCTGGCGGCGGCGCTCTCCTTCTTCTTGGCGCTCGTCCCGCCCTTCCTCTTCTATTTCCACCAGTTCTACCCGGAGATGCTCGGGGCGCTGGTGCTGGCGATCGCGTTCCAGACCCTGGCGTTCCGGCCCGAGCGGATCCGGCTCCACGCCGTGCGTTTCGGCGTGCTCGTCGCGGTGCTGCCGTGGCTGCACCAGAAGTTCCTGCCCGTGTGGGGCGTTCTGCTCGTCACGGCGCTCGTCGTCGGCTGGCGCCGTCCGCAGCTGCTCACGCTCGACGGCAGCCGCTGGAAGTGGGCAGCGCTCCTGCTGGCGCCGAACCTCGTGAGCCTCTACCTCACGGCTCTCTACAACTTCGCGATCACCGGCAGCGTCCGCCCCGACGCGCTCTTCCTCGCCTGGGGTCCCGGCGGCGTGACGAGCGCGCGGCTCGGCCAGGGAGTGCTCGGACTGCTGTTCGACTCGCGCTACGGCATCCTGCCGTACGTGCCGCTCCTGATCCTGGCAGCCGCGGGGCTCGTGCTCGGCGGTGCGCGGAAGCTCGCACCCGTGCTGCCGGCGGCGCTCGCCTACTACCTGACCGTCGCGTCCGCCGACAACTGGTCGGGCGCGGTCTGCAACCTGGGCCGCTACGTCATGCCGGTCGTGCCGCTCCTCGCGGCGCTCGTCGGGATCGCACTCGCGCGAACGTCGAAGCGGCGAGGCGTCGTCGCGCTGGCGCTCGCCCTCGTTTCGTGGACGGGGCTGATTGCGCTCGCGCTCCGGCTCGACCCGCACGCCGCCAACGACTCGTGGCTGCTGCTGGCGAAGAGCACGTTCGCGGACGGGCGGCAGTACGTGCCCGGCCTCTTCATCCGCACCTGGGCGGACGCGGCGCCGGGGCTTGCCGCGCAGCTCGCCACGTGGGCGCTGCTGATCGCGGCCACGGCCTTCTGGCTGAAGCGCGCGGCCGCGGAGGACGGGAGAGCCGGCGCGTCGCCGCTCCGCGCGCTCGCGGGCGTGGCGGCGACCCTGCTCCTCGCGGCCTTCGTGCTCGAGCATGCGGCGTCCAACACGCGTTCTCGGCCGGCCTGGCCCGGGTGAAGCTCCAGGCGGGCGAAGGTGCCACGCTCTTCCTGAGCGGGAACGTGTCCCTCCGCGAGGACGAGGCCGTGGTCGGCCCCGGAGCGGTCGAGCTGCTCGTGCGGGCGCCCGCGGCGCGCGAATCGCTCGGGCTCACGCTCGGCGGCGCGGGAGGCTTCGCGCACCCCGCCGGCCGGCCGCCCCTGGCGCTGCGCCCGTCGGGTGCGTTCATCGAATTGCCGCTCACCGGATACCATGAGGTCCGCGGTCGGGACCGCCGCGTCGCCTTCTCGCGGGGCTACCTGTGGCTCGAGCAGGAGGCGGTGCTGCGGCCCACTTCCATGGAACCGGGCGCGGGCGAGGCTCGTTGATTCAAGACAATGGCTGAAGACCGCGCGCCGCTCGTCACCTTCGAGGACCTCGCGGTCTCCTACGGCCTCGTCCAGGCGCTGGCCGGCGTGAATGGCGCCTTCTACCCCGGGCCGACCGGGCTCCTCGGCCCGAACGGCGCGGGCAAGACGACGCTGCTCAAGACGCTCCTCGGCTTCCTGGACCCCGACGCCGGGCGCATGACCGCGTTCGGCAAGGACCCGACCGAAGCAGCCGCTCGAGGTGCGGCGGCGCCTCGGCTACATGCCCGAGCAGGACTGCCACATCCCCGGGATGAGCGCGGCGGCCTTCGTCGCGTTCGCCGGGCGAGCTGTCGGGCCTCCCGCGCGACGAGGCGATCAGCCGCGCGCACGAGGTGCTCTACTACGTCGGGCTCGGCGAGGCGCGCTACCGCAACCTCGAGACCTACTCGACCGGCATGAAGCAGCGCGTGAAGCTCGCGCAGGCGCTCGTGCACGATCCCGACCTGCTGCTGCTCGACGAGCCCACGAACGGCCTCGACCCGCAGGGCCGCGAGGAGATGCTGGTGCTGATCCGCGACATCGCGACGCGCCGCGGCATGAGCCTGATCCTGTGCTCGCACCTGCTCCACGACGTCGAGCGCGTCTGCGACCAGGTGATCGTGCTCAACCAGGGCCAGATCGCGCGCCAGGGCAGCATCCGCGAGCTGACCGGTGCGCGGCGCCAGGTGTTCGACGTCCGCTTCAAGGGCGACGGCGCCGCGGTGCTCACCGACCTCAAGGACCTGGGCGCCGACTGGCGCGAGGGCGACGACTCGGTGCGGGTGTTCCTGCCCGAGGGGCTCGGGCCGGAGACGGTCTTCCGCGTGGCGAAGGAGTGCGGCGTGCAGGTGCGGCACCTGCGCCCCGGCGCCGAGACGCTCGAGGACGTGTTCCTGCGGGCGCTCGGCCACGAGGTCCAGGACTGATGCCGATCTACGACCAGGGCTACAGGCGCTACGAGGCGCGCGGGCCGCTGCGCCAGGCGCGCTTCTGGCCGATCACGCGCGAGGCGCTGCGGCTCGTGCTGGTGAAGCGCTGGCTTCCTCGCGCTGCTGACGGCGGGGTTCATCCCCTTCGTGGTGCGCGTGGTCCAGATCTACATCGTCACGCAGTACCCGCAGGCCGACCGCGTGCTGCCGATCGACGGCCGCCTGTTCGGCGAGTTCCTGAACCAGCAGATCGGCTTCACGATCCTGCTCTCGATCTTCGGCGCCTCCGGGCTGGTGGCGAACGACCTGCGCACCGGCGCGATCCTCGCGTACCTGTCGCGCCCGCTCACGCGCCGCGACTACGTGGTCGGCAAGCTGCTGGTCCCGCTCTTCCTGAACCTGGCGGTGACGCTCGCGCCGGGGCTCCTGCTGTACGCCACCGGCCTCTCGCTCGCGCCCGAGCTTCTACGGCAGGTGGGAGCTCGCCTGGATCGCACCGGCGATCGTCGTGCACGCGTGCGTGATCAGCCTGGTGGTGAGCCTGCTGACGCTCGCGATCTCGGCCCTGTCGAGGAGCGCGCGCGTCGCCGGGCTCGGGCTCTTCGGCCTGATCGTCGGCCTCGAGATGGTGCGCGCTGGTGCTGCAGATGGGGTTCCGCCAGAAGCCGGCGATGCTGCTGTCGATCCAGACGAACCTGCGGGCGCTCGGCACGGCGCTCTTCGGCATCACCGACCGGCAAGTGGTGATGGCCTGGGGCTGGTCGGCGCTGGTGCTGGTGCTGGTGTCGCTCGCCTGCCTCTCGATCCTGCGCTCGCGCGTGCGCGCCGTGGAGATCGTCACGTGACGACCGCGGCCGCAGCCACGGCACCGGTGCTGGAGTTCACGCGCGCCTCGCGCTGGTACGGGCCCGTCATCGCGCTCAACGACGTCACGACGCAGCTGCCGCCCGGGCGTCACGGGCCTGCTCGGGCCGAACGGCGCGGGCAAGTCGACGTTCCTGAAGCTGGCGGCGGGACAGCTGCGGCCGAGCCAGGGCGAGGTGAAGCTGCTCGGCGTGCCCGCCTGGGGCTCGCCCGAGGTCTTCCACCGCGTGGGCCTGTGTCCCGAGGCCGACGCGTTCTGGGAGAACCTGACCGGCCGCCAGTTCCTGACGACGCTGCTGCGGCTCTCCGGCTTCGACGAGGCCGAGTGCAAGGAGCGCGTCGCGCGCGCGCTCGACGAGGTGGATCTGGCGCCGGCGCAGGACCGCAAGATCGGCGGCTACAGCCGCGGCATGCGCCAGCGCATCAAGCTCGCGCAGGCGCTCGCGCACGACCCCGAGGTGCTGCTGCTCGACGAGCCGGTCACGGGCATGGACCCCGTCAACCGCCGCCGCGTGATCGATCTCGTGCGGCGGCTCGGGCGCGAGGGCAAGACCGTGGTGGTGTCGAGCCACATCCTGTACGAGGTGGAGGCGATGACGCGGCGCGTGCTGCTCGTCCACAACGGCCGCATCCTGGCCGAGGGCGACGTGCGCGAGATCCGCGACCTGCTGGACGAGCACCCGCACACGGTCGCGCTCCGCGCGCGCGAGCCGCGCAAGCTGGCGGCGGCGGTCGTGTGCTGGCCGGCGGTGCTGTCGGTGCGGCTCGACCCGGCGGGGGAGTGGGTGACCGTCGAGACCACGCGGCCCGACGAGTTCTACGGCGCGCTGCACGACGCGGCGCTCGAGGCGGGGGTCGTCGAGATGCACTCGCCCGACGAGAACCTCGAGTCGGTCTTCCGCTACCTGGTGGCGCGATGAGAGACACCACGCGGCCGCTGCCGTTCGCCGCCGCGGCGCGCGGCGTCTTCGACCTGACGCTCGACGGCATGGTGTTCTCGCGCCGCAGCCTGCTGATGGGTCTGCTGGTCGCGGCGCCGGTCGCCTTCGCCGTGCTCTATCGCGTGCTGGCGGCGACGCGCGGCCAGGCGCCGCTCGGCCCCGCCGACCTCTACGCGCTGATGGTGGCCGTCTACTGGATCCGCAACGTGCTGCCGCTCGCGGCGCTCTTCTACGCGACCTCGCTCGTGGCCGACGAGGTCGAGGGCAAGACGCTCACGTACCTGCTGACGCGCCCGCTCACGCGCGCGTGCGATCTTCGCGGGCAAGTTCGCCGCCTACGTCGCCACCACCTTCACGCTGGCGCTGCCGGCGGCCGTGGTCACGTTCTTCATCCTGATGACGGCCCCTGCCGCGCCGCCGCTCGGCACGGCGCTCGCCGACCTGCCGCGCGACCTCGGCGTGATGCTGCTGACGCTCGTCGCCTACGGCGCGCTCTTCGGGCTCCTGGGCGTGCTGCTCAAGCGGCCCGTGATCCCCGGGCTCGTCTTCCTCTACGGCTGGGAGCTGCTCGCGAACGTGCCGGGCTACCTGCCGCGCTTCACGCTCACGGCCTGGCTGCGCTCGCTCGTGCCCTATCGGCCGGCCGAGGACGGTCTCGCCGGGCTCTTCCAGCAGGTGCTTCCGGCCGACCAGGCGCTCGTCGTTCTTATATTCGTGTCCGTTGCCGCTCGTGGCCGCAGCGGCCTGGATCTTTTCGAGCCGCGAGTACGTTCTAGATCAGTAGGGGGTCGCGACGGCTCGCGCCCATTTCTGCGGGCCGAACCCCAACGAATTCATTAGAATTGGCTTACGGAGGCCGCCCATGACTCGGAGCCGTCTCGTGTTCTTTGCCGCCATGACCGTGGTCGTCGTCGGGGTCGCGGCGGGCGTGGGGGCCTTGTGGCTGAGCCCGGCGCGGGCCGCGGTCGGGCCGCTCGTGGGCGAGGCGCTGATCCTGCCGGCCGACGCGAAGTTCGTGATGGGCTTCGACGTCAAGCGCTTCGCGGCGAGCCCGTTCTACGAGAGGTTCAAGGCGCAGCGCGGCATGAAGCCCGAGGCGCTCGCCGAGCTCGAGGCGAAGACGGGGCTCGACCCGGCGCGCGACCTCGATCAGATCGTGGTCGCGGGCACGGGCGTGCGGGGCACCGCCGGGGTCGCGGTCGCTCTCGGCCACTTCGATCTCTACAAGCTCGGCCGCGCGATCGAGGCCAGCGGCAAGGCGCACGCCACGAGCTACGAGGGCGTCACGGTCTACAACTTCTCCGAGGAATCGAAGCCGCTGTCGCTCGCGCTCGTCGACGAGTCGACGCTGGTCCTGGGGCCGACCGACCAGGTGACGCAGGCGCTGGCGAGCCGCACGCGCGGCGAGACGCCGCTCAAGACCAACACGGCGCTGATGGCGCGCGTCGAGAAGATCCAGCCCGGGTCGACGTTCTGGATGGTGGGCGACCAGAGCCTGCTCGCGTCGCTGCCGACCTCGATCCCCGCCCCCGGCGCCTCGGCCGGCGGCGGATCGATCGCGCTCCCGTCGCTCGTGGGTCTGACCGTGACCGGCGATCTCGAGCCTCAGGTCTCGATCGCCGTCACCGGCGAAGCCAGGGACGCGGCCGCGGCGAAGAACCTGGCCGACGTCGTGCGCGGCCTCGTCGCGATGGCGAGCCTGCAGGCGGCGCAGAAGCCGGAGCTCCAGCAGCTCGCCTCGGCGGTGAGCGTCGCGACCGAGGAGAATCGCGTGCTCGTCTCGGCGCGCATCCCCTACGAGACGCTCGACGCGCTCCAGCCCAAGCGGCCGCAGGCCGTGCAGTCGACGCCCGAGCCCGCACCGACCGTCCGCTGATCGCGGCGATCCCAGGAGCCTCCCCGGAGGTCGGACGTCGCCCGAGCCGGAAAAGCCGCTGCGCGCGGCGTCCGTCTGGTGTAGAACCTCCTTCATGAAGACGCAACGCTCGGGTTCGAAGCCAGGAATGGCTCTTGCGGTGGCGCTCTCCGTCGGGCTCCCATCGGCGACGTTCGCTGCGACGCCCGCCGCGGGTTCGGCCACCGCAGCGGGGATGCGCGTCGTGGGCCTGCGCACGGAGTACAAGGAGAACCCGCTCGGGATCGACGCTCCCCGGCCGCGCCTCGGCTGGAAGCTGCAGGCCGAGGGACGCGGTGTCGTGCAGTCCGCGTACGAGCTGCGGGCCGCGCGGAGCGAGAGCGCGCTGCGTGCCGGCCGCGAGCTCGTGTGGACGTCGGGCCGCGTCGCGTCCGACGCATCGACGCAGCTCCCGTACGCCGGTCCCGACCTGCGCTCGGGCGAGCGGCTCTACTGGCAGGTTCGCGTGTGGGACGCAAGCGGCCGGCCCTCCGCCTGGAGCGCACCGGCGTGGTGGGAGATGGGCCTCATCCAGCCCTCCGACTGGAAGGCGAGCTGGATCGAGCCGGCGCTCGAGGAAGACGTGACCAAGACGGGCCCGGTCCCGATGCTGCGGCACGAGTTCACGCTCTCGGGCCGGATCGCGCGCGCGCGCGCCTACGCGACGAGCCACGGGCTCTACGAGCTGCACCTGAACGGCCAGCGCGTGGGCGACCAGCTCCTCACTCCCGGCTGGACCAGCTACAACAAGCGCCTCCAGTACCAGGCGTACGACGTCACGGCGCTCCTGAAGCAGGGGGCCAATGCCGTGGGAGCGCTCGTCGGCAACGGCTGGTACCGCGGGGACCAGATGGGCTTCGCCGGGCGGCGCAACGTCTACGGCGACCGGCTCGCGCTGCTCGTGCAGATCGAGGTGACCTACGCGGACGGGCGCCGCGAGATCGTGGGCACCGACGGCAGCTGGAAGTCCGCGACCGGCCCGATCCTGATGTCGGAGCTCTACCACGGAGAGACCTACGACGCGCGCCTCGAGAAGCCGGGCTGGGACCGGTCCGGGTTCGACGAGCGCGGCTGGAGCGGAGTCAAGCTCGCCGACCACCGCAAGGACACGCTGATCGCGGCGGCGGCGCCGCCGGTGCGCCGGATCGAGGAGATCCGTCCGGTCAAGGTCCTGAAGACGAAGGCGGGACTGACGGTCGTGGACCTGGGCCAGAACATGGTCGGCTGGCCCAGGCTCGCGGTCGCGGGACCCGCGGGGACGACGGTCACGCTGCGCCACGCGGAGGTGCTGGACAAGGAAGGCAACTTCTACACGGAGAACCTGCGCGAGGCGAAGGAAACCGTGCGCTACACGCTCAAGGGCTCGGGCCCGGAGAGCTTCGAGCCCCACTTCACCTTCTTCGGCGGGCGCTACGTCGCCGTCGACGGCTACCCGGGGGAGGTCACGCTCGACAGCCTCACGGGTGTCGTCATCCACACGCAGCTCGAGGCGGGCGGCGAGTTCGAGACCTCGAGCGCCCTCGTCAACCAGCTCCAGCACAACATCCGCTGGGGGCAGAAGGGCAACTTCGTGGACGTGCCCACCGACTGCCCGCAGCGCAACGAGCGGATGGGCTGGACGGGAGACGCCCAGGCCTTCGCGCGGACCGCCGCCTTCAACTACGACGTGGCGTCCTTCTTCACGAAGTGGCTGGGCGACGTGAGCGCGGACCAGTACGAGAACGGCAGCGTGCCGCACGTGATCCCGGACGCGCTCACCCGCAAGGACAACCCGGCCGCGGGCGCCGCGGGCTGGGCGGACGCCGCGGTGATCATCCCCTGGACGCTCTACCAGACCTACGGCGACCGCCGGATCCTCGAGCGGCAGTACCCGAGCATGACGCGCTGGCTCGACTACGTCCGCACGCGCGCGGGGGACGACCTCATCTGGGACGGCGACTTCCAGTTCGCCGACTGGCTCGCCTACACCGCGCCGAGCCGCGAGGCGCGCAGCTATCCGGGTGCGACGACCAGCAAGGACCTGGTCGCCACCGCCTTCTTCGCGCACTCGACCGACCTCGTGGCGCGCACTGCCCGCGTGCTGGGGCGCGACGCCGACGCCGCGCGCTACGCGGACGAGTTCGCGAAGATCAAGGCCGCGTTCCGCGCGGAGTTCGTGAGCGAGAAGGGCCGCGTCGGCGACGCCAGCCAGACCGCGTACGTGCTCGCGCTCCACTTCGACCTGCTGCCGGAGGCGCTGCGGCCCGTCGCGGCGAAGCGGCTCGCCGAGGAGATCCGGACGCGCAAGCACCTCACCACGGGATTCCTGGGCACGCCGTACCTGTGCCACGTGCTGAGCCGCTACGGCTACGTCGCCGAGGCGTACCTGCTGCTCAACCGCGAGGAATACCCCTCGTGGCTCTACCCGGTGAAGCAGGGCGCCACCACGATCTGGGAGCGCTGGGACGGACAGAAGCCCGACGGGAGCTTCCAGGACGCCTCGATGAACTCGTTCAACCACTACGCCTACGGCGCGATCGGGGAGTGGATGTACCGCGTGATGGCGGGGATCGACGTGGACGAGGCGGCGCCCGGCTACAAGCGCATCCTGATCCAGCCGCGGCCGGGCGGCGGCTTCACGGGCGTGAAGGCGAGCCACGAGACGCCGTACGGGAAGGTCGCCTCGGCCTGGACGATCGCGGACGGCCGCTTCGAGCTCGCGGTCGAGGTGCCGCCGAACACGAAGGCGACGGTGCGGCTGCCGAATGCGGAGCTCGCGAGCGTGAGCGAGAGCGGGAAGCCGCTCGCGGACGGAAACGGCGTCAGCGCCCGGCGGCAGGACGGCGACAGCGCCGTGATCGAGATCGGCTCAGGCCGGTATCGGTTCGCCTACCCCTGGGCGCCGTCCTCGTAGTCGAGCCGGGGACAGAGCACCTAGAACTGCGTCCGCCACTCGAGGCGGTAGCGCGTCACCCACTGCTGGCTGACGAGCGGGTCGGGGCTGTCCTTGAAGCGCTGCCACTGCGCGATCGCGTGGAGCGAGTTCTTCTTGTGGGTCGAGATCCCGATGTCGCCGCGGTGGCCTTCCCAGCCCGTGCCCCAGAAGAAGTCGTCGGTCGCGAAGGCGGCGACCGTCGCGTCCTTGTCCACCTTGGCGTAGGTGTACTGGAGCTCGGCCGGCGAGACGCCGATCGCCCCCAGCACGACCGCGATCCAGAGGCCCTTGTTGTCGGTCTCGACCGCGTTGTTCCAGCAGTAGTCGAACACGAGCTGCGTCGGCACCTGGCCGCCGCGGCCCAGACGTCCGAGGATGTCGATCACCTTGTACTCGCGCGCGATCAGGCCGGCGACGCGGGTGTTCTGGCGCCGGATCGGCGGGTCGAGCTTGTTGAGCTCGTCGAACTCGAGGTAGCTGCCCAGCACCGACAGCGTCGCCTCGCCGGGGCGCCCGAGTGCGATCTCGGCCCCGCCGCCGTACATCTCCGACTCGTCCTCGAACACGTGGCTGGCGATCGCGTAGATGCCGTGCAGCCGCAGCCGCGCCGGGCTCGCGGCGTCGCCGAGCGTCACCGTCGCGGCGCCGCCCTGCGGCCGCAGGTCCCGGTCCCAGATCATCTCGGTGAACGGGATCGTCATCAGGAAACGGCCGCCGACGACGCTCACCGGGCCGAGCTTGAGCTTGCCCCAGGCGAGGTCGAGCCGCGCGTCGCGCGACTTGAAGTTGTCGCGGATGAGAGGCGGCGTCAGGCCGGCCGGCGTCTCGTAGTTGATGTCGTCGCTGTAGTTGAAGGCTCCTCCGACGCCGGCCTCGAACGGCCCCACGTTGATCTCGATCCGCGGCCGTGCCAGGAGCACGTAGCGGTTCTGGTCCGTGAGCTCAAAGGGCTGCTCGCCGACTGCCGCGAGCGGGATGTTGCGCGTCCACTCGTAGCGCGCGATCGTGTCGCCGGCGAAGCCGAAGGCTTCGTTCTTCTTCTGGTAGGTGGCCGCCGGGTCCTGGGCGGAGGCGGCGCTCGAGACGGCCAGCACGACGAGCGACGTCGCGGCGACGAAGGGGCATTTCATGCCCCTCATTCTAACCGGGTTAGCTCGACCTCACCGGCCTGGATCGAAGGTCTCGGTGGAGCGCCGGCTGGTCTCGAGGGCCAGCCGGCGCCTTCGTCGGCCCTACTCGAGGATGCGGATCACCACGCGCCGGTTCTGCGCGCGGTCGTCCTTCGTCTTGTTGTCGACGACCGGCTTCTCTTCGCCGTAGGAGATCACGTTCAGCCGGCTGAGGGCGATCGAGTGCGTCTTGGCGATGTAGTCGCGCACGGCCAGCGCGCGCTCCTCGCCGAGCTTGAAGTTGTAGGCCGGGTCGCCGGTGGCGTCCGTGTGGCCCTCGATCTCGAAGTAGACGCCCTTGTTGGCGGTCACGAGCGGCGTCACGGCCTCGTCGATCATCGCCTTGGCCTCGTCGCTGATCTCGGCCTTGTCGACCGGGAAGCGGACCTTGTCGTTCGAGAGCGTCACGGTGTAGATCAGCTTGCCCTTGGCGGCCTTCTCGGCATCCTGGGCCTTGCTCATCGCGGCCGAGGCCGACCCCTTGGCCTCGCCGATGCCGCTCTGGGCGGACTTGTCGACGGAGTCGATGCGCGTCTCGTTCTGGGTCACGCGCTGCTGCGTCTTCTCGACTTCCCCGGAAACGGCGTCGACCTTCTTGTTGACTTCGCCCACCTCGCGCTGCACGTACGACTTCTTGGCGCAGCCCGCGATGACGAGTGCGACCGCCAGAAGCGGCAGGATTGGCTTTGTCACCGACGACCTCCTTGTGAAAGGGCCGGGGAGCGGCTCCCGTCGGCACCACCTGTACGTCGATAGATGGGCCTTCCCGGGCGAGCCCGGAAAGGCCCACCACGTCAGCGGCTGGCGCGCGGCCGGGGCTCGGCCGACAGGAACTGCTCGAGCTCCTCCTCCGCTTCCTCCCGCGTCCGTCCGTAGAGCTCCTGGAGCCTGCCCAGGAGGACCTCCCGGTCGCCGTCGATTCGCGCGACGTCGTCGTTGGTGAAGCGTCCCCACTCCTGACGCACGCGTCCCTTGAGCTGCGACCACTGACCCTTGAAGATGTCCTCGTTCATTCGTGTCCTCACTTCTGAGGCGCGGTCTCGATCTCCGAGGCCACGCGCTTCACTCCGGGAGTGGCGAGCGTCAGCTCGATCGCCTTCAGCTTCGCGTTGAGGTCGGGCGCCTTGCCCTTCAGCAGCACGACGCCTTTGTTGACCGACCCGACCTTGACCGAGTCGAGCGCCTTGTCGGCCTGGAGCGCGGCCTCGACACCGTTCGAGATGCTCTCGTCGGTCGCCTTGACCATCTCCTTCTCGGCTTCCGGCACCACCTGAAGCAGGTTCTTCACGTCCTTGACGCCGTCGACCTGGCGCGCCACGGACTCGGCCTTGGCCTTCTCGTCCGCGGTCTTCACCTTGCCGTGGATCGTGACGCTGCCTTCCTGCGAGTCGACGTTGACCGCGCTCGCGCTCACGCCGTCGGAGGTGAGCAGCGCGATCTTGATCTTGGTCGTGAGCCAGGCGTCGTGGGTGTCGGGCCGCGCCGCCGGGACTGCCAGCACCAGTGCCGCCGCGAGCACGAGCCCGACGATTCCGAATCTACGCATGAGCTCCTCCTGGACGAGTTCGCTTCGTGACGATGAATGCGCGCCGCCCCGTTTGCGCGGTCGGCAACTCCCTGGAATTCCAGGAGCAAGCGGCGTGCCATTCGGCCGCGCGCCCGACGCGCTCTGCGTCAAAAGAGCTACTGCGTGTGCGCGCGCGGCAGCGCTTCCGCGACCGGCTGTACGACCTGCAGCGTCGAGATCACCTCGCGAACGTTCCGGTGCCGCATCGCGAGCTCGATCGCGTGAGCCACGTCCGCGGCGGTGTCGACGCGGCCAGCGAGCGTGACGACGCCCGAGTGGGTGTCGACCTCGATCGTGAGCGCGCTGAGCCGCGGGTCCATCACGTACTGGGCCTCGATCGCCGCCGTCGTGCGCATGTCCTCGGTCGCCTCGGCGAGCGTGCGGACCGCGTGCGAGGACCGGCGGCGCACCACGCGCCCGGTCTCGCGCAGCTCCTTCCCGATCGCCTCGACCTCGACGTCGGACAGCGCCCGCCGCGCCTGCTCGGCGGCCGCACCCAGCTTCTGCTCGGCCTTCTGGCGCGTGCTCGCCACGGGCCCGTTGCCCTCGGGGAGCACGAGGAAGACGATCACCAGCACCCCGACGATCATCGCAAGACGCAGCAACGTGCCCATCTCAGGACCCCTCTTTCGTCGGGTCGAGGGTGACGAGCAGGGTCGCCAGGTCCTCGGCGTGCTCCTCCTCGGAGGCCAGGATCTTCTCGAGCATCACGCGCGTGGTCGAGTCGCGGTCGGCGAGAAAGCGGATCATCTGGGAGTAGGAGTCGATCGCCACGCGCTCCGCGACCAGGTCCTCGCGGATCATGTCGACCAGGCTCGAGCCTTCCACGTACTCCGAGTGGCTGCGGTCCGAGAGCCCCTCGGGGTTGAAGTTGGGCTCGCCGCCGAGCTGGACGATGCGGGCGGCGATCAGGTCGGCGTGCCGCTGCTCCTCGGTCGCGTGCTCCAGGAACTCGGCGGCCACCGACTGGGCGTGGATGCCGCTCGGCCATGTAGTAGTGGCGCTTGTAGCGCAGCACGCAGACGATCTCGGTCGCGAGCGCCTCGTTCAGCAGCCGGAGCACCGTCGTCGAGCGGCGCCTGGTAGCCCTGCGGTGACGGCGCCTTTCTCCATGTGCGCGCGCGCGCGCTTGCGGATCGTCTCGATCGCATCGAGGAACGAGCCCGTCGCGGAAGCGCTCATCGGCCCGGGGGTGGCTCGCTGACGTGCTGGAGGGTCTCGCCGCTGAGCGCGTCGTTTCCGGCGCGCACGGCGATGTCTCCGAGCGAGACGATGCCCGGCCAGCCGGCCGCTGTCCGACGACGACGAGCAGCCGCCGCAGCTGCGCCGACTGCATCATCTCGGCGGCGCGCTCGACGTCGTCGGTGTCGAGGCAGCAGACCACCTTGGGCGTCATCACCTCGTCGACGCGCGTGGAGCGCGGGTCCTTGCCGGAGGCGACGGCGCGGATCGTGATGTCGCGGTCGGTCAGCACGCCGACGAGGCGGCCCTCCTCCGAGACGGGCAGCGGTCCGACGTCCGAGTCGCGCATCAGCCGCGCGGCGTCGGTGAGCGGCGTGTCGCGGCTGACGGTGACGACTGCGGGCGTCATGGCTTCAGACACCTTCACTGTGGCCTCCTCGAGGAAACTCCGGGCCGAACGCGACGCTCAGACGGGGCGTCGGCCCGCGATGACGTTGATCAGCACCGCGATGATCGCGAGCACCAGCAGGAGATGCAGGAAGCCACCGAGCGTGTACGAGCTCACCATGCCCAGCAGCCACATCACGACGAGTATCACGGCGATCGTCCAGAGCATGTTCTGCCTCCTGCTCACGTGGAGAGCAAGTGGTGTGCCACGACGAACGCGCGACAAGTCCCGTGAAGGCGAGGCTCGGCGACGGCGGAAAGCGGATAGACGCGTGTACACTCTACAAACTTCCGCCCGCCGCCCCTGCGCGCGTCCTTGCAAGTCCTACCAAATGGCGTTTTCCGGGCTGGAACGCTTCTTGCGGAACGTTTTGGCGAGGGTCCCTCTTATGCCTCATGCACTGATCGTCGATGACGACACGAACTTCCAGGAAGGTCTGGCGCAAGTCGTGGAGCGCGAGGGCTTCACCGCCGCGACCGCGACGACGCTCGCGGATGCGCGTGCCGAGCTCGCGCACGCCGCCCCGGACGCCGTCCTGCTCGACCTCAATCTCCCGGATGGCTCCGGAATGGAGCTGCTCGAGGAGCTGTCGGGCAACGGCTCTCCGGAGGTCATCCTGATCACGGGCCAGGCCAGCGGTCGAGACCGCGGTCGAGGCGCTGCGCCGCGGGGCGGCCGACTACCTGACCAAGCCGGTCGACTTCGCGCGCGTCAAGACGGTGCTCGCCAACCTCGCCCGCACGCGCGAGCTGAAGCGCGAGATCGGGAGCCTGCGCGGCGAGCTCCGGAAGCTCGGCCGCTTCGGCCCGCTGATCGGGCTCGAGCGAGGCCATGCAGCGCGTCTACGACTTCCTGCCCCGCATCGCCGCCTCGGACCGACGAGCGTCCTGGTGCTCGGCGAGACCGGCACGGGCAAGGAGCTCGTCGCGCAGGCGATCCACTCGATGAGCCGGCGCGCGAAGGAAGCCGTTCGTGCCCGTCAACTGCGGCGCCGTCTCGCCCACGCTGATCGAGAGCGAGCTGTTCGGGCACGAGCGCGGCAGCTTCACGGGCGCCGACCGCTCGCACCGCGGCTTCTTCGAGCGCGCGAACCGCGGCACGCTGTTCCTCGACGAGATCACCGAGATGCCGCCCGAGCTGCAGGTCAAGCTGCTGCGCGTGCTGGAGACGGGGACGCTCAACCGCGTCGGCGGCACCGACATGATCCACGTGGACGTGCGCGTGATCGCCGCCACCAACCGGCGGCCCGACGAGGCGATCGCCGCGGGCAAGCTGCGCGAGGACCTGCTCTACCGGCTGAACGTGCTGCCGGTCGAGCTGCCGCCGCTGCGCGAGCGGCGCGACGACATCGAGCTGCTCGCCGAGCACTTCCTCGACGAGCTCAACAAGGAGAGCGGCACCGCCAAGCGCTTCACCGCCGCCGCGCTCGCAGCGCCTGCGCACGCACTCCTGGCCGGGCAACGTGCGCGAGCTGCAGGAACGTGATCCACCGCGCGTACATCCTCGCCGAGAACGACATCGGCGTCGACGCGCTTCCGCTCGGCGTGATCGAGGATGCGCCGGGCTCGAGACGGCCTGATGCTGAAGGTGGGCACCTCGATCGCCGAGGCGGAGCGGCGCCTGATCCTGGCGACGCTCGAGCACTTCGAGGGCGACAAGAAGCGCACGGCCGCGATGCTCGCAGATCAGCCTCAAGACGCTCTACAACCGCCTGAACGTCTACCGCGCGGGCGGCTGAGCCGCCGCCTCCTGCGAGCCGCGCGGGCGGCTCGCTGGATCCGGCTCGCCGAGCACGATCTCCACCCGGTGAGTGGCGCCGTCGTCCACCAGCGGGATCCGCCGCGGGTCGACCAGGCGTCCGTCGTGGAGCGCGCGCGCGACGCCGCGGCTGCGGCGCGCGGGGTTCGTGACCTCGATGCGGTAGATC
The DNA here is from genome assembly GCA_963724555.1 of uncultured Acidobacteriota bacterium. Classification (GTDB taxonomy): domain Bacteria; phylum Acidobacteriota; class Vicinamibacteria; order Fen-336; family Fen-336; genus DATBSL01. The sequence continues at coordinate 127,179 of CAVRVE010000014.1, forward strand.
GAGCCGCCCACGCGCCACTCGGCGCGAGAAGCCCGGCCACGCGGACGGGATGCAGGGGCTCACCTCGAGCGTCTTGCCGCGACGCCTGAGGCCGAGGATCTCCTCGAGGCCGATGCGGTACATCCAGCCGGCCGAGCCCGTGTACCAGGTCCAGCCTCCGCGCCCGACGCGGTCGGGGTGTGAGGCGATGTCGGCGGCCACCACGTACGGCTCCACGCAGTAGACGCTCGCGTTCGGCGCGCGTGCGCGCGTGGTTGATGGGGTTCAGCAGGTGGAACAGCTCGAAGGCCTCGTCGCCGCTGCCGAGGCGCGCGAGCGCCATCGCCACCCAGAGCGCGGCGTGGGTGTACTGGCCTCCGTTCTCGCGAAGCCCCGGCGGATAGGCCGCGATGTAGCCGGGATCGGGCTGCGCCGCGTCGAAGGGCGGGTCGAGCAGCAGGATCATCCGCGCGGCGCGCTTCACGAGGTGCGCGCGCACCGCGTCCATCGCCTGCTCGGCGCGGCGGGTGGGGGCCCCGCCCGACAGCACGGCCCAGGTCTGCGCCACCGAGTCGATCCGGCACTGCTCGTTCTGCTTGGAGCCGAGCGGCGTGCCGTCGTCGAAGTAGGCGCGGCGGTACCACTCGCCGTCCCAGGCCAGCTCCAGCATGTCGGCGAGCCGCGTCGCTCTCGGCCCGGTAGCGCGCCGCGCGCACGCCGTCGCCGCGCGCCTCGCAGAGCGGCGCGATGGCGCGCAGGATGCCGAGCAGGAACCAGCCGACGCCAGACGCTCTCGCCGCGCCCCTCGCTTGCCGACGCGGTTCATGCCGTCGTTCCAGTCGCCGCTGCCCATGAGCGGCAGGCCGTGCGGGCCGACGGTCAGGCCGCGGTCGATCGCGCGCACGCAGTGCTCGAAGAGCGACGCCTTCTCGGACGACACGCTGGGCGGGTCGTAGGCCTCCGACTCGCCCGGCGGCGAGCGGCTCGCCCTCGAGGAAGGCGACGGCCTCGTCCAGCAGCTTCGCGTCGCCGGCGACCTCGAGGTAGCGCAGCGGCGGCGTAGGGCAGCCAGAGCAGGTCGTCCGAGCAGCGCGTGCGGGTGCCGTGGCCGCCCGGCGGATGCCACCAGTGCTGCACGTCGCCCTCGCGGAACTGCCGCGCGGCCGCGAGCAGCAGCTGCTCGCGCAGCAGCGTCCGGCCGCACGACGCGCGAGCGCCATCACGTCCTGGAGCTGGTCGCGGAAGCCGAAGGCGCCGCCGGGCTGGTAGTAGCCCGAGCGCGCCCAGACGCGGCAGGCCAGCGTCTGGTACAGCAGCCAGCGGTTCATCATCACGTCGAACGAGTCGTCCGGCGTGCGCACCTGCACGGCGCCGAGCCAGTCGTCCCAGCGCGCCTCCACGGCGAGGCGCTCGCGCTCGGCGGCGTCGGGCGAGCAGTAGCCGATCGACGAGCGCCTCGGCCTGCGCGCGGTCCGCCCCTGGCCGAGCAGGAACACGACGCTCTCGCGCGCCCCCGGCGCGCAGCTCGAGCGTCACCTGGAGCGCGGCGCAGGGGTCGAGGCCCGCGCCGAAGCGCCCGCTGGAGCTCGCGGCCGGCGCAGCGCGGCCGGGCTCGACAGCGAGCCGTTGCGCCCGAGGAACTCGGCGCGGTCGCCGGTGGCGGAGCGCAGCTTCGGGCTCGCGGCGGCGAACGCCACCCGCGCGGCGAAGTCGCGGTTGTAGGCGTTGCGCGCGAAGACGGCGCCGCGCCCGGCGTCGGGCTCGGTCACCACGTGCAGCCGCTCGCCCGCGCGCGGCGGCGCCGAGCGCCCACTCCTGGTAGCCGAAGACGCTCAGCCGCCGGGTCCGCGCGCCCGTGTTCTCGAGCGTCAGCACCGGGAACTTGACCGGATCGCTCGCCGCCACGAACACCTCGAGCTCGTGGCGGATGCCGTCCGCCTCGTGCTCGAAGCGCGTGACGCCGGCCGCGTGGCGGCAGATCCAGCGCCCGCCTGCCTTGGCGCGGCGCAGCGGCGCCCGGCGTCGCGCCCCAGACGTGCCCGCGCTCGTCGTCGCGGACGAAGATCGCCTCCGCCGTCGGGTCGCCGACCGGGTCGTTCGCGAACGGCGTCAGGCGGTTCTCGCGGCTGTTCTCGGCCCAGGTGAAGGAGGAGCCGGAGGCGGTCACGAGCGTGCCGAAGCCGGGGTTGGCGAGCACGTTCGTCCACGGCAGCGGCGTCTCGTCCTCGCCGTCGAGCACCACCACGTACTCGCGGCCGTCCTCGCCGAAGCCGCCGATGCCGTTGTCGAAGCGCAGCGCCGGCCGCTCGCCGGGCGGCTTCGGCTCGGCCGCGTGCGCGACGAAGCGCTCGGCCGGCCAGTCGGCCTCGGCGACCGGCCGGTCGAGCTGGCCTTCGAGGTCGCCGTGCTCGCCGCTCAGCACGGCGCGCGCCGCCGCCTGCAGCAGCACGCGCTCGGCGCTGGGCAGGCTCTCGCCGCGCAGCAGGAAGACGCCGCCCGGCTTGTCCTTGTAGCCGGCCCACGGGCCGCTCTCGATCAGCGTGCCGAGCTGCTCGTGCATCTCGTCGAGGTAGCTCGCGGGGTGCTCGTTGAGCACCACCACGTCCGCGCTCAGGCCCTTGAGGCGCCAGTAGTCCTGCGCCTGCAGCACCTGCCGCACGAGCGGCAGGTCGTCCTCCTCGACCACGCGCACCAGAGGATCGGCAGGTCGCCCGAGATGCCGTGAGCCCAGAGCCCGGCCTGGCCGAGCAGGTTGCGCGCGCGCAGCTCGCGCGGCGCGCGCAGCGACGAGTCCACGTACAGCACGCGCGAGGCGAGCCGCTCGAAGAGCTGCGCGTCCTCGCTCGAGATGCCGAGGTGGCGCAGCGTCATCTGCGCGTGCGTGTGCGCCGAGCGCGAAGGCGCGCGCGGGCGCCCCGGGATCGTGGTACTTCTGCGCGAGCGCGTGGGCGGCGTCGCGGTCGGTCGACGACACCGGTCGCGAACGAGACGCGCACCGAGCCGCCGGCGCGGATCCGGACCCGGTGGCGCAGGCTCACGATCGGGTCGAGCACCGCGCCGGTCGAGCCGCTGAGCGGCCGGCCGTCGAGCGCCATGGGGTCGTCCACGTCGCGCCCGCGCCCGAGGAAGCGCGCGCGGTCGCGTCTCCCACTCCACGGCACCCTGCAGGCGGCCCTCGACGCTCAGCACGTGGACGCCGTAGAGCGACGGGTCGGAGCTGCGCCGCGGCCGGCGGTGGGCCACGAGCGCGTAGCTCTCCGGCAGATAGCTCGTGGTCACGAACAGCTTGCCGAACGCCGGGTGCGCGAGGTCGTCCGCGGGCAGGCCGAGCACCAGCTCGGCGTAGCTCGTGATCTCGATCTCGCGCGGCCGCGCGCCGCGGTTCGTGAGCGTGAGGCGGCGCACCTCGACGTCGTCCTCCGGCGACACCGCGATCTCGAGCAGCGTCTCGATGCCGTGGGCCTCGCCGTGGAAGGAGGCCTTCTCGGGCAGGAAGCTCGCGACGTAGTCGTCGAGCTCCTGGCGCGTCGGGTGGTACGCGGTCGACCAGACGGCACCGCTCCGACGTCGCGCAGGTAGAGGAAGATGCCGCCCGGGTCGCGCGTCTCGTCCTCGCGCAGCCGCGTGACGGCGTTGCCGCGCCAGAGCGAGGCGCCGCCGCCGGCGTTGGTGACGATCACGGTGTAGGCGCCGTTCGAGAGGAAGTGCGCGTGCGGATGCGCGGTGTGCGGCGAGCGGAAGCGGCGCGCCATCATCGGCCCCTGCGGCGTCGCCACGCGCGACTCCTCGGCCGGCCGCGGCTCCTGGACCACGACGCGGTCCGGCACGCGCTCCTGCAGCAGCAGCTCGGTCGCCTGCACGCGGCCGTCGGAGTGGAAGCGCCGCACCATGGCGCGCGTCGCGCAGCACGTGCGCGAGCGCGCCGAGCGTCATGCCCTGGTGGTGCGCGAGGTAGGCGCGCACCACGATGCCGCCGCCCGCGGCCGTGGCGACGAGCGGCGAGTCGCCCTTGCGCGCCGTGTAGTCGACCGCCTCGTAGAAGCCGAGCGGACCCTCGAGCCCGAGCTCGGCGAGACGCTGCAGGTTCCGCGCGGCGAGCTTGGCGTCGACGAGCGCGGCGAGCGCGGTCGCATAGGGCGCCACCACCAGCTCGTCCGCCGAGCCCGCGCTTCAGGCCCAGGCCCGGCACGCCGAAGGCCTTGTACTGGTAGTGGCCCGAGCGGTCGACGATCGCGAACGCCGACTCGGAGATGCCCCAGGGCACCTTGCGGCTCGCGGCGTACTGCACCTGGCGGCGCACCGCGAGGCGGCAGGAGCGGTCGAGCAGCGTGCCCGGGTAGCGCCGCATCAGCAGGAGCGGCATCAGGTACTCGAACACGTGGCGCTCCACGAGAGCAGCACCGGCGCGCCGTCCACGCTGGTGAGCGGGCGGCCGAGGTGGAACCAGTGCTCCTGCGGCACGTCGCCCTTCGCGATCGCGAGGAAGCTGGCGAGGCGCGCCTCGGAGGCGAGCAGGTCGTAGCGTGAGACGTCGAGCCGCCCCGGCCCCTCGGCGTCGGCGAGCCGGTAGCCGATCGCGAACAGCCGGCGCTTGCGCGTCGTAGAGGAAGCGGAAGTCCATCTCCGCGACGAACGCCTCGGCGCGCGCGGCGAGTGCGAGCAGCCGCGAGCGCAGCTCGGCGTCCGGCTCGCCGATCGGGTCGGCGAGCAGCGCGTCGATGTTGCGCGCGAGATCGCGCGCCGCGAGGTGCAGCGCCGCCTCCGCCGCCGTGCCGGTCCCCGCCTCCGGAGTCGCCCAGCGCAGCGCCGCGGCCAGGCTCGCGAGCAGCACGCGGCGGCGCGCCTCGGAGGCGTCCAGCACCGCCTCGTGCAGCTGGTGCACCACGTGGCGCAGCCCCTCGCGGCCGCCGTTCGGCAGCGGGAGCTCGCGCGGCGCGGCCTCGAGCGCGGCGCTCAGGCGATCCGCCGTGTCGCTGAGCCCCGGCCAGTGGGGGCCGTCCTCGCGGCCGTCCGCCAGGCCCTTCAGCCCCTGGGCGAGCGCGACCAGCACGCCCGCGAGGTTTCCGCTGTCGACGGTCGACACGTAGCGGGGCAGGAGCGGCTCGAGCGTGCGGGTGTCGTACCAGTTGAGCAGGTGCCCCTCGTGGCGCTCGAGCCGGTCGAGGGTGGCGAACGTCTTCTCGAGGCGCGCGACCAGGTCCGCCACGCCGATGTAGCCGAGGTCGCGCGCGGCGAACGTCGAGAGCGAGCGCCATCCCGATGTTGGTGGGCGAGGTGCGGTGCGCCAGCATCGGCCCCGGCTGCTCCTGGAAGTTGTCGGGCGGCAGCCAGTTGTCCTCGGCCGTCACGAAGCGGTCGAAGTAGTCCCAGCTCTTGCGCGCGATGCGCCGCAGGAGCCTGCCGCTCGTCGTCGTCGAGCTCGGCGATCTCCGTGGGCGGCACCGGGCGGCTCAGCACGTACGCGAAGGCGGGCGCCGCGGCCCACAGCAGCAGGAAGGGCAGCGCCGCCGCGAAGTTGTGCGGACGCAGCGCGAGCACCAGCAGCGCGATCACGAGCGCGGCGACCGGGCTCGCGATCATCTCGACGAAGAGGGTGCGGACGCCCTGCAGCCCCCGCAGGCCGGATGCGAACGAGGCGACGGAGGCGGCGGTCTCCCACTCGAGCAGGCGCCGCTGCGTGAGCACCAGGCGGCTCAGCGTGAGCACGATCGCGTGGACCATCTCGCTCGCGTGGTAGGCGAGGAAGGTGAGGCGGACGAGCGCCTGCGCCAGGTTGGTGCGGAGCGCCTCGAGGCGCGTGCGGACGAACACGCCGAGCGGCTCCTCGCCGCTTCCCTGGAGCACGCCGACGAGCGTGAGCAGGGTGGGGAACGCCAGCACCGCGAGCGCCGCCGCGCACCAGGCCGAGGCCGGCTCGGGGAAGAGCGTGAGCGACGCCGCGAACCACGCGAGGTACGCGGGCGCGAGCAGGCTGCGCCGCAGGTTGTCGAAGATCTTGAAGCGGCTGATGAGCGGCAGGCGGTTGCGCCCGAAGCCCGTGCGCGTCCTCACCCAGGGCAGCAGCCAGCCCAGGATCTGCCAGTCGCCGCGCACCCAGCGGTGCAGGCGCCGCGCGTGCGCGAGGACGCTCGCGGGGTAGTCGTCGACCAGCTCGAGGTCGCTCACGAGCGCCGTGCGCGCGTGGAGCCCCTCGAAGAGGTCGTGCGACAAGAGCGCGTTCTCGGGCACGCGCTCGCCGAGCGCCGCGCGGAACGCGTCGACGTCGATCAGCCCCTTGCCGGTGAAGATGCCCTCGCCGAAGAGGTCCTGGTAGGTGTCCGAGACGGCGGTCGTGTAGGGGTCGACGCCCGTGTGGCCCGCGTAGAGCCGCGCGAAGAGCGAGCCGGCGGCGCTCTCGAAGGTGACGCTCACGCGCGGCTGCAGGATCCCGTAGCCCTCGGTGACGCGGCCCTCGGCGGGATCGTAGCGGGCGCGGTTCAGCGGGTGCACCGCGATGCCCAGCAGGGCGCGCGCGACGCCGCGCGGCAGGCGCGTGTCGCGGTCGAGGGTGATCAGGTAGCGCACGCGGGGCAGCACGCTCGAGGTCGCCCCGCACGACGTCGAAGCTCGTGTCGGGATCGCCCCGCAGCAGCTTCACGAACTCCTCGATCTTGCCGCGCTTGCGCTCCCAGCCCATCCAGCAGCCCTCGCTCGGGTTGAAGCGGCGCAGCCGATGGAACAGGAAGAAGCGCGAGCCGCCGTGGCGCCGGTCGAGCTCCTCGATCTGCCGCACCGCGGCTTCGAGCACGGGCGCGTCCTCCGGGCGCGTCTCGGTGGGGGAGTCGTGGAAGTCGGAGAGGATCGCGAAGTGGACGCGCGGGTCGAGGTTGCCGAGCGCCTGCACCTCGAGGTGCTCGACGAGCACGTGGACTCCGGCCACGCTGTCGAGGATGGTGGGGACGACCACCATCGTCTCGGCGTTCTCCGGGACTCCGTCTCGAGAGGTCGAGCCGCGGCAGGTGGCGCGGCTTCGCGAGCGCCGCGACCAGCCGCTGCACGAGGCCGGTGGCGAGGTCGCTCGCGGGCAGGAGCGCGAGCAGCCCGACCAGCACCTGGAGCGTCGGCGAGGCGCCTTGCGCGCGCGCGGCGAGCACCGCGGCGGCGACGGCGCCTCCGCAGACGAGCGTGAGCGCGCCCAGGTAGCTGAGCGTCGCGTGGCGGAACACGGCGCGCCGCACGCGCGCGAGCGGCCGCGGCGCGAAGCCGACGCGCGCTTCGAGCGCGGGCCGTCCCTTGCCGATCAGGTGGAAGCCGACGTGCGCCGCGGGATCCTCGGGGCGCTGCTCGTGCGCGGCGCGCGCGGCCTCGGTGGCGGCGAGCGCCACCGCCACCTGCGCCTCGCCGCTCGACTCGGCGATCTCCTCGAGCGCCTGGCGGTAGCGGTCGCGGCTCGCGAAGTCCATGCGCCCGTAGACGCCCGCCGGGTCGCGCTGCAGGATCTGCTCGACCAGGCTCACGCGCTCGACGTTGCGCGTCCAGTCCTGGCTCGCGCACAGGCGCAGGCTGGTGATCGTGTTGGCGAACGAGACCTGCGCCGAGGCCTCCGCCTGCTGCTCGGCGCGGATCACGTGCTCGGCCGTCTGCTCGTGGAGCGCGAGCCGCGCCTCGAGCTGCTCGCGCAGGGCCCTGGCCTTCGGGCCGAACTCGCGCATGCGCGCGAGCAGCTCCACCACGAACGGCGTCGGCAGCTCGTCCGGCAGCGGCGCGAGCTCCCCGTCGGGCGCCTCGGCCTCGAGCGGCGCCACGAAGGCCGCGGCCCGCCGCCGCGCGGCGCGCGCGGCCATCAGCTCGTCCGTGAGGCGGCGCAGGTTCTCGACGAGCGCGGCCTTCAGCACGCTCGGCCAGGCCCAGATCTCGCCGAGGCTCAGCGGCGCGCCCGTCTGGTACGCGGCCAGGAAGCGCTCGAGCCGCTCGGTGTCGAGCCGGCCGTCGCTGTGGCGCAGCAGCTCGACGGCGAGGAAGTGCACGCGCGGTGTCGAGCGCAGCCCGACGGGCGCGAGCGTCGGCAGCTGGCGGTGGTAGGACGGCGGCAGGTCGCGGCGGACGTGCACCACCTCGGCCTCGATCAGGTGGAAGTTGTCGAGCAGCCACTCGGCCGAGGGCGGGACCGGCTCGCCGCGATGCACGTCGTCGGCCCAGCAGACGGTACGCCTCGCGCAGGGCGCGGGCGTTGTCGGCGACGCGGCGGTAGTAGCTGCGGCTGCGGGCGCGCGGCCGCGCCGCGACCTTGATCTCGGCGGCCAGGTGGCGCGCGTGGTCCTCGAGCCGCTCGACGTTCAGCAGCTCGGCGCGAAACGGTCCTGGCGGGATGGAGTCGGACCCACGCCTCAGCTCCATCCAGTGCCGCAAGAAGCCTCCTGTGGAGCGCCCCGCCGTTGGCGCCAGAATCTACAAAGCACTCGCGCTAGCCCGCCTTCCGGCACGCCGCCTCAGCGCGGCCCGGCGTCATCGAGGGGGATGGCCGTGATCGGCGCCTCCGGCTCGTCGTCGGCTGCCTCGCAGCCCGCATGGGTGCACTCGCAGGGAGCCGCCGCGTCGGGCTCGGCGGAGGCGCAGTACTCGCTGCAGTACGAGCTGGTTCCGGCATGGAACAGCACCTCGCTCTGGCAGGAGCAGGTCGCACTCTCGCAACGGATCGACACCATGGCGGACACCTCCATCGGTTCACGGCTGCAAGGCCCGTGCCCCCGCAGGCGGCCGGCGGCCGCCGCGGTTGGCACCCGGCTTGCGAGGGAATCGGGCATGGCCGCGATCTGGCGACCTTTGGAGTGGCGATGGACAGAATTGAGCCAGGTCACCTGGGCGCACCGCTCTGGCGCACCCGCGAGCGCGCCGGCATGGCCCGGCCTCTCGGGGGTGAAGTCCGTGCGGACGTGGTGGTCGTCGGAGCCGGAATCACCGGTCTCACGGCGGGCTGGCTGCTGCAGAGCCAGGGGCGTAGCGTCGCCCTCGTCGAAGCGCAAGCCGTAGGCGCCGGAACGACGGGCGCGACCTCCGCGCACGTCACGAGTGTCCTCGACGTCTCGTACAAGGAGCTGCTCGGCCGTCTCGGCGGGGACCGCGCGAGCCTCGTGGTCGCGGGCTGCGAGCGCGCGCTCGACCTCCTGAAGAGCCTCGCGCTGGGCGCGGTCAGCTGCTCGTTCGAGGTCTGCCCGGGCTATCGCTACACCGAAGCGGAGGACGAGCGCGCGCAGCTCGAGGACGAGCTCGCGGCCGCGCGCGCGCTCGGGGTGGCCGCCTCGCTCTCGGACAGCGTGCCCCTGCCGTTCCCGGTGAAGGCGGCGCTGCAGTTCCCGGAGCAGGGCGCCTTCGATCCGACGGCCTACCTCGCCGGCCTCGCCGAGCTCTTCGTGCAGGCCGGCGGCCGGCTCTACGTCGGCTCGCGCGTCACGGCGATCGAGGAGACGGAAGACGGCGTCGCGCTCGAGACGCCTTCGGGACGGGTGCGCGCTCCACAGGCGGTGCTCGCCACGCACACCCCGCTCGGCATCAACATCGTTCACGCCGAGCTCGTGCCGTATCGGTCGTACCTGATCGCGTTCCGCACGGCGGCGTCGCTGCCCTCCGGCCTCTTCTGGGACACGGCGAGGCCCTATCACTACCTGCGCCCGGTCCGCTTCGAGGGCGAGAGCCTCGTAATGCTCGGAGGCGGCGACCACAAGGCCGGCCACGAGGCGGCCCCGCTCGACCGCTACCGGCAGCTCGAGCAGTTCGCGCGCGAGCGCTTCGGCGAGATCGAGGTGGTGCGGCGCTGGTCGTCGCAGCTCTACGAGCCGGCGGACGGCCTGCCCTACGTGGGCCGCAGCCCCCTCGCCGAGCGCATCTTCGTCGGGACCGGCTACGCGGGCACCGGGCTCGTGCTCGGCACGCTCGCGGCGCAGATCGTCGCGGATCTCGTGCTCGGCCAGCCGGAGTCCGAGCTCGCCTCGCTGCTGCGCGCCACGCGCGTCCCCACGCCGCGCGCGGTGGGGCGCGCGGCGGCCTCGGGACTGGACGTCGCTCTCCACCTCGTCAAGGACCGGCTCGCCGCGGGCGAGGCCGCCCTCGCGGAGATCGCGCCGGGCCAGGGGGCGATCGTCTCGATCGACGGCGAGCCGCTCGCGGTGAGCCGCGACGGGAAGGGCGCGCTGCAGGCCGTCTCGGCCGCGTGCACGCACATGGGCTGCATCGTCCACTGGAACGAGGCCGAGCGGACCTGGGACTGCCCGTGCCACGGCGGGCGCTACGCGGCCGGCGGCCGCGTGATCTCGGGACCGCCGCTCGCCGATCTGAAGCCTCGATCGCTGCCGCACGAGCTCGCTTTCGCCTCAGCGCCAGGAAGCGATCACGAGGAGCGCTCCCGTCGCCACTAGCAGCACGACCGCGACCAGCTGCAGCGGGCAGCGGCCGGAGGCGGCGGGTCGCGCCGGAGCGGCCGCGGCCTGGGCCTCGGGCGCGGACAGCGAGGACGCGACCCCCGCCGAGGCGCGCAGCGATACCGCCGATTCGAGCGGCAGCGCCGCGGAGGCCGCGTCGGCCGGCGCCGCCGTCGCGGAGGCGTCGATCGTCGCGGGCGCTTCGGCAGATGGCGGGTTCGATCCGAGCGCCAGTCCCAGGCTCAGCAGGCGCCGTCCGCCGCCTTCGCGCGTCTCGTACTTGACCGTGACGCGCGTGCCGGCGACGAGACCCAGCGGCAGCGAGCCCGGATCGTCCACGACGAAGGTCATGATGCTGCCGTCGTCGGGGCGGAGGCGGATCGCCACGGTGTCGATGGTGGCGATCGTCCCGCTGAGCTCGGCGACCTGGTGATCCTGGGCCTGCGCGCGAGCGAATAGCGACGCAGCGCTCACGCTGTTGCCGATCAGCAGGATGGAGGGGACCAGCTGAAGCAGTCGCATCGGTTGGCCGGCCAGCGCCCGGCCTTCCCCAAAATTGCAACTCACGTGCCGCCGCTGCCGGGAGGGCGCCCCCGCCTTTTGCTCGCCTTCTTGCGGTCTCCGTGCAATTCAACCGAGGTAGTTTGAAGATTCTTCCAGCGCCGTCGGCGCTCTCCTTTCCCGTCGGGATGCGGTCTTGCGGGTGGCTCGGATCCTGCAGCGGCACGGTCCGGGTGGGCCCCTCGCGGTCGCTCTCACGGAGGTACGTGATGTCTCGAACCCTCTGTCGTGTCTTCGGCGTGGCTCTCGTGCTGGCCGGGCTCGCGGGCTTCGCCGACCCGGGCCTCTTCGGCCTGCACCTGACCACGATCCACAACCTCATCCACGCCTTCTCCGGCGTGGTGTTGCTGTACGTGGGCTTCGCGGGCTCGGAGGACTCCATCCGCGGACTGATGCTGACCTTCGGGTCGGTCTACGTGCTGATGGGGCTCCTCGGCTTCCTGGCTCCCGGCCTCGTTCAGGCGCTCATCGGCCACCCGGGGTCGCTCGACGCAACGGCTCTCGCGCCCGACAACATCCTCCACGTCCTGCTGGGCACCGTGCTCGTCTTCACGGGTCTCGCCCACTCGCCCGGGGAAGTTCCCCCGGTGGCGCGTCCGCACGTGTCATGACGCTCGACGTCGCGGGATTTCCTCCGCCGGAGCCGCGCCCGCTGCCGAGCCCGGTGCGTCCGCCGCAGCCCCACCCGGACCCGGCGCCCTCGCCGGCGCCCCGCCCGCCGGACCCGCGGCCGCCCGAGCACGAGCCCGACCCGCGCCCGCCGACGGCGGGGCGCGGCGTGCGGTTTCTGCGGGAGCTCCGCGCGAGCGTCGGTCTCGCCGCGCTCGCCGTGCGCCGCGGCTACGGGCTCGGGTCGATGATCTGACGCAGCGTCTGCGGGTCGACCGGCTTGGTCACGTGCGCATCGAAGCCGGCGGCCCGCGTGCGCCGCCGGTCCTCCTCCTGCCCCCAGCCCGTGAGGGCGACGATTCTCCGCGCGGCGCCCCCCGGCAGGGCCCGCATCCGGCGTGCCGCGCTGTAGCCGTCCATCCCCGGCATCCCGATGTCGAGCAGCACGACCTCCGGGTCGAAGGCGCTCGCCTGCTCGAGCGCCGAGTGGCCGTCGCGCGCCGTGCGCACGTCGTGGCCCAGCTCGCTCAGCAGGAGCGCCATGCTCTCGACCGAGTCCGTGTTGTCGTCGACCACCAGGATGCGGCGCCGGCGCGCGGTTCCGTCGCTGCCTTGCGGGTCGTCGCGCCGCTGCGGGGCGGGCGCGGCCGCGGCCTGCTTCCGGCGGAGCAGCGGGAGCCGCACGGTGAACGTGCTGCCGGCTCCGCGGCCCGGGCTGCGCGCGGTGACCGTCCCGCCGTGGATCTCGACGAGACCCTTGACGAGCGACAGGCCGATGCCGAGCCCTCCGGTCTTGCCCGGGCTCACCTGCGTGAAGACGTCGAAGACGCGCGGCAGGTCCTCGGCCGCGATGCCCTCGCCGGTGTCCGAGACGCTCACCGCGACGAACTCGCCCTCGACCGCCGCCTCGATCCGGATCGTGCCGCTCGTGGGCGTGTACTTGCCCGCGTTGCTCAGCAGGTTGCCGAGGATCTGCACCAGCCGCACCGGGTCGGCGTCGAGGCGGACCGGCTCCTTCGGGAGCGCGAGCTCGACCTCGTGGCCCCTCTCCTCGAGGAACGGGCGCACCGTCTCGAGCGCCCCGTCGACGGCGCTCGCGAGCTCGACGTCCTCGCGCCGCAGCTCCGCGACGCCGCGCGTGATGCGCGAGTGGTCGAGCAGGTCGTCGACCAGGCGCACGATCTGGCCCACCTGCCGGTCGAGCATCGCGCGCGCGGACTCCGCGACCTTGCGGGCCACCCCGGGCCGCCGCAGCAGCTCCAGCGCGTTGCGGATCGGGGCGAGCGGGTTGCGCAGCTCGTGGGCGAGCGTCGCCAGGAACACGTCCTTGCGGCGGTCGGCTTCCCGCAGCTCGCGCACGAGCCGCGCGCGCTGGTAGGCGACCGCGACGTAGCCGGCGGCGGTGCCGAGCAGCTCGATCTCCTCCTCGTCGAACTGGTCGCGGCTGCGGCTCACGAAGGCCAGCGTCCCGATCAGCCGCCCCTCGGAGAGCAGCGGGTGGCTGACGGCGCAGCGGAAGCCGAGCTCCCGCAGGCTTCGCAGCGCCGGGTCGTTCGACACTTGAATGTGGCCGGCGTGGTGCGGCCGCAGCGTCTGCGCCACCAGCCCCGACAGGCCCTCGCCCGGCCGCAGCCGCGGGACCGAGGCGCCTTCCGGGATGCCGCCGGAGGCGCGCAGCACGAGCTCGCGGCCGTCGTCGCTCATCACGTAGTTGACGTACGCGTGGAGCCCGAGGTGCTTCTCGAGCCGCAGGAACAGATCGCGCGCGATCACGTCGGGGTCGTCGCTGCCGAGCAGCTGGGAGGCGGCGTCGTTCAGCAGCTGCAGCCGCTCGTGCTGGCGCGCGAGCTGGTCGAGCACCTGGCGCCGCAGGTCGTGGACGCTGCGCCGCTCGCCGACGTCGCGGAACACCAGCACGACGCCGAGCACCCGGCCCTGCTCGTCGCGGATCGGGGCGGTGCTGTCGTCGATCGGCCGCTCGCTGCCGTCGCGCGCGACGAGCAGCCGGTGGCCCTCGAGGCCCGCGCCGCCTCCGCCGCGCAGCGCCTCGCCGACCACGTCGGGAACCGGCTGGCGCGTGCGCTCGTCGATCATGCGGAACACGTCCTCGAGCGGCTGGCCGCGCGCCTCCTCCTCGCTCCAGCCGATCAGCCGCTGCGCCACGGCGTTCAGGAGCGTGACGCGGCCCTCGACGTCCGTCGCCAGGACGCCGTCGCCGATGCTCGCGAGCGTGACGCGCAGCCATTCCTTCTGCAGCGCGAGGGCACTCTCCGCCCGCCGCCGGACCTCGATCTCGCGCTGGGCGAGCTCCTGCTGCCGCCGCGTCTCCTCCGCGCTCGCGAGCGCCCGGCGCTCGGTCCGCCGCAGCGCGGCGCCGAACAGGATCACGACGGCGCAGGAGACGAGATACGCGGCGGCGCCGGCGACCTCGGCGGAGCCCGACATCGCGTTCGCCACGAACAGCCTCTGGGCGGCCACGAGCCCGAGGGCGCTCGCGAGCAGCGCGTAGCCCGTCCCCGCGTGCCAGGCCGCGAGCACCACGGCCGCGAACAGGGTGACGTAGGGAAGCTCCGTGCCGAGCACGGGCTTCAGCAGCCAGCGCGCTGTCACGGCCAACGCCGTTACCGCCAGGGTCGCGGCCAGCCGAGCCGGGGTGCCCTTGAGGGTCACCATTCTCCGTCGATCCTATCGCCTTTCGGCTCGCGCGCGCGGGGATGGCATGGGCATTGCTCGACGGAAGCTCATGCGCCACAGGATCGCCCGCGCCGTGCTCGTCGGTCTGTCTCTCGTGTCACTGGCGCTCCTGGGCGTCCTGGTGTACCCGTTCGCGGGCGCCCTGCTGTTCGGCGCGGTGCTGGCGGGCACGTTCCTCTCGATGGTCGACCGCCTCACGCTCCGCGTCGGCGGCCGCCGGCCGCTCGCCGCGGGCCTCACCACGGCGGCCGTCGCGGTGTTGATCGTGCTGCCTGCGAGCACGTTCGCGATCGTGCTCGGACGCGAGGCGATCGACGCGGTGAGCTACGTCGGCGACACGCTGCAGGCGGGCGGCGTGCCCGCGCTCGTCGCGAAGCTGCCGCCTCCCGTGCGCGAGCTCGTGGAGGCCTTCCACCTGCCGCGCGACCGCCGCAGCGTCCAGCAGCTCGCGCAGGAGCAGACCGGCCGCGCCGCGGCGGCCGTGGGCGGCGTGATCATGGCCACCTCGAACGCGCTCATCCAGATCGCGGCGATGCTGGTGGCGTTCTACTTCCTGCTCGTGGACGGCAAGCGGCTCGTCGAGTGGCTGGCGGAGGTGGCGCCGATCGGCCGCTCGCGCACCTACGAGCTGCTCCACGACTTTCGCACGGTGTCGGAAGCCGTGCTGATCTCGTCGCTCGCGACCGCGGGAGTCCAGACCGCCGTCGCGCTCGTGGGCTTCCTGCTGACGGACGTGCCGCAGCCCGTCTTCTTCGCGCTCGTCACGTTCATCGTGGCGTTCGTGCCGATGCTGGGCGCGGCCAGCGTGAGCGTAGCACTCGCCGGGATGCTGTACGTGACCGGACACCCGGTCCAGGCGCTCGTGCTCGCGATCTGGGCGGTCGTGGTGGGCGTGTCGGACAACATCGTCAAGCCGCTGCTGATGCGCAACCGCATGGAGGTGCACGGCGCGGTCATCTTCTTCTCCCTGATCGGCGGCCTCGCGGCCTTCGGGATGGCCGGCCTGGTGGCCGGGCCGCTGATCGTGTCCTTTTTCCTCACCATCGTGCGGATGTGCCGCCGCGACCTCTTCGAGCTCGACGCCGAAGCGGGCCGCGCGCGCACCGAGTACCGGCCGCGTACCGCGTAAGGAGGAAGCCATGCCGACCTACGTCCTGCCCGATCTCGACTACGACTTCGGCGCGCTCGAGCCGCACATCTCGGGCGAGGTCATGGAGCTGCACCACTCGAGCCACCACAAGGGCTACGTCGAGAAGGCGAACGAGACGCTCGAGAAGCTCGACGAGGCGCGCGCGAAGCAGGACTTCACCCGCATCTCCGCGTTCGAGAAGGCGCTCGCCTTCAACCTCTCCGGCCACGTGCTGCACTCGGTGTTCTGGAAGAACCTCGCGCCGGGCGGCGGCGGCGAGCCGCGCGGCGAGCTCGGCCGGCTGATCGCGCGCGACTTCGGCGGCTTCGAGCCGTTCAAGGCCCAGCTCACGAAGGTCGCGGGCACCATCATGGGCTCGGGCTGGGCGACGCTCGTGTGGGAGCCGCTCGCGCGGCGGCTGCTGACCTGCCAGGTCTACGACCACCAGTCCAACCTCAGCCAGGGCGGTGTCGTGCTGATGGTGATCGACGCCTGGGAGCACGCCTACTACCTGCAGTACCGCAACCAGAAGCTCGCGTTCTTCGAGGCGGTCTGGAACCTGTGGAACTGGGACGACGTGAACGTTCGCCTCGAAGCGGCGCGCCGGCTCGACCTCCAGGTGCCCGACTCGGTGGGCACGGCCGCGGGCGCCGGATTGTAGAAAAGGCAGCGATGGCGCGGGCTTCAGGCTCGGCCTCGGGGACCCGAGTGCCGCGAATCGGGCCATTCGCGCCGCGTCGGCGAAGCCTTGGGAACACCTCGGGCTGCCCCGGCGTGGCAGGAACCTTGCACCACAGTCACTACAAAAGAGTTTGGACAACCCCGTGAGCCGTGCGGGGAGGAGGTTTCCATGGACCGGATCCAGAGGCTGGCGATCATGGCCTGCGGCGTGGCGCTGGCGCTCGCCGGTTCGAGCGCCCTCGCGCAGCAGACCCCGAAGTACACGAACGCCGAAGTGGTCAAGGTGCGCTCCCAGGAGCGACTGCTCGTGATCAAGAACGCCGACGGGGTCGAGCAGACGCTCGAGCTCGACGACCACGTCGTGGGGATCGGCGAGCTGCGTCCGGGCGACCGCGTGATCCTGACGCTGCGCGGCGAGCCCGGTCGCTCGCGCATCGAGTCGTTCTCGAAGTCCGAGGCGTCCTCGAAGTCCGTGGCGTCGCAGAAGTCCGTGGCGTCGCAGACGCGGCCGGTCGCGCAGCAGCGGCCGAGCGCGGTGGTCGACGACACTGGCGAGGAGACGCGCGCCGGCGAGGCCTTCGATGCGCGCGTGGCCGCGCTCGCCTCGCAATCGGTCCGCGTCGACGGCCTCTGGAGCAGCTTCAAGACCTCGTGCAACGTGCTGCTGCGCGGCGGCGCCGCCTACGACGACGCCCGGCCGTGGCTCAGCCTGTGGGACGGCGTGGCGCAGGTGGACCTGTCGAGCGGCAACTGCCGCGACATGTACAACCAGATCGTGAGCCTCGGCCAGGCGGTGAACGAGGCGATGGCCGATGCCGAGGACACGGCGGGACGCGTGCTCTCTCCGGGGCGGATCCGCGAGATCGAGCGGCGTCACTCGCTCGAGTGGGGGGGATGGGGACGGGGCGCACCGGAGCTGCGGGACCACCGCTAGCCGTGCACCCGAGGAGAAGGAGCCGTGAGCCATGAACGACGAAAGAGTCCTTCGCGTCCGTCAGCTGCCCGACGGCGAGGAGCTGGTCGCGTACGAGGAGTCCGCACAAGGCCCGCTGGCGGTCGAGGGGGAGGATCCCCACGCGGCAAGCGTGGAGCGGCGACACCGCGCGCTCGCCGAGCGGCGCCGAAGCCCGAGAAGCCCGTGGGCGTCCAGAAGCGCCGTCCCGCCGCCGCCCCGTTGAAGGCGCCGTCCGGGATGTCGAGGCGCCCGGCGGCGCCCCAGCCTTCGGCGCAGCCCCCCGCGACCAAGGGTCTCGACGCCCTCGACCGGGACCGCGCCGCGTCGCTGGCCGACGAGGGAGGCGCCGCAGGCGCCCAGGTGGAGGGTCCTCGCGCGACCCGCGAACAGGAGGTAGCCATGAGAGAGGCGATGCCGATGCTGCGTCCCGAGCGGCCGGTCCCTCCGAGGGGTCCCGTCCCTCCGAGGGGCGACGAGCCGGAGCGCCCGCAGGAGCGGCGTCTTCCGGGCAAGGACGAGATCACGCCCGCCTTCGACGACAGCGACGAAACGCCCGCGATTCCGTCGCGGCTGCGGCCGGCCGAGCGCGACCGCAGCGCGAAGTAACGCCGGCGTCGGGCAGGGAGGCGACCATGCTCTTCGAGCTCAGCGTGATCCCGCTCGGAGGCGACAAGCACCTGAGCGACGAGCTCGCCCCGGTGCTGTCGCTGATCGATCGCTCGGGCATGCCGTACCAGCTCGGCCCGGGCAGCACCTGCATCGAGGGCGGCTGGGACGAGGCGATGGAGCTGATCCGCGCCTGCCACCGCGAGGCCCGCAGCCGCTCCAAGCACGTGATCACCCTGATCCGTGTCGAGGACGACGAGGGCGAGCACGACAAGATCCGGACGAACGTCGCGTCCGTCGAGGAGAAGGCCGGTCACGACGCTCGAGACGTGCGCCGACGCGGAGGCGGCCCGACCCGCAGAGAGGTGAGAGCCATGGCAAGACGCCGCTACGGGCGCAAGGCCGCGCAGAAGGTCGAGCGTGCGATGCACGAGATGAAGCGCGGCGACGCTGCGCTCCGGCCGCTCGGGCAAGCGCGTCACCAGCCGCAAGCAGGCGATCGCGATCGGACTGTCGGAGGCCCGCCGCGCGGGCGGCAAGGTGCCCCGCGCGCTCCCGCAAGAAGCGTCGTCGCCCGCGCCGCTTCAGACAGCAGGCCTCCCCTCGCCCAAGATGCGAAAAGCCCCACCGGCCGATTGGCCGATGGGGCTCGCAGTGTGCGCCTGCGAGGCTTCCCGCCCCTCAGGCGAGCGCCGGGATCGCTCCGCCTCCCGACGCCTCGTCGCGGCGCGCCTGGCACTCGACGCAGACCTCGGCGAAGGGCAGGGCGTTGAGCCGTGCCGGGGAGATCGACTGGTCGCAGTCGATGCACTTGCCGTAGGTGCCCGCGCGCAGCCGCCGCAGCGCCGTCTCGATCGACTGCACCGTGGCGGCCGAGATGGAGACGAGAGCGGCGCCGATCCCGCGCGCGTCGCAGGCGAAGCCCCATTCGCTCTCCGGGCCGAAGCCAGCCGCCTCGTCCGTCAGGCTGCTGCGCAGCGTGTGCTTTCTCTCTTGCAGCTCGCTCGCGTGGCGCTCGAGCATCCTCTCGAGCCGCCGCAGTGTCGTCTTGTGCATCGTGAGCATCGGCCCCTCCTTACCAAGTGGATCGTCGTTCCCCCTAGAGCAAAGCCGATGCCATCTCGCGCCAGCGCCGCAATCCGGGCTAAAGCCCGACACACACGCGAATTGGACGACCACTGTGGAATGGCCGCCTTTTTGGCGCTTTCGCGAGGCCGGCAGACTCTACAAAATGCAGCAGCGGCAGGCGCCAGGCCGCTACCGTACCGGGCCGATGCACTGTGGTCCTGCTATTGCAGGTACAAATGCATGGCTTCGCGACGCTCTCTGGTAGCGCTTCTCGCCCTGGTTGCCGCATCGGCTCTGGTCACCTGCCGCAGTCTCCAGCCTGCGCCCAGCGCGGAGGAGCTCGTGCTGCAGCGGGAGGTGCCAGAAGCTGCGCGCACAGGTCGACGCCGCCGAGGCCGGAACGCTCCTGGACTTCGAGCAGATGCTCGTGGTCGTGGACCAGGACCTGGTCCAGCGGCTGCTCGCGAGCGCGACGCCGCTCGAGGGAGACGTGGGCCAGGGCTTCCACGTGCGCATCGACGCCGCTCGGGCCGAGTTCGCGAACGGAGTGGCGCTCGTCCACCTGGACGGCGAAGCGAGCCTCGTCGGGCGTGAGATCTCGGCCGAGATGAGCGTCTACGGCGGCCTCGACGTCGTGGAGCTCGATCCCGCCTCCGGAGTGCTCCGAGCCCGCGTCGGCGTGTACGCGGTCGAGATCCCGAAGGCCGACGTGCTGGGGATCGACGAGCCGGCGCGGCGCCTCACCCAGGCGCTCGCCGAGGGCGGGCTCGAGTCGCTGCTGGGCCCGATCGAGGTCCCGGTGAAGATCGAGGATCGGCTCCGGCTGCCAGCGCTGCACACGCGCCGCGTGAGCATCCCCGCGCTGGACGTGGCCGTCGCGGCGACGGTGAGCTCGGTGAGAGTGTTCGCGGGCAAGCTGTGGGTCGGGGTGCGCGCGCAGGTCGCGAACCCGGGCGGCGCCGCCTGCGTCTCGCAGGAGAAGGGCTGAGCGTGCGTCGGCTCCTGCTCGCGGCGGGCCTCGTTGCGCTGGGCTCGGCTCCGCATCCCGCGGCGCCGCGCGCGGCCAGCCCGCCGACGCTCGCCGCAGCTGCGCGCCGAGCACGCGGCCTTGAGCGAGCGGCTGCAGGCCGCGGTCGACCGGGACCCGCTGGCGACGCGGGTGATCGCCGGGAAGGCGGACGTGGTTCTCGCGATCCGCACCGACTTCGTGGAGACGCTGCTGGCCGAGGTGGCGCACCAGTACTTCGACGACGTCGTGGTGGACCTGGGCGCGCTAAACGCCGATGCCGACGGCGAGGTCCGCCCCAAGACGGCTGTCGGCCGCCTGAAGCTCGGGGAGTGGCAGCTCACGGCGAGCGTCGAGCGGCTCCGCGGCCGGCTGCGCGCCGGCCACCCGCGCCTGACCTTCCACGAGAATCAGGTCGACGTGGACATGCCGGTCGAGGTGCTGCCGGCGGCGGGGCGGATCGCGCTCGACTTCGAGTGGGATTCGAAGGGCCTCGCGAACGTCGTCTGCCGGGATTTCGCGGTCCGGCAGGTGCTCGACGGACGCGTGGTCGCTCAGCGGCACCGGTTGAGCCTGGCGATCCGGCTCTCGGACGACGGCGGCGTCCTGAGCGCGACGCCTTCGCTCTCCGAGCGCAAGTTCGCGCTTCGCGTCGAGCTCCAGCCCGAGGCCTGGGCGAGCGTCCAGCAGGCGCTCGAGGCGCAGGACAGCCTCGGCCGCTGCGGCCTCCTGCTGAAGCCCGAGCGCGTGCTCGGCGAGCTGCGCGCGCTCGCGGCGCGCGGCATCCCGGTGCGGCTGCCCGACGAGCTCGTCAGGAGCGTCCGGCTGCCGGCCCAGCTCGCGCAGCAGGTGCGTCTGGGGGCGCGCGACGTCGAGCTGTCGCTGCTGCGGCCGGCGCTGCGGGTCGACTCCGAGCTCGTCTGGTCGTCGGCGCGGATCAGTGCGACGGGGGCACGGCGTCCGGCCGCCGCGGGGCGAGCAGCTTCTCCAGCGAGCCGCTCGGGATCGGTTTGACGACGTGGTGATCGAAGCCGGCCTCCTGGCTGCGCCGCCGGTCCTCCGGCTGGCTCCAGCCCGTCTGCGCGATCAGCACCACCTCGTCGCCCCCCGGCAGCGCCCGGATGCGGCGGGCGGCCTCGTAGCCGTTGAGCCGGGGCATTCCGAGGTCGAGCAGCACCACCTGCGGCTGGAAGGCGCGCGCCGTCTCGACGGCCTGCGCCCCGTCGAGCTCCGTGCGCACGTCGTGCCCCATCATCGTGAGCAGCATCGCCAGGCTCTCCGCGCTGTCCTGGTTGTCGTCGGCCACCAGGATGCGCAGGGGCGGCACCCCGGCGCTCGCGGCGCGCTCGCGCGCCGGCGTCGACTCCGCGCTGCCCGGCCGGAGCCAGCGGCAGCCGGATCACGAACTCGCTGCCCTTCCCGAGGCCGCGGCTGCGCGCCTCGATCGTGCCGCCGTGCAGCTCGACCAGGCCCCGCACCAGCGACAGGCCGATGCCGAGGCCGCCCTGCGAGCGCTCGAGGGCCGGCGTCGCCTGCGAGAAGAGGTCGAAGATCGTGTCGAGCGCCTCCGGGCTGATCCCGATGCCGGTGTCGCGGATGTGCACGCGCACGAAGCCCTGCTCGCTGCTCTCGGCGTCGAGCGCGATGCGGCCGCCGCGGTCGGTGTACTTGGCGGCGTTGTTCAGCACGTTCGCGATCGCCTGCGACAGGCGCAGCACGTCGGCCTCGAGCACGAGCGGCCGCTCGGGCAGCGCCACCACCAGCTCGTGGCCCGCGGCGGAGATCACGGGGCTGCTGGTCTCGATCGCGAGGTCGACGACGCGCTGCAGCAGCACCGGCTCCTTGCGCAGCGGCATCGCGCCGCGCGTGAGCTGCGAAACGTCGAGCAGGTCGTCGAGCAGGAGCGCCATGTGCTCGACCTGGCGCGCGATCACCTCGACACCCGGCAGCGCCTCCGAGCCGGGCTCGAGCCGGCTCTGAAGCAGGCTGACGGTGTTGCGGATCGGCGCGAGCGGGTTGCGCAGCTCGTGCGCGAGCGTCGCCAGGAACTCGTCCTTCTGGCGGTCCGCGCGCTGGAGCGCCTCGCGCGCCGCGATCAGCGCGGCCTTCTCTTTCTCGTCCGAGAGGTCGGTGACGAGCGCCACGATCGCCATGTGCTCGAGCCCGAGCGGGGAAGCGCTGACCTGCACGGGGGCGAGCCGGCCGTCCAGTCGGAGCCGGGTCTCGAGCGTGCAGGGGGCCGTGCGGGCCTGCGCCACGAGCCGCTCGACCTCTCCGCGAAGCTCGCTGGGAGAAAAGGGACGCGAAGGGGATGCCGACGAGCGCGTCGCTCGCGACGCCCATCAGCCGGTTGAGCCTCGGGTTGGAGTAGAGGATCAGCCCCGCGGCGTCGAGCGTGGCCGCGCCCTGGGCCATCTGCTCGACCAGCACCCGGTAGGGACGGTCGGCCGTCTCGAGCGCGTAGACGGTCTCGCCCTCGGGTGAGCGCAGCACGAGCGCGTCCACCTGGCCGCTGCGGATCGCGTCGATCGTCTGCTCGGCTTCCCGCAGCCGGGCCCGCAGCGCCTTCTGCGCGCCTTCGGGACCGTCGCGCCTTCTTCCGGGGCAGCGGGCGCCTCGCCCGGGCGCTGGGTCGCATCCCGCTACTCCCCGGCTGCCTCGCGCAGGTCGAGGCCGAAGAGCACGCGCTCCCGGTTCGACAGGTCGCCGACCATCCGCCGCAGCGGCAGCGGCAGCCGCTTCACGAGCGTGGGCGCCGCGATGATCTGCTCCTCGCGCGTGAGCTGGGGGTGCTTGTAGATGTCGATCACCCGCAGCTCGTAGCGGCCCTTCAGGTGCTCCTCGCACATCGCCCGGGTGCGGGCGATCGCCTGGGCGGAGCGCGCCGTCATGCCCGTCACGTAGAGCCGCAGCTCGTAGCGCTCGGTGGGGGCGCGCTTGCGGGCCGCGCTTGCGTCGCCGCCTCGGCGCCGTGCGCTTCACGACTCGGCCCGCAGCTGGAGACCGACGAGGGTGCGGTCCACGTTCGACAGATCGCCCACGATCTTGCGGATCGGCGGCGGCAGCCGGCGCACGAGCGTCGGGATCGCGACGATCTCGTCGCCGCGCGCGAGCCGCGGGTTCAGGCGCAGGTCCACGACCTCGATCCGGTAGCGGCCCTGCAGGTGCTCCTCGCAGAGCCGCTTCAGGTTGGCGAGGGCGGTGCGCGAGCGGGGCGAGCCTTCGGCCACGTAGAGACGCAGCCGCCAGACGTCGGACCGCGCCCGCCGCGCTGCCGAGGCCCCGCGCGCCGTGCGCGATCGTCCCGGCCGCGGCCGCTTGGGCTTCCCGCTCTTCATGCCGTCGCACCCGCTCCTCTCGGCGCCTTGCCGCTCCCGTCCCCGCGTCTGCGGGCCATCGCCGCCTTGTCCCGGGCGTGCAGACCCTCGCGCACGCGCGCGTCCTCGATCCGCTGCCGCAGCTCGTCCTCCTCGAGCGCGAACTCGCTGCGCAGCACCTGCAGCTGGGCATCGAGCGAATGGCGCCTGCGCTTCAGCTGCCGCGAGTGGCTCTCGATCTCCTGGCGCGCCACCAGGGCGCGAGCGCGCTCGCGGGCCTCCTGCGTGAGGCGCGAGGATCCCGCGAGGACACCCTCCGGGCCCACGTAGACGTCCCGCAGTCGGATCCCGCGCGACGTCAGCAGGAACTCGCGAACCTGGTGGGAGTGGGGCATGCCGCGCGACTTGAGCACGTACAGCCCGCGGTTGCGCTCTCCGTTGGCCTCGAGCTCGCGCAGCAGCAGCCAGCTGTCGGCGAGCGACGAGATCCCCACCTCGCTCTGCGCCTCGTTCCCGTTCACGTTCGTGAGGCTCGTGTACAGGCTGCTGATGCCCTTCGACTTCAGGAAGTCCACCAGCCGGGCCGCGAAGAGGGTGGCCTCGCGCGCGTCCCCGGCCGCGAGCATGTTGCTGATCGGGTCGACCACCACCACCTGCGGTTCGAACTCGCGGATCGCCTTGAGCATGGTCGCGAGGTGGATCTCGATGCCGTACGTCGTCGCGCGCACCGCCTGGACGCGCAGCAGGCCCTTCGCGAGGTACGGTGCGATGTCGATCCCGATCGAGCGCATGTTCCGCTGCAGCTGTGGCCCGGACTCCTCGAACGCGAAGAACAGGCAGCGCTCGCCCCGGCCGCACGCGCTCGCCACGAACTGGGACGCCAGGCTGGTCTTGCCGGTGCCGGCCGTCCCCGAGACGAGGACACTCGTGCCCCGGTAGTAGCCGCCGCTCAGCATCCCGTCGAGCGCCTCGACGCCGGTCGAGATGCGCCCGCGATACACCTTGTGCTCGAGCCGCAGCGTGGTGATCGGCATGACGCTGATGCCGCTCTCGTCGATCAGGAACGGGTACTCGTTGGTCCCGTGCGTGGTGCCGCGGTACTTCACGATCCGCAGCCGCCGGGTCGAGCGCTGCTCGTCCACGCGGTGGTCGAGCAGGATCACGCAGTCGGAGACGTACTCCTCGAGCCCCTGCCGGGTGAGCTGGCCCTCGCCGCGCTCGCCGGTGATCACCGTGGTGACGCCGCGGTCCTTCAGCCAGCGGAACAGCCGCCGCAGCTCGGCGCGCAGGATCGACGCGTTCGCGAAGCCGCTGAAGAGGCTCTCGATCGTGTCGAGCACCACGCGCTTGGCGCCGAGCGTGTCGATCGCGTGGCCGAGCCGGACGAAGAGCCCGCCGAGGTCGTATTCTCCCGTCTCGTCGATCTCGCTGCGCTCGACACGCACGTAGTCGATCAGGAGCCGCTTGCGCCGCTCGAGCCGCGCGAGGTCGAACCCGAGGGAGCGGGCGTTATCGGTCAGCTCGCGCCCGGTCTCCTCGAAGGCCATGAAGACACCGGGCTCGCCGAATCGCGTTGCGCCGCTCACCAGGAACTGGAGCGCGAACAGCGTCTTGCCGCAGCCTGCGGCCCCGGACACGAGCGTGGGGCGCCCCTGGGGAAGGCCTCCGCCCGTGATCTCGTCGAGTCCCTCGATGCCCGTTCTCGTCTTCGCGATGCTGCGCGCGACCGGCCTCGTCTGCCGACGCGACATTCACACGCTCCCTGAGTCTCGAACGAAAGTGCAACGGATGTGCCAAGGGCGAATTTGAGGCGCTATCGCACGGCAGGCGGCTTTTGACGGGAACGCTGCAGAGGCGAACGCGCTGGACCGTCAAGAATTTGTAGAAGTTACAGCCTCACGCGTTGTAGACGTTGAGCCGGTTGTAGAGCGTCTTCAGGCTGATCTTGAGCAGCTCGGACGCCTTCTTCTTGTCGCCGGCGCAGTGCTCGAGCGTCGCCAGGATCATGCGCCGCTCGGCCTCGTCGATCGGCGTGCCGACGCGAATCGAGAGGCTGGTGCCGAGCCGCTCCTCGACGACGCCGAGCGGCAGCGAGTCGACGCCGATGTCGTTCGGGGCCAGGATGAACGCGCGCTGGACGACGTTCCTGAGCTCGCGCACGTTGCCCGGCCAGCCGTGCGCGCGCAGGCGGTCGAGCGCCGCCTTGGTGAAGGCCTTCGGCGGCGCGTCCTTCGCGCCCTTGTTGAGCTCCTCGAGGAAGTGCTCGGCGAGCAGCGCCACGTCGTCCTCCCGCTCGCGCAGCGGCGGCAGCGTGATCGGGAAGACGTTCAGGCGGTAGTAGAGGTCCTCGCGCAGCTTGCCCTCGGCGACCACCTGCTGCGGCGGGCGGTTGCTCGCCGCGATCACGCGCACGTCGACCTGCACGGGCTCGTTCGCGCCCACGCGCAGCACGCGCCCGGTCTCGAGCACGCGCAGCAGCTTCACCTGCAGCTCGACCGGCATCTCCGTGATCTCGTCGAGGAACAGCGTGCCCTGGTGCGCGCGCTCGAAGTGGCCGCGGTGGCTGCGGTCGGCGCCCGTGAAGCTGCCCTTCTCGTGCCCGAACAGCTCGCTCTCGATCAGGGTGGGCGAGACGGCGCCGCAGTTGATCGGCACGAAGGCCTGCTTGGCGCGGCGGCTCATGTCGTGGAGCGTCTGCGCGACGAGCTCCTTGCCGGTGCCGGTCTCGCCCAGCACGAAGACCGCCGCCTCGGTCGGCGCGACCTTCGCGACCAGGTCGTAGACGGTCTGCATCGGCCGCGAGCCGCCGACCAGCGAGCCGAAGTGCCCGAGCCGGCGCAGCTCGCCGCGCAGCGCCCCCACCTGGCGCGTCAGCTCGCGCGTGCGCGAGAGGTTCGCGAGCGCCATCTTCACGCGCGCGAAGTCCACGGGCTTGGTCAGGAAGTCCATCGCCCCGAGCCGCAGCGCCTCGACCGCGAGCTCGACGCTCGCGTTGCCCGAGATGAAGATGACCCCAGGCGGCAGCCGGCCCTCGGGGGTCTGCAGCAGCTCGAGGCCGGAGCCGTCCGGCAGCTGCAGGTCGATCAGCAGCGCGTCGGGGTCGTGCTCGCGCAGCGCCTGCCGCGCCTCCTGGAGCGTGCCGGCCGTGCGCACCTCGAAGCCCTCGCGCTTCACGGCCTCGGCGAGGCCGAACACGAAGCCTTCGTCGTCGTCCACCAGCAGTGCTTTGGGCATGTTTCAGGCGGACTCGCCGAGGCGCTTGGTCCGCGGCCTGTTGTAGTCCACTTCCCGCGGGCTGTCCATCCGGGCCTAGCGCTCGCCGGAGGCGGACCCGCCGAGCGTCGCGGGGCGGATCTGGGGAGTGGGAGCCAGCATCGCGGCGGGAAGCGGCAGCTCGGCGCGCCGCGCGAGCGGGGGAGGCAAGAGGAGCGGCGCGAGCGGATCGAGGGCGGGAGCCTCGGCGACGAGCTCCTCCTGCGGCGGCGTGAGCCGCGGCCCCTGCAGGTATTCCTCGATCCCCGTCTCGAGCGCGCGCGGGAAGCGGGGGACCGGGCCCACGAGGCCCCGCGAGTAGAGCGCGAGCATGGTCTCGCGGAAGACCGGCAGCGCCACGCGCGCTCCGGTCTCGCCGTTTCCGAGCGAGCGGTTGTCGTCGAAGCCGACGCGGATCGCCACCGTCACGCCCGTCGGCCCGTAGGTCGATCCCACGAAGAGCGCGTCGCGGAAGTCGTTCGTGGTCCCGGTCTTGCCCATCACCGGGATCGGCAGCGTGGCGAGGGCATGAGCCGTCGCTCCCGGCAGCCGCACGACGCCGCGCAGCGCCTCCTGGACGAGCGACAGCGTGGCCGGATCGAGCGGATGCGTCAGGGCCGAGACGTGCCGGTAGATGGGAGCGCCTTCCGTCGACGTCACCTGCTGCAGCAGCCACGGCTCGCTCCAGGAGCCGCTCGCGAGGCTCCGGTAGGCGTTGGCGAGCTCGAGCAGCGTCACCTCGGATCCGCCGAGCGCGGTCGCGGGCACCGGCTGCAGCCGGCTCCTGATCCCGAGCTCTCGCGCGACGTCGAGGACGGCCGGGATGCCGACCTGCGTCAGCAGCCGGACGGTCGCGGCATTGCGGGACTCCGCGAGCGCCCGCCGCAGCGTGATCGAGCCGCGGAACTCCCCGTCGTAGTTGACGATCCACTTCGCGGCGCGGCCTTCGCCCATCTGGACCGCGATCGGCTCGTCGAGCACGCGGGTCGCGAGCGTCGCCCCCTGTCGGAACGCCGCCAGGTAGACGAACGGCTTCATCGCGGAGCCCGGCTGGCGGCGCGACTCGGTGACGCGGTTGAAGTCGCGATAGCCGGCCGCCCGCTCGCCGTAGCGCTGCCGGCCGCCGCAGAGCGCGAGCACGCGGCCGTCGCCGTTGGCCAGCACGACCGCGGAGCCCTGCACGAGGCCTTCGCTCCTGGGGTGGCGCGCCTCGTAGGCGCGGAGCCCCCCCTCGAGCGCCTGGGTCAGGATCGCCTGGACCTCCTTCACCACGGAGGTGCGCACGACCAGGCGGCCGTCGTAGAGGGCACGCATGCCGACGCGCGGGTCGCCGAGCGCGCCGAGCTCCTCGAAGAGCGCGCCCACGGCGCTCGCCGTCCCGATCGGCGGCTGCGGCGGCCGCAGGCGGCCCCACCAGGCGGACCGGCTCGGCGGCGAACTGCGCATGCTCCGCTTCCGTGATGAAGCCGTTGCGCGCCATCAGCCGGAGCACGTGGTCGCGGCGCCCGCGCACGCGTGCGCCGTTGCGCTCGATCGGCGCGTACTCGCCGGGATTCTTGGGCAGGCCCGCGAGCAGCGCCGCCGCGGCCGCGTCGGAGTGGCAGAGGCTCGCGAGCGGCCGGCCGAGATAGAGCTCGGAGGCCGCCGCGAAGCCGTAGCGGCCCTGGCCCAGGTACACGTAAGTCGCGTAGCGCCGCAGGATCTCGAGCTTGGCCTGCGCGCGCGAGCCGAGGCTGCGCTCGAGCTCGGCCTCCAGCCAGTACGAGAGCCGGATCTCTTCGGCCTTGCGCCGCAGCTTGTTGGCGGCCGGCACTCCAATGGCGCGCGCGACGGTCCGGTCGACGAGCGAGTCGTAGAGCAGCTGGGATCCCGCCTCGCGCGAGCGCAGGCCGCGCAGCAGCACGGCCCGCACCAGCTGCTGCGTGATGGTGGAGCCGCCCTGCGGCATCACGAGACGGCCGGCGCGCAGGCTCGCGACCGCGACCTTGAGCGCGACGCGCGGCAGCGCGCCGAGGTCGACGCCGCGGTGCTCGAAGAACGAGCGGTCTTCCGCCGACAAGAGCGCGTCGACCAGCACCGGCGGAAGCTCGTGAGCCTCGAAGGGCTGCCGGTGCTGGCGGGCGAGCTCGACGAGCAGCACGCCGCGGCCGTCCTCGATCCTCCCGATCGTGGGCGGGGTCTCCTGGAGGAAGCGCGCGAGCGGGGGGTGATCGCCCCAGAGCAGGAGCTTCGCGGCGAGCGGAAGCACGAGCTCGCACTCGGCGAGGCCGAGGACCGCGAGCACGGGCACGAGCAGGAGCCCGGGTGACCGCCAACGCTCGCGGCAGAAGCGCAGGAGCGCCTTCTGCAGCTCGAGCCGCCGGCGCGGAACGCCCGAGAGGAGGGGCCGGAACGTCGCGCCGACGATGACGGTGAGCTCCCGTGTGTGCGTCAATCGCCCCTTCCTTTGTGCACGAACGATACGAATAGTGCGCGGCGGGCAGTCTCTCTCGCGGCGTGACGCCAGCCGATTGAGCAAGCGTCGTGCCACGAGAGAGCGTCAGTGTCTGTGCGGAACACCCAGACACTGGCGCGATTCCTGTAGGGAGTCCGTCGGGAGGACGCTCGTGAAACTCATTGGAATCGTCTTGCTCGTGGCCGGCATCCTCGCGCTCGTCTACGGCGGCTTCAGCTACAACCATGAAAAGGGAGACGCGAAGATCGGCCCAGTCGAGATCCAGGTCAACGAGAAGAAGCACGTCAACGTCCCCGTCTGGGCGGGGATCGGTGCGGTCGCCGCCGGGGCGGTTCTCCTCGCCCGCAAGGGGCGCGGCTGAACGGAGCTTTGTAGATTCGTCCAGACACGCGTCGCGGCCAGAAGGGTGCTTCGCCCATGAGACGCCGGTCGCGAAGTGCCTTCATTCCGTGGCACTTGTCTTGCACTCCGAACGACCGCCGCTCACCACCGGTAGGAGAGGGAATCATGCGTAGGCATCTCTTGCTCGGCCTCGCCGCACTCGCCGCGCTCGCGCTCGCGGGGAACCTCCTGGCCCAGGGCTCGCCCGTGCAGGTGCCGCCCGGCACCCCCACGAGCACGCTCAACGGCACGGTCGTGGCCGTGAGCGCCAGCGAGCTCGTGATCGAGACCCCGAACGGACGCCAGCGCTTCATCGTCGACTCGAACAGCACGCTGCCGGCGAACCTCGCCGCCGGTACCCGCGTGAGCGTCGAGTACCACCGCCTCGAGGGCGACCGCCGGCACGTCGCACGGGTGTCGATACCTGCGCCCGCGCCGTCGCGCGCCGACACGCCGCCGGCCGCGCGCTCGCTCGACCCCACGCTCGACGACCCGACGCTGCCGCGCACCGCGAGCCCGCTCCTGATCGTGGGAGCGCTCGGCCTCGCCTCGCTCGTCGCGTCGAAGGCGCTCCAGATCGCGAATCAGGGTCACTGACGCCGCGCGTGGCCGCCGCCATGCCGAAGCCGAAGCGGGCCGCCCGGACGCTGCGCGCGCTCCAGCGCGCGCTGTCCGGGATCGCCTTGCTCGCGCTCGGCTACTGCGCCTACGTCGTGATCGGTACCGAGGTCCGATACGCGCGTGACGACCAGCGGCTCGAGGAGCTGACGTTCGCTTCGACCCTCGACCCGCCGCACCAGCGCGCGCGCGCGGAGCTGCGGCGAAGCGGCCTCGTCGGGCGGCTGGAAGTGCCGAGGCTCGGGCTGCTCGCCATCGTGCGGGAAGGTGTCGACGACGACACCCTGCGCTTCGCCGCCGGGCACGTCCCGGGCACGGCGCTTCCGGGCGAGCCGGGCAACGTGGTGATCGCCGCCCACCGCGACACGCTGTTCCGTCCGCTCGCGGAGGTCCGGCCGGGGGACGCCGTGCGGCTGCTGACTCCGGACGGCGCCTTCGCGTACTCGGTGACGCACGTCGAGGTGGTCGAGCCGACGCGGCTCGACGTGCTCGAGCCGCGCTCGCCGCGCGAGGCGACGCTCGTGACCTGCTACCCCTTCCGCTACGTCGGAAAGGCCCCGCTGCGCTTCGTGGTGCGCGCGGCGCTGCTCGCGCCATGAGCTCGGAGCACTGGACCGGCGTGGCGCCGCGGGCGCTGCGCCCGTCGCGGGCGCTGCGGATCGTCGCGCTGCTCGCGCGGCGGCTCCGCCACTTCCCGGTGCGGCTGCAGCTGTGGAACGGCGAGGTGCTGACGCCGCACCCCGGCCCGGTCCACGCCACCATCGTCGTCCGCAACGCGAAGACGCTCGTCCAGATCCTGCTCGACCCGGTCTTCCGCCTCGCCGAGGCCTACAGGACGCGGGCGATCCTGGTGCGCGGCGACCTCGTGGGCGCTCTCGAGGGGCTCTTCCGCCGGCAGACGCCGCCGGTGCCGGCTCCCGTGCCGTTCAACGCCGGCCACGGTCGCGCGCGCCGAAGCGGACGCCAGCCGGCACTACGACCTCGGCAACGACTTCTTCCGGCTCTGGCTCGACGACGAGATGGTGTACACCTGCGCGTACTTCTGGTCGCGCGCGCTCACCCTGGAGCAGGCGCAGCTCGCCAAGATGGAGCTGGTGTGCCGCAAGCTCCGGCTCGTGCCGGGGCAGACGGTGCTCGAGGCGGGCTGCGGCTGGGGCGCGCTCGCGCGCTACATGACGACGCGCTACGGGGTCTCGGTCACCGCCTGCAACGTCTCGCAGGAGCAGATCCGCTACGCGCGGCGGCGCGCGGAGGACGAAGGCCTGGGCGACCGCATCCACTACGTCCAGGACGACTTCCGGAACGTCGCGGGCCGTTTCGACGTCTTCGTGTCGGTCGGGATGCTCGAGCACGTCGGGCTCGCGAACTACCGCGACCTCGGCCGCGTGATCCACGAGCGGCTCGACCCGCGCCGCGGCCGCGGCCTGCTGCACTTCATCGGACGCAACCATCCGCGGGCGGTCGACCGCTGGACGCGCAAGCGCATCTTCCCGGGCTCGCACTGCCCGACGCTGTCGGAGGCCTGCTCGCGCGTGCTCGAGCCGTGGGACTTCTCGGTGCTCGACGTCGAGAACCTGCGCCCGCACTACGTGCGCACGCTGGAGGAGTGGCGGCGCCGCTTCGAGCGCGAGGTCCCGCGCGCGAGCACGCAGTTCGACGCGAGCTTCGTTCGCAGCTGGCGGCTGTACCTGGCGAGCTCGCAGGCGGCGTTCGCGGCGGGCTCGCTCCAGCTGTTCCAGGTGCTGTTCGCCCGCGGCTGCGAGGACGAGGTGCCGTGGACGCGCCGCTACATCTACGGGGAGGCCGACCCTGCAAGGGTGTGATGCGCTCGTCGTCGGCGGCGGGCCCGCGGGCTCGACGTGCGCGTCGTGGCTGCGGCGCGCCGGGCTCGACGTGCTGGTGATGGACCGCGCGAGGTTCCCGCGCGACAAGCCGTGCGCGGGCTGGGTCACGCCGCAGGCGATGGCCGCCGCGGAGCTCGACCTCGACGCGTACGGCGCGCGGCACGTGCTGCAGCCGATCCGCGGGCTCCGGACCTGCCAGGTGGGGGCTCCCGCCGCGAACGTCGGCTACCCCGAGGTGGTCGGCTGGGGCGTGCGGCGCTGCGAGTTCGACGACTACCTGCTGCGCCGCTCGGGGGCGCGCGTCCGCCACGAGGCCGTCCTCACCCTGCGGCGAGAGGGGGCCGACTTCGTCGTCAACGACGCCGTGCGCACGCCGCTCGTCGTGGGAGCCGGCGGGCAGTTCTGCCCGGTGGCGCGCGCGCTCGGCGCGGGCCGCTCCGGGCAGCCGCTGGTGGCGGCGCAGGAGGTGGAGGGCCGCATGAGCGCGCGCGACGAGCAGCACTGCCCCGTTGCGAGCGAGCGGCCCGAGCTCTACTTCTGCTCCGACCTCGAAGGCTACGGCTGGATCTTCCGCAAGGGCTCGTTCCTGAACGTCGGCTTCGGCCGCCGCGACGGGCACTCGTTCCCGGCGCGCGCGCACGCCTTCTGGGGCTTCCTGCGCGCATCGGGGCGCGTGCCTTCGGCTTTCGCCCCGCCCTGGTCGGGCCACGCGTACAGGCTCTACGAAGGGAAGGCGCCGCGGCTCGTCGACGACGGCGTCCTTCTCGTCGGCGACGCGGCCGGCCTCGCCTACTCGGGAAGCGGCGAGGGCATCGCCCCCGCGATCGAGTCGGGCCGCCTCGCGGCTGCCGCGGTGGTGGCGGCGTCCGGCCGCCTCACGCGCGAGCGGCTCTCGTCCTACGAGACCGCGCTCGTGTCCCGCTTCGGCCCGCCGGGTTCCCCGGCCGCGGCCGCGCGCGTTCCGCATGCGCTCCGCGCGCCGCTCGCGGGCCTCGTGCTCGCGGTCCCGTTCCTGAGCCGCCACATGGTGCTCGATCCCACGTTCCTGCACCGGCGGCAGGCGCCGCTCACGGACCCCGCTCCCTACTTCGCCGCACCGGCGCTCGGCCTCGCCTGAGCCCGGGCGCGGCCAGGCGTACCTTTCTACAAACTGCGCCGGCTCTGCGCGTCGCTCAAGTGCCTCGCGCCGCCTCTTTTGAAGCGAATCCGAGCGCGGCGGCAGTGGCACTGATGTTGCTTTTTCCGGGACCGGGGGACCGGGAGTGGACATGTCGATGGATCGAAGCGGAAACCCCGAAAGGGACGCCCGCACCAAGGGCGATGGATTAGCCTCCCGCCCGCGGCTGGTATCCGACGTCTCTCACGACGAAGTCGCGAGAGTGGCCCGATCCCTCAGGGAGGTTGAGCCACGGCGGATCCTCGAGCCAGGGACGTCGAAACCTCCCGGTCCCCGCCTTCTGCACCTCACGTTTCCCCCCTTCGCGCGCCCGGCATGACGGGCGAGAGCCGCTTCGTTGCCCAGTCGGCTGGAGAAAAAGGATGAAGAGGCTCCTCGCAAGCCATCGTGAAGGGATCTACACGCTGCTCCGCGTGGTCGTCGGCCTGATGTTCGCGACCCACGGGACGCAGAAGCTGTTCGGGGCGTTCGGCGGCGTCCCGGTGCAGGCCGGCTCGCTCGCGGGCATAGCCGGGATCATCGAGCTGGCGGCGGGCCCCCTGATCGCGATCGGCCTGCTGACGCGTCCGCTGGCGTTCCTCGCCAGCGGCGAGATGGCGGTCGCCTTCTTCGTGGCGCACGCCCCCAAGGGTCCCTGGCCGATCGAGAACGGGGGCGAGCTCGCGGTCATCTACGCGTTCGTGTTCCTCTACGTGGCCGCGCGCGGCGCAGGGGCTTTCAGCCTCGACGCGATCCTGAGCCAGGGGCGAATCGGACGGCTTCCGCCTGAAGCGCTGGCCGATCTAGCCGCGGCGGCTGCGCGATCGCCGTCGCGGGGGGTGTAGACTCGCATCAGAACCCCCCTCGCGCGATGGCCATGCCCTCCAAGTCCGCGGGCAAGCGGCGCGCCGCTGCGCGAAAGCCAGCGGCTGGCAAGCGGCGTGCGGTTGCGCGCAAAACCGCGCGCGCCAGCACGGGAGCGTCACGCAGGCCAAAGGCGTATGAGTCGTTCCAGGCGAGCGCGCCGCCGCCTCTTCCTCCCGTGGTCGGGATGGGCGCCTCGGCCGGGGGGCTCGAGGCCTTCCAGAAGTTCTTCGCCGCGATGCCGCCCGACAGCGGCATGTCCTTCGTGGTGGTGCAGCACCTCGATCCGAACCACGCCACGCTGATGCCGGAGCTGCTCGGCAAGGCGACGCGCATGAGCGTCGAGCAGGTGCGCGACGAGACCCCGGTGGAGCCGGACCACGTGTACGTGATCCCGCCGAACGCGATGCTGACGATCGAGGGCGGCGTGCTGCGGGTGAAGCCGCCCGCGGCGACGGGGCTACGGATGCCGATCGACGGCCTGTTCCACTCGCTGGCGGAGGACCAGGGCCATCGCACCATCTGCATCCTGCTGTCGGGCTCGGGCAGCGACGGCACGCTCGGCCTGCGCTCGGTCAAGGAGCACGGCGGGATGGTGATGGCGCAGTCGCCCGAGTCGGCCAAGCACGACGCGATGCTCCGGAGCGCGATCGGGACGGGCATGGTGGACCACGTGCTGCGGCCCGAGGCGATGCCGGCGCGGCTCGTCGAGTACGCGCGGTACCTGCGTGAGCTGCACCTGAAGAACGTCAGGGACTCGCTGTCGGAGGAGCTGGGCGGCCAGCTCGCGCGCATCTGCGCGCTGCTGCGGCGCAAGACCGGCCACGACTTCAGCCGCTACAAGACCTCGACGCTCGTGCGGAGGATCCAGCGTCGCATGCAGGTGCACCAGCTCGCCTCCGTGGCGGCCTACGTCGAGCGCCTGCGCCAGGATCCCCAGGAGCCGGAGCAGCTCTTCCGCGACCTGCTGATCGGCGTCACGCACTTCTTCCGCGATCCCCAGGCCTTCGCGGTGCTCGAGCGCGAGGTGGTCCCGCGGCTCCTCGACCACGCCGGGGCCGAGGGACAGATCCGCGATCTGGGCGCCGGGCTGCGCCACCGGCGAGGAGGCCTACTCGGTCGCGATCCTGTTCCTCGAGGCGATGGCAGCGCCGCGACGCGCGTCCGCGCGTGCAGATCTTCGCGGGCGACATCGACGACGAGGCGCTCGACTTCGCGCGGCAGGCGCGCTACCCCGAGGGCATCGCCGAGCACGTGACGGCCGACCGGCTCGCGCGCTTCTTCACCCCGCAGGACCACGGCTACCAGGTGGCGAAGGAGGTGCGCGAGCTGTGCATCTTCTCCATGCACAACCTGATCCGCGACCCGCCGTTCTCCCGCCTCGACCTGATCGTGTGCCGCAACCTGCTGATCTACCTGGAGAGCGACCTGCAGCGCCACGTCGCGAGCATCTTCCACTACGCGCTCCGGAAGGGCGGGTACCTGTTCCTCGGGCCGTCCGAGAGCGTCGCGGGCCCCCCCGGGCTCTTCCGCACGGTCGACAAGAAGCACCGCCTCTTCGCACGCGGCGAGACGATGGCGGTCCCGGCGATCACGGTGGCGCTGCCCGAACGCACTGCCGCGCAGCAGCCCGTCGCGTCCCTGGGCCACGCGCATCCCGCCCGCGGAGCAGCAGGGGACGGTCGCGGCGCTCGAGCGCGTGCTGCTCGACCATTACGCTCCGGCCTGGGTCATCGTCAACCCCCAGGGCGAGAGCGTCTACTTCTCGCCGCGGACGGGAAGCTTCCTGGAGCCGGCGGTCGGCGCCCCGAGCGCCGACGTGGTGAGCATGGCGCGCAAGGGGCTGCGGCTCGACCTGCGCACCGCGATCCACAAGGCCGTGCAGACGGGGAAGACGGTGGTTCGCGAACGCATCGCGGTGGAGACGAACGGCCACGTCCAGCAGATCAACCTGGTGGTGCGTCCGCTCTCGGAGGTCGCGGACGAGCGGCCTGTTCCTGGTGGTGTTCCAGGAGCTGGGTCTGCCGCAGTCGCCGGCCGATGCCGAGCGCGAGGGCGCTTCGCCCGGGCAGGTCGACGGCGTGGTGCAGCAGCTCGAGAGCGAGCTGCGCACGACCAAGGAGCACCTGCAGGCGACGATCGAGGAGGTCGAGACCTCGAACGAGGAGCTCAAGTCCTCGAACGAGGAGCTGCTGTCGACCAACGAGGAGCTGCAGTCGGCCAACGAGGAGCTGCAGACCTCCAAGGAGGAGCTGCAGTCGGTCAACGAGGAGCTCGAGACGATCAACCTGGAGCTCAACAAGAAGGTCGAGGAGCTCGACTCGGTCAACAGCGACCTGCAGAACCTGCTGCAGAGCACGCAGATCCCGACGCTGTTCCTGGACGGCGAGCTGCGCATCAAGCGCTTCACCGAGGCCGCGACCGAGGTGTTCCGTCTCATCGAGACCGACGTGGGCCGTCCGATCCTGGACATCGCCCCGCGCTTCGAGGGCGACATCTTCGCCGACCTCAACGACGTGCTGCGCACGCTCGCCACCCGGGAGCGCCAGGTCACGCTCGCGGACGGCAGCGCGAGCTACCTGATGCGGGTGCTGCCGTACCGGCGGCCCGGCAACGTGATCGACGGCCTCGTGCTCACCTTCCTCGACGTGACGCCGCTCAACCGCGCGCTCGAGCGGCAGGCGCAGCTGGTCTCGATCGTGGAGTCCTCGCAGGACGCGATCGTCGGGCGCAGCTTCGACGGGACGATCCTGACCTGGAACCGGGCGGCCGAGAGGATGTTCGGCTACACGGCGGAGGAGGCGCTCGGGCGCCCGGTCAGCCTGATCGTGCCGCCCGAGGAGATGCCGCGCGTGGCAGGACGTCCACCAGCGGGTGCTGAAGGGCGAGGCCGTTCCCCCGTACGAGGCCGTGAGGGTCACGCGGGCCGGCGTCACGCTCGCCGTGTCGGTCGCGATGTCGGCGCTCAAGGACGCGAGCGGCGGCCTGATCGGCGTCTCGGCGATCTTCCGCGACATCAGCGAGCTGAAGCGGGTGCAGGAAACGCTGCGCAGCGAAGGCCGGGAGAAGGACCGGTTCCTCGCCCTGCTCAGCCACGAGCTGCAGGAACCCGCTCGCTCCGCTGCGGACCAGCCTCGAGATCCTGCGCCGGCGCCAGGGGCAGAACGCCGAGCTGACACAGCCCCTGCAGGTGATGGACCGCCAGCTCTCGCAGCTGACGGCGCTCGTGGACCAGCTGATGGACGCGGCCCGCATCTCGAGCGGCAAGATCGTGCTCGACTGGAAGGACATCGACGTCGTGGAGCTGGTACGGACGCTGCTCGACGACCACGCCCGGCAGCTCGCGGATGCCGGCTTGAAGCTGAAGGCGAGCCTTCCCGACCGGCAGCTGCGTGGTGCGGCGGCGACAAGCTGCGGCTCTCGCAGGCCGTCGGCAACCTGCTGACGAACGCCGTCAAGTTCACGCAGCCGGGCGGCACCGTCAGCGTCAGGGTGGAGGAGGCCGCAGGCGGCAAGAGCGTGCGGGTGATCGTCGCCGACACCGGTGCCGGAATCGAGCCCGGCATGGAAGAGCGGCTGTTCCGGCCGTTCGCCCAGGCCGGGACGGACGTCCGGCCACAAGTCGGGCCTGGGGCTCGGCCTCGCGCTGGTGCGCGGCCTCACCGAGTCGCACGGCGGCACGGTCGAGGCGCACAGCGAGGGCTCCGGCAAGGGCACCGCGTTCGTCATCACGCTGCCGCTCGTCGACTCGAGACGCCGCAAAGCCGAGCGGGAAGCTGCACGCCACGCTGCCGCCGGCGACGTCCGCCCCGCGCCGGATCCTGGTCGTGGAGGACAACCAGGACGCCGCGGACAGCCTGCGCCGCCTGCTCCAGCTCTGGGGCCACGAGGTCGACGCGATCGCGGACGCCCGCAGCGCGCTCGAGCGCGCTCACCGGTGGCGTCCCGAGGTGCTCATCTGCGATCTGCAGCTGGCGGGCGACATGGACGGCCTCGCGCTCGCGCGGGCGCTCCGCTCGGAGTCCGGCAACCACAAGCCGCTGCTGGTCGCGCTCACGGGCCTCGGGCAGCCGGACGACCGCGAGCGCAGCCTCGCGGCGGGATTCGACCGGCACCTCACGAAGCCGGCCGACCTCGAAGTGCTGCGGCGGCTGATCGACGGGCTGCCGCCGCCCGAGCAGGCCTGAGCCGGATCAGCGCTCGAGCACGAGCGTCGCGGGCTTGGCCAGCTCCCGCGCCCGCGCCAGGCGCTGCTTCAGCGTCGGAAGCAGCCTGGCGGCCCACGTCTTGACGTCGGGGTCGCCCCAGGCGCCCGCCGCCTCGTCGAAGAGCGCGAGCGCCCCCGCGCGCGAGGCCGTGGTCGCCGTCAGGTAGGCCTCGTCGAACGCGGCGCCGGTGAGGGCCTCGAGCTGCGCGATCTGCGCCTTCTGCTCGGGTCGAGGCTCGCTCGGAAGCGCGAACTTCTTCTGGGCGGCGAGCGCCTTCAGGTCCTCGTAGGCCCGGGACTGCTCGTCCGCCAGCGTCCGGGCGAACTCCTTCAGCTCCGGGCGCGTCGCCCGCTGGGCCGCGAGCCGGCCGAGCGCGACGTCGGCGAGCACGTCGGCCGCGACGCGCTGGACGAAGGCGTCGTCGCGCGTCGAGACGCGCGGCGGTGCCTCGCTCGACTGCAGCGACAGAGCAGCCGCGGCCAGGCTCCAGGCGGAGAGAGCGCCGAGCCACGTCGTGCGCGTCTTCATCGTGGGCCTCCTCCGGTCCGTACGTGTGTGAGCGGCCGTGCCGCAGGCTCGCAGCGAGCCCGTAGTCATCGCTGCAAGCAGCATGCCCCGCGAGACGGGCCCGCGCTCTCCGCGTGCGCGTGGTGCGCGGTCGTGGCACTGATCCTGCACGAACGTCAGCTGACAGTGGCAGCTCTGACTCTCGAAGGGCCGCGGAGCGTCGGCGAAACCGGGTCGTGCTTCCAAAGCAGCTGGGCAGTTTGAAGAAAGTCCAACCCCGAGCAAGAGCCGGCGCACGAACTTTCGCAGAGTCGTTTTTATCGCGGAAAGGACGGCACTCATGGGACGCAAGAAGCAGAAGAACGACGAGAGCGACGCGCATCCGGTCGGAGTCGGCGTGGGAGCCGCCACCGGCGCGGCGACGGGAGCGGTGGTGGGATCGGCCGGCGGGCCGATCGGCACGGCGGTGGGCTCGGTCGTCGGCGGCGTGGCGGGCGGTCTCGCCGGCAAGGGCGTCGCCGAGGCGATCAACCCGAGGTTCGAGGACGACTACTGGCGCGAGACCTACGCGTCGCGCAACTACGTGCGCGAGGGCGAGGACTACGAGACCTTCGCGCCGGCCTACCGTTACGGCTGGGAGTCCTACAGCCTCTACCCACGCAAGGGGTTCGACGAGGTCGAGCCCGAGCTGCGGAGGGGATGGGAGCGCAGCGAGTGGAACGCGGGGCTCGCGTGGGAGCGCGCGCGCGAGGCGGTGCGTGACGCCTGGCGGCGCGTCGAGCGGGCCTTTTCGAAGCACGACGAGCGTTGACGAGGGAGAGCGACATGGCGAACCGATTCGGCGAGGAGAAGGACGTGGACATCCGGGCGGACGATCCGCTGCGGCCGGACTGGGAGAGGGACGCGAAGGAAGCCGCCGAGCTGGCCGAGGACGCCGGCATGAAGGCGGGGCAGGCGGTCGGCAAGGCCGCGGGGGAGGCCACGCGCAAGCTGCGCCGCGCGACGGACGGCGCCGCCGCGGCGTACGACCGCACGGCCGAGGGCGCCTCGCGCGCCTATCGCGACGTGCGCGACTACGCGCTCGACCACCCCGGCGTGGCGGTGGCGCTCACCTTCGGGGCGGGCGTCGTCTGCGGGATGTCGTTCGGGCGCCGACGGGTGATCGACGAGTACCGGCACGGGCTCGTGCCGACGATCGCGATCGCGCTGGCGAGCGCGGCGCTGGAGGTCTTCAGCACGAGGCGCTGACGTCGCCGCAGCCCGGCCGGCAGGCTTCGCGCGAGGCCTGCCGGCCCGGCCGTGGTCACTGGCAGTCGGGGTGACCGCAGCCGCAGCCGCCGGGCGCACGCTCGGCCGCCCACGCGGCGCACTCTTCCGAGCAGTACCTGCGGCCCTCGCGCTCGACGCCGTCCTCGCCGCAACTGCAACCGGGGTGCTCACACTGCATGGCTTCCTCCTTGGCCGGAGGCGGTCGTCGCGGCGGCGGGCGATTCCCCGGCGGGCGCGAGCGCCTCGAGATCGAGTACGAGCAGCGACGGCGCCGCGTCCTTGCCCCGCAGGAGCGGCAGCGCGACGTTGTAGACGGGGCAGCCGCCGCGCGTGCGCCCCTCGAGCGAGCCGCGGTGCGCGTGGCCGTGGAACGTCACGTCCACGTGGTAGCGGTCGAGCGGCTCCTCGAGCCGCCCCGAGCCCAGGAACGGCTGGATCTCGAGCGGCTCGCCCGCGACGGTGGCGACGATCGGCGCGTAGTGCATGAACGCCACGCGGCGCCGCGTGCGCAGCGACGCCAGCGCGCGCTCGAGCTTGAGGCTCTCCTGCGTCGCCTCCTGCACGAACGCCTTGAGCACCGGCTCGCCCCAGGGAGCGAGGCTCGACTCGCCGAAGCCGCCGCCGAAGCCCTTGACGCCGGCGAAGCCGACGTCGTCCTTCTCCCAGGTCTCGCCGTCCAGCACGTTGACGCCGCCCTCCTCGAGCACGCGCACGAGCGCCTCGACCTCGTTCGACTCGAAGTCGTGGTTGCCGAGCACCGCGAGGATGGGCACGCCCGCGGTCTTGAGCTCGCGCACCAGCAGGCGCGCCTCGTCCGGCAGCCCGCGGTGGGTGAGGTCGCCGCACAGCAGCAGCACGTCCGCGTGCTGCGCGGTCTCGGCGAACACCGCCTGCAGCTGGCCCTCCGACTTCTTCGAGCAGTGGACGTCGCCGACCGCCGCGATCCGCATCGTCAGGCGTCCGGACCCGGCCGCGCGGGGTCGGCCAGCGTCCACTCCACGATGTCCTCGGGGCTCATCGCGACGTCCGAGTCGAGCCGCGCGTCGCGCAGCCCCCAGCTCTCGGTGTCGACGCGGTACTGCTTGCGCGACAGCAGGACGCCCCGGCACACGACACTCGGCTGCAGCTCGCCGTTCTCGCGCGTCACGCGGGCGACGAGCGCCGAGACGAGCGCCGGCGGCACCACGCGCTGGCCCGGGTAGATGAACTCGAACAGCACGAGGTGGGAGAGCAGCACGCGCCAGTGCCGGCCGAAGCGGCGCAGCATCCGCTTCCAGTCGAGCGAGGCGCCCTGGCGCAGCAGCAGGTGGGCGACGTCGGCGCCGTCGTAGCGGTACTTCTCCATCACGAACGCCTTCGACCAGACCATCTCCTCCGCCGGCACCAGGCGCGTCTCGACGCCGAACACGCGGGCCGGACGGGCGTGGGCGAACCACTCGTCGTCGACCATCGCGACGCCGTTGCCGGCGCCGTGGATCACGTCGAGGCTGTGGTCGCCCTTCTGGGCCTTGGCGAGCCAGTGGGCGAATGCGATCTGCGTCTGCCAGCCGAGCTCGCGCAGCGCTTCGAGCGCCCGGTCGCGGCCGTCGCGCGTCACGAACAGGTCGAGGTCCTTGGTCGGGCGCGAGATGCCGGTGTACGCCGCGAAGGCGAACGTGCCGCCCACCAGGTACGGCACGCCGCGCGCATTGAGGCCCGCGAGCGCCGCGCGGTAGGGCGCGTAGGCGCGTGCGGCCGCCGCCTTCTGGATCGATACGACCTTGTCCGACGGGCTGACGTCTGCCATGCCTCCGAGCTGGAGCAACGGCTGTGCCAGCGCGGAAACCCGGGCCAGAAGCCGCGCCCCGCAACGCCTTTCTACGAGGCGCTCGGCAGAATCTGCAAAGCGCCTGCTGGCGCTAGTCGGCGACCAGCAGGTTCAGCGAGAACGGCCACTCCGCGTCGTCCCACTCGACCACCGAGACGAAGCCGCTGCAGCGGCCCAGCGCGGCGAGCTCGCCGTGCTGGAACTTGTGGCTCGACTCGGTGTGGATCGTCTCGCCCGGCGCGATCGCGAGCCGCATCCCGAGCGCACCGATCTCCACGCACTGCGGCTCGTCGCTCACCAGGTGCATCTCGATGCGGCGCGCGAGCGGGTCGTAGACGGCGCGGTGCTCGAAGGCGCGCAGGTCGAAGTCGGCGTCGAGCTCGCGGTTCACGCGCGCGAGCGCGTTGCGGTTGAAGGCCGCGGTGAGCCCGAGCGGGTCGTCGTAGGCGGCGAGCAGCTGGGCCTCCGGCTTCAGGAGGTCGGCGCCGAGCAGCAGGCCGTCTCCGGGCCGCAGGAAGCTGCGCACGTCGGCCAGGAACGGCCGCACGTCGTCGCGCTCCAGGTTGCCGATGCTGCTGCCGAGGAACAGCACGAGCACCGCGCTGCCGGGCGCGCGGCTCTGGCTCGAGCGCGCGAGGCCGTCGCGGTGGCTGCCCTCGAACGGCTCGACCTCGACGCAGGGAATCCGCTCGACGCGCCGCTTGCAGTCCTCGAGCGCCGCTGCGGAGATGTCGACGGGCTGGTAGCCGACGCGGCCGCGGCGGGCGAGCCCCTCGAGCAGGATCGCGGTGGTGACGCCGGTGCCGCTGCCGAGCTCCACGACCTCGAGCGGGGACGGCAGCCACTCGGCGAGCACGTGGCGGTGGCGCTCGAGCAGCCGCCGCTCCGCGCGCGAGAGGCCGTACTCGGGCAGCCGCGTGATCGCGTCGAAGAGCGCGGAGCCGAGCGGGTCGTACAGGCACTCGACCGGCAGGCTGAGCGGACGCGTGCTGAGCCCGTGCCGGATCGCGTTGCGCAGCTTCGGCTGCAGCAGGCTCGGCGGCGCGAGCGTCGTCATCCGCGCGCCTGGACGCAGCGGAAGGTCGCGTACGCGTGCGGGTAGTGGGGTTGGAACCAGTTCCGGAAAGAGCGGCGGAGCAGCGACGTGTCGGTCCGTGACGAGCCTCCCTTCAGCACGAAATGACGGCCGTCGAAGAAGTCGGCCGAGTAGCCGGCGTAGAACGGGAGCGGCTGGAAGTCGGGGAAGGGCGCAAAGGGCGTCGACGTCCACTCCCAGCCGTTGCCCACCAGGTCGGCGACGCCGAATGCGCTGTCGCCCGCGGGATGGGCGCCGACCGGCACCGGATCCCAGAGCCGGAAGTCGAAGACGCCGTGCCGCGCCGAAGGCGCCGCGTCGCCCCACGGATGGGTCCGCTCGTCGCCTTCGGGCGTTCCGTAGGCCGCGCGCTGGAGCTGCGCCTCGGTCGGCAGCGAGAGCCCGCGCCACGCCGCGTACGCGGCCGCCTCGGCGTGGGTCACGTACACCGGCCACGACGCGCCGAGCGGCACCTCGCCGAACATGGCGCGGTAGCGCCATTCGCCCGTG
The DNA here is from genome assembly GCA_963724555.1 of uncultured Acidobacteriota bacterium. GTDB lineage: Bacteria > Acidobacteriota > Vicinamibacteria > Fen-336 > Fen-336 > DATBSL01. Next base: position 170,124 of record CAVRVE010000014.1, read on the forward strand.
CGCAGCACCCAGAAGGGCGGGTGCTCACGGCCGTTCGCCTGAAGCCACGCCCAGTCGTCCTCGCTCCAGAGCGAGCGCTCGCGATAGCCGAGGCGGCGACGAACGCGAGGAAGTCGGCGTTCGTGACGTCGTGACGCTCGATCGCGAAGGCGTCCAGCTCCACCTCGTGCGCCTCGTACTCGTTGTCCCAGCCGAGGCGCGGTTCCTCCGCGCGCTCGAGCCCGAGCGTCGTGCGTCCGGCGGGGATCTCGACGAGCCGGCGCGGCGGCGCGGGGCGCACGGGCACGGGCGGCAGCGGGCCGGGACCCTTCGACGCGCAGGGGAGCTGGTGGATCAGGTAGGCGAGCGTCTCCGCGTGCATCAGGCGGTGCTCGATCGCGAGCCCGAACGCCCAGCCCTCCTCGAGATTCGGGTGGATCGGCCGCAGCAGCGGCGTCGTCTCGAGCGCACCGTCCACGGCGTCGCGCAGGCACGCGCCGTAGCGGCGGACCTCCTCGACGGCCGGCCAGTCCGAGGGGCGGTCCTGCGGCAGGCCGCTGTCCAGCGGGTCGATGCCGAACGCGAAGAGCCGATCGAGGTCGGGCCGGTGCGGGACGCGCCCGAGGCTGTCGCGCAGCAGCAGGTTCGCGTCGAAGGCCTCGAGATGGCCGAGGTAGAAGACGAGCCGATGGCGCTCCGCAACGGGACGCTCGTAGAGCGTCTCGTCGCGCACGAGGCCCAGCACCTCGTCGCTGCGCTCGCGGGCCGCCTGCAGCCGGCTCTGCAGCTGCCGGCGCAGGGCCTCCTCGCGCGCCGCGCGATCCTTCATGAAGGTGGGTACGCTCGCGCGCCGGCGACGGACGAATCGACGAGTGGGTGTCGAGACCTGCATGGACCGCCGAATCAGCAACAGGCATGCCAGCAGCCGCTCCCGAATCTACAAAGCGGCGCGGCTCCACGGGCACCGATCCTGCAACCAGCGGACTGCATGGATAAGGACCCCGTCTGCGGCGCTGCGGTGTCCCGCGACGACGTCGCCGGCCAGAGCCGCTTCCAGGGCAAGACGTACTATTTCTGCTCTCCACTCTGCAAAGAACGGTTCGACGCCGATCCACAGGGCTATCGGATGAGGCGGCTGTCGGATCGCGCTCCGCGCTCGCTCGAAGACGAGGAGCACTGAGGAGCGAGACTCGCCCGCGGCGAGCGCAGCCGCTAGATCGCGCCGATCGTCCGGAGGCGCGCGGAGGAGTCGTCCGGGCCGGGCGGCGGGGAGACGCGCGTAGCGGCGTTGCGGGTCGGCGGCGTCGGCGTCTTCGACGGCGCGAGTGCCGGGACCGGGAGCCGGAGCACGAAGCGCGAGCCCTGGCCGGGGCCGCCGCTCGCGGCCTCGACGCTGCCGCCGTGCAGCACGGCCAGATGGCGCACGATCGAGAGCCCGACGCCCAGGCTGCCCGGCGCCGACCCGCCCGGCAGCCGCAGCCCCTCGAAGATCCTCGGCAGCAGCTGCTCGGGCACGCCGCGGCCGGTGTCGCTGACGGTGACGCGCCAGTTGGCTTCCTCGCGCGCGAGCTGCACGTCGACGCGTCCGCCCGCCGGCGTGAACTTCACGGCGTTGGTCGCGAGGTGGACCAGCATCTGCTGCAGCCGGATCGGGTCTCCCATCACGGGAAGGCTCGGCACGTCGCGGTGGACCTCGAGCGTCACGCCCTTCTCGAGCGCCGCGGCGCGCGGCCTCTCGAGCGAACTCTCCAGGATCGAGGCGAGGTCGACGAGTCCCGTGCTGAGCCGCAGCCGCCCGGAGCGCAGCTGCGCCAGGTCGTGCAGGTCGTCGACGATCTGGCTGCCGGCCTTCACCGCGCGGTGGATCGCCGCGAGGCCCTGCTGCACGAGCGCACCGTCCTTCGAGCTCTCGGACAGCAGGTGCACCCAGTTCGCGATCGAGCCGAACGGACCGCGCAGCTCGTGCGACGCGCGCGACACCAGGTCGTCGCCCGTCGCCGTCTCGCCGACGACCAGGCGTCCCGTCGTCTCGCTCGCCGCGTCGCGCGCGCGGAGCGTCGCGCGGTTCTCGACGACGAACAGCAGGCTCGGCGCCGTGTCGTCCGCGCCAGCGGCCAGCCGGCGCACGTGGACGCGCAGCGAGCGCGCGCCGGCGGCGTCGGGCGCGCGCTCGAGGTCGACGCTCGTCGCTTCGTCGGCCGCGCTCGATCGCTCGACGAGCGTGCGGATCGCGGCGGCGCTCCAGAGCCCGCTGCGACAGCTCGAACAGCTCACGTCCGATCGTCTCCGCCGGTGTCGTCGCGAGCATCTCGAAGTAGCGGGGATTCGCGCGCGTCACGCGCAGCGCGGCGTCGAGCACGAGCAGGCCGTGCGGAAGCGCGTCGACGATCGCCTCGCTCGAAACGACGTCGGGGCCGTCGGAACTCGGGGAGGGAACTCTTCGAGTCACGGAGACAACATGAATAGCAGAGCCACTCGTGGCGCGCAAGGAAAAATGTGCAACGCAGGCCGCGTCGACGTCACGTGCGCTGAGCGGCTTGGCGCTTCGTCAGCGCTCCGTCTCGGGCGTGCCGCCGGGCCGTCACCTGCCAGGGCTTCTTCCCTCTTGTAAAAAGGGCGAATCCGTTCTTGCAGAATTTGCAAACGGCCGCCGTCAAGGATCGCTAAGTCGCTCTGAATACGGCGGTCAGGCTGCGCGGCGAGACTGGCACTTTCCCTGCAATGAACGCGCTCCCTATGCTCGACCGACGAGTGAAACCGGAGGCCACCATGTCCGTGCACCCCACGGTGTTGCCCGAACCCCTCGATGCGGCGCAAATGCTCACCGCCTTGAACGCCTTCAAGAAAGGCGACTTCTCCGTCCGCCTGCCGGAGGAATGGACGGGGGTCGCGGGCAAGATCGCCGACGCCTTCAACCAGACGGTCGAGATGAACGAGCGCATGGCGGCCGAGTTCGAGAAGCTGAGCCGCGCCGTCGGCAAGGAGGGCAAGGTGAACCAGCGGGCCTCGCTCGGCGAGGCCCGGGGCTCCTGGGCGTCCTCGGTGCAGCACGTCAACGCGCTCGTCACGGACCTGGTGCGGCCGACGACCGAGACGGCGCGCGTGATCGGCGCCGTCGCGAAGGGCGACCTCTCGCAGACGATGGCGCTCGACCTCGACGGGCGGCCGCTCGCCGGCGAGTTCCTGCGCACCGCCCGCATCGTGAACACGATGGTCGACCAGCTGAGCTCGTTCGCGTCGGAGGTGACGCGCGTGGCGCGCGAGGTCGGCACCGAGGGCAAGCTCGGCGGCCAGGCGCGGGTCAAGGGCGTCGCGGGCACCTGGAAGGACCTGACCGACAACGTCAACCTGATGGCGAGCAACCTGACCAGCCAGGTGCGCAGCATCGCCGCCGTCACGACGGCCGTCGCGAAGGGCGACCTCTCGAAGAAGATCACCGTCGACGTGCGGGGCGAGATCCTCGAGCTCAAGGAAACCATCAACACGATGGTGGACCAGCTGCGCGGCTTCGCCTCGGAGGTGACGCGCGTGGCGCGCGAGGTCGGCACCGAGGGCAAGCTCGGCGGCCAGGCGCTGGTGCCGGGCGTCGCCGGCACCTGGAAGGACCTCACCGACAAGGTCAACTTCATGGCGTCGAACCTGACGAGCCAGGTGCGCAACATCGCCGACGTGACGAAGGCGGTGGCGACGGGCGACCTGTCGCGCAAGATCACGGTCGACGTGAAGGGCGAGACGCTCGAGCTCAAGGACACGATCAACACGATGGTGGACCAGCTGCGCGCCTTCGCCTCGGAGGTGACGCGCGTGGCGCGCGAGGTCGGCACCGAGGGCAAGCTCGGCGGCCAGGCGAGCGTGCCCGGTGTCGCCGGCACCTGGAAGGACCTGACCGACAACGTCAACTTCATGGCGTCGAACCTGACGAGCCAGGTGCGCAACATCGCCGACGTCACCAAGGCGCTCGCCGGTGGCGACCTCTCGAAGAAGATCACCGTCGACGTCAAGGGCGAGATCCTCGAGCTCAAGGACACGATCAACACCATGCTCGACCAGCTGCGCTCCTTCGCCTCGGAGGTGACGCGCGTGGCGCGCGAGGTCGGCACCGAAGGCAAGCTCGGCGGCCAGGCGGTGGTGCCGGGCGTCGCGGGCACCTGGAAGGACCTGACCGACAACGTCAACTTCATGGCCGGCAACCTCACGAGCCAGGTGCGCAACATCGCCGACGTGACGAAGGCCGTGGCGAAGGGGGACCTGGGCAAGAAGATCACCGTCGACGTGAAGGGCGAGATCCTCGAGCTCAAGAACACCGTCAACACGATGGTCGACCAGCTGAGCTCGTTCGCCTCGGAGGTGACGCGCGTGGCGCGCGAGGTCGGCACCGAGGGCAAGCTCGGCGGCCAGGCCGACGTGCGCGGCGTGGCCGGGACCTGGAAGGACCTGACCGACAACGTCAACTTCATGGCCGGCAACCTCACGAGCCAGGTGCGCAACATCGCCGACGTCACCAAGGCCGTGGCCAAGGGCGACCTCTCGAAGAAGATCACGGTCGACGTGAAGGGCGAGATCCTCGAGCTCAAGAACACCGTCAACACGATGGTGGACCAGCTGAGCTCGTTCGCCTCGGAGGTGACGCGCGTGGCGCGCGAGGTCGGCACCGAGGGCAAGCTCGGCGGCCAGGCCGACGTGCGCGGCGTGGCCGGGACCTGGAAGGACCTGACCGACAACGTCAACTTCATGGCCGGCAACCTCACGAGCCAGGTGCGCAACATCGCGGCCGTCACGACCGCCGTGGCCGGCGGCGACCTCTCGAAGAAGATCACCGTCGACGTGCGGGGCGAGATCCTCGAGCTGAAAGACACCATCAACACGATGGTGGACCAGCTGCGCGCCTTCGCGTCGGAGGTGACGCGCGTGGCGCGCGAGGTCGGCACCGAGGGCAAGCTCGGCGGCCAGGCCGCGGTGCCGGGCGTCGCGGGCACCTGGAAGGACCTGACCGACAACGTCAACTTCATGGCGTCGAACCTCACGAGCCAGGTGCGCAACATCGCCGACGTCACCAAGGCCGTGGCGACCGGCGACCTCTCGCGCAAGATCACGGTCGACGTCAAGGGCGAGATCCTCGAGCTCAAGGACACCGTCAACACGATGGTGGACCAGCTGCGCTCGTTCGCCTCGGAGGTGACGCGCGTGGCGCGCGAGGTCGGCACCGAGGGCAAGCTCGGCGGCCAGGCGGTGGTGCCGGGGGTGGCGGGCACCTGGAAGGACCTGACCGACAACGTCAACTTCATGGCGTCGAACCTCACGAGCCAGGTGCGCGGCATCGCGCAGGTGGTCACCGCGGTCGCGAACGGCAACCTGCAGCAGAAGCTGAGCGTCGAGGCGAAGGGCGAGATCGCCGCGCTGTCGCAGACGATCAACAGCATGATCGACACGCTCGCGACCTTCGCCGACCAGGTCACGACGGTGGCGCGCGAGGTCGGCGTGCAGGGCCAGCTGGGCGGCCAGGCCGCGGTGCCGGGCGCCGCCGGCACCTGGAAGGACCTGACCGACAACGTCAACCAGCTCGCGGCCAACCTCACGACGCAGGTGCGCGCGATCGCGGAGGTCGCGACCGCCGTGACGCAGGGCGACCTGACGCGCTCGATCCAGGTGCAGGTGCAGGGCGAGCTCGAGGAGCTCAAGAACAACATCAACGAGATGATCCGCAACCTCAAGGAGACGACGCTCAAGAACGCCGAGCAGGACTGGCTGAAGGGCAACCTGGCGCGCTTCACGCGCATGCTGCAGGGCCAGCGCGACCTGCTGGCCGTCGGCCGCATGATCCTGTCGGAGCTGGCGCCGCTCGTCGGCGCCAAGCACGGCGTCTTCTACATCGTGGCGGACGGCGCGGGCGAGTCGCGGCTGCGGCTGCTCGCGAGCTACGCGTACCAGGTCCGGAAGAGCGTCAGCAACGAGTTCCAGCTCGGCGAGGGCCTCGTCGGCCAGGCCGCGATCGAGAAGCAGCGCATCCTGCTCACGAAGGTGCCGACCGACTACATCCACATCGCCTCGGGCCTCGGCCAGGCGGCGCCGTTCAACATCGTCGTGCTGCCGGTGCTGTTCGAGGGCGACGTGAAGGCCGTGATGGAGCTGGCGTCGTTCGAGGGCTTCAGCCCCACCCACCTCACCTTCCTCGAGCAGCTGACCGAGAGCATCGGGATCGTGCTCAACACGATCCAGGCCAACACGCGGACCGAGGACCTGCTGCGCCAGTCGCAGTCGCTCGCCGGCGAGCTGCAGAGCCAGCAGCAGCGAGCTGCAGCAGTCGAACGACCAGCTCGAGGAGAAGGCGCGGCTGCTGGTGGTGCAGAACATCGAGGTCGAGCGCAAGAACCAGGAGGTCGAGCAGGCCCGCCAGGCGCTCGAGGAGAAGGCGTCGCAGCTCGCGCTCACCTCGAAGTACAAGTCCGAGTTCCTGGCGAACATGTCGCACGAGCTGCGGACGCCGCTCAACAGCCTGCTGATCCTCGCCGACCGCCTGGCCGAGAACGCCCAGGGCAACCTCGACGGGCGCCAGGTCGAGTTCGCGCAGACGATCCTCGCCTCCGGGCGCGACCTGCTCACGCTGATCAACGACATCCTCGACCTGTCGAAGATCGAGTCGGGCACGGTGACCGTCGAGCCGGCCGAGGTGCTGTTCTCCGACCTCGCGGACTCGATCGACCGCTCGTTCCGGCACATGGCCGAGGCCAAGAACCTCGCGTTCGCGGTCGACGATCGAGCCGGGCCTGCCGCAGGGCTTCAACACGGACGGCAAGCGCCTGCTGCAGGTGCTCAAGAACCTGCTCGCCAACGCCTTCAAGTTCACCGAGAAGGGCAGCGTGTCGCGTGCGCGTGGGGCGCGCCGCGCAGGGCTGGGACCCGGAGCACGCGTCGCTGCGCCGCGCGCGCGAGGTGCTCGCGCTCGCCGTGCACGACACCGGCATCGGCATCGAGCCCGAGAAGCAGGACATCATCTTCGAGGCGTTCCAGCAGGCGGAGGGCGGCACCAGCCGCCGCTACGGCGGCACCGGGCTCGGGCTCGCGATCAGCCGCGAGATCTCGCGGCTGCTCGGGCGGCGAGCTGCGGCTCGAGAGCACGCCCGGGCGCGGCAGCGTGTTCACGCTCTACCTGCCGCTCGAGCCCACCGATGCCGTGCTCGCGCTGCGGCCGACGCTCGAGGTCGTGGCGCAAGCCGCCGCCCCGCCGCGGCCGGCGCCGCGCGTGGTCGACGACCGCGCGAGCGTGGCGCCGGGCGACCGCGTGCTGATGATCGTGGAGGACGATCCCGGCTTCGCGCAGGTGATGGCCGACCTCGGCCGCGAGCGCGGCTTCAAGATCGTCGTGGCGACGCGCGGCGCCGACGCGATCGCGAGCGCGCGCGAGCTGCGGCCCGACGCGATCACCTTCGACATCGGCCTGCCCGACCTCGACGGCTGGCGCGTGCTCGACCGGCTCAAGGACGACCCCGAGACGCGCCACATCCCGGTGTTCCTGGTGTCGGCCGCGGACGAGCTCGAGCGCGGCAGGCGCAGCGGTGCCGTGGGCTTCCTCGCCAAGCCCGCGGAGCGCGGCCAGCTCGCGGCGGCGTTCGGCCGCCTGCGCGAGCTGCGTGGAGCAGCAGCGAAGCGGCTGCTGGTGCTCGAGGGCGACGCGAGCGGCCGCACCGAGATCCTCGAGCTCATCGGCAACAGCGACGTCGAGGTCCACGCCGTGGCGACGGCGAGCGAGGCGCTCGCGCTGCTGTCGGCGCAGCGCTTCGACTGCATCGTGCTGAGCACGCGCGGCGACTACGGGCCCGGTGCTCGCGCTGCTGCGCAAGCTCGAGGCGAACTCGGAGCTGCGCGCGATCCCGGTGATCCTCTACGGCCCCGGGGAGCTCTGGGCCTCGGCCGAGGACGAGCTGCGCGCGCTGTCGTCGCGCATGGTCCTGAAGCAGGTGCGCTCGCTCGAGCGGCTGTTCGACGAGACGGCGCTCTTCCTGCACCGCGACGCCGCGCGGCTGCCGGAGGACAAGCAGGCGATCGTGCGCCGGCTCCACTCCTCGACCGAGGCGCTGGCGGGCCGCACGGTGCTGATCGTGGACGACGACGTGCGCAACATCTTCGCCATGACCAGCCTGCTCGAGCGCCACGGCATGCAGGTGATCAGCGCCGAGAACGGCCGCGAGGCGCTGCAGCGGCTCGCGAGCACGCCCGCGATCGACCGTCGTGCTGATGGACATCATGCTGCCCGAGATGGACGGCTACGAGACGACGCGCGCGATCCGCAGCATGCCGGACCGCCGCACCCTGCCGATCCTGGCGCTGACCGCGAAGGCCATGAAAGGCGACCGCGAGAAGTGCCTGGAGGCGGGCGCCTCCGACTACATCGCGAAGCCGGTGGAGGCCGACCATCTGGTCGCGCAGCTCCGAAGCTGGCTGCAGCGTTGAACACAGTCCTACCGATGACCCAATCCGGAGACGTCGCACTACGCGAAGAGCCGCCCGCGCCCGTGAACGTGCTGCTGGTCGACGACCGCGCCGACAAGCTGCTGGCGCTCGAGTCGGTCCTGGCGGACCTCGGCGTCACAGGTGACGACCGCGCGCTCCGGGCACGAGGCGCTGCGCGCGCTCCTGCGCCACGAGTTCGCGGTGATCCTGCTCGACGTCAACATGCCGCAGCTCGACGGCTTCGAGACCGCCAGCCTGATCCGCGGGCGGCCCAGCACCGAGAAGACGCCGATCATCTTCATGACCGCGGTGAGCGAGCTCGAGGCCGGCATGGCACGCGGCTACGCGCTGGGGGCGGTCGACTACATCCAGCTCCCGGTCCAGCCCGAGGTGCTGCGGGCGAAGGTCTCGGTGTTCGTCGAGCTCTTCAGGAGGCGCGAGCACGTTCGCGAGCAGGCGGAGCGGCGGCGGCTGCGCGAGGAGCGCGAGCACACCCAGCGCCTCGCCGAGGCCGCCGACCGGCTCGACTTCGAGACGCGGCGCAACCGCTTCTTCACGCTGGCCCCGGACCTGCTCGGCGATCGCCGATCTCGACGGCCGCCTGCTCCAGCTGAACGCGAGCTGGGAGCGCAGCCTCGGCTTCGCGCACGACGAGCTGCTGCGCGCGGCCGGTCGTCGACTTCCTGCACCCCGACGACCGCGAGCCGATGCTCGACGCAGCTGCGCCAGCTCGTGGAGGGCGCGCCGGCCGCGCGCTTCGAGAACCGCCACCGCCACGCCGACGGCAGCTACCGCTGGCTGTCGTGGACCGCCGCCGCCTTCCGGGAGGAGGGCCTCGTCTACGTGTTCGCGCGCGACGTCACCTTCCGCAAGGTCGCCGAGGAGGCCCGCCTGCGAGCTGGTGCGCGAGCAGGAGGCGCGCAAGGCCGCCGAGCGCGACAACGAGCTCAAGGACCAGTTCCTGGCGACGCTGTCGCACGAGCTGCGCTCGCCGCTCACGCCGATCCTGGGCTGGACCACGATGCTGCGCAACGAGCAGGTGGCGCCGGGCGAGGTCGCGCACGCGCTCGAGGTGATCGAGCGCAACGCGCGCCTGCAGGCGCAGCTGATCGAGGACCTGCTCGACGTCTCGCGCATCGTGACGCGGCAAGCTCCGGATGGAGCCGACGCCGGTCGACCTGCGCTCGGTGGTGGAGAAGGGGCTCGACGCGGTGCGCCCCGCGGCGGACAGGCGCCGCATCCACCTGGCGGTGGACCTCGGGCCCGGGCCGGTCAGCGTGCTCGCGGATCCCGAGCGGCTGCAGCAGGTGGTCTGGAACCTGGCCGCCAACGCCGTGAAGTTCAGCGGCGAGGGGGGCACGGTGCAGGTGCGCGTCGAGGCGGACGGAGAGAAGGCCCGCCTGAGCGTGCAGGACGAGGGCATCGGGATCAGCCCGGACTTCCTGCCCCACGCGTTCGAGCACTTCCAGCAGGCGAGCCAGGGCAGCACGCGCACGCACGGCGGCCTCGGGCTGGGGCTCGCGATCGTGAGCCACATCGTGCAGGCTCACGGCGGCAGCGTCGCGGCCGAGAGCGGCGGCATCGGCAAGGGCGCCACCTTCACGGTGGTGCTGCCGCGCGTGGTCGAGGTCCAGCTGCCGGAGCCTGCCGCGACCGCCGAGCCGGCCGGCGGCGTCCCTGGCGGGGACGCGCTCCTGCGCGGGCGGAGGCTGCTCGTCGTCGACGACGAGGCCGACGTCCGCGACGTGCTGTCGCACGTGCTGGGCTGCCACGGCGCGCGCGTCACGACGGCCGCGTCGGTGGAGGAGGCGCTCGCGCACTTCGACGCGGAGCGCCCCGACATGGTCGTGAGCGACATCGGCATGGCCGGCGAGGACGGCTACGCTCTCCTCGAGCGGGTGCGCACGCTGCGCGGCGACGACGGCCGGCCGGTGCCGGTCGTGGCCGTCACCGCCTACGCGATGCCCGTCGACGCGGCCCGCATCCGCGAGTCGGGCTTCCGGGCCCACCTCACGAAGCCCGTCGATCCCGCCGTCGTCGTCGAGACCGTGCTGGATGCGCTCTCGAGCGACGACGACGGGCAGGAGCCGGCCTAGGTCGCCCTGGCCTTCAGCAGGATCTCCACGCGCCGGTTGAGCTGGCGGCCGCGCTCGGAGCTGTTCGTCGCGACCGGCATCGTCTCACCGTAGCCGGTGGCCATCACCCGCTGCGGCGCGACTCCGTGCGAGACGAGGGCGCCGCCCACCGTTTCCGCGCGGCGCTGCGACAGGTTCATGTTGTGGTTCGCGGGCCCGATGGAGTCCGTGTGCCCTTGCACCACCACGGCGGTCTTGCGGTACTCGCCGAGGACACTCGCGACCTCCTCGACCGTCCCCTCGGCCGCGGGGCCGAGCCGCGCGGAATCGGGCCGGAACAGGATGTCGGAGTCGAAGCGCACGAGCAGCGTGTTCTGGTCGATGCGCTCCACGTGCGTGCCGGGGATGCGGGCGAGGCGCTCCTCCTGGGCGTCCATGTAGGCGCCGACACCGGCGCCGATCGCGGCGCCCTTGGCGGTCTTGTCGCGATGCGTGACGCGCGACGACGTGTCCGCGCGATGGCTCGCGCAGCCGGCGGTCACGACCAGCACCAGGCTCGCGGCGGTCGAAACGAGGATGCTTCGCTTTTGCATCGGTTGACCTCCTGAAATCCTGCCTGCGACAGTGCATCTGCAAGAGGCGGTCCAAAAGGCGTCCGGGCTCCTGGACGGCGCTCACGCCTCAGCGGGTTGCGGGCGCCAAGGAAGATCCGCATGGCGTCTTCGGCCGGCACGGCGCGCCCGCGCTTTGTAGAAAGGCGGGCGACGCCGTCGCGATCACAAGCGCTGGCGCTCCCGCGGCTTGTTCGCGGCGGCATTTCCGTCGCGAGCGTCGAGCAGCTCCGAGGAGGTCCTGAGCGCGCCGCCGTCGGCGTTCTCGATGCCGAACGCACGCCCGTCGCGTCGATCAGGTTCTGGTCCGGCGTCGGGTTGGAGGCGCGGAACTCTCGCCGCTGTGCTCGTTCGCAGCGCGTCGACGTCGGTCGCCCATCCGGATGGTCGCGCTTCGCGACTCGATCGGCGTTTCCTGGTCCGATCGCCGGTCACCAGGCTCTCGACGACGTGGCCCGTGAGCGACTGGCCCTCCCCGCGCACGATCCAGCGGTCCTTCTGCCGTCTTCGCAGAACGGGACGTCGGTGCATGTGTTCGTCCCTTTCGATCAGAACCGGAACGTGATTCCGCCGACGGCACGCCAGTAGTCGACGTTGCCGAAGTCGAGGTCGAACTGGCCGTCCGGGTCGGCGTCCTGCAGGTCCCGGAAGTAGCGGACATCGGCGCGCAGCCCCACGTGCTCTCCGAAGAAGCCCATGATGCCGCCGCCGACGTTGATGCCGAAGTCGTTGCTGTCGATGCTGAAGAAGCGCCCCGGGTCCGCGAGCCGCGTCTTCATCAGCCCGCCGCCGACGGCCGCGTAGAGACGCACGTTGCCGGGCGTCGCGAACAGCAGGCTGCCCATCAGCGTGACGACGTCGTTCTCGGTGAAGGCCCCGGAGTCGCTCGAGCTGCCGAAGAAATCCGGCGTCGTCGCGAACTCGGCTTCGAACCCGACCACGCTGCCCACGAAGCCGAGCGATCCCCCGTAGGTCCCGCGGCTGCGGTCCGTGGCGCCGGAGAACGCCACGCCGCCAAAGCCGGTCAACAGGGTCTCGGCCCGCACGGAAGCGGAGCCGGCGAGCGACAGCAGGGCGAGAGCGGTCAGCAGTCGGCGTGTCATGTTTCCTCCCGGTTCATTGCGCCGCCGGTCGTGGCTGCAAGAGGCGGTCCAGACGGGCCGAATCTCCTGCAACTGTGCATGGCGACACGGCTGAAACCCCGTCCGGCGCTCCGCGTCCTCGCCTGGTCCGTCGCCTTTGTAGAAATGGGAACCGGCGGCGCTCGCGGCACGCCGCTTGCTGGATTCCCCGGCGGGAGCGCGGAGGGACACGAATGGCCCGGTCGATGGCGTCGAGCACGATCACGTTCGGACTGGTGGCGGTGCCGGTCCAGCTCTATCCGGCGACGCGCGAGTCGGCCGGCCTCTCCTTCCACCTGCTGCACGCGAAGGACGGCGTCCGGCTGCGACAGCAGCTCGTCTGTCCGAAGGACGGCGAGGTGGTGGCGCGCACGGAGGCGGTGAAGGGCTACGAGCACGCGAAGGACGCCTTCGTGACGCTGACCGACAAGGAGCTGAAGGAGCTCGACCAGAAGGCGAGCTCCGGCATCGAGGTCGCGGAGTTCGTGAAGGCCTCGGCGCTCCAGCCGCTCTACGTCGAGCGCAGCTACTACCTCGGGCCCGGCAAGGGCGGCGAGCGCGCCTTCGCGCTGCTGGTGGCGGCGCTCGGGGAAGAGGACCTCGTGGCGATCGCGCAGTACGCCGCGCGCGGCAAGGACTACCTGGTGGCGCTGCGGCCGTTCGAGGGCCGCCTGCTGATGCACCAGCTCTACCACGCCGACGAGGTGCGCCCGGTGTCGGAGATCCCCGCGCCCGAGGCCGCGGCGAAGCCGGCGGAGCTCAAGCTCGCGCGCGAGCTGGTGGCGCGCCTGACGACGGACCGCTTCGCGCCCGAGCGCTACGAGGACGAGGTCAGGAAGCGCATCCGCGCGCTGATCGAGCGCAAGGTCGCGGGCGGCGAGATCCGGACCGCGCCGGAAGGCCGCGCCCCCGCCAAGGTGATCGACCTGATGGAGGCGCTCAAGGCCAGCCTCGCGGCGGGCCAGGCCGAGAAGGAGAAGCAGGCGCGGACCCGCGGCCGCCGGTCGGGGACGCTGCGGAAGGCGGGATAGCGATGAGCAAGCTGCTGCGCGGCGTCGTGGCCGGGTGGGGCGCCCAGAAGATGGGCTGCGGCTGCTTCGGCACCGTCCTGGCGTTCCTCTTCTTCTGGTGGGTGCTCGGGCACTTCGGCGTCTTCCGCTGAGCGCGAGTCCGCCGGGCCCCGGCGCCACGCTTGGGAAGGCCTGCGGATAGACTGAGCGCCGCATGCCCGCGCCGCGCGTCGTCGTGATCATCCCGGCGCTCGACGAGGAGCAGGCGATCGGCGACGTGGTGCGCGACCTGGTCCCGCTCGTCTCCCAGGTGATCGTCGTCGACAACGGCTCGCGCGACCGCACGGCCGAGCGGGCGCGGGCGGCCGGTGCGATGGTGGTGAGCGAGCCGCGGCGCGGCTACGGCCAGGCGTGCCTCGCCGGCATCGCCGCCGCGGGCGACGCCAGCGTGCTCGCCTTCGTCGACGGGGACCGCAGCGACGACCCGCGCCAGCTCGCGCAGGTGCTCGCGCCGATCCTCGAGGACCGCGCGGACCTGGTGATCGGATCGCGGAGCCTCGGCCGCCGCGCGCCCGGCGCCCAGCCCTGGCACGCGATCGCCGGAACGCGGGTCTGCGTCGAGCTCATGAACCTGCTGGCCGGCTCGCGCGCCAGCGACCTCGGCCCTTTCCGTGCGATCTCGGCGGCGGCGCTCCGGCAGCTGGCGATGGCGGACCGCAACTACGGCTGGACGGTCGAGATGCAGGTGAAGGCCGCGCGCGCGGGCCTGCGCGTCGTCGAGGTGCCGGTCGACTACCGGCCGCGCGTCGGCAGGAGCAAGGTGAGCGGGACGCTGCGCGGGACGGTCGGCGCCGGAACCAAGATCATCGCGACGATCCTGCGCTACGCGCTGCCGGCGCGCGCGCTCGCGCTCTGCGCAGCGGGCCTGGCGCTCACGGCTAGCGTGCTGGCGTGGGCCTGGAGCGCGCCGCCGCCGGGGCGGATCGGCGCTCACCTCGCGTGGTTCGGGCTCGCGTTCGCCGCGTATCTTGTCGCGCTCGCGGCGTCGCGCGGGCTCGGCCGGCGGGGGCTCCTGCTCTGCCTCGGCATGGCGCTCGCCTGGCGGGTGGCGCTCGTGGCTGGCGCCTCCGCTCCTGAGCAACGACATCAACCGCTACGTGTGGGAAGGCCGCATCCAGCTCCACGGCGGCAATCCCTATCGCTGGGGCGACCGGCCGGAGTCGCCGCGCTGGCTCGCGCTGCGCGACGCCGTCTACGAGGGGATGAACCACAAGGACTACACGGCCGTCTACCCGCCGCTCTTCGAGCTCGCGGCGCGCGGGGTCGCGAGCGTGTCCGACTCCTTCGGCGCCATGAAGGCCTTTCTCGTCGGCTGCGAGCTGCTGACGCTGGCGGCGCTCGCGCGCTCGCTCCAGCGCCGCGGGCTGCCGCGCGAGCGGCTGCTCGTCCTCGCCTGGAGCCCGCTCGCCCTCGTCGAGATCGCCGGCAGCGGGCACAACGAGGCCTTCGGCATGCTCTTCCTGGCTCTCGCGATCCTCGCGCTCGACTCCGGCCGTCCGCTGCTCGCGGCGCTCGCCGCCTCCTTTGGCTTCATGGCGAAGCTCTTGCCCGGGCTCGTCGCCGTGGCCTGGGTGCGGCGCTTCCGCTTCTGGCATGTGCTGGCCGCCGCCCTGGCCGCGGCGGCGCTCGTCGCCCTCTACCTGGACGCCGAGTCGCGGAAGACGATGCTGCTGAGCCTGTCGAAGTACGCGAGCTTCTGGCGATTCAACGAGACGCTCTTCGCGCCGCTCGCCGCCGTGCTCGGCAGCCACGCGGCCGCCGTGCGGGCGGGAGCCGTGGCGACGCTCGCGCTCGCGCTCGCGCTCGGCTGGCGGAAGACGGAGACCGTCGCGGCCGCCACGCTGGTCGTGGTCGCGTCGCTGCTGCTCGGCCCCAACGTGCTGCCGTGGTACGCGCTCTGGCTGCTGCCGCTGCTCGTGCTGCGCGACGAGCCCGCGGCGCTGCTCTTCACCGGCACCGTCTCGCTCGCCTATCTCGTCTACCCGGCCTGGCAGTCGGGCGAGCCGTGGGCGCTCGGCTGGGGCTGGCGCGCGCTCGAGTACGGGCCGTGCGTCGCCGTCGCCGCCTGGCCGCTCCTGCGCCCGCGGCCCGCGAGCCTCGCCTGACCGCCGGCGTCCGCTTCGACTATCCTTGCCGGACCCACGGAGGTCCTCGAACGATGCGCCAGCCGCTTCTCGCCCCGCTCGCCGCCGCCGCCATTCTCGGCGCCACCCTGTCGTCGGCCGAGCAGCCCGTGCAGGGCTCGTTCGCGATCACCTGGGACGAGATCCAGTCGAAGCCGACCGGCACGAGCGGCATGTCGCGCTCGGTGCTGCGGTCGCCCACGGCGACGCTCGACGAGCTCGAGATCCACGTGACGGCGCTGCCCGCGGGCAAGACCACCCATGCGCCGCACACGCACGCGAACGAGGAGATGATCGTGATCCGCGAGGGCACGCTCGACGCGTTCCAGAACGGAAAGGTGACGCGCGTCGGCCCCGGGTCGCTGCTGTTCATGGGCTCGAACGAGCCGCACAACGTCACGAACGTGGGCACCACCACGGCCGTCTACCACGTCATCAACTGGGCCTCGCCCGGGATGAAGCGGACGAGCTCCGCGAGCCCGGGCGACGACGTGCGGGCGTTCTATCGCGACTTCGGGCAGGCGGGTGCTCTGCACGGGGCCGAGGGCTACGCATCGTTCTTCGCGGAGGACGCGGTGCTGCTGCCGCCGAACGCCCTGCCCCTGAACGGGCGTGCGGCGATCCGGGAGTGGCAGGAGCGCTCTCGGGCGGAGGCGGGCGACGCCGGCACGCCGCCGTCGATCGAGGAGGACGAGCTCCAGATGAGCGGTGCTTACGTGATCTACCGCAGCACGCTCAAGGGCCAGCGCGCGGCGAAGGCGGGCGCCGCCCCCGAGCCCTTCGAGACGAAGTACTTCGACGTGCTCCGGCGCAAGCCCGACGGCGGCTACGAGATCGTCCGCCGGATGTGGAGCAGCAACCTGCGCTAGGCGGCGGGCGATGCCCGAGCCACGCGTGCCGCGGCGGCCAGCACGGAGTACGCCCAGACCGTGACGGCGCCGACGACGACCAGGGCGGCCAGGGTCCCCCAGAACGCCGCGTCGGGCCCGGTCTCCCAGACGAGCGGCGCCGGTGCGGCCGAGAGCTGCCACTCCGACCGGCCGCGTGCCAGGAGGTCGAGCGCACCGAGGATGTTGCCGCCGGCATGCAGGACCATGCTCGGCAACGTGGAGTCCGTGAAGAACGCCAGCGCGCCATACACGGCGGCCACGGCGAGGTAGAAGGGAAGGAGAACGAGCCCCACCTCCGGGTGGGAGAAATGCGCGAGCCCGAACAGGGCTCCGGTCACGAAGATCGCGATCACCGCTCCGTGCCGACGCTCGAGGGGCCTCTGCAGGTAACCGCGGAAGGCTGTCTCCTCCACGACTCCGGAGACGAGCGCACTCATCACGACCCACAGCAGCAGCGTGACGGGCGGGTACAGCGCCGGGTCGATGTCCTGCTGGTGGGGAAGTGCCATGAGTCGACCGAGCACGCCCTGCAGCAGCAGCACGCTCACGAGACCGAGCATCCCCGCCAGGAGCGCCGCTGCCCAGACATCTGCCGGCAGCGCGTTGGCGCGCGCATGAACGCGTCGCGTCTCGGTGGTCGATCGGGGCCATCCCCATCCGCGCACGAAATAGCGCCAGTACAGCCACAGATACGCGGCCATGATCGGCACGCACCAGGGGAGCGCCGAGTGGTGCATGAGGTTCGTCGACACCAACCAGGCCCAAGGCAGCGTCCCTGCAGAAGCGACCGTGATGCCGGCCGCGACCGCCCGTATCGCAACCGGAAGCCGAAGCCAGGACCGCTCGACGAGAGTCATCTTCCGAGCTGCGTCGGAGCTGAGCGGCCGGCCAGGCGCCACGCCTTCGACGATGCGGCCCTCGGCCACGACCAGCGTTCCAGCGACCAGCAGGTAACGGACGCCGACGCTGGGCGTGCTGGCCGCGCGATACGTGGCCTTGTCCTCGATGCGTCTGCGGGTCGAAGACGACGATGTCCGCGTCGGCGCCTGGTTGCAGCCGCCCCTTGCGGCGTGCCGCCGCGGTGGCGGCTTCGAGGCGCTGGGCCGGCATCAGCGACATCTTGCGCACCGCGTCCATCAACGTGAGGCTGCCCTGAGTCCGGAAATAGCGCGCGAGCACGCGGGCGTAGGTCCCGGCGCTGCGCGGATGCTGCTTGATGCCGTCGCTCGCGATCATCACCAGCGGGTGTCGGATCACCTCGTCCACGACTCGGTCCGGGTTCATGTGAATCAGGACGTTGTGCGGCTCGGGCGAAGCGTGCAGTGCCTCGAAGCGCTCTCGGGTCAAGCGCTCGCCCGACTCGGGCAGCTCGACGTCGCCGTAGTCGATCCCGCGCTTCTCCCGCCAGCCGGGGTTGAACATCGCCGAGGCGATCGTCGTCATGCCGGCCCCGTACGGATAGGCCTCGGTCGTGACGTCGAGACCACGCGCGCGGGCGCCCTCGATCATCTTCAGGCATTCCGGCGCAGCCCCCAGGCAGCTGCTGTTGAGGTGCACGATGTGGACGGCGACACCGGTGACGGCGCTTGCCGCGATCATCTCGCCGACGGACTCGATGCTCGAGCCCGGCTCGATCCGGCCCGCACTGCGCAAGTGAACGAAGACGGGCAAGCCGTAGCCCGCGGCGAGCCGGCAGATCTCGATCACCTCGAGGCGGGTGGCGCCGGGCGTGTACTCGAGCCCCATCCCGATGCCCAGGGCGCCGGCGCCGATCCCCGTACGCAGCCGTGCAAGGATGCGCTCGAGGCGGTCGAGCGACGCGGGTTCGTTGGTTGCCGGGCCGGCTGGCGGATCGTCGATACCGGCGTCCGGTCCGAAGGTCGGCGGCGCCAACGCCTCGCCCCAGGCCACCACCCGAGCGGCCTCCTGGCTTGCCGTCGTTCCGTAGTGGATCAAGGTCTTCCCGCGCCGCACCTCCAGGAATCGCGCGACGTCGGGCACACCGCTCTCCAGCTCGAGTGCCATCGTGACGCCGTCGAGTGCCTTGAGCCGATAGGACTCGTCGTCCTGCTGATGCTGGTGGAGATCGATGAAGCCGGGGGCGACCACCAGGCCCCGAACATCCAGGACACGGGCTCCCGTCAAGAGGTTCCGTCGAGATGCGTGCGACGCGGTCCCCACGGAGCCCGACATCCCGGACCGCGTCGAGGCCCGTCTCGGGATCCACGACCCGGCCGCCCTTGAGCACGAGGTCGAACCGCTCAGCAGACGCGGCCCACGCCGTCAGGAGCGACAGAAGTAGAGCGAGAACCGCTCTGTGCATCGGAACGCCTCCGTTTCGACCGCGTCGTCCGACCACTCTCACGACGGTTCGCCAGGCCGAAAGACGCACGCCGCGTAGCCCTCGACGACGTCGCCGTGCTCGAGTTGGCTTGCGATTGGCTTCCAGCCCGATGCAAGGCGCTTCTGCAAGATCTCGCTAGCGTCCGGCTTGTGGTCCCAGACCGAGACCGTCTTGACCGCCCCGAGTCACGTCGTGCCATAGACGAGCCATCGGTTGCCCTGGGAGAGGCACGACGGACATCGTGGGTGAACTCGTCTTGCTTGATCACGTCAGCCGGATGAATCGGTGGCGACTGGGTGCGCCCCCAAGCGAAGATTTGATCGAGCCCGTGGTGCTTTGTCACGACCTCGGCCAGCGCGTCACGTTCCGCGTCTGGCAGGTTGGCGAAATCGGTGAACGGAATCGTTGGCATGTTGCTTGGGCCAGGGCCAACAGGTGGCGGCGGCGGGTGGCCTCCGCTAGCGGGCGGCGGCCGTCTTCTTCGGCTTCGTCAGGAACGGCTGGAGGGCCGCGGTGTCTGCGCCGCGGCCGGCCTTGTCGAGGCGGGGGAGCGCCTCGCCGAGGAACGACTGGACGTCGGCGCGCGCCATGAAGGCCTGCGCGTGCTCGGGCTTCAGGCTGCCGCGGATCCAGTCGAGGTCGGCGGCCGCCCGCGCCCAGGCGTCGGTCGCCTCGGCGGGCCGGCCCAGCTTCTCGAGCGCGCGCGCGAGCGCGGCGCGGGCCATCACCAGCACCGGCCGCCCGTCGTACTTCTCGGCCAGGCTGATCGCGTCGAGAGCCGAGCGCCGCGCGGGCTCCGCGCGGCCGAGCGTCGCCTGCGCCGCCGCCAGCGTGGCGAGCGCCTCGGCCTCGACCGGGCGCCGCCGCAGCTTCTCGGCTTCCAGGCGGGCGCGCGTCGCGAGAGTGACGGCTTCGGCCGGGTTGCCCTGCGCGAGGCGCAGGCGCGCGAGCGCGACGCTCGCCTCGGTGGCGTGCGCGAGGTGCGCGCTGGCGCGGGCCTGCGTGATGGCGTGCTCGAGCACGTCGGCTGCCTCTGTGGCCTTGCCGCGCAGCCGCAGCAGCTCGGCCTGCGCGAGCTGGACGTCGATCTCGACGCCGCCCGCGTGCCCGTGGCCGGCGAACTTCGCGGTATCGGCGATCAGCGCCTCCGCCTCGTCGGTGCGGCCGAGCAGCGCCGCGAGCCGCCCGAGCGGCGCCTTCACCTCGGCGATGTCGTGCTCGGCCTTGAGCTTGGTGTAGGTGTCGAGCGCCGTCGAAAGCGAGGTCCAGGCGTCCGCGTAGCGGCCCTGGCGCGCGTAGACCTCGGCGAGGCCGCTGTGGGCCATGCCGACGCCGATCGGCTGGTTGATCTCCTGGAACACCGGCAGCGCCGCCTGGAACGCGGTGAGCGCTTCGGCGAAGCGCCCCTGCGCCGCGTAGACCTGGCCGAAGTACTGCTGGTTGATCGCGACCTCCTGCTTGGCGTCGGTCTTCGCGAGCTGTGCCTTGGCCTGCTCGAGGTAGACGAGCGCGTCGTCGTAGCGGCCCATCAGGCGGTAGGCGTCGGCCACCTTGTCGAGGCGGTTCGCGATCTCGGAGGCGTTGCCGCGCTCCATCTCGATCTGCAGCGAGTCGCGGAAGGCCTGCAGCGAGCGCTGCGAGGTCGCCGGCCGACGAGTAGGTCATCCCCATGTTGTGGAGCACGAACGACTCGCGCGCGCGGTCGCGCATCTCGCGCGCGATCCGGAGCGCCTCCTTCTCGGCGGCGATCGCCTTCGGGATGGCGCCGGCCTGCTCGTGGAGCGAGGCCAGGTTGGTGAGCGTCACCACCTGGCCGCGCTTGTCGCCCGCCTTGCGGCGGTAGTCGAGCGACAGCTGCAGGCTCTCGAGCGCCTTGTCGAGCTGCGCGGTGTCGCGATACGCGTTGCCCAGGATCGAGTGGATCGTGCCGAGCGCCTCGGTGTCGTCCTTGAAGCGGCCGGAGCCGAGCGTCTCCTGCAGCATGCGGATCGCGTCTTCCGAGCGGCCGGCCTGCCACATCACGCCGGCGAGCTCGATCTCGGCGGCGCCGTAGCCCGGCGACAGCTGGAGCACCTTCTGGTAGGCCGCGATCGCCTCGGGCTGCTGCCCGAGGCCGCGCAGCGTGGCCGCGAGCCGGTACTGCACGTCGGGGTCTTCGGGGTAGAGCGCGGCGAGCTCGCGGTAGCTCTTCGCGGCCGTTTCGAGGTCCTCCTTCACGGTCGCGACCGCGGCGTGGATCTGGTAGCGCTGCGCGAGCGGCAGCGGGGCCTTCTCGGCCAGCGTCTGCGCGCGCTCGGCCGCGCTCTCGGCCTCGCGCTGCTCGCCCGCGTCCGCGTAGGCCTCGGCGAGCCGGGTCCAGGCCATCGCGAAGCCCGCGTCCTTCGCCGTGGCGTCGCGCAGCTTCGCGATCGCGTCCTGCACGGAGCCGGCGCGCAGCGCCGCCGCCCCCTCGTGGAAGAGCCGGAGCGCCTCGACCGAGGAGGTCGCCACCTCGCTGAAGGGGCGCGCCACGTCGCCCTTGATCTGCTCCGGCGTGAGGTCGAGCTGCTGCTTGACCGCGGTCGCGATGTGGTCGACGAGCGACAGCACGTCGCCGCCCTTGGCCTCGGCCTTGATCGGCTGGGTCACGCCCGAGCCGGCCTGGCGCAGCGAGAGGTCGAGCCGCACGGTGTCGCCCGACTGCACGAACTGGCCGTAGAGCACGGTCTGCGCGGGCGCGCGCTTCGAGATCGCCTCGAGCGCGGACGCGTCGAAGCGCGTCTGCGCCTCGGCGCCGATGTCCTTCAGCACCCGCAGCACGCGCTCGCCGGGGACGGGCCGCACGTAGCGCGACTGCGCGAGGTCGGTCACCAGCATGTCGGCGAGCCCCTCGCGCATCCAGTCGAGCTCGGCGGAAGCCGCCGCGTTCGTGAGCGGCAATATCGCGAGCGTGCGCACCGGCCCGGCGGGAGCGGCCGCTGCGGCCGCGGCCGCCGCACGCTCGGCCCGCGGGCGCAGCGCCACCCACCAGGCAAAGGTCGCGGCGGCCACCGCCAGCAGGCCGAAGGCCACGATCGTCTGCCGCCTCCGCTTGAACGTGTGCGAGACGCGCAGCGTGAAGGAGGAGGAGACGCTCTCGCGCTCGAGGTCGGCGAGCACCTCGCCCGCGCGCTGGTAGCGCAGCTCCGGGTCGATCTCGAGGCAGCGCTTGACGACGCGCTCGAGGTACTTCGGGATCTGGGCGTGGATCTCGCGCACCGAGCGTGGCCGGTGCGAGAGCCGCATCATCACCTTCGACATCGGGGTGTCCGCCTGGTAGGGCAGCTCCCCGGTCAGCATCTCGTAGAGGATCACGCCGAAGGAGAAGACGTCGGACGCCATCCCCGCGCGCTCGCCCTTCACCTGCTCGGGCGACATGTAGTCGGGCGTGCCCACGATCGCGCCGGTCGCGGTCATGCTGGTGCCGTCGGTGGCGCGCGCGATGCCGAAGTCCATCAGGTGAGCCGTGCCCGTGCCCGCCGCGACCATGACGTTCTGCGGCTTCAGGTCGCGGTGCACGATGCCCTGCGAGTGCGCCTCCTCGAGCGCGCCCAGGATCTGGCGCGCGAGCGGCACCACCTGGCTCACCGGGAGCGGGCCCTGGCGCCGGATCAGCGCCTTCAGGCTCTCGCCCTCGATGTACTCCATCGTGAAGAACTTGATCCCCTCCGCCTCGCCGAGGTCGAAGATGCGGACCACGTTCTTGTGCGTGACCTTGCGCGCGAGCACCAGCTCCTGCTTGAAGCGCGCGAGCGCGTCGGGGCCCTCCGCGGTGTCGAGCCGGATCGTCTTGAGGGCGATCAGCTTGTCGAGCTCGCGGTCGCGCGCCTTGTAGACGCGGCCCATGCCGCCCTGGCCGAGGATGCCGACGATCTCGTAGCGGTTGGCGAAGACCGTGCCGAGGATCAGCTCGCCGGTCGACGAGATGCCCGAGGTCCCTCCGGAGATCCCGCCCGCGCTCGGCGAGGTCGCGGCGAGGCTTCCTCCCGTGGTGCGCACCGTGTGCACGTGCGTCTCGGCCTCGCCTTCGCGATGTGTCGGGGTCGAGGGGTCGACGCGCGCGCTCGGCCGAGGCGAATGTTCGGTGATGGCCGTCCGGCTCGCCCGATCCTCGAGCGGGGCCCTGCAGGCCGAGCACTCGCTCCGCCCGGCAGGGTTCTCCCGTCCGCAGCGGGGGCAATTCATCCCGCGGAGCTTACCTCACTCGGCCCCGCGGGTTTCGCCGCTCCGCGTCCGCGTTCGCTCCTACTCCAGCAGGCGCTGGCAGCCCTTCTTGGCGCCGCACGCCATGAAGGCCGCCGAGTCGGCCCGCGCCGCAAGCTCGCCGGGAGCGTTGCGGCAGGGCAGCGAGCCCGGGCACTCGGTGAAGCCCACGAGGCTCGACTGGATCTTCGCGACGAAGCTGTCGAGGTAGCTGACCGTGAGCTCCTTGTTGTGGCAGTCCCACGCCTGCTGGGCCTGGTTCAGGTAGTAGGCGAGCTTGCTCTTCAGCTTCGAGTCGGTGATGTAGGGCGCGAGGCCGCCCACGTATGCGTTCGTCCCGAGCAGCGCGGAGCGCAGGCTGTCGAGCTTCTGGGTCGCGATCGTCGAGGGACTGAGCGCGTCCCAGCCCGTGACGAACATGGAGAACTGGCCGCCGCGGCCGATGTGGCTGCCGCAGCCGCTCGTGATGTCGAAAACGTCCTCGCCCTCGACCACCACCGGGTCGTTCGCGTCGGTGCCGTGGAAAACGCGCGGCTGCTTCGGGTCGGGAGGGAAGTACGGCGACGGCAGGTAGCAGTTCGTCGTGAAGCCGAACTCGTCCTCCTCGAAGTGGTGCTGCTGCGTGCCGCCGAACAGGTTCGCACCGGTGTCGGCCACGAACACGAGGTAGTAGCAGTCGGGCTTCGTCGTGTCGCTCGGATCGCACGAAGCGGCGGGTGCGAGCGGGTAGCCCCTGACGTGCGAGGGAATGCAGCGGGTGACGCCCTCGAGCGTGAGCGAGCCTTCCGGGCACGACGCGGTCGCCGCGCCACGGACCGAGCGCTCGCCGATCACTTGGTAGCTGCCCTGCGTGAGCCCGCCGGTGTTGATCTTCTCGAACGTCACCTCGTGGCCGAGCGGCAGTTGCACGACCAGCGGTCCGGCGCTCGCGGGCGTGTAGACCGAGCCGCCCAGGCTCGCGTCGGCCACGCCGAACGGCAAGATCGTCCACACGTTGGCGTCGGGCATCGCCGGCGAGGCGACCAGCTGGCCGTCGACTCGCGCGATCCCGAAGCTCAAGACCTGGGCGATGCCCGTCACCAGCACCCGGCCGCTCGCGACCGGATCCTGCGCCGCGCCTCCTTCGACGCCGATCGCGATCCGCGATCCCGGCCCGTCGATCGTCGTGAAGATGTTGCTGACGCCGCCGCTGAAGACCAGGACCTTGCCCTGGCAGGTGACCACGAAGATCTCGCCGGTGGGGAAGAGCGCTAGCCCCGACGGGGTGTGGCCGGCGAAGCTGCCGGGGACCACCGTCGGAGCCGGCTCGGTCACGCCGCCCCCGACGCGCGTTTTCACGTCGGCGGCGAGGTAGCGCAGCAGCTTGGCCGGCTTGGACGCCAGCACGATCACGTCGCCGGTAGCCGCTTCGACCTCGACGTCGGCCACCTCGGTCACACCGTCGACCTGGCTGTCGATCACGACGGCCGGGCCGTATCCGCCGGGGAAGCAGCCCGCCGGCAGCTCGGTGCCGGTGGTCGTCGGGCAGCTCGGCTTGCGGGCCGCGAACACGAGCTGGTCCGCTCCCTTTAGTTGCGAGTTCACCGCGTACAGGTTGCCAAACGTGTCGAGCGCCACGCCCTGCGCCTTCTTGAGGGAGAAGACCGTGCCGAGCTTCTCGCAGCTCCCGGTCGGAGAGGCGCAGCGATACGCGCGGACATCGCCGTTCAGGGTGTCGTTGGCGGCCAGCAGCGTGACGACGTCGTTGCCGTCGTAACGCACGACGAGACCGTTGAAGATCGTGCCGAAGTCGGTCACGGCCGTCTGCGAGCTGCTCGTCGCGAAGTTGGCGCGCGAGATCTTGCCGAACGGCGTCGTGAAGTAGACGGTCTCGCGGGCCGACGCGGCCAGGAGCACGGGGGCGGCGCTGAGCGCCGCGAGGGAGACGAGCGAGGCGCGAACGATGGCGGGCGAGAGCATGGAATCCCTTCCTCTTCTTATCTCCGGCGCACGACGGCTGGCCCTTGCATCGCGAGGAGGGGCTGCGACGCTACGGCCACCGAAATCGCCAAACCGAACAGAAAACCCGACTCGGTGCGAACGACTGTTGGAATGCGGGGATTCTGTCGTTCCGGTCGCGCGCTGTCAAGAAAAACAAGGAATCGATGGGTACCTTGTGTACTTCAGGGCCGCTTTACGATCGCTCCGCCCTTCATCACGAAGGCCACGTCCGAAAGCGCCGCGATGTCTGCGAGCGGATCGCGCTTCACGGCGACGAGGTCGGCGAGCTTGCCCTTCTCGACCGAGCCCAGATCGCTCTCGGCGCGCAGCAGCCGGGCGGCCTCGAGCGTCGCGGCCTGGATCGCCTTCATCGGCGGCATGCCCGCCTCGACCATGTAGACGAACTCCTTGGCGTTGTCGCCGTGAGGCGAGACGCCGGTGTCGGTGCCGAAGGCGATCTTGACGCCCGCCTTGTACGCCCGCGCGAAGCCCTGCGCCCCGACGGCTCCGATCGCGGCCGCCTTCGGCCGCACTACTTCGGGAAACCATCCCGGCACCTTGGCCATCTCGCCCGTGAAGCGGCCCGCGGCTGAGCGTCGCCACCAGGTACGTCCCGTGCTCGAGCATCAGCTTCACGGCTTCGTCGTCGAGCCGCGTGCCGTGCTCGATCGAGTCGACGCCGGCGCGGATCGCGCGCTTCATCCCTTCGGCGCCGTGCGCGTGGACCGCGACCGCGAAGCCGTAGTCGCGCGCCGTCGCGACCACGGCTTGCAGCTCGTCGTCGGTGAACTGCGGGTTGTCGGGGTTGCGCGCGAGCGAGAGCACGCCGCCCGTGGCGGTGAGCTTGATGAGGTCGGCGCCGTCCTTGTAGCGCTGGCGCACGGCCTTGCGCGCGTCCTCCGGCCCGTTGAGGACGCCTTCGGCCGGCCCGGGGTCGGAGGCGAGCGCCGCCGCGAAGCCGTTCGTCGGGTCGGCATGGCCTCCGGTCGTCGCGAGCGACTTGCCGGCCGTGTAGATGCGCGGGCCTTCGACCCAGCCCTTGCGGATCGCGTCGCGCAGCGCGATCGTCACGTTGTAGCTGTCGCCGAGGTTGCGGACCGTCGTGAAGCCCGCCCGCAGCGTGATGCGCGCGTGGCTCGCCGCCTGCAGCGCCATGTCCGCCGCGTTGAGCGTGAAGCGCTCGATGTAGGACGTGGGCGAGAGCTGGCCGCCGAGGTGGACGTGCATGTCGATCAGGCCGGGAACCACCGTGAGCTGTCGCAGGTCGACGACCGTCTCGCCCGCGGCGGCGGCGCGGTAGCCCGACACGATCTCGACGATGCGCTCGCCCTCGACGACGATCGTGACCTCGCGGCGCGGCGTATCGGAGCGGCCGTCGATCAGGCTGCCGGCCTGCACCAGCACGCGGGCCGGCGCGGCCGAAGCGGGCTGGGCCATGGCCGCTCGAGAGGTGGTGAGCGACAGCAGGACGGCAAGCGGGATCATGGAAGGGCTGCGCAGGGCCCGGGCCAGCGTCATCGTCGTCTCCTTCTTATTGCGGGCTAAGGCGGCGGGATTCTGGTAGGCGTGCGATGCGGTGTCAATCGACGGTCGGCGGTGCTAACGTTGGCCGCACGGGAGTGCAAGCATGAAGAACACGATTGCGCTGGTGCTCGCGGCGAGCTTCGGCGTCCTCGGTGCCGCCCGGCTCACGGCCGCCGAGTGCGCCGGGCTGAGCGCGGACGAGAAGAAGGCCGGCTACGTGCTGCTGTTCGACGGCGCCACGATGAAGGGCTGGCACGGCTACAACGGGCAGAAGACGCCGGCCTGGAAGATCGCCGACTGCAGCCTGGAGACCGCGGGCACCGAGGGGAACTACGGCAGCGACCAGCGCGCCGACCTCTCGACGGACCAGCAGTTCACGAACTTCGAGCTGAGCCTCGAGTGGAAGGCCTCGAAGGGCGGCAACAGCGGCGTGATGTACGGCGTCGTGGAAGACCCGAAGTACAAGACGGCGTGGATGACCGGCCCCGAGTACCAGTTCATCGACGACGTGGGCTTCCCCGAGAAGCTCGAGGAGTGGCAGAAGGCCGCGGCGAACTACGCGATGCACGTGCCGAACGCGCAGAAGCAGCTGAAGCCGGTGGGCGAGTGGAACTCCACCAAGATCGTCGTGAACGGCAAGCACGTCGAGCACTGGCTGAACGGCAAGAAGGTGCTCGAGTTCGAGCGCTGGAACGACGAGTGGAAGAAGCTGCGCGACTCGGGCAAGTGGAAGGAAGCGCCCGACTACGGCTCGGCGGCCACCGGCCACATCGTGCTCCAGGACCACGGCAGCGCGTTCGCCTTCCGCAACATCAAGCTGCGCCCGCTGCCTTGACGGGACGTGGCTGATCGCGCGCTGATGCGGGGCGCGCTCGCCGTCCGGGGCATCTCGAAGAGCTACCGCGGCCACGAGGCCGTGCGCGACGTGACGCTCGACATCGCGCCGGGAGAGCTCGTCACGCTGCTCGGGCCCTCGGGCTGCGGCAAGACCACGCTGCTGCGGCTGGTGGCGGGCTTCGAGCGCCCCGACACGGGCACGCTCGCGATCTCGGGGAGCGACGTGACGGCGGTGCCGCCCTACAAGCGGCCGGTCAACACGGTCTTCCAGCACTACGCGCTCTTCCCGCACCGCAGCGTGGCCGGCAACGTGGCCTTCGGGCTCGAGATGCGCGGGACTCCGGCCCCGCAGATCGCGGCGAAGGTCGCGCAGGCGCTCGCGCTCGTCCGCCTCGACGGCTTCGGCGAGCGCGCCGTCGCCGAGCTGTCCGGCGGGCAGAAGCAGCGCGTGGCGCTCGCGCGCGCGCTCGTGCTCGAGCCGGAGCTGCTGCTGCTCGACGAGCCGATGGCGGCGCTCGACCCGAAGCTGCGCCACGAGATGCAGGTCGAGCTCAAGAACCTGCAGGAGCGCGTGGGGATCACGTTCCTGTTCGTGACCCACGACCAGGACGAGGCGCTCCTGCTCTCGGACCGGATCGCGGTGATGAACCGGGGGCGGATCGAGCAGGTCGATGCTCCCGAGGCGCTCTACGAGAAGCCGCGGACCCGCTTCGTCGCGGACTTCCTGGGCGTGCAGAACCTGCTGCGCGGCACGGTGCGCGAGGTCGCGGGCGGGATCGCGCGCGTCGCGACCGAGGGCGGGCTCCTGATCGCGGCGCAGGACGACGGCGGCTACCGGCCGCAGGCGCCGGTCTGGATCGGGCTGCGCGCCGAGCGGATCAGCCTGGTCGAGCGCGAGGCGAACCTCGTCGAGGGCGCGATCGACGACGAGATCTTCCTGGGCGACTGGACGGAGTGGCGCGTCCGCACCGGCGCGTCGGTGCTGAGCGTGGGTGAAGGAAACGTGCTCGCGCGCGACCGCAAGCGCGGGGACGCGGTGACGCTCTCGTTCCCGCCGGAAGCGGTGCTGCGCCTCGAGGACGGGGAGCCTCTGGCGTGAAGCGCGACCCGCGCGTCGCGTCCCTGCTGCTCGCGCCGTCGCTCGTGCTGCTCGTCGTGCTGTTCTACCTGCCGCAGCTGCTCTTGTTCGTGGTGTCGCTCGGCCACCGCTCCGCCTACGGGGGCGTCGTGCGGACGCTGTCGCTCGAGAACTACGCGCGCGCGTTCGAGCCCTTGTACCTCGGCATCCTCTGGCGCAGCCTCGGGCTCGCGGCCTTCACGACGATCGCCTGCCTCGCGCTCGGCTTCCCGTTCGCCTGGTGGCTCGCGCGCCGCGTCCCGGTCCGCTCGCGCAGCGCCCTCCTCGCGCTCGTCGTGCTGCCGTTCTGGACGAGCTTCCTCGTGCGGATGTACGCGTGGATCGTGCTGCTGCGCTCGGAGGGGCTCGTGAACCTCGCGCTCGCTGTCCTCGGTCTGCCGCGCGTGGAGCTGCTCTACAACGACTTCGCGGTTCTGGTGGGACAGGTCTACGGCGAGCTGCCGTTCATGATCGTCCCGCTCTACGTCTCGCTCGAGAAGCTCGACAACGCGCTCGTCGAGGCCGCCGCAGACTGCGGCGCCTCTCCCGCGCGCGCGTTCTGGAGCGTCGTCGTGCCGCAGACGCTGCCGGGCATCGCCGCCGGCTGCCTGCTGGTCTTCATCCCGTCGCTCGGCGCCTTCCTGGCGCCCGATCTGCTCGGCGGCGGGCGCACCGCGTACGTCGGGAACCTGATCCAGAGCCAGTTCGCCGTCGCCCGCGACATGCCGTTCGGGGCGGCGCTGTCGTTCGTGCTCTCGCTGCTGGTCGTCGTGCTGCTGCTGCGTGTTCCGCCGGCCGCTTCGGAAGTGCCGCGCCAGCGAACTGGTACTGAGCACTGTGGACATAGCCCGACGGCGCCGAGTAGCGGGCTGGTCCTGGGCAGGGCTTCCTGCGGCTCGCTGGGTCTACCTCTTCCTGTATGCGCCGATCCTGGTGCTCGCGGCGCTTTCCTTCAACGCGAGCCGGCTGTCGGCGTCGTGGGGCGGCTTCACGCTCGACTGGTACGCCCGCGCGGCCGCGAACCCGGCCATCCTCGGCTCGCTGCGCAACAGCCTGATCGTCGGGGCGATCGCGACGCTCGCGGCGACGGCCGCGGCCACGGCGGCGGCGCTCGCCTTCCACCGGCACCGCTTCCGCCGCCAGGGCGCGCTCGAGGCGCTGCTGACGCTGCCGACGGTCGCGCCCGAGATCGTGCTGGCGGCGTCGATGCTGCTGGTGTTCGCGGCGCTCGGCCTGCGGCTCGGCTTCCTGACCGTGATCCTGTCGCACGCGGCCTTCACGGTCTCCTACGGCTACGTCGTGGTGCGGGCACGCATCGCGGGCTTCGACCGCTCGCTCGAGGAAGCCGCGCTCGACCTGGGCGCCCGGCCGCTCCAGGTCTTCTGGAAGGTCACGCTGCCGCTGATCCTGCCGGCGGTGATGGCGGCGGGTCTCCTGGTCTTCGCGCTGTCGATCGACGACTACGTCGTGACCTCGTTCGTCGCGGGCGTCGGCGCCACCACGCTGCCGCTGCAGATCTACTCGATGGTGAAGAGCGGCCTCTCGCCGGAGATCAACGCCGTCTCGACCGTGCTGCTGCTGTCGACGGCGCTGCTGGTGCTGGGCGCGTTCCTGATCGAGCAGGGCAGGAGCGCCCGGCTGGCGGCGCTGCCCGCCGGCCTCGGGCTCGCCGTCCTGCTGCTGCCCTTCGCGCTCGTCGGCGCGCCGGCCGCGGCCGAGCGCACGCTCAACCTCTACATCTGGTCGAACTACATCGCCCCCGAGACGCTGAAACGCTTCGAGGCGCGCCACGGCGTGCGGGTCAACGTGGACCTCTACGACTCGAACGAGGCGCTGCTCGCGAAGCTCCAGGCCGGCAACGCGGGCTACGACGTCGTCTGCCCGTCGGACTACTCGGTGCAGGTGCTGGTCGCCCAGGGCCTGCTGCGGCCGCTCGACCACTCGGCGCTGCCGCACTTCGCGAACGTCGACCCCGCGTTCCTCGACCGCCCCTACGACCCCGGCAACCGCCACTCGGTCCCCTACTTCTGGGGCACGACGGGGATCGCCTACGACGTGCGGCGCGTGAAGGAGCCGGTCGACTCCTGGGACGCCCTCTGGGACCCGCGCTACGCCGGGCGCATCCTGATGCTCGACGACGCGCGCGAGGCGATCGGCGCGGCGCTCAAGCGCCGCGGGCTCTCGCTCAACAGCCAGGACCGGGCCGAGCTCGAGCAGGCGAAGGCCGACCTCGCGCAGCAGAAGCCGCTCGTGCGCGCCTACAGCTCGACCAACTTCGACGACGTGCTGCTGTCGGGGGACGTGTGGCTCGCGCAGGGCTGGAGCGGCCAGTTCGCGAAGATCATGAGCGAGAACCCGAACATCGCGTACGTGGTGCCGAAGGAGGGCGCGACGCTCTTCATCGACAACCTGGCGATCCCGCGGGACGCGCGCAGCCCCGCGCTCGCGCACGCCTTCATCGACTTCACGCTCGAGGCCGAGATCGCCGCGGAGATCTGCCGCACGATGCACTACTCGAGCCCGAACCGCGCGGCGCTCGCGCTGCTGCCGCCCGAGATTCGAACGAACCCGGCGATCTTCCCGCCGCCCGACGTGACCCGGAGGCTCGAGCTGATCCGCGACATGGGGGAGGCGACCGTGCTCTACGACCGGCTCTGGACCGAGGTCAAGACCAGCCGCTGACGGCTCCCTTGACAGGTCCGGCAGCGGGCCCTATCGTCCGACCGGATCCACCGCTACGAGACGAGCAACCTCCCTGGTTTCCTGAGCGGCTGGCTCACGAGGAGCCGGCCTGGCTCGAAAAGCTTCTCTTCGTTCCATTTGGAGGTGAGCGGATGTCGCGACGGACTCTCGCGATGACGGGTGGCCTGTGCCTGACTCTCCTGGCGCTCGCGGCCGCAGCGCGCACGCCCGCGCGTGCGGCGGGCCCGGACTGGGCCGCCAACATGACGGTGATCGAGGCCTGCAGCTGCCCGATGTTCTGCCAGTGCTACTTCAACACCAAGCCGGCCGGCCACGGCGACCACGCCGGGCACGGCGGCGAGGCGAAGCACTTCTGCCGCGCCAACAACGCCTACAAGATCAACAAGGGAAACGTCGGGACGACGAACCTCGACGGCGCCAAGTTCTGGGTAGCCGCGGACCTCGGCGACGACTTCTCGGACGGCGAGATGGACTGGGCGGTGCTCTACTTCGACAAGACGCTCAGCCAGCCGCAGCGCGACGCGATCCAGATGCTCGTCGGCCAGCTGTTCCCGGTGAAGTGGAAGTCGCTCAAGACCGCGGAGGGCTCGATCGACAAGTGGGAGTTCACGAAGGACGGCGCCCACGCGCTGCTCGACGGCGGCAAGACGGGCGAGGTGAAGCTCAAGGGCTTCCCCGGCATGGGCGGCCAGCCCGTCGTGATGAAGAACCTGCCGTACTGGGGCGCTCCCAGGAACGACGGCTTCGTGATGATGCCGAACGAGGTGGAAGCCTACCGTGTGGGGCCGAACGCCTTCGAGTTCAAGGGCACGAACGGCTTCATGCTCACGCTCGACATCACCTCCAAGGACGTCAAGGCGGCCGCCGCCAACTGACGCGCGCGCTCCCGAGCGTCACCTTTCGCCCGTGTCCGACCGCACGCTCGTCGTGTTCGTGAAGGAGCCGCGGCCGGGGGCGGTCAAGACGCGGCTCGCGGCCGAGATCGGCGCGGACGCGGCGGCGCTCGTCTACCGCGCCCTCGCCGAGGGTGTCCTCGAGGCGACGACGCCGCGTCCGGGTGAGTACGAGCGGCTCGTGTTCTTCGATCCGCCCGAAGCGCGCCAGGCGCTGCGCGCCTGGCTGCCCGGAGTGTCGCTGCGCGCCCAGGCGGGGACGGACCTGGGCGCGCGGCTCACCGACGCCTTCGCGCGAGCCTTCGGGCGCGGCGCCACGCGCGTGGCGATCGTGGGCTCCGACATCCCCGGCGTCACGCGCGAGACGGCGCTCGGGGCGCTCGACGCGCTCGGCGCCGCCGACCTGGTCGTGGGGCCGGCCGAGGACGGCGGCTACTACCTGATCGCACTGCGCGAGCCGCACCCCGAGCTCGTTCGCGGCATCGACTGGAGCACGCCCGCCGTGCTGGCCCAGACGCTGGAGCGGGCGAAAGCCAGCGGCCTGCGCGTGCACGCGCTCGAGCCGCTGCGGGACGTCGACACGCTCGCGGACCTGCGCGCGGCGTGGCCGGCGCTCGCGGGACGCCTCGCGGGATCGGCCGAGCTGCGCCGGGCGCTGGCGCACGCTACGGCACTTCCGGGTTAGGATCCCGCTCGCGATTTCGGAGGTGAGAATGAACGGGGTCAAGACCTACCTCGAGGCCCTCATGAAGCTCGACGAGGCGCCGCTCAAGGTCGACCCCGGTCAGGTGATCTTCGAGACCGGCGACCCGGGCCGCGAGATGTTCATCGTCCGCACCGGCAGCGTCCAGCTGCGGATCGGCGAGACCGTGCTCGAGACCGTCGAGCAGGGGGGCATCTTCGGCGAGCTGGCGCTCGTGGACGCGGCGCCCCGCAGCGCCACGGCGGTGGCGGGCCCCGACTGCACGCTGGTGCTGGTCGACGCCGCGGCCTTCAACGACCTGGTGCGGCGCGTGCCCAGCCTCGCGCTCGAGGTCATGAGGGTGATGGCGGGCCGCCTGCGCAAGGTGAACCCGACGGAGTAGCTAGAACCCCGTCTTGCTCGGCCGGCGGATCAGCGACAGGAACTCCTCGCGCGTCGGCTGGCGGTCGCGGAACGCCCCGAGCATGCAGGACGTGACCGCGACCGAGTTCTGCTTCTCGACGCCGCGCATCATCATGCAGAAGTGCACGGCCTCGATCACGACGCCGACGCCGCGGGGGTCGATCGCCTGCTGGATGGTCTCGGCGATCTGGACCGTCAGGCGCTCCTGCACCTGGAGCCGGCGCGCGAACATGTCGACGATGCGCGGCACCTTCGACAGCCCGAGCACCTTGCCGTTCGGGATGTAGGCCACGTGGGCCTTGCCGTGAAACGGCAGCAGGTGGTGCTCGCAGAGCGAGAACATGTCGATGTCCTTGATGATCACCATCTCGTCGTAGTGGACCGAGAAGAGCGCCTCGCCGATGAGCGCCTTCGGGTCCTCGGTGTAACCCTTGGTGAGGAAGTGGAGCGCCTTCTCCACCCGCTCGGGCGTCCGCGCGAGGCCCTCTCGCTCGGGGTCCTCGCCGACGCCGGACAGCAGGGTCCGGACCGCTTCCTGCATGGGGCTCTTGGGGCTCATCGAGTCTCCTCCGGAGAATAGAGCATTATCCGGCGCGGTTGTGACAGTCCGGACCTGGCCTGACCGCCCCCTCGCGCATCATGCCTCAGCATCGCAGCCGTCCCCGAAGGGCGGCCTGGAGGCATGAGACGCCTTTGAGCCAGCAGCTGGTGCCCACTCCCACCCGGCCGGTGCCGGCGCGCGCCGGGGGGGACGCGGCGCTTCTCTCCGTCCTGAAGAGCCTCGAGATCCAGAAGACGCTGGGCAGCGAGCCGGTGCTCGCGGCGCTCCGGCACTTCCCGGCCGAGCCGGCCCGGGTCGTGGACTTCCCGGAGGCGCTCCACCCGAAGCTGCGCGAGACGCTGGAGGGCCGGGGCTACGCGGGCCTCTACAGCCACCAGCGGGCGGCCTACGAGCTCGTCCAGGCGGGGAAGGACGTCGTCGTCGTCACGCCCACGGCCTCGGGCAAGACGCTCTGCTACAACCTGCCGGTCCTCGACCGCATCCTGAAGGACCCGGACGCACGCGCGCTCTACCTGTTCCCGACGAAGGCGCTCGCGCAGGACCAGCTGGCCGAGCTGCACGCGGTGATCGAGTCGATCGGGGCGGAGATCGGCACCTTCACCTACGACGGGGACACGCCGCAGGACGCGCGCAAGTCGATCCGGGCGCGCGCGCACGTCGTGGTCACGAACCCCGACATGCTCCACAAGGGGATCCTGCCGCACCACACCAAGTGGGTGAAGCTCTTCGAGAACCTGCGCTACGTCGTGATCGACGAGCTGCACGGCCTGCGCGGGATCTACGGCTCGCACGTCACCAACATCCTCAGGCGGCTGCGGCGGCTGTGCGAGTTCTACGGCTCGCGGCCGCAGTTCGTGTGCTCGTCGGCCACGATCGGCAATCCGAAGGAGCTCGCGGAGGGCCTGATCGAGCGCGAGATAACGCTGGTCGACGAGAGCGGCGCCCCGCGCGGCGAGCGCTACTTCGCGATCTACAACCCGCCGGTCGTGAACCGCCAGCTCGGGATCCGCAAGTCCGCGCTCAACTCGGCGCGCGACGTCTCGCTGTCGTTCCTCGGCAAGGGGCTGCAGACGATCGTGTTCGCGCCGTCGCGGCTCGCGACCGAGGTGCTGGTGACGTACCTCAAGGAAGCCCTCGAGACGAAGCCGGGCTCGGAGGGGATCATCCGCGGCTACCGCGGCGGCTATCTGCCTCTCAAGCGCCGCGAGATCGAGCGGGGGCTGCGCGAGGGGTCGGTGCTCGGCGTCGTCTCGACGAACGCGCTCGAGCTCGGGATCGACATCGGCAGCCTCGACGCGGCCGTGCTCGTCGGCTACCCGGGCAGCGTCGCCTCGGCCTGGCAGCAGGCCGGGCGCGCGGGGCGCCGCTCGGGCACCTCGGTGGCGGTGATGATCGCCAACTCGACGCCGCTCAACCAGTTCGTGGCGAAGAACCCCGACTACTTCTTCGGCGCGCCCGTGGAAGAGGGCCGGATCAACCCCGAGAACCTCCAGATCCTGGTCAACCACATCAAGTGCGCGGCCTTCGAGCTGCCGTTCGTGGGCGACGAGCCGTTCGGCAAGGAGAACCTGGTCGAGATCCTGGAGTACCTGGAGCAGCAGAAGCTGCTGCACCGGGCGGGGGAGCGCTGGCACTGGACGAGCGAGAGCTACCCGGCCGACGCGGTCAGCCTGCGCTCGGTCTCGTCCGACAACTTCGTGATCCAGGACGTGACGAGCGAGCCGCGGATCATCGCCGAGGTCGACTACGACTCGGCGCCGTCGATGGTCCACGAGAAGGCCATCTACATCCTGGAGGGCCGCACCTACTACGTCGAGAAGTACGACCACGAGGAGCGGCGCGCCGAGGTGCGCGAGGCCGAGGTCGACTACTACACCGACGCGATCACCTACACGAAGGTGCGTATCCTCGAGCGCTTCGCGGAAGAGGTGCGGGGCGCCGGCCGGCGCAACCACGGCGAGGTGCACGTCACCTCGCAGGTCGTGGGCTTCAAGAAGATCAAGTTCCACACGAACGAGAACGTCGGCGCGGGCGAGCTCACGATGCCCGAGAACGAGATGCACACGACCTCGTACTGGCTCACGGTGCCGCGCGAGCTGATGCGCGCGCTGCCCTACTCGCGCGAGGAGCGGCGCGACGGCGTCGTCGCGCTCTCCTACACGCTCGGCCAGCTCGCGGCGCTCTTCCTGATGTGCGACCGCCACGACCTCGGCGTCGCGATCGGCGACAA
The DNA here is from genome assembly GCA_963724555.1 of uncultured Acidobacteriota bacterium. GTDB lineage: Bacteria > Acidobacteriota > Vicinamibacteria > Fen-336 > Fen-336 > DATBSL01. The sequence goes on from CAVRVE010000014.1 coordinate 205,957, forward strand.
CGGCCAGGGGGACGCACGCATCGAGCGGGGACTCTGGCCGCAGCGCGTGCGTCGGCAGGGTAGCGGGCAACGGGCTGCGAGCGGACCGGGATCTCGGAGCGAGCGGGACTGGGGGGTGCGGCGCAGCACCCCCCGGAAAGAGCGACGACTACGAGCCGAACGTCTTCGTCTACGACGCCTACCCGGGCGGCATCGGCCTCTCCGAGCCGCTCTACCGGCTCCACGACCGGCTGCTCGCCGAGAGCCGCGCGCTCATCGCCGCCTGCGCCTGCCAGGACGGCTGCCCGTCCTGCGTCGGGCCCGCGGGCGAGGTCGGCAGCCGCGGCAAGGAAGTGGCGCTCGCGATCCTCGACGCGGTCGCAGCGGGATGAGCACGAGTCCCTCGCGCGACGTGCGCGATCTGAGCGGGAACGACTCAACTCGTTCTGGAACGAGTTGGAAGGCCGGACAACGGACCAACGACCTAAACGAAAGATCCCTCGGAGCGAGGGCATGACGGCGCTCCTCGGGATGGCATGTCTCTCCAAGACCGACTGCAACGGCTGAGGCAGCCGGCCGAGGCCGCGCGCGCCACGCCGAGCATGGGGCTGGAGACGCTCGAGCGCGAGCTGCTCGGGCCGGCCGCGGCCCCGGTCCCCGACGCGTACCTGCCGCTCAAGGCGCGGCTCGAGCGGCTGGTGGCGGCGGCCACCCAGCGCGAGCGGCGCCGCGGCCCCGCGCCCGTCCCGCTCGAAGAGCTCGTCGAAGGAATGCGGATCGAGAACGTGCGCGGCGAGTTCTTCCTCGTGGAGAGCTCGGTCCACCTCGAGATCCGCCACGGCGACGTGCCGCTGTCGCGCTTCCACGCGATCGAGCCGGACACGATCGGCGTGCTGACCGCCGAGCCGGAGCTCGAGTCGTTCGACCTGCGCCGCGCCGTGTTCCTCGACACCGAGACGACCGGGCTCGCGGGCGGCGCCGGCACCGCGGCGTTCCTGATCGGCGTCGGCTGGGTGGACGGCGAGCGCTTCCGCGTGCGGCAGTACTTCATGCGCGACTACCACGAGGAGGGCGCGCTGCTCCACGCGCTCGCCGAGGAGCTCGGGCGCTTCGACCAGCTGGTGACCTTCAACGGCAAGATGTTCGACGTGCCGCTGCTCGACGCCCGCTTCCGGCTCAACCGCGGCCGCTTCCCGCTCGCGGGCGCGCCGCACCTCGACCTGCTGCACCCCGCGCGGCGGCTGTGGAAGGCGCGGCTCGAGTCGTGCCGGCTGCAGTCGCTCGAGGCGGAGCTGATGGGGCTCAGGCGCCACGGCGACATCGCGGGCGAGGACATTCCGCACGTCTACTTCGACTGGGTGAGGCGGCGCGACGCGCGGATGCTCGCGCGCGTGTTCGAGCACAACCGGCAGGACATCGTCTCGCTCGCGGCGCTCGCCGTGCTCGCCTGCCAGTGGGTCGAGGACGGCCAGGCCGAGGACGCGCGCGACATCTACAGCCTGGCGCGCGTGCTCGAGCGCGGGCGGCTCTACGCTCGCTCCGAGGCCGAGTACGAGCGCGCGCTCGCGGCCGGCTCCGACGTGGTGCGCGGGCCTTCGCTGCTGCGGCTCGCGTGGCGCGCCAAGCGGGCGGGGGAGTACGAGCGCGCCGCCCTGCTGTGGGCCGCCGCGGGCGAAGCCGGCGAGGTGGAGGGCTGGCGCGAGCTCGCGATCCACCACGAGCACAGGAGCCGCGAGCTCGCAGCGGGCGCTCGAGGCCGTCGAGCGCGGTCTCGCTCTCGTCGAGCCGCTCGCTGAGCGCGACCGGCGCGCCTGGCACCAGGCCGAGGGGCTCGTGCGTCGGCGCCGTCGGCTGCAGCGAAAGCAGTCGCGACGGCTGGAGAACTGAGGGCGCCGAGCTGAGCGAGAGCAAGCGCGGCGAGCTGGAGAACTGAGAGCGCGAGAGCTGAGGGGCGCGCCGACTCGGTTACTCGAAGCCTGCAGCCGATTCTGAACCCATCGAGGAGCTCGAGCGTTCGCGTTCCCTTCGGTAACTCGTTCCGGAACGAGTAACGGAAGGTAACACTCGTCGATCGTATTCGGGACGTGGACATGGATGCGGCCCTGCGCTTTCCCGCGACCTTGACGGGGGTCGGCGGACCTTCCGCGATCAGTGGCCGATTTCGCGCTGCAGGAACTCCACGAGGTCCTGGATCAGCACCGGCTTCTTGAAGACGGCCATCCCGGACTTCTCGACCGCCGGGATCAGCGGCGAGTGCATGTAGCCGGTGAGCAGGCCGATCGGAAGCCCCGGGAAGCGCCGCCGCAGCGTCTCGGACAAGTCCGCTCCGTCGCGGCCGGGCATCACGAGGTCGACGAGCGCGGCGTCGTAGCCCTTGGCCTCGGACTTCTCGAGCGCCTCTTCGGCGGACGTCGTGGCGTCGACCTGGAAGCCGTGGCGCGCGAGCGCTTTCGCCAGCATCTGACCGATGCCGGGGTCGTCGTCGACGACGAGAATCCGAAGCACTTCCTTCATGGGGGGAACCGAATCCTATTCCGAGCCGGCCCCCGCCGTAAAGACGCTGGATTAGACTCCGGCGAATGCGGGTCTCTCCGAGGCGCCAGGCGCTCGCGGACGCGCTCGGCCTCGGCGTCGTGCTGCTGGTGCTCGCTCGACCTGCTGCGCCCGTCGCTGCTGCTCTTGCCCACGATCACGGCCGGCGGCGACACGCCCTGCCACTACCCGACGGCCGTCTGGTTCTACGAACGCCTGCTGCCGCAGCTGCGGCTGCACGGCTGGTACCCGGGCTCCTACCTCGGCCATCCGCTGCTGCTCTACTACTTTCCGTTCCCGTTCCTGGTGATGTCGGCGCTCGCGCCGGCCCTGGGCATGCCGGTCGCGTTCAAGCTCGGCACCGCGCTCGGGGTTTTCCTGCTGCCGCTCCTGGCGTACGCGTCGTTTCGTCTGATGCGCCTCGCCTTTCCCGCGCCGCTCTTGGCCGCGGCGGCCGCGCTCGTCTTCCTCTACGTCGAGGAGACGCCGATCTGGGGCGGCACGATCGCGAGCACGCTGGCCGGCGAGTTCTCCTACACCTACGGCGTCGGCTTCGCGTTGCTGTTCCTCGGCGTGCTGGTGCGGGCGCGGATGGACGGGCGCAGCCCCTGGCTTCCCGGCGCGGCGCTCGCGCTCGTGTCCTACGCCCACGGCTACGCGGTGCTGTGGGCGGGGCTCACCGCCGCCGGGCTCCTGCTCGCGGATCCGGGCGGTCGCCGCGCGTCGACGGCAAGTTCTTCGGCCGGCACTCCTGCGCAGCCCCACGCTGCGGCTCGCGGCCTGGCTGGCGGGCGTGGCGCTCGTCGCGTTCGCGCTCGCCGCGCCCGCGCTGCTGCCGCTCGTCGCGGACTGGGGCTGGACGACGCCCTACGACGACGCCTGGATCGACCTGACGACGCGCGGCGTCTTTCCGGTGCTGCTGCGGCCGTTCTTCGCCGCCGCGGCCCTGGGGCTCGCCTGGAGCCTCGCGCGCCGCTTCCGCTCCGAGCCCCTCGACCCGCGGCTGTGGCTGCTCGCGTTCGGCGCGCTCACGGGCGCGGCGCTCGCGTGCGCCGGCCCGGGGCTCGGCGTGATCGACGTGCGCTTCGTTCCGCTCGCGCAGCTCTCGCTCGCGCTCCTGGGCGCGCTCGTGCTCGGCGCGGCGCTCGGCTCGGCGCACGTGCGGCTGGCGCTCGTGGACGTCGCGGCGCTCGGGCTGGTGCTGGTCGCGGCCACCACCGCCGACTCCCGCTCGCGCGTGCTGCGCAGCTGGATCGACTGGAACTACTCCGGGCTCGAGGCGAAGGAGCTGTGGCCGGCGTGGCGCGAGCTCACGGAAACGCTGCGCAAGGGGCACGACGACGGCCGCGTGGCCGTCGAGTACGGGCCGGTCCACGAGCGAGCCGGCTCGATCCGCATGTACGAGACGCTGCCCTTCTTCTCGGGCCGCGACACGCTCGAGGGCGTCTACAACCAGGCGGCCACGACGACGCACCCCGTCTACTACCTCGCCTCGGAGCTCTTCGCGCGCTCGCCCAACCCGTTTCGCAGCCGCAGCTACTCGAGCTTCGATCCGGAGAGCGCCGTGCCGCGGCTGCGGCTCTTCAACGTCTCCGAGATCGTCGCGGTGAGCCCGGAGCTCGAAGCCGCGCTCGCCGCTCGCCCCGACGTCGAGCGCGAGGCGAAGATCCCGCCCTACACGCTCTTTCGCCTGCGCGAGCCGGGGCCGGGCTACGTCGAGCCGCTCGCGTTCGCGCCGCTGCGCGCCTCGCCGCACGAGTGGCGCGACGCGTCCTATCGCTGGATGACGCGCAAGCCGGCGAACCGCGCGCTCCTCGTGTTCACGACGGACAAGCGCTTCGAGGCGGCGGGCGACACGTGGTCGCCGCCCACGGAGCGGCCGCTCGCGGACGAGGTCGAGGTCCACGCGCGGCTCGAGCCGGAGTCCGTCTCGATCACGACGAGCCGGCCCGGGCACCCGCTGCTCGTCAAGATCTCGTACCACCCGCGCTGGCGCGCCGAGGGCGCGGACGGCCCCTACCTGGTTTCGCCGGGGCTGATGATGGTCGTCCCGCGTCAGGCCGAGGTCCGCCTCACGTACGCGGCCCGCACCTGGGCCGATCGCCTCGGCCGGACGCGTCGGCCTGGCGACGCTCGCGCTCGGCCTCGCGCTGGCGGGCCGGCGCCGGATGCGGGAAGTCCCCGGCCCGGGCGAGGCCGGAGCCGCCGCAGCCCGAAGGCCCCGAGTCTCGTTCGCTTCGGCTCGCCGCGCGGGCGCTGCGCGCCCTGCCGCTCGTCGCGCTCGCCGCTCTCGCCGCGCTGCGGGTCGCCCCCGAGCGCCCTCGCGACGTGGAGCTGCCGTGGCTCGACGAGCACGCCGCGCGCGCCTATGCCGAGGATCGCTGGGAAGACGCGGCCGAGTACGCACGCCACGCGCTCGAGCGGACGCCGAGCGACGACAAGCGCCGCGGCGAGCTCGCGTGCCTGCGCGGCGAGGCGCTGCTGCGGGCGCAGCATCCGCGGCTCGCCGCCGAAGCCTTCGGCCAGGTGGTCGACGCCGGCTCGGGTCCGTATCGGCCGCAGGCGCTCTTCTCGGGAGCGCTCGCACGCGAGGCCGCGGGTGACGCGTCCGGGGCCGCGGTCTGGCGCGCGCGGCTGCGCGCCGACTACCCGGAGACGCCCTGGGCCGAGCGCCTCCGGCAGGCGCCCTGAGCCGAGATCCGGCGGGCGCCGTGAGCTCTATCTCAGCGCCCGGCCTGCTCCATCTCCCGCACGATGCGGTCGGCGGCCGCGGCCGGGTCGTCGGCCTCGGTGATCGGCCGGCCCACCACGAGGTAGTCGGCGCCCGCCGCGAGCGCCGCCGTGGGCGTCGCCGCGCGCGCCTGGTCGCCGATCCGGGCGCCCGCGGGCCGGATCCCGGGCGTCACGACCAGGAAGTCGCGGCCGCAGGCCTCGCGGATCAGCGCGACCTCGTGGGGAGACGCGACGACGCCGTCCATCCCCGCCTCCTTCGCGAGCAGGGCGAGCCGGCGCACGCGAGCCCGTCATCCCGCCGCCCACGCCGATCTCGTCGAGCGTCGCGTCGTCGTGGCTCGTCAGGATCGTGATCGCGAGGAGGCGCGTGCCCATCGCCGGCAGCGCGCCGACGGCCGCTTCCAGCATCGCGCGCCCGCCGAGCCCGTGGATCGTCGCGAGCGACACGCCGAGCTGCGCGGCGCTCGCGACCGCTCCCGCGACCGTGTTCGGGATGTCGTGGAACTTGAGGTCGAGGAACACGTGCTCGCCCTGCTGCCACGATGTGAGCGCACGAGCTCGCGGGCCGGCCGCGGTGAAGGCCTGGCTGCCGACCTTGAAGAGGCCCACGTGGCCCTTGAGGCGCTCGACGAGCGCTGGGCGTCTTCGGCCTTCGGCACGTCGAGCGCCACGATCAGCCGGTCGCGCGCGTTCACCCTTCCCCTCCCTTCGCCGCGTTCTTCGCCTCGCCCGGATACTCGAGCGTGCCCACCACCTCGCGGATGTCCGAGAGCGAGTGCCGCTCGAGATAGCTCCTGAGCCCGTCCAGCACGCGCTCGTAGACGCTCGGATCGACGAAGTTGGCCGTGCCGATCTGGACCGCGCGGCAGCCCGCGATCAGGAACTCGAGCGCGTCCTCGGCGCACGAGATGCCGCCGATCCCGATCACGGGGATCTTGACCGCGCGCGCCGCCTGCCAGGCCATCCGCACCGCGATCGGCCGGATCGCCGGCCCGGACAGCCCGCCGGTGCCGAAGCCGAGCCGCGGCCGCCGCGCGTCGACGTCGATCGCGAGGCCCAGCAGCGTGTTGATGCAGGAGAGCGCGTCGGCGCCCGCCTCCTCGGCGGCGCGCGCGAACACCGTGATGTCGGCGACGTTCGGCGACAGCTTCGGGATCACCGGAAGCTTCGTCGCGCCGCGCACGGCCGCGACCACCGCGTGCGTCATCTTGGGGTCGCCGCCGAAGGCCATCCCCCCCTGCTTCACGTTCGGGCAGGAGATGTTGATCTCGAGGCCGGCGATGCCCGGCGTCGCGTCGCAGACGCGCGCGACCTCCGCGTACTCCTCGACCGTGTCGCCGCACACGTTCACCACGAGTGCTACGTCGTGGCGGCGCATGCGCGGCACCACGTCCCGCACGAAGGCGTGGATGCCGACACCCTGCAGCCCGATCGCGTTCAACAGGCCCGAGGGCGTCTCCGCGATCCGCGGCGTCGGGGCCCCGTCGCGCGGCTCGAGGTAGAGCCCCTTGGACACGACGCCGCCGAGCCGCGACAGGTCGAGGAGCCCCTCGTACTCGACGCCGTAGCCGAAGGTGCCCGAGGCAGCGAGCAGCGGGTTCTTGAGCTTGATGCCCGCGAGCTCGACCGCGAGGTTCACGGTCTCGCCTCGCTCGGTCTCGCCTCGCGCCCGGCCTCCCGCGTCCGGTGCGCGTGCGAGGCGCTCTCGCCCGGCCAGACGACACACGACGCGTCGAACACCGGCCCCTCGGTGCAGGCGCACTTGTACTTCCAGCGCGGGTCCTCGGCGCGCTGGATCTTGACCACGCAGCCGAGGCAGGTCCCGACGCCGCATCCCATCCAGGGGTCGAGGCTGACCTCGGCCGCGAGCTCTCGCGCCGCCGCGATCCGCGCGACGGCGTGCATCATCGCCTCGGGGCCGCAGGCGTAGAGCCGGCGCGGACCGGAGCCGGCGTCGAGGTGCGCTTCGAGCGGAAGCGTGACCCTTCCCTTGACGCCGGTCGTGCCGTCCTCGGTGGCCGGCACGACTTCGAGGCCTTGCGCGCGCAAGCGGGCGACGAGCGGCAGGTCGGCGGTCGTCCGGCCGCCGTAGAAGAGGCGCGGCGCTGCGGCCACCGCGGCGCAGCAGCACGCCCCCCAGGAAGCTGAAGGGAGCGACGCCGTAGCCGCCGCCGACCATCAGCGCCTCGTCGTCGTCCGCGGGAAGGCTGAAGGGCCGGCCGAGCGGCCCCAGGCACTGGGCAAAGCCGCCGATCGGAAGTGACGCGAGCGCCTTCGAGCCCTGGCCGATCAGCTTGACGAAGAGCGTGAAGGTCTCGCGCTCGGGGCTCGTCTCGAGGATCGAGAACGGCCGCCGCAGCGGCGGCTCGGCCGAGACGCCGGCCTTGATCATCACGAACTGGCCCGGCCGCGCCTCGCGCGCCGTTTCGGGGTGAAGGAAGGTCAGCAGGACGTAGGGACCTCCGAGTCCCTCGCGGGCGACCAGGGACGCGGTCCGATTGGCGGGCATCCGACCGATCCTATCCGGGCGTGCACGCGCGGCCAAGCGCCGCACGCCGCGTTTCGACCGGGGCGCGCCCTTCGGATACGCTTCGGCTCGTGCCCGGCCGCACGCTCGTGAGCGCAGCCCTCGCGGCCTCGATCGGGGCCGCCCTGCTCTCGACGCTCGCCCTCTACCTGAACCCGGGGCTGGTGCTGCGGGTCGAAGCGCCCGCGATCCTGCTCTGCCTGTTCCTGCCGTGGACGCTCGCGGGCACGCTGCTGCTCGCGCTCGTCGCGGCGGCCGCGAGTGCCCTCGGCGCGCGGCGCGCGTTCCCGCCGCTCCTGCGGCGGTGGCCCTTCTTCGTGTCGCTCACCTTCGTCGCGCTCTCGGTCGCCGCCCTGCTCTACTGGTCCAACCTGCTCGCCTATCGCGATGCGCTGCCTGCCGAGGTCCTGCGCGCGCTGGCGCTGTCGGCCACCGTGGTGACGAGCGCTGCGGCCGTGCTGGTCGCTGTCGTGCTCCACACGCTCTTCTTCCCGGGGCGCGAGCGGTCGCCGGCCGTCGCGCTCGCGATCCTCGCGCCCACGCTCGCCGTGGCGGCGCCTCTGGCTCTGCGTCCCGACATCAGGCCGCCCGCACCCGTCATCCCGGTCCGTCTCGAGGCCGCGCCGTCGGCGCGGCGAATCGTGGTGGTCGGGATCGACGGGCTCCGCGCGAGCGACCTGACGGGCGAGCCGTCCTCGTCGCCGGTGCTCTCGCGTCTCGCCCGGCGCGGAGCGCTGGCGTCGCTGCGGACGCTGCACCCCAACGAGGGCCCGCCGCTCTGGACGACGCTCTTGACCGGACGCTACCCTCGCGACCACGGCGTGCTGAGCGCGACCACCTACGAGCTCACGGGCTCGAAGAGCGAGTGGCACCTGCTGCCCAAGGGCGCGGGCGTCGGGCTGCTGGAGCGGGCGCGGCTCGCCCGCCGCCTGCCGGTCTCCTCGAGCGCGCGCAAGCGTCGCGCGATCTGGAACGTGCTCGACGCCTTCGGGATGCCGACGGGGCTCGTGCGCGTGTGGGGCACCCAGCCGCCCGAGGCGATCCAGGGCTTCGTCGTGTCGCCCTACTTCCACCTGCTGAGCCAGGACCCGGTGCGCGCCAGCTCCGCGCTCCACCCGCGCGACCTCCTGAAGGAGGTGGCCGCGCGCATGGTGAAGGCGGACGACCTCGACCCGGCGCTCGTCGCCAGCTTCGTCGAGGGCGCGCGCAGCACGGCTCCGCTCGCGGATCCGCGGCTGCGGGCGCTCGCCGAGAGCGCGCTCGCGCCCGATCTCAGCTACCAGCGGGCGGCCGCGGTGCTGAGCGCCACCTATCGCCCCACGCTGCTGGTGCTGAACTTCAACGGCTACGACACCGTGGGCCACAGCTTCTATCGCGAGGCGCACCCCGAAGCCTTCGGCGACGTGCGGCCCGAGGACGCGCGGCGCTACGGCCGCGTGCTCGAGCGCTACGCGGCGCTCGTCGGCGGCTACGCGGCCGACTGGCAGAAGGAGCTCGGGCCCGGCGACATCCTGGTGGTCGTGTCGGCCCACGGCCTCGAGCCGACGCCGCTCTGGCGCCGGCTGCTGGGCGTGCTGAGCGGAACGCGCGTCGCCTCGGCCTCGCACGAGACGGCCCCGGACGGCCTGCTGCTGGTGGTGGGCGAGGGGATCCGGCCGGCCGTGCTGATGGCCGGCTGCTCGGCGCTGGACGTCGCGCCGACGCTGCTCTACCTGCTGGGGCTGCCGGTGCCGCGCGACATGGAAGGCCGCGTGCTCACCGAGATCCTGGAGCCTGCGTTCGCGCGCGAGCACCCGGTGACCTTCATCCCGAGCTACGAGGGCCTGGCCGTGGCGCCGGCCGTCCCGGGCACGCCGCTCGACGTGCTGCCGCTGCTGCCGGAAGAGTGATAGCATGCGCCCGCCTTGCCGAGCGTGACCCTGATGGATGCGGGCCGGATGGCCCGCACCCTTTCGCGGATCGCGCACGAGATCCTGGAGCGCCACCCGGACCCGCGCAGGCTCGCGCTCGTGGGCGTGCGCAGCCGCGGCGTACCGCTCGCGCGCCGCCTCGCCCGCCTGTTCGCGGACGCCGCCGGCAGCGAGCCGGCAGTGGGTGCGATCGACATCTCGCTCTACCGCGACGACTTCACGAGCCTCGCCGCGCAGCCGATCACCAAGGGCACCGACATCCTGTTCTCGCTCGACGGGCGCACGGTGGTACTGGTGGACGACGTGCTCTACACGGGCCGCACGGTGCGCGCGGCGCTCGACCAGCTGATCGACTTCGGCCGCCCGGCGCGCATCGAGCTCGCCGTGCTGGTCGACCGCGGCCACCGCGAGCTGCCGATCCGCGCCGACTACGTCGGCCGCACGCTCGCGACCGCGCGCGACGAGGCCGTGCAGGTGCTCGTGCGCGAGGAGGACGGCCGGGACGAGGTGCTGCTGCACCGCAAGCTGGCCGCGGCCGCCGCGCCGAAAGCCGCGCCCCGCAAGGCGAAGCCGCGCCCGGCGGCGAGGCAGAAGCCGCGCCCGGCGGCGAGGCGGAAGGCCCGGCGATGAGCTTCCCGCACCGGCACCTGCTCGGGATCGAGCCGCTCGCGGCGTCGGAGATCCAGACGATCCTGGACACCGCCGAGGCCCTGCGCGAGATCCTCGACCGGCCGATCAAGAAGGTGCCCGCGCTGCGCGGCAAGACGGTCGTCAACCTGTTCTACGAAGCCTCGACGCGCACGCGCTCCTCGTTCGAGATCGCCGAGCGCGTGCTGTCGGCCGACAGCCTCTCGATCGCCGCCGCCGCCTCGAGCGCGACCAAGGGCGAGACGCTGCTCGACACCGCGCGCAACCTCGAGGCGATGAACCCCGACATGGTGATCGTGCGCCACGCGAGCAGCGGCGCGCCGCACCTGCTCGCGAAGCACTGCCGCTTCTCGGTGGTGAACGCCGGCGACGGGGCGCACGAGCACCCGACGCAGGCGCTGCTCGACGCGCTCACGATCCGCCAGAAGAAGGGGCGCCTCCACGGGCTCAAGGTGGCGATCGTGGGCGACATCCTGCACAGCCGCGTGGCGCGCTCGAACCTGTGGCTGCTCTCCAAGCTCGGCGCCAAAGCGGTGATCGCCGGACCGCCGACGCTCGTGCCGCCCGGGCTCGAGGGCCTCGCGCGGGTGACCCACAGCATCGACGAAGCCGTCGAGGGAGCGGACGTGATCATGATGCTGCGCATCCAGCTCGAGCGCATGGCGGGGGGCTTCTTCCCGACCACGCGCGAGTACCACAAGCGCTACGGCCTGACCGAGGAGCGCGTGCGGCGCGCGAAGAAGGACGTGCTGGTGATGCACCCGGGGCCGATGAACCGCGGCGTCGAGATCGCGAGCGAGGTGGCCGACGGCCCCTACTCGGTGATCCTCGAGCAGGTCACGAACGGCGTCGCGGTGCGGATGGCCGTGCTCTACCTGCTGCTCGGCGGCAGCACGGAGGCGGCCTCGTGAGCCGGCTGCTGGTCGCGGGCGGGCGCGTCGTCGACCCGTCGCAGGAGCTCGACGCGAAGCTCGACGTGCTGCTGAAGGACGGCGTCGTCGAGCGGCTCGGCGAGGGCCTGCGCGTGCGCGACGCCAAGCGGATCGACGCCAAGGGCCTCGTCGTGTGTCCCGGCTTCATCGACCTGCACACGCACCTGCGCGAGCCCGGCCGCGAGGACAAGGAGACGATCGCGACCGGGACCCGGGCCGCGGCCGCGGGCGGCTTCACGGCCGTGTGCGCGATGCCGAACACCCACCCGGTCAACGACAGCGCGGGCATCACGCGCGCGATCCTGGAGAAGGCGCGCTCCGAGGGCGCCGTGCGCGTCTACCCGATCGGCGCGATCACCCGCGGCCAGCAGGGCGTGGAGCTCGCCGAGTACGGGGACCTGCAGGAGGCGGGCTGCGTGGCCGTGTCCGACGACGGCAAGCCCGTCGCGAGCGCCCGCGTCATGCGGCGCGCGCTCGAGTACGCGCGGGGCTTCGGCCTCGTGGTGATCGACCACTGCGAGGAGCCCACGCTCGCCGAGCAGGCCTGCATGAACGAGGGACCGGTCTCGACCAGGCTGGGGCTGCGCGGTGCGCCCGCGGCCGGCGAGGCGATCATGGTCGAGCGCGACGTGCTGCTCGCCGAGCTGACCGGCGGCCGCGTGCACATCGCGCATCTCTCGGCGGCGGCCTCGGTCGACGCGGTCCGGCGCGGCAAGGCGCGCGGCGTGCTGGTGACGGCCGAGGTCACGCCGCACCACCTGTTCCTGACCGACGCCGCCGTGAGCGAGGCGGCCTACGACACCAACACCAAGATGAACCCGCCGCTGCGCTCGGAGGCCGATCGCCGGGCGGTGCTCGAGGGGCTGCGCGACGGGACGATCGACTGCATCGCCACCGACCACGCTCCGCACACCGGCGACGACAAGAACGTCGAGTACGACCAGGCCGCCTTCGGGATCGTCGGGCTCGAGACCGCGGTGCCGCTTTGCCTCGACCGGCTGGTGGGAGCGGATGTCGTCACGCTGCCGCAGCTCGTCGCACTCCTGTCGACGCGGCCGGCGCGCGTGCTGGGCCTGCCCGGCGGGACGCTCGCCCCCGGCTCGCCCGCGGACCTGACGCTCCTCGATCTCGCCAGGCGCCGCGCGGTCGACCCCGGCCGCTTCGAGAGCCGCAGCCGGAACACGCCGTTCGCGGGCTGGACGCTGCGCGGCTGGCCGGCCATGACGATCGTCGGCGGGCGGGTCGTTTGGCAGGACGGGAAGCGCGCCTAATCGCTCGGGTGTGAGCGATATGAAGCGACCTCCCTTTCTCAAGGCGCAGTGGCGCACCTGGCGATGGTCAGCTACGAGGTGGATCGCAGTGCTCTCGTCGGCCTCGTTCCTCGTGGGACCGAAATCGACGACTGGCAGGGGAGCACGTACCTGAGCGTCGTGGCCTTTCTCTTCCTAGACACGAGAGTGCTCGGCCTGCCGATCCCGTTCCATCGCGACTTCGAAGAGGTGAACCTCCGCTTCTACGTACGACGTAGGACAGCGGAGGGTTGGCGCCGTGCTGTCGTATTCGTGAAGGAGTTGGTTCCGCGGGCGGCCGTCGCGTGGGTCGCGCGCGCTCTCTAACAATGAGAACTACTCTGCCGTGCCGATGGGACACGAGCTCAAGCGCTCGGCAGATGGCTCACAGCGGATCGAGTCGGTGTCGTATCGGTGGCGCGCTGCGGACCGTCAGAATCGCCGGCTCCTGTCGGTCGCAAGCGACCCTCGGCCAACGATCTCGGGAAGCCTCGAGGAGTTCATCGCTGAGCATTACTGGGGTTACTCGGTGCAGCGGGATGGCGGAACGTGCGAATACAGGGTGGAGCATTCCCCCTGGCGCGTCGCGGCGGCAGCGCACGTAGAGCTCGACTGCGACGTCCGGCGCGTCTACGGCGACAAGTACGGTGCGTTTCTGGAGGCCCAGCCGGTCTCAGCATTCTTGGCAGACGGCTCCGAAGTGACCGTTTCCCACGGGGGCCGTCTGGTCGGTTGAGGCGACGGGGCGCGTGCGGAGGCGATCGCCTCAGCAGTCAACCAGCACCTTCAGGGCTCCCTGGCGCGCGGCGTGCTCGAAGGCTGCGACCGCCTCCACCAGCGGGTAGCGGGCCTCGACGAGCGGGCGCGGGTCGACGCGGCCCGAGGCGAGGAGCGCGAGGGCCGGCGCGAAGGGGCCGCAGCGCGAGCCCACGAGCGTGATCTCGTCCACCACGAAGCGCGCGAGGTCGACCTCGGCCTTGCCGTGGTAGGTGCTCTTGAGCACGATCGTCCCGCGCGGGCGCACGGCGCGGCGCGCGAGCTCGAGGCCGTCGGGATGGCCCGTGCATTCCACGACGAGGTCGGCCGCACGAGGCTCGAGGGCCGCCAGGTGCGTGGTGGCGATCCCGCGCGCGGCGAGCAGCGCGAGCGGACGCGGGCTGCGGCCCGCGACCAGCAGCCGGCAACCGCTCACGGCGAGCGTCTGGGCGACGAGGTGGCCGAGCTTGCCCGCCCCGATCACGACGACGCGGTCGGTGGGCGTGACGCTGACCTGCTGCTGCACCTCGAGCGCGGCAGCCGTCGGCTCGGTGAAGACGGCCGCCTCGTCCGGCAGCGCGTCGGGAACCGCGTGGAGGTTCTGGATCGGCAGCGTCAGGTGCGTGGCGAAGGCGCCGTCGCGGGCGACGATGCCCAGCACGGTGCGCTTCTCGCAGTGCGTGCGCCGTCCCGCCTGGCAGGCGGCGCAGGCGCCGCACGCCGCGTTGATCTCGCCGGCGACGCGCCGTCCGACCCACTCGGGCGCGCCCGCGGCTCGCTCGACGGTGCCGACGAACTCGTGCCCCGGCACGCCCGCGTACGGGTAGTAGCCGCGCACGAGCTCGAGGTCGGTGTTGCAGATCCCCGCGAGGCGCACGCGCACGAGCGCCTCGCCCGCGGGCGGCACGGGCGGCGGGATGTCGTCGCGGAGGCGGAGCGCCTGCGCTTCGAGCCAGAGGCCGCGCACGAAGCTACCGTCCGAGCTCGGCGAGGGCCTTCTTGCGCGCCGACTCGAACTCGTCGCCCGGGCGCCAGCTGGGCGCGAGCGGCGCGTTCGCGACCTTCAGGCCGAGCAGGAACAGCAGCTGCGCGTCCTCGATCGCGCCCGACAGGTCCCAGTCCGGCGTCAGGTCGTCGGACGGCTGGTGGTAGTGCGCGTCCTCCCACGCCTGGCGCCGCTCGCGGCCCCAGCCGGGCGGCTTGCCGCGGACGTCGGTGCCCGCCTCGAGGTACGCGGAGGGCACGCCGATGCGCGCGAAGCTCAGGTGGTCGGAGCGGTAGTAGCTGCCCTTGTCGGGAAAGGCCTCGGGCACGACGCTGCGGCCCTGCATCTCGGCGAGCGCCCTCACCCAGTCGTCGAGCGAGGACTTGCCGAGGCCGATCACCGAAACGTCGCGCGTGCGGCCCCAGATGCTGGCGCCGTCGATGTTGATGTTGGCCGCGACGAGGCCCGCCGGGACCGGCAGGTGGCGCGACAGGTGCAGCGACCCCAGCAGTCCCTGCTCCTCGGCCGTGACCGAGGCGAACAGGATCGAGCGGTGCGGGCGCGCGGGCAGCGCGGCGAAGGCCTCGGCCACGGCGAGCAGCGAGGCGACGCCGGCGGCGTTGTCGAGGGCGCCGTTGTAGATCTCGGTCGTGCCGTTCGGCCCCGGCTGGCTCCCGTAGTGGTCGTGGTGGGCGGTGAACAGCACCGCCTCCTTCGCGAGCTGCGGGTCGCTGCCCGCCAGCCGGCCGATCACGTTCGCGCTCGTGCGGCGCGCGACCTCGTTCTCGAGGCGCAGGCCGACGCTGACGCCGAGCGGCACCGGCCGGAAGTCGCGGCTCTCGGCGCGGGCGCGGAGCGCGTCCAGGTCCTGGCCAGCGAGGCGCGCGATCCGGCGGCAGGCCTCCTCGGTCGCCCACGCCTTCACCTGTAGCTCCGGCCCCGTCGCGGCCGGCGAGGCTCAGCTGCTCGCCCGACCAGGAGTTCTGCACGACCGACCAGCTGTAGCCGGCCGAGGGAGTCGTGTGGATCACGATCGCGCCCGCCGCGCCGCGCGCGGCCGCGATCTCGTACTTGTAGTCCCAGCGCCCGTAGTAGAGGCGGCGCTTGCCGGCGAACAAGCCCGGGTCGCGCTCCGGGTCGTTGTTCATGAAGAGCAGCACCTTGCCGCGCAGGTCGGCGCCCTTGAAGTCGTCCCACGCGTACTCGGGGGCGACGATGCCGTAGCCGACGAAGACGATCTCGGCGTCGTCGAGCCTCGACTCCTGCTCGCCGCGGTTGCTCCAGGCGATGTAGTCGTCCGAGAGCCGCAGCGTCACCTCGTCCTTGCCGCGCGCCACGCGCAGCTCGCGCGGAGCCTGCGAGCGGACGCCGACGAGCTCGACCGGCTGCTCCCACGCGCCGCCCTGGGCACCCGGCTCGAGGCCGATCGCCTCGAAGCGAGCGGCGACGTACTCGCGCGCGAGCTGCTCGCCGCGCGTGCCGGGCGCGCGCCCCTCCAGGAGGTCGCTCGAGAGGAAGCGGACGTCCGCGCGCCAGCGGCTCTCGCGCATGCTCTGCGTGGCCTCGCGCTCCTCCTCGGTCAGGAGCGCGGGCCGGATGATCGCCAGCGACGCGGCGGTCAGGGTGGCGAGCACACCGGCGAGCATCAGCCTCACGGTTCAAGCTCCTACTTTTCTCTGGACGAACATCAAGTGACGTGTCATATTATTGCCTGTAACCGTGCTTAAAGAAAAGGTTCTCAAGTGAGAGAGCCTGCCGCACCGCAGATCGAGTAGTCACAATCTGCATAAGGAGTAGCCTATGGCGGTTGCAACTCCAGTCACGGGTCGGCACTCGGTCGTCGCTCCCGCCACCCAGTTCGTTCCCGGCGGCCGCTTCGTGATGGGCTCGTCGGAAGGGCGAGTGGACGAGCAGCCGGCGCACGAGGTCGAGGTGCGGCCGCTGCGCATGGCGCGCACGCCGGTGAGCAACCTCGAGTACGCCTGGTTCCTCGCGAGCGGCCGCGTGCCGGAGCCGCCGTGGTGGAAGGACCCGACCTTCTGGGATCCGGACCAGCCGGTCGTGGGCGTCACCTGGTTCGAGGCCGCGGCCTACGCCAACTGGCTCTCCGAGATTCTGGGCGGCCACTGGCGGCTGCCGACCGAGGCGGAGTGGGAGCACGGCGCTCGCGGCGGCCTGGACGGCGCGCCGACTTCGTGGGGCAAGGAGATCCCGCTCGGCGAGATCCCGGAGGCTCCGCTGTCCGGCCCCTGGCGCGTCGGCCGCGGCACTCCGAACAACTGGGGGCTGCTCGACATGGGCACCGTGGTTCACGAGTGGTGCCACGACTGGTACGACGCGACCGCCTACCGGGCGATGCGCCGCTACGACCCGCGCGGTCCGGAGGCGGGGGAGTGCCGCGTCTCGCGCGGCGGCTCCTGGCGCCAGCACGTGCGCGAGGTCCCGCCGGGCGCGCGCTGCGCCCGCCCGCCGCACGCGCGCGCCGCCGACTGCGGCTTCCGCGTCGTGCGCGAGGTGCCCTGACCGTGCGCCGCCGGCACGACGAGGAGGAGCCGGAGCGCCGGCACGCCCGCCGCCTCACGCCGAACCGAGCTCGCGGAGCCCGTGCTGGTGGTCGGCTCGCGGCTCGTGAACATCGGGCCGGGCGGGCTGATGCTCGAGGCGCCCGTGCCGCTCGCGCCGAACTCGCCGCTCGAGCTGCACCTGCTCGTGGGCGGCGAGCGCACCGATCTCAACGTGCGCGTGCGCGGCTGCGTCGCGCGCGGAAGCGGGCGCAAGCACTCCTGGGGAGTCGGCGTGCAGTTCGAGGCCGTCGACGCGGCCGCGCGCGAGCGGCTGGAGCGCGCGCTCGGGATCGGGCCGCGGACGCGGGGCCGGGCCTAGGGGGCTCCGGGCCGAGGCCAGTGCCTCGGCCAGCCCGGCCGCGCGGCGGGAACGGGCGCCAGGCGTGCCGTCTCGAAGACCGCTTCCCAGGCTGCGGCGACGCGCGACGGCGCGTGCTCGCGCGCGACGAAGGCCGCGGCCGTGCGCGACAGCCGCTCCCGCAGCGCCGAATCGCCGGCGAGGCGCCTCAAGCCCGCCTCGAGCGCGCGGTCTTCGTCGGCCACGTCGATCCGCAGCACGACGTCGTCCGGCAGCTCCGCCTGGTGCTCGAGGTCGGAGACGAGCGTCGGCCGTCCCTGGGCGAGCACCCGCAGGAGCGCCGCCGAGGTCTCGCGCGCGCTCGGGTAGCGCAGGTGGGCGACGACGTCCGCCGCCTCGATGAGCGCGGCCAGCTCGGCGAGCGGCACGCGGCCGCTGACGACGGTGCGGCCCAGCAGGCCGAGGCGCCCGAGGTCGGCGTCGAGCCGCGCGCGGTCGGGCACCGGCCCGACCAGCAGCAGGCGCAGCCGATCGTCCGACTGCGCCGCGCGCGCCAGCGCACGCGCGACGCTCGCCACGCGCTTCTCCGGCGTCAGCAGCCCGAACACGCCGACGACCACGTGCTCCGGGCCGAAGCCGAGGCGTTCGCGCAGCGCGCGCACGGCGCCCGCGTCCACGTCGAAGCGGCTCACCGGCATCGGCGCCTCGAGCACGAGCGCGCCGGGCACCTCCGCGCGGACCGCGTCGGCCGTGAAGCGGTTGTGGACCGCGATCGCGCGCGAGGCCTCGACGGGAAGCCGGACGAGCGGGTAGGCGTAGGGCAGCAGGTTTCCCACGGTGCCGAGCTGGGCCGCGTGGAGCCGCGCGCCACGGCCGGGATACGCGTACTCGAGCTCGGCCCGCCACGCCTCGAGCACCGGCTCGGCTCTCTGCTTCGCCTCGGCGCTTCCCGGGCTCGCGCGCCACGCGCGCACCTCCTCCGACTCCAGGAAGTGCGCGGCGCGCGCGTGGTGCAGCACCAGCTCGTGGAGCACGAGCAGGCCCGGAACGCGCGAGACGAGCTCGTACTGGAAATCGTGCGCGGGGCTGTTGCCGAGCTCGTGGACCACGAGGTCGAAGGGGCGCTCGCGCTGTCTCCCGGCGAGCTCGGCGGCCGGCCGGATCGGCACGCTCGCGGGAAGCCGTCCGCTCTCGACCTGGTCCTGCCCGTGGAAGAGCTCGATCTCGTGGCGTGGCGCGACGAGCGACAACAGGTCGGCCGTGTAGTCCGCGATGCCGCTCGCGACCGGCGGCAGCGGCGAGACGAAGGCGAGGCGCAACGAGCCGCCGCTACGAGCGCTCGCGCAGGCCGTCGAGCCGGCGCGCCAGCGACTCGAGCCGCCGGTCGAAGGCCTCGAGCAGCAGCTCCGAGCGCGTGGTGGCGAGCGCCGTCGCCACGCGGTCGCGCGCGTCGATCACGGGCTCGACGCGCTGGGCATAGCGCACGAGCGCCGCGGCCAGCTCGCGCAGGCGCGCGTGGAGCGCGTCGGTCTGCGCCAGGTACGCGTTCAGCAGCTGCACGAGCGCGGCGTTGAAGGCCTGCTGCCGCTCGAGCGCCGGCGCGAGCGCGGCCCAGGCCTGCTGCCGCGCCAGCCCCGTGATCCCGCCTTCGGACGGCGGCTTCGGGGAGGACCAGAGCGTGTTGAGCGTCGCGAGCCGCTCGCGCACCTCGGGCGCCGCCTCGGCGGGCAGCGTGAGCGCGGAGAGCCGATCCACGGCCGCGAGCACCTCGGCGTAGGCCGCTTCCTCGTCGGCCAGGCGCGCGCGGAGCGCCTCGAGTGCCGGGTGCTCGGGCTCCGCCACGGCGAAGGCCGCTACGCCTTCCCGGCGCGGGCCGCCAGGTAGGTGAGCACGATGTCGTCGAGCGAGAGGTCCTCGGCGCGCCGCTCCTCGGCCGGAGCGAACTTGCCTTTCTTCACCTCGAGGATCATCGCCTGGTGCTGCTCCTCCATGAGCGCGGCGATCGCCTTCTCGGGATCGCGGTCGCGGACGAGCTCGGCGTAGGGAAGCCGCCGCGAAGCGAGGATCTCGCCTCCCTTGTAGATGAGCGTCTCGATCAGCGGGTTGTCCTTGCCCTTGTCCTCCGTCTGCACGTGGTAGACGAGACCCCGGTGCTTGACGTCGGTGTTGAACCCGGTGATCACGGCCGGATTGTCGCATAATGCCGCCACTCCAGGATGCTCGCGAGCCCGCCTGAGCGCCGACCGGACGACGACGGCCCGGTGCCCGTCTTCGGCAGCTGGCGCGCCATCTACGCCGCGGTGGCGCTCTCGGCCGTGGCGGTGATGGCGCTGCTCGCGCTCTTCTCGCGGTGGCCGTATTGAGCGCGCCGCCCGACACCCTGCTGCCCGCCGACTGGGCCGTGCTCGCGGCCTACGTGAGCGCGATCGTCGCGCTCGGCGTGTGGGTCGGGCGCCGCACGCGCAACGTCTCCGACTTCTTCCTGGCCGGGCGCGAGATGCGCTGGTGGGCGGCGGGGCTCTCGGTGATGGCGACGCAGCTCAGCGCCATCACCTTCGTCGGCACCACCGGCCAGGCCTACACGCGCGGCATGAGCTTCGTCGCGTTCTACTTCGGGCTGCCGTTCGCGATGATCGTGCTCAGCATGACGCTGGTGCCGTTCTTCTACCGCGCCGGCGTCTTCACCGCGTACCAGTACCTCGAGCAGCGCTTCGACTCGCGCACGCGCACGCTCACGAGCGTCCTGTTCCTGCTCTCGCGCGGGCTCTCGGTCGGCATCACGCTCTACGCGCCCTCGCTCGTGCTCTCGACGATCTTCGGCTGGAGCGAGGGGCTCACGATCGTGCTGATGGCGAGCGCCACGATCCTGTACGTCGTCTGGGGCGGCAACCGCTCGGTGATCTGGACGGACGTCGCGCAGATGGCGCTCGTCTGGTTCGGCGTCTTCACCTGCGTCTTCGTCGCGATCACGCAGCTGCCGGCCTCGCGTCTCGCTCCGCGACGCGCTCGCGCTCGCGCAGGCGAGCGGCCGGCTCGAGATGATGGACACCGCGACCGACCCCACGCGGCCCTACACCGTCTGGAGCGGCCTCGATCGGCGGGATGTTCCTGGCGATGGCGTACTTCGGCTGCGACCAGAGCCAGGTCCAGCGCTATCTCTCGGGCCGCAGCCTCACCGAGAGCCGGCTGTCGCTGCTGTTCACCGGCTTTCTCAAGGTGCCGATGCAGTTCCTGATCCTGCTCACGGGCGTCCTCGTGTTCGTGTTCTTCCACTTCCACGAGGCGCCGCTGCTCTGGAACCGCGCGGAGCTGCATCGGCTCGAGGCGAACGCGCCACCCGCGGAGCTCGCGCGCGTGCGCGAGCAGGCGAGCGCGGCGCACGCCGAGCGGCAGCGCGCGGCCGAGGCCTTCGCGCGGGCGCGCCGGGAAGCGGGCGACGTCGCGGCCGCTCGCGACGGCTACCTCGCGGCCGAGCGGCGCCTCGAGGCGGCGGAGAAAGCCACCCGCGATCTCGCCGCCTCGGTCTCCGGCCGGGCCGTCAACGACGTCAACTACATCTTCCCGAGCTACGTGGTCTCGCGGCTGCGCGGCGGCCTCGCGGGGCTGGTGCTGGCGGTGATCTTCGCCGCCGCGATGTCGGCGCTGGCCGGCGAGCTCAACTCGCTCGCGACGGCCACGATGGTGGACTTCTACACGCGCTTCGTCCGGAAGGACGGCGGGGCCGCCCACGATCTGCTCGCCTCGCGCCTCTTCACGGCGTTCTGGGGCGTCTTCGCCGCGTTCGTCGCGTCGCAGGCCGGGCAGCTCGGCTCGGCGATCGAGGTCGTGAACCGCTTCGGCTCCTACTTCTACGGCTCGATCCTGGGGGTCTTCGGGCTCGCCGTGCTCACGCCGCGCGCGAGCGCCCGCGGGGCGTTCTACGGCGCCTTCGCGGGCATGGCGGCCGTGCTGCTCGTCGCCTGGCTCACACCCCTGGCCTTCCTCTGGTACAACGTCGTGAGCGCCGTGACCGTCTTCGTCACGGGGCTCGCGATCACGGCCCTGTCCGACTCCCGGGAACCGGCCGCAAGCGGATAACCGGGCCACGCACAACGGCAAGCGAGCCCTTCGCGGCGCGCCGCCGCCCCGAAATCCGAGCAATTTGCCTCTGGCGCTCCTCGCGGGCCTGCGCTAGACTATGAGGCCGAAGTTGAAAATGGATTTCAATATCGGTACGGACGGTGCTTTGGCGGCGGCGGGCGGAGCCGCCGACGCTCGCGCAGCCCGTGCCGAGGCCCGTGCCGCGCAAGGTCGTGCTGCTCGGCAATCCGAACGTCGGCAAGAGCGCCCTCTTCAACGCGCTCACGGGGCTGCGGGCCACCGTCTCCAACTATCCGGGTACGACCGTCGAGGTCATGCGCGGCCGCCTCGCGGACGGCGGCGAGCTGATCGATTCGCCCGGCCTCAACTCGCTGCTGCCGCTCAGCGAGGACGAGCGCGTCAGCTGGGAGCTCGTGCGCTCCGTGCGCGGCGACGAGTGTGCGGTCGTGGTGCAGGTGGCCGACGCCAAGAACCTGCGCCGCGCGCTCCTGCTCACGGCGCAGCTCGCACAGCTCGAGGTCAGGACCGTGCTCGTGCTCAACATGCACGACGAGGCCGAGGCGCGCGGGATCCGGCTCGACCTCGCGGGTCTCGAGGCGGCACTCGGCATTCCGGTCCGGGCGACGGTCGCGACGCGCGGGCGGGGAGTCGCGAGCGTGACGCAAGCGCTCGCGTCGGCGCGCGTGCCGCGCAACCACTGGCCGCTGCCCGACGACCTCGCCGGCCCCGCTCTCGCGATGCTCACGGCCAGCGAGGCGCCGTCGCAGCAGCCGGCGAGCCTGCACGCCCGCTACCACGAGGCGCTGCTCGAGAACGCCGGGACGCTCGCGAAGCGCTTCGCCTCGGACGGGCTCTCGACGGGGCAGCGCGTGTCGCGCCGGCTCGGGCGGCTCGCGGTGCACCCGCTCTGGGGCTGGCCGATCCTGGCGGCGGTGCTGTGGGTGCTCTACGAGTTCGTGGGCGTCTTCGGAGCCGGGACGCTCGTCGACCTCATGGAGAAGGGGCTCTTCCACAACTACCTGAACCCCTGGGCGGTGGCGGCCTTCGCCTACGTTCCATGGAGCCTGCCGCGCGACCTCTTCGTCGGCGAGTACGGCCTCATCACGATGGGGCTCTCCTACGGGCTCGCGATCGTGCTGCCGATCATCCTCACCTTCTTCACCGCCTTCGCCCTGCTCGAGGACTCGGGCTACCTGCCGCGGCTCGCGGTGATGACCGACCGCGTGTTCCGCCTGATGGGCCTGAACGGCAAGGCCGTGCTGCCGATGGTGCTCGGCCTCGGCTGCGACACGATGGCGACGCTCACGACGCGCATCCTGCCGACGCGCAAGGAGCGCCTGCTCGCGATGCTGCTGCTCGCGCTCGGGGTGCCGTGCTCGGCTCAGCTCGGCGTGATCCTGGCGATGCTGGCGGTGGTGCCGTTCGCGGCCGGGATGGTCTGGTTCACCGCTCTCGCGGCCGTGATGATCACGGTCGGCTGGCTGGCCGCGCGAGTGCTGCCGGGCGAGCGCGGCGCCTTCGTGGTCGAGCTGCCGCCGATGCGGCTGCCCGCGCTCGAGAACGTGCTCTCGAAGACCGCGGCGCGCGTCGAGTGGTACCTGAAGGAGGCGCTGCCGCTCTTCCTGGTCGGCACCTTCGTGCTGTTCCTGCTCGACCGGCTGAAGCTCCTCGGCGTGATCATCCGCGCGGGCGAGCCGCTGGTGACCGGCGTGCTCGGCCTGCCGAAGGAGGCCTCGGCCGCGTTCCTGATCGGCTTCCTGCGCCGCGACTTCGCGGCGACGCGGCTGTTCGACATGTCGCGCAGCGGCGGCCTCGACACGGTGCAGATCGTCGTGGCGATGGTGACGATCACGCTCTTCATCCCCTGCATCGCGAACGTCTTCATGATCGCGAAGGAGCGCGGCTGGAAGACCGCCGCCGCGATGGCCGCCTTCATCTTCCCGCTCGCGTTCGCGACGGGCGGCCTCGTGCGCGTCTTCATGCAGGCGACCGGGATCGGAGTGGG
This sequence comes from uncultured Acidobacteriota bacterium, assembly GCA_963724555.1. GTDB lineage: Bacteria > Acidobacteriota > Vicinamibacteria > Fen-336 > Fen-336 > DATBSL01. The sequence continues at coordinate 229,195 of CAVRVE010000014.1, forward strand.
ACCGTGACGACGCTCCCGCTCGCCGGCGCCGCGCCGGCGGCCGCTTCCTTCACCTGCCCGATGTGCGGGCTCGCCTACCAGCCCGGCGGCGACACCTGCAAGGAGCACGGCTGCCCGATCGCGATCGGCGGCTGCGCGACGCAGCACTGCCCGCGCTGCGGCTACACGATGCCGGACGAGTCGAAGAGCGGCGCCGCGCGCCTCATCCGCAGGCTGTTCCGGCGCAGCGCCGCGAAGCCGGCGGCGATCGGCGGCAGCCTCGCCGAGCTGCCCGCGGGCTCGAGCGGCGTCGTCGAGCGCCTGGAGGGCGATCCGGAGCTGCTCGCGCGTCTCACGGCCCAGGGCGTCGCCCCGGGCGTGAGCCTCCTCCTGCTCCAGCGGCTGCCCACGTTCGTGATCGAGGTCGGCGAGACCACGATCGGGCTCGAGAGGGACGTGGCCGCGGCGATCGTGCTCCGGCAGTCCTAGCGTCCGAGCGCGGCGGCGCCGAAGATCGGCGGGCTCTCCGGGATCGCCGCCCCGTCGTGGCGCGGCTCGGAGGCGCCGAAATGCACGCCGTCGGGGCGGGCCATCACGGCCTGGCCCCAGCCGAAGTTGGACTGCCGAGGCGGGACCACGAGCAGCTGGTGTCCGAGCCGCTGGAGCTCCGCGCGCGTCGCGTCGGGCACGAGCGCCTCGATCTCGACGTCGCAGCCCGCAAAGGTCGGCTTGGTGAAGCGGCCGGCCTCGAGCGCTTCCTGGATCGTGAAGCCGTAATCGGCGATTCCCGCCACGAACTGTGCGTGCGCCTGCGCCTGGTTGAAGCCGCCCATGATGCCGAAGCCGATCTGGACGCCGTCCTTCTGCATGAAGCCCGGAATGATGGTGTGCAGCGGCCGCTTGCGCGGCGCGAGCGTGTTCGGGTGTCCGGGCTCGAGCGTGAAGAGCCCGCCGCGATTGTGGAGCACGAAGCCGGTGCCTTCCGGCACGATCCCGGAGCCGAAGGCCGAGAAGACGCTCTGGATCAGCGAGACGATGTTGCCGTCCTTGTCCACGACCGAGAGGTAGATGGTGTCGCCGCCCTTGGCGTCGGTGAGCCCGGCGAGCCGGTCGGGCGCGACCTCGCAGGCCGCCTTCGCCATGTCGACCTGCTTCGCTCGCCGCGCCGCCCGCGCTCGATCGAGGAGCTGCGCGACCGGCACCGCGCCGAAGCGCGGATCGGCGACGTAGCGCAGCATGTCGGCGTAGGCCAGCTTCTTGGCCTCGATCATCGCGTGGAGCGCCCGCGGCGAATGGAAGCCCCACTCGCCGAGCGGGAAGGCCTCCATGATCTCGAGCATCATCAGCGCCGCGATGCCCTGGGTGTTCGGCGGGATCTCCGAGACCGTCCAGCCGCGATACTGCGTCGAGATCGGCTCGACCCACTCGGGCTGTAGCTCGGCGAGGTCCGCGAGCGTCATCGTGCCGCCGGCCGCGCGCAGCGTCCTCACGATCGCGTCGGCCGTCTCGCCCTTGTAGAAGCCGTCGCGCCCTCGCTCGGCGATGCGCGAGAGCGAGCGCGCGAGGTCGGGGTTCTTGAACAGCTGGCCCGGCGCGGGCGGCCGGCCGCCGGGCAGGTAGGTGCGTGAGGCGCTCGGCGCGCCGACCCGCCCGCTCGCCGCGGCCCAGGCTTCCGCGGTGATCTCGCCGACCGGGAAGCCCTCGCTCGCGTAGTGGATCGCGGGCGCGAGCAGCTCCGAGAGCGGCTTCGTGCCGAACTTGTCCCTGAGCGCCTGCCATCCCGCGACCGCCCCGGGGACGGTGACGGACGCGGCGCCGTCGCGCGGCATCGTCGTGACCCCCTTGGCCGCGAGCGACTGCCGGCGTCAGGCCCGTGGGCGCCCAGCCGGACGCGTTCAGGCCGTGGAGCTTTCCGGCCTTCGCGTCCCAGTAGAGGACGAAGAGGTCGCCGCCGATGCCGTTCATCGCGGGCTCCATCACGCCCACGGCCGCGTTCGTGGCGATCGCGGCGTCGACGGCGTTGCCGCCGCGCTCCAGGATCAGCGTGCCGGCGCGCGCCGCGAGCGGCTGCGACGAGGCCACGATCCCGTAACGCGTGGTCACCAGCGAGCGGCCGACGAGCGGCCGGTGGGCGTCCTCGGCCTGCGCCATGGCGGTCATCCCCAAGAAAAGAAGAGCAGCGAGCTTCATCCCGGTCGTCCTCCGGTCGCGCAAGGATATGACAGGAGCGCAGCGCGACACGCCGGAGCAGCCTCCGCTCAGATCGACGCGCTCCCGGCGAGCGCCGCGACGTCGTCGACGGCGAGCGGCTCCTTCGTGACGAAGCCCTCGCCGAAGCGCACGCCGATCTGCTGGCCGTGGCGGCGCCCGGTGAGCTCGACGGCCTCGCGGAAGCGGTCGAGCGGCTGGGCGCCGGTCTCGCCGGGCCCGGGCGTGAACTGGCTCGCGAACGCGGCGATCGCCTTGATCTTCGTCTCCCAGACGGCGGTGACGTCGACCACGAAGCTCGGCCGGATGTCGTTCGCTTCGGTCATGGTCGCGGCGTAGACGAGCTTCGTCGGCCGGAACGGCAGGCCCAGGTCGGGGCGGTAGTTGCGCAGCCCCGCGAGAAAAGAGGCGTCGTAGACGATGCGGCTGGCGGCCGCGTGGTCGGGATGGCGCTGGAGCCAGTGCTGCAGCAGCACGACGCGCGGCCGCAGCCGCCGCAGCGCCTCGACCACGACGTCCTTCTGGTCGGGCAGCGCCGAGAGGCCGCCGTCCGGCAGCGCCAGCGACTCGCGGTGCGCGGCACCCAGGATCTTCGCCGCCTCGGCGGCCTCGGCCGCGCGCGTCTCGGGCGTGCCGCGCGTGCCGCTCTCGCCCCGCGTCAGGTCCACCATCGCGACGCGCCGCCCGACCGCGACCGCGCGCGCGATCGTCCCGCCCATGATGAGCTCGGCGTCGTCGGGGTGCGCGCAGATCGCGGCGATGTCGAAGGCATCCATGATCAGCGCCCCAGCACCCGGTTGTAGACGGCCTCGTACTGGCCGACGACGCGCTCGGCCCCGAACAGCGACTCGACGCGCTGGCGGGCCGCCTGGCCCATCTCGCGCCGGCGCTCGTCGTCCTTCAGGATCTCGATCGCGCGCGTCGCCATGCCCTCGACGTCGCCGACCGGCAGCAGGTAGCCGCTCTCGGCGTGGCGCACGACCTCGGGCAGCCCGCCCGCGTCCGAGCCGACGACCGGCACGCCGCGCGCCATCGCCTCGAGCGCGGCGAGCCCGAACGACTCGAGCTCGGACGGCAGCAGGAACACGTCGGCGAGCCCGACGATCTCCTCGATCGCCTGCTGCTGGCCCAGGAAGCGGATGCGGTCGGTGAGCCCGAGCCTGCGGCCGAGCGCCTGCGCCGAGGAGCGCTCCGGCCCCTCGCCGACCATCAGCAGCACGCTGTCCACCTCGCGCGCGACGCGCTCGAAGATGCGCACCACGTCGAGCACGCGCTTCACCGGCCGGAAGTTCGACACGTGCAGCAGCACCTTCTGGCCGGCAGCACAGAAGCCGCTGCGGTCCTCGCGCTCGAGTCGGTACTGCTCGAGGTCGACGAAGTTCGGGATCACGTCGATCGGCTTGCTGATCTGGAACTCGGCCATGGTCATGCGCTGCAGGAAGCCCGACACGGCCGTCACCGCGTCCGAGCGCTCGATCCCGAAGCGCGTGATCTCGAAGAAGGAGCGGTCCTGGCCCACGATCGTGATGTCCGTGCCGTGCAGCGTCGTGACCATGCGCGGCGCGCCGCTGCCGAGCATCTGCTGCGCGAGGAAGCCCGCGATCGCGTGCGGGATCGCGTAGTGGACGTGGAACAGCTCGAGCGCGTGGTCGCGCGCCGCCTCCGCCATCTTGACCGCGAGCGCGAGCTCGTGCGGCGGGTACTCGAACAGCGGATAGCTCGAGACGTCGACCTCGTGGAAGCAGATGTTCTGCTGGAAGCCGCCGAGCCGGAACGGCAGCCGGTACGAGATCACGTGGATCTCGTGGCCGCGGCGCGCGAGCTGCTTGGCGAGCTCGGCCGCCACCGCGCCGGAGCCGCCCACCGTCGGATAGGAGACGATTCCGAGCCTCACAGCCACACCACCTGGTGCCCGCGCGCGAACGGCTGCAGGCGCTCCGCCAGCCCCGGCACCACCGCGAGGCCGTGGCGAGCCACGAACGAGATGAGGCCGATGCCGCGCTCCTGCAGCGAGCCGCCCGGCAGCAGCACGTCGCGCGCCCGGCGCAGGCGGTCGGCGCGGCCCTGGTCGCGCTTCTTGAGCGCGCGCAGCGCCTTCTCGTGGAGCCCGACCACCGGGTGGAGCGCGCGGCCGCGCGTCGCCGCCGTCGCCGAGCGCAGCGTCGGGTCGTGGGCGCCCAGCACGGCCTCGACCTTGCCGAGCTCGCGCTCGATCGCCTCGCGCACGCCCGCGAACGCCGCCTCGACGTCGGGATAGTCCTCGCGCGCCCAGCGCGCGACCAGCCGCTCGGGGTCGCCCGCGAGGTCGCCGAGCGAGAGCTGCTCGGCCTCGAGCGCGCGCGCCTGCGCCGGCTCGACGAGCGTCAGGCTCGGCCGCGGCAGCAGCACCGGGCGCGGGATGCCGAAGTGCGCGTAGGACGGTCCGATCTGCGCGTGGTACGCGATCTCGGCCGGGCCGGCGACGTAGGCGGCGGTCGGCAGCAGCGCGTCCTGCACCAGCGGGCGCAAGAGCGCGCTCGGGCTCCACGCGCGCGGGTCGCCCTCGAGGCGCTTCTGCGCCTCGGCGATGGGCCAGCGCTCGCGCGTGCCTCGCACCTCGACGCGTGCCGTTCGCGATCGCGAGCGCGCGGCGCTGGCCGTCCACGACCGCGAAGACGTTCAGGAAGCCGGGCCGCACCGGCACCTGCTGGTGGTAGCCGGCCTCGAGCAGCGCCTGGCCGGCCTCGAGCGCGAGCTTCGAGCTCGGCGAGCCTTCGCCGAGCTCGCGGGCGAGCACCGGGACCGCCAGCCGCTTGAGCTCGGCGTCGGCGGGATCGAGCACGACGAGCTCGGGCAGCAGCCGCGACACCAGCCGCGCGAAGGCCGAGCTCAGCGTCTCGCCGGCGCGGTAGCAGGACGCGACGATCTCGAGCGTCTCGTCGCGCCCGAGCGCTGCGGGCAGCGCGCGCGCCAGCTCGTCGACGAGGCCGCCCACCGTCTCGTCGAGCGTGATGTCCCAGGCGGGCCGTCCGATCGGCTCCTCGCGCGGGTCGTAGCGCAGCGTGCGCAGCGCTCCCGAGGTGTCGACCACCGTGGCCGAGCGGACCTCGGCGAAATCGTGATCGTCCGAGGCCACCCAGAACACGGGCACCACCGGCCGGCCGCGCCTCGCCTCGAGCTCCCGGGCCACCACCACGGTGCCGAGCGCTTTCCACAGCACGAAGAGCGGACCGCCGAAGAGACCCGCCTGCTGTCCGGTGACGATCGCGGCCGCGCCCGGCGCCGCCAGCCGCGCCGCGCGCTCCGCGGCTTCCTTCGCTCCCCGGGCCTCCTGCTGGCGGGCCAACGCCTGGGCCACGGCCGTCCGATCCGCGTCGCCCACCGCCTGGGCGGCCGAGGCGATCGCGTCCGGCTCGAATCCGCCCGGCCGAAGGAACGGGGCGACCTTCGCCCGGCCCGCCAGGTAGTCGAGGAAGAACGGGCTCAGCGGCTGCTGCAGCGTCTCATAGGGGACGACGTCCACCGCGCGGCTCATGGTCACCTTGAGAGAAGTACGAGAGAGCGGCCTCGCGAGGATAACATAGCCGCAAGCCCTTCTCAGGGCTTGACTTGTACGACGTTCGCGTTGACGGCCCCGGGGGCGGGTGTTAGAGTTTTGGCGGGAGAGCGGCGGCACCGATCGTGCACCAACGGGCGGATCGATGAGCGACGTCAGGAAACCCGCTACCGATCAGGTCCCCACCTCGATCGGCCGCTACCAGATCACGGGGAACCTCGGCTACGGGGCGATGGGGGCTGTCTACAAGGCCTTCGATCCGCTGATCAAACGCCAGCTGGCGATCAAGACCGTCAGGCTGGACATCCCGCGCTCGAGCCCGCAGTACCGCTCCTTCATCGACCGCTTCCAGCACGAGGCCCAGATCTCGGGGACGCTCAGCCACCCGGGCATCGTGACGCTCTTCGACCTCGGCGAGGAGAACGGCGACCCGTTCTTCGCGATGGAGTTCGTCGACGGCCGCACGATCGCCGACGTGCTGGCCGAGGGCACGCACTTCAAGCCCGAGAAGGTCATCGGGCTCGTGAGCCAGGTCGCCGCAGCGCTCGACTACGCGCACTCGCGCGGCGTCGTCCACCGCGACATCAAGCCCGCCAACCTGATCCTGTACGACGACGACAAGGTGAAGGTGACCGACTTCGGCATCGCGAAGCTCCAGGACGCGGACATCACGCACTCGGGCGCGCTGCTCGGGACGCCCTCCTACATGTCGCCCGAGCAGGCGATGGGCGAGAAGCTCGACGGCCGCAGCGACATCTTCTCGCTCGGCGTCGTGGCCTTCGAGATGCTGTCGGGCCAGCAGCCCTTCCCGGGTCCGAACGTCACGTCGATCCTCTACAAGCTCGTCCACACCGACCCGATCGAGCCGCCGGGGCTCGAGCTGCTGGGCCTGGTGCCGCAGAAGTGGCGCGAGGTCTTCCAGAAGGTGCTCTCCAAGAAGGCCGAGAACCGCTACCAGACGGCGAGCTCCTTCGTGCAGGACCTCGAGTACTGCCTCGGCTCGTGGTTCACGGGGCTCGGCGACGAGGACACGGTGGCGCTCGCGCGGATGGCCGAAGGCAGGGTGGACGACACCGTCACGCTCCTGGCGATAGACGATCTCAAGCCCGGGATCGCCCCGGACGACATCGAGACGGTCCTGATCCCGCGTGTCCCGGCGCCCGTGGCGCCTCCGCCCGTGGCGCCCCCGCCCATGCCCGTCGCCGCAGCCGCAGCGGCGAGCGCCGCACCCCTGCTGGCACGGGAGGCCCAGGAAGAGACGATCGTGTTCGCGCCGGGCGGAGTCGACGCCCTCGCGTCGGTCCCGACCACTACGCTGGCGATGGAGCGCAGGGCCGCTCCCGCGGAGCCGTTTCCGCCGGCCACCGTGATCACTTCCACGGAGGTCACGACGATCCTCCCGCCGGCCGCCGCGGCGCAGACGCAGCCGGACCCCTTCGCCGCGCCGCGCCCGCTGGTGTCGGCTTCCGCTACGCCCGCGCGGCCACGGTCCGCGCGTCCCGGCGTGCCGCTGCCGCTCGCGCTGGGCGCCGTCGCGGCGCTTCTGGCCCTGGTCGCGCTCGGTGCCTGGGCGCTGCGCCCGCGAGCGGCCACCGACGCCGCCACGACTCCCGCAACGATGCCTCCCGTCACCGAGCCGGCGAAGCCGGTCGTGCCGTCCGAAGAAACCTCCGCCGCGGCCACCGGCTCGCTGCGCGTCGTGAGCGAGCCCGCCGGGGCGCGCGTGACGATCAACGGCGAGGCGCGCGGGCGCACTCCGCTCGAGCTCGGCGAGCTCGCGTTCGGGCGCTACGACGTCCGCGTCGAGCAGGCCGGCTTCGGAGCGGAGGCGCGCAAGGTCGAGCTTCTGGCGGGCTCGCCCGCCGCCGAGCTGCGCGTCACGCTGAAGCCGCGCGCCGTGCCGACCACGGGCTCGGCGGAGGTGGTCTCGACTCCGTCGGGCGCGGTCGTGAGCGTGGACGGCATCGCCGGTCGGCCAGACGCCGATCAAGGAGCTGAAGCTGGCGGCGGGCAAGCGGCGGCTCGAGGTCGCGCTCGCCGGCCACGAGAGCTGGACGAGCATGCTCGACGTGGTCGCGGGCCAGAGCGGGCGCGTGGACGTGAAGCTCAAGGAGAAGGCCGGCGCCGCCGCCCACGCCCGAGCCGGTGGACGTCACGCGCGTCTATCCGAACGAGGCCGGACAGGTCGACACGCCGGCGCGCAGGCTCTCGGGCGCGTCGCCGTCCTACCCGTCGAGCCGCGCGCCGCGCCTGAAGTCGGGGCAGCGGGTCTCGGTGCTGGTCCGCTTCGTCGTGACCGAGACGGGCGAGGTCGGGGACATGACGGTGGTGGAGTCGGTCAGCAAGGTGGTGGACGACGTCGTGGTGGCCGCGGTCAAGGGCTGGAAGTTCGAGCCGGCCACCAAGGGCGGCGTGAAGGTCAAGGTGGAGACGAGCTTCCGCCAGACCTTCATGGGAGGCTGAGCGCGTGGCGAAGCTGATCGTCAACCCGACGTCGTCGAACCGGCGCGAGATCCCGCTCACGCGCACGACGATCCTGACGATCGGGCGCGACCCGTCGAACGACCTCGTGCTGCCCGATGCGATGGTCTCGCGGCGCCACGCCGTCGTCGAGCACCGCGGGCGCCAGTTCTACCTGCGCGACTGCAGCTCGGCCAACGGCTCGGTGGTGAACGGTGACCGCGTCACCGAGCGCCCGCTCCGCGACGGCGACCTGGTGGCGATCGGCAGCATGCGCCTGCTCTACCGCGAGGAGTCGGTCGAGGCCGTCGGTGGCAAGGTGCTGGCGCACCCCTCGGCGGCGCCGCTCGAGTGCCCGGCCTGCAAGTCGGTCTACAGGCGCGGCGACCTCTTCTGCCGCGAGTGCGGCGCGCAGGTCGCGCAGCCGAGCGGCCCGCCGAAGGCGGTGTGCACGGCGTGCGGCGCCTCGGTGCCGCTGCCGGCCCGCTTCTGCAACAGCTGCGGCGGCACGCTCGCGCCCGACGGCCAGCGCCTGATCGACCCGCCGGGCGAGGTCCTGAAGTCCGACACGCAGCCGGTGCCGGTGATGGCTCCCGAGCCCCAGGCATCGCGCGGAAGCGGGGCCTTCGCGATGCTTCCGGCGCCGCAGCCGGCCTTCGTGTCGAAGCCCACGAGCGACGCCGAGCCGAGCCCGAAGCGTCCGGCTCCGAACGAGCGGCGCGGGGTAGCCGCCGCCGCGCGCTCCGGCCTCGAGCTGGCCGATGCCGGCAGCCGGCTGGCGGCGTTCGTCGTGGACACCGTGTTCGTGGCCTCGGGCCAGGCGGTGCTGCTCGCGCCGGTCGGCTGGTACTGGTGGGCCCGCGAGACCCCGTCGGCGACCACCGACGTCACGCTCCTGCCCGTGTTCGCGTCGGTCACGCTGCTGCCGCTGGCGCTGCTGCTGGGCGTGCTGTACCACATCTACTTCTGGAGCGTGAAGGGCGCGACGCCTGGGCAAGGAGCTGCTCGACCTGCGCGTCGTCACCGAGGACGGCCGCTCGCCGATCCCGCTCGCGAGCGCCGTGCGGCGCGCGCTCGGCTACCTGCTCTCCGCCGCGAGCCTCGGCATCGGCTTCCTGATGGTGGCCTTCGGCGGGCGCGGGCTGCACGACCGCATCGCCTCGACGCGCGTCGTGAAGGAGGCGCGGCGTTGAGCCTCGACGGTCGCGAGCTCCCGCCCGCGGAGGCAGGCGCCGAGCTCGTGCTGCCGTCCGAGCCGAGTGTGCTGCCGCAGGCCGCGATGCGCCAGCGCTTCCTGCGCGCGGGCTGGGAGTTCCTGCACGACCTGTCGGTGGCCGTGCTGTTCTGCTTCTTCCTGATCGCGTTCGTGGCGCAGGCGTTCCGCGTCCAGGGCACGAGCATGGAGCCGCTCCTGCTCGACGGCGAGCGCATCGTCGTCAACAAGTTCGTCTACCGCTTCCGGGCGATCGAGCGCGGCGACGTCGTGGTGTTCTGGTATCCGAAGGAGCCGTCGGTCTCCTTCGTCAAGCGCGTGGTCGGCCTGCCCGGCGACGTGATCCAGATCCGTAGCGGCGAGCTGATGGTGAACGGCGTGCTGGCGAAGGAAGAGTACCTGCCGTCGAGCTTCCGCGACAACGACGACCTGCCCCCGACCGAGGTGAAGAAGGGCTTCTACTTCGTGCTCGGCGACCACCGCCGCAGCAGCAACGACTCGCGGGCCTGGGGCGAGGTGCCCGAGAAGTACATCTACGGCCGCGCGGTGTTCCGCTTCTGGCCGCTCGCGCGCATGGGGCCGATTCACTGAGCTTCTGGCCGCCCGGACGGCTCGCCGGCCGCGTCCCTCTCGGATAAGCTCTAAAGCTCGAGCATGACAAAAGCCGGGTCGGGCCAGCGAGGGCCGGGCGTGCGCCCGGACGGGGAGCCGGGAGTGCGCGCGCGCGCGCGGCTCGCGCTCGAGGACGGGACGCTCTTCGAGGGGCAGAGCTTCGGGCACCGGGGCGAGGTGACGGGCGAGGTCGTCTTCAACACCGCGCTCTGCGGCTACCAGGAGGTGCTGACCGACCCCTCGTACGCCGGGCAGATCGTGACGATGACCTACCCGCACATCGGCAACTACGGCGTCAACCGGGAGGACGTCGAGTCGGCGCGTCCGCAGGTGGCGGGCTTCATCGTGCGCGAGGCGTCGCAGGTGGTCTCGTCGTGGCGCGCGTCGGGCTCGCTCGCGCGCTACCTCGACGCCAACGGGATCGTCGGGATCAGCGAGATCGACACGCGCGCGCTGACGCGGCACCTGCGCACCTACGGCGCCAAGCGCGGCGTCATCTCGGCGCTCGACCCCGACCGCGACTCGCTGGTGGCGAAGGCGCGCGCCTCGCGCTCGATGATCGGGCTCGACCTGGCGCGCGAGGTGACCTGCGAGAAGCCGTGGGCCTTCGATTCCAGGGCGGAGGGCGCGGGCGGCCATCTGGTGCCGGTTCTCAAGCGCGAGGCCGCGGCGGCGCGCCAGGACGAGCGGCGCTTCCGCGTCGTCGCCTACGACTTCGGGATGAAGCACAACATCCTGCGCAATCTCGCGGCCGCCGGCTGCGAGGTGACGGTGGTGCCCGCCACGACCAGCGCCACGGACGCGCTCGCGCTAAAGCCCGAGGGGATCTTCCTCTCGAACGGCCCCGGCGACCCCGAGCCGTGCACCTACGCGATCGAGGCGGCGAAGGCATTCGTCGACACGCTGCCGACCTTCGGCATCTGTCTCGGACACCAGATCCTCGGGCTCGCGTGCGGCGGCAAGACCTACAAGCTCAAGTTCGGCCACCGCGGCGCGAACCACCCGGTCAAGAACCTCGAGACGGGGCAGGTCGAGATCACCTCGCAGAACCACGGCTTCTGCGTGGACCCGGAGCTGTTCGAGAAGCCCGGCATCGTGATGACGCACCGGAACCTGAACGACGGCACCGTCGAGGGCTTCCGGATGAAGGAGCGCCCGGTGATCTCGGTGCAGTACCACCCCGAGGCGAGCCCGGGACCGCACGACAGCCACTATCTCTTCGAGCAGTTCGTCTCGATGATGCGCGGCGCGCGCGAGGGGAGCTAGCCGATGCCCCGCGACACCTCGATCCGCTCGGTGCTGGTGATCGGCTCGGGGCCGATCGTGATCGGCCAGGCCTGCGAGTTCGACTACTCGGGCACCCAGGCGATCAAGGTCCTGAAGAAGGAGGGCCTGCGCGTCTCGCTCGTCAACTCGAACCCCGCGACGATCATGACGGACCCGGAGTACGCCGACCGCACCTACATCGAGCCGCTCACGCCCGAGGCGGTCGAGGCGGTGCTCGAGCGCGAGCGTCCCGACGCGCTGCTGCCGACGGTCGGCGGCCAGACGGCGCTCAACCTGGCCGTCGAGCTCGCCGGCGCGGCGTGCTCGACCGGCTCGGCGTGCGCCTGATCGGCGCCTCGCGCAGGGCGGTCGAGGTCGGCGAGGACCGCCAGCTCTTCAAGGAGGCGATGGCGCGCATCGGGCTCGACGTGCCCAAGAGCGGCTTCGCCACGAACCTCGCCGAGGCGCGCGCGGTGCTGGAGCTGACGGGCCTGCCCGCGGTGATCCGGCCGTCCTTCACGCTCGGCGGGACCGGCGGCGGCATCGCCTACAACCGCGAGGAGTTCGAGGAGCTCGCGGAGCGGGGGATCGACCTCTCGCCCGTGCACCAGGTCCTGATCGAGGAGTCCGTGCTCGGCTGGAAGGAGTACGAGCTCGAGGTGATGCGGGACAAGGCCGACAACTTCGTGGTGATCTGCTCGATCGAGAACTTCGACCCGATGGGCATCCACACGGGCGACTCGATCACCGTGGCCCCGGCGCAGACGCTCACCGACCGCGAGTACCAGGTGATGCGCAACGCCGCGCGCGCGATCATCCGCGAGGTCGGGGTCGAGACCGGCGGCTCGAACATCCAGTTCGCGGTCGACCCGAAGAGCGGCCGGCTGACGGTGATCGAGATGAACCCGCGCGTCTCGCGCTCGTCCGCGCTCGCGAGCAAGGCGACCGGCTTCCCGATCGCCAAGATCGCCGCGCTGCTCGCGATCGGCTACCACCTGGACGAGATCCAGAACGACATCACGCGCGTGACGCCCGCGTCCTTCGAGCCGGTGATCGACTACGTGGTGGTCAAGATCCCGCGCTGGGCGTTCGAGAAGTTCAAGGACGCGAGCCCCACGCTCGGCACGCAGATGAAGTCGGTCGGCGAGGTGATGGCGATCGGCCGCACCTTCAAGGAAGCGCTGCAGAAGGGGCTGCGCGGCCTCGAGACCGGCGTCTCCGGCTTCGCGCGCACGGACCTCGACGACGCGCTCATCAAGCCGAAGCTGCTCCACGCCGATCCCGACCGCATCTTCTACGTCAAGCGCGCGCTCGACCTGGGCTGGAAGCACGACGAGATCTACCGCATGACCGGGATCGACCCGTGGTTCCTCGACCAGCTCCAGCAGATCGTCGACCTCGAAAAGCAGCTGGTCACGGGCCTCGGCAAAGAGCTGGACCTGATTGCCTCCAGCAATGCATCCCCAGGGGATGCCCCTCTGCTGCGAGAAGCCAAGCGCATGGGCTTCTCCGACGTCCGCCTGGCCCAGATCGCCGGCAAGACCGAGGCGCAGGTGCGCGCGGCCCGCAAGGCCGCCGGCATCGTCCCGGTCTACAAGCGCGTCGACACCTGCTCGGCCGAGTTCGAGTCGTTCACGCCGTACCTCTACTCGACCTACGAGCGCGAGTGCGAGGCGGCGCCGACCGAGCGCAGGAAGGTCGTGATCCTGGGCAGCGGCCCGAACCGCATCGGCCAGGGGATCGAGTTCGACTACTGCTGCTGCCACGCCGCCTTCGCGTTCAAGGAGGAAGGCTTCGAGACCATCATGGTCAACTGCAACCCGGAGACGGTCTCGACCGACTACGACACCTCGGACCGCCTCTACTTCGAGCCGCTCACGTTCGAGGACGTGATGAACGTGCTCGAGAAGGAGAAGCCCGAGGGCGTCGTGGTGCAGTTCGGCGGGCAGACGCCGCTGCGGCTCGTCGGTGCCGCTGCACGAGGCCGGCGTCAAGATCCTCGGCACCAGCCCCGACGCGACCGACGTCGCGGAAGACCGCAAGCGCTTCAGCGCGCTGCTCGACGAGCTCGACATCACGCAGCCCGAGAGCGGCACCGCCACCTCGCTCGAGGAGGCCAAGGTGGTGGCCGACCGCATCGGCTACCCGGTGCTGGTGCGGCCGTCGTACGTGCTCGGCGGGCGCGCGATGGCGATCGTCTACGACGCGGGCCGCCTCGAGCAGTACGTGCGCGAAGCCGTGAAGGCGTCGCCCGAGCACCCGATCCTGGTCGACCGCTTCCTCGAGGACGCCTTCGAGGTGGACGTCGACGCGCTCGGCGACGGCGAGCGCGTGGTGATCGGCGGCATCCTGCAGCACATCGAGGAGGCGGGCATCCACTCGGGCGACTCGGCGATGGTGCTGCCGACGTACAAGATCGCGCCGAAGCACCTCGACACGATCCGCAGCTACACGCGGCGGCTGGGCCTGGCGCTGGGCGTGCGCGGCCTGATGAACGTGCAGTACGCGATCAAGAACGACGTCGTCTACGTGCTCGAGGTCAATCCGCGCGCGTCGCGCACCACGCCCTTCGTCAGCAAGGCGACCGGCGTGCCGCTCGCCAAGGTGGCCGCCCGCATCATGGCGGGCCGCTCGCTCGCCGAGCAGGGCTTGACCGCCGACCTCGGGGTCAACCGCATCTTCGTGAAGGAGTCGGTGTTCCCGTTCCTGAAGTTCCCGGGCGCCGACATCCTGCTGGGGCCCGAGATGAAGTCGACGGGCGAGGTGATGGGCATCTCGACCGACTTCGGGATCGCCTTTGCCAAGTCGCAGCAGGCCGCGGGCTACCGCATCCCGACGAGCGGGGCCGTCTTCATCTCGGTCAACGACTTCGACAAGCCCGGCGTGCTGCCGCACGCGCGCGCGCTCCACGAGATGGGCCTCGAGATCGTCGCGACGCGCGGCACGGCCGAGTACCTGAACGCGAACGGCGTCAAGGCCGAGTTCGTGTACAAGGTGCAGGAGGGCCGCCCGAACATCGTCGACCAGATCAAGGACGGCCGCATCAAGATCGTGTTCAACACGCCGCTCGGGCGCGAGTCGTTCTACGACGACAGCGCGATCCGCAAGAGCGCCACGCTGCACAACGTGCTCGTGGTCACGACGCTCACCGCCACGGCCGCGACCGTCCAGGCGATCCGCGCGCTGCGCGAGCGCGCGACCGACGTGCTCTCGATCCAGGAGATCCACGAGCTGGCGTCGTCATGGAGGGTGCTGCGGCGCACCCCCCAGACCCCCGCTCGCTCCGGTGAAATGACGCCCGAGCTCGCCGCCCGTCCCTTCAGCCGCTTTCGCCTTGAAGAAGCTCTACCTCGCGCTCGCCGGCGGTGGCGCCCACGCTGCGGCGCACGCGGGAGTGCTGCGGGGGCTCGCGAAGGCCGGCATCGCCGTCGCCGGCATCGCGGGCGTGAGCGGGGGCGCCCTGATCGCGGCGGCCTGGGCCGGCGGCGCCGATCTCGACCAGCTGATCGAGCAGGCCTCCGGTTTGCACCCGTGGATGTGGGTACGCGGCTGGGGAGGTGGCCTGCTCTCGGGCAGCAAGCTCGGAGCGCTGATCGACGAGTTCGTCCCGACGCCCAGCTTCGAGGCGCTGCGAGTGCCGGTCGTGGTGCTGGCGACGGACGTCGACACCGGCGAGGCCGTGGTGTTCCGCGAAGGCAACGTGCGTGACGCGGTGCGGGCCTCGTGCAGCTTCCCGGGCGTCTTCCCGCCGCTACGTCTGGAACGGCCGGCGCCTCGTGGACGGCGGTGTGATCGAGGTGGTCCCGGTGCGGCTTGCACGCGAGCTGGCAGGCGACGACGGCGCGGTGCTCGCGATCGACTGCAACGCCGGCGGCAAGTGGCCGGCGGCCGACTCCTTCGTGGCGATCGCGCTCCGCGCGGGGCTCACGCTGGTGCGCGGGCGCACGCGCTCGGAGCTCAAGGGCGCCGACCTCGTGATCGCGCCCGCGATCGGCGAGTCGGGCTGGATGCGGCCCACCCGCATCCCGGCCTTCGCGCAGGCCGGCGAGGAGGCGCTCGAAACGGGCCTGCCGGAGCTGCGCCGCCTGCTCGGGGACTGAGCGAACCCGTCGCCGCCGCATCCGCATCCATGGATCCAATCGGCTCTTGACAGGCCGGAGGCCTGGAACTAGCTTCGGTAACTATTAAAAGCAATATAGATGGTTACGCAGGAACGGATTCGCGGGGGGCGGGGAGGCAAGAATGATCGCGCGAAGCTGGGACGGCCTGACGCCGGCGGGGCAGACGGACGCCTACACGGAGTACATCCGGCGCACTGGATTCAAGGACCTGCTCGCGACGAACGGGAACCGCGGCGTGTTCCTGCTGCGGCGGCGCGAGGGCGAGAAGACGCGCTTCCGGGTGATGTCGCTGTGGGACTCGATGGACGGGATCCGCCGCTTCGCCGGCGACGATCCCGAGCGCGCCCGCTACTACCCCGACGACGAGCGCTTCCTGACCGCGCTCGACCCGAACGTCGAGCACTTCGAGGTGGTGGGCGAGGGCGGGACGCGCGCCGCCGCCGCGGAGGCCGGGGCGCTCGCGCGCGAGCTCGAGACGCTCGGCCGCGGCGACGCCTGGCACGGACCGGCGCTCGCCGAGCTGCTCGTCGGCGTGTCGGCAGCGACGGCCTCGGCCCGTCCGATCGCCTCGGCCCACACGATCTGGGAAGTGGTGCTCCACGTGACGGCGTGGACCGACGTGTTCCGCCGCCGTCTCGACGGCGAGGCCGTGGAGGAGCCGGAAGCGGGGGACTTCCCGGCGCCGCCTTCGCCCACGCGCAAGGCCTGGGCCCAGGCGATGCAGGCGCTCTTCGAGGGGCATCGCGCGCTCACCGCACGCGTGGCGCGCCTCACGCGACGCCGAGCTCGGCCGGCGGATTCCGACCCGCGACTTCGACGTGCGCTTCCAGGTGCGGGCCGCGATTCGCCACATCGTGTACCACAGCGGGCAGATCGGGCTGCTGCGGAAGATCGCGGCACGGCCGAAGCGTGCGCGGCGGAAGACGGGGCGGTGAACAGGTGCGGCAACGGACAACGGAACGGAACGGACAACGGAACGGAACGAGAGCCGACAGACGCTCTGGACTGAGCCATCGGGGGGTTTGAGCACCCCCCGAGCCCCCCGCTAGTCAGTGCCTGCGGCTCGCGCGCAGGGTGGTGAGGGTTTCCTTGGCCTTCTCCGCCATCGGGCTCTGCGGGAACTGCTGGACGATCACCTCGAACGTCGCGACGCCCTCCTCCTGACGGCCCGAGGAGACGTAGGTTCGGCCGAGCAGCAGCAGCAGCTTCGGCTGCTCCTCCGCGTCGGGCCCGAGACTGAGCGCCTCCTTCACGAGGCGCTCGGCCTCGCCGAAGTCGCGTGAGGCCTGCGCGAGCATCGCGAGCAGCATGCGCGCCTCGCGGCGCGCGTTCGTGGTCGCCCCGGCGTCGTTCGCGACCGCCCGGCGCAGGAGAGCCTGTCGCTTCCTCGTAGTAGCCCTGGTTCAGCAGGTGCCGGCCGAGGCCCAGGAGCGCCGTCGGCTCGTTCGCCTCGGCGGCGAGTGTCGACTCCCAGCCCATCACGCGGCCCGCCACCTGGCGGGCGATGTCGAGCGTGCGCGGGAACTGGCCCGGTCCCTGGTAGGCGTCGATGCGGAAGAGCTGATGCCCCTGCGGCGAGAGGAACAGGATTACGGGCAGGCGCGCGCCGACGCCGTACTTGGTCGCCACGTCGACCTCGCGTCGCGAGCCCTCGGTGTTGATCTTGACGGCGACGAAATCTTCCACCTTCTGGATCACCGCGGGATCGGCGTAGGTCGTGCGGTCGAGCCTTCGGCACCAGTCGCACCACTCGGCCCAGAAGTCGACGACCACCGGCTTGCCGCTGCGCTTGGCGACGCGCATCGCCTCGTCGAACTTCTTCTCCCACTTGATCGCCACGGCGGGGGGTGCGGGGCGCTCGCCAGCGCTTCCGGCCAGGAGCAACGCGAGGGCGAGCGGGGAGGACATCAGCGCGACCTCACCAGCGAGCCCGCCCGACACGCGGCGGCGTGGGCGTCGAACAGGTTCTGGAACGAGCGCGTCTCGTTCCAGAACGACTCGGGGTGCCACTGCACGCCGACGACGAAGCTGCGGCCCGGCATCTCCACGCCCTCGATCAGGCCGTCCTTGGGCGAGCGCGCCGACACGACGAGACCCTTTCCGAGCGCATCGATCGCCTGATGATGGAAGCTGTTCACGGCAAGCGGGCCCCCGCCGAGTATCTCGCCGAGCTTCGACGCCGGCTCCACGTCGATCGCATGCGCGCGCCGCGTGCGTCGGCCGGGAGCGTCGTGCGTCACGGCTCCCTTCAATTCTGACGGGATGTCCTGGACGAGTGTTCCTCCCGTCGCAACGTTTAACACCTGATGGCCCCGACAGATAGCCAGGATCGGCAGGTCGCGCGCGAGAGCTTCGCGGGTGAGCGCCAGCTCGAAATCGTCGCGCCTGCGGTCGACCCTCCCGAGCTTCGGATGGGGCGCTCGCCCGTAGAGCGCCGGGTCCACGTCGATGCCCCCGGAGAGCAGCAGCCCGTCCAGCCGGTCGAGCACGGGCCGCCGCGTCCTGCGGGCGCTGCGACGGCAGCACGAGCGGGATCGCCCCGGAGAGCTCGACGGAGCGCGCATAGTCCTCGCGCATCCCGTGATAGCCCGGCCGGTCGCCGTCCCCGAGCGTGATGCCGACGACGGGCCGCATCACATGCGCTCCGGGATCGGCACGCCGATCAGGTCGAGCAGGATCTCCATCTGCCGTACGAACGCGTCGACCACGAGCGCGCGGCAGGCGCGCAGCTCCTCGCTCGCGGCGTGGAGCAGCGAGTGCTGCGGCTTCTGGTAGTAGGAGTGGAACGCCTGCGCCACGGCGAAGGCGTGCTTGGCGACGAGCGCCACGTCCTCGGCCGCGATCGCCTGCTCGGCGACCTCCTCGCTGCGCGCCATCAGCAGGAGCAGCGACCAGGCGAGGTCGCCCTCCTCGCCGGTCAGGAACGCGGCGAGGTCCAGCGTGAGGGCCCTGGCGATGAGCGCGTCCTGGGCGTGGCCCTCCGACGCGAGCTTGCCGAAGATGTTGCGCGCGCGCACGACGGCGTTCTGCAGGTAGGGGCCGGTCTCGCCGGTGAACGCGAGCGCCTCCTCCATGTCGAAGGTGATGATGCGCGTGCGGGAGAAGCGCAGCAGGAAGTAGCGGAGCGCGCCGACCGCGACCGCGGTGGCCGTCGCCTCGCGCTCCTTCGGATCGCGGCCGGGGTCGCGGGCGTCGACTTCGCTCCTGGCCTTGGCGATCAGCGCGTCGATCAGGTCGTCGGCCTTCACGCCGAGCCCCTTGCGGCCCGAGACCTTGACGGTGCTCTCGTCTTCCTTGACCTCGTAGCCGAGCGCGCGCGCGGTGGCCGGGGAGAGCACCACCTTCTCGTAGGCCAGGTGGTGGGAGCCGAGGGCGCCCTTCTCGTGGCCGAGCGCCTTGACGCCGGCGCGCACCACGCGCTGCGGGTAGGACTGGCCGACGTCGATCACGTTGTAGACGCGCGTCGGCGTGGCCGAAGCGCGGCGCGTCCGGGGCGCCTTCGCCGCTCGTCGTGGTCCAGAGCTTCGAGCCGTCGGGCTCGGTGCGGTGGACGCGGTAGTGGAAGTCGCGGTCGAGGTCGCCGAGCTTCCAGAGCTGGTAGGCGATGTCCTTGCCGGTGTAGGTGACGGTGCCGTTCGAGCGGACGATGATCTTGTCCTCGTCGATCGCCTCGCCGTCGCCCTCGGCCATCGGCAGCACCCAGCAGCCCTGGTTCTTGCCCTCGGTCTCGAGCCGCAGCACGCCCTTCTCCTTCATCAGCTCGAAGGCGCGGTTCCAGAAGTGCAGGCGCAGGATGTCGCTCTCGTGCGCGAGCAGCTCGTAGCGGATCGACAGCCGCGCCATCGTCGCGAGGTGGCAGTCCACGATGCGCCGCGCCACGTGCTCGGCGAGCCGGGCCGTGTCGTCGTCGCCGGCCTCGATCCGGTGCAGCACCTCGGCCTGGAGCTTCTTCGTCTCGGGCTGCGTGGCGTAGGCCTCGCCGACGCGCGCGTAGAGGTCCCAGCAGTAGTAGTCGAACCTGCCCGGGATGCGCTCGACGTCGGCGAGCGTCTTCTTCTCGAGCTCCTGGAAGCCCACCACGACGTCGGCCACCTGGACGCCGGTGTCGTCGATGTAGTTCTGGACGCCGACGTCGAAGCCGCGGTGCCGGAGCAGCCGCACGAAGGTGTCGCCGAGGCAGGCGTTGCGGAGGTGGCCGATGTGGGCGGCCTTGTTCGGGTTGATGCTGGTGTGCTCGACGATCACGTGGCCCGGGCGCCGCGGCGCCGTGCGGCGCCCGACGAGCGTCTGGTGCAGGTACGCGGCGACCTTGCCCCGCTCCAGGAACAGGTTCAGGTAGCCGCCGCCCGCGACCTCGGCGCGGACGACGTCGGCCCCCGCGCGCAGCTCGCCCGCGAGCGTTTCGGCGATCTCGCGGGGCTTCTTGCGCAGCGTCTTGGCGAGGTCGAAGGGCGCCGTCAGGGCCAGGTCCCCGAGCTCCACTCGCGGCGGGTACTGGAACGAGATGGTGCCGGGGTCGATGTCGAATGCGGTCCTTGCGGCTTCCTTCACCGCGCTGGAGAGTCGCTGCTGGAGATCCAGGATCACAACCAGCTATCTTAGCGTGCGTGCGTTCGGCCTTACGGCCCCTTGACGTCTTTTGACCGCCACGCTAAATCGCTTCACGAAAAGAGGTACGCCCGGACGCGCGTCATCAGCGGGTATCATCGATCCATGGTGCGTACCGGAGTTTTCCTCACGCTTCTCGCCCTCGCTTCCCCCGCGCGCCACTTCGAGGTCGCGGCTGTCCTTCGAGCCAGCCAGGAAGGCCGGCGCGAACGCGGCCGTGGCCGTCACGTTCCGCGCGCTCGACCCCGACGTGCACGTGAACGAGACGCCGGCGCCGCAGCTGCGGCTCGACCTTTCCCAGACGGTGCTGGAGGATCGCCAGCCGACGGCGTCGACCGCCGTTCCGGCCTTCGACCCGGCCACGGCCAGGTACCTCGACCTGGACAAGCCGGTGCGCTTCCCGGTGGCCGTTTCGAAAGCCGCGCCCCACGGCGCGCACGAGGTGAAGGCGAGCGTCGTCTTCTTCTACTGCTCGTCGCGCGAGGCCTGGTGCCGGCGCGGCAGCGCCGACGTCGTCATCCCCGTCAGCGTGCGGTGAGCCGCGAGCCCCCATGGCAGCGGCGCTGGCCGCCTTGCTCGCGTGCGCCGCGCTCGCGGCCGAGGACCCGAAGCCGCAGCAGCCGGTGCCGGCCGAGCCGCCTCGGCTGACGGAAGAGCTCACCGTCACGGCCGCGCGCGAGCCGACGCAGGATCGCCGACACGCCCGCGAGCGTCGCGATCCTTCCGCGCGAGGAGCTGCTCGTCACGGCCGCGCCCTTCGTCGACGACGCGCTGCGCCAGGTGGTCGGCTTCTCGCTCTTCCGCCGCACGGGCAGCCGCACGGCGAATCCCACCTCGCAGGGCGTGTCGCTGCGCGGGCTGGGAGCGAGCGGCGCGAGCCGCGCGCTCGTGCTGGCCGACGGGCTTCCGCTCAACGACCCCTTCGGCGGCTGGGTCTACTGGGCGCGCGCGCCGCGCCTCGACGTCGAGAGGCTCGAGGTGCTGCGCGGCGGGGCGGCCGATCTCTACGGCAGCGGAGCGCTCGGCGGCGTGATCCAGGTCTTCTCGCGCGACGCGCGCCAGGGCGGCGGCGTCGAGGCGGAGCTGTCGGGCGGCGGCGACCAGACCTTCGAGGGCGCGCTCAGCGCGCACGCGGCGCGCGGCGCGTGGGCCGGCCGACTCGCGGGCGAGGCGTACCACACCGACGGCTACATTCCCGTCGAAGAGGCGAGCCGCGGCGCCGTCGATACCGAGGCGGCCTCGAAGCACATGGCGCTCGACGCGCGCGTCGAGCGGACCGCCTGGGGAGACGGCCGCGTGTTCCTGCGGGGGCAGTACTACGACGAGGACCGCAAGAACGGCACGCCGCTGCAGACGAACGACACTCGCATCGGCCTGGGCGCGCTCGGCGTGGATTTCGGGAGCGCCGGGCACGGGCGCGCGACGATCCGCGCGTGGGGCTCGAGCCAGCTCTACCACCAGTCGTTCAGCGCGATCGCGGCCGACCGCTCGCGCGAGGACCTGACGCGGCTGCAGCGCGTGCCGGCGGACGCCCTCGGGCTCTCGGCGCAGTGGACGCGTCCGCTCGGCTCGCGCCACCGGGTGCTGCTGGGCGCCGAGGCGCACCACGTCTCCGGCACGACCGAGGAGCAGGCGATCACTCGCGGCGCGGTCACGAGCGAGGTCGAGGCGGGCGGCGACGAGATCGGCGCCGCTCTCTACGCGCAGGACCTGATCCAGCTCCACCCGCGCCTCGTCGCGACGGCGTCGCTGCGCTTCGACGCGTGGTGGCTGCGCGACGGCCGGTCGACGACGACTCCGGTCGCGACCGGCATCGCGACCACGACGGAGCATCCCGACCGCGAGGAGACCCGCGCGAGCCCGCGCCTGGGCCTGGTGTTCCGCGCGCGGCCGGGCCTGTCGCTCACGGCGTCGGGCTACGGTGCCTTCCGCGCGCCGACGCTCAACGAGCTCTACCGCTCGTTCCGCCTCGGCGACACGCTCACGCTCGCGAACCCGGCGCTCGAGCCCGAGCGGCTGTGGGGCGGGGAAGTGGGCGCGCTCGCGACGCACGGGCGGGGGACGCTCCGGCTGACGGCCTTCTCGGCGGAGGTGGAGGGCGCGGTCGCGAACGTCACGGTCGCGACGGTCCCGGGCCTCATCACGCGCGAGCGCCAGAACGTCGGCCGCACGCGCTCGCGCGGCGTCGAGTCGGAGCTCGACCTGCGGCTCGGCTCGCGCTACGTGGTCGGCGCCGGCTACGCCTTCACGGACGCGACCGTCCGGAGCTTCCCGGCGGACCCCTCGCTCGAAGGCCGCCAGCTGCCGCAGGTGCCGCGCCACCAGGCGACGCTGCAGGCGCGCCGCGAGGGGCGGCTGCAGCTCGGGCTGCAGGCGCGCTGGACCGGCGACGCCTACGAGGACGACCGCAACACGCTCACGCTCGAGGACGCGCTGCAGGTCGACCTGTTCGCAGGCTACGAGCTCGGCAGGGGAGTGACGCTGTTCGCGTCCGCCGAGAACCTCTTCGACGCCGAGATCGTCGCGGCCCGCACGCCGGTCCCGAGCCTCGCGCCGCCACGCCTCGTCCGCGCGGGCGTCCGCGTCCGCGCGTTCTGACCCGCGACGAGTCAGCCGGTCACGCCGTGGAACACCTCAGCCGACACGACCTCGCCGTTGGCGTCGAAGGTGAGGTTCTCCGACACCGTCCTGGCGTTCCCGTCGATCTCGGACGTGTACACGATCGCGAGCTCGCGTCGCGCGGGATCCCACAGCACGCGGTCGACCGTGAAGCGCAGCGAGCCGATGCGCCCGAGCGCCGTGGTCCAGTAGGCGCGGAGCGCCTCCTTGCCGCGCACGACGGGCGTGCCGAGGACCGCGAGAGCCGTCGGGCTCCTGAAGACGACGTCGCGGTGGAAGTGCGCCAGCACTTTCTCGACGGCGCGGTCGTTCCACGCCTGGGCCCACTCGGCCGCAAACGCCTGCGCCTCGTCGCGTGTCATGTCGCCCCCTCTTCTACTCCAGCGTGCCGAGGCGGATCTGCCAGGGGCTGATCTGCCTGGTGACGAGGTGCCCGTCGATCGTCCACGGATCCGCGGCCAGCCGCTCGACGATCTCCTCCGCGCTGGCTGCGCGCAGCACGAGGAGCGCATCGCGCGTGCCTTCCAGAGGTCCGACGAGCGCCGCGAACCCCTCGTCGAACAAGGCGTCCATGAATGCGGCGTGCGCCGCCCAACCCGCCTGACCTTCCAGAGCCTTCGAGTCGTCCCACGCCGGCCCGCGCGACCGTATGACGACGAACGCTTGTTCCATGTCGAGTGCTAGCTCGGGACTCCGCCGGAGCGCGGCGATCCGCCGTCCCAGCCGGGGATCGCGGCCGCCTGCCGGATCCACGACGCCATCTGCTCCTCGTCGAGCGGGTCGTCCTCGTGGATGTCGAGGTAGCGCACTTCCTTGTGCTTGGACTCGCCGGGCGGCAGAGGACGCAGCGACATGCCGCGAAAGAACGCCACCTTCACGTACTTCGTGAAGCAATAGAAGTTGAGGAACCAGCCCTGGCCCTCGACTCCGTAGAGGGGCGCGTTCCATTTGACGGCCTTTCGTACGCCGGGGACGGTGCGCTCGATGAGCGCGTCGAGGCGGCGCCCGAGCCGCCTTTTCCAGCCCGGCATGGCCGCGATGTAGGCCTGCACGGGAAGGTCGCCGTCGGCCTTCGCGATCTGAGGGTTGCCGCCCGTGAGGAGGACCGGCTTTCGGTTCCTGGCCTGCATCAGGGACCGAACCCTTCAGGACTTCGCTTTCTTCGAGGATTTCGACTTGCGAGACGAGTTGAGGGCGACGGCCTCGCGAACGAGCGCCTTGAAGGCGGACGCGTCGACTTCCTCTCCCTCGTGGATGTCGATCGCGCGGCGTACGTTTCCTTCGAGGCTCGAGTTGAAGAGACGAGCCGGATCTTTCAGAAAGGCACCTTTGGCGAAGGTGAGCTTCACGATCTTCTTGTAGGACTCGCCCGTGCAGAGGATGCCGTCGTGCGAAAAGATCGGAGTGCCCATCCACTTCCACTCCTCGACGACGTCGGGGTCGGCTTGCTTGATGAGCTTGCGCATCCTGGCGAGGGTCTTCCCGCGCCAGTCCCCGAGCTCGGCGATTCGTCTCGAGATGAGCTCCGATGCCGACGGGCCTTGGCTCGCGCTCGACTTGTTCATGTTCTCACCCTAAGAAGTTCCAGAGGCATTGAATTCACAAGACGTTGTCAGTCGGTGCGTCGCCTGCTGCGCCACCTGGTGGCATACGGCAGCACGAACATGTACAGACCGGTGAACAGCAGCAAGGCGAGCGGGAGCAGCGGCGAGTAGGTCACCCAGGGCGGAGGCATCCCCGCCCCCCGTGCCAGGGCGACGAAGTTGGCGATGACGGTCACGGTGAAGGCGATGGACACCCAGCGGTGGATCTGCCGAATCCAATTGTTCCAGTTCAATGGGATCTCCTCTGCCTCGGTCGGCTCATGGAATCCTCGCGAGCAGCTCGACGAGCTTGCCGCCCATCATCCGCCAGCCGTAGCGCGCGCCACCGAAGTTCTGCTTCTGGTCCGGCTTGAAGCCCGACTGCACGAGGGACAAGCGCGTGCCTGACGCCGTGGGCGTGAGCGTGAACGTCACCACGGTGTCGAGGAAGGGGACGGCCCAGGCGTAGCTGAGCTTCCTGTGCGCTTCGATCTCGAGGATCCGGCAGCTCACCGTGCCGTCCCACCCAGGGTGCGGCTGCGTCTTGAAGGTGAACGCCGCCCCCGGCTCGAGCTTGAGCGCGACGACGGGCAGCAGCCACTCGGTGAGCAGCACGGGATCGGTGAGCGCTCGCCAGACCTTCTGGGGCGGATGCTGCAAATCGAACTCGAACGCGATCGATTCGGTTTGCGATGGGGCGGTCGTGTCGACGGGGTTCATTCGTCCATTTTCTCCAGCAGCCGTTCCAGGCGATCGACGTGTTCCGTCCAGAAGGCCCGGTAGTGCGCGATCCAGTCGATGAGCGGCTTCATCCCGCGCGGCTCCACCCGGTAGTAGATGCAGCGCCCCTCGCGCCGGCCGTTCACCAGGCCGGCGTCCTTCAAAGCGGCGAGATGCTGCGAGACGGCCGGCTGGGAGATGTCGAAGCGCGCCGTGAGGTCCTTCACGGCCGTTTCGCCGCGCGTCAGCGACTCGAAGATCGCCCGGCGGCTGGGGTCCGCCAGCGCCTGGAAAATCCTGTTCTCGGCCACGGCCGCGCTCGGCATCGATCAAAATATAAGCGACGGCTTATTGATTGTCAAGGAGCGATAGCGGACGCGTCGAGGCTAGAGGCTAGCGAGGAGCCCGGCGCTTGAACGACCAGTCGACGACGACCTCGGCGACGACTTCGCCGTCGGCGTTGCGGCCGATCGAGCGGGCCGAGACGACCTGGGGCTCGTCGCTCGCGGCGGCTCGTTCGATCGCCGCGCGGATCGAGGGGACGTCCTCGCAAGTGAAGCTGCCGGGGCCGGTCAGGCGCTTGCTGTAGGTCGCCCGCACGGAGAGCACCAGCATCGACACCGGACGCGGCGCGTCCTCGCGCAGGACCAGGCCCGGGGCGCCGGTCGACATCTCGGCGGCCATCGCCTGGGCGGCGAAGTAGGTCGAGGCGAAGGGGTTTCTCGTGCGCCAGCCGCCGGGGAGGCGGACGCTGCAGGCCTGGTCGTCGAGGCGAACGACGCGCAGGCCGGCGAAGGCGGCGAGCGGCAGCATGCGCCAGAGGTAGAGCGTGACGGGCAGGCCGGAGAGGACGCGGCGGCGCGCCTTCTCCGCCTTCGGGCCGAGGCTCACGCGTCCTCGCGGCGGTCGCCGAGCGGGGTGAACACGTTGCTCCAGCCGCGCTTCAGCTCGACGTACGTGTAGACGATCCGCTGCACGGCCGTGATGTTCGAGAGCACCGCGACGATCCAGAGCACGGCCACCATCTTGTTGAGGAGCGCGCCGGCGATGATCAGCACGATGCGCTCGGGCCTCTCCAGCAGGCCCACCGGGCAGCGCGGGATCAGGCTCTCCGCGCGCGCCCGCGCGTAGGAGGTCATGAAGCTGCCGAAGGCCGCGACCCACACGAGCACCATGAGGCCGGTGCGCTCGAGCCGAGCGTACAGGATCAGCAGCCCCATGAAGAGCAGCATGTCGGAGTAGCGGTCCATCGTGGAGTCGAGGAAGGCGCCGAACTTGGTGCCGCGGCCGCGGATGCGCGCGACGCGGCCGTCGAGCATGTCGAAGACCGCGGCGACCAGCGCGATCACGCCGCCGAGGCGCAGCAGCGCGGGGCTGGCGTAGCCGAGGCCGCCCGAGGCCGCGAAGAAGGCGCTGGCGACACCGGTGAGCGCGAGGCCCGTCATCGTCAGCACGTCGGCGCTGACGTGCGCGAGCGCCCGCACGAGCCCGTCGAGCAGCGGCGAGAGCAGCGCTCCGAGCTTCGCGGTGAGCGTTCTGTCGGACAACGTGGCTTCTCGCAGGCTGGCGAGCCGGGAGTGTATGCTCGGCCCCCAACGGGAGTCAAAAGAGCGGGAGGACGAGCGCCGTGATTCGCAAACCCGTCGTTCTGATCACCGGCGCCAGCGGCGAGATCGGCCACGGGCTGATCGAGCGTCTGGCGCCCGACGGCCAGCGGCCGATCATCACCCTCGACCTGAAGTCGCTCGAGGCGAAGCCGGCCGCGCTCGTCCAGCAGCAGTACGCGGGCTCGATCCTCGACGAGCAGCTGCTCGAGCGGATCCTGGCCGAGTACGAGGTCGAGCTGGTGTTCCACCTCGCGGCGCTCTTGTCGACGCGCGCCGAGTTCACGCCCACCACGGCGCACCACGTCAACGTCGAGGGCACGCTGCGCCTGCTGGAGTTCGCGCAGAAGGAGGGCGAGTCGCACGGGCGGCCCGTCGTCTTCCTCTACCCGAGCTCGATCGCCGCCTACGGGCTGCCCGACCTCGAGGCCAAGGCGCGCGCGGGGCGCGTGGCGGAGGACCTCTGGAACGCGCCCGCCACGATGTACGGCTGCAACAAGCTCTACTGCGAGCATCTCGGCCGCTACTACTCGCAGCACTACAAGCAGCTCGCCGCCGAGAACCTGGCGGGCAAGGTGGATTTCCGGAGCGTGCGCTTCCCGGGCCTGATCTCGGCGGCGACGGTCCCGTCCGGCGGGACTTCCGATTACGCGCCGGAGATGCTGCAC
Source organism: uncultured Acidobacteriota bacterium (assembly GCA_963724555.1). Classification (GTDB taxonomy): domain Bacteria; phylum Acidobacteriota; class Vicinamibacteria; order Fen-336; family Fen-336; genus DATBSL01. The sequence goes on from CAVRVE010000014.1 coordinate 256,391, forward strand.
GCGGCGGCGCAGCGCGAGCCGTACGCCTGCTTCGTGCGGCCCGACACGCGCATCCCGTTCATGGCGATGCCCGATGCCGTCGAGGCGCTGCTGCGTCTCGCGGCCGCGCCCAAGCCGGCGCTGTCGCGCAGCGTCTACAACGTCGGGGCGTTCAATCCCTCCGCCGAGGAGATCCGCGCGCGCGTCACGCAGGCCTTCCCCGGAGCCGAGATCACGTTCGCCCCTCACGAGAAGCGCCAGCGCATCGTCGATTCCTGGCCGGCCGACGTCGACGACTCGGCGGCGCGGCGCGACTGGGGCTTCGCGCCGCGCTACGACGAGGCCCGTGCGTTCAGCGAGTACCTGGTGCCGACGATCCGAGAGAGGTACCGATGATGAAGCGACTGACCGCCGTTCTCCTCGCCGCCTGTCCCGCGCTCGCCGCGGCCGACGTCTACACGCACGGCGGAAGCCCCGACGCCGTGCCGCACGACAAGTACCTGCGGGTCGTGAGCGAGGCCGACTCGCCCGTGCAGCAGGTCTACGTGAAGTCGAAGGACGGCGCCTACGTCGCCGCGGCGATCCGCAAGCCGAAAGGCGACGGGCCGTTCCCGGCCATCCTCTTCTTCCACGGCGCGCCCGGCGGCCGCGGGATGGAGCAGCTCGTGGGCTGGTCGCGCGGCGAGAAGGGCGGCCCCGTCTGGGAGCGCTTCCTGCGCGAAGGCTTCGTGACGGTCGTCGGCGACTACCGCGGCGGCGACTGGAACGCGATGAACGTGCCGTCGACGCGGCGCGTCGGCGACCGCGATCGACGACGGGCTCGCCGTGATCGACTACGTCAAGAAGCTGCCCTACGTCGACGGCTCGCGCGTGAGCCTCTACGGCGTGAGCCTCGGCGGCAACCTCGTGATGTTCCTGGCGTCGAAGGTGCCGACGCTGCACGCGGTCATCGCCGGCGCGCCGGCCCCGATCTGGTTCCTCGGCATGCAGCGGGGGACGGGCGCGAGCCGGCCCGAGGTGGAAGCGCCGAAGGCGGATCCGGCCGTCGTCGAGGCGAACGTCGCGCCGATCCAGACGCCGATCCTGATCCTGGTCGGCACCGAGGACCGGCTGCTGGCGATGGGCACGGTGCTCCACGACGCGCTCAAGCAGGCGGGCAAGGCGGTGCGGATGGACGTCTACGAGCACGGCTACCACGACTTCGTGCTCGGCCCGCAGGGCCAGAGCCGGCCGGACCTCAAGCAGGGCGAGATCCTGCTCGAGGGCGCGCTCGACGCGCTCGAGCGGTCGGTGGCGTTCGTGAAGGCGGCGCAGCCCGATACGAAGTAGCTAGGCCCTGCGCGGCGCGCGCGCGTGCTCGCCGGCCGCGCTTCCGAGCGGGAAGCCGAAGTAGTCCCGCGCGTTGAAGAAGCTCACGTTCGCCACCAGGTTGGCGAGGGCCTGGCGGTCGTCCGGCAGCCGGCCGCGCCGAACGTCCTCGCCGAGGATGTTGCACAGCAGCCGCCGGAAGTACTCGTGGCGCGAGTACGAGAGGAAGCTGCGCGAGTCGGTGATCATGCCGATGAAGCGCGCGAGCAGGCCCATGTTGGCGAGCACGCGCATCTGCGCCTCCATCCCGTCGAGCTGGTCGAGGAACCACCAGGCGGAGCCGAACTGCATCTTCCCGGGCGTGCGGCCGTCCTGGAAGTTGCCGGCCATCGTCGCCAAGAGCTCGTTGTCGTTCGGGTTCAGGCTGTAGAGGATCGTCTTCGCGAGCTGGTCGTTCTCGTCGAGCCGGTCGAGGAAGCGCGCGAGCAAGCGGCCCTGCGCGAAGTCGCCGACCGAGTCGAAGCCGGTGTCGGGGCCGATCAGCCGGCGCGCGCGCGTGTTGTTGTTGCGCATCGCGCCGAAGTGGAACTGCTGCACCCAGCCGCGCGCGTGGTCGAGGATCGCGAGCCGGTGCAGGAGCGTCGCGCGGAACACGAAGGCCTCCGAGGCGGCGAGCGCCCGCCCCTTGCGCAGCCGCGCGAACATCTCGGCCGCCTCGGCGTCCGTGCCCGCCTCGGCCTCGATCCGCTCGAGCCCGTGGTCCGAGGCGCGGCAGCCGCGCTCGTGGAAGAAGGCGTGGCGCTTCTCGAGCGCCTCGAGCAGGCTCTCCCAGGTCGAGATCGAGACCGCGGCCGCCGCCTCGAGCTTCTCGAGCCAGGCGGTCCAGGCGGCGACGTCCTCGACCAGGAGCGCCTTGTCCGGGCGCCAGGTCGGGTAGACCTCGGTCTTCTTGTCCTTGCGGGCCGCGAGCCGCGCGTGCGGCTCGAGCGAGTCGACCGGGTCGTCGGTGCTGCAGACGACGGCGACCTTCCACTGCGCGAGCAGGCCCATCGCGCTGAAGGCGTCCTGCTTCAGCTTGTCGTTCGCGCGCGCGAAGATGTCGCGCGCCGTTGCGGGTCCGAGCCTCTCCTCGATCCCGAAGGGCCGCCGCAGCTCCATCGCCGTCCAGTGGTAGAGCGGGTTGCCGAGCGTCTCCGGAACCGTGCGCGCCCAGGCCTCGAACTTGTCGAACTCCGACGCGTCGCCCGAGCAGAGCGCCTCGGGGATCCCGTTCGCGCGCATCGCGCGCCACTTGTAGTGGTCGCCCTCCAGCCAGATCTCGGTGATCGAGCGGAAGCGATGGTCGTTCGCCATCAGCTCGGGCGAGAGGTGGCAGTGGTAGTCGATGATCGGCAGGTCCTTCGCGGTGCCGTGGTAGAGCTCGCGCGCCGTCTCGCTCTCGAGCAGGAAATCCTCGTGGAGGAAGGGCTTCATGGGGCCTCGCTCAGGCAGTGCGCTCGGCCGGGATCGGCTCGAAGCGCGGCGCCAGCAGGTGATGGACGGCGAAGCGACACGAGGTATGCGAACGCGCAGACGGAGAACAGGATCGCGTAACCGGCGGTCACGTCGCCCTCGGCCTTGTAGCGGTCGAGCAGCCAGCCGGTGAGCACCGGGAAGAAGGCGCCGCCGGCCGAGCCGGTCATCCCGCCCAGGCCGATGATGGTGGCCACGTCCTTCTTCGGGAACATGTCCGAGACGGTCGTGTAGAGGTTCGCGGACCAGGCCTGGTGCGCCGAGGCGGCGAGGCCGATCAGCAGCACGGCCGGCCAGTCGCCGACCTTGGTCACCGCGAGGATCGGCAGCACGGCGAGCGCGAACAGGAACATGCACGGTCTTGCGCGCGCGCGTCACGCTCCAGCCGCGGCCGCTCAGGTAGCCCGTGACCCAGCCGCCGGCGATGCTGAGCACGGTCACGATCGTGTAGATCGTCACCAGGTGCACCCAGCTGTGCTTGATGCTGAGCCCGCGCGTGGCCTTGAAGTAGTCGGGCAGCCAGATCAGGAAGAACCACCAGACGGGGTCGGTCAGGAACTTCGCGGTGAGGAAGGACCAGGTCTGCGGCAGGCGCAGGGCGCGCAGCCAGCCCATCGGCCGCCCGCCGGCCGCTGCCTCCTCCTTGTCGCTGTGGATGAGGGCGTACTCGGCCGGCGTGACGCGCTTGTGCTTCTCCGGCACGTCGTACATCGGGATCCAGAACAGCAGCCAGACGAAGCCGGCGATGCCGGCGAGGATGAAGGTCCAGCGCCAGCCCATGTTGAGCGCGATCGCCGGGATCATCGCCGGCGCGATGATCGCCCCGACGTTGGTGCCGGCGTTGAAGATCGCCGTCGCGAAGGCGCGCTCGCGCTTCGGGAACCACAGCGCCACGGCCTTGATCGCGGAGGGGAAGTTGCCGCCCTCGCTCACGCCGAGCGCCACGCGCGCGGTGAAGAAGCCGCTCACCGAGCCGACGAGCGCGTGGCCCATCGCCGACAGGCTCCAGAGCACGATCGAGACGGCGTAGCCGATCTTGGTCCCGTAGCGGTCGACGAACCAGCCGAAGAGCAGGAGGCCGAGCGCGTAGGAGAGCTGGAAGGCCCCGTTCACCTTGCCGAAGTGTCTCGTTCGACCAGCCGAGCTCCGCGTCGAGGAACTCCTTGATCAGCGCGAGGATCTGGCGGTCGATGTAGTTGACGGTGGTGGCGAAGAAGAGCAGCGCGCACACCACCCAGCGGTAACGGCCCACCTGCGTGTCTTCGCTCGCCGCGGCGCTCGTCGTGGCTGCCATGCTGCCTCCCGTTAGTCCGTGTCGCGCTCCGGCGGCTCCAGCGTCTGGGCGTGCCGCGCCTGGTCCAGGTGCTCGGTCATGGCGGCGCGCGCGGCCTCGCGGTCGCCGGCACGGATCGCGCGGTACACGCGCCTGTGCATCTCGGCCGACTCCTTGAGGTCGCGCGCCCTGCGGATCGTGCCGCGGCGCAGCTCGTAGAACTGCGCCGACACCATCTCGACGAGCGCCGCCAGCACGCGGTTGCCGCAGCCGGCGCCCACGGCGCGGTGGAAGCGCACGTCGTGGAGCAGGAAGGTCGGCGGGTCGTCGAGCGAGGCGAACATCTCGGTCACCTCCTCGGCCATCGTCGCGAGCTGCTCCGCCGTCGCGTGCTGCGCGGCGAGCGCCGCGACGCCGGCCTCGAGCACCAGGCGCGCCTCGAACATCTCGGCGGCCGTCAGGCGGTGCAGCGAGGCGAGCAGGCTGAGCGGCTCGGTCCCGAGGTCGGGCGGCCCGTCCGCGATGAAGGTGCCGGCGCCGCGGCGCGAGACCACGACGCCCATCGCCTCGAGCGCCTCGAGCCCCGAGCGCACGCTCGGGCGGCTCAGGCCCAGCTCCAGCGCCAGGTCGCGCTCGCCCGGCAGCCGGTCGCCGGGCCCCAGCTCGCGCTCCTCGATCAGCCGCCGCACGTGGTCGACGACGCGGTCGCGCGTGCTGGCCGTGTCGGGCGGCGCGAGCGGCCGGCTCGGGCTCACGCGAGCCCCACGCCGCGCTCGCGGGCGGCGCGGTAGACGGCCTCCACGACGGCCACGCTGCGCAGGCCCTCGCGGCCGTCGCAGGCCGGAGCGCTGCCGGTCTCGATCGCGCGCACGAAGTCCTCGATCATGCGCCGGTGCGGCGTCGCGTCGGCGACCACTGCCGTGCTGGCTGCGGCCGCGCCGTCACCGCCGGCCGCCACGAGCCCCGGGGCCGGCTGGCGCAGGTCGGCGGCGATCACGCGGTCGCCCTCGATCACCACGGTCCCCTCGGTGCCGGAGATCTCGACGCGCCGCGGGTAGCCCGGCCAGGCCGCGGTCGTGGCCTCGAGAGTCGCGACGGCCTTCGACTCGAACTCCAAGAGCGCCAGCGCCACGTCCTCGCTCTCGATGGCGTGCAGCGTCGTGGCCGTGAGGCCCAGCACGCGCGTCACGTCGCCGAGCAGCCAGAGCAGCAGGTCGACGGTGTGGACGCCCTGGTTGATGAGCGCGGCGCCGCCGTCGAGCTCGATGCGCCCGCGCCAGTTGGAGGCCGCGTAGTACTCGGGCGGCCGGTGCCACTTGACCCGCGCGGAGGCCAGCAGCACGCGGCCGAGGCCTCCCGAGCGCACGAACTCGCGCAGCGCCACGAGGTCGGGCTTGAGCCGGTCCTGGAACAGCACTCCGAGCCTGACGCCCGCCGCCTCGGCCGCCGCGACGAGCGCCTCGCCCTTCGCGACCGTCACGTCGATCGGCTTTTCGACGAGCACGTGCAGCTTGCGCTTGCGCCGCCGCGATGCCCTGCTCGGCGTGGAGCGCCGAAGGCGTGCCGATCACGACCAGGTCCATCGGCCGGTGGGCGAGGAAGTCCTCGTAGCTCGTGAACGCCTTCCCGCCGTAGCGGGCCTGCATCGCCTCGGCCTTCGCGCGGTCGCGGCCGTGGAAGGCGGCGATGCCGAGGCCGGCCTCGCGCGCCGCGCGCACGTGCGTGTCGGTGATGTTGCCGCAGCCGACGAAGCCGGCCTGGAGGGCCATCGTGCGCGCTACTGGACGAAGGCCGAAGCCTCGCGCTCCGCGCGCTCCTTGGAGAACGGGCCCGGCAGGATCAGCAGCCGGTGGCGGAAGGTGGTCGATGCGCCGCGGCGCGAGCGTGAAGTTCAGCGTCTCCTTCCCGTTGCTGAACACGCTCTGCCCGAGCGGGTTGGCCGCGAAGAGGCCGTAGCCGCGCGCGTGCCAGTAGGTCGGGTAGCCGGGGTTCTTCGGGTGGTCGAGCATCAGCAGCACCACGTCCTCGCCCTCGACCTTGCCCGCGAGAGCGACCCAGCGGCCGCGCGTGCCCCAGACCTTGTCGCCCGTCAGCCCCTCGCTGCTCGTGTAGAGGCCGTTGACGCCGGCGTTGTCGAGCACCGGCACGGCGGTCGGCTTGCCCGACGCGTCCGTGAAGACCTCGGGCTTGTCGGCGGGCTCCTCGAGCGCGCGGGCCACGCGCAGGCCGAGGACACCTTCCTTGTTGTCGGCGAAGTCGACCGCGCTTGTCCGTCGCCTTGAGCTCGGTCACGCGCTCGATCGCTGCGCGACTGCGCGTCGGCACGGAACACGTAGCGCGTGTGCTCGGTCAGCAGCATCGAGCCGTCGGGCATGATCCAGTCGGCGTCGACCACGAGCTCGCCCTTGCCCGCGCCGCTCGTGCGTGCTCGACGATCGCGCGGTGCCGGATGCGTGCCCATCTTCGCCTGCTGCTCCTTCGGGAGCGCGTCGGAGTTGTTCCAGAAGTCGACGCCGTTGACGTCGCCGTAGTTGAACCAGAGGCCGACGTGGTGCGGGTGATCGACGCGCTCGCCCGGGCGCGGATCGAGCGGGAAGCCGCGCGTGACGAGCGTGCCGCGGGCGCTGCGCAGCGGATAGAGCACCGGCTTCGCGAGGCGCTCGGGCCAGATGTAGGAGGTGAACGGCGCGCCGCCGATCGGTGACGTCCACGCGCCGCGCTTCGCGGCGCGGCCTTCACCTCCACCTGCGGCGCGGCTCTGACTCCACGCGCGGCCGGCGCCGAGCGCCACGAGTGCGGCCAGAGCCAGTGCGCCTTCGGCTAGTGGTCATACCAATTCCTTTCGGCGGGTGATCCGCTCGACGTTGTACTGCCGCGGCGCGGAGGCTGTCAAGTCGCTCCTGGCCGGCCAGGAGGCCCACTCGCACCGATCAGCCGTAAGGCTGCGGTCAGACCACCGGTTGACGACGAGCGACGTTCGCTCCTATGCTTGGCGTCGCCGTCCCGACCCCCGCGAGGAAGGTGAACCGTGACTGCAAACCTGAGCCAGCTCAACCTGGAGCTCGTCGAGGCTTCGCAGGTGAGAGACGGAGCCGGCGAGTTCGCGCTCGTCAAGGACGCGAAAGGCACGAGGCTCGCGGTCGCGCCGACGGGCGACGCCGGCCGAGCGGCGCTCTCCGGCTTCGAGGGCGATGCGAGCTCGGGCGTGCTCGTCGGTCCGCTCTCGCCCAGGAACGCGGCGGCGCTGCGGAGCCGCCTGGAGTGGCTGCGGCCGCGGCCGCTCGGCACTTCGACCTCGGCAGGCCTCGGCGACCGTCTCGGGCTCGCGACTCCCGGCCACGTGCGCGCGGTGCGCGCCGTGGGCGGCACGATCGCGCCGATCTTCCCGCAGCAGTCGATCCGGGAGATGGCGCGCACGCAGCGCACGCCGATCGAGGTGATGGACGACGCGACCTGGGGCATGTTCGCCGAGGGCTGGCAGGGCGGCACCGGCGCCGACGCCGACCACCTCAAGACCACCGACGACATCGACGCGACGCTGCCGGTGGGCTTCTCGATGTTCACGATCGACCCGAGCGCGCACGTCGACTCCGGCGCCGACACGGACGACCTCGCCACGCTCCGCGCCAAGGTCGCGGCGCTGCCGTGGGCGGAGCTCGAGGACAGCGAGGCGTCGCTGCGCCAGCGGTACCTGGGGAAGGCGTTCGCGGTCGAGCACCTGAGCGTGAGCTTCGACGAGGCCGTCGTGCTGCGTGCGGCGGCGAAGTACGGCAAGGCCGTCTCCCACGTCGCCAAGATGTCGCGCCACCTCCTGAAAGCCGCCGGCTCGCGGCCGGTCGAGCTCGAGGTCTCCGTGGACGAGACGGACACGCCGACGACACCCGCCGAGCACTACTGGGTCGCGAGCGAGCTGCGTCGGCTGGGGGTCGCGTGGGTCAGCCTGGCGCCGCGCTTCGTCGGCCGCTTCGAGAAGGGCGTCGACTACATCGGGGACCTGAAGGAGCTGGAGACGGACGTCGCCGCGCACGCCGCGATCGCGCGCCACTTCGGGCCCTACAAGCTGAGCCTGCACTCGGGCTCCGACAAGTTCAGCGTCTACCCGATCGCCGCCCGGCTCGCGCGCGGGCTCGTGCACCTGAAGACGGCGGGCACGAGCTACCTCGAGGCGCTGCGCACGATCGCCGCGCTCGACGCCGCGCTCTTCCGCTCGATCTACGCCTTCGCCCGCGAGCGCTACGACACCGACAAGGCCACCTACCACGTCTCGGCCGAGCTCGGCCGGGCGCCGGAGGCCAAGGACGTAAAGGAGGCGGCGCTGCCGGACCTGCTCGAGCACTTCCACGCTCGCGAGATCCTGCACGTGACCTTCGGCTCGGTGCTGAAGCAGACGAACCCCGACGGCTCGCTTCGCTTCAAGGACGCGCTCTTCGGGCTGCTGCGTGGCAACCCGGAGGCCTACGCCACGAATCTGGAGCGCCACTTCATCAAGCACCTGAAGCCGTTCGTCGGAGGACGATGAAGGCCACCGCCCGGGCGGGCGCGTCATGCCCGTAGCGACAGCCGTCGTCGGCCGTGGTGTCGACACCGGCTTCCTGACGCCGGACGAGGTGCGCGCGATCGCGCGCGAGGGCCTCGCCCAGCTGCCGCTCGACGGCAAGCGGGTGCTGGTGCTGATTCCCGACGGCACGCGCACCATGCCGATGCCGCTGCTCTTCGACATCCTGGAGGCCGAGCTGGCGCGGCGGGCGGCGGCGCTCGACTTCCTGGTGGCGCTCGGGACGCACGCGCCGATGAGCGACGCGCAGCTGTCGAAGCTCGTCGGGCGCGTGGTGGTCGACGGCCGTACGGGGGAGCGGCGCATCTTCAACCACCGCTGGGACGACCCGGCGAGCTTCGCGACGCTCGGGACCATCCCGGCCCGGGAGATCGAGCAGCTGACGCAGGGCCGCCTGAGCCGCGACGTGAGCGTGGCGCTGAACCGGCTGCCGCTCGACTACGACCACGTGCTCGTGTGCGGGCCGGTGTTTCCGCACGAGGTGGTGGGCTTCTCGGGCGGCACCAAGTACCTGTTCCCCGGCATCGCCGGCCCGGAGATCATCCACTTCACGCACTGGCTCGGCGCGCTCATCACCAACTACGAGGTGATCGGCACGAAGAGCACGCCGGTACGGGCGGTGATCGACCGCGCCGCCCGGCTGCTCGAGCGCCCGGTGTCGCTGCTCGCGCCGGTCGTGCTGCACGAGGGCGTCGCGGGCCTCTACTGCGGGCCGGTGGGCGAGGCCTGGTCGGAGGCGGCCGAGCTCAGCTCGCGGCGCCACGTGGTCTGGCTCGAGCGGCCCGTGAAGCGGGCGCTCTCGATCATGCCCGCGATGTACGACGACCTCTGGGTCGCCGGCAAGGGCATGTACAAGATGGAGCCGGCCATCGCGGACGGCGGCGAGGTCGTGATCTACGCGCCGCACGTGCGCGAGGTGAGCCACACGCACGGCCGCCTGATCGAGGAGATCGGCTACCACTGCAAGGACTACTTCCTGAAGCAGTGGGAGCGCTTCAAGGACGTGCCGGGCGGGATCCTCGCGCACTCGACGCACGTCAAGGGCCAGGGGAGCTTCGATTCCGCGACGCGGCGAGGTCCCGCGCATCCGCGTGACGCTCGCGACCGGCATCCCGCCCGCCCTCTGCGAGAAGATCAACCTCGGCTACCTGGACCCGGCGAGCGTCGACGTCGAGGAGTGGCGGCGCGAGGCGGAGACACTCGTGGTGCCGCGCGCCGGCGAGATGCTCTACCGCGTCCGGCCCGCCACAGGGAGAGACGCATGAAGAGCGGACTCGAGATCCGGCCCGACGCCGCGTGGGACTTCGTCTCGCTCGGCGCCCTCATCCACAGGCTCGACCCCGGCCAGATCCCGTTCCGCAAGGCGACCGCGTGCCGGATCCACGTGAGCGGCGGCGAGTTCAACTGCGCGGCCAACCTGTCCGACTGCTTCCGGCTCACGACCGCGGTCGTGAGCGCGATGGTCGACTACCCGATCGGCGAGCTGATCTCCGAGCGGGTGAAGGCGATGGGTGTCACCGGCATCTACAAGCGCTTCGCGCACGACGGCGTGCGCGGGCCGAACATGGCGACGGTCTACTCCGACCAGGGCTACGGCGTGCGCGCGCCGGTCGTGTTCTACAACCGCTCGAACGAGGCGGCGGCGCTCCTGAAGCCGGGCGACTTCGACTGGCAGAAGGTCTTCGCCGGCGGCGTGCGCTGGTTCCACAGCGGCGGCATCTTCGCGGCGCTCTCGCCGACGACGGCCGAGCTGATCGTGGAGGGCATGAAGGCGGCGAAGGCGGCGGGCGCCGTGTGCTCGTTCGACCTCAACTTCCGCGAGAAGCTCTGGAGGATCTCGGGCGGCGCCGACCGCGCGGTGTCCGTGATCGCGAAGATCGTCGAGAACGTGGACGTGCTGGTGGGGAACGAGGAGGACCTGCAGAAGGGCCTCGGCGTTCCCGGGCCCGAGGTGGCCGCGAAGTCGAAGCTCGATCCCGCCGCCTTCTTCGGCATGATCGACAAGGTGATCGCGAAGTTCCCGCGCGTGAAGGTCGTCGCCACGACGCTGCGCGAGGTGCACTCGACGACGCGCCACTCCTGGGGCGCCGTGGCGTGGATCGACGGCAAGAGCCACGTGGCGCCCACCTGCGAGCTCGACGTGCTCGACCGCGTCGGCGGCGGCGACGGCTTCGCCTCGGGCTTCTTCTACGGCCTGCTGAGCGGCGCCGAGCCCGACGAGGCGCTGAAGCTCGGCTGGGCGCACGGGGCGCTGCTCACCACGTTCCCCGGCGACACCACGATGGCGAGCCTCGAGCAGGTCCTCTCTTTCGCGAAGGGCGGCTCCGCGCGGATCCAGCGGTAGCCAGCCGAAGCGTGACCAGGTCGGAAACGGAGCCGCCCGCTAGCGTAAGGAGTCATCGAGAATGAGCCAGGCAGACATCGGCCTCGTCGGCCTCGCCGTGATGGGCGAGAACCTGATCCTGAACATGGAGAGCCGCGGCTTCACGGTCGCGTGCTTCAACCGCACCACCTCGAAGGTGGACGACTTCGTGAACGGCCGCGCGAAGGGGAAGAAGATCGTCGGCACGCACTCGCTCGAGGACCTCGTCAAGGCGCTGAAGCGCCCGCGCAAGGTCATGATGATGGTGAAGGCCGGCAAGGCCGTGGACGATCTGATCGCGCAGCTGCTGCCGCTGCTGGAGCCGGGCGACATCCTGATCGACGGCGGCAACACCCACTACCCGGACACGATGCGCCGCGCCGCGCTCGTCGAGTCGAAGGGCCTGCTCTACGTCGGCACGGGCGTCTCGGGCGGCGAGGAGGGCGCGCTCACCGGCCCCTCGATCATGCCCGGCGGCTCGCCCGCCGCGTGGCCGCACGTGAAGCCGATCTTCCAGTCGATCGCGGCGAAGATCGACGACGGCACGCCCTGCTGCGACTGGGTGGGCGAGAACGGCGCCGGCCACTTCGTGAAGATGGTCCACAACGGGATCGAGTACGGCGACATGCAGCTCATCTGCGAGGCCTACGACCTGCTGAAGCAGGTGGTGGGGCTCTCGGCCTCCGAGCTGTCGGCGGTCTTCGGCGAGTGGAACAAGGGCGATCTCGACAGCTACCTGATCGAGATCACGCGCGACATCCTGGCCTTCAAGGACGCGGACGGCCAGCCGCTCGTCGACAAGATCCTCGACACCGCGGGCCAGAAGGGCACCGGCAAGTGGACCGGCGTCGAGGCGCTCGAGCTCGGGATCCCGCTCACGCTGATCGGCGAGGCGGTCTTCTCGCGCTGCCTGTCGGCGATCAAGGACGAGCGCGTCGCCGCCTCGAAGGTGCTGACGCGGCCCGAAGCCGAAGCTCGACGGCGACAAGAAGGCCTTCGTCGAGGACGTCCGCCAGGCGCTCTACGCCTCGAAGCTCGTCTCGTACGCGCAGGGCTACACGCTGATGCGCGCGGCGGCAGCGGAGCGCGGCTGGAACCTGAACTACGGCGGCGTCGCGCTCATGTGGCGCGGCGGCTGCATCATCCGCTCGGCGTTCCTCGGCAAGATCAAGGAAGCCTTCGACAAGAACGCCGGCCTCACGAACCTGCTGCTCGACCCGTTCTTCCAGGGCAAGGTCGTCGCGAGCCAGGACGCCTGGCGGCGGGTGGTGGCGGCGGCCGCGACGAACGGCGTGCCGGTGCCGGCCTTCATGACGGCGCTCGCGTACTACGACGGCTTCCGCGCCGGCCGGCTGCCCGCGAACCTGCTGCAGGCGCAGCGCGACTACTTCGGCGCCCACACCTACGAGAGGCTCGACAAGCCGCGCGGCGAGTTCTTCCACACCAACTGGACCGGGCGCGGCGGCACGACGTCCGCTTCGACGTATTCTGTCTAGAGTGACGACTCTGCCCGCTCGGCGTTCTTCGACGCTTCACGCGGCGGCGTGCGCGCTCGCGTTCGTCGCGCTGCCGCTCGTCGCGTGGGCCCCCCGGCCCGCGCTCGCGGAGGGGAGCCAGACGATGTCCGCCACGGCCGGCGACGCGCCTCGCGCCGAGATCACGAACGGCCTCGTGACGGCCCGCTTCTATCTGCCGGACGCCGAGCGCGGCCACTACCGCGGGACCCGGTTCGACCGCTCGGGCGACACCTACAGCCTGCGCTTCGCGGGCCACGAGTTCACGGGGCCGTGGTTCGAGAGCTACGACCCGCTGCGCCACGACGCCCTGATGGGGCCGGTGGAGGAGTTCCTGAGCGGGGACTCGAGCCCGGGCTACGCCGAGGCGAAGGTGGGCGAGGGGTTCGTCCGCATCGGCGTGGGGGTCGTGCGCAAGACCGAGGACAAGCCCTACGAGCGGTTCCGGACGTACGAGATCATCGAGCCGGGAAAGTGGACGATCACGGCAGAGCGCGACCGCATCGTCTTCGAGCACGCGCTCGAGGGTCCGGCGGGCTACGCGTACGTCTACCGCAAGACGATCGCGCTGCTGCCCGGCCAAGCGGTGATGACGATCGCGCACTCGCTCCGCAACGTCGGCAAGCGGCCGATCGAGACCGAGCAGTACAATCACAACTTCTTCGTGCTCGACCAGGCCGCGACGGGCCCCGATACGAGCGTGCGCTTCGCCTTCGACCCGCAGGGGACCACGGACCGCGGGCTCGGCCAGCTCGCGCTCCTGCGCGGCCGGGAGCTCGTCTTCCCGAACGAGCTTCCGCCGAAGGAGAGCGTGTTCACCGAGCTCACGCGGGTTCGGGAGCACTCCCGAGCACTACGACATCCGCGTCGAGAACCGCAAGGCAGGCACCGGCGTGCGCATCCAGGGCGACCGGCCGCTCGAGAAGCTGGTGTTCTGGTCGATCCGCACCACCGCGTGCCCCGAACCGTACGTCAAGCTGCGCGTCGAGCCCGGGCAGGAGCAGGCCTGGACGCTGCGCTACGAGCTCTACGAGCTCGACAAACCCCGAGCCGCCCCAGGAGCTTCACGATGACCACGGCCACCGCAACACCGCTCTCGACCAGCTCTCGATCAACACGATCCGCGCGCTCGCGATCGACACCGTGCAGAAGGCCAACTCCGGCCACCCGGGCCTCCCGCTCGGCGCCGCGCCGATCGGCTACTCGCTCTTCGCGCGCACGATGCGCCACAGCCCGAAGAACCCTGCGTGGCCCGACCGCGACCGCTTCGTGCTGTCGGCCGGCCACGGCTCGGCGCTGCTCTACAGCCTGCTGCACCTGACGGGCTACGACCTGCCGCTCGCGCAGCTCCAGCAGTTCCGCCAGTTCGGCAGCCAGACGCCCGGCCATCCCGAGCACGGCGACACCGCGGGCGTCGAGACCACGACCGGCCCGCTCGGCCAGGGCTTCGCCAACGCCGTCGGCATGGCGCTCGCCGAGCGGCACCTGGCGGCGCGCTTCAACCGCCCGGGCCACGAGATCGTCGACCACCGGACCTTCGTGATCGCCGGCGACGGCGACCTGATGGAGGGCGTCGCACAGGAGGCGGCCTCGCTCGCCGGCCACCTCGGCCTCGGCAAGCTCGTCTGCTTCTACGACTCGAACCACATCTGCCTCGGCTCCACCACCAACCTCGTGTTCACGACCGACGTGGCGAAGCTCTTCGAGGGCTACGAGTGGCACGTCCAGACCGTGGCGGACGGCAACGACCTCGCGGCGATCGAGCGCGCAACCGACGCGGCGCTGGCGGTGGCCGACAAGCCTTCGCTGGTGATCGTCCGCACCGAGATCGGCTACGCGAGCCCGAAGCAGGGTACCTTCGGCGTCCACGGCTCGCCGCTCGACGCGGAGCAGGTGAAGGAGACGAAGCGCAAGCTCGGCTACCCGTCCGAGGAGCCGTTCTTCCTGCCCGACGAGGCGGTGAAGCACCTGCGCGAGGCGGTCGAGCGCGGGCGGGCGGCCGAGACGGCCTGGAAAGGCCGCTTCGACGCGTACCGCAAGGCTCACGCCGACCTCGCGGCCGAGCTCGAGCGCCGGCTCGCGGGCGAGCTGCCGAAGGGCTGGGACCAGGACATCCCGACCTTCACGACCGGCGACAAGCCGATCGCGACGCGCGCGGCCGGCGGCAAGGTCATCAACGCGATCGCGGCGCGCGTGCCGGAGCTCGATCGGCGGGTCGGCCGACCTCAATCCCTCGACCGAGACGGCGCTCAAGGGCCTGGGCGATTTCCAGAACCCGTCCCGCACGTTCGCCGACCGCCAGGGGGCGGTGGGCGGCGACTGGGGCTACGCGGGGCGCAACCTGCACTTCGGCGTCCGCGAGCACGCCATGGCGTCGATGTGCTCGGGGATGGCGCTGCACGGCGGCGTGATCCCGTTCTGCGCGACCTTCTTCACCTTCGCCGACTACATGCGCCCGGCGATCCGGCTCGCCTCGATCATGCAGGTGCACTCGATCTTCGTCTTCACGCACGACAGCATCGGCGTGGGCGAGGACGGGCCGACGCACCAGCCGGTCGAGCAGGCGGCGTCGCTGCGCGCGATCCCGAAGCTGACGGTGATCCGCCCGGCCGACGCCAACGAGACGGCGAGCGCGTGGCGCGTGGCGATGCAGAAGAAGGGCCCGGTCGCGCTGCTGCTGACGCGGCAGGCGATCCCGGTGCTCGCGGGCACGGACGACGTGGTCTACGGCGGCTACGTGCTGTCCGACCCCGAGGGCAAGCCCGACGTCATCCTGATCGGGACCGGCTCGGAGGTCTCGGTGGCGGTCGAGGCGGCAACGCTCCTGGCCGGCCGCGGCGTGAAGGCGCGCGTCGTGAGCCTGCCCTCGTGGGAGCTCTTCGAGGCGCAGCCGCAGGAGTACCGCGACTCGGTGCTGCCGCCGTCGGTCCTCGCGCGCGTGGCGGTGGAGGCGGGCGTGCCGATGGGCTGGGACCGCTACGTCGGGCCGTTCGGGAAGGTGGTCGGTGTCGCCGGCCGCTACGGCGCGTCGGCGCCGGTCAAGGTGGTGATGGAGAAGTACGGCTTCACCGCCCAGAACGTGGCCGAGCAGGCGCTCGCGGTGAAGGACGCCGTCGCGGCGCGGCTCGCGGCGATGGGCCTCGGCCGGGTCTAGCCGCGCACGCGATGAAACGGCAGCGCTCCGCGCGTCGTCGGCTGGCGCTCGCCCTCCTGCTCGTGGGAGGTGCGGCGCGTGCCGGTGCTGCGCCGCCGCCTCCTCTCGAGTGGCCCGCGCCGACCGCGCAGACGCGCCCCTGGACGCGCTGGTGGTGGCTCGGCTCCGCGGTGGACGAGGCGAACCTGACGCGCCAGCTCGAGCTCTTCCGCGCCGCCGGCATCGGCGGCGTCGAGATCTGCCCGATCTACGGCATCCAGGGCGGGGAAGACCGCCACATTCCGTTCCTGTCGCCACGCTTCATGCAGGTGCTCGGCCACACGCTCGGCGAGGGCAAGCGCCTCGGGCTCGGCGTCGATCTCACGACCGGGACCGGCTGGCCGTTCGGCGGTCCGTGGGTCGTGCGACGCGGACGCGTCCTCGCGCGTCGAGCTCGCGCGCCGCGAGATGAAGGACGGCCAGCTCAGCGCGGCCTTGCCGCTCGGCACCCCGCGCTACGTCGTCGCGGTCTCGGACGCCGGCGAGCGCGTCGAGCTGACGGGCCGCGTGGGGGCCGAAGGCCGCCTCGACTGGAGCGCGCCGGGGAGCTTTCGCGTCTACGCCGCCGTGTCCCAGGGGCCGATCCAGAAGGTGAAGCGCGCGGCGCCGGGGGGCGAGGGCAACGTCGTCGACCCCTTCTCGGTCGCGAGCCTGGGTCGCTACCTGCGCCGCTTCGACGAGGCCTTCGCGGGCTTCGGCGCGGGCGCGCCGCGCTCGCACTTCCACGACTCGTACGAGTACTACGGCGCCACCTTCACCCCGCGAGTCTTCGAGGAGTTCGAGGCCCGGCGCGGCTACGACCTGCGTGTCCAGATCGAAGCGCTCGTCGGGGACGGCGATCCCGACACGGTCGCGCGCGTGAGGAGCGACTACCGCGCGACGCTCGGCGAGCTGCACCTCGACTACGTGCGGCACTGGGTGGCGTGGGCGCACGAGCGCGGCAGCCTGGCGCGCAACCAGGCCCACGGCGCGCCCGGCGACCTCGTCGATCTCTATGCCGCCGCCGACATCCCGGAGACCGAGGTGTTCCGGAAGATGGACGAGGCGATGATCGCGCGCCTCAAGCTCGCGTCCTCCGCCGCCCACGTGACCGGCCGAAAGCTCGCCTCGGCCGAGGCGTTCACGTGGCTGGGCGAGCACTTCCAGACGCCGCTCTCGCTCGTGAAGCGGGCGGCGGACTGGCTCTACCTTTCGGGCGTGAACCACCTGCTGTTCCACGGCATTCCCTACTCGCCGCTCGGAGAGGCGTGGCCCGGCTACCAGTTCTACGCCTCGGTCAACTTCGGCCCCGAGGGCGGGCTCTGGCGCGACCTGCCGGCGCTCAACGCCTACCTCACGCGCGTGCAGTCGATCCTGCAGTCCGGCGATCCGGACGTGGACCTCCTCCTCTATTACTCGCCGCACGACGCCTGGCAGGAGCCGAACCCGCCGTCGAAGCCGGACGACCTCGCGCCGCAGAACCCCGTTCCGCCGGCGTTCGAGGAGCTGGGGCTGCGGCTCTGGCGGCGCGGCTACGCGTGGGACGCCGTGTCGGAAGCCAGGCTCGCGGACGCTCGCGTCGACGGCGGACGGCTGCGCCTCGGCAGCGGTGCCTATCGCGCGGTCGTGGTGCCGCGCACGCGGCTGCTGTCGCCCGCGCGCCGCGCGCCGGCTCGCGGCCCTCGCGCGCGACGGCGCGAGTGTCGTGTTCGTCGGCGGCCTTCCCAGCGACGTTCCCGGCTTCGGCGCGCTCGAGACCCGGCGCCAGGAGCTGCGCGCGGCGCTCGCCGGCCTCGAGGCGAGCGGCCGCGTCCTTCAGGGCGACGACGCCGAGCCGCTGCTGATGCGCCTCGGCGTCCCGCGCGAGGCGATGACGGATGCCGGGCTGCAGTACGTCCGGCGCCGCCACGCGGCGGGACGCGACTACTTCGTCGTGAACCGGAGCGAGACGGCCTTCGACGGCTGGCTGCCGCTCGCGTCCCCCGCGAAGGCGGCGGCTCTGCTCGACCCGCTGGCCTCGGATCGCGTCGGGACGGCGAGCGTGCGCGCGGCCGCCGCGGGCCAGGCCGAGGTCCGCCTGCAGCTCGAGCCCGGCGCGTCGCTCGTCGTGCGGACCTTCGAAGCGGAAGCCGCCGCCGGACCGCCTTGGCCCTATGCCGAGACCTCTGGGTCGCCCGTGCCCGTCTCGGGCTCGTGGTCCGTGACCTTCGTCGAGGGAGGCCCGGCCCTGCCCGGTCCGATCGAGACGAGGAGCCTCGCCTCGTGGACGACGCTCGGCGGGCGAGGACGCGCAGCGTTTCGCGGGCACCGCGCGCTACAGCGTGCGCTTCGAGCGGCCGCCCGCAGCGGCCGCCGACTGGCAGCTCGACCTCGGCGACGTGCGCGAGAGCGCACGGGTCGCGCTGAACGGCCGATCTCTCGGTACACTCTGGAGCCGCCCGTTCCGGGTCAGGCTGGGCCAGGCGCTGCGGCCGGGTGAGAACGTGCTGGAAGTCGAGGTCACGAACCTGCCGGCGAACCGGATCCGCGACCTCGATCGTCGCGGCGTGCCGTGGAAGCGGTTCCACGACATCAACGTCGTGAACGTGGACTACAAGCCTTTCGACGCGTCGAGCTGGCCGCTCACGGACTCGGGCCTGCTCGGTCCGGTGACGCTCACGCCGCTCCGCGCGCCGGCGAGGCCGCGCGGCCGAAGGCCGGAGGCCCGCGATGAAGGCGATGGTGCTGACCGCCTACAAGCGGCTCGAGATCCAGGACGTGCCGCGGCCGGAGCCGGGGCCGCACGACGTGCTCGTGGGCGTGCGCGCGTGCGGCATCTGCGGCAGCGACGTGCACGGCTACGACGGCTCGAGCGGCCGGCGCATCCCGCCGATCGTGATGGGGCACGAGGCCGCGGGTGTGGTCGAGGCGGTCGGGTCCGAGGTGCGCCGCTTCCGGCCCGGCGACCGCGTCACCTTCGACTCGACGGTCCACTGCGGCGAGTGCGGGTTCTGCCGCGCCGGCCAGATCAACCTGTGCGACCGCCGCCAGGTGATCGGGGTCTCGCCGGGCGAGTACCGGCGCCACGGCGCCTTCGCGGAGGCGGTGGTGGTGCCCGACCGCATCGTCTGCGGGGTCCCGGACGCCGTGCCGCTCGAGCACGCGGCAATGGTCGAGCCGCTCTCGGTCGCGGTGCACGCCGTGCGGCGCGCCCGGATCGCGGCGGGCGACAAGGCGCTCGTGGTCGGCTGCGGGATGATCGGCCTGCTCACGATCCAGGCGGCGAAGGCGGCCGGCGCGTCGTCGCTGGTCGCCGTCGACCTGGACGAGAGCCGGCTCGCCCAGGCCGCGCGGCTCGGGGCGGACGTCACGCTCGGCGCGCGCGAGGACGTGGCGGCGCGGATCGCCGAGCTCACGGGCGGGCGCGGCGTCGACGTGGCCTTCGAGGCCGTCGGCGCGGCCGCGCCGATCGCCACCGCCGTGCGCGCGCTGCGCAAGGGGGGAACGCTGGTGCTGATCGGAAACGTGACGCCGAAGGTCGAGGTCGACCTGCAGGCGATCGTGACGCGCGAGCTGAGCGTGCTCGGCACCTGCGCGTCCTGCGGCGAGTACCCGGAGTCGCTCGAGCTCCTGGCGCGCGGCGCCGTCCGGCTCGAGGGGCTGATCACCGCGACGGCGCCGCTCGAAGAGGGCCCCGCCTGGTTCGAGCGGCTCTACGCCGGCGAGCGGGGCGTGATGAAGGTGATCCTGCAGCCATGAAGGGATCGGGGCGGGGCGTCTTCGAGCTGGAAGGCCGGACGGCGGTCGTCACCGGCGCGAGCCGCGGGCTGGGGCGCCAGCTCTCCTGCGCGCTCGCGCGCTTCGGCGCCGACCTGGTGGTCACGGCGCGCGACGCCGCGAGCTGCCGGGAGACCGTGGCCGAGATCGAGTCGATGGGCCGCCGCGCCGTGGCGGTGGCGCTCGACGTGAGGGACCGCGCCAGCATCGAGGCGTTCGCCGAAGCCGCGTTCGCCGCGTGCCCGCGCATCGACATCCTGGTGAACAACGCGGGCTGCAACGTCCGCAAGCCGGCGGTCGAGGTCAGCTGGGACGACTGGAACCTGATCCTCGACACCAACCTGCGCGGGCCGTTCTTCGTGGCGCAGCAGGTGGCGCGGCGCTCGATGATCCCGAACCGCTACGGGCGCATCGTCAACATCGGCTCGGTGACCTCCGTCGCCGGCTATGCCGGGCTCGGCCCCTACAGCGCGAGCCGCGGCGGCATCAAGCAGCTCACGATGTCGCTCGCCGACGACTGGGGCGTCCACGGCATCACGGTGAACTGCCTCGCGCCCGGCTGGTTCAAGACCGAGCAGAACAAGGTGATGTACGAGGACCCCGAGTGGGTCTCGTACCTGACCGACCGCATCCCGCTCAAGCGGCCGGGCCAGGCCGGCGACCTCGACGGCGCGATCGTGTTCCTCGCCTCGGAGGCGTCCGCCTACGTGACCGGCCAGATCCTGCTCGTCGACGGGGGGATCTCGACCGGCGCCGTGCGCGCGCTGCCGAAGCGCAAAAGCTAGCTCGGAGGTCGGAGAGATGCGAAGGTCGACGACTGCCGTCGGTGTGGGGCTCTCGGCCGTTCTCCAGGCCGCGCTCGCGGCCCTGGTCGCGGCGCAGGCGACGCAGGCTCCGGCTCCCGCGCCGGCCGCGCCGGAATTTCCCGGCCAGTACGCGCCGCCGCCCGCCGAGCGCAAGTTCCCGGCATGGCCCAAGGGCTGCGCCCGCTTCGAAGGCGAGGAGAAGATGAGCTGCCTCGACACCGTGGCCTCCGACTTCGGCGGCTTCTACCGCTACGCCGCGGCGAACGAGGCGCTCGCCGCGCCGAAGCCGGGCGAGGACCGCGTGGTGTTCTTCGGCGACTCCATCACCGACAACTGGTCGAAGCCCGAGTACGGCGGCTTCTTCCCGGGCCGGCCCTACGTCAACCGCGGCATCGGCGGACAGACGACCGCCCAGATGCTGCTGCGCTTCCGCGCCGACGTGCTCGAGCTCTCGCCCCGGGCCGTCGTGATCCTGGCCGGGACCAACGACGTCGCGGGCAACGCCGGCCCCGTCACGCCCTCGCAGATCCAGGACAACCTCGCGAGCATGGCGGAGCTCGCGAGGCTCCACGGCGTCCGCGTGGTCCTGGCGTCGCTGCTGCCGGTCTCGGACGACAAGCGGGACGCGAACGGCCAGCCCGTGACGCGCACGCGGCAGCGGCCGCCCGCGACGCTGCGCGAGCTCAACGCCTGGCTCTCCGGCTACGCGGCGCAGAACGGCCACGTCTACCTCGACTACTTCTCGGCCACCGCGGACGCGAGCGGGCTGCTGCGCCCCGAGCTCAACGACGACGGGCTGCACCCGAACGCCAAGGGCTACGCCGTGATGGCCCCGCTCGCCGAGAAGGCGATCGCGGAGGCGCTGCGCAAGGCGGCGCCGAAGCGCTGAGCGCCCGGCTACACTAGCGAGATGGCTCGACTCCGGGGAGAGGCGCGGCTCGGGCTCGCCCTGCTGCTGGCGGCCGGCGTCCCGGCTCCCGGCCAGACGCCGCCCGAAGGCGCTCAGCGGCCGCCGTCGGCTGCGCACGCTCCCGGCCGTGCGCACCGAGCTCGTGCAGCTCGACGTGACCGTGAGCGACAAGAGCGGCCGCAACGTCACGGGCCTCAGCGCCCGCGACTTCGTCCTGCTGGAGGACGGCCGCCCCCAGGCGCTCAGCCACTTCGCGGTGGGTGGCCGGGCCGGAGTCGAAGAGGCCGCCCCGGCGGCACCCTCGGTCCAGGCGCCTGCCGCGCCCACCGTGCCCCCGCCGCCTGCGGCTCCTCGCGGCCGGCACATCGTGCTGCTGGTCGACGACATGCACACGGCCCAGGTCGACCTGCCCCAGGCCCAGATCGCGATGCGCAAGTTCGTGACCGAGCAGGTCTCGGTCGACGACAAGGTCGCGGTCGTCACCACGAGCGGCAGCGGCGGCGTCTTCCAGGACTTCACCGGCGACAGCGCGGCGCTCGTCCGCGCGATCGCGCGCGTGCGCAGCCGCTACGACCCCGTCGAGGTGAACGGCCGGCCCTATCTGACCGAGCACCAGGCCGAGCTGATCGACCGCGGCGACGTGGAGGCGCTGCGCGTCGCGACCCAGGAGATCCTGCAGATCGACGACTACCTGGGCGAGGAGATGGCCAAGCAGCAGGCCTACATGCAGGCGCGCCGCATGGTGGTGGAGATCGCCCAGCGCTCGGGCCGCGCGCTCGGCGTGGTCGAGAGCGTGGTGCGGGGCCTGGAGCCGCTCGCGGGCCGCAAGATCGTCGTGCTGGTCTCGGACGGCTTCCTGATCGGCCTGGGCGCGCTCGAGACGACCGCCTTCGACGTGCGCAAGATCGCCGACGCGGCCACGCGCTCGGGCGTCGTGCTCTACTCGCTCGACACCCGCGGGCTCGTCTCCGAGCCGCCGGGCGGCCAGGCGTCCTTCCGGGGTCCCGCGGTGCTCACCGCGCCCGGCATGCGCACCGACCTGCAGTCGCGCAGCGTCGAGGCGCTTCGCCAGGGGATGAACGCGCTCGCGGTCGACACCGGCGGCTTCCTGGTCAAGAACAGCAACGACCTCGACCAGGGGCTCGGCCGCATCCTGCGCGACAACGAGACCTACTACCTGCTGGCGTACGAGCCGTCGAACGCCACGCGCGACGGCAGCTTCCGCAAGATCCAGGTGCGGCTGCGCGGCCGGCCGGAGCTCAAGGTCCGCACGCGCAGCGGGTACTTCGCGCCCGACGAGCGGCAGGCGGCTCCCGTGGCGCAGGATCCGGCCGCGCGGCGCGAGCGCGAGATCGCCCAGGCGCTCGGGTCGCTCTTCCCGCTGCCGGACCTGCCGCTCGAGCTCTCCGCCGACTTCATCGCGCTGCCGCCGCAGGGCGCGCAGGCGGTGCTCAAGATCCACCTCGACCTGCGCAACGTCCCGTTCGAGCGCAAGGACGACCGCTACCGCGCCGAGCTCGAGATCGTGGGCGCGGTCTACGACGAGGACGGCAAGCTGGTGGGCGACGTGGCGGGGGAGAAGGCCCAGCTCAACCTGACCGCCGAGAACTACGTCGGGACGATCGGCGAGGGCATGAGCCTGCTGCGCAGCGTGCCGCTGCCGCCGGGGCAGTACCAGGTGCGGCTCGCGGCGCGCGAGGCGAGCCGCTCGCTGCTCGGCAGCGCCAGCGAGTGGGTCGAGATCCCGGACCTCGACGCGCAGCCGCTGACGCTCAGCAGCGTCTTCCTGCTCGCGGACGCGCCGATCAAGCCGCGCCCCGACGCGAAGCCGGGGGACGCGCCGGAGCGTGCCGTCACCGACGCGCAGGTCGGGAAGGTGTTCCGGCCCGGGCAGGGCCTGCACTACACGGTGCAGCTCTACACGCCGTCCCAGGCGAAGGCCGGCCCGGTCACGCTGCAGGCGCAGGTGTGGCGGGGCTCGAAGCTGGTCGGCGTCACGCCGAAGCACGAGCTCGAGGACGCGCCCGGCGGCCGCAAGTGGAGCGAGCGCATCTCGCTCGACGCCTTCGCGCCGGGCGACTACGAGCTGCGCGTCGTGGCGACCGATCCCGGCACGGGCGCCAAGGCCGAGCGGCGCGTGAGCTTCCGCGTCGAGGCCTAGGGCGTCCGGGCGGGCGCCCGCTCGACCACCAGCCGGTGCGAGCCTTCGACCGGCACGCCCGCCTTCAGCTCCGAGCCGAGCCGCAGCGTCTCGCGGCCGCCGTCCTCGACCAGCCGGTAGAGCGCGTTCTCGTCGACCGTGAACCACTCCGGCCACTCGTTGAGCCGCACGTAGTTCCGGGCGAAGTTCAGCTCGCGGCGGTGCCGCGCGTAGTCGAAGCGCAGGCGCCCCTTCCAGCCGGCGGGCGCCTGCGAGCGAGACCAGCAGCCGCTCGCCCTCGCGCACGGCCCCGAGCCTCACGCCCTCGCGCCAGCCGTCGAGGTAGCGTGCCCTGCGTCTTCCACATCGCGTAGAGCAGGAGCGTGCGCGCCCAGTTGCCGTCGCCGTACCAGCGCTCGATCGTCCCGTCGGGCTTCTGGAACGCGACGAGGCGCTTCGTCTCGCTCTCGATCCAGTCGAGCGCCTCCGGCACGGGCTCGCGCGCGACCAGGTAGAGGGCGCTCTCGATCGAGTCGGCGTAGCCGTCGTGGCTGCCGCGCTCCCAGTCGTAGCCGCGATAGCGCGGCAGGCTGCGCAGCACCTTGCGCACGGCCTCGCGGTAGCGCTCGTCGCCCGTGAGCATGTAGTGCGTGTAGACGGCGCCGTAGACGTAGCCCCAGTTGTCGGACAGCGTCTGCGCGAGCGGCGCGAGGTCGGACGCCCGGATCTCGTCGTAGAGCAGGCCGTCGGGGTTCGCCGAGTCCAGGATGCGGTCGAGCATGTGCGCGAGCGGCGCGCGCCAGGTCGTGGCGCGCTCGCCGCCGCGCTCGCTCTCGAGCGCCAGCAGCAGCTCGAGCCCGACCACGATCTCGTTGCCGTGGTCGCGCAGGCGCATGCGGTCGGGGCCCTCGTGCTTCTGGAAGTCCCAGCTGTAGCCCGGCAGGCCGTGGTTGCCCGGCAGCACCTCGCGCACGTAGGCGTCGCCGATGCGGCGGGCCCACTCGAGGTAGCGCGCGTCGCCCGTCATCGCCGCGAGCCGGACGAGCGTCTGCAGCACGTCGCCGTTGAGCTCGGCGCCCGCGTCCGGCAGCGGCCCGAAGTCGCTCGCGACCGGGGCGTGCTGCATCAGGTCGGCGGTCATGTCGGCCATGCGGTAGTACCACGGCGTGCGCCCGAGCAGCTCGGTGATGGCGACGAGGCCGTCCTTGGCGTACTCGGCGGCCCCGAACAGGCTCGGCGGCCCGAGGACACCCGTCTCCAGGTTCAGGTCGGCGGGGATGCCGTCCTGCGCGTTCGTGAAGCGGATCTCGTTCCGGAGCATCTCGGCGAGGCGCCCTTCGTAGAGGGCGCGGTCGGTGAACCAGGCGGTCGCGACCAGGTAGGGGTAGTTGTCGGCGCCCGAGTTGTGCGGCCGGTAGATGTGGAGCCCCTTCGGCCCGCGCTCGTAGCCGGGCAGCACGTCGGGCAGCAGCAGCGTGCGCGGGTCGGCGTAGGCCAGCCACGCGTGCAGCATGCGGCGGGTGCGCCGGAAGACGTCCTCGACCTGGACGCCGTTGGCGTCGGCGCGCTGGAACGCCGCGGCCCGCGCTGCGTCCGCGGCCGGCTGCGGCCCTGCGGCGCGCGCGGCGGCCGCGAGCGAGACGCTCGCTCCGAGGCGAGCGTGAGCACGAGGCGGGGCAGGCGGCGCGAGGTCGAGTGCGCATGAAGTCGGAGCCGATTCTGTGCCGGCATCGCCGCCAAAAAGAAACGGCCCGGCGGGCCGGAGCCCGCCGGGCCGAGAGAGCGGCTCAGCCGATCAGAACGTCAGCTTCGCCGCGAACTGGATGTTGCGCTCGGTCGTGCCGCAGAGAGCGCACGCCGGGTTCGGCAGCATCGCGGTGATCTGCGGCGGCGTTGGCAGCGTTGAAGCTGCGCTGCGGCGCTCGGAACTGCGGGTGGTTCAGGAGGTTGAAGGCCTCGCAGCGCAGCTCGAGGTTGACCCGGCCGATCTGCGTGTACTTGATGAGCGACATGTCGATGTTGAACTGTCCCGGTCCGCGCATGTCGTTGCGGCCGGCGTCGCCGTACGTGCCGGTGGTGTCGGCGGGCTGCTGGAACGCGGCCGGGTCGTACCACTTGTCGACCGTCGGGTCGGAGAGCTCCCAGTTGCCGATCACGTTCGGGCGCTGTCCCGTGCCGCCCGGAGTGGTCGAGAGGATGCCCTGCTGCTGCGCCGGCGTGAAGGGCAGGCCCGTGCGCCAGTAGCCGATGCCGCTGAACTGCCAGCCGCCGTACCACTTGGTCTTGCCGAACGGCAGCTCGTACATGCCGGCGACGCTCACGGTGTGCTTGACGTCGTAGTCGGCAGGGCCGTAGTTGTAGGCGTCGATGTTGCGGACGTTGGCGACGGTCACCTGGCCGTCGTTGTCCGAGTTGTAGTCCTTCGCGTCCGCCAGGGTGTACGAGGCCAGCAGCGAGAAGCCGTTCGCGAAGCGCCGCTGCAGCTTGGCGAGGAAGCCCTGGTAGTCCAGGATGCCCGCGCTCTGCACCTGCCCGATCGAGCGCAGCGCCGGAGCGATCGTCGCGTACGGCCGCAGCACGTTCGAGTTGGTCACGCCGACCGTCGGCGGCGCCTCGTTCGGGTCGCCCTTCAGCAGGTACTGCCGGCCGCGCGCGCCGACGTACGCGAGCTCGACCATGTAGTTCTGGCCGAGCTGCTGCTGCAGGTTCAGGTTCCAGTTGACCGTGTAGGCGTCGCGGAAGTCGAGCTCGAAGATCGAGCGCGTCTGGCCCGCGGCCGGCCGCGAGGGATCGACGCCCGGGGGGGCCGGCAGCCCCGCCGAGACGAGCATCTTGGGATCGTTCGAGAAGTTCGTGTTCGGCGCGGCCGTGAGCGCCGTCGACTGCAGGAACGGCGGGTTCTGGGCCTTCGAGGAGGACGTGCCGCCCGGCGTGTAGTTCCAGAACACTCCGACTCCGCCGCGCACCAGCGTGCGGCCGGTGCCGAACACGTCGTAGGCGAAGCCGACGCGCGGAGCGAGGTCGCCCTTCGAGTACGTCTGCAGGTAGCGGCCGACGTTGACGCCCTGGATCACGGCGTTGTCCGAGGCCACCACGAACGTGCCCGTGTCCTCGTCGAAGTTCGACTGCCGGTCGTCGATCTCGACCCACGGCACGTAGATGTCGTAGCGCAGGCCGAGGTTGAGCGTCAGCTTGCTGCTGACGCGGAAGTCGTCCTGCACGTAGAGCGACCACTCCGGCCGCTTCTCGGTGTAGGTGCCGGCGTCGAACATGTTGCGGGTCTTGGTCGTGGCGTAGCCGAGCAGGAAGCTCGCGACGTCGAAGCCCGTGCTCGAGTTGACGGTGCAGCCCGCGACCGTGCCCGCGCAGTTGGAGGTCATGTTGTTGTTGAAGGCGAAGCTGCCGACGATCGTGTCGGCGTTCAGGATCTCGCGCGAGCGGAAGGTCACGCTGCCGCCGAGCTTGAAGGTGTGGCGGCCGGCGATCTTCGTCACGTTGTCGAAGATCTGGAAGTCGTTCTGGTTCGTGATCAGCGGCTGGTTGCCGTTCTGTCCCAGGTTGCGGATGTTCTGGAACGTCATCTGCGTCATGCCCGAGGTGACGTCGTTGATGTTGATGCCCGGGATGCCCATCGCCGAGGCCAGGTTCTCGCCGTAGTCGAGCGGCGTCATTCAAGAACTTGATCGAGTTCCAGCCGAAGCGGAACTCGTTGAGCAGCGTCGGCGAGAAGGTGTGCGTGTCGTTGAAGGTCACGCTCTGCGCCTTGATGTCGCCGTCGCCCGCGCCGAAGGTGGCGCCCGCGTCGCCGTGCTCGAGCGTCGCCGGCAGGAAGCGGTGGGTCTTCTGGTAGCTGTAGCGCACGAAGAAGCGGTTGTTCGTGGTGAGCCGGTGGTCGACCTTGACGTCGAACTGGTTGTCCTGCCGCTCGAGCGTGGGGTTGATCAGGTAGTTGTTGATCTGCTGCCCGCTCGCCGCCGTCGTGCCGCCCGTGTTCGGCTCGGGATAGAGCTGGTTCAGGATGTTCCTGGACGCCGGATCCTGGCGACTCTGCGGGATGACGTTGCCCGGGAAGGGCTGGCCGGTGGTCGGGTCGTAGATCACGCCGGTTCGGAGGAGCTCGGAGAAGTCCCCGTTGCGCATCTTGGAGCGTCGGCACGGTCGACAGGTAGGTCGGGCCGCTGTTGATGCGCAGGCCCTGGTAGTCGGCGAAGAAGAACGTCTTGTCCTTGATGATCGGGCCGCCGAGGGTCGCGCCGAACTGGTGCTGCTTGAAGTCGGGCTTCGCCGTGCCCGCCCGGTTGCTGAACCAGTTGTTGGCGTCGAAGGCGTCGTTGCGCAGGAACTCGAACACGCTGCCGTGGTACTGGTTGGTCCCCGACTTGAGCTGCAGGTTGACGACGCCGCCGAGCGAGCGCCCGAACTCGGCCGAGTAGGTGCTCGTCTGCAGCTTGAACTCCTCGAGCGCGTCGACGCTCGGGAAGATCACGACCGTCTGCAGCCAGGTCTCGTTGTTGTCGACGCCGTCGAGCATGTAGTTGTTGTCGCGCGGGCGCTGGCCCATGGCCGAGAACGACGCCGAGGCGCGCCAGGCGAGGCTGCCGGCGCCGTCGATGTTGGCGCCGGGGATGCCGCGCAGGACGCCCGGGATCGTGCGCGTGAGGCTGACGAAGTTGCGGCCGTTCAGGGGCAGCGTCTTGATCTGCTCCTCGACGACGGTCTGGCCGAGGTCCGAGGACGAGGTGTTGAGCAGCGGCGTCTCGGCCTGGATCTCGACGACTTCCTCCATGCCGCCGACCTCGAGGGCGACGTCGATGCGGACCTTCTGGTCGACGCCCACCTGGACGTTGGTCTTCGAGACCTTCTTGAAGCCGGTGATCTCGGCGGTGACGCTGTAGGCGCCGGTCGGGACCGAGGGCGCCGTGTACTCGCCGTGCGCGTCCGTCACGACGGTTCGCGAGAAGCCGGTGCCGGTGTGGAGCACCGTCACGCTCGCACCGGGCACGACCGCACCCTGGGAGTCCTTGACCGATGCCCAGGATCGTCCCGGTGACGGCCTGGGCGCTGGCGTCGGGGGGCGCCAGCAGGCAGCAAAGAATGGCCAGGCCGGCCAGGGTCGTCCCCAGCAGACCTGTCCGGAGCGCTCGACTCATATTCGTCCTCCCTGCGAAACCGTCGCTAGTGGCGACACCCCGCCAGCGCGCTCCCTCAAGCGCGACCGGGATGAGGCACGGCGGGCTCGCTAGCACGAGATGGTTCGCCAGTGGATCGTCTCCCCAGATGGGTGCGATCAATGCGCGGAAACTAGCGCACTCGGCGGGGCGTGTCAACAGAAAATATAGAATATGCGTTCGGGTCAGGCGATCCAACAAATTGTTAACTGATAAACGGTTACGAGAGAGCCGAACAAAGTCGCGGCTGCATTTTGTGCGTTTCGGCTGTCTTGGGCTCGAGCGGCGCCCCCTGGTCCGTCCGATGGGCTCGGTGAGCCGGGGTGGGGTCGGCTCTAGGGCTTGCGGTCGAGCAGCTCGTAGTGCTTCAGGATCTCGTCCCAGCGGCCCTGGGCCTTGAGCATCAGCTCGACCACGTCGCGGAGCGCCCCGTGGCCGCCCGGGTTCGTCGTGACCCAGTGGGCGTGGGCCTTCACCTCGTCCTTGGCGTTCGCCACCGCGACCGCGAAGCCGACCCGGTGCATCACCACCACGTCCGTGAAGTCGTCGCCCACGTAGCCGACCTGCTCCGCCGACAGGCCCGACCGCTCGAGGATCTCCTCCAGGATCGGGATCTTCTCGGTGTGGCCCTGGTAGACGTGCGCGAAGCCGGCGCTGCGCGCGCGCTCCTCGGTCGCGACCGAGACGCGCCCGCTGATGACTCCCGCCTGGATGCCGAAGCGGCGCAGCCACTGGAAGGCGATGCCGTCCTGGGAGTCGAAGGCCTTGATCTCGGCGAGCCCGCCCTGGGCGTCGGGCACCTGCCAGTAGCGGCCGTCGGTCATGACACCGTCCACGTCCATGAGGAGCAGCCGCACGCGGGCCGCTCGAGCCAGGACGTCCTCGTTCACGCCCATCTCTGGGCCGGATCCTCTCACGAAAGCGCGGATTCATGCGTCGGCCGCCAGGCATGCCCCATCCTCGTGTTGACAGAAATTCACATCTCCGATTACCGTTCGTTATAGTGTAGACCCCCTCTGGAGGCAACCATGACGAAGCGAACGCTCGTGCGGCTCGCGCTGCTTGGCCGTGTCGGTCAGTGCCGTCTCCGGGACGGCCTTCGCCCAGGCCGTTCGCGGGACGCTGCTCGGCACCGTCCACGACACGCAGGGCGCGCCCGTCGCGGCCGTCAACGTGACGGCCGTCGAGACCCAGACGAACATCTCGCGCTCCGTGGTCACGAACGCCAGCGGCAACTACGTGTTCGCGAACATGAAGGACGGGCTGTACCGCGTCGAAGCCGAGCTCACGGGCTTCAAGAAGGTCTCGCGCGAAGGCGTCGAGGTGAAGGTGAACTCGACCATCCGCGTCGACGTCGTGCTCGAGGTCGGCGCGATGGAGGAAAGGGTCGAGGTCGTCCAGGAGACGCCGGTGCTCCAGACCGACCGCGCCGACACGGGCCGCACGATCGAGGGCTACCAGGTCCAGCAGATGCCGCTCGGCCTCAACCGCAACTTCCAGACGCTGTGGGCCACCGTGCCGGGGACGGTGACGATGACGCGCCCCCATTCCCAGTTCTTCAACCCGCAGGACAGCCAGGAGACGAAGTTCAACGGCCAGTCGCGCCTTTCGAACAACGTCCAGGTGGACGGGCTCGACAACAACCACAAGACCGGCCTGCTCACCGTCTTCATCCCTTCCGCCGAGGCGATCGACTCGGTCAACGTCAGCACCTCCAACTTCGAAGCCGAGTTCGGCCGCGCTGGCGGCTCGGTGACGACGGTCGTGCTCAGGTCCGGCACCAACCAGCTCAAGGGCAGCGCCTTCTACTTCGGCAACTCCGAGGCCACGCAGGCCAAGAGCTACTTCGCGTCGGCCACCGCGAAGAAGCCGGAGACGAAGTACCAGCAGTTCGGCGGCACGCTCGGAGGGCCGGTCATCAAGGACAAGCTCTTCTTCTTCGCCGACTACCAGCACACGGTCGACAATCTCGGGGCGCTGCGCCGCGTGGTGATCCCGCCGACCGAGTGGCGCAACGGCGACTTCTCGACGGCCGCGACGACCATCTACGATCCCGCCACCGGGAACCCCGACGGCACGGGACGCCAGCCGTTCCCGGGCAACGTGATTCCCACGAACCGGCTGAGCCCGGTCGCGCTCAACATCCTCGGGCAGCTGCCGCAGCCGAACGTGCCGGGAGCCGGCTTCGGCCAGGTGAACTACGAGCTGCCGTCGAGCGAGCGCGAGAAGACGACCGACGCCTTCAACGTCAAGCTGAACTACAACCCCGGCGTCAACGACCAGATGTCGCTGCGCTTCAGCTACCAGCGGCCCGAGATCTTCGTCCCCGGCACCTTCGGCGAGCTCGGCGGCGCGGGCGCCGACTTCGCGGGCAGCGGCTATCAGAACACCTACAGCACCGCGCTCACCTGGACGAGGACGCTCTCGCCGAGCCTGATCATGGAGTGGCGGGGCGGCTACATCAAGTACCACAACGAGGCGCTCAGCACCGGGACGGGCCTCGACACCTCGACCGAGGTGGGGATCCCCGGCGCCAACTTCGACGACTTCTCGAGCGGCATCAGCCGGATCGTGCTCCAGAACGGCTTCACCGAGCCGATGATGGGCTTCTCCGCCAGCCTGCCCTGGGACCGCGGCGAGGAGACGTACAGCGTCGTCGGCACGCTCACGAAGATCTCGGGCAACCACACGCTCAAGGTCGGGAGCGAGGTCCGCCACAACGAGGACTTCCTGCTCCAGATCCAGGACGCGGGCGGGGTGCGCGGCCAGTTCCAGTTCAACGCCGCCCGCACCGCGATCCCCTCCGACACGCGCGCCACGGCCGGGCTCGCGAACGCGATGGCCGCGTTCCTGCTGGACGTGCCGGGCTCGATCCAGCGCGACATCAGGGTGATCGACAAGCCGGGCACCAAGTCCTGGGGCGTGTTCGCCTTCGTCCAGGACAAGTGGCAGGTCTCGCCCAGGCTGACCGTGGACCTCGGCCTGCGCTGGGAGTACTACACGCCGCTCGTCGGCGTCGCGGACCAGGGGGGCCTCTCCAACTACGACCCCTCGAACAACACGGTGCAGATCGCGGGCTACGGCAGCGTGCCGCAGAACATCGGCGTCGAGAGCACGTGGTCGAACTTCGCGCCGCGGCTGGGGCTCGCCTACCGCTTCAACGAGAAGACCGTGCTGCGGGCCGGCTTCGGCACCACGATCGTGCCGTTCCCCGACAACCGCTACGCCTACAACTTCCCCGTCAAGCAGACCGAGGTGTTCAACGCTCCCAACGGGTTCGCACCGGCCGGCAGGATGGCGAACGGCTTCGGCCCGCCCACGTTCTTCGACATCCCCTCGAGCGGCGTCGTGGACGCGAGCATCCCGCAGCTCCGGAACGCGCAGCTGTTCTACGTCCAGCCCGACCTCAAGGAAGCCAAGCTCCACTCCTGGAACGTGGCTTTCCAGCGGCAGCTGCCCTGGAACCTCGTCGGCGAGGTCGCCTACGTGGGCAACGTCGGGCGCGGCATCATCCTGCCCGACTACAACATCAACGCGGGACAGACGCTGGGCGCCGACACCGCGGGCCAGCCCTACTTCCAGCTCTACGGGCGCAGCGCCGAGGTCCGCTCGTGGCTTCCGACCGACACCTCCTACAACTCGCTGCAGGCCAAGCTCGACCGCCGCTTCAAGAACGGCTTCCTGGTCACGACCTCGTACACCTTGAGCCGCGCGACCAACTACTCGAACGAGACCGACGTCGCGACGCCGGCCGATCTCGAGCGCAGCAAGGGACCGGCCGACTTCGACCGCACGCACTTCTTCGCGGCGAGCTTCATCTGGGAATCGCCGTTCTTCAAGCAGGACAAGAGTGCCCTCGGCTGGATCCTCGGCGGCTGGCAGCTGAGCGGCCTCTTCAGGGCCGGCACCGGCACGCCCATCAACTTCACCGCCCCGGCGTGCCGCTGCGGGCCCCGGACAACCAGCAGCGGCCGAACGTGAGCGGGACGCCCGCGGTATTCGGGGACATCGGGCCCGGGCAGCTCTACTTCGACACGGCGGCCTTCTCAGCGCCCGACCAGAACACCTGGGGCAACATCACGCGCAACGGCTCGATCCGCGGCCCCGGCTTCTGGAACATCGACCTCTCGCTCGTGAAGCGCATGCATTTCGGCAGCCGCGTCGTGGCCGAGCTGCGGGCGGACGCCATCAACGCCTTCAACCACCCGATCTTCGCCAACCCCAACGGCGCCTTCGGCAGCGCCACCTTCGGGCAGGTGACCGGCACGCCGGGCGACCAGGCCTACACCCCGCGCCTCGTCCGCTTCGGCGTGCGGCTGATTTTCTAACGCCCCGCCCAGGGGGGTCCGGGGGGCGCGGCGGCAGAGCGCCCCCCGGGTTGCCGTTAGTCCGTTTCGCTTGTTCGTTGTTCGTAGGCTCGCGCGGTCGACTCTCCAAGGGGCTCCTCGGAGGGGCGCGTCGACGCTACGGCCTATGGCTCCTCAAGAGGGATCCTCGCAGGGCCGCGTCCACGCTTGCTTTCTTTGATCTAGGGGGCTGCGCCCCCTAGGACCCCCGTGGACTGCTCGAGGCCGACGGAGCTACTTTTCTTCTTCCCCGAGCTCGTCGGCCCAGGGGACGGGCTGGGGGCCGGGAACGATGCCGGCGATGTCCGGATCGACCTCGCCCTTCTCGTGGGGACGCCCCTTCTTCTCTTCGGCGCGCTGGGCGCGGCGCTCGGCCTTGTGGGCCTGCTTTTCCTTCTTCTGCGTCTCGCGGAGACGCTTGTTGACCGACGGTCGCGCGTGAGCCACGGCCGATATTCTCTACACTCGAGGCGGGCTTGTAAACCGGCCGCGGCTCACGCCGCAGCCGGCTTCGGCCGGGGCAGGAAGGACACCGCGACAGCGCCCAGCACGGCGAGACCCACGAGCAGCACGAAGCCGGAGCCGTAGCTGCCCGAGCGGTCGCGCAGCGCCGCCACCGCCATCGGCACGATCGCTTCGGCGACACCGTCGGCGGTCAGCACGATTCCCATCACGCGGCCCATCCGCTGAAGCCCGAACAGCTCGGCCGCCATCAGCGGGATGATCATGTAGTCGCCGCCGAGGCCGACGCCGAACGCGAGGGCGGCGACGCGGAGCGCGCCGGGCGATCCGGCGGCCCACAGCAGCGGGATCGTCGTCGCCACGATCAGGTAGATGAGCAGCATCACCCGCTTCTTGGGCCAGCGGTCGGCCAGCCAGCCCATCAGCAGGCGGCCGCCGATGCTCCCCACGAGCACGAGCGAGATCAGCTCGGCGACCGCGCGCTGCGCCATGGCGCGGTCCATCGCGAAGAACAGCTTCAGGTTCTGCGTGGTCCCGCCGACCGCGCCGATCGAGGCCATGCTGCCGAGGGCGAGCAGGTAGAAGGCCGGCTGCCGCAGCACCTCCAGGATCGAGTCCCGGCTCGGGTCGGCCGCGGCGGTCGTCGTCTTCGGCTCGGCGTCCGGCTCGCGCACGAAGTACGCGAACGGCAGCGCGATGGCGATCATCAGCACGCCGAGGACCTGCAGCGCGGTGCGCCAGCCGTAGGCCTCGGTGAGCGCGTGGGCGATGAGCGGCACGAGCGCGCCGCCGATGCCGATCCCGAGGTAGGCGAAGCCCATCGCCTTCCCCCGCGCCGCGCCGAACCAGCGCGACAGCATCACCTGGTTCGGCAGCGGACCGCCCGTGACGTAGCCGAGCGCGTTCATCAGGTAGAAGGTGTAGAAGGCCGCGAGCGTCGTGGTGACGCCGAGGCCGATCGGGGCGACCCCGGCGAGCAGGATGCCGACGAGCATCAGCCGCCGCGGCCCGTAGCGGTCGACGACCATCCCGGCGAAGAAGCCGAACAGCGGCCCGATCACGAGCTTCGCGAAGGCGTTGCCGGAGGTGACCTGCGCCCGCGTCCAGCCCAGCTCGCGCACGAAGAAGTCGTAGAAGAAGGGCAGGCCGTAGAAGGCGAAGCCGACGATCGAGAAGAGCGAGAAGAAGGCCGCGGCGACGGCGAGCCCCTGGTGCCTCTTGCGAAGGACGGAGGCGTCCTCGCCCGTCACGCGCGGAGCGCCTGCTTGATCTCCTTCAGCTCCGCGGCCTCGGGGCGCTCCGTGTAGAAGGGGTCGAGCGGGTAGCAGCCCGACGGCAGGCCCTTGCGCGGCGCGGTCGTGCAGTCGCTGAAGGTGCGGCAGATGCGCTTGCGGTCGAGCGGCCGGCCGGCGAGCACGTCGGCCGCCAGCTCGGGATAGGAGAGCACCATGCGGCCGAGGCCCACGAGGTCGGCGCGGCCCTCGCGCAGCACGCGCTGGCCCACGTGCGGCAGCCACTCCTGGAGATAGCTGTAGGCGGAGCCGACGAAGACGAGGTCGGGGAAGTCGGCCTTGAGGCGCGCGGTCGCCTCGATCTGCCGCGCCACGCCCCGCAGCGGATCCTCGGGCGGCAGGTAGGCGTCGCTCGGCGGGAAGAGCGCCGGGCGCTGCAGGTGGGGGTTGTAGTAGGGGCTGCCCGCGCTGATCGAGATCCAGCGCACGCCGAGGCTCCGCAGCAGGCCGAGCAGCTCGCGGCTCTCGGCGAGCGCTTCGTCGAGCGCTTCGCCCTGCAGCAGGCCGAAGGCCGAGCGTGTAGCCGGCGTCTGCGCGCTCGGGCTCGCCGCGTCCCGCCGCGTCCTTGCGGAAGGGCACGGTGTCGAAAGCCGACAGGCGCACGCCGATCTTGAGCCCCGGCACCTCGGCGCGGATCCCGTCGACGACGCTGCGCAGGAAGCGCGTGCGGCCCTCGAAGTCGCCGCCGTAGCGGCCCTTGCGCTCGCGCGCGGCGAGCAGCTCGTGCCCGAGATAGCCGTGGCAGTGCTTGAAGTCGACGAACTGGAAGCCCGCCCGCTTCGCGAGCGAGGCGGCGCGCACGTAATCCGCCACCAGCGTGTCGAGCTCGTCGTCGCTCAGCAGGCGCACGCCGCCGGGGAAGCGCTTGTCGAGCACGGGGTGCGCGAACGCGACGAGCGGCTCGGGCCGGTCCCAGTCGTTCGGGCGCGCGTAGCGGCCCGAGTGGGTGATCTGCAGGCCGGTGACGAGGTCGGACGCCCCGCCCTTGCCGTAGCGCTCCTCGTGCGCCTCGACGAGCCCGTCGCGCATGCGCGCGAGAGCCTCCCAGGTGGCTTCGCTCGACCACGATCTGGCGGGGATTGGCGCGGCCGTCGTGGCGCACGGCCGCGGCCTCGCCGCCCCAGATCAGCTTGGCGCCCGACTGCCCGAAGCGCCTCCAGCGCCGTCGCGTGAGGTCGCTCGGCTCGCCGGCCGCGCTGCCGTCCCAGCCCTCCATCGGCAGGACGCACAGGCGATTCCCCGCGCGCAGCCCGTCCGCTTCGATGCTCTGCGCGAACGGCGTCTCGCCGGGCCCTGCGCAGCGTGTCGTCGAGCGTGAGCGGGATTCCGCCCTTCGCGAGGTGGGTGCGGAAGGCCTCGACCGTGCGGAAAGACGCGATGCGAGCCCAGCCCGGGTCACTCATGGGCGCCGAGTCGCCGAGAGCCTAGGCGAACGCCTAGCCCGAGTCAATCGAAATATATGATATAGACCGCCGCCGCGCGCAAACGACGGAGACCTGTAAGGCACTCGATCCTAAGGCTATGCGTTCGAGCTCGGCGAGGCGGAGCGCAAGTACTCCACGTAGGCCGCCTGAGCGTTCCTGTTGTGTGCGCGCACCACGCGCTCGGCCTCGTCGGGGTCGCGGGCGACGAGCGCGCCCAGGAGCTCGCGGTGCTCGCGCTGCGCCTGCTCGACGCGCGGGACGAGCACGCCCTGGAAGTAGTGCCGTCGCAGACGCTCCCAGCGCGACAGCGCGCGGTCGGTCATCTCCTGCAGCAGCGGCATCGCCGCGACCTCGCCGATCGTGCGGTGCAGCGTGCCGTTCATCGCCGCCCAGACCTCGTAGTCGTGGCCCGCGACGGCCGCGTCCATCTCGGTGACGATCTCCGACAGCTTCTGCGCCTGGGCGTCGGTGAGGCGCGCCGCCGCCTCGCGCACCGCGACGGTCTCGAGCCCTTCCATGATCGCGAACACCTCGTGCACCTCGTCCTGCGAGATGGAGGCGACGGTCGCGCCCACGTGCGGCGCGTTCACCACCAGGCCCTCGGACTGCAGCGACTGCAGCGCCTCGCGGATGGGGATCGCGCTCACCTGGAGCCGGCGCGCGATGTCGTCGATCACGAGCCGCTGCCCGGGCGGGAGCTCGCCGCGCATGATCGCCCCGCGCAGCGACTGGTAGACGTACTCCTGCTTGGTGCGGAAGCGGACGTCGGGGCTGGTGACGAGCGCCAAGCCGACCTCCTTGTCTAGGCCTTGATCACGATCCTCGTTTGCGTGTCCATCGCTTCGAATCCCGAGATGCACGCCCGCGCCGAGCCGAACGCCCGCACGGGGCCGCACTTGAGCGGCGCCCCCGTGCGCACCGCCGCGCAGAAGCCCGAGATCTCGTTCCGGTACGAGAGATTGCGGTCGCCGCCGCGCGCGGCCGTGCCCCCGCCCGCGGCGCCGCCCGCGGCGTCCCGCGCGCGGCTCTCCGACGCCGAGCCGACCGGGCCCGCGCCCTTCGCCGCGACCTCGATCGCCGTGGCCTTCGGCGGGCCGGCCTTGTCGCCCGGCGCCGGGCTCCTCGAAGAAGAAGGCGTCGATCTCGCCGCTCAGGACCAGCGTGCCCTTCGTGCCGTAGTAGGCCTCGTAGTAGTTGTCGAAGCGCGTTCGACTCGATCGAGGTGAAGACGACGGTGCGCCCGCCCGGGTACTCGAGCGTCACGTAGGTGTGGTCGGGGATCTCGCGGCCGTCCTTGAAGCGGAAGACGCCGCCGCTGCCGACGGCGGCCGTCGCCGTGGCGTCGAAGAACCACTCGGCGACCGCGACCTGGTGGCTCGCGAGCTCGGCCATGTGGCCGCGCGAGTACTTCTTGTAGAGCCGCCAGTTGATCAGGTGGTCGTAGCTCGGGTAGCCCCAGCGCGAGGCGTCGTAGTCGGGCGACGGCAGCTCGATGTGGCGGCGCCAGTTGCCGTTCCTGTGCCACACGAGCCGCGCGTGGTAGAGCTCGCCGAGCAGGCCGGCCTTGACGATGCCTTCGTGGGCGGCCTGGTAGACGCCGTTGTAGAAGCGCTGGTGGCCGACTTCGTAGACGCGGCGGTTCTTGCGCGCGGCCTCGGCGATGCGCTCGCAGCTCGCGACGTCCCACGCCATCATCTTCTCGGAGAGCACGTGCAGGCCCGCCTCCATGCACGCGACCGCGATGTCGGCGTGCGTGAAGAGCGGCGAGGCGAGCACGACGGCCTCGAGCTTCTCCTTCTGGATCATCTCCTGCCAGTCCGCGTAGTGCTTCGCGGGCGGGTGGTTCGGTGGTCGCGAGCGACTCGTCGGCCTTGCCGAGCTGCAGCGGATTGATGTCGCAGATCGCCACGATCTCCGCGAACTGCGGGTCGGTCTGCTCGAGCAGGGTGCGGCCCTGGCCGCCCACGCCGATGAAGCCGACGCGCACCGGGCCCGCCGCGCACGGGACCCTTGAGGGCGGCGGCCGCCGCGAGCGCGGCGACGGCCGGGGTTCCCGCGAGAACCCGCATGAAGTTGCGGCGACCGAGCTCCTGCTGCTCCGGGGTGAGACTCATCGGGTGGCCTCCGCGACGGGAGCCACGCGCGCGCGATCGCCCGCGCGCAATAGATCCAGTCCGGCAATGCGGTCGGTGCGGAACACGAGCACGACGGCGACGGCCGCCGCCTCGATCAGGTTCTTGTTGACGAGCAGGTAGGCGCCCTCGCCGCCCGTCTCGCGCACGCCGCTCGTCGGCAGCCAGGACAGGTAGAAGAGCGCGAGCAGCGCGATCGCGCCGGCACACGCGAGCTGCGTGAAGAGCCCGAGCATCAGCCCGAGGCCGATCAGCACCAGGCCCCAGGCCACGAGCAGGTCCAGCCACGGGAGCAGGCTCGAATCGGCCAGGCCCCGGAAGAGATCCGAGAACGGACCGCTCGAGCCGCGCAGATAACCCGCTGAGGTGAAGCGGCCGATCGGAACTCCCGCCCGGCTCCACGCCGGAGTCAGCACCTTGGTGAATCCTTCGTAGAGGAAGTGCCAACCGATCAGGGTCCGAAGGACGACGAGGGCGATCTGCTGATTGCGGCTCGCTGTGGGGTCCATGGATGCTGTCGGGGCGACCTTACACCCGCTGCGCTCTACGGGTCAATGGACTGTATAGGATATACGCTCCGAGTTTTCGTACGCGAGCCGCAAGCTGCTCTCGCTATTGGCCTGCGTGCTACCCTCACGGTCCAATTCGACCGACTCAGGAGGGGAAACATGGAACGCCGCGTCTTCCTGGCCGCCTCGACGACGGCGGCGCTCGCGCACTCCGGAGAGCGTGCCGGCGCCGACGCGGGCGACGGCGCGGCACCGGCGCCTGGCGGGAAGCCGCTCCTCCTGGAGCTGCGCCGCTACCGGCTCCGCAACGGACCGCTGCAGACGCGCTTCTCGGCCTACGCGAAGGAAGCGCTGGTGCCGGCGCTCGGACGAGCGGGCGTCACGCCCGTCGGGGCGTTCACCGTCAGCTTCGGGAGCAACAGCCCCACGCTGCACCTGCTGCTGCCGCACAAGGACGCCGAGTCGCTGCTGACGCTCGAGTCGCGCCTCGGCGCGGACGCCGACTACGCCAAGGCCGCGGCGTCGCTCCTCGCGCTGCCGCCCTCGGATCCTCCGTTCGAGCGCTGCGACTCGTCGCTGATCGGCGCCGTGCCGACGCAGCCCGGTGTCGAGAAGCCCGCGGGCGAGGCGGCCGGCGCGTCGCGCGTCTTCGAGCTGCGGACCTACAGGAGCCCGAGCGAGGCCGCCGGCCGCAAGAAGATCGAGATGTTCGAGGCCGGCGGCGAGCTCGGCATCTTCCGGCGGCTCGGGATGCACACCGTGTTCTTCGGCCGCGACCTGGTCGGGGCGGGTCTGCCGAGCCTCACCTACATGCTCGCGTTCGCGGACACGGCCGCGCGCGAGAAGGCGTGGGCCGCGTTCCGCGACGACGCCGCCTGGGTGAAGCTGCGCGATCAGCCGGCCTACGCCGACGTGGTGTCGGGGATCGACGCCACGATCCTGCGTCCCACCGACTACTCGCAGATCTAGGCGCTCCACACCTTCCCGCCCGGGAACTCGTGGGCGGCGAGCGAGGCTTCCTTCATCTCCGCCGAGTAGCCGGGGTCGAGCGGGGCCCGGTAGTGCGCGTTCTCGACGCGCACGGGGTAGACGAAGTGCTCGTGCAGGTGGTCGACGTACTCGCAGTAGCGGTCCTCGTGCGACGGGTTGAGCGCGATGTAGTCGTAGATCGCGAGGTGCTGGACGTACTCGCACAGGCCCACCCCGCCCGCGTGCGGGCACACCGGCACCCCGAACTTCGCGGCGAGCAGCAGGATCGCGAGCACCTCGTTGACGCCGCCCACGCGGCAGGCGTCGACCTGGCAGTAGCCGAGCGCCCCGGCCTGCAGCAGCTGCTTGAAGATCACGCGGTTCTGGCACATCTCGCCGGTCGCGACCTTGATGGGAGCGATTCCTTTCGCGATCGTCGCGTGCCCCAGCACGTCGTCGGGGCTCGTCGGCTCCTCGACCCACCAGAGGTCGAACTCCGCGAGCGCTCGCACCTGCTCGATCGCCTCCCCGACCTCCCAGCACTGGTTGGCGTCCACGCTCAGCCGGCGCTCTGGGCCGATCTCGCCGCGCATCAGCGCGGCGCGGCGCCGGTTGCCCTCGGTGTCCTGCGACACCTTCATCTTGAAGTGCGTGAAGCCCTGCGCCATCGCCTCGCGGCACAGGCGCCGCACCTTCTCGTCCGGGTAGCCGAGCCAGCCGGTCGAGGTGGTGTAGGCCGGGAAGCCGTCCCGTCTCATCTCGGCTTCGCGTGCGGCCCGCGTCGGCGCGTTCCTCTCGAGGATCCGCGAGGGCGTCGTCGGGCGTGAGCGCGTCGGTGATCCAGCTGAACGGCACGCAGGCGACCGTCTGCTGGGGCGTCAGGTCCGCGAGCAGCTTCCAGACCGGCTTCTTCTCGCGCCGCGCCCACAGGTCCCAGATCGCGTTCACGACCGCCGCGGTCGTCATGTGGACGATCCCCTTCTCGGGGCCGATCCAGCGCAGCTGCGGGTCCTGGGTCAGCCGGTGGTAGAAGCCGCGGAAGTCCGCGGTGATCTCCTCGAGCTCGCGGCCGACGACGAGGCGTGCGAGCGCCCGCGCCGCGGCGACGCCGACCTCGGTGCCGTGGCCGTTCGTGAAGGTCAGGCCGAAGCCGGTGAGCGGGCCGTCGGTCTCGAGCGTGACGTAGACGGCCGAGTAGTCGCCGACGTTGAGCGCGTCGGAGCCGTCCATCTCGCGCGAGGTGGGGAAGCGGATGTCGCGCGCGCCGAGCTTCGTGATCTTCATCCGGCCCCCGACTATATACTCAGCCCGTGACGAGATCCCGACTCGCCGTTCTGCTGGCGCTCGGCGTCGCCTTCGCGGGCGGCTGCCGGCGCGAAGAGACGAGGGCGCCCTCGGCGTCCGCGACGGCCGCCGCGCCAACCGCCGCCCCGACCATGGCGCCCACCACGGCACCTTCGCCGCTGCGCCCGCTGCTCGACCCGCCACACGCCACCGAGCAGGCGCCGGACCGCTTCCGCGTCCGCTTCGAGACGACGAAGGGCCCGTTCGTGATCGAGGTGACGCGCGCGTGGGCGCCGCGCGGCGCCGACCGCTTCTACAACCTCGTGCGCGTCGGCTACTACGACGACGTCTCCTTCTTCCGCGTGATCGAGAACTTCATGGTGCAGTTCGGCATCCACGGCGACCCGGCCGTGAACGCGGCCTGGCGGCAGGCGCGCATTCCCGACGACCCCGTCACGCAGTCGAACAAGCGCGGAATGGTGACCTACGCGATGGCGGGACCCGACACCCGGACCACTCAGCTCTTCATCAACTTCCGCGACAACGCCGGCCTCGACGGCCAGGGCTTCTCACCCTTCGGCCGCGTGGTCGAGGGCCTCTCGGTCGTCGACTCCTTGTACTCGGGCTATGGCGAGGGAGCCCCGAGCGGAGCGGGTCCCGAGCAAGGCCGCGCGCAGGGCGAAGGCAACGCCTACCTGAAGAGCCGCTTCCCGAAGCTGGACTTCGTCAAGACCGCCCGCCTCGTGAAGCCGTAGCGCCGCCCGGCGGCGCTCGTCACGCTCTCAGCGTGACGCGTCGTGCTCGGCGGCTGCGATTCTCGCGAGCCGGCGCGTCGATGCGTCCACCCCCGCGAGCGCGTAGCGCGCGAGCGCACCGGGCTCGTGGACGAGCGTCTCGAAGAGCGCCGTGTGCGGCTCGCCCGACGCGGGAACGAGCGGCCGGTAGTAGCCCTCCAGCTCGATCAGCAGCGAGCGCTCGGCGCCGGGGATGGGTGCGGGCGCGTCGAACACGAGGTCCACACGCCCGGTCGTCGCGGCGAGCGTCAGGCGGCGGTCGTCCGAATCGGCGAGCAGGCTGCGCACGTCGGCGCCGTCGGCGGCTCGCGCCGAGCGAGGCGAAAGCGCGTGGGCCGGCGCCACCGGCCGCGCGTCGTAGTCGACGCCGATGCGGCCGATGGCCCAGAGACCCGGCAAGGCGTCGATCCGCACCCGCAGCGTGTCGCCCTCGACGTCCCGAAGATCGAGCGGCACCACGCGTCGGCCGCCCACGAGCAGGGGGATGTGCGCGAGCGTGCCGGCCTCGCGCCAGCCGCGCGCTGGTTTCGACCGCGACCCGCGGCAGCGCCTCGCGCGCCCAGGCCGCGCGGAACGCGCGCCGGGCGCGCATCGTCCGTCTCCAGGCGCGCCCAGAAGGCGGGCAGCTCGCTGCCCTGCAGCCCCAGCACGTGGCCGAAGAGGGCCACGCCCCAATCGGTCGCCCGTACCGCCACCAGGAGCGCGGCCGACCGCGCGCCGCGTGGGCGGGCGAACTCGAGGACCGCGCTGGCGCGCCTCGATGCCGGATCGGCGGGATCGCGTCCGATCGGCGCCTCGACCCAGGACTGCTCGTCGTCACGCGCCAGCAACGGGGCCAGGTCGGCGCCGCTCGCGTCGAAAGCGCGCAGCGGGCGCCGCGGCCTCTCGCAGCAGGTGCAGCGAGCCGTCCATGGCCGGCACCACCTCGGATCCGGCGGGGCGGTCGACGACCAGCAGCTTGACGCTGTCGAGGTG
Organism: uncultured Acidobacteriota bacterium; assembly: GCA_963724555.1. Lineage (GTDB taxonomy): Bacteria > Acidobacteriota > Vicinamibacteria > Fen-336 > Fen-336 > DATBSL01. The sequence goes on from CAVRVE010000014.1 coordinate 299,033, forward strand.
CTCCAGCTCGCGCATCTGGTTGCGGATCGCGACGTGGTACCGGCCGCCCCTGGCCTCGAGCTGCGCGAGCGGCGCGCGGTCGCTGGCTTCGTCCGCGGCGAACAGCGAGCCGCCGAGCGGCTCGGCGTCGAGGCGCAGGCCGTGCTTGCCGTCGCTGTAGACCGTGGGGCACGAGGTGCAATAGGCGTCGTTCGGGGCGCAGCTCGAGTTGATGTAGGTCGTGTTGCTCATCTCGTTGGCAGCCACGCCGATCAGGATCGCGTCGATCACGGCACCGATCAGCGCGCCATTGCGCGCCCCGTGGCTGTTCTTGATCGACGTGCGGAGCGGACGCTCTCCAGCGGAACGAAGCGGCGGCCGCCGTCGTTCGTCTTCACCGCCAGGGCGTCGAGGTAGGGAAGCCGGCCCTCCTGTGCGAGCCGCGCGAGCGTCGCGCCGTCGATCGCGCCTCCCCCGGGCACGCCCAGCTCGGCGACCGAGTCGAGCGACAGCGCCTCGATCGCGGCGTGATTCTGCTCGACGGAAGCAGAGCTGCCCGGGCCGGAGCCCGATCAGCGTGACGTCCCGTCGCCGCCCTGTCTTCGTGCGCAGCCGCGCAGCGCCGAGCCCGGGCACGAGCGTCGCCGGCGCGAGGGTCTGCAGGCTCTCCTTCCACCGCTCGCGGTACTGGGTCGGCGGGACCGGCTCCAGGCCGTCGAAGCGGCCCGCGACGACGCTCCCGTCGCGCAGCACGAGCTCGACGCTCTGGCCCTTGTCCGACGCTCGCCACCTGGAGCGGAGGGACCGGCTTGGGCTTCGCCTTGTTGTCGGCGTCATGGCCGATCAGCCAGCCGAAGAACGTGCAGCCCGACAGCGAGACCGACAGCACGGCCGCCGCCGCTCGCGCCAAGACGGATGTCGTGCGCATCCGAGCCTCCCCGCCGGGCAGGACTCACCCGCCCGACTCGAGGAGGTAGACGGCCGTACCTCCGGCTTTTCGGGGGCTACTTCTTGGCTTTCTTCGGCTTGGCCGTCGCGGCCTTCTGGGCCTTTGCCTTGGGCTTGCGCTCCGGCTGGGGCCGCTTCGCGGGCGGCGGGCTGCGGCGGCGGGCGCCGCCTCCGCCGCCGGCTCCTTCCTGCGCCGCGGCGTCTTCTTCGCGGCGACCTTCATCGTCGCGGCGACGAGCGCGGCCTGGCGGGCTTCCTCGGTGACCTCGGTCGCGAGCGGGTACTGGTCGAGGTCGCCGGCCGAAGCGTCGTAGTCGCAGCCCTCGGCCTCGCAGACGTAGAAGCTGCCGCCCTTCCTCTCGCGCACGAGCAGGTAGGCGGTGCCGCACTTCGGGCAGGGCTTCGGCACCGGCCGCGCGCGGAAGTTCTTCGTGCACTCCGGGTAGCGCGAGCAGCCGTAGAACGGGCCGAAGCGGCCCTTGCGCTCGAGGATCTTGCCCTGATGGCACTCCGGGCAGGTGACGCCCGTGAGCGTCACCGCCTTCGGCGGCTTGTAGCGGCAGTTCGGGTAGTTCGAGCACGAGACGTACTCGCCGAAGCGGCCGTGGCGCTTCACGAGGTCGTGGCCGCACACCGGGCACTTCTCGCCGGTGGGCTCGTCCGGCTTCGCTTCGGCCTTGCCGCCCGAGACCCGGACCGAGATGGCGTTGCGGCACTTCGGGTAGGCCGTGCAGCCGAGGAAGCTCGAGCCGTTCTTGCCCGTGCGCAGCCGCATCGGGCTGCCGCACTCTTCGCAGATCTGCCCCTCGACTTCGGTGGGGTCCACGGGGTCCTCCTCGGTCTCGGGGATGTCGACGGTCCAGGTGCACTCCGGATAGCCGCTGCAGGCGATGAAGAGGCCCGCCTTGCCCATCCGCAGCTTGAGCGGGTGGCCGCTCTCGGGGCAGGTGTCGCCGGGGTCGTTCGTCAGGCGGAAGTCGGTGAACGCCTCGCGCACGACCGGCATCGTCGAGCCCGGCCTTCACCGAGTGCATCTTCTTCTTGGCGGCGTCGCGGTCCTTCGAGAACTTGCCGTCGAAGTCGCGCAGCGCCTGGCGCCAGTCGATCTTGCCCTCCTCGACGTCGTCGAGCTCCTCCTCCATGCGCGCCGTGTACTCGGTCTGGAAGAACTCCTCGAAGCCCTCCTTCATCAGGTCGACCACCAGCCGGCCGAGCGGGGTCGGGATGAAGCGGCGGTCCTGCTTGCGCACGTACTCGCGCTGCTCGATCTTGCGCAGGATGTCGGCGTAGGTGGAGGGCCGGCCGATGCCGTTCTCCTCCATGAACTTCACGAGCGAGGCCTCGTTGAAGCGCGGCGGCGGCTGCGTCTCGTGGTCCCCGACGCTCGCCTCGCGGAGCACGAGCGCGTCGCCCTCGGCGATCGCGGGCAGGCGCACCTTGGCGTCGTCGCTTTCGGCCTCGTCCTCGGGCGCGTTCTGCGCCTCGGTCTCGGAAACCTGGCCGTAGACGCGCCTGAAGCCCGGGTCCTTGAGCACCGTCCCGGTCGCGCGCACCAGCGCGAGGTCGGGCGAGCCCTGGCGCCGAGCTTCGATGTCTACCGTCGTGCTCTCGGACACCGCCGGGTTCATCTGCGACGCGACGAAGCGGTTCCAGATCAGCCGGTAGAGCTTCAGCTCGTCGGGCTCGAGGTAGGGCGCCACCGCTTCGGGCGGCAGCTCGAGCGTCGTGGGCCGGATCGCCTCGTGCGCGTCCTGCGCGTCCTTCTTGGACTTGTAGCGCCGCGCCTCGGCCGGCAGGCTCGTGTCACCGTAGCGCGACTGGATGTGCGCGCGCACCGCCACGAGCGCCTCGTCCGCCACGCGCACCGAGTCGGTGCGCATGTAGGAGATGAGCCCGACGGTGCCGTGCTCGCCGACCGCGCGCCCCTCGTAGAGCCGCTGCGCGAGCGTCATCGTCTTGCGCACCGAGTAGCCGAGCGAGCGGGCCGCCGCCTGCTGCAGCTTCGGCGTGGTGAAGGGCGGCGCGGGGTTCTGGCGCTTCTCGCGCGCCTCGACCGATACCACCTTCAGCTCGGAGGCCGCGACGTGCGCGCGCACCACCTCGGCCGCCTCGTGCGTCGCGAGCCGCGGGTCGCTGCCGTCGAAGTTGAGCTTGTCGTTGCGCCAGACGACGACCCGCGCCGGGAACGCCGCGTCCCCCTTCGCGAGCGTCAGCGGCACGGAGAAGTACGGGATCGCGACGAACGCCTCGCGCTCGGTCTCGCGCTCGACGATGATCCGCAGCGCCACCGTCTGGACGCGACCGGCGCTCAGGCCCCGCCAGACCTTGTTCCAGAGCAGCTCGGAGACCTCGTAGCCGACCAGGCGGTCGATGATGCGGCGCGCCTGCTGGGCGCCGACGCGGTCCTTCGAGATCTTGCCGGGCTTCTCGATCGCGCGCTGGACGGCGGTCTTCGTGATCTCGTTGAACTCGGCCCGGTGGAAGGTGGCGTTCGGCGCCTCCTTCTTGAGGAGCTCGTGCAGGTGCCAGCAGATCGCCTCGCCCTCGCGGTCGGGGTCGGCGGCGAGGAACACGCGGTCGGCTTTCTTGACGAGGCGCGTCAGCTCCGCGACCGTCTTCTCTTTTCCGGGCACCACCCGGTACTCGGGTTTGTAGTCCTTGGAACGGTCGACGGAGAGCCCCTTGCGGTCGAGATCGCGGACGTGTCCGTAGGAGGCGGTGACGGTGAAGTCCTTGCCGAGGAACTTCCCGAGCGTGCCCGCCTTGGCCGGCGACTCGACGATGACGAGGGATCGTGCCATTGGGAATCAGCAAGATGCCACGCCTGTCAAGCCCCCTTCGCGATCCGGTGCCCTGGATCGCCGGCGGGCAGGGGCGGCAACCCAAACATTCTAGGACGTTTGTCCGAATTGTCGAAAAGGGCCCCGCTCGGGGCTACGAGCGGACGCCGCCCGAGAGCCGCGCGACGGGCATGGGGAGGCCCGTGAACTCGACCAGGCCGGCGGGCTCGAGCCGGGCCCGAAGCGCCGGCGGAAGGGCCGCGACGGCCGCTTCCGTGAGCAGGATCTCGCCGCGCCGGGCGCGGTCTTCCCCCAGCTTGGAGGCCAGGTTCACCTCGAGGCCGAGCACGTCCTTGCCCAGGTCGAGCATCGCGCCGAAGCCGATCCCGAACGAGAACTCGACGCGCTCGCTCTCGGGCTTGCCGCGGTTGAGGCGCTCGAGGGCCGCCGCCATCGCGATCACGGCTCGGCAGGCGCGCGTCACGTCGGGGAACACGAGCAGCAGGCTGTCGGCCTCGACCTTGACGAGCCGCCCGCGGTGGCGCGCGACGATCGGCCGCAGCGCGCGCACGCCGCGCGCGAAGATCATCAGGAAGTGCATCATGCCGTGGCGGGCCACGCGCACCGTGAAGTCGTCGGTGTCGGTGTAGACGATCGCGAGCTTGCGGTCCAGCTTCGAGTGCGTGCGGACGTCGAGCTTCTCACGAGCGGCGGGAGCGAGCCGCTCGCGGCGGCGCAGCGCGGCGGCGAGCGTCCGATGCGGCGATTCAAGACGGGACTCCTTCCGTGACGGATTCCGGGGGGCGCTCTTCCGCCGCGCCCCCGGCCCCCCGGCGGTGCGTCAGTCGAAGAACGGGAAGAGGCGGCGCAGGTCGGCCTCGCTCGGCCGCCGGCCGTACTCGCAGACCTCGAAGGCCTCGGCGTCCTTGACGCCGTCGCCCTTGGCGCCGTACCACTTGCGCAGCGCCGCCCGCACGTCGTCGGCGATCGGCTTGCCGCTGCGCTCCGCGCGCAGCCACGAAAGCCGCGCGGCCGGCTCCTTCGGGACGCTGTCGAGGATGCCGTCCACCCACGGCAGCCACTCGTACATCTGCGACGTGTGCGCGTCGAGGCCGCGGATCTTCTTGTCGATCACCGCGTCGATCGAGACCGCGACGTCGGGCCGGAACGGGTTCGGGCGCTGGAAGCCGTCGTGGGAATAGAGGAAGACCGGGTTCTTCCGCAGCGGCGGCGTGTCGGGCGTCACGTTCGGCACCACCACCATGTACGCGCTGTCCTGGACCACGACCCCGGTGTAGCGGTGGTCGGGGTGGTAGTCGTTCGGGCGCGGCGCGATCACGACGTCGGCCTGCCACTGGCGGATGCGCCGGATCACCTGCTGGCGCACGTGGAGCGTCGGCTCGAGCTCGCCGTCGTGGTTGTCGAGCACCTCGTACTCCGCGATGCCGTAGCGGCGCCCGGCCTCCTGCGCCTCGGCTCGCCGGCGTTTCGCGAGCGCGCCGCCGCCCTCCGACTGGTGGCCGGCGTCGCCGTTCGTGAGCGCGACGAACTTGACCTGGTGGCCCTTGGCGGCCCAGAGCGCGGCCGTGCCGCCGGCGTCCATGTCGCAGTCGTCCGGATGCGCCCCGAAGACGATGATGCGCAGCGGCCGGTCCTGCGCCTCGAGCGGGGCCTGGGCGAGGAGTGCGAAGGAGGCGGCGCCGGCGAGAAGAAGGTGCTTCGAGAGTCGGCTCATGGCGGCTCCTTTGGGAGCCGGATTCTAGCTCAGGCGCCGTGCGAGAATCCGTCACCCCGCCGAGCGAAGGAGGCGTCATGAGCCACATCCACTCCCCCCGAGTCGCGAGCGCACGCGCGGCGCTCGCGCTCGCCTGCCTCGGCCTGCTTTGCGGCTCGCCGGCCGCGGCGGAGACCCACCGGCTGCGCCCCACGGTGGGCCATCCCACCTTCGCCGTGCGCGAGCCGGTGCTGACGGTCAAGCCCGGCGACGTCCTGGAGAGCGAGTCGCTGTGGGGCGACTGGTACGAGAAGCCCGGTGGGAAGTGGCCGGGCGAGGTGGGGCCGATCGCGATCGAAGGCGCCGAGCCGGGCGACACGCTGGTCGTGGAGATCCTGAAGGTGCGTCCGAATCGCGACACGGCGGTGTCGACCCAGGGCGGCCGCTTCGGCGCGCTCGTCCCGGACTCCCGCACGGCCTTCCTGAACGAGACCTTCCCGCGCGGCCGCTACGTCTGGCGGCTCGACCGCCAGGCGATGACGGGCACGGTCGACCTGCCGGGCAGCGCCAGCAAGACGGCGACGATTCCGCTGCGGCCGATGCTCGGCCGCGTGGCCGTCGCGCCGGAAGGCGACGCGGCCTTCGACGGCCTGTGGCCCGGCGACTTCGGCGGCAACATGGACGCCTCGGACGTGCGCGAGGGCACGACCGTCTATCTGCCGGTGTTCCACGCGGGTGCGCTCTTCTACTTCGGCGACGGCCACGCGGCGCAGGGCGACGGGGAGGTCTGCGGCTCGGGCCTCGAGACCTCGATGGACGTGGCGTTCCGCTTCGGGCTGCGCAAGCACAAGGCGATCGCGTGGCCGCGGCTCGAGGACTCCGAGCACCTGATGGTGGCCGGCAGCGCGCGCCCGCTGACGGACGCGCTGCGGATCGCGTTCGTCGAGCTCGTCGAGTGGCTGGTGGCCGACTACGGCTTCGCCAAGGCCGGACGCGTACCAGCTCGTCTCGCAGGTCGCCGTGGTCCGCGTCGCCAACGTGGTCGACCCGCTCTACACGGTGGTCGCGAAGTTCCCGAAGCGCCAGCTGCCGGCGGCGGCCGCCGCGCGCTGACGCCGCTCGCGCGCGCCCGCCGAGACGTCGGTTTCGCTCATAAGTGCTATTACAGGCGTTTTTATTCTTAACAACTTGAAATTAAGCTCAATTCATGATGAATTAGCTTGCCTGGGCAGCCTGGAAACGCCCCCAAAGGAGAGACATGGACACGCCGCTACGCGACTTTCTGGAGATCCCGTACGACAAGCTCGAGGAGCTGAACCTGCAGTCGAAGGCCGACCGCGTGGCCGGGAAGGACCCCGGCAAGATCCGCGACGCCCGCATGAAGTACCTGACCGACGAGCGGCGCATCAAGGCGGTGACCGTGTGCTTCACCGACCTCGAGGGCCGCTTCCACATGCTCGACTACGACAAGAAGTTCCTGCTCAAGTCGGCGGACAACCTCACCTTCGACGGCTCCTCGATCCGCGGCTTCTCGCGCCAGGCCGAGTCGGACCTGCGGCTCCAGGTCGACTGGCCCGCGTTCTACCAGCTGCCGGCCGACGTGTTCGGCCCGGGCAAGGTGCTCGTGTTCGGCGACGTCTGCGACCAGGACGGCACCCCCTACGTGGGCGACCTGCGCGCGCGGCTCAAGGCCTTCGCCGCGGAGCTGCGGAAGAAGGACATGGTCGCGAACGTGGCGAACGAGATCGAGGGCTTCATCTTCAAGGGCCGCGACGCCGAGCGGCGCTACTTCGAGACGGGCGAGTTCGAGTACGTCTCGACGGGCGGCTACTACCACTCGCTGCCCGGCGACACGCTGCGGCGCTTCATCGACACCTCGGCCGAGGTCCAGCGCGCGCTCGGCTTCGCGAACGAGAAGGACCACCCCGAGGTGGCGCCCTCGCAGTTCGAGATGAACTACGGCTACTCCGAGGCCGTGGTGGGAGCCGACCAGGTCCAGCTCTACAAGCTGATCGCGCGCCAGGTCGCGGCGCAGATGGACCTGACGGCCTCCTTCCTGCCCAAGCCGGTGCAGAACGTGAACGGCAACGGCTGCCACACCAACATGTCGATCGCGAAGAAGGGCAAGAACGCCTTCTACGACAAGAAGGGCCAGGACGGGCTGTCGTCCTTCGCGTGGGGCTTCCTGAACCGGATCCTGGCGAACGCCAACGACATCTGCCTGATCCTGAACTCGAGCGTGAACTCGTACCGGCGGCTCGACCCGCACTTCGAGGCCCCGAACCAGATCAAGGTCTCGGCGAAGGACCGGGGCTCGATGATCCGGATCCCGATCGGCAACGAGCGCACCGCGCGCATCGAGGTGCGCTCGATCGCTCCGGACGTCAACCCGTACCTGGCGATCTTCACGGTGTTCAAGACCGGGCTCGAGGGCCCGCTCGGGGACTTCGACAACGAGAACAAGAAGCACCGCACGCGCTTCCTGCCGGACAACATCTACGACGCGATCCGGCTCTTCAAGGCGAGCAAGTACGCCCAGGAGCTGCTGGGCGCCGAGGTGCACGAGAAGTACGCGGAGCTCAAGCTCGCCTCCGCCGAGCGCTGCGCCAAGGCGCTCGGGACGCGCATCAAGCGGGAGGAGATCCAGTTCCACCACGAGGTCACCAACCAGTACCTCTGGAACCAGTTCTGATATGCGGGGGGTGCGGGGGGGCGGCATAGAGCCCCCCCGCGCCGCCCTGACTGCGTGGCAGTTCCAGTGGTGCCTTAGACTTTCCTGCGCGGGGCGATAGCGCGCGGGGGAGTGTGGGCGAAGACGACGGGGCAGTCCGCGAGTTCGTGGAGCGCATGGGCCCCGACTACGCGGCCCGGCACTCGAGCGCCGAGATCGCGCTGCACCTCGCGCTCGCCGCCGAGCTCGGTCCGTCGCGCCCCGCGCGCGTGAAGGTCCGCGAGGGCCCCGGCGGACGCCTCGACGTCACGATCGTCGGGCTCGATTTCTTCGCGGAGTTCGCGCTCGTCTGCGGCCTGCTCGCCGCGGCGTCGCTCGACATCGAGTCCGGCCACGTCGACACGTCGGCCTCCGTCGCGCCGCGCCCCGCGCCACGAGGTGCTCTGGCGCGGGAGGCGGCTGCCGCGCCCGGCCGAGCCCACCGGGGCGCCGCCCTCGGGCCGCCTGATCGTGGACGAGTTCCGGGTGAGGCCGCGGGAGGGCGCTTCGCGCGCGGCCGCGGAGCTCGAGCGGGACCTCGAGCGCGACCTCGGCGAGCTGCTGGCGCTCGTCGGGCAGGGCCGCACGGACGAGGCGCGCGACCGCCTCGACCGCCGGCTGGCGGAGCGCTTCTCGCGAGCCGAGCCCGCCGCCGTGGCGCTCGAGCCGCTCGAGATCCGCTTCGACAACCAGGCGCATAAGCACTTCACGCGGATGGAGGTGCGCGGCGCGGACACGCCCGGCTTCCTCTACGCGCTCGCCACGGCGCTCGCGATGCGCGGCGTCTACGTGCACCAGGTCGAGATCGCGAGCGTCGGCCACGAGGTGCTCGACCTCTTCCTGATCGCGACCCGCGACGGGCGGCGGATCGAGGACGCGGCGCAGCTCGCCACGCTGCGGGCCGCCGTCGCGCTGCTCAAGCAGTTCACGCACCTGGTCCCGCTCGCCCCCGACCCCGCCGCGGCGCTGCGCGCGTTCTCGCAGCTCGTCGACCAGGTGCTGGCCGCCTCGGCTCCGGGCGACACGCTGTCGCTGCTGTCGACGCCCGGGGGGCTGCGCGAGCTGGCGCGGCTGCTGGGGGCGAGCCCCTTCCTGTGGGAGGACTTCCTGCGGCGCGAGGCCGAGCACCTGCTGCCGGTGCTCGACAGCTGGAGGCAGCGCCCGCTGCGCGGGCGCGACGAGCTCCTGCAGGACCTCGCGGCGCGGCTCGCGGGCGCCACGTCCTTCGAGGAGAAGCGCCGCGTGCTGAACGCCTTCAAGGACGAGCAGATGCTGCTCGCCGACATGCGGCACCTGCTCGACGCCCAGGTGGACCTCGTCGCCTTCTCGGCGGCGATCACGGACCTCGCCGAGGCCGTGGTCGAGAGCGCGCTCGGGGCCTGCCTCGACGAGGTCGCGCGCACGCACGGGTGGCCGCGGGACGAGAGCGGACGCGTGCCGCCCGTCGCGGTCCTCGGCCTCGGAAAGTTCGGCGGGCGCGAGATGGGCTACGCCTCCGACATCGAGCTCGTGGTCGTGTACGGCTTCGGCGGACGCACCGAGCAGACGGGCGTCGACGCCGGCGTCTTCTTCGAGGCCGTGGTCCGCGAGATCACCGGCCTGATCGCGGCGCGCGAGGAGGGCATCTTCCACGTGGACCTGCGCCTGCGTCCGCACGGCGCCAAGGGACCGCTCGCGACGCCGCTCGCCGTGCTGCGGGACTACTACCGGCCCGGGGGCGGCGCGGCGTCGTTCGAGCGGCAGGCGCTCATCAAGCTGCGCCGCGTCGCCGGCGACGAAGCGCTCGGCGCCGAGGTCGAGCGCGTGCGCGACGCCTTCGTCTGGAGCGAGGAGCCCTGGGACCGCGCCGACGCGCTCCACCTGCGCGAGCGCCAGTGTCGCGAGCTGGTCCCGCCCGGCCGCTTCAACGTCAAGTACAGCCCCGGCGCGCTGGTCGAGGTCGAGTACGCGGTGCAGTACCTTCAGATCGAGCACGGGCGCCGCCATCCCGAGCTGCGCACCCCGTCGACGCTCGAGGGCCTCGACCGCCTGCAGGCCGCGGGCCTGATCGATGCCGCGCGACGCGACGAGCTGCGGGCGGCCTACGTCTTCTGGCGGCGCGTCGCGGACGCGCTCCGCATGGTCCGGGGCAACGCGCGCGACCTGCTGCTGCCCGAGAGCGGCTCCGAGGAGGTGCGCTTTCTCGCGCGGCGCCTCGGCTACGCGGGGCCGGACTGGGCCGCCGCCGCCGCCGGGCTCCTGGCCGACGTGGCGCGCCACCGCGAGGCCGTCTCGCGGTTCTTCAGGGAGCGCTTCGGCTCGTGAGCAGCCGGCCGAGGACGAGGTCGAAGGCGCCGCGCACCGCGTCCGTGTGGCGGCGGAGATCGCTCCTGAAGCGGGACGCCGCCGCGCCGCTGCCGCGCCTGTAGCCCAGCCGCGCCGCCAGCAGCGCGAGGCCGTGCTCGTCGTCGGGGAGCACGTGGGTCTGGGTGTCGTGCGCCATCTGCAGCTTGTTCTCGACGTCGCGCAGGAACACGTACGCTCGCGCGAGCCTGCCGTGCGCCGCCGCGGAGAGCGCGCCCGCGCTGCGGAGCTCCTCGAGTGCGACGAGCGTGCCGCGCGCGCGCGGCTTGCGCAGCCTCCCGCCCGCGCGGATCTGCAGCACCTGCGCCACGAGCTCGATCTCGCGGATCCCGCCGCGGCCGAGCTTGACGTGGCGGTTCTCGAGCTGCCGCGCGGCGAGCCGCCGGTCGCTCTCGCGCTTGTGCCGCAGCACCTCCGCGACCGCGTCCGGTCCGAACGGCTGGCTCCAGACGAAGGGCCCGGCCTGGCGCAGCAGCTCGCGAGCGACGGCGCGGTCGCCCGCGAGCGGCCGCGCCTTGAGCAGGGCGAGGCGCTCCCAGGTCGCGCCGCGCCAGCGGTAGTACTCGGCGGCGGACTGCAGCGAGTGGGAGATCGAGCCGGCCCGCCCCTCGGGGCGCAGCCGCAGGTCGACGCGATAGACATGGCCCTCTTCGGTGCGTGTCCGCGAGCACCGCCGTGAGCTGGCGGCCGAGCGCCTGTGCGCGCGCGTCCGAGCCCGCCTCGGGGCCGGCGTCCCGGTGCACGTAGACGAGGTCGACGTCGGAGCTGAAGTTGAGCTCGCCGCCTCCGAGCTTGCCGAGCGCCAGCACGGCGAACCCCGGCGTGCTCGGCGCGGCCGCGCTCCGCGCGGGCGGCTCGCCGAGCTCGCTCGCGGCCACCTCGAGCGCGACCTCGACGAGCCCGTCGGCGAGCGCCGACAGCGACGCGAGCGTCCCGCCGACCGACGTCAGCCGCAGCAGGTCGCGGATCGCGATCCGCAGCACCTCGCGCCGGCGCAGCAGCCGCAGCGCGTCGCGCGCGGCTGCGGGCGCGCGGCCCGCGACCAGGCGCCGGGCCTCGGCGGCGATCGCTCGCGCGCCGGGCGCGCTCGCCAGCACGCGCGGGCGCGTCAGCCACTCGGCCCACTCGGGATGGCGGATCACCTGCTCGGCGAGGAACGGGCTTCCGCCGAGGGCCCAGAGCAGCGCCTCGCGCGACCGGGAGCCGCGCTCGAGCAGCTTTCGCAGCGTGAGTGCCTCGTCCTCGCGCGCGAAGCGCTCGAGCCGGACGAGCGCGCCGAGCGCGTCGGGCAGCCGCGAGAGCGAGCCCAGCAGCGAGCCCATGCCCTTCTGGAGGGCCGGGCCCAGCCGCGGGTGGGAGGCGACGAGCCGCAGCTCGCGCGCCGCCCGCTCCGGCTCGTCGAAGCCAGCAGCGCCGCAGCCGGGCGAGAGCCGCCTCGCCCGGCGGGTCCTCGAGCAGACGCGCGGGAGACGTCACGCGCACGATTGTCCGCTGTTTCGACGGTGGAGCGTCACACTGGCCGGCAGCGGCCGCGGGCGCGTGTCATGTGCGCGGTGTAAGCTCGGAGCGAATGAACGAGCGCGTCGTCGTCTGCCTCACGAGCGCCGAGCAGGAGTACCAGTCGCTCCTGAGCGAGGACGCGCGCGCGGCTTCCGAGCGGCTTGTCGGCCAACGTCGAGGTCCTGTTCGCGGAGGACAACGCCGTGCGGCAGATCCAGCAGGTCTTCGGCCTGATCCACGCGCCGGAGGCGGAGCGCCCCGCCGCGCTGCTGGTCCACACGCGCGTGCCCGAGGGGCTCGAGCGGGTCGCCCGCAACGCCGCCCGCGTCGGCATCGGCTGGTTCCTGCTCAACCGCACGGCGCCCTACCTCGAGCCGTTGCGCGGCGAGCATCCCGAGCTGGCGATCGCGGCGATCACCACGGATCACGCCGAGATCGGCCGGATCCAGGCGCGCCAGCTCCAGGAGCTGCGTCCCGCGGCGCGACGCGTGCTCTACGTCCAGGGGCCGGCGGAGACGTCCGCGGCGCGGCAGCGCCTCGAGGGCTTCGAGGACGCGGCGCGGGAGCGCGGCTACGCGGTGCGGATCGTGAACGCCGACTGGTCCGTGGCGAGCGCCGACAAGGCGGTCACGAGCTGGCTGCGCCTCAAGGAGGCCGCCGGCTTCGTGCCGGACGCGGTCGTGTGCCAGAGCGACAACATGGCGCGCGGGACCCGCCGGGCGCTCGAGCTCCAGCGGCCCGAGTGGGCCCGGGTCCCGTTCCTCGGCTGCGACGGGCTGCCGGGCAGCGGCCGCAAGGACGTCGACGAGGGCCGGCTGGACGCGACCGTCGCGCTGCCGTCGTGCGCCGCCCCGGCGATCGAGCTGGCGCTGCGCTGGAAACGGGACGGCGTCGTGCCGCCGGCCGAGACCGTGCTCGCGCCGTCGCCGTATCCGGCGCTTTGAACCTCGTGCGGACGGCGCGCTCCGTCGCGATAGAATGTGTGCCTGAACTCACCGTCGTTTCCCAGTCTCATGCCCGGGAGCTCATGAAGAAGCGAAGCGCTGCGCTCGCCGTACTCGTCGTGCTCGCCGCACCGGCCTGCCGTCGGCAGGCGCAGGTGGGCGGGCCGCCCCCCATGCCGGTCGAGGTGGTGACGCTGGCCGAACGCGCCGTCCCCCAGACGACCGAGTACGTGGGCACCGTGAAGTCGCGGCGCTCCACCAACGTGCAGCCGCAGGTCGAGGGCTTCATCACCGCCATCAAGGTGCGCTCGGGCGACAGCGTGAAGCCCGGCGCCGCGCTCATGGAGATCGACCCCAGCCTGCAGGATGCGGCGGTCGCGAGCCTCGAGTCGCAGCTCGTGTCCCGCCAGGCCGACCTGCAGCAGGCGCGCCAGCAGGCGGCGCGCGTGAAGACGCTGTTCGAGGCGGGCGCCTCGAGCCAGGCCGAGCTCGAGCAGGCGCAGACCTCGCTCTCGACCGCCGAAGCGCAGGTCAAGGCGACCGACGCGCAGCTGCGCGAGCAGCGGGTGTCGCTCGGCTACCACACGGTGAGGGCCTCGACCGCGGGCGTCGTCGGCGACGTCCCCGTCCGCGTGGGCGACAGCGTGACGCGCTCGACGCGCCTCACGACGATCGACCAGAACGCCGGCCTCGAGCTCTACATCAACGTGCCCGTGCAGGAAGCGGCCAACCTCAGCGTCGGCCTGCCGGTGCAGATCGTGGACACCGAGGGCAAGGTGCTCGCGACCGAGACGATCGCGTTCGTCTCGCCCGCGGTCGACGCGGCCACCCAGTCGGTGCTGGCGAAGGCGACGCTGCAGGGCGTGAGCGGCTTCCGCACCGAGCAGTTCGTGCGCGCCCGCGTCGTCTGGACGGAGCGGCCGGCGATCGTCGTCCCGGTGGTCGCGCTCAACCGGGTGGGCGGCCAGTACTTCGCGTACCTCGCCGAGAGCGGCGACGGCGGCAAGACGGTGGCCCGCCAGCGCGGCGTCGAGCTGGGGGCGATCGTCGGCAACGACTACGTGGTGAAGTCGGGCCTCAAGCCCGGCGAGAAGCTGATCGTGACCGGCGTGCAGAAGATCGGCGACGGCTCGCCGGTCACGGTCCAGGCGGCCGGCGCCGCCGCCGAGCCGAAGGGGCAGGCGCCGGGGGCGAAAGGCTAGCCTTGTTCTCCGACGCCTTCATCCGGCGCCCGATCCTCGCGAGCGTCTGCTCGCTCATCATCATCCTGGCCGGGGCGATCTGCATCCCGCTGCTGCCGATCGCGCGCTACCCGCAGCTCACGCCGCCGGCGGTGCAGGTGATCGCCGTCTACACCGGCGCCAACGCCCAGGCGGTCGAGAGCGCGGTCACGACGCCGCTCGAGCAGGTGATCAACGGCGTCGAGGGCATGACGTACATGCAGTCCTCGAGCACCAACAGCGGCTTCTCGACGATCAACGTCTACTTCGACGTGGGCCGCGACCCCGACCTCGCCGCCGTCGACGTGCAGAACCGCGTCAACCAGGTGACGGGACGGCTGCCGTCCGAGGTGCGCAACACCGGCGTGACCGTGCTCAAGAACACCGCCGGCTTCCTGGGCGGCCTCGGCTTCTACTCGAAGGACAACCGCTACAGCTCGCAGTTCGTCAGCAACTACCTCGACACCTACGTGCGCGACGCGATCAAGCGCGTCCCGGGCGTCGGCAACGTGATCATCTTCGGCGAGCGCAAGTACGCGATGCGCATCTGGCTCGACCCCGCCCGGCTCGCCGCGCGCAAGGTCACGGCCGGCGACGTGGTCGTCGGCGCTGCGCGAGCAGAACCTGCAGGTCGCGGCGGGGGCGCTCGGCGACGCGCCCGTGGACGAGCGGCAGGCCTACAACCTGAGCGTGCGCGTGCGCGGCCGGCTCACCGAGCCCGAGCAGTTCGAGAACGTGGTGGTCAAGGCCGGCGCCGGCGCCGCGCTCGTGCGGATCCGCGACGTCGGCCGCGTCGAGCTGGGCGCCGAGACCTACTCGGCCAACCTGCGCTTCATCGGGCTCGAGGCCTCGGGCATGGGCATCCAGCTGCTGCCCAAGGCCAACGCGCTCGAGGTGTACCAGGGCGTGATGCGCGAGATGGCGCGGCTCGAGAAGAGCTTCCCGCCCGGGCTCGAGTGGCGGCTCGCCTTCGACAACGTCGGGGTCGTGCGCGAGTCGATCAAGGAGGTGCTGCTGACGCTCGCCGAGGCGATCGCGCTCGTGGTGCTGGTGATGTACGTGTTCCTGCAGAACTGGCGCAGCACGCTGATCCCGACGATCACGATCCCCGTCTCGCTGGTGGGCACCTTCGCCTTCGTGAAGCTGTTCGGCTTCTCGATCAACACGCTCACGCTCTTCGGGATCGTGCTCGCCACCGGGATCGTGGTCGACGACGCGATCGTGGTGATCGAGAACATCGAGCGCCACATGCGCGAGGAGAAGAAGTCCGCGCACCGCGCCGCGATCGACGCGATGCGCGAGGTGTTCGGGGCCGTGATCGTGATCGGCGCTCGTGCTGGTCGCGGTGTTCGTGCCGGTCGCGTTCTTCCCCGGCACCACCGGCCAGCTCTACCGGCAGTTCTCGCTCACGATCGCGTTCGCGGTGGTGCTCTCGGTCTTCAACGCGGTCACGTTCACGCCCGCGCTCTCGGCGCTGCTGCTCGACACGCGAGAGCCACGGGCACGGGCGCTTCTTCCGGCTGCGTCGAATCGCGTGATCGACGGCGGCACGAGCTTCTACGTGCGCGCGCTGAAGCGCGCGCTCGCGGCCCGCGCGCTGATGCTGGGTCTCTTCGCGCTCGGGCCTCGCCTGGCCTTCTGGCTGGTGCGGACGGTGCCGTCCGCCTTCGTGCCCGACGAGGACGAGGGCTACTTCATCAGCGTCGATCCAGGCCCCGCCCGGCGCGTCGCTCGCGTACACGACCGAGGCCGCGAAGAAGGCGGAGGCCATCCTGTTCAAGGACCCGGACATCCGCGCCGCCTTCTCGGTCGTCGGCTTCAGCTTCAGCGGCGGGGCGCCGAACAACGGCCTGATCTTCACGCGCCTCAAGGACTACTCCGAGCGCGAGGGCCGCGAGCACTCGCTCGCCGCCGTGCTCGGCCGCGTGCGCGGGCCGCTGATGGCGATCCCCGACGCGCTCGTGATCCCGTTCGCGCCGCCCGGGATCCAGGGGCTCTCGGTCTTCGGCGGCTTCACCTACCAGCTGCTCGACCTCACGAGCGGCGACATCGCGCGCCTGGCGGAGGTCGCGGGCTCGCTCTCCGGCGCGGCGAACAAGAGCGGCGAGGTGGTGGGGCTCTTCTCGAGCTTCCGCGCCAACGATCCGCAGCTCGTGGTGGACATCGACCGCGACCGCGCGCGCAGCCTCGACGTGCCGCTGCACGAGGTGACCGACGCGCTGCAGGTCTTCCTCGGCTCGGCCTACGTCAACGACTTCGACTTCAACAACCGCGCCTACCGCGTCTACGTGCAGGCCGACCAGCAGTACCGCTCCGACCCGGCCAGCCTGCGCCAGCTCTACGCGCGATCCGAGGACAAGGACGCGATGGTGCCGCTCGACAGCGTGGTGCGCGTGCACGAGACCACGGCGCCGCAGGTGATCAGCCACTTCAACCTGTTCCGCTCGGCGGAGATCAACGGCGCGCCCGCGCCCGGCAAGAGCTCGGGCGAGGCGCTCGACGCGATGGAGCGCATCTCGCGCGAGACGCTGCCGCCCGGCTTCGACTTCGCGTGGTCCGGGCAGTCGCTCGAGGAGAAGAAGTCGGGCGCGCAGGCCATCTACATCTTCGCGCTCAGCATCGTGATCGTGTACCTGGTGCTGGCGGCGCAGTACGAGAGCTGGGTGCTGCCGTTCATCATCCTGCTCGGCGTGCCGCTCGCGGTGATCGGCGGCCTCGGCGCGCAGTTCCTTCGCGGCTTCGCCAACGACGTGTTCTGCCAGGTCGGCCTCGTGCTGCTGATCGGGCTCGCCGCCAAGAACTCGATCCTGATCGTCGAGTTCGCCGAGCAGCTGCGCGAGCACGGCATGTCGATCGTGGACGCGGCCGTCGAGGCCAGCCGGATCCGGCTGCGCCCGATCCTGATGACCTCGTTCGCGTTCATCCTCGGCGTGCTGCCGCTCGCGTTCGCCACCGGCGCGGGCGCGGCCGCGCGCAACTCGGTGGGCACGTCGGTCGCGGGCGGCATGCTCGCGTCGACCGCGCTCTCGGTGATCTTCATCCCGGTGCTCTACGTCGCGATCCGCACGCTGGCGCCCGGCCGCACGCGCCACGCGGCCGAGGCCGAGGCGCCGGCCGCGGCCCCCGCGATGGCGGCGCATGAGTAGGCGCTTCGCGGCGGCCCTGGTCGCCCCGCTCCTGCTGGCCGCGGCGAGCCGGGCCGTCTCCCAGGACGCCGGAACGCCCGCCCCCGCTCCCGCCGCCGAGGTGGTGGAGCAGCTCAGCTTCGAGGAGGCGGTGTCGCGTGCCGTGACCCGCAACCCGAGCGTGGGCGAGGCGTCCCAGGCGATCCTGCAGGCGCAGGCGCTCCTCGACCGGACGCGCACGGTCTTCTACCCGCTCGTCTACGGCGACGTGGGCACCGCGATCCTCGACGACGCGCGCGGATTCAACGGCAGCGTCGTCACGCCGCAGACCCAGACCCGCTTCAGCGCCACCGTGTCCTACGCGCTGCTCGACGCGGTGCGCTGGGCCAACCGCAGCCAGGCGCGCGACCGCGTGCGCAGCTCGCAGATCGCGGCCGACCAGACGCGGCAGCAGGTGGCCGTCGCGGCAGCCTCCGCCTACCTCGCCGTGATCGCCGCGGAGCGCCAGCTCGGGATCACCGAGCGCAACCTCGAGACCGCCCGCGCGCTCGAGGAGTACGCGCGCGCCCGCCTCGAGGCCGGCCAGGGGAGCCGGCTCAACCACGTCCGCTCGCTGCAGCAGCGGGGGAGCGCCGAGGGCCTGGTCGAGATCGCGCTGCTCGCCGTGCGCCGCGCGCAGGAAGCGCTCGGCGTCGCCGTCTTCGCGAGCGGCCCGGTCGCCGTCCGCGGCGAGCCGACGCTGCATGCCGGCACAGCCGCCCGCGAGCGACGCCTGGCTCCAGGCGCGGCCCGACGTGCGGCTGTTCACGTCCGAGCTCGACGCCCGCGACCGCATCGTGAAGGACGCCTGGAAGTCGTGGCTTCCGACCGTGACCGGCTCCTTCACTCCGCTCTACGTGACGCCGAACGGGCTCTTCGAGCCGAGCCGGAGCTGGCGCGCGTTCTTCTCGCTCCAGGTCCCGATCTTCGACGGCACGCTCGGCGCGGACCGGGCGTTCAAGGTCGCCGAGCGCGACGCCGCCCGCTTCCGCCTGGCGGGAACGGTGGCCGAGGCGCGCTCGGAGATGCGCGTCGCGCAGGAGGCGGTCGCGCGCGCCGAGCGCTTCGTCGCGGCGACCGGCCAGGCCGCCGAGAACGCGCGCGAGGCGCTGCGCATCACCGAGATCGCCTACCGCGCAGGCGCCACCACCAACATCGAGGTGGTCCAGGCCCAGCAGACGGCGCGCCAGGTCGAGATCGAGGCGGCGATCGGCGAGGACCGGCTGCGGCAGTCGCGGCTCGACCTGCTGGTCGCGCTCGGACAGTTTCCGTGAACCCGCGATGCGCGAGCCCCGCTACCCGGCTGCCCGCAGCGTCGCCCCGCGTCTCCTAGCCCACTTCGCGCGGACGCCGCTCCGGCCGGCACGCCGCTGCCCGACCTGGCCGCGATCGAGGCCCTGGTCGACGCGGCCTTCTGGGCGAGCCTGCAGCGCGAGGAGGGCTACGCGCCGGAGATCTCGCTCGCGTTCCTGCCGCCCGACGCAGGCGGTGCGGCCGCTGCGGCTCGCTCCGCCGCTGCCGCTCGGGCCGCGGGGCCTCTCGCAGCTCTCGCCAGCCGTCGAGCGCCCCGGCATCCATCTCGGCGTGTGGCGTTCGGGAGAGGAGCTCGTCGTCTGGGGGACGACGCGCACGGTGCCGCCGTACTGCTTCGTGCTCGAGGTGGTCGCGCCGGGGCTGCTGGTCGTCAAGCACCGCGTTCGCGAGGACTCGGCGAAGTTCAGGAACGTCGCCGTGTTCCACGGCGAGGAGGTGAAGATCCTCAGCCGGGAGCCGGCCGGCGCCACCGAGCATCCGCCCGCTGTTGCGGCCGCTGCTGGCCCCCGAGTCGGCCGAAGGCGGCGCCGAGCTGCTGCTGCGGCTGGCGGTGTCGATGCGCGCGCACAAGCGCGGCGGCACGCTGCTCGTGGTGCCGGCCGGAAACGACTCGTGGCGCGAGTCGATCGTGCGGCCGATCGGCTACGCCGTCGACCCGCCCTTCACCGAGCTCGAGGAGCTGCTGCGCGAGACCGGCGCGGCCCCGGATCCGGACAAGGGCGCGCTCGCCCGGGCCGTCGACGCGCTCGCCGGGCTCACGGCCGTGGACGGCGCGACGCTGGTCACGGACCGCTTCGAGCTGCTGGCGTTCGGCGTCAAGATCGCGCGTCCCCACGGCCGGCTGCGGGTCGAGCACGTGTGCGTGACGGAGCCGATCGAGGGAGGGCGCCCGGAGGTGCTCGCACCGCTGCAGCTCGGCGGCACCCGGCACATCTCGGCGGCGCAGTTCGCCCAGGACCAGGAGGACGCCTTCGCCCTCGTGGCGTCGCAGGACGGCCGCTTCACGGTGTTCGCGTGGTGCGAGCGCGAGGGCATGGTGCACGCCCACCGCGTCGAGGCGCTGCTGCTCTAGAATCCGCCGTGCCCAGTTCGGCCCTCCCCGAAGCCCCCTGCGCCGTCGTGCAGGAGGGCGAGCGCTTCCTCGCGTTCACGGCCCCGCTCGCGACGCTCGAGGCGCGCGACCCGGGCTCCGTGCTCACGATGCTCCGGGAGGCGGACTCGGCGCTCGCGGACGGCCGCTTCGTGGCGGGCTTCGTCGCCTACGAGGCGGCCGCGGCGTTCGGGCTCGCGACGCTGCCTCCCGATCCCGAGGGACCGCCGCTCGTCTGGCTGGGCGTCTTCGATGCGCCGCGCGAGATGCCGTGGCCAAGGGCGCCCGACGCTCCGCCGCCCGAGGTGACGTGGCGGCCGGCGCTCGACGCGACGTCGCACGCGGCGCGGCTGGCGCGGCTCCACGAGCGGATCGCCGCGGGGGACACCTACCAGGTCAACTTCACCTTCCCGCTCGAGGCGCCGCTCGAGGAGGAGCCGGGCGCGCTCTTCGCGCGGCTCGTCGCCGCCCAGCGGCCGCGCCACGCGGCGTACGTGGACCTCGGCCGCTTCGCGATCGTGTCGGCCTCGCCGGAGCTGTTCTTCGAGCGCGAGTCCGGCCTGCTTCGCACGCGGCCGATGAAGGGGACGGCGGCGCGCGGCGCGACCGCGGAGCAGGACGACGCGCTCGCCAGCGGCGCTCAGCCGCTCGGAGAAGGAGCGCGCCGAGAACCTGATGATCGTCGACATGCTGCGCAACGACCTCGGGCGCGTCGCCGAGCTCGGCAGCGTCGAGACGGCCTCGCTCTTCGACGTCGAGCGCTATCCGACGCTGCTGCAGATGACCTCGAGCGTCACGGCGCGCAGCCAGGCTCCGCTGTCCGCGCTCTTCGAGGCGCTCTTCCCGTGCGCCTCGGTCACCGGGGCGCCGAAGAAGCGCACGATGGAGATCGTGGCGGCGACCGAGGTGGCGCCGCGCGGCGTCTACACGGGCGCGATCGGCTGGGCCGGGCCCGACGGGCGCGCCCACTGGAACGTGGCGATCCGCACGGTGGTCGCCGACCGCGACCGCGGCTTCCTGCGCTTCGGCACCGGCAGCGGCGTCGTCGCCGACTCGCGGGCGGCGAGCGAGTACGAGGAGTGCCTGCTCAAGGCCCGGATCCTGGACGAGCCGCCGTTCGCGCTGCTCGAGACCTTCGCGCTGCTGCCGGGGGAGGGCTACCGCCACCTCGACGGCCATCTCGCGCGGCTCGCCGGCTCGGCCCGCCACTTCGGCTTCCCGCTCGACATGCGCCGCATCGAGGAGGCGCTGCGCCGGACCGCGGGCGGCGTCGTGGGCGCCGCGCGCGTCCGGCTCACGCTCCACGCGGACGGCCGCACGGAGGTCGAGGCGACGGCGCTGCCGCAGGCACCCGCGCGCACGCTCCAGGTCGGGCTCGCGGCCCGGCCGGTCGACCCGCGCAGCATCTGGCTCTTCCACAAGACCACGCGGCGCGAGGTCTACGACGAGGCGGCGGCCTCGCGGCCCGACTGCGACGACGTGCTGCTCTGGAACGACCGCGGCGAGCTCACGGAGTCGACGGTCGCGAGCGTGGTGGTGGAGATCGGCGGCCAGCGGCTGACGCCGCCCGTCTCGTGCGGCCTGCTGCCCGGGGTCGAGCGGCAGGTGGCGCTCGCCGAGGGGCGCGCCCGCGAGGGGGTCGTGCGCATCTCCGAGCTGGCGCCGGGCCAGCGGCTGTGGCTGCTCTCGTCGCTGCGCGGCTCGCGCGAGGCGCGGCTCGTCGGCTGACGCTCTGCGGGGGTGCGGGGGGCGGCAGAGGAGCCCCCCGCGCCGTCCTGCTGTCGTTGCGTGGCTATACTCGCGGTCAGGACTCTGCACGTGAGCTCGCACGCCTCGCGCTCGGCCGCGTTGATCCTCGCCGCCGTCTTCTGCGCGGCGCCCGCCCGCGGCTCCGATCCGACGTCCTTCTTCGGCGGGCGCCTGCGGCTCGGCGGCGAGGTGAGCGGAACGATCGCCCCGGAGGACAAGGGCTTCTTCAACTACACCGACTACGAGACGAACACGCTGCGCCTGTTCCGGATCGACGTGCTGGCCGAGGCGCGGCTCCACTCCAAGGCCGCGCTGCTCTTCGACGCGCGGATGGACAACCTGCAGAGCCCGCGCGTGTACGCGCTCTACCTGCGGCTGCGGCCCTGGTCGGGCCGCGACTTCGACCTCCAGCTCGGGCTCGTGCCCACCGTCTTCGGGTCGTTCCCGCGCCGGCGCTACGCCTTCGACAACCCGCTGCCCAGCCTGCCGCTCGTCTACCAGTACCTGACGACGATCCGCGAGGACGCGCTGCCCCGAAACGCGGAGGAGGTCGTCGCGCAGCGCGGGCGCGGCTGGCTGGTGCGCTACCCGATCGGCGATCCCCGCTTCGGGCCGGGCCGCCCGCTCGTGAACGCGGAGCGCTGGGACGCCGGGATCCAGGCGCGCATCGGCCTGCGCCCGGTCTCGCTCGCGCTCGCCGTCACGCAGGGCACGCTCAGCCACCCGACCGTCGAGGACGACAACGGCGGCAAGCAGATCTCGGGACGCCTCGCGTGGACGCCGGGCCCGAGCTTCACGGCCGGCCTCTCCGCGTCGAGCGGCGACTTCGTGGCCGACGAGGCCCGCGCCGAGCTCCCGGGCGGCGGGCCCGGCAAGTACCGGCAGCAGGCGCTCGGGCTCGACCTCGAGTGGTCGCGCGGGCACCTGATCCTGCGCGGCGAGGCGATCTTCAGCAGCTGGCACCTGCCCGCGGTCGATGCCACCCGGCTCGAGGAGCCGCTCGACGCGCTCGGCGCCTTCGTCGAGGCGCGCTACAAGCTCCGGCCCGGCCTCTACGTCGCCTCGCGCGTCGAGCGGCTGGCGATGGCCGAGATCGGCAGCAACCTCGGCTACCTGAGCTGGGACGCCGACGTGACGCGTTTCGAGCTCGGCGTCGGCTACTCGCCGCTCAGGCGCGTGCTCTTCAAGACCGCGTGGCAGCACAATCGGCGCGAGGGCGGCCGCGTGCACCAGAGCGATCTGGTGTCGGCGCAGGTGCTGCTGTGGTACTGACACGCGCCCGCGGAGCGCTCGCCTCGCCCTCCTCGCCGGGGCCGCCGCCGCGCAGGAGCAGCGCGCGGACGCGCTCTTCAACGGCACGGGCTCGATCCGCGGGCGCGTCGAGGTGCGCCGTAGCCCGTCGCACTCCGAGGGACGCCCGCAGGTCGCGGAGCTCGGCATGCCGGCGTCGCGCGAGCCCACCGACAGGCGCCGCAGCGTCGTCTACCTCGAGACGGTGCCGCAGCCGGCGTTCGAGGCGCCGTCGCCGCTGCGCGCCGTGCTCGACCAGCGCAACGAGACGTTCGTGCCGCCCGTGGTGGCGATCACCGTGGGCAGCAGCGTCGACTTCCCGAACAGCGACAAGGTCTACCACAACGTCTTCTCGCTCTCGAAGACGCGCCGCTTCGACCTCGGCCGCTATCCCCGCGGCCAGTCGCGCTCCGTCGTCTTCGACCGCACCGGCGTCGTCCGAGTGTTCTGCGAGATCCACTCGCACATGAGCGCCTACATCCTGGTCTTCGCGCACCGCTTCTTCGCGGTCACCGACGTCGACGGGCGCTACCGCATCGACGGCATCCTGCCCGGCAGCTACACGCTCGCGCTCTGGAACGAGGGCAACGTCCGGCTCCGCCGCGAGGTGCGCGTGGAGGCGGGCCAGGTGCTGGAGCAGGACCTGGCGGTGGAGTGATGGCGCGCCCGTTCGCCTCGCTGCGCTCCCGCGTGTTCGCCGCGACCGCGGTGGTGGCGGTGCTGCCGGTGACGGCGGCGCTCTTCTTCGTGACGCGGCGCGTGGCGCAGCAGGCCGAGGCCGAGCTCGATCGCGGGCTCGCCCAGGCGGCGCGCCTGGTCGAGCAGCACCACAGCTCGCTGATCGAGACGGCGACCGAGCGGGCGCAGCTGATCGCCGACCTGCCGAAGCTGAAGGCCGCGGTCGACAGCGGCGACCCGCCGACGGTGGAGCCGCTCGCGAACGACTACCGCCAGCGCGTGCGCTCCGACGTGTTCGTGGTCACGGGTCGCGACGGGCGCGTGCTCGCGTCGCTCGGGGCCAAGGAGTGGAGCCTCGCTCCCGGCGGCCCCTTCGGCGTCGAGCGCGGGCGCCTGCTCGAGACGGCGTCGGTGCCGATCGAGCTGGGCGAGCGCACGCCCGAGCGGCTCGGCCGGCTGACGCTCGGCTTCGCGCTCGACGAGGCGTTCGCAGCCCGCCTGCGCACGCTCACCGGCAGCCACGTCGCGATCGTGCAGGAAGGGCGCGTCTACGCGTCGACGCTGGGCTCGGGCGTGCTCGACAGCGCACTCGCGGGCCGCGACGCGCCGGGCCGCAGCCTGCTGCTCGCGGGCGAGGACTACGCTCTCGCGCGCGCGGCGCTCGGCTCCGACCCGCGCGCCCCGTACGCGCTCGTGCTGCGCTCGCGCGCCGAGGCGCTCGGTTCGCTGCGCACGCTGCGCAACGCCCTCGTGGTGGCGGCGCTCGCGGCGGTGGCGGTGAGCGTCCTGCTGAGCTGGGCCGTCGCGCGCACCGTGACGCGCCCGCTCGCTGCGCTCACCGACGCCATGAAGGAGATCGCCGCCACCGGCGACCTCGCGCGCCGCATCGGCCCGGGGCGATCCTGGGACGACGAGGACGCGCGGCTCGTGGCGCGCACCTTCGGCACGCTCACCGACTCGATCGCGCGCTTCCAGCGCCAGGCGTCGCTGCGCGAGCGCCTCTCGGCGCTCGGGCGGCTGTCGACCGTGATCGCGCACGAGGTGCGCAACCCGCTCATGATCATCAAGGGCTCGCTGCGGTCGCTGCACCGCGCCGGCGCCCGGCCGGAGGACGTGCTCGAAGCGGCCTCCGACATCGACACCCAGGTCGCGCGGCTCGACCGCGTGGTGGGCGACGTGCTCGACTTCGCGCGGCCGCTTCGGATCGAGGCGGCGCCCGTGGACCTGCCGGCGCTCGTGCGCGAGGCGACCCAGGCGGGGCTCGAGGGCGCGTCCTCGCTCACGAGCCGGCTGCGGCTCGACCCCGAGGCCGCGAGCCTCGTGACCGACGGCGAGCGGCTGCGCGCGGCGCTCGTGAACCTGGTGGCGAACGCCCGCGACAGCCTGGGCGCGCCGCCCCGACGGCGAGCGCGACGGCGCCGACGTCGAGATCGGCACCGAGCGGCTCGAATCGGGCCGCATCCGGCTCTGGGTGGAGGACCGCGGCGAGGGCATCGCCGAGGCCGACCTGCCGCACGTCTTCGAGCCCTACTTCACGACCAAGCGCACCGGCAGCGGGCTGGGCCTCGCGATCGCGCGCAAGACGGTGGAGGCGCTCGGGGGTACGATCCGGCTCTCGAGCCGGCCGGGCGCGGGCGCGCGCGTGGAGATCGAGCTGCCCGCGGCGACGCCCTTGACGGAGGAACGATGACGACACCTGCGCGCGGCAGCGTGCTGCTCGCGGACGACGAGCCCGGGATCCTGAAGACGCTCGGGCGCGCGCTGCGCGAGGACGGGCACGAGGTGATCGCGACCTCGAGCGCGCTCGAGGCCGAGCGCATGCTGCAGGAGCGCCCGGTCGACGTGTTCGTGGTGGACCACCGCATGCCCGGCAAGACCGGGCTCGAGCTGGTGCGCCAGCTCGCGGGCTCGGTGGCCGAGGCGGAGCGGCCGCAGGTGATCATGATGACGGCGCACGCCACGGTCGAGAGCGCGATCGAGGCGATGAAGCTCGGGGCTTTCGACTACCTGCAGAAGCCGTTCGAGGTGGACGAGCTGCTGGTCGCCGTGCGGCGCGCGCTCGAGCACCAGAGCCTGAGGCGCCAGCACAGCTACCTGCTCTCGGAGCGCGAGGAGGAGTTCGACCACTACGGGATCATCGGCAAGAGCCGCGCGATCCAGGACGTGATCCACAAGCTCGAGCTCGTCGCGCGCTCGAAGAGCACCGTGCTGATCACGGGCGAGACCGGCACCGGCAAGGAGCTCGCCGCGCGCGCGATCCACGCCCGGAGCGCGCAGCGCGAGATGCCGCTCATCAAGGTCAACTGCGCGGCGATCCCGGAGTCGCTGATCGAGTCGGAGCTGTTCGGCCACGTCAAGGGAGCCTTCACCGGTGCCATCGCGAACCGGCGCGGCCGCTTCGCGCTCGCCGACGGCGGCACGCTGTTCCTCGACGAGATCGGCACGCTCGGCTCCGCCGTGCAGGCGCGCCTGCTGCGCGTGCTGCAGGAACGCGAGTTCGAGCCGGTCGGCTCGGAGCGCACGCTGTCGGTGGACGTGCGGGTGATCGCGGCCACCAACCGCGACCTGCGGGCGATGGTGAGCGGCGGCCAGTTCCTCGAGGACCTCTACTACCGCCTGAGCGTGATCCCGATCGCGCTGCCGCCGCTGCGCGAGCGGCCCGACGACATCCCGCTGCTGATCGACCACTTCGTCCGCAAGCACTCCCAGCGCACGGGGCAGCGCATCGACGGCCTCGAGCCGGGCGCGCACGAGCGCCTGCTCGGGTACCACTGGCCCGGCAACGTGCGCGAGCTCGAGAACACGATCGAGCGCGCCGTCGTGCTCGCCTCGGGCCCGGTGATCGGGCCGGCCGCGATCTCGATCGCCGAGCCGCCGGTCGCCGGCGCGGGGCACGGCCTGCCGTCGGCCCGCCTGCACGAGAACGTGGAGTGGGCCGAGCGCGAGTCCGTCGAGCGCGCGCTGCGCCAGGCGCAGGGCGTGAAGAAGGACGCCGCCGAGATCCTGGGCATCAGCCAGCGCGCCCTCAGCTACTACCTCGGCAAATACAAGATCGAGTAGCCGAATCTTTTTCGGTTCCTCGAGCAATCACACTCGAGGGGTCGCCAATCCAAATTGAAGCCCGAGATCCAACTTCCAGGATCCTGCGCGCCCGGTCGGGCGGCGGTGTCGATGCGGACTCGTCAGGGGCGGTCCCTCGCTCCGATCCCGCTTACCGCGTTGGTACGGCGTTACTTGTTTCGTAAGGTGTCACCGAGTTCGTCGCGTGCATCTCGCTGAATCGCAAGGGAGAGGAAAGCGGCACGCGGATTGCCCTTGTGTTTGTCCTCTGAGGGTTCGGGTCAGGGGAGGGCCGAATGCAGCAGACGTTCGATCGCCGCGAGTTCACGGTCGCGGCGGTGCTGGCGGCGCTGAGCGGGGTCACGATCACGATCTCCTCGTGCGGCGGGAGCGACACTCCTACGAGCAATCCGACACCCAATCCGACTCCGAATCCGACTCCGACACCGGCAGCGTCTGGTGACAAGTCGGGCTCGATCAGTGGGAATCACGGTCATACCGCGGTGATCACCGCGGCGCAGCTCACGGCGGGGGGCGCGGTCAGCCTGGACATCATGGGGCAGGCGACACACACCCACACGGTGAGCCTTTCGGCGGGGGAGGTGACGCAGATTTCTCAGGGGACGCAGGTGGCGAAGACGTCGACGACCAACGACGGCCACGCCCACACCGTCACCTTCAACTGATCCAGTTCTCGGAGGGGGGCTCCCTTCCGGCCGCGCCGGTTCGTGGGGTCCCGGCGCGGTCGGACCCCTCCGGAGGGCGAGGCGGGCAACCGCCTCGCCTCGTTTTTTTGGGGCCCTCGGCTCAAGGAGCCGTGCGGGCCGCGACCACCCTGACGTCGAAGACCGCACCCGTCGACTGCGTCGGTCCGGTGCGGAAGCCCACGCGGACGCGCTCGCGTCCGCTCGTGAGCCGCGAGGGTAGCGGGTACTCCACCGCGTAGAGCTCGCCGGGCCGGTCGTCGAAGAGCGACTGGGTCGCAAGCGTCTCGCCTTCGGCGGTCACCTCGAAGCTGTGCCTTCGCGTCTCGCCGCCCCAGTAGGTCACGCGCACCGCTGCCGGGCCCGACGCGGGCACGCGCAGCGCGTAGCTCCACGAGCCGCCGTAGCGCGTGCTGCGGCAGCTGCGGCCTTCGAGCGACCACGCGTCGGCGCGCTCGGCCTGGAGCTCGTGCGCCTGCTCGTCGGCTTCGGCTCCCACGGCGACGCCGTCGACGGTCCGACTCGCCACCGCGCGCTGCTCGGCAACGGCCTGCTGCTCGCCCGCCGTGCGGGCCGCGAGCGCCGCCTCCGGCTCGACGCGCAGGTAGACGGCGTGCCGCCGCGCGTAGAGGCCGTAGAACGGCCGCAGCACCACGTCGCTCGGCCGGCCCAGGCCTTCGGAGCGGAACGTCAGCGGCTCGCCGGTCGGGCGCAGCCGCGCCACGGCCTCGCTCGCCGTCGCCGCCACGAGCGTCGGCACGGGTTGCGACGCGGCCTCGCGCAGCGCGGGCCCTTCCGTGCCGTAGCGCTTCGCCTTGTCGAGCCCGGCGTCGCCGAGGTCGGCCGCGAGCACGATCGGCCCCTTCAGGAACGCGACGACGGACGCGTCGTCCGGCATCGGCTCCGCGCGGAGTCGCATCGGCAGCGCGAGCTCGACGACGTCGCCGCTGCGCCACTCGCGCTCGAGGCTCAGGTAGGCGCCCGGCGCGGCGGTCGCCGCCTGCGGACGGCCGTTCACGCTCACCGCAAAGCCGTCACCCGCCCACGACGGCCGCCGCAGCCGGAGCGCGATCCGGCGCGGGGCGTCGAGCCGCAGCTCGAGACGCGTCTTCTCCTCCTCGGGGAAGCGCGTGAGCTGGCGGAGCGTGAGGCCCTGCTCGC
Source organism: uncultured Acidobacteriota bacterium (assembly GCA_963724555.1). Taxonomy (GTDB): domain Bacteria; phylum Acidobacteriota; class Vicinamibacteria; order Fen-336; family Fen-336; genus DATBSL01. The sequence goes on from CAVRVE010000014.1 coordinate 327,381, forward strand.
GCCAGCGCAGCTCGGACGCGAGGAACAGGTTCACGTAGAGAGCGCCGGGCGCGCGCGCGTAGACCGCTTCGCCGAAGCGCGACGGGTTCTCCATTCCGGTGCCGACACAGCACCAGAACGAGTCCTCCGCCGTCGAGTACGTGCGCCAGGCGCCGGGCTTCATCGACACGAAGTAGGTGACGCGGCCGGTCTCGGGGTCGTTCGAGGCGAGGATGTGGTTGAAGAGGCCGCGCTCGTAGAAGTCGATCCGGCCGGGCCGCGCGTCGCGCAGGAAGAGCGCGCGGGTGAGCTTGAGCATGTTGTAGGTGTTGCAGGTCTCGGCGGTGGACTCGCCGAGATGGCGCGAGAAGTGGGCGAGCGGGAAGAAGTGCTCGTCCTCGCTGTGGCCGCCGATCGCGTACGAGCGCGAGAGCGCGACGCGATCCCAGAAGGTCTCGGCCACGCGGCAGTAGCGCGGCTCGCCGGTCGTCGCGCAGTCGAGCTGCGCACCGATCGCCTTGGGGATCTGGGTGTTCGCGTGCAGGCCGTCGAGCGGGTCCTCGCCACGCGCGAGCGGGTCGAAGACGACACGGTGGTCGAAGAGCCGCGCCAGCCGCAGATGCTCCGGGTCGTGCGTCACCGAGTAGAGCTCGGTGAGGGACTCCTCCATCCCGCCGAACTCCGTCTGCAGCATCTCCTGCCACGCCGCGTCGTCGAGCTTGCGGGCGCGCAGGCCCACCCAGGACGCCATTCCCTTCGCGGCTTCGAGCGCCTGGGCGTCGCCGAACACGCGGTGGACGTCCAGCAGCCCCGCCAGGATCTTGTGGAGCGTGTAGTAGGGCGCCCAGACGCCCTTGCGCGCTTCGACGCGGTCGAAGAACTCCTCCGGGAAGGCGGACAGGTAGCCGGGAGTCGCGCCCTTCGCGGCGAGCGCGAGCTGCACCTTGCGCAGCTCCGCGGTGATCGCCAGGGCCCGCGCCTTGAGCCGCTCGTCGCCCGTGGCTTCCCACGCGAGCGCGCAGGCCGTCAGGTAGTGGCCGAGGCTGTGGCCGCGCAGCTCCACCTTCGGCCCTTCCCATCCGCCGTAGGGCGCAGCGCTCGTCTCGAGCCCGGCGTTCAGCCGGAAGGTGTGGAGCAGGCGGTCGGGGTCCAGGCTCAGCAGGTAGTCGAGCCCGCGCTTCTGCATCGCGAGGAACGGCCCGTCGAGGAGCCGCACGTCTGCCGAGCGGGAACGGCTCGAGCTGCGGCGTCTTTGCAGCGGACGGGGCGTCAGGAGCCGTGGGCGCGGCGAGCGCGAGGGCGGCGAGGACGAGGGAAGGCAAGCGCATGGGCCATTATCTCGCCCCCCGCGCGGCCGTCCGCACCCAGTCGGGCGTCGCGGAGCTGCTGCGGGCCGAGGCTCGCCGCGACGGCCCGAAGTGATAGGAGAAGGAGAGCCAGGGCACCGGGAAGCCCTCGTCCAGGATGTCGGCCGACCAGCACGAAGCCGACGTCCGCCGAGATCCGTCCGCTGAAGAAGCGCAGGCTGAGCCCGAACGGCTGCTGGCTGAGGTCGAAGTCCTTGCCGAGGATGAGCCAGCTCTCGCTGACGAGCGAGAGGTTGCGCGCGACGCGCAGGCTGCCGCCGAGCATCACCACCGGCGCCTCGCGAAACCGCCACTCGCTGCGTGTTTCCACGAACTCGCCCCTCGAGTCGTAGACGTACTCTTCCTCCCGCGCCGCCAGCCAGCCGAGCCCCACGCTGAGCGAGCGGTCGGAAGGACCGAAGGTGGCGACGCCGAAGAGCGCTGCGCCTCCGCGGATGTCCTCGTCGGGTCCCCCGGCGTAGAGCCCGCCGAGTGCGAAGGACGCCTTGTCGCCGAGCTTCCAGGCCGAGGACGCGGACACGTAGAAGACCTGCTCCGAGATCCCGAGCGCCGGGACGACGGAGACGCCGCCCGCGACGCTCAGGTTCTTCGTCAGGCCGTACGCGAACCCGGGAAAGAGCACGTAGTGGTCCGAGAAGTAGCCGTTACCCTTGCCGAGGGGACGACCCGTGGGCGCGAACATCAGGCGGCTCTCGTTCGGGTCGCTGAGCGGGCTCGACGCCGGCAGGCGCGGGTTCGCGCCCCGGAGCTCGCGGGAGCCGATCGCCTCGCGGGGGAGCTTCAGCTCCGCACCCGACGCGGTCCGCAGCGTGACGCTGGTCTCGTCCTCCTGGACGACCGTTCCCACGAGCGTCCCGCCGTCCTTCAGCGTGATCGTCACGACGGGCGGCGCATCGTCCGTCGAGCCGAAGCCGGGCATCGCGACCGCCGCCGCCAGCACGAACAGAAGAGCACACGTCTTCATGAGCCACCCCCGTCCGTCACTGGGGTATGAAGCAAACCGTCGGCGTCCGTTACAGGCGGGCGGCGGCTAGTCGGAGAACGGATTGCGGTCGGCTCGAAGGGTTGGCGGCTTGACCGGCCCACGGGCGGGCCCTAGCCTGTGGCGGCCCAGGGAGGACGATTGAGGACGCTCGTCGAGTGCGTGCCGAACTTCTCGGAGGGACGGGACCGCGCCGTGATCGACGCGATCGCCGATGCCATTCGAAAGGCTCCCGGCTGCACGCTGCTCGACGTGGACCCGGGAGCGTCCACGAACCGCACCGTCTACACCTTCGTCGGCGCGCCGGATGCGGTCGTCGAGGGCGCGCTCGCCGGCGCGCGCGTGGCGCGGCAGCGCATCGACATGCGAGCGCAGAGCGGCGAGCACCCGCGCGTCGGCGCTCTCGACGTCTGTCCGTTCGTGCCCGTCTCGGGCGTCACGATGCAGGACTGCATGGCACTCGCGAACGCCTTCGGCCGCCGCGCCGCCGACGAGCTCGGCATCCCGGTCTTCCTGTACGGGCACGCCGCGCGCGCGGAGCACCGCCGCACGCTGCAGCAGATCCGCGCGGGGGAGTACGAAGGCCTGGCCGAGCGCCTCGCGAGGCCCGAGTGGAAGCCCGACTACGGACCTGCGGCGTTCGTGCCGGAGTGGGGAGCCACCTGCGCCGGCGCGCGCGACTTCCTGATCGCCTACAACGTCAACGTCCTCGGCACGAAGGAGCAGGCCCACAGGATCGCCCTCGACATCCGCGAGGCGGGGCGCGGCCCCGGCCAGCCGGGCAGGCTGAAGGCCGTGCGCGCGATCGGCTGGTGGGTCGAGGAGTACGGCCTGGCGCAGGTCTCGATCAACCTCGAGGACTACAGGACGACCCCGCCGCACGTGGCGTTCGAGGCGTGCGTCGAGGCCGCGAAGGGTCTCGGGGTCGCGGTCGCGGGCTCGGAGCTCGTCGGCCTCATCCCGCTCCAGGCGCTGCTCCTGGCCGCCGACCACTACATCGCGCGCGAGGGTCTCTTCATCCTGGACGAGCGCCAGAAGATCCGCCTCGCGGTCGAACGGCTCGGCCTGTCGTCGGTTTCGCCTTTCGTCGCGGGCAAGCGCATCATCGAGCACATGGTGCCGAAGGAGAACGACGAGCCGCTCGCGTCGATGAGCGTCCGGGCCTTCGTGGAGGAGCTGGGCGCGCGCTCGCCGGCGCCCGGCGGCGGCTCGGCCTCGGCGCTCACGGCGGCGATGGGCGCGGCGCTCGGCGCGATGGTCGGCTGGATGACGTACGGCAAGCGCAAGTTCGAGGCGAAGGACGCGGCGATGCGGCGGCTGATCCCGCCGCTCGACGAGGCGATGAAGGCGCTCCTGCCGCTCGTCGACAAGGACACGCGGGCCTTCGACGCGTATCTCGCTGCGGTCGGGATGCCGAAGGAGAGCGCGGCCGAGAAGCAGGCGCGCCACGACGCCATGCAGGCCGGCCTCAAGGCCGCCGTCCTTGTCCCGCTCGAGGTGATGCGCACCGCCGATCGCTGCTGGGAGGCGATGGTCGAAATGGCGCGCGAGGGCAACTTCGCCTCCCGCTCCGACCTCGAGGTGGGCGCCAAGGCGCTCGAGGCCGGCATCTGGGGCGCCTCGCGCAACGTCGCGATCAACCTGCCGGGGATCGAGGACGAGGCCTTCCGCCGCGCGACCGGCGACGAGGCCGGGCGGCTCGCGGCGCGCGCGGCGGCGATGCGCGACCAGGTGCTCGCGACGCTCGCCGCGCGCGATGCAGGGGAGTCTCGAGAGGCGGCAGAGGGTCCCCCGCAGATAGGCGCGTTGCCAGCCAAACTCGGTCCCGTGGATCTCTCGGACCTCGTCGCCCTCGTCGGCCGCCTTCGCGCGACCACGAAGAAGACCGAGAAGGTCGCCCTGATCGCCGCGCTGCTGCAGCAGGCCCGCGAGCGCGAGATCGAGCTCCTGGCGCTCTACCTCACCGGCACGCTCGCGCAGGGGCGGATCGGGATCGGCCACCGTGGCCTGCAGGCTGCGATGCCGTCCGGTCCGGCGATCGGCGAGCCGCTGACGCTCGCCGGGCTCGACGAGGCGCTCGGCGAGCTCGCGAAGGAGCAGGGCCAGGGATCGGCCGAGCGGCGCGCGCGCGGGCTGCGGGCGCTCCTGGAGCGCGCCGAGCCGGCCGGGCGCCAGTTCCTGTTCGAGCTTCTGACCGGGCAGCTGCGCCAGGGCGCGCTCGACGGTCTCGTGCTGGAAGCGATCGCCAAGGCGTCCGCGCTGCCGGCCGCCGAGGTGCGCCAGGCCTCGATGTTCGCACCGACGATCGGCGCGCTGGCGCGCGCCGCGCTCGACGAGGGCGGCGCCGGCCTCGCGCGGCTTCTCGCTGCAGCTGCTGTCGCCGGTCGCGCCGATGCTCGCGAATCCCGCGGGAGACGCCGAGGAGGCGCTCGAGCGGCTGGGCGAGGCCGCCTTCGAGTACAAGCTCGACGGCGCGCGGCTGCAGGTCCACCGCGCGGGCGACGAGGTGCGCGTCTTCACCCGCCACCTGCAGGACGTCACGGCGCGCGTGCCGGAGGTGGTCGAGTGGGCCCGCGCCCTGCCGGTGCGCGAGGCCGTGGTCGAGGGCGAGGCGCTGGCGCTGCGGCCCGACGGCCGCCCGCGGCCGTTCCAGGAGACGATGCGGCGGCTCGGCCGCAAGCTGGACGTCGCTGCGGCGCGGGCGCAGCGTCCCGCTCTCGTCCTTCTTCTTCGACTGCCTCTACCTCGAGGGTGAGGGCCCGCTCGTCGGCCGGCCGTACGCCGAAAGAGTCGAGCGCCTGGGCCGGATCGTCGCGCCCGGGTCGCTGCTGCCGCGCCTCGTGACCGGCGACGCCGACGAGGCCGAGCGCTTCTTCACGCAGGCGGTCGAGGCCGGGCACGAGGGCCTGATGGCCAAGTCGCTCCGCGCGCCCTACGCTGCGGGCCAGCGCGGCTTCCACTGGCTGAAGCTCAAGCCCCACCACACGCTCGACCTCGTCGTGCTGGCGGTCGAGCGCGGCAGCGGCCGCCGCCAGCGCTGGCTGTCGAACCTGCACCTGGGCGCGCGCGACGCCGAGAGCGGGCAGTTCGTGATGCTCGGCAAGACCTTCAAGGGCCTGACCGACGAGATGCTCGAGTGGCAGACGCAGGCGCTCCAGGCGCTCCAGGTCGAGACGGACGGCTGGGTGGTGCGCGTGCGCCCCGAGCTCGTGGTCGAGATCGCGTTCTCGGACGTGCAGGAGTCGCCCCGCTACCCGGCCGGCCTGGCGCTGCGCTTCGCCCGCGTCCGGCGCTACCGGCCCGAGAAGCCCGCGGCCGAGGCCGACACCCTGCAGGCCGTGCGGGCCATCTTCGAGCGCCAGCGGGCCTGAAGCGCTCCGCGCGTGCTACGATCCCGCGGCGAGGTCGACCATGCTGGGCAAGCCCGAGAGTTCCACAACCCCCACCGCGGCGCAGGCGCGCCGCTTCACCGACGCCGTGGATCCGAACGTGACCGTCATCGGACCCGGCACGCGCTTCAAGGGCGAGCTCAGCTCGGAGGGCCCGGTCGACGTGGCCGGCACGCTCGAAGGCGACGCGCACGTCGCCGGCCACTGCCGCATCCGCCCGGGAGCGAAGGTGTCCGGGCGGCTCGAGGCGACGACGCTCGTGATCGAGGGCGAGGTCAACGGCCCCGCGATCGTGGCCGACAGGGTGGAGATCGGCGCGACGGCGCGCGTGCGCTCGAACGTCGAGGCGCGCCTCGTGGCGATCGCGGACGGAGCCTTCTTCGAGGGCGCCGTGCGCATGGCGGAGCCCGGCTCGCCCGTGACGTTCACGGAGAAGCGGGGACCCCGGTAGGGGCCGACGTTCAGCCCTGGACGACGGGGCCGGCGTAGGGAGCGCCGGCCCCGGTTCGTCGGGCCGGGACCTGCGGCTTCTGGCGCAGGTGCTCGCGCAGGTAGGGCGCCGTGCGCGACGCCTTCGAGCGCGCGACCTCTTCGGGCGTCCCCCAGGCGACCACGCGGCCGCCCTCGGCCCCGCCCTCGGGGCCGAGATCGATCACGCAGTCGGCCGCCGCGATCACGTCGAGGTTGTGCTCGATCACGACCACCGTGTCGCCGCGGTCGACGAGCCGCTGGAGCGACGTGACGAGGCGCGCCACGTCGGCCATGTGCAGGCCGGTGGTCGGCTCGTCGAGGACGTAGAGCGACGGCCCGAAGCCCGGCGCGGTGAGCTCGGCCGCGAGCTTGATGCGCTGCGCCTCGCCGCCCGACAGCGTCGGCGACGGCTGGCCGAGCTGCAGGTAGCCGAGCCCGATCTCCGACAGGAAGTCGAGCGGCCGGCGCACGGCCCCCACGGCGGCGAAGTGCGCGCGCGCCTCGTCGACCGTCATCGCCAGCACCTCGGCGACGCTCTTGCCCTTGAAGGCGACGGCCAGGGTGTCGGCGTTGTAGCGCCGCTCGCGGCAGGACTCGCACGGGATGTAGACGTCGGGCAGGAGAGCCATCGTCACGCGCAGCCGGCCCTGGCCCTCGCAGCGCTCGCAGCGGCCGCCCTTCACGTTGAACGAGAAGCGGCTCTTGCCGTAGCCGAGGGCGCGTGCGTCGGGCACGGCGGCGAACAGCGTCCGGATCGCGTCCATGATGCCCACGTAGGTCGCGGGCACCGAGCGCGGCGTGCGGCCGATCGGGGACTCGTCCACCTCGAGCACGCGCGCGACGCCGCGCAGCCCCTCGAGCCCGCGCAGCACGGGCGGCAGCCGCTCGCCGCCGAGCCGCGCCTTCGCGGCGCGGTAGAGCACGTCGCGAACGAGCGTCGACTTGCCCGAGCCCGAGACGCCCGTCACGACCGTGAGCCGCCCGAGCGGCAGCTCGACGCTCAGGTCGCGCAGGTTGTGGAGCCGTGCGCCCTTCACGGCGATCCGCGGCGCGCCGTCCAGCGGGCGCCTGAGCCATGGCGCGTGCTCGCCCTCGCCGCGCAGGAAGCGGCCGGTGACCGACGCCGGCGCGCACGCCACCTGCCGCGGCGTGCCCTCGGCCACCACCCGGCCGCCGTGCGGGCCCGCTCCGGGGCCGAGGTCGATCAGGTGGTCGGCCGCGCGGATCAGGCTCTCCTCGTGCTCGACCACCACGACGGTGTTGCCGCGGTCGCGCAGCGCCAGGAGCGCCTGCGTGAGCGCCTCGTCGTCGCGCGGGTGCAGGCCCACCGTCGGCTCGTCGAGCACGTAGCAGACGCCGCGCAGGTTGGAGGCGAGCGCCGCCACGATCCGGATCCGCTGCGCCTCGCCGGTCGAGAGCGTGTCGGCCCCGCGCTCGAGCGTCAGGTACGAGAGCCCGAGCCGGTCGAGCAGGTCGAGCCGCAGCACGAGCTCGGGCCACACGCGCTCGCGCACCTCCTCGGGAAGCTGCGTCTCCAGCGTCGCCGAGCCAGCCCCGCAGCTCGCGGACCGTGAGCGCCGAGGCCTCGCCGATGTGGCGGCCCCCGATGCGCACCGCGCGCGCCTCGGGCCGCAGCCGCGTCCCGGAGCAGGCCGGACAGGCGACCCCCTCGGCGCGCCGGAGCTCGCCGTCCTCTTCGAGGCGCGGAGCGCCGAAGCCGTCGCACTCGGGGCAGGCGCCGTACTTCTGGCTCCACGAGAAGAGGCGCGGGTCGGGAGCCGGCAGGCCGGTGCCGCAGCTCGGGCAGGCGCGCCGCGTCGAGTAGAAGCGCTCGCTGCCGCCGGCCAGCGCCACAAGCGTGCCGCCGCCGAGCTCGAGGGCCTTCGCGATCGCGCTCTCGAGCTCGCGCGCGCGGGCGCGCTCGGCGACGCGCGCCACGACCGCCTCGACGTCGTGGATCTGGAAGCGGTCGAGCCTCGGCGGCGTCGCCGCAGGATGGAGCGCGCCGTCGACGCGGACCTCGGCGACGCCCTGCTTCGCGGCGGCCGCGATCACGTCCTTGTGGAAGCCCTTGCGCCGCCGCACGAGCGGCGCGAGGAGCGCGAGCTCGCCTCGCGGGAAATCCTCGGCCACGCGCGCGGCGAGCGCGGCCATGTCGACGACCTGGCCGGGCAGCCCGCACTTGGGGCAGTGGACGACGCCGAGCCGCGACCAGAGCAGGCGCAGGTGGTGGTAGACCTCGCTCGTGGTTCCGACGGTCGACAGCGGCGTCCCGCGCGAGAGCTTCTGCTCGAGCGCGACCGTGGGCGGCACGCCCTCGAGGCGGTCCACTTCCGGCCGCGCCAGCGGCCGGATGAACTGGCGCACGTAGGTCGAGAGGCAGTCGAGGAAGCGCCGCTGCCCTTCCGCGAACAGCACGTCGAACGCGAGCGTCGACTTGCCGGAGCCCGAGACGCCGGTGATCGCGACCAGCTTGTCGCGCGGGATCTCGACCGCGATCCGCTGCAGGTTGTGCTCGCGGGCGCCCAGGATGCGGATCACGCTGGGCTCCTCGACGGGATCGGCGAGCTGTGGGCTCCTCAAGAGGGATCTTCGTGGGGCCACGATCAGGCTTGCGTTCCTTGTTCTGGGGGGACTCTCGTCCCCCCAGACCCCCCGTGAACGGAGACGCCTCATTGCCGCTCGCGGTGGCGGCGGAGGGCCGCGCCGAGGGCGCGGCCGGTGGGCGTGTCGAGCGCGGCCACGGCCTCGGGCGGACCGGCTCCGACCAGCCGCCCGCCGGCCTCGCCCGCCTCGGGTCCGAGGTCGACGATCCAGTCGGCGGCCTTCGCGAGCTCGAGGTCGTGCTCGACCACTACGACGGAGTGGCCCGCGTCGACGAGGCGGTGCAACGCGCCGACCAGCACCGCGACGTCCGCGGCGTGCAGCCCCGTGGTCGGCTCGTCGAGCAGGTAGAGCCGACCGGGAGCCGCGCCGGCGTCGGCCAGCGCCCGCGCGAGCTTCAACCGCTGCGCCTCGCCCCCGGAGAGCGTGGGGGCCGGCTGCGACAGCGACAGGTAGCCGAGGCCGAGGTCGAGCATCGGCGCGAGCGCCTCGTGCACGCCCTTGTGGGCGCCGAACAGGCGCACCACGTCGGCCGCGGGCCGGTCGAGCGCGTCGGCGATCGAGAGCCCGTGGACGCGAACCTCGAGCACCTCGGGCCGGAAGCGCCGGCCGTCGCACGCCCCGCACTTCACGAACGCGTCGGGCAGGAACTGCAGCTCCACCTTCTCGTAGCCGGCCCCCTCGCAGACCCGGCACGCCCCGGCCGCGGAGTTGAAGGAGAAGGCGGTGGGCTTCAGCCCACGCTCGCGCGCCTCGGCTGTCTTCGCGTAGACGTTGCGCAGCGGCTCGAGCACGCCCATGTAGGTCGCCGCGTTGACCCGCGACGACGCGCCGAGCGGCGTCTGGTCGACGAGCGTCACGCCCGTGAGCTGGGCGGCGCCCTCGATCCCGTCGCAGGCGCCGGGCTCGGACTCCCCGATGCCGAAATGGCGTCTCAGGTTCCGGTAGAGCACCTGGTCGACGAGCGAGGACTTGCCCGAGCCCGAGACGCCCGTCACGCAGACGAGCCGGCCGAGCGGCAGCTCCAGCGTGAGGTCCTTCAGGTTGTTCTCGCGCGCGCCGCGGATGCGCAGCATCCGCTTGCGGTCGGGCTTGCGGCGCACGCGCGAGCCCGCCGCCTGCGTCTCGCCGCGCAGGTAGGCCCCGGTGACCGAGCGCGGCTCGGCCGCGAGGCCCGCGACGGCACCCGCGTACACGAGCTCGCCGCCCTCGCGGCCCGGCCCGGGACCGAGGTCGATCACGTGATCGGCCGACTCGATGAGCGCGCGCTCGTGCTCGACGACCACCACGGCGTTGCCGGCGTCGGCGAGCCGCCGCAGCACGCCCGTGAGCCGCGCGGCGTCCCGCGCGTGCAGACCCACCGAAGGCTCGTCGAGCACGTAGAGCGTGCTCGTGAGCGAGCCGCCGAGCGCGGTCGCGAGCGTGACGCGCTGCGCCTCGCCGCCCGAGAGCGTCCGCGACTGCCGGCCGAGCGTGAGGTAGCCGAGGCCCACGTCGACCAGGAAGCGCAGCCGCCCGCGGACCTCCTGCAGCAGCTGCTCCGAAGCCGGGTCGAGCGGCACGCCCGCCGAGCGGCCGTCCCACTCGCGCAGCGCCCGCTCCGCTTCGGCCACCGGCAGCGCCTCGACCTCGGGCAGCGTGCGCCCGTCGAGGCGGTAGAGCCGCGCCTCGGCCCGCAGCCGCGCCCCGGAGCAGTCGTGGCACTGGCGGTAGCTGCGGTAGCGGGACAGGAACACGCGCACGTGCATGCGGTAGGTGCGTGACTCGAGCCACTCGAAGAAGCCGGTCACGCCGTACCACTTCTTGCGCCAGGCCTGGCGCCCGCCCGGCTCGCCGTCCCAGACGAGGCGCTTCGTCGCCTCGGGCAGCTCGGCGTAGGGCACGTCTCTCCGGCAGCCCCGCGCGCTTCAGGAAGCGCTCGAGGTCGTCCTGGCACTCCGAGTAGAAGTTCGTCTGGAACGGCTTGATCGCGCCGCCCGCGAGCGTCCGCCGCGGGTCCGGGATCACGAGCTCCGGGTCGATCGCCATCGTCCGGCCGAAGCCCTTGCAGGTCTCGCAGGCGCCCACGGGGTGGTTGAAGGAGAAGAGCGCGGGCGAGGGATCGCCGTAGCCGATGTCGCACGCGGCGCAGTGGAGCGCCGTGCTGAAGCGGCGCGGCTCGCGTCTCGCCCTCGACGTGGACGGCGACGCTCGCCCTCGCCGTGCCGCAGCGCCGCCTCGAGCGAGTCCACCAGCCGCTGGCGCTCGGCGGCCGCGATCGTGCAGGCGGTCGAGCACGACGCTCAGCACGCCCGCCTCGGGAGCGAGCCGTGCGTCCTCGACGCGCACCGGCACGCCGCCTTCGAGCACGCGCCGGAAGCCCGCCTTCTCGAAGGCCTCGCGCACGACGCCGGCGGCGACCTTGCGGCCGACGCGGTGGGGGAACGTGACGAGCGCGGGCTTGCCCGCCGCGGCCCCGACCAGCTCGTCGAAGATCGAGGACGGCGTGTCGCGCCTCACCGGCCGGCCGCACTGCCGGCAGTGGAGCACCGCCGCGCGCGCATAGAGCGCGCGCAGGTAGTCCGCCACCGAAGTCATGGTCGAGACCGTCGAGCGCGAGGTGCGGACGGGCGCCGTGCGGTCGACCGCGACCGCGGGCAGCATGCCGTCGATCCGCTCGGCGCGCGGGCGGTCGAGCCGCTCCAGGAACTGGCGGGCGTAGGGCGAGAAGGTCTCGGCGTAGCGCCTGTGGCCCTCGGCGTAGAGCGTGTCGAGCGCGAGCGAGGACTTGCCGGCTCCCGCGACCCCCGTCACGGCCGTGACGGCGCCGATCGGGATCCGGACGCTCACGCCCTTCAGGTTGTTCTGGCGCGCACCGATGACCTCGATGAAGCGGCGGGTCATCGCACCAGCCTCTCAGGGAAGCGCGCACTCCGCAAGCGCCGGAAGCCCCGCTGCTCGAGGCGGGCCGCCCGACTACTACTCGGCTCGCAGCGCGGCGATCGGATCGACGCGGGTGGCGCGCCAGGCCGGGGCGCAGCTCGCGACGAGCGCGGTGAGCGTGAGGACAGCCGCGCAGAGAAGGAGCGTCGCGGGATCGCGGGCGTCGACGCCGTAGAGCAGACGCGACAACGCACTCGTGAGCAGCAGCGCGGCCAGCAGGCCGACCGCGACCGCCTGCAGCGCGAGCCGAGCCCCCTGGCGGACGACGAGCCGGACCACGTCGGCGCGCGTGGCCCCGAGGGCCATACGGATCCCGATCTCGTTCGTACGCTGCGAGACCATGTGCGAGACGATCCCGTAGACGCCGAGAGTGGCGAGCACCAGCGCCAGCACCGCGACCTGGCTGAACATCCGGCCCCACAGCCGCGCCACCCAGCTCGCGCGCGCGCGCACCTCGTCGAGCGTCGAGACGGCGTCCAGCGGCAAGGCGGGGTCGAGACCGCGCAGCGTCTGCCGCAGCGCTCCGGCGAGGACCAGAGGCTGCGAGCGGGTGCGCAGGACGAGCGAGACGCCTCGCGGGCAATCCCTGCGGTAGGGGACGTAGATCTGACTCGCGGGTCTCCCGTCGAGCAGCAGCATGTCGCCGCCCTCGCGCGTCTGCGCGGTGACGCCCACTACGCTCAGCCAGGGGCCCGCTTCGATGCGGAGCCGCCGACCGACGGGATCGGACCCGCTCCACAGCCGCCCCGCGAGGTCGTCGCTGATCACGGCCACGTCGCGCGCCTCCGCCTCCTCCTCGCCGCTGAAGAGCCTCCCGGCGCGCAGCCGCATGCCCGTGGCCCGCAGGTAGCCGGAGCTGACGGTGTAGTAGGCGGCGGCCGGCTCCTGGCCGCGCTCGTTGGGACGCCCCTCGGCCTCGAAGCGGCGCGTCCACCAGCCGCCGGAGAGCGGATCGTTGAAGGGCAGCGCGTTCGTCATCCCCGCCTCGAGCACGTCCGGGCGGTCGCGCAGCCGGCGCACGAGCTCCTCGAGCAGATCCGCACGCCGCGCGGGATCGGCGTAGGCGTCGCCCGAGAGCGAGAGTCGCGCGGTGAGCGCGGGAGGCGCATCGAGCCCGGGATCGATCGTGTAGCGCCGAGTGAAGCTCTGGACCATGAGCGCGGCGCCCACCAGCAGGACGAGAGCGGCGGCGAGCTCGCAGACCACGAGCAGCCGGGCCAGCCCGCCGCGCGCGCCGCGCGCCACCGACCGGGAGCCCTCCCGGACCGCGTCGAGCACGCTCGTGCGTCCCGCCTGCAGGGCGGGGACGAGGCCGACGACGAGCGCGCTCGCGCAGGTGACCGCCACCACGAAGCCGAGGGCACGCAGGTCGAGGTCGTAAACCACCCAGAACGGCGGCGGCACCGGCGTGCCTGCGGCCAGCTGGTGGACGCCCCACGACGCGAAGAGGAACCCCAGCAGGGCGCCTGCGGCCGACAGCATCAACGTCTCGATCATGAACTGCCGCAGCAGGCGACCGCGGCCGGCGCCAAGCGTCAGCCGCATGGCGACCTCGCGGCGCTGGGCCATCGCCTTGGCGAGCAGCAGGTTCGCGACGTTGGCGCAGGCGATGAGCTGGACGAAGACTCCGGCCGCCAGCAGGAGCATCAGCCCCACGACGACGCCGGGCGGTGTCAGCCACTCGAGCAGCGGGCGCACCCGCACTCCGCGGCCGTCGTTGGTGTCCGGGTACTCCCGCGCCAGGGCGGCGGCGATCGCCGCGAGCTCGCTCTCCGCGCGCGCGACCGCGACTCCGTCGGCGAGGCGCGCCACGACCTCGAGACCGTGATAGTCGCGGGCCCCGTCGGCGCGCAAGCCCAGCGGCGTCCAGACCTCGGCGTACTCGGGGAACGCGAAGACGGGGGGCATCACGCCGACGATGGCGTGCGGCGCGCCGTCGAGCATCAGCGAGCGGCTCGTCACCGCGGGATCGGCGTCGAACCGCCGCTCCCAGAGCCGGTGGCTGATGAGCGCGACGCGCGGACCCTGGGGGCGGTCCTCCGCTTCCGTGAAGCCTCGCCCGCGGACCGGTTGGATCTGGAGCGCGGGAAAGAGGGTCCAGCTGACGCGCGCCGCGTAGATCCGCTCGGGCACGTCCCCGATGCTGAGGTTCAGCTGGGTCCGGTCGTAGGCGCCGATCGCCAGGAACGAGCGGCTGCGCTCGCGCCAGTCCAGGTAGTCAGGGCCCGAAACACGGTCCGTGTGGCCGGCTCGGTCCCCTCGCGCAGGCAGGGTCTCCCGCAGCCCGACCAGGCGATCCGGCCTCGGATAGGGAAGCGGACGGAAGAGCCAGGGGTTGACGCCGCCGAACAAGGTGGTCGAGACGCCGGTTCCGAGCGCCATGCAGACGACCGCGGCGCCCGTGAGCGCCCGGTATCGCACGATCGAGCGCAGCGCGTACCGGAGGTCGTTTGCGAGCGAATTCAAAGCGCGCCTCCCCCCGGCGAGGATGCCAGCACCGGAGCGACCCGGCCTGGATCATTCGTCCGGGTGCCTGGAGCCGTTGCTCCAGAGGCGCGGTTACGCGAGCTTCCAGGGCGCGCGGTACTCGCGGCCGAAGAGCTTCTTCGCTGCGCCGCTCGCGTTCTTGAGCTCGAGCTTGGACGCGTCGTACTCGAGGCGCTCGCCGGTGCGCAGCGCCACCACGCCGAGCAGGCACGGCGCCGACGAGCGCAGCCCCTCCTCGATGTCGCAGGCCGGGCGCTTGCGGCTGCGCATGCACTCGAGCATGTTCGCCGCGTGGTTCTCGAGCCCGTTGTCGACCTCGTCCATCTTCATCGCGGCCGAGCGGGCGACGTCCTTGTCGTCCTTGCCCTTGCGCGTCTCGGGGAACACCTCGAAGCCCGAGCGGTTGACGAGCATCGTGGCCTCGCTGCCGTGGAACAGCAGGCCGTAGCTCTTGCCGAACATCGAGTTGGCGTTCGCCGCGCGGTACTCGTAGTTGCAGACGAAGTCCGGGTACTCGAAGGTGGCGGTCTGCGTGTCGGGCGCGTCGCCGTTGTCCTGGAGCGCGAGCTTCTGCCCCACGCACGTGATCGTGCGCGGGCCGGGGGTGCCCATCGCCCACTGCACGATGTCGAGGTGGTGCACGCCCCAGTCGCCCAGGATGCCGTTCGAGTAGTCCCAGAAGTAGCGGAAGGTCGACCAGCGGTCGTCGCGCACGCCGAAGCGGTTCGCGTTGTACGGGACCTTCGGCGCGGGGCCCAGCCACATGTCCCAGTCGAGACCCGCGGGCGGATCGCCGTTCGGGGCCTGGCCGATGCCGATCGGTGAGCTGTTGCTGTAGTTCCAGGCGCGCACGTAGGTCACCTTGCCGAGCAGCCCCGAGCGCACGACCTGCACCGCCTGCTGGAAGTGGGCGTTCGAGCGCTGCCAGAGGCCCACCTGCACGACGCGCTGGTGCTTGCGCGCCGCGGCCAGCATCGCCTTGCCCTCCTCGACCGCCACCGCGACCGGCTTTTCGACGAACACGTCCTTGCCGGCCTCGCACGCCATCACCATGGGCAGCGCGTGCCAGTGGTCGGGAGTGGCGACGATCACCATGTCGATCGTCTTGTCGTCGAGCACGCGCCGGAAGTCCTTGTGCACGGCGGCGGCCTCGCCGGCCTGGGCCTTCCCCTTCGCGAGGTTCGGCTCGTAGACGTCGCAGACCGCGACGACCTCGGCGCCATGCTTCTGGAACGCCTTCATGTTCGAGAGCGCCTGGCGGCCCGTGCCGATCGCGCCTATGCGCACGCGGTCGTTCGCGCCCAGCACGTTCCTGGTCAGGGGCCCGGCCAGCGACAGGCTGACGGCGGCGCCCGCGCCCGTGGCGCGGTGCATGAACGCTCGACGGTCGATGGGGCGGCTCATCGGGGGGTGCCTCCTCGCCCGCGCACCCTATCGCTGCGGGAAGAGGAGGTCAACGCAGAACGACCCGGGCCGATCCGTCGGCCCGGGCCGTCGAGTCGTCTGGTGTGCGGTCGAGTCGCTACGACTTGGTCGCGCGAGCGCGCCGGCGCGCGGCGAGCGACGCGAGGCCGAGACCGAGCAGCGACAGCGTCCCGGGCTCGGGCACGGGCGGCGGTTCCCGCCCCCCTGGTTCGGGACCTTGTCCGAGCCCGTCGCCCGGGAAGCCGCGGAAGCGGACCACGAAGGCCTCGACCCGTTCGCCAGGCGCCCTGTGCTCCCATCGGAGAGCGTGCTCAGGAAGGCCTGCGCCGTGAGACCGCCGAGGCCCGTGCCGGTGAGCGCGAAGCAGAAGGTCGCCGAGCCACCGGTGACGATTCCGAGCTGCGGATGCCGCCGCCTTCGTAGCTGCCGCCTCCGATCGCTGCGCCGATGTCGAACTGGCCGTGCGGCGCGCCGTTCTCGCCGTTGTCGAGAGAGAGGCCCAAGAGCATGAAGGCGATGTCGCTAGTGGTGAGGACGGCAGGTACTCACGTCCGCCCCGTCGGAATGTTGAAGAGGAAGCCGGTAATGTAGCCGACAGTCAGGCTGTCGTTGTTCAGAACGATGTCCACCGTGCCGGTCGTGCTGCTCGTCGGGGTGTAGTCGAACGAGCCGCTGAAGGTGCCCGGAGATTCAGACCCCGGTACCCGCCGATGGCAATCGGTACGGCACCCGCGATCGAGGGAGCAAGCATCAGGGCCGCGATCGCGGCCAGGACGAGGAACCTCTTGCTCATGCTCTGTGTCCTTAATGATGTTGATCGTGTTCTCACGATTGGGTCTTGCAGTTACGCGGCTTGATCCGCAATCGACACTTGAGCGACCCATGTTCGCCAGAGAGAGGTGCAAGAGAGAAGCCAGTTCAGCTTCTGGAAACGGCTTGAGCCGCCAGCGCGAGGCCCAAGACCCTTAAGGGTGGGAACTTGGAGAAAAACACTTCCCGGATCGCGACAGAAGCCATCGGTCGAGACGCCTCTGCGCGACTGTAAGGTTCCAGAGAAATTTCAATGTAAATCCTACCAGCAGACTGAGTTAGAGGCGTTTGCTTCCGCCGCGAATCGCTCGAAGCACGGCGGGCCAGGCGGCGCTCATCGGGTCGACCAGCTCGAAGTGTCCGACCCCTTCGACGACCTCCAATTCGACGGCGTCGCCCGCCTTGGCCGCGGCCGCCGCGTACGCGCGCGAGAGGTCGGTCGGCACGAGCGAGTCGAGCGCTCCGCAGACGAGCCGCTGGCGGACGCCGAGGGGGAGGAGCTCGATCGGCGACGACTGCGCCACGCGATCGGCCCGCTCGGCCGGCGATCCCTCGAGCAGCCTCTGGACGGCGTCGCCGCAGACTCGGCCCGCGGCCGCGGCACGCAGGTCGGTGATGCCCGCGAGCGAAACGACGCCGCGCAGCGGCAGCGGCTCGGGGCTCCAGAGCGCAGAGCCCTTCTCGAGCCTGTGCCGGGCCGCGAGCCAGAGCGCGAGATGCCCCCCGGCCGAATGGCCGACCGCCACGACCCGGGCGAGGTCGAGGCGATGCGCCGCTGCGACCCTTCGAAGGTGGTCGGCCCCGCGCGCGACGTCGGCCGAGCGTGCCCGGCCAGCCGCCCCCGGGATCGCCGAGCCGCCGGTACTCGAGGCTCCACGTGGCGAAACCCTCGGCGGTGAGCGCGGCTGCCAGGCTCCGGAGCTGGTCGAGCGCCCACGGCGTCTCCCAGCAGCCGCCGTGGACCAGGATCACCACGGGGTGCGGGCCCGCGGCGCTCGGCAGCCGCAGCTCGGCGTGCTGCTGCGGCGCCTCGCCGTACGCGACGACGTGATCCGCCGGGGGCTGGCGGAGCGCCGCGAGGTCCGCGGCCCGCATCGTCACGTGACCTTCGCGCGCGCGCGATGCTCCGGCCGGTCCCACTCGCGCTCCGTCATCACCGCCCGCAGCGCCGCCACGGCGTCCCAGACGTCCGCGAAGCGCAGGTAGGCCGGGGCGAATCCGAAGCGCAGCAGGTCGGGAGCGCGGAAGTCGCCGATCACGCCGCGCGCGATCAGGGCCTGCACGATCGCGTAGCCCTCCGGATGGCGCGAGCGACACCTGGCTGCCGCGTCTGTCGGCCTCGCGTGGCGACGCGAGCGAGAGGCCGAGGCCCGCACACTCCTGCTCGACGAGGCGGACGAAGAGATCGGTGAGTGCCATCGCCTTGCGCCGCAGGCGCGCGACGCCGCCGCGCTCGATCGTCTCGACGCCGCACTCGAGCGCCGCGAGGCTCAGGATCGGCGGCGTGCCGCACGCGAGGCGCTCGATGCCCGGCGCCGGCCGGTAGCGGATGTCGAAGGCGAACGGCTCGGCGTGGCCCATCCAGCCCGCGAGCGGTGTCGCGAAGGCGTCCAGGTGGCGGCGCGCGACGAACGCGTAGGCCGGCGCGCCCGGGCCTCCGTTCAGGTACTTGTAGCCGCAGCCGACCGCGAGGTCGGCGCCGCAGCCGTCGAGGTCCACGGCCATCGCCCCGGCGCTGTGCGAGAGGTCGAAGAGAGCGAGCGCGCCCTTCGCGTGTGCGGCCTCGGCCCACGCGGCCATGTCGTGGATCTCGCCGGTGCGGAAGTCGACCTGCGTCAGCATCAGCACGGCCACGCGCTCGTCGAGCGCGGCCGCGAGCCCGGCGCGCGGCACGAGCCGCAGCTCGAGGCCCTCGACGAGCGACGCGAGGCCCTGCGCGACGTAGAGGTCGGTGGGGAAGTTCTCCGCCTCGGACAGGATCACGCGCCGGCCGGGCCGCAGCCGCAGGGCTCCCGCGAGCAGCTTGAACAGGTTGACCGAGGTCGAGTCGGCGACGGCGACCTCGTCGGGCCCGGCGCCCACGAGCCCCGCGATCCGGGCGGCAACGCGAGCCGGCAGCTCGATCCATCCGCTCTCGTTCCAGCTCCGCACGAGCCTCTCGCCCCACTCGCGCTCGACGACCTCGCGGAGCCGGGCCGCGGCCGTGCGCGGCAGCGCCCCGAGCGAGTTGCCGTCGAGGTAGACGGCGCCCGTGGGCAGCGCGAAGGCCTCGCGCAGGAACGCGAGCTCGTCGCCCTCGTCCATCGCGAGCGCGGCCTCGCGCGTCAGCGGGCCCTCGGCCATGCCGGCGATCTTAAGGGCTTTGACGCGCTCGGCGCACGCCCGCTACGATCGCCGCCCGTGGGCTTCCACGCGTACGCGGCGCGCCGCGCCAGGGGCCGGCTCGCGCCGTTCGTCTACAGGCCCGATCGGCTCGGACCGCACGACGTCGAGCTGCGCATCAGCCACTGCGGGATCTGCCACAGCGACGTCCACCTCGTCGACGGCGACTGGGGTGCCTCCAGCTACCCGATGGTGCCCGGCCACGAGATCGTCGGCAGCGTGGCGGCGCTCGGCGCTTCGGTGCGGCAGCTGCGGCGGGGCCAGCGCGTGGGCGTCGGCTGGCAGCGCGGGGCCTGCCTGGAGTGCGACCCCTGCGTGCGCGGCGAGGAGAACCTCTGCGCGGACGAGGCCGCGACCTGCGTGGATCACCACGGCGGCTTCGCGGACCGGATCCGCGTCGACTCGCGCTTCGCGTTTCCGATCCCCGAGACGCTCGCTTCGGAGCAGGCGGCGCCGCTCTTGTGCGGCGGCATCACGGTCTACGCCCCGCTGCGGCGCCACGCGCGGGCCGAGGCGCGCGTCGGCGTCCTGGGGATCGGGGGTCTCGGCCACCTCGCGCTCCAGTTCGCGCGCGCGATGGGCTGCGAGGTGACGGCCATCTCCGCGAGCCCCGACAAGGAGGCCGAGGCGTTCGGCTTCGGCGCGCACCGCTTCGTGCTCGCGCGCGAGCCCCGGGCGCTGCGCGCGGTCGCCGGCACGCTCGACTTCCTGCTGTCGACCGTGTTCCGGCCGCTCGACCCCGAGCCGCTGCTCGACACGCTGCGCCCGAACGGCGCGCTCTGCTTCGTGGGGGTGCCGGACGCGCCGCTGCGGCTCGACGTCGGCTCGATGCTCGGCCGGCAGCTGAGCGTCACGACGAGCGCCATCGGCGGGCGCCCGGCGATCCGCGAGATGCTCGAGTTCGCCGCGCGCCACGGCATCGCCCCCAGGGTGCAGCTGCGGCCGCTCGCCGAGGCGAATGCCGCGCTCGCGGAGGTGAGGAAAGGCCGGGCCCGCTACCGGGTGGTGCTGGCCGTGTAGCGGAGTGATAGGCTCACGCTAATCAAGGAGTTGAAACCACCATGGCCGAAGATCGCGACCCTCTGACCGTGACGAGACGCAGCTTCGTCGCCGTCGCCGCGGCGGCCCTGGGCGGCGCCGCCTACGCAGGCCCGCAGGTTCCGCCGCCTCCGCCGGCTCCCGCCGGTCCGATCACGCTGCCGCCCCTGCCGTGGGGCGAGAGCGAGCTCGCACCGAACCTCTCGCAGGAGACGATCTCGCTCCACTACGGCAAGCACCACAAGGCCTACGTCGACAACGCCAACCGCATGCTGGCGAACGCGCCCGACCTCGCGAAGCTCCCGCTCGAGGAGATCGTGAAGGCGACGGCCGGGCAGGCCGACAAGAAGGGGCTCTTCAACAACTCCGCGCAGGTGTGGAACCACACCTTCTATTGGAAGAGCCTCAGCCCGAAGGGCGGCGGGCAACCGACCGGCAAGCTGCTCGCGATGATCCAGTCGGACTTCGGCGACTTCGCGAAGTTCAAGGAAGAGCTGGCCAAGGCCGCGGTGACGCAGTTCGGCAGCGGCTGGGCCTGGGTCGTGGTCGAGGGCGGCAAGCTGAAGGTCGAGCAGACCCCGAACGCCGAGAACCCGCTGTCGAGCCCGGGCAAGAAGCCGCTCTTGACGATCGACGTCTGGGAGCACGCCTACTACGTCGACTATCGCAACCGCCGCCCGGACTACGTGAACGCGGTGCTCGACAAGCTGATCAACTGGGAGTTCGCCGCCGCGAACCTCGGCTAGCCGACGCTGGAGCCCGCCGCTTCGGGCTGCTTTCGGTTCGCCGTGCGCCAGACGTAGACGCCGAGGCTCACGAAGAGCAGGAGCGCTATGGTCTGCGACACGGCCTCGTCTCCGTAGAACGGGCTCCGGAGCCAGTCCTCGCTGAAGCCGGGGATGAGCCGGAGGGACGCGCCGAAGACGCCGCCGAGCGCGCCGCCGGCCATCAGCCCGGACGCGATCACGATCCCGCGCTCGCGAATGTGGGCACCCCTGCGTCTCGGCACGCTTGTTCAGGAAGTGGACCAGGAAGCCGCCCACGAGCGCCGGCGTGTTGAGCTCGAGCGGCAGATACATGCCGAGCGCGAAGATCAGCGCCGGCACGCCGAGCATCTCCATGATCACGGCGAGCACCGCTCCCGACCCGAACAGGATGTAGGCGACCGGCTGCTGGCTCAGGAAGCCCTCGACGAGCGACTTCATGATCGAGGCCTGCGGCGCCGGCAGCACCACGCGCGTGTCGCCCGGCGTCGCCTCGCCGAACTGGAACGCGCGCGCCAGCATCGCGATCGTGAGCGCAGCCGCCGCTGCCGCCACCACGCAGCCCAGGAACTTCGTCCACTGCTGCTCGCGCGGCGTCGAGCCGAGCCAGTAGCCGGTCTTCAGGTCGGTCACGAACTGGCCGGAGACGGCGAGCGCCGTGGCGACGACGCCCGCGAGCGCCATCACGAAGAACATCCCGCTCGGGCCCGACACGCCGAAGCGCAGCAGCACCACCGACGACACGATCACGGTCAGCATCGTCATGCCCGAGATCGGGTTGCGCGCGGTGATCGCGATCGCGTTGGCGGCGACCGAGGTGAAGAAGAACGAGAACACGAGCGTCAGCACCAGCCCGATCAGCACCACGCGCAGCCCCTGGCCCAGCGTCGCGAAGAAGACCGCAGCCGCGAGCGTCGAGACGAGCGTCCCGGCCAGGATCGTCACGATCGACAGGTCGCGGTCGGTCCGCTCGGCGGCGTGTGCCTCGCCCGCCCGGAAGGTCCGCGCGGCGACGGAGAACGAGGCCGCGATGATCCGAAGCGACTTCAGCACGCCGAAGATGCCGGCGGTGGCGATCGCGCCGACGCCCACGAAGCGGACGTAGCCGCGGAAGATCTGGATCGCGGACATCTTGGCGATCGGGATCAGGCCGGGGTAGACGATGGCGTCCTCGGGCAGCTGCCGCCCGATCATCCAGATGAGCGGCACCAGCACGAGGTTCGAGAGGAAGCCGCCGGCGCAGAGGATGAGCGACGAGCGCAGCCCCATCACGTAGCCGAGCCCGAGGATGAAGGCCACCGCGTCGAACGAGAGCGCCACCCTGGCGCGGTCGGCGAGCGCCTTCACCGCCGGCACGAACTGGAAGTCCACGAACTCGTGCCACAGGTGGAAGGTCGTGGCGAGGAAGTCGTAGACGCCCGCGATCCCGGTCGCCTGCAGCAGGAGGCGCGCCTGCGAGCCGCCCTTCTCGCCCGTCACCAGCACCTCGGTGATCGCGGTCGCCTCCGGGTACGGGAAGAGGCCGTGGGTCTCGCGCACGAAGTAACGGCGCAGCGGGATCAGGAAGAGCGCGCCCAGGCAGGCGCCTGCCGTGCCGATGAAGATCGTCTGCGCCGGGTGCGGGTCGAGCTTCAGCGCGTAGAGCGCGGGCAGCGTGAAGATCGCGCCCGCCGCGACGCCGCCCGCCACGCCGCCGACGCCGGTGATGATCACGTTCTCGAGCAGGCTCGAGCGGCGCGCGTGGACGCGGGCGAGACCGATCGCGAGGATCGAGATCGGGATCGCGGCCTCCATCACCTGCCCGACCTTGAGCCCGGAGTAGGCCGAGGCCACCGTGAAGATCACGCAGAAGCACGAGGCCCCAGCCGACGGAGCGCAGCGTCGCCTCGGGGAGCGTGGCGCTCGCCGGCACGACGGGCTCGTAGACGACACCTGGCGCGAGCGGCTGGTACGCGTTCGCGGGGAGCGACTTCGTGTCGGGGGCGTCCATGCCGGAGGCGGTCGCCTTGCCCTCAGCGCGTCCGCGGGTAGGGGAAGCCGCCCTTGAGCGCCTGCTCGAGCCTCGCGTCGTGCCCGTAGTAGTCGTCCGTGAAGCGCACCCGGCCGGAGCTGCCCACGTACGCCGTGTCGTAGAACAGGATCACCGTCAGCTTCTCCTTGAGGTTCACCTGCGTCGGGCGGTCTCCCTTCATCGCGGCATCGATCCGCTCGCGAGTCCAGGCCGGGTCCTTGCGCAGCACCCACAGCGCGAGCGCGGCCGGGTCCTCCAGCCGGATGCAGCCGTGGCTGAAATCGCGCCGCGCGCGCGCGAAGAGCGCCTGCGCCGGCGTCCCGTGCATGTAGACGTTCTCGGAGTTCGGGAAGATGAACTTGGCGAGCCCGAGCGAGTTCTTCTCGCCCGGCTTCTGGCGCAGGTAGAGCGTGCCGGACGCGACCCGGTCCAGGTTCTCGGGCGTCGCGGGAAGCGAAGGCTGCGTTCTCGTCGCCGCTCGCGACGATCTCCATGTTCTGGCGCTCCAGGTACGAGGCGTCGCGCCGCGCGTGCGGGACGATCTCGTCCTTCAGGATGCTCGGCGGCGGGCTCCAGTACGGCCGGAAGATGATGTACTCCAGCTGGTCGACGAACACCGGCGTCGCGTGCCCGAGCGACTTGCCGACGACCACGTTCATCCGCAGCGGCTCGTCGGGCGTGTCGGGGTCGTAGGCCCAGAGCCGGAACAGGCAGACGTTCACGAAGATGAGCGGCTGCTTCACCATCTCGGGCAGCCAGCGCTCGCGCTCGAGCGCGAGCTCGATCTGGCGCACGCGCTTCGCGACGGGCTCGTCGAGCGCCGCGATCGTTCCCGCGCCGATCACGCCGTCGGCGCTCGAGCACGTGGCGGCCCTGGAAGCTCTTGACGGCCTCGACGAGCGGGCCCGCGTAGAGGGGCGTGCCGTCGGGCGCGGGGTCCGGAAGGCTCGCGTCCGCCGGCAGGTCGCGGAAAGCCTTGAGCCGCGCGGCGAGCGCCGTGGCTCCCGCCCAGGGCTGCCCGGGCTCGACCTTCTTCCGCTTGGCCTCGAGCTTGGGAACGAGCGGCGGCTCGCCCGCCGCGGCGATCGCGCGGTACTCGGCGAGCGCCTTGATGAGCCGGTGATAGACGGGGAAGGGCGGCTCCGTCTCCTCCCGGGCCTGCTGGAGGCCGCCCGCCCCGCGGCTCGCCCGCAGCACCGCCGCGAGGTCGAGACGCTTGTGGTTGACGTCGTAGTCGAAGCCCACGAGGCGCGGGTCGACGCGGCCGTTGTGGGCGCTCGAGATGTAGCGTATCGCGCCGATGGTGAGCGCGATGTCGAAGAGCCCGCGGTCCGTCAGTGTCGCGCCCGGGGCCGAGATCCTCTTCCACTCGCTCGCGAGCTTCGCCGCGTCGTAGTCCTCGGGATCGAGGCCTTCTTCGGCGGCTTTTCCGAGCGTCTCGACCGCGGCGGCGAGCTCCGGGTACGGCGTGTCTCCGGCGAACCAGAAGAGGCCGTCGGGCTCGGCCTCGGGCGAGTAGAGCCTCTTGAGCGCGGGCAGCCCGTGCGAGACGGTGGGCCAGCGAAGCCACGGGTGGCGGGCGGCGTCGAGGACACCCTGGACGGCGGCCTGCACCTCTGGCGCGGGTGGACCGGGGGGCTCGACGAGTGCTGCGGCCGAGGCCGAGGAGGGTGCCGGATTTCGGCTCGGCCGTGCGCTGGCAGGCCGCACAGGCCAGAGCCGCAGCCGTTACGACGATCGGGAGCACGAGACGGTCGGATGAGGGATCGATCCATCGGGAATTGGCCTCGCGAGCCCCCGCATTGTCGCCGTGTGTCAGAACGGGTCAAGTCCGGTGATATGCGGCACACCGCCGCGATTCGCCGTTGCGCGCTGGCCCGGTCGATCCTTTACCCTTGTCGGATGTTCGAGCCGCTCGAAAGCGCCACGGCGACGGCCACCCGCCGGCTCTTCCTGCGGGCCCTGGGTGCGGCCGTGGCGGGCGCTGCCGTGGCCCCGAAAGCCCTGCTGGCGAGCCCCACGCAGGAGCGCGTGCTCTCGTTCGTCCACACCCATACGAGCGAACGCCTCACCGTTCCGTACTTCGCCGACGGCAGCTACCTCCCCGAGGGGCTCGCCACGCTGCGGTCGTTCCTCAAGGACTTCCGCACCGGCGAGGAGCACGCGATCGACCCGGGCCTCTTCGACATCCTGAACGACCTCCGGCTCGCCACGGGCACGAAGAGCCCGTTCCACGTGATCTCGGGCTACCGTTCGCAGAACACGAACGAGATGCTGCGCGAGCACGGCGGCGGGGGAGTCGCCCGCGGCAGCATGCACCTCGAGGGACGCGCGATCGACGTGCGCCTCGCGGACAAGAGCTCGGCCCTGCTGCGCGACGCGGCGATCGAGCTCGAGCGCGGCGGCGTGGGCTACTACCGGATCTCCGACTTCGTCCACGTCGACACCGGCCGCGTCCGCCGCTGGTAGCGCGCGCGCGATAATCGGGAGGGGCCCGCCCGCGGGCCCTGAACGATGCCCGACCAGAAGGACGAGGGACGCGCTCACGCGTCTGTCGCGCTGACGGCGGACGGCCGGCTGCTGTTCGCCGCGCGCGCGCTGCGCTCGTTCTCGTTCGGCTGGCTCTCGGTGATCCTCGCGCTCTACCTCGCCGGGCGCGGGCTCTCCGCCACGCAGATCGGCGCGGTGTTCACGGCGACGATGGTCGAGGACGCTCTCTTGACGATGTTCCTCTCGACCGTCGCGGCCCGCGTGGGGCCGGCGCGGCTGATGGCGCTGACCGCGCCGCTCATCGCGCTCGGCGGCCTGCTGCTGGCGACGGCGAGCAGCCCCTGGCTGCTCCTGACCGGCGCGGTGCTCGGCACGCTGAGCCCGAACGGCCAGGATGCCGGCCCGTTCGCCCCGCTCGAGCACTCGCTGCTGCCCGGGGCCGTGCGCAGCGGCTCGACCGTGCGCGTCTTCGCCGTCTACAACCTGGTGGCGTTCGCGTCCGCCGCCACGGGCGCCGCCGCGGCCGGCTTCGCGCTCGGCTGGTCGGGGCGGCAGGGCATCCCGGAGCTCTCGGCCCAGCGCTCGATGCTCGCCGCCTACGCCGTCGCGGGCCTCGTGCTGACCGGCCTCTATGTGTGGCTCACGGCGCGGCAGGCGCGCGAGCCGGCCCCGCCTCCGCGCGTCGCGACGGGTGCGCTGGGGCTCGGCCGCTCGCGCGGCGTGGTGCTGCAGCTCGCCGGCCTTCAGGGGCTCGACGCGCTCGCGGGCGGCTTCATCATGCAGAGCCTGATCGTCTACTGGATGCGCCTGCGCTTCGGCGCGTCGCCGGAGGCGCTCGGCGCGCTCTTCTTCGGCACCAACCTGCTCTCGGCGCTCTCGTTCCTGGCCGCGTCGCGGGTGGCCGAGCGCTTCGGCCTGCTCCACACCATGGTCTTCACGCACCTGCCTTCGAACGTGCTGCTGCTGCTGGTGCCCTTCATGCCGAGCTTCGGCAGCGCGGCCGCCGTGCTGCTCGCGCGCCACCTGCTCTCGCAGATGGACGTGCCGACGCGGCAGGCCTACACGATGGCGCTCGTCGCGCCCGAGGAGCGCGCGGCCGCCGCGGGCTTCACGGTGAGCGTGCGCGCGCTCGCGCAGGCCGCGGCGCCTCTCTTCTCCGGCGCGACGATGGCGGCCGCCGCGACGCCCCTGCCATTCGTGCTCGCGGGCGGGCTCAAGATCGTCTACGACCTCCTGCTCTTCTTCCGCTTCCGGTCGGTGGAGGTAGAGTGCAGGCGGCCATGAGCCAAGGGTCCATCGACACCGCGCTCCCGCCGCCGAGCGCCGATCGCGGCGACATCAGCCTCGACTGGCTGATCCGTCTCAGGTGGGGCGCGGCGGCCGGGCAGCTCCTCACCATCGGTGTGGCCCAGGCGCTCTTCGGCGGCCTTCCGGTGACTCGGCTGCTCGCGCTGGTCGCGGCGTCCTTCGCGAGCAACGCCGTGCTGGCGCTCGGCCGCCGGCGGCTCGCCGATCCGCGCAGCCTCTGCGGAGGCGCCCTGGCACTCGACACCGTGCTGCTCACGGCGCTGCTGCAGGCGAGCGGCGGGGCCTACAACCCCTTCAGCGTGCTCTACCTCGTGTACATAGCGCTCGCGGCGGTCGTGCTCCGGGCGCGCTGGACCTGGTTCCTCGCGGGGCTCTCGGTCGTGTGCTACGGCCTCCTGTTCGCGATCGGAGCGTCGCCGGCACACGCCACGCACCGCGGCGACGACCTCGGCGCGCACCTGCAGGGCATGTGGGTGGCCTTCACGGTCGCGGCCGTGCTGACGGCGTACTTCGTCGTGAAGCTCTCGACCGCCCTGGAGCGGCGCGAGGAGGCGATGGCCGAGATGCGGGAGCGCGCCGCGCGCCACGAGCGGCTGGCGGCGGTGACGACGCTCGCCGCGGGCGCGGCCCACGAGCTCGGCACGCCGCTCGCGACGATCGCGGTCGCCAGCCGCGAGCTCGAGCGGGCGATTCGCGCGCTCCCGGAGTCGCAGGGCCGCTCGCTGATCGAGGACGCGAGCCTGATCCGCTCCGAGCTCGAGCGCTGCCGGGCGATCCTGAGCCGGCTGGCCGCGGACTCGGGCCAGCGCCCCGGCGAGGCGCCCGAGGAGGTGGACGTTCCCAAGGTCGTGGCCGACATCGTCCGCGGGGTGCCGCCCGCGCACCGCGACCGGCTGCGCGTCGAGGTGCCGAAGCCGGGCCGCGGCCCGAGCGTTCCGCAGGGCGCGCTCGTGCAGGTGGCGCAGAGCCTGCTCCAGAACGCCTTCGAGGCGGGCGGCGGGCCGGTGACGCTCTCGGTGCAGGCGACGGCCTCGAAGCTCGTCGTGCGCGTCGAGGACCAGGGCAGCGGCATGTCCCCGGAGATCCTGGCCCGCGTCGGCGAGCCCTTCTTCTCCACCAAGCCCCCGGGGCAGGGAATGGGGCTCGGTCTCTTCATCGCCCGCACGCTCAGCGAGCAGATGGGCGGCCGGCTCTACCTCGAGTCGCGCCCCGGCGAGGGGACCACGGCGACCGTCGAGATCGGCGCGCCGGCGCTCGAAGGGAGGCCCGTGCTTGCCGGCTGACGCGGCGAGCGCGCCCAGCCTGCTGATCGTCGAAGACGACGACGTGCTGCGCTCCCGGCTGGCCCGAGCCTTCCGGGCGCGCGGCTTCGAGGTCGCGCGAGGCGGGCGACGCCGAGAGCGGAGTGCGGCTGGCGCGCGAGGATCCGCCGGAGCTCGCGCTCGTGGACCTTCGCCTGCCCGGCGCATCGGGCCTCGAGGCGGTGCGTGCGCTCCGCGAGCTC
Organism: uncultured Acidobacteriota bacterium; assembly: GCA_963724555.1. Taxonomy (GTDB): domain Bacteria; phylum Acidobacteriota; class Vicinamibacteria; order Fen-336; family Fen-336; genus DATBSL01. Next base: position 355,314 of record CAVRVE010000014.1, read on the forward strand.
GACCCCGGCACCGCGATCGTCGTGCTGACCGGCTACGGCAGCATCGCGACCGCACTCGAGGCGATGCGGCTGGGGGCGACGCACTACCTGACGAAGCCCGCCGACGTCGAGGAGATCCTGGCGGCGTTCGGCCGCGGGAAGGCGAGCGGGCCGCCGCCCGAGAGCCCGGCCGGCGGCGGCCGTCGAGATCCCGTCGCTCGCCCGCGTCGAGTGGGAGCACATCAACCGCGTGCTGGCCGACTGCGAGGGCAACGTCTCGAGAGCGGCGCGCGCGCTCGGCATCCACCGCCGCTCGCTGCAGCGCAAGCTCTCCCGGTTCCCGTCGTCGCGCTGAGCGTCCCGGGACGCGGCGCCGCGCCGCCCGCGCTCAGTCGAGCCGCTGCACCCGGATCTGCGAGCCGGCCTTCGCCTCTTCGGTCCAGGCGACGACCGTCGCGGTCGGCGTGATGGCCACGACGGGGTAGACGGCGGGCTGCTCCCCGCTCAGGACCGTGCGGCTGGCCGAGGACCGGCGTCCAGGAAGCCGCCTTGGGATCACCGGAGATCGTCCGGGAGTGAATGCGGCGCTGGCCGTCGCTCTGGTCCCAGACGACGACGACGCGGTCGCCGCCCACGGCGAGCTGCGGGTGCGCCGCGCCGGCCCCTTCGTCCAACCGGACGCGTGCCGCGAACGTGCGCCCGCCGTCGCCGGAGTAGCTGTAGAAGATGCCCTTCCCGCTCGCGCTTCCGGGAACCAGCGTCGGCCAGGCGATGTGCAGGACGCCGCGCGAGTCCACCGCGATCGACGGGCCGTCGTCGGGGCAGCCGTCGAGCGCCCAGCCGTCTTCGCTGACCCGCACCGGCGCGCCGAACGTCCGGCCGCCGTCGGTGGAGCGCGCGACCGCCATGTCGCGCAGGTTGGGCGGGTAGATGTGGCGCCAGGCGACGTAGACCGTTCCGTCCGGAGCCGTCGCGACGCCGGTCTTGCAGCAGAAGCAGACGTCCGTGGCGACGCGGGTCTCGGAGCGGGTCCCGTCCGGCCACGAGACGGCCTGGAAGAGATCCTGTCGCATTCCCTTGTGACCCGCATGCCCGGTTGCCGGCGCGCCCGCCGGCTGCGGCCTGGGCGTTGCGCCCGTCGAGCCAGGCCACGTGGACGGCCGCGTTCTTGTCCACGGCCAGCGACGCCCAGCCTCGGGCGCCCGTCAGGCCGGCGGCGTGGACGGTGGTGGCGGGCTCGAAGCGGCGCTCGCCCGTGCGCGCCTTCGCCGCGCGAACCACGGACGCCCCGTCCTGTCGCGAGACCCAGACGACCTCGGTCGATGCCCCGAGCGCGACGCGCGGAGCCTGCTCGCCCGAGACGCGCGCATCCCCGGCGACGTCGTTCACGCGCGCGGGCTCCCCGAACGACGCGCCGCCGTCGCGGCTCCACGCCGCGTAGACGTCGGTGGCCGCTCCCGACCGCGCCGCCCAGGCGACGACGACCTCCGATCCCGCGGCGGCCAGCGAGACGCTGTTGTTGGCGGCGCCCGGAACACCCAGGCGGACGCCGTCGGCGCTCGACTCCGCTCCCGAGCGCGGCGACGGCGAGGAGCCCGACTCCAAGAGCCGCGCCGCGCGCCTCCCGACGGATGTGCGCGCCATCAGAAGCTGAGCCGCAGCGCGAGCTGGACGGAGCGCGGCTCGCCCACGGCCGTGATCTGGCCGAACGTGGCCGAGGGGTTGGTCGGGTAGGCGCCCGAGCCGAAGTTGCCGTTCATGGCCACTACGTTCTCACGATTCGTCAGGTTGAACACCTCGGCCAGGGCCTCGAGCTTCACGGGCCCCCCGAGCGCGAACGTGCGGCTCAGGCGCAGGTTCACGGTGAGGAAGTCCGGCCCGGTGCCGGCGTTCCTCGGGATGAACTCCCCGTCCACGATCGGCCGGCCCGCGGTGCCCTGGATCGTCGTGACGCCCGAGGTGATGTTGAGCGGCAGCTTCGAGTAGTACTGCAGGGTGCCGCTCAGCTGAAAGCCGTTCACGAGGTGCGTCCACAGATCGGTGCCGGGCGCGGTCGACGTGTTGACGGCCGCGTGGACGAACAGCCGGTGCCGCTGGTCGTCGTCGGAGCGGCCCCAGTCCTTGTCGAGGTCGAAGGGATCGATCGGCGAGCTGAAGAAGAACTCGCCCACGTTGTTCTCGGACTTCGAGAGCGTGTAGCTGATCCGGTAGTAGCCCCACGAGGCCGGCCGCTGCACGAGCGACAGGTGGAGCCCGTGGTAGCTCGAGCGCGCCTCGGAGGAGTACTGGCTGTTGTTGGCGTAGGCCGGATTCGGACGGCAGCCGTTGTTGCTCCCGGCGGCGACGCAGGAGGGGACGTTCTGGTTGATCGAGATGATCAGGTTCCGGCCGCGCAGGTACGAGTAGCCGGCGCTGACGGTGGTCGCCGACCCGAGCTGGTGCTCGATCTCGATCGAGGCCTGGCGCGAGTTCGCGTTCTGCATCTGCCGGTCCATCGTCGTGAAGTTCACGAGCGTCACCGACGGGATCGCCTCCGCCAGGATGTTCGGGAAGCGGGGCGCCCCGGCCTGGGCGGGCGAGAGGCTGACGTTCGTCTGCTGCAGCAGGACGAGGTCGGTCGTGTTGCCGGCGGAGAGGATCGCGTTGGCGAGCGCGCGCAGCGGCACGCGGTCGTAGAAGAGCCCGGCGCTGCCGCGGATCACGGTGCGCCGCGAGGCCCACGGCGTCCACGCGAAGCCGAGGCGCGGCGAGACGTTGTCCGTGTCGGTGTCGATCGTCTCGAGGAACTGCAGGTCGTAGCGCAGGCCGGCGTTCAGCGTCAGGCTCGAGCCGACGTGCCACTCGTCCTGGACGAAGAGGCCGAGGTTGGGGTTCGTCTGCGCCACCACCGGGTCGCCGAAGGTCTGGGTGAACCCGGCGTTGTTGTAGAGGCCGAGCTGGAAGTTCGCCATCGACGAGAACGTGTAGGAGCCGCGCACCGAGCGCGGGTAGGTGATGGTCGTGTCGTTGTAGAGGAAGTCGACGCCGGCCCGCAGGGCGTGGGCGCCCGCCTGGTGCGACAGCGTGTCGACCACCTCGACCAGCGTGTTGGTGCGCCGGGTCGGGCTGCCCGAGAGCGTGCCGAAGGACGCGACGCCCGAGATGCTCACCGCCGGGCCGACGGGATCGGTCGGCGGCGCCTTCAGGTCGCCGTAGGCGTAGAGCACGCGGGTCTCGTTGACGGTCCGGCTCGACAGCACCCAGCTGTCGCTCAAGGACACCGCGTGGTCGACGTTGTCGAGGCCGGCCGAGGCGCTCGGCGCGGCGAGCCCGCCGGCGCCGCGCGAGTTGTCGGCATCCACGCGGTAGAGGCTGTAGCGCAGGCTCAGCTGGTGGCTGCCCGCGTGGTGGTCCAGCTTGGCGAGGCCGAGCGTCGTGTGCACCGGGTTCGGATAGACGCCCGTCGCGACCGGCGAGCCGGGATAGCCCGTGGCGGCGAGCCGGCCGTTGATCGCGGCGACGTTCGCGTCCGTGATGGTCGTGAGGCCCGACTGGTCGAGGTCGCGCTGCTCGACGTTCGCGAAGAAGAACGTGCGGTCCTTCGCGATCGGCCCGCCCAGGCTCAGCCCGTACTGGTTCTGGTGCATCGGCAGCGTCTGCCCGAGAAGGGGATTGGCCGCGTTCAGCGAGTCGTCGCGCAGGAACCAGTAGGCCGACCCGCGCAGCTGCGTTGGCGCCGCTGCGGGTCACGACGTTGACGTAGCCGCCGAGCGCGCGGCCCAGCTCGGCCTGGCCGCCCGAGGTGATCACCTGGAACTGCTCCACCGACTCGACGGCCAGCGGGATCCCCGCGAGGCCCGCGGCGTCGTCGTTCGCGGACACTCCGTCCACGATGAAGCTGTTGGAGAGATTGCGCTGGCTGGCCACCGACAGGCCGTTGCCGGGCACGGCCGAGGTCTCGGCGAAGAGCTGCGTGCTCGGGATGTTGGTCGGCGAGACGCCCGGGACGAGCAGCGCCAGGTCGAGGAAGTTGCGGCCGTTCATGGGCAGCGCCTTCGCTTCCGCGGACGACACGGTGCCGGCGATCTGGCTGCGGGCCGTTTCGAGGGCGGGAGCCTCGTCGGTGACCGTGACCGTCTCCTCGCCGCCCGAGCGCGAGAGCGATCGGCAGCTGGAAGGCCGAGCCCGCGTTCAGCGACAGCAGGCGGCTCACCGACCGGAATCCCCGCTTGGCGACCACCAGCTCGTAGGGCCCGACCTTCAGGAACGGGAAGCGGAAACGGCCGTCCGCGTCCGTCACGGCCGTGGCCTTGACGTTGGTCTCCGTGTGCCGCGCCGTCACGTCCGCGCCGGCCGATCGGCGCGCCCTGAGCGTCCGTCACCCGGCCGCCGAGGCTCGCGTAGTGGAGAGTCTCCTGGCCCGACGCGACGGGGCACGAGCGGCGGCGCACAGCGCCGAGCAGCACGACGCCGCACCTCGCCGACAGCTCATGACGCTTCTCTCCAAGTGGCGGGGTCGCGAGCAGGCTCTCACGCGGCCGTCCGCCGCCGCTCTGCGGCAATTTGTCGCACCGCCGCACGCCGGTCCGGCCGTCGCGGCCCGCGTTCGGGCGTTCCGCTCAGCTCAGCGCCAGTCGAAGAAGTCCGGCAGGATCTTGCCGCTCGGCCCCTGGACGAAGTGGTGGAAGGCCCCGCGGTTCTCGGCCGGCTCGGCGTTGACGAGCCAGGTCTCGCCGCCCGCCGCGCGCGCCTCGAGCACGAGGCCGGCGGCCGGGATAGACGGCGCCCGAGGTGCCGACGGCGAGGAACACGAGGCGCGACCGGCGCGATGCGGCCACGAAGCGCGCCGATCGCGCCCAGCACCGCGGGGTCGATCAGCTCGCCGAACCAGACGACGGCCGGACGCAGCAGGCCCTCGCGCCCGGCCTCGGCGCAGACCTCGCAGGGCGGCGCCGCGTCGCGCTCGCTCTCGTCCTCGAACGGCTCGCGCTCGCAGCCGAAGCAGCGCGTGCGGAAGAGGCTGCCGTGGATCTCGATCACGCGCCGGCTGCCCGCGCGCTGGTGCAGGCCGTCGATGTTCTGGGTCACGAGCAGGAAGCGGTCGCCCATCCGCTCCTCGGCCTCGGCGAGCGCCGACGTGGCCCGGGTTCGGGCCGACGCTCTTCGCCTTGCGGCGCCTTTCCGAGTAGAAGCGCCAGACGAGCGCGGGGTCCTCCTCGAAGCCCTGCGGCGTCGCCACCTGCTCGATGCAGTGGTTCTCCCAGAGGCCGTTGGCGTCGCGGAACGTCGGCACGCCGCTCTCGGCGGAGACGCCGGCGCCCGTCAGCACGAGCAGGCGCGTGAACGCGTCGATCACGAGCGGCATGCCCGAATGGTAGCGTGACGGCCCGGCGCCGGGTGGCCGATATAATGGCCTCCGGCAAAGGGAGGCATGGCCACGAGCGATATCGACGCGCTGCGGGCCGAGCTCGCGGCGCTGCGGCACGAGTTCGACGACCTGCGCCTCTACCTGCCCGACGCGTACGTCGAGGGCGACCTCGCGACCGATCGCGTCACCTTCATGAACCGCGTCGCCTGCCAGGTGTTCGGCTGCACGCCCGAGCAGGCGCGCGGGCTGCACGCGCGCGACCTCTTCGACGACGGCGAGTACGAGCGGGCGCGCGGGCAGATGGCGGCGATGCTCGAGCGCGGCTACGCCGAGGGCGGCGGCGCCCGCTACGTCCGCAGCGGGCACCAGGACCTGCGCGAGTTCCGGATGCGGAGGCGCGACGGCAGCAGCTTCCCGGCCGAGACGCAGAGCTCGATCGTCGTCGACCTCGCGGGCCAGGCGCGCGGCGTGCGCACGCTGGTGCGCGACATCAGCGCGCGCAAGGAGCTCGAGGCGAAGCTCGAGGAGATGAGCGTGCGCGATCCGCTCACCGGCTGCTTCAACCGCCGCTACCTCGAGAAGCGCAAGGCCGAGCTCGAGCAGACGACCGCGCACTGGGTCTGCCTGCTGTTCGACCTCACGGACTTCAAGGGCATCAACGACACCTACGGCCACGACGAGGGCGACCGCGTGCTCCGGGCGTTCGCCCACTTCCTCTCGCGCCAGCACAGGAGCGACGACATCCTGGTGCGGCTCGGCGGCGACGAGTTCGCGCTCTTCGTCCGCGCGCCGAGCGAGGACGAGGCCCGTGCGATCACGGACCGCGTCGTGGAGGCGGCCAAGACGCGACAGCCCCGCCGCCTTCGGCCTCGGGACGGCGTTCCGGCGCGAGGGAGAGGAGGTCTCGAGCCTGCTGTCGCGCGCCGACCGCGGGCTCTACGCCTCCAAGGGCCGCAGCCTCCAACCGATGCGACGCCGCGGAGAGCCGGAGCGGCGCGAGCCCGCCTAGCCCCCAAGAGATGCCGGACCCCGAGCGCGTGTTCGAGATGCGGCCGATCGGGCTCGTGCGCAGCCCCTACCAGGACCGCTCGCAGGTGCCGAAGGGCCCGTGCGCCGAGCACCGCGCGGAAGGCACGCTCGAGCTGCGGCCGGAGCTCGAGCCGGGGCTCGCCGACATCGAGGGCTTCTCGCACCTGTTCGTGCTGTGGGTGTTCGACCGCGCGGAAGGCTACGACCTCGTCGCGCGCGTGCCGCTCGACGAGGAGGTCCCGCACGGCGTCTTCGCCTCGCGCTCGCCGCGGCGCCCGAACGCGATCGGCCTGACGGTCGTCGAGCTGCTGGGACGCGACGGCCCGACGCCTGCGCGTGCGCGGCGTCGACATGCTCGACGGCACGCCGATCCTGGACATCAAGCCCTACCTGTCGAGTGTCGCACCCGAGGCGCTCCGCCGCGGCTGGGTCGCGGAGGCCGAGGAGCGGCGGCGGAAGAGAGTAGGCTACGCGAGCCGCAGGCCGCGTGGTGGGCGGGCGTCACGCGGCTGCTGTCGGCCGGACCGCTCGCCTTGTCCCAGTCGGTGTGCGGCGCGCGGTTCTTCACGAACCACTCCCAGACGATCTCGCGGTAGCGTGTGGGTCTGGATCCCGAGCTGCGCGTAGAGCGGCCGCAGCCGCAGGTGCAGCTTGCGCAGGTTGTAGAACGGCACGCTCGGGAAGTAGTGGTGCTCGGCGTGGTAGTTCGAGTAGACGAAGAGGAAGTCCCAGAGCCGGCTCGGCGCCATCACCGTCGACCACTTGAGCGGGTGAGTCGGGTCGATGTCGTAGTGCTGGCCGAGGCGGTTCAGCGTGAAGGCCACCGGGAACACCAGGAAGTAGGGGATCGCCCACACGCGCGCCAGCACGCCCCAGCCGCCGAGCCGAATGGAGGACGACGGCCACGCTCAGCTGGAACGACCACGGTCGCCAGCCGCTCGAGCATGATCGTGCGCCGCAGCTCGGGCGGATAGGAGCGCGCCTCGCTCGCCGCCGCGCGGAAGTAGAGCGGGATCAGCACCGGCGTGCAGTAGAGCAGCTTGAACCAGCGCGCGTTGCGCTTGGGCGAGACAGCCAGTGCCGCTTGGGGTCGTCCTCCCAGGAGCCGAGGTTGTCGTGGTGGTCGAGGTGCCAGCGCGTGAACTGGCTGGCCGAGATCCCGCTCGTGCTCGCGTAGACGAGGCCCGAGCGCGCGGTTCCAGCCGTTGCGCCGGCGGTCGAAGACCGAGCTGTGGACGACCTCGTGCAGGAGCGTCGTCATGTTGAAGAAGGTGAAGCCCTGCAGGATCGCGAGCGGCACCCAGAGCGAGCGGGTTCGTGAGCTGCCAGAGGCGCGTAGCTGCAGACGCCGATGATCGCGAACTGCCGCGACGGCGTAGGCGAGGTGCCGCGGCCCGCTGCGCGCGTGCAGCGCCTTCAGCTCCTCGTGCGGGACCGCGTCCCGCAGCTGCAGCTTGAAGGCGTCGACGGCCTTCCAGTAGTGGTGCGACTTCACACAACCATGATAGCAGGGGGGTCCGGAGCGGCGTGTCACGGCAGCGTCACGATTCCCGAGGGGCGGGCCCGGTGGCCCGACATATACTTCCGACGCATGGCCAAGGGGTTGTACGTCGGCCGGGGGGTCGACCCCGACAGCGGCAAGCCCGGCTCACCCCTCGAGCTCGATCCCGACGACCTGCTGACCCACGGGATGATCGTCGGGATGACCGGGTCCGGAAAGACCGGCCTCGCGATCGTGATGCTGGAGGAGCTGCTCCGGCAGGGCGTCCCCGTGATCGCGATCGACCCCAAGGGCGACCTCGCCAACCTGCTGCTGCTCTTCGACAAGCTCGCGCCGTCGCAGTTCGAGCCGTGGATCGACGCGGGCGCCGCACGGCGCGAGGGCAAGGACGTCAAGACGGCCGCGGCCGAGACGCGCCGCCACGTGGACGAAGGGGCTCGCCGACTGGAGCCTGGGCGCGGCCGACATCGCGGCGCTCCTCAAGACCCACGACTCGGTGATCTACACGCCCGGCTCGAGCGCCGGCGTGGCGCTCAACGTGCTGCAGTCGCTCGAGGCGCCGAAGGGCTCGTGGGACGCCGCGGAGGAGGACCTGCGGGACGAGATCCAGTCGATCGTGTCGGGCCTGCTTGACGCTGGTGAAGGTCGAGGCCGACCCGCTGCAGTCGCCGCCGGCGGTCTTCCTCGCCAGCCTGATCGAGCACGGCTGGCGCGCCGGGAAGGGCTTCAGCCTGGAGTCGCTGATCGGCGAGGTGGCCGACCCGCCCTTCGACAAGATCGGCGCGCTGCCGCTCGAGACGGCGTTCCCGCGCAAGGAACGCCAGAAGCTGATGACGTCGCTCAACACGCTGCTCGCCTCGCCGTCCTTCGAGGCCTGGAGGAAGGGCGAGCCGCTCGACATCGGCAGGATGCTCGGCCAGGACGGCGAGCGTCCGCGGCTCGCGGTCGTCTCGACCGCGCACCTCGACGACGGCGAGCGGCTCTTCGTCACGGCGCTGCTGCTCGACAAGGTGAAGACCTGGATGCGGCGCCAGGGCGGCACCACCGCGCTGCGCGCGCTCGTCTACATGGACGAGGTGTTCGGCTACTTCCCGCCGCACCCCGCGAACCCGCCGACCAAGCGGCCGCTGCTGACGCTGCTGAAGCAGGCGCGCGCGCAGGGCGTGGGCGTCGTGCTCGCCACCCAGAACCCGTCGACCTCGACTACAAGGGCCTCGTCGAACATGGGCACCTGGCTCGTCGGCACGCTGCAGACGCAGCAGGACCGCGAGCGGCTGCGCGAGCGGCCTCGCGAGCGCGGGGCTCGAGGGCAAGACGGCCGAGAAGCTGCTGGGCGGCGACGAAGAAGCGCGTGTTCCTGCTGCACGACGTCCATCGCAAGCAGCCCGAGCTCGTCCAGTCGCGCTGGGCGATGTCCTACCTGCGCGGGCCGCTCACGCGCGAGGAGATCGCGCGGCTCATGAAGGAGCAGGCGCCGGCCGCGCGCGCCGCGGCCCCGGCTCCGAGGGAAGAAGCGACCGCGGCGCCCGTGCTTCCGGCTCCGTTCCGCCACTACTATCTGTCGCGCCACGGCGGAGCGATCGCCGAGCCGCACGTGCTCGTGAAGTACGCGGCGCGCTACAAGGGCAGCGACGAGACCGTCGCGGTGCATGGCCTGGCCGCTCGCCGGCGCGAGCCCGCTCGAGGCGCTCGAAGCCGAGCCGCGTCGCGGTCGACGAGAAGGCCGTCACGCCAGGAGGCGCCCGCCGGGATCCGCTACGGCGACCTGCCCGCCTGGCTCGACGGCGGCGCCGCCAAGGAGCTCGAGCGCGCGCTCAAGGCGCGGCTGCCCGACAAGCTCACGCAGGCCGCGTTCCGCGATCCCGTGACCGGCGAGACCTCGCGGCCGGGCGAGACGCGCCAGGCGTTCGCGGCCCGGCTCGCGAGCGACGGGGGCGGCGACACCGCAGCGCTCGCTGCGGCAGAAGCTCGAGAAGAAGAAGAGCGACCTCGCGCTGCGCGAGCAGGAGGTGACGGGCCGGCGCCAGGAGAAGTGGATGGCGGTCGGCTCGGCGGTGCTCAACAACATCGGCCTGATCTTCGGCAAGAAGCGCACCGTCACGGGCGTCTCCTCCGTCCTCACCAAGAACCGCATGGAGGACAACGCCGAGGCGCGGCTCGAGCAGCTGCGGGCCGAGGTCGCGGCGCTCGAGAGCGAGCTCGCGCAGGCGAGCGAGGTCGATCCCGCGCGCTTCGAGGAGCAGGCCGTCGCTCCCGTGCGCGGCGGCGTCACGCTGCTTCGCGAAGATCTCGTCTGGGTGTACTGACCACGGTGGACTGAGCATGGCGCAGCACTTCCTCCTTCACCTGCCCGACGGCACGCAGTACGGTCCGATCGACCGCGAGACGCTCGAGGCCTGGAGGGCCGAGGGCCGGGTCCCCGACGAGACGCTGGTGTGGCCCGAGGGCGCGCCCGAGTGGATCGGGATCGCGCAGGTGCTCGGGACCGCTCCCGCGCCGGCCGCAGCGGATCCTGCTCCCGAGCCCGCGCCCGTCCAGGCCCCCGCGCCGGCTCCGGCACCCGAACCCGCTCCGGCACCCGTGCCCGCTCCGGTACCCGCTCCCGCTGCGGTCGCCAGTCCCGCCGTCCGCCCCGCGCGGTCGCCGGAGCCGACGTCGAAGGCCGCCGCGCCGGCCAAGGCCGGTCCGCTGAAGCCTCAGCCGGTGCTCTTGCCGAAGCCCACGCCCGCGGCGCCGACGCCGGACCAGACGCAGCCGTCGGCCCGCATGCCCGCCTACGACGGCCAGTCAGGCGGGCCGACCGCGGACGCGCCGGGACGGACGAAGAGGCCGGTGGCGAGCGCGCCCGCGGACCGCACGCGCCTGCTGCTCGCCGCCGGCGGCATAGCGCTCGTGGTCGTGCTCGTGCTCGGGATGCTCGCGCTCCTGCGTCCGTTCCTCGCGAAGCGGCGCGCGATCGCCGAGGTGCGGCGCTACGCGCTCGCCGACCGCCGCGCGACCGACTCTCCGAGCGGCCTGACGGTCGAGCTGCCCTCCGGCTGGTTCGCGCTCAAGAGCGAGAACCCGTACGTGGTGCGGCCAGGCTCGCGGCTCGCGCTCGCGCAGCCTGCGGCGAGCGTCTACGGCGCCGTGTCCGTCGCGGTGCGCCCGTCGATGATGGACGACCTCGACGCGCACCTCAGCGAGCTGCTCCAGCAGCGGCTCGGGCGCCAGCCCTCGCAGAAGGAGGGCGCGCGCAGCGACGTCCAGCTCGGCAAGGGCCGCGGCCGGATGGTGCGCACCACCTTCGAGGAGGACCTCGTGCCGATGCAGGGCGCGACGGTCGCGTGGGCCGACGGCTACACGCTGTTCTCGCTCGAGGCCTGGGCGCCCGCCGACAAGGGCGATCGCTTCCGGAGCGAGCTCGAGACGCTGTGCCGCGGGCTCTTGCCGTCGGGGGCGACCGCGGCGCGCATCGAGGACGCCGTCGAGCGCCTGGCGCCCGAGGTGCCGGAACTTTCGCGGGACGCTTTGCGTCTCATGGTTGCGGACCGTCTTGCCAAGGAGAAGGGTGTCGACGACGTGCCCGCCGCCGCGCTGCGCGCGGTGAGCCGAGGGCTCGACGCGCTCGGGACCGGGGAGGCGAACGAGATGCGCGCCATCTACCAGCAGATCTGGGCGCCGGTCCCCGAGGAGGAGCGCGTGCGGCTCGCCTCGCTGCTGAACGAGGTGAAGGCGGGCCGCCCGGTGGTTCCGGCCGACGGCCAGGCCCTGCGCGAGGCGGTGCGGGCCGGCGTCAACGCGCTGCCGGAAGACCAGCGCACGCGGCTGCAGGAGCTCTCGGGCCGCGCCGTGAAGAAATCGCTGCTGCTGCCATGAAGACCCCGCCGCTCGCGGAGCTCGAGGCGCTCGCCTCGAACTCGCGCGAGCGCTTCGAGCAGCTCGCCGCCCGCATCGGCGGCACGCGCGCGCGCCCGGCCGCGGGGCCCGCGCTGCGCGAGGAGTACTGGCGGTCGCTGCGCGAGCTCTTCACGCGCGACGTCACCCACGCCGACTTGAGCCGCCTGCTGCAGCACGAGGTCGGCGAGACCTTCCGCTTCCTGACGCGCGAGGTCGACACGAGCGACCTCGGCGTGCTGCCGTGGTGGCGTCGGTACCCGCGCGCGGCCGTGCGCCTGTTCCTGGCGGTCGCGTATCGGCTGAGCCCGTGGCGGCGCGTGATGTTCGCGGCCTCGATGTTCGGGCTCGTGCTCGGCTGGCTGGTCTTCCTCGCGATCGTCGCGAGCGAGGGGCCGTTCTCGCTCAACCCGCTGTTCCAGGTCCACACCTGGCTGCTGCTGGCCGCGACGCTCTTCGCGCTGCTGCTGGTGCTCGAGCTGCGCGACAAGCTCACGCTCAAGGGCGACCTCGAGATCGCGCGCCAGATCCAGTTCGGCCTGCTGCCGTTCGAGCCCTTCGACAAGGACGGCGTCCACATCGAGGCCGCGATGCGCCCGGCCAACACCGTGGGCGGCGACTACTTCGACGTGATCGAGCTTCGGCCCGGGCAGCTCGCGGTCGCGGTGGGCGACGTGGCGGGCAAGGGGATGCCGGCGGCGCTCCTGATGGCGCTCCTGCAGGGGAGCCTGCGCACGCTGGTGTCGGCGGGGCTGCGCGGCGCCGAGCTGGTGGCGCGGCTCAACGACCACCTGTGCGCCAACATCCCCTCGAACCGGCTGGTCACGCTGATCTACGCCGAGCTCGACACGGGCTCGGGCGAGCTGCGCTACGTGAACGCGGGCCACAACCCGCCGTTCCTGCTCTGCCCGGGAAGCGAGCCCGCGCGGCTCGCCGCCACCGCGATGGCGCTCGGTGTCACGACGGAGACCGAGTTCACGTCGATGACGCTCGAGCTCGAGCCGGGCGATCGGCTGGTGCTCTACACCGACGGCGTCACCGAGGCCGAGGACGCGAAGGACCGCGAGTACGGCGACGCCCGGCTCGGCGCCTGGCTTCAGGCGAACCGCGAGCAGCCGGCGCGCGTGCTGATCGACGGCGTGATCGGCGAGGTGCTCTCGCACTGCGGCCACGCGCATCCGCGCGACGACATGACGCTCATGTGCCTGGAGCGGGTGCGGCCGGAGCCTGGGGAGCGGAAGCCGGCGCGCTGAAACGCAGCGAGCCCTGCTCGAGCCACTGGGCGAGCGGGCGCAGGATCCGGAAGCGGTCGGCCGCGAGCTCGCCCTCGAGCTGGTGCAGCGTCGTGCGCGCGCAGGCCTTCTGCCAGATCGAGACCACGAGGTCGTACTCGCTCTCGTCCTCGACCGTGCCGGGCGCGTCGCCCGTCGCCTCGAGCGGCGCGTCCTCCGGCACGATCGCGCTCGAGGCGGCGACCTGCTGGTAGCGCCGCAGCGCCCTCGCGCACGAGCGCCCCGAGCTCTCCGAGCGCGGCGGCCTTGGCGTCGCCCGGCGCCTGCCGCGGCCTCGAACGCGAACTCGCCCGGGAACGGCCGCTCGAAGAGCTGGTAGAACGGCGTCGGCTCCGGCGCGATGGCCGAAGCGCGCGCGCGTCAGCCGGCCCTGCGACGAAGTCGATCGTCGCCGGCGCGCCGCCGCCCTCGCGCGGCATCAGGCTGAGCGTGCCGGTCGCCTGCTCCTGCGCGAAGCGGTAGAGCAGCGCCGGCAGGCTGTAGCCGTCGAGCTCGCCGGAGTGGAGCGAAGCCGCCGCCGGACTGGGCGCCGCTCGGGACCAGGCCGCCCTCGAGCGCCCGCGCCGCCGCCTTGCCCGCAGGCTGCGCCGGGAAGCGCTTCTCGATGTCCTCGAGCATCGCGCGCACCTCGGGAGTGTCCGTGCCGGCGAGCGCCGCGATCAGCCACGTCACCCCCTGGTCCTGGCGCGCGACCAGGCGGCTCAGCATGCCCCTCGGGAGGCCCTGGTTCACGAGCGTCATCAGCGTCTCGACCACGTCCGGTCCCTGGGTCAGGTCCTGCGAGCCGAGCTCGGCGAGGCGCGCCATGGTGTCGCCCAGCTCCTCGCGCTTCGAGAGGCCGTGCCGCACGAGCACGCGCCAGCCCTGCGGCCCGCCCTGGCGGGCGAGCGCCGCGGCGATGCGGTCGAGCGCGGCCAGGCCCTCCTCCTCCGCGGCCCCGTCGATGTCGTTCTTCTCGAGCTCCTTCTCCCATTCCTCGAGCAGGGCGGCGAGCGCCTCGGACACCTCGGGGTGCCGCAGCTGCCCGAGATAGGTGAGCGCTTCCTTCACCAGGAAGCCGGGCCGCCCCGGAACCCCGCAGCGCGCCACGGCGTCGAGCTCGGTGTCGGCGGGCTCGCCGGCCGGGCGCGGGATGTGACGCAGCAGGTAGATCCAGTTGCGGCGGGCGAAGTCGCTGGTGACGTCCGGCGCCGTCTCGAGCCGCGTGCGCGCGAGCGCTCTCGCCTTCTCGCCGTGGACCACGAGCATGTCGAGCTGCAGGCGGCGCCGGTCGCGCCGCTCCTCGGTCACGAGCTGGTCGAGCAGGTGCTCGGCCGAGAGCCCCTCCTGGAAGAAGTCCATCACCTCGCTGAGCTGCTGCTGCCGCTCCGGCCGCTCCATGTACTGGCGCAGCCGTGCCGGGTCGAGCGCCTCGTGGCCCTTCTTCTGGACCGGCTCCAGGAAGCCCGGCTCGATCTTCTTCACGCCCGCGAGCTTGCGCGCCAGCTCGAACATCTGCACGGCGCGCCCGAGGTTGCCCTCGTTGAACTGCTCGGTCGCGGCGTTCACCAGGTGGCGGTAGCGCCGCGCCACCTCGACCGGGTCCTCGGCGAGCGCGACGATCTGCCGCATCGCGCGCACCTCGGGGGGAGGCGTCAGCTCGGCGGTGTCTCCCGCCAGGTCCTTCGGCAGCGCCCAGTCGCCGAGCTCCTCGCCGAGGCTTCGGAACACGTGCTCCGCGGCCGAGGCGACTCCCACCTCCTTCAGCCGCCGCAGGTGGCTCTCGAGGTCCTTCTCGTTCTTGGCCTCGATCGCCGCCGCCGCGATCGCCTGCGAGGCGACGCGGCGCCGCGTGAGGTCGGCGCCGGGCCCGAGCAGGGCGTCGCGCCGCAGCCGCTGCTCGAGGATCGAAAGCCGCCGCAGCCCGGGAGTACTTGGCCGGGCGCCTGGGGCTGCGGCGCCGCCGCATGCGGCTTCGCGAGCTCGACCGGTCCGCTCTTCACCATCTCGGCCTCGCCGAGCCGCTGCCAGCGCGCGCCGGAAGCGGTCGCGCTCGAGCCCCGGCGGGCAGGCCGCCGCGAGCGCCGCGCCGACGCCGTGCAGGAAGCCGAGCAGCCTCGTGTTGTCGACGAGGTCGAGCTCGCCGATCACGCTCAGCTTGTGCAGCGCGTGGTAGAGCAGGTCGACGAGCGGCGCGTCCGGCTGGCCGGCGCGAGCGCGCTCGCTCCAGGCGAGGATCTGCGCCGCGGCGTCCGCCTGCGGCGCGCCCACGAAGGTCTCCACCGAGTCCGTGACCATCAGCGGCGGCACGCGATCGGCGAGGTACATCTCGATCTCGTCGAGCGCTTCGCGCAGCTCGGGCGTCGTCTCCTCGAGCGCCGAGAGCGGCGTGCCGAGGTCCTTCGCCGGCGTCTGGTCGTCCGCCGCGAAGGCCGCTTCTCCCGCCGCCACCTCGCCGCCGAGCCACGCGACGCGCAGCGCGTTCAGCATCTCGCTCGCGTCGCGGTGGCGCGCCGCCGGCTGCTTGGCGAGCGCGCGCATCACCATCGCCACGATCCCGGTCGGCAGCTCGGGCATCAGCTTGCCGAGCGGCTCCGGGTCGCGGTGCACCACGGCGAACAGCACGGCGGGGACCGTCGCGCCCGTGAACGGCCGGCGCCCCGAGAGCATCTCGTAGAACATCGCGCCGAGCGAGAACACGTCGGAGCGCGCGTTGGCCCGCGTCGCCGTGCGCCTGCTCGGGCGCCATGTAGTAGGGCGTGCCCATCACGACGCCGCTCGCGGCCGCGTCCTGCACGCGGCGCGCCAGGCCGAAGTCCATGATCTTGATCTGCCCGTTCGGCAGCACGTGCACGTTGCCGGGCTTGAGGTCGCGGTGCATCACGCCCTTCGAGTGGGCGAAGGCGAGCCCGTCGAGGATCTGCTCCATCATCCCGAGCTTCTCGTCGAGCGGCGTCGGCTTGCCCGGCGGCGAGCAGCTGGCGCAGGTCGTGGCCCTCGAGCAGCTCCATGGCCATGTAGGCCATGCCGCGCTCCTCGCCGAAGTCGTAGACCGTGATGATGTTCGGGTGGTTGAGCTGTGCGGCGGCGCGCGCCTCCTCCTGGAAGCGCTTGCGCGCCTTCTCGTCGTCGCTCAGCCGGCCCAGCACCACCTTGATCGCGACGTCGCGGCCGAGCACCGGGTCGTGAGCCCGGAAGACCTCGCCCATGGCGCCCGCGCCGATCTTCTCGACGATCGTGTACTTACCGACCTGGCGTAGCTCCATGCGCGGCCGCGACGATCCTACCACGCGGGTTTCGCGGGCCCCCGGCGGGCGCGGTACACGCGCGCGATGCTTTTTGGCGGATCTCTGAGCTACACTCGCGCTCGGTCGTCCCTTTGTCTTTTCTCAAACGAAATCATTCCGGCAGGAGGATCCCGTGGCAGAGCCCAACGGCCGCCTGAAGGCCGCCCTCGACTACCTGAACGCCAACCTCGCCCGCTTCCAGGACCAGCTGGTGACGCTGTCGAAGATTCCCGGCGTCTCCTCGGCGGACCCCGCTCCCGCGCCCGTGATGCGCCGCTCCGCCGAGGCGATGGCGAGCGTCATGCGCGACGCGGGCGTCGAGCACGTCGAGATCCTCGAGATCCCCGGCGTGCACCCCTACGTCTACGGCGACTGGCTCAAGAAGCCGGGCGCTCCGACCGTCCTTCTCTACGGGCACCACGACGTGCAGCCGGAGGGCCGCCCCGAGAAGTGGCTGTCGCCGCCGTACGAGCCGGTGGTGCGCGACGGGCGGCTCTTCGGCCGGGGCACGGCCGACGACAAGGCCGGCTGCATGACACACATCGCGGCGGTCGCCTCGTACTTGAAGTCCGGCGGCGATCTGCCGGTGAACGTGCGCTTCGTGATCGAAGGCGAGGAGGAGATCGGCTCCGAGAACCTCGACCGCTTCCTGAAGGCGTACCGCGAGCGGCTCGACGCCGACTTCATCGTGCTCTCGGACACCGCGAACTTCGACACCGGCATCCCGGCGCTCACCTACCAGCTGCGCGGCATCTGCACGGTCGACCTCGAGGTGCAGTGCCTCGAGCGGCCGGTCCACAGCGGCATGTGGGGCGGCCCGGTGCCGGACCCGGTGCAGCTCGCCTGCCGGATCATCGCGGACCTCCAGGGCAAGGACGGCAAGCTCGAACGTGCCCGGGCTCTACAGCCAGGTCGCGAAGACGGGGAAGAGCCAGCTCGCGCGCATCCGCAAGCTGCCGTTCAACGAGGCCAAGTTCAAGCGCGAGGCCGGCCTGATGAAGGGCATGACGCTCACCGGCGAGAAGGGCTTCTCGGTCTACGAGAAGATCTGGACGCGCCCGTCGCTGACGGTGATCGCCTTCGAGGCGCGCCCGATCAAGGGCTCCTCGAACCAGATCGTCGACAGCGTGCGCGCGCGGCTGTCGCTGCGCACGGTGCCGAACATGGACCCGAAGCAGGCGGGCAAGGCGCTCGTCAAGAAGCTGCAGGCGAAGCCGCCCTTCGGCGCGAAGGTGACCGCGACACTCGTCGGCACGACGCCGTGGTGGACGACCGATCCCGAGGGGCCGGCGTTCGAGGCGGCGCGGCGCGCGCTCAAGGCCGGCTACGGCAAGGAGACCGCGATGATCGGCGCCGGCGGCACGATCGGCTTCGTGGGCCCCTTCGCCGACCTGCTCGGCGGCGCGCCCTGCCTGCTGATGGGCGTCGAGGACCCGCTCTGCAACGCGCACTCCGAGAACGAGAGCCTCCACCTCGGCGACTTCGTGAAGTCGATGCGCTCGGCGGTGTACCTGTACGACGAGCTCTCCCGCGTGCCGACCAAGAGGAAGCGGGTATAGCGAGAAGCGCCGTTCACGGGGGGTCTGGGGGGTGCGACGCACCCCCCAGAACAGGGAAGGAAGCCGTTTCGCGTCGTTTCGTAAGAACCCCCCGCTTGAAGAGTCACGAGCCGGTTAGAGAGTTACGAGTCCCGGGAGGCGCGATGAACCTACGGTGTGCCGCGTCTGCAGTATTCCTGACTCTGACGCTCACCGCCTGCGCCGCCCAGCCCACACCCCCGCCCACGCCGAGCCCGGCCGAGCCGACGCTCCGTTCCTACTTCAGCTCGGACACGGGCGTCGACACCGCCGGCGTGCGCCTCGTCCAGATCGCGACGCCCAAGGGCAAGTTCAACGTCTGGACCAAGCGCTTCGGGCACAACCCGCGGATCCGGTTGCTGCTGCTCCACGGAGGCCCGGGCGCGACCCACGAGTACTTCGAGGCGCTCGAGCACGCGCTCGGCGCCGAGGGGATCGAGCTCATCTACTACGATCAGCTCGGCTCGGCGTACTCCGACCAGCCGAAGGACGAGTCGCTCTGGACCGTCGAGCGTTTCGTGGACGAGGTCGAGCAGGTGCGCCAGGCGCTCGGGCTCACGCAGGGCCAACTTCTACCTGCTGGGGCACTCCTGGGGCGGCATCCTCGCGGTCGAGTACGCGCTCGCGCACCCGCAACACCTGAAGGGGCTCGTGATCTCGAACATGATGATGAGCATCCCCGACTACAACCGATACGCGAGCGACGTGCTCGCGAAGCAGATGGACCCGGCGGTGGTGAAGGAGATCCACGACCTCGAGAAGAAGGGCCAGTACGAGAGCCCGCGCTACATGGAGCTGCTGCTGCCGCACTTCTACGCCAAGCACCTGTGCCGGCTCGAGGAGTGGCCCGACGCCGTCAACCGCAGCTTCGCCAAGCTCAACAAGCAGGTCTACGTGCTGATGCAGGGCCCGAGCGAGTTCGGCGCTGTCGGGCCGGCTCGAGACGTGGGACCGCAAGGCCGACCTCGGCAAGCTCGAGGTGCCGACGCTCGTGATCGGCGCGACCCACGACACGATGGACCCCGAGCACATGCGCTGGGTCTCGACGCAGGTGAAGCACGGCAGCTTCCTGCTCTGCCCGAACGGCAGCCACATGGCGATGTGGGACGACCAGCGCACCTACACGGCCGGGCTCGTGCGCTTCCTGAAGGATGTCGACGCCGGCAAGACGCAGGTCGCCTTCTGACGCCCGCGCTGCTGCTCGTCCTCGCGCTCCAGGCGCCCGCGGCGGCGCCGCCCGA
Source organism: uncultured Acidobacteriota bacterium (assembly GCA_963724555.1). Lineage (GTDB taxonomy): Bacteria > Acidobacteriota > Vicinamibacteria > Fen-336 > Fen-336 > DATBSL01. The sequence continues at coordinate 374,422 of CAVRVE010000014.1, forward strand.
GCGCGTCACGTCACCGTGCTCGCCACCACCGACACCCACGGCCACCTCCTCCCGTACGACTACTTCACGCAGCAGCCCGGCGCCGCGCGGCCTGGCCGACGGTCGCGACGCTCGTCGAGGCGGTGCGGCGCGAGACGAAGAACACGCTGCTCGTCGACTGCGGCGACACGATCCAGGGCTCGCCGCTCGCCAGCGTCTACGAGGTCGAGCGGCGCGAGGGCCGCACGCGCGCGCCCGAGCCGATGATGCTCGCGATGAACGCGATCGGCTACGACGCGATGGTGGTCGGCAACCACGAGTACAACTTCGGGCTCGACGCGCTGCAGGCGGCGCGCGCGGCGGCGCGCTTCCCGTGGCTCTCGGCCAACACCGAGACGGGCGGCATGCGCTGCCGCCGTTCGCGCCGTACCTCGTCAAGACGGTGGCCGGCGTGAAGGTCGCGGTCATCGGCCTCACGACGCCCGTCGATCCCGCAGTGGGAGAAGCCGGAGAACATCCGCGGGCTCTCGTGGCTCGACCCCGAGGCGGCGGTGCGGCGCACGCTCGCGGCGCTCGAGGCCGAGCACCCCGACGTGATGCTCGTCGCGGTCCACGGCGGCCTCGGCCGCGACCCGGAGACCGGCGCGCCGGCCCCGAACGACACGCCGGGCGAGAACCCGGTGTGGTCGCTGGCGGAGACGTTCCCCGAGCTCACGGCCGTGATCTTCGGCCACAGCCACCGGCGCGAGCCCGGGCGCCGCGTGAACGGCGTGCTGCTGGTGCAGCCGCGCAACTGGGCGATGGAGGTGGCGCGCGTCGACGTCGCACTCGAGCGCGATGCCGGCCGGGCGCTTCAGGGTGGTGAGCACGACGAGCCGGCTGCTGCCGGTGACGCCCGAGACGACGCCCGACCCACGCATCGTCGAGCTGGCGGCGCCCTACCAGGAGGCGACCGAGCGCTCGCTCGACACTCCGGTCGCCGAGTCGAAGGTCGAGCTCAGCGGGCGCCCGCGGCCGCTTCGAGGACAGCGCGCTCGTCGACCTGATCCACGAGGCGCAGCTCCACTACGCCGGGGCGCAGGTGAGCTTCACGTCGCTCTTCCAGACGCAGCTCAGGGTGACGCCGGGACCGGTGACGCGCCGCGAGCTCGCCGCGCTCTACCTCTACGAGAACGAGCTCTACGCGGTCGAGGGCAACGGGCGCATGGTGCGGGAGGCGCTCGAGAACTCGGCGCGCTACTACCTGACCTGCCCGGAGGCCTCCTGCTCGCACGGCCCGCTCGTCGACCGCGGCATTCCGGGCTTCAACTTCGACACCGCGCAGGGCGTCGAGTACGAGCTCGACCTGCGTCAGCCGGTCGGCACGCGCGTCACGAACCTGCGGTACCACGGCGCGCCGCTCCGCGACGACCAGCCGCTCCGGATCGCGGTCAACAGCTACCGTGCCGCGGGCTCGGCGGGCTACACGATGTTTCGCGGGGCGAAGGTCGTCTGGCGCAGCAACCGCGAGATCCGCGAGCTGCTCGCCGACTACTGGGGCGAGAAGAAAGAGCTGCCCGCGAAGCCCGACGGGAACTGGCGCCTGCTGCCGGCGGGCGTCGTCGAGACGCTGGCGCGCGAGGAGAGCGGGGCGCGGTGAGGTGCCCGCTCGCCGCGCTCGGGCTCGCCTTTGCCGCGGCTGCGGCCGCGCGCGCAGCCGGCGGCGCGACGTCCTCGTGCGCTTCGAGCTGAACGACGCGCTCGTGAAGGGCCGCGTGCTGCCGGGCGTCTCCGTGCGCGTCGAGCGGCCGGGAGGCGGCGGCGCCGATGGGCTCCGGCCAGACCGGGGCCGACGGACGCTGGGCGACGCGGCTTGCGCCCGGCAGCTACGAGGTGAGCTACCGCCTGGGCGGCTACGTGCCCTACACCAGCGAGGCGACCGAGATCCGCGAGGAGGGGCAGCTCGTCACGGTGAGCCTGTCGCCGATCGTCGAGGCCACGGAGGCGACGGCGCGCGACGTCCGCATCATCCTCAACTGGGGGTCGCGCTCCGACCAGGTGAAGGACGCCGACTCGCACCTGACGTGCGCCTGCGCCGATTCGACCCGCCACGTCTTCTACAGGAACCGCAAGCACGACGGCGCCGGGCACGCCGTCGAGCTCGACGTGGACGACACCGACTGGGGCGGGCCCGAGACGATCACGCTGACGCAGCCCGTGACCGGCAGCTACACCTACTGGGTGCACGACTACAGCGGTCCGCCGGCGCTGCTCGGCGCCTCCGACCTGGTGGTGCGCGTGCTGATCGGAGGCCAGCCGGCGGGGGAGTTCCGCGTCTTCAAGGGGCTCACGCGCCGCGACTGGCGGCCGTTCAAGGCGATCCGAGTCACGGGCGAGGGCGGACCGGCGCTCGTGCGCTGGACCGAGGACGAGCTGGCCGAGGGCCAGGACCTCGCGGTGCCGGTGGAGCAGGAGCCGCCCGGCGTCCGGGCGCCGATCGGCGCGGTGCTCGCCTGTCCGGCGGCAATCCTCGTGATCGGGCTGCTGATCTTCGTGCGGCAGCGGCGCAAGGCTCGGCGCGCCTAGAGCGCCGCTCGCGGTCGGCCGGACGCTACTTGGGCGGCTCGACCTCGACGAGCGGCACGTCCCAGTGCGCGTCGAGGATCTCGAAGCGGCGCGCCTCCTCCTTCTTGAAGGTCTCCTGGTCGGGGTAGAGCCGCTTGGCGATCGCCTCGTCCGGGCTCGGCCCGCCCAGCACGTTCCAGCTCGAGAACGTGATCACCACCAGGAACGTCCAGTCGGCGCGGCCGTCGCCGTGGAAGGTGGGACGGTAGACGCTCACCGACTTGATGCGGCCGCCCGGCGCCCATCTGGTCCTTCAGCACCGGGTAGTGGTTCTTGAAGAAGAGCCGCTCGAACTCCTGCTGGAAGCCCCAGCGGACCTTGTAGTAGTAGGCCGCGCTCACGGGCTTGTCCTGCGCCGCGGCCGGACGCGGCGACGAGCACGGCCGCGAGCGCGAGCGCGGCGAGCGCGCGGAAGAGGAAGCGACGAGCCGGCTTTCGGCATGCGCGGACCTCCTGGTTTGGCGGGAGTCTAGCATCCGGTCGGATCGCGCGATCATGGAGAGCATGACCACGAAGCTCGCCGTGGCGGCTCGCCTGCCTCGTGCTCGCGCCGGCGCCGAGGCGCCAGCGCGCAGGCGAAGGAGAGCCGACGGCTCGACGCCAGCCGCGAGGTGCTCGAGGAGCTGCTCTCGGGGGAGGAGAGCATCCCGCGCGACCTGCTGGACAAGGCCGAGTGCGTGGCGGTGATCCCGAGCGCCAAGAAGTTCGCGATCGGCGTCGGCGGCCGCTACGGCAAGGGCGCCGTCACGCTGCCGCTCGCACGGCGGCAGCTCCTGGGGCGCGCCGCTCATGATCTCGATCGGCGGCGGCAGCCTCGGGCTGCAGATCGGCGGCCAGGCCGCGGACTACGTGTTCCTGGTCATGAACCCGAAGGGGATCGACTACCTGCTGCGCTCGCAGTTCACGCTCGGCGCCGACGCCGCGGTCGCGGCCGGACCCGTCGGCCGCACCGGCTCGGCGGGCACCGACCTGCGGATGCACGCCGAGATCCTGAGCTACTCGCGCACGCGCGGGCTGTTCGTCGGCCTCTCGCTCGAGGGCGCCGTCGTCAAGCAGGACAAGGACGGCAACGAGAACCTCTACGGCGAGCGCGTCGACCCGAAGCGCGTGCTGGAGCAGGGCGCCTACGCCGTGCCGCCCGAGGCGAAGGGCTTCCTGTCGGTGCTCGAGAACGCGTCGCCGCGCCACAAGGCCGGCAGCTGAGGCTCACGACCTCCCGAAGCGCCGCGAGCACGCCGACGGAGATCGCCGGCAGGTAGGTGATCAGCAGCACGGCGACCGCCAGGATCAGCAGGAACGGCAGCACCGTGCGCACGACGGTGGTGAGCGGCTTGTCGAAGCGCGAGGCCGCCAGGTACAGGTTGAGCCCCACCGGCGGCGTCAGGTAGCCGAGCTCCAGGTTGGCGAGGAAGATCACGCCGAGGTGCACGGGGTGGACGCCGAAGGCCGCCGCCATCGGCACGACGAGCGGGGCCAGCACCACGATCGCCGAGAAGATGTCGACCAGGCAGCCGACGACGATCAGGAGCCCGTTGAGCGCGAGCAGGAACACGACGCGCGACTCGATGTGCGCCTTCACCCAGGTCACGAGCGCGTCGGGGATCTGCGCGTCCACGATGTAGCTCGTGATGCCCATCGCCGCGCTCAGCAGGATCAGCACCGAGCCGGCGAGCACCGACGACTTGACGAGCGCCGCGGGCAGGTCGCGCGTCAGGTGCAGGTCGCGCGTGACGAAGCACTCGACGACGATCGCGAACACGAGCGCGGCCGCGGCGGTCTCGACCGTCGAGGCCTTGCCGCTCAGGAACAGCACCGATCACGAACACCGGGATCGCGAGCTCCCACTTGGCGGCCCAGGTCGGCGGCCAGCACCTCGCGCGCGCACGAACGGCTGGCGCGGCAGCCGCAGCCTCAGGCCCTCGCGCACCGCGTAGGCCGCGACCATCACGATCATCAGCGATGCCGGGCAGCAGGCCCGCCGAGGAAGAGCTGGTCGGCCGGGACGTTGTGCTCGCGCGTGCCGGCGACCACGCTGTAGAGGATGACGGGCAGGCTCGGCGGGAACAGCAGCCCGAGGCTGCCCGCCGCGGTGACGAGCCCGAGCGAGAAGTCCTCGGGGTAGCCGTCCTCGCTTCAGCATCGGCAGCACGAGCCCGCCGACCGCGATCACCGTGATGCCGGAGCCGCCGGTGAAGGTCGTGAAGAGCGCGCACACCGCGATCACGATCACGGCGAGCCCGCCGGGCATCCAGCCGAGCAGCGACTTGAAGAAGCGCAGCAGGCGCAGCGACGCGTGGCTCTCGGCCAGCACGTAGCCGCACGCGGTCAGGAGCGGGATCGCCGGCAGCGTCGGCGAGGAGATCAGCCGGTAGACCTCGGCCGTCACGGCCGTCACCGGCAGCCCGTCGCGGAAGAAGAAGAAGAGCGCGAGCGCCGCCATCGCCACGAACACCGGCGTGCCGAGCACGAGCGCGACCAGGATCACGACCGCGATCGGCCAGGAGAAGCTCGCGAGCCGCTCCGGGGCGAGCGCCAGCGCGAACGCGGCCGGGATCGCCGCGAGCGCGATCACGCGCCCGACGCCGCGGCGCGAGGCCGCCCACGCGAAGCGCAGCGCCATCAGGCCGAGCGCCGCGGGCATCACGCAGCTCGAGCAGCCACACCGGCACGCCGCCGAGCAGCACGCGGCCTTCCTCGCGGTTCGGCGATCACCAGCCCCACGGCGGCGTAGGTCAGGACACCCACCGTCGCCGCGGACACCGCCGCCGCCAGCACGCGGCCGGCGCGCCTCACCTTCGTGGTCTCGCCGAAGAGCTCGGCCGTCGAGAGCGTCAGGTGCCGGCGCTCGCGCGTCGCCACGAGCCCGCCCAGGAACGCGAGCCACAGCACCACCTGCTTCAGGTAGTCGGCGCCGGCGGGGACGTGGACGCCGAACGGCCGGCCGAGCGTGTCGGCGAGCGGCAGCAGCGCCGCGGCCAGCAGCGTCCCGATCAGGAGCGCGTGCTCGAGCCCGCGCAGCAGGCGGGCGAGCGCCGAGTCCGGCGGCGCCGACAGGCTGCCGTCGGCGGCGGCCGCGGGCGCCTCGCTCACCTGGCCGCCGGCGGGTGGCTCTTGCGGTACTCGTCGCGGTAGCGCATCGCCTCGTCGAACGCTTCCGCCGGCACGAGGGTTCCCCGGATCTTCGGATAGAGGCTCTCGGTGAGCTTCTGCCACTGCGCGCGCTGCGCGGCGCTCACCGGCACCACCGTGAGGCCGCGCTTCTGCATCGCCTCGACGTCGCGCTGCTCGGCGTCGCGGATCTCCTTCTGCAGCCTCACGCCCGCCTCGTGCGCGATCTCCCTTAGCTGCGGCTGCACGTCCGCCGGCACCTTGTCCCAGCTGCTCTTGGCGACGAGCGTCGCACCCTGCAGCAGCTGCCAGCGCAGGCTCGTCATGTTCGTGGCGTGGTTGAAGAACTGCGCGATCACCGCGACCTGCGGCGGCGAGCCGAGCGCCTCGACGAGCCCGGTCTGGAGCGCGGTCGACAGCTCGGTCGAGGGCAGCGGCACCGGGTTGAAGCCCGCGGAGCGCCAGACCTCGACCGACTGCGCGTCGCCCGCCCAGGAGAAGAGCTTGAGCGCGCGCAGGTCGTCGGGCACCGCCACCGGCTTCTTCGCGAAGAAGCGCACCCAGCCGCCGTCGACCCAGTTGAGCGCCACGAAGCCCTTGGCCTCGAGGCTCGCCTCGAGCTTCGGCCGCATCTTCTCGTGGACGAAGTCGACCTCGTCGTAGGAGTCGTACATGAGCGGGATGCCCATCGCGTAGACCGACTTGTCGATCTCGGCGACGCCCACCGAGGTCAGCACGCCGGCGTTCAGCGTTCCGAGCCGCATCTTGCGGACGACGTCGGGATCGTCGCCCGCCACGCCGCCCGGGAAGAGGCGCACGGTGACGCGTCCGCCCGAGGCCTGCTTCCAGCGCTCGCCGGTCTCCTTCAGGATCTGGTACCAGGAGGAGCCGTCGGGGACGAGCGTCGCCATCCGGATGATCAGCGGCGCCTGCGCGTCGGCGGGGCGGGTGCCCAGCCAGCCCGCGCACACGGCCAGCGCGCACAGCAGGAGGACGGCGCGCGCTCTCTGGCTTCGCAACCGGACGGCTCGCAGGTCGGTCATCGGGGGCCTCTCGTCATGCATCATCGCTCACTCGATGAAGAGCTCGTCGATGCGGCCGAGCTGGAAGCGCGCGCGCTTCTGGGCCAGCAGGTTGGCGAGCCGCTGGTCGTCCTTCCTGCTGACGTCGAGCGAGAGCGCCTTCTCCATCAGCTCCTTGAACTGCGCCTTGTCCTGCTTGACGACGCTCACGTTCTCGGCGAAGACCACGTACGGGAAGGCGCGCCGCCCCTGGGCGCACGCGAGGTCGGCCTCGAAGTGCTCGCGCGCCCGCTCGACCGAGCCGCCGATCGTGGAGCGCGCCGACTCCCAGCTGATGAAGAAGTCGTGGACCCCGCCCAGGTTGAAGCACGGCTCGAGCTCGAGCGCGCGCCGCGCGAGCGCCTCGACGACCTTCTGGTCGGCGCTCAGCTCCGAGTCGTTGACCTTGAGCGAGATCGCCCCGGCCCACGCCAGCGCCGTGTAGTAGAGCAGCACGACGTCCTTCTTCTTCATGCCCGCGAGGGCGGCCTCGGGGTCGCGCTGCAGGTCGGCGCGCAGCGTCTTTGCCTCGAGCTCGAGGCCGCGCAGGCCGTACTCGCGCGCGCGGAGGTACAGCTTCTGCGCCCGCGCCCGCATCTCGGTCGCGCGCTGCAGGTCCTTCGCCTCGACGATGTCGGCCTCCATCTGGACCCAGCCGTAGGAGTACTGCACGAAGCCGCTGGTGCAGGCGGCGAGCAGGCCCCGGTGGCGCGGGGCCTCGTCGAGCAGCCCCTCCATCGTCTTGAGGCCGAAGGGGATCGCGTCGCCGACCAGCTCGAGGTCCTCGTCCGCCGAGAAGTTCGTGCTGCTCTCGGCGAGCGCGTCGCCGAACTTGTTGACGGCGGTCCTGCGGATCGAGCAGCCGGCGAGCAGCAGCGCGAGCGCCGCGCAGAGCGCCGCCTCACGCGTGGAGCGGCGGATCATGGCTGGCAAGCGAGGCGCATCGTGGCCCGTTCCCCGCGGGCGATCACGCAAACCCGGCCAGTTTAACACCGGGCCGCGGCTCGGCCGTGATTCAGAAGCTGAAGCGCGAGGAGAAGCGCTGCGGCGTGAAGCGCGGGATCGGCAGCGGCTCGAGCGTCTCGGCGCCGCCGCGCTTCAAGAGCGCGCGGGTGTCGAGCTTCTCGCCGGTCGCGTAGAAGTGGAGCAGGTACTCGTAGTCCGCGCGCCACCAGTCGGAGGCCCAGCCGTCCATGTCGCGCACGCCGGCCTCGTGCAGCAGCGCGATCCCGAGCCGCGTCGCGCCCTGCTCGTACTCGTGGATGTCCTTCATCTCCTGCTCGGTCTTGCCGACCGCCACGTTCAGGCCGAGGTTGCGCCACTTCTCGGAGACGTTCCACTGCACGGTGTGCCCGAACAGGTGCACGAGCACGAAGAGCGCGACCTCGAGGTCCTGCGCGTAGTCCAGCAGGATCCGCTCCCCGTCGAAGTCGCCGGTGTTCGGGTCGACCACGTCCGAGATGGTGACCTCGACCCCGTAGCGCTTCTCCACGACGGGCACCAGCTGGTTGAAGACGGCGCGATGGTCGAAGTCGCTCATCAGGCGGTTGCTCCAAGGGGGGCGCCCGCGAGTGCCGCGGCCTTCGCCTCGGCATCGCGCGCGAGCTGGCGGCCGCGCTCGACATCCACCCGCGTCAGCAGCCAGCCGCCGAGCACGAAGAAAACGATCAGGCTCAGGATCGCCGGCCGGCTGGTGCCGAGCGTGGCGAGCGTCACGCCGAAGATCATGGCGCCGATCGCGCCGCCGAAGCGGTCGAACACCCCGAAGAAGCCGAACATCTCGCCGGCCTTGTGCTGCGGGATCATGCTGGCGAACAGCGAGCGCGCGAGCGCCTGCGCGCCGCCCTGGACCGTCCCGATCAGCAGGCCCATCACGAGGAACTGCGTGCTGGTCTGGAGCCAGAAGGCGTAGACCGAGATCCCGCCGTAGACGCAGAGCGTCAGCAGGATCGTGCGCTTGGCGCCGATGCGGTCGGCCAGCATCCCGAGCGCGAACGAGAACGGCACGCCCACCAGCTGGATCGCCACGAGCGTCGCCATCATGAACGGCACCGGGATCCCGATCTCGACGCCGTAGATCGTGCCCATCCTGATGAAGGTGTTGACGGCGTCGTTGTAGACCAGGAACGCGAGCAGCATCATCCCCGCGTCCTTGTGCATGCGCAGCTCGCGGAACGTGCTCACGAGACGCCCGCGTCGCGACGCGCAGCAGCCCCTCGCCGGGCGCCTCGCCCGGCTCGACGCGCGGCCGCGGCTCGCGGACGCGCAGCAGCACCGGAATCGAGAAGAGTGCCCACCACACGCCGACGCTTGCGAACGACAGCCTCACGGCGCTCGCTTCGTCCGCGATTCCGAAGCGCTCGGGGGCGGAGATCATCGCGAGGTTCGCGGCCAGCAGCAGGCCGCCGCCCAGGTAGCCGAGCGCGAAGCCGGCCGTCGAGACGCGGTCTACTTCGTCCGTGCTCGCGATCGCCGGCAGGAGCGAGTTGTAGAAGGCGAGGCTCGCGGTGACCGCGATGTTGCCGATCACGAACACCGTGAGCGCCAGCGCCCAGCGCTCGCGGCGTCGAGAAGTAGAGCCCGAAGCAGCAGGCGACGCCGACCGCGATGAACGCCGCCAGGAACGCCTTCTTGCTCCCGCGCAGGTCGGCGATGGCCCCCAGCAGCGGGCCGGTGAGGCCGACCAGGATCACCGAGATCGCGCTGGCGAAGGCGAAGCGGGAGCGCGCGGACGCGCTGGTGAGGTGGGCCGCCGTCGCCAGCCCGACGAAGAAAGGCGGGAACACGGTCGTCATCGTCGTGGTCATCCAGGCCGAGTTCGCGACGTCGTAGAGCGCCCACGCGCGCAGCTCGGGCCGGTGCAGCCCGAGGCGATCGAGCCACGAGGTGTACATGGGGCGAAAGGGTACAGCCAGCGGGGGGCATTGTCTCCGCCCGCAACCCCCTGCTCATGCCGCTGTCCTGTCGTGGGCCATCGTCTCCGCGGAGACTCGTGCTCGAACCAGCCCCGACGAGGGACCAACCCCCGCGGCGTTCTCCTGGAGAGGGGCGAGGGGAGCGCATCAAGAGCGAGTCCCCGCTACCCGTGGCTCTCTGCCTGCAGCGTAGCCGTGGGCCTCGTTCGGCGGGGAGCCCTTGCGCGCTAGCGCGACTCCGTCCGGACGGAGTGAGTTCAGAAGTCACTTGAGCTACTCGTTCCGGAACGAGTAACGGAAGGTAACGCCGCAACTCGAACAGTAGCGATAGAGCAGCTCCTGTCGCCGCCGCCTCTTGCGTCGGTCCGAACAGCAGAAGGGCGCCACGGACGCGCTCCCATGCTAACCCTGGTGCAGCTACTCCCGAGGCGAAGGCAGCACCGGGGCCGACGGGGTGGGTTGCGGAGGCTCGCCGGCGAAGATCACGCGCGCGCGATACTCCTTGCCGTCGGCGAAGCGCTGGACGAGCCAGGTCTCCACGAACGCCTCGACCTTGCGCCGGCCCGTCTCGCGCACGAGCGGCACGTGGTCGCGCGCGCGCTTCTCGAGCAGCGGCGTCACCTCGGAGCGCAGCCGGTCGATCACCAGCTGCTCGTCGCGCAGCACGCTGCCCTCGCGCACCGTGAAGCGCAGCGCCGACACGTCGGGCGCCGGGCGGTTCCATTCGACCGCGGGGACGGTCACCGACACGACGCCCGCCTCGAGCCGAAAGCGCCACTCCTTGTCGAGGTCGAGGAAGTACGTGTACACGACCGGCGTCCGCGCCTCGACGACGACGTCGGGCAGCGCCAGCGCGCCCCACAGCACGGCGGCCGCGTCACGCCGCTCGAAGACCTCCTCCTGCCGCAGCTCCGCGAACTGCAGCCGCGTGGTGCCGACGACCGAGGTGGCGTCGCCGTGGAACGTCGTGGTGATGCTGCCGGTGCGGAAGGCCGCCGCGACCTCGCGAAGGTCGGAGAGCGCTTTCCTGCCGCTGTCGGCGATCTCGCCCGGCAGGCTGCGTGCCGAGCGCAGGACCAGGAGCGCGGCGCCCGTCAGGATCAGGACGATGGCGACGACTGCCGCGGCCAGCGCCCACGCGGCGTGCCCCGGCCGCCCGGTCTCGCTCATCGTGCGCCAGACTAGCACGCGCCGCACGGCGCGAGCCGCTCCGACGCGGCCGCTCGACGCGGGCGCTCGAACCGGGCGTCGACGGGCGCTCGAGCCCGATCAGGCCGTCACGCCGACGTACATCCTCCCCGCGTAGCCGCCGCCCGAGGCGGCGAGCGGGACCAAAAGCGTCGTCCCGCCGCTCCTGAAGATGCCGTCCGCGGTGATCAGCGTGTCGCGGCGGCCCTTCTGGCTGTAGGGGGCCTGCGCGTGCACCTGGTCCGTGAGCGCCTCGTCGAAGAAGAGCTGCGAGGTGAACTCGGTGCCGCGCGCGCCGGTCGGGTTGGTGCGCACCTTGAAGTGGATGTGGACCGCGCGGCCCTGGTACCAGCCGGGATAGATCGTCGTGAAGTGGACGCTGCCGCCGGCGTCGCTGATCTGGTACCCGCGCAGGAACTGCTGGCCCACGCGTCCGCTGCGCGGAGACGTCGGAGTAGAGGCCGAGCGCGTCGCAGTGCCACATGTCGACGAGCGCGCCCGCGAGCGGCCCGCAGCCGCTCGCGCCCACCTGCGACAGCGCCAGCGTCAGGTCGAGCGGCACGCCGGGCCGCGCGGTGCCGTTCGCAGGATCGGTGCGGATGTCGGAGCGGTTGAGCATCTCGTCGACGAAGTACGGCCCCTCGGTGAGCGCGGGGGTCACCACGCACTGCGCGTTCGTCGACGCCGGCGAGCTCGTGGAGCCAGAGGACGAGGAGGCCGTGGAGGAGGACGACGAAGGCGAGCTCGCCTCGCCCCCGCCGCAGCTGCCCAGCACCCCGACCGCCATCACGGAGCCGAGCATCGAGATCGCCCCGCGCCGGTCGAGAGCCGACGTGTCACCGGACCTTCGCATCATTCACCCTCCCCGAGCGCTTCACACCAGTATCGGTGCGCGGGCGCCCGGGGTCTTCATGCGGAGGCAAGCCTCGCGTAAGGCATGTAAGGGGTGTGTGCGAAGTCGTTGGACGGTGGGCTTGACTCGCGGCCCGCCCTGAACCCTAATACGCGCACTCGAGCGCTGCAGCGCCAGGTGCGCACGCGACGACTCACCCTGGCAAGGGGTTCCATGAACCCGCCCGTCGCACAAAGCAACCGAGAGTAGCCCGAGCCCCGGGCGCCAGCCCCGGGACGCTCGCGGCGTTCCATCGACGATCGCTGGCGACATGCAAAGGGAGACTCATGAAAACGTTGAAAGTCGCGCTCGTCCTGTCGGCGCTGCCGTTCACGGCGGCCGCCCAGGACGTTGTGAAGGTCGATCCGGCACACTACAAGGTGCTGATCGACAACGCCGCCGTACGCGTGCTCAAGGTCACCGTTTCGGCGGGCGCGAAGAGCCCGATGCACTCGCACCCGGACGCCATGCTGGTGTCGCTCCAGGACTCGAAGGCCCAGTTCACGCTGCCCGACGGCAAGACCCAGGACAGCGTGATCGGCAAGGAGACGGCCGTCTACACGCCCGCCACCACGCACGCGTCGGCCAACGTCGGGACGACGCCCGTCGACGCGATCCTGGTGGAGTTCAAGGCGAAGGAGCCCGGGCTCGGCGACGCTGCCCAGCGAGCGCCCGGGCTTGAAGCTCAACGTGCTCGCGGAGGGCCCGCGTGCGATCGCCTTCAAGACGACCGCGGCGCCGGACTTCCACGAGGACCCCGGGACCACGCACGACTACGACCAGGTCGTGATTTCGCTCGGCGCGAACGACATGTCGCTCGCGGTCGAGGGCAAGCCGGTCGTGACCAAGTGGCAGCGCGGCACCGCGCAGTTCATCGGCCGCGGCGTCAAGCACGAGTCGAAGAACACGAGCGGCCGGCCGATCGAGTTCGTGATCGTCGCAATCCGTTAGGGAATCGCCCAGGGGGGGCGCCGAAGCCCCCCCTCGGCCCGGAGGCGACACCCGTTGAGCGTGGTGCAAAGCGTCGTCCTCGGCCTCGGCGCCGCGAGCGCGCTCGCGGCGGTCCACTCGCTCGTGGGCGCCCTGCGCTACCTGCGGTTATGCGCGGCGAGCCGCAACGCGGCCCCTGCGAAGCGCATCCCTCCCAACGCGCCCGGACGTCCTGCTGATCGTGCCGTGCTGCGGAGACGAGGACGGACTCTCGGCCAATCTCGCGGCGCTGCTCGACCAGGAGTACGAGCGGCTGTCCGTGCGCTTCGTGGTGGCGGGACCGGACGACGGGGCGGTTCCCGTCATCGAGGAGCTGCGGGAACGATACCCGGGACGAACGGAGCTCGTGGTCGCCGGCCCGGGCCAGGGCCACGGGCAGAAGGTGCACAACCTGCTCGCGGCGCTCGATGCCGGTCCGCTCTCGGAAGTGCTCGCCTTCGCCGACTCCGACGGACGGCCCGAGCCCGGCTGGCTCGCGCGCCTCGTCGACGAGCTCGCGCGGCCCGAAGTCGGCGTCGCCTCGACCTATCGCTTCTACCGGCCGATGCCTCCGGGCTTCGCGACCCTGCTGCGCTCGGTGTGGAACCTCTCGGTCCTCGCGCTGCTCGGGGACCACGACAGGAACTTCGCCTGGGGCGGGTCGATGGCGATCCGGCGCGAGGTCTTCGAGCGGGCGCGAGTCCGCGACGCCTGGCGCGGAGCGCTCTCGGACGACTACGCGCTCACCCACGCCGTGCGCCGGGCCGGCCTGCGGGTGGCGTTCGTGCCGGAGGCGCTGGTCGGCTCCGAGAGTGCCACGAGCCTCGGCGCGGTGCTCGCCTGGGCCGCCCGGCAGATCAGCATCACCCGCGTCTACTGGCCGCTGCTCTTCCGGCTCGCGGCGGCGAGCAGCCTCGGCTCCGCGACGTTCCTCGTCCTCGCGCCGATCGTCGGAGGGCCGCTGCACCTTTCGCTGATGGCGGCCATCCTGGCGCTCGGGATGACGGCGGGAGGCCTGCGCGCGCTCGCCGTCTCCCGACTCGCGCCGCAGTGGCGTGTTGAGGTCCGGCGGCTGCTGTGGGCCTACGCGCTCGTGTCGCCGCTCGCCGGTCTCGTCACCGCCGCCGGCGTGCTGCGCGCCCTCGCCTCGCGGCGCATCGAGTGGCGGGGCACGCGCTACGAGATGCGCTCGCCCCACGAGACGCTGGTGCTCGGCCGATGAGGCTCGACACGCTCATCTTCTTCGTCACCTCCACCTGCAACTCGAAGTGCCGGACCTGCTTCTACTGGAAGGAGCTCAACGCGCGCGACGACCTGAGCTTCGCCGAGATCGAGCGCGTTTCGCGGACGATGCCCGCGTTTCGCGAGCTCTGGCTCTCCGGGGGCGAGCCCACGCTGCGCGAGGAGCTCGTGGAGATCGTCGCGCTCTTCTACCGCCGCAACGGCGTGCGCTCGATCAACCTGCCCGCGAACGGGCTTTCGCCGGAGAAGCTGCGCGACGTGGTCGAGTCGGCGCTTCGCGCCTGCCCCGAGCTGCGGATCAACCTCAACCTCGCGCTCGACGGGATCGGGGCCACCCACGACAGCGTCCGCGGGGTGCCCGGCAATTTCGAGCGCGCGCTCGCGAGCCTCGAAGAGCTCCAGACGATCCGGCGCCGGGACGACCGCCTGCGCCTGCACGCCAACAGCGTCGTGTGCCGGGAGAACCTCGGGGAGATGGTGCCGCTCGGCGAGCTGCTGCGCGACCGCTTCGACCTCGACGGCCACTACTTCCAGATCATCCGCGGCGCGCCGATGGACCCGGGATTGCTGGAGGTCCACAAGGAGTCGCTCGAGCGGCTGTACCGCGAGCTCCAGCCGCTCTACCGCCACTACGCGGAGAAGCTCGGGCGGCGCAAGGGCTTCCTGGGCAAGGCCGGCTACCTCGGCGTGCTGAAGCTCTATCACGAGATCCAGGCCGCCAACCTGGACCGTCACCACCGCTGGCCGATGCCCTGCACCGCCGCCCAGACGATCGCGGTGCTGGACGCCAACGGCGACCTGCGCTCCTGCGAGCTGCGCGAGCGGCTCGGGAACATCCGCGACTACGACTGCGACTGGGGCCGGTTCTGGGGCTCGCGCGCGCGCGTGGACGAGGTCGCCGCGATCCGGCGCGACGGCTGCTGGTGCACCCACGTCTGCTTCATCCACGCGAGCCTGAAGGCGAGCGCCAAGGCCAAGGCGCTCGACGTCCCGCGGGCCTACTTGTCCGGGCTCTGAACCCTGCGGAACTCCACGCGACGGTTCCGCGCGCGGCCCTCGGGCGTGGCGTTGTCCGCGACGGGCCGACTCGAGCCGTAGCCCCGCGGGGTCAGAGCGTAGGCGCTCGATCCCGCGCGCAACGAGGTGGTCCACGACGGCGGCCGCGCGACGCTCGGACAGGGGCTGGTTGACCGCGTCCGTGCCGCTGGCGTCGGTGTGGCCTTCGACCTCGAAGCGCCCGCCACGCCAGCAGGGCGCGAGGCGGTCGAGGAGTGAGCCGCCCTGGGGCGTGAGCTCCGCGCTGTCGGTCGCGAAGAGCACGTCGGAGTCGAGCGCACTCGCGCACGCGGCGTCGCCTGGGCGAGGCGCGGCAGGCGCGGGCCTCGGTGCTGGCAGCTGGCAGGCCGCAGCACGGGCCGCGCGGGTCGGCCCGAGGCCGGCCAGCCAGAGAACGAGCAGCAGGAGCGAGAGAAGGACCGTGCCGATCAGCTTCACCCGGTCGTAGGCCGCCCACTGCTCGGGAGTGCGGCCGTTGACGCGCTGCATGGCGGCCTCCTCACTCGCGGCCGGCTGTCAGCCGGTCCTGGAGTCGCTTGAGCCCGGCCCAGTCGTTGCGCACGCAGTGGCCGGCCTGCTCCGGCCACGTGCCGGGGTTCGCGATGCGGAAGTCGGGACCGCCCTTCTCGAGGATCGCCGCGATCTCGGCCGGAGAGGCGGACGCGAGCTGGACGAACGTGGTGACGGCGTGCTGTCGCAGGAGCTGGGCGATCTTCGGCCCGATGCCCTCGACGATCTCGAGGTCGTCCGGCCCCTTCATGTCGAAGCCCGCCGCCTTCGCCGCGGCCACGTCGATCACGACCTCGGCCGGCACGTCCGCGAGGAGCTGGATGCCGACGTAGAGCTCGTCCTGGTAGCGCTTCAGGCCGGCCCAGTCGCCGCGCACGCAATAGAGAGCCTGCGCCGGCCAGGTGCCGGGGTTGGCGAGCTTGAAGCGCGGGCCGCCCTTGTCGAGGATCGACCACAGCGTCGCCACGCTCGTGCGGGCGAGCGTGTCGAACGAGTCGATCCCGTGGCGGCGCAGGAGCTCGGCGATCTTCGGGCCGATGCCTTCGATGACGACGAGGTCGTCCACGTGCGACGGCGCTTTCGCCGCCGCGACCACGGGGGCGGGGGCAGCCGGCGCGCGGATCTCCTGGACCTCGGTGCGACCGACGAGCCGGTTGACGAGCCACGACAGCAGCCAGCCGGCGAGCGCTCCCAGCACGAACCACCACACGCAGCACGCGAGCAGCGACATGACTCTTCTCCTCCTCTGGGTGGAGCCGCGGCGGGACTATAGCCCGCGACGCCCGCTGCTCTCTGCTGTCAGAACTGCTAGCTGGATTTCGGGGGGCGCGTGGCCTTCTCGAGCGTCGACTGGCAGAGGTCCGCCTCTCCGGCGACGCGATCCACGAGCCCCTTCACGACCACCGACGCCCCGGCGGTCGCCGCCGCGACGCCGCCGGCCGCAGCGCCCTTGGCCCCCACCCCGAGCCTCGGGCTCACCAGGGTGCCGTCGAGCTTGAGGAAGGGGTTGGTGAACATGCCGGGGCTGACGCCGATGCCCTTGCGCGGGCGCGTGTTGAAGTCGAACACGAGCTCCTCCGTGTGGAGGTCCACCTTGCCATCCGCGGTGACCGTGACCTTCTCGGACTGCATGAGCACGGGCTCGACCTTGACCTGGCCGTCCACGATGTCGACGCGGGTCACGGTGCAGTCGAGCTTGGTGTACGGGTCCTTGGCCGAGAACGGGTTCAGCTTCGAGGCGAGCTGGCCGAGGATGCCGCCCCCCAGCATTCCCACGAGGCCGCTCTTGACCTTGCCTGGTCCGATGGCCACCAGGACCTTCCCGTTCGCGCCCGCCGCCATCTGCCGCGGCGACGCGCCTCTCGCCTGGAGCGTGACATCCACGCTCGTCGGCGGCACCTCGTGGGGATCGACACCCTCCGCGGCGGCGAGGCCGGTGCGCACGCCCTTCAACGAGGCCTCGACGCTCAGGTCGGCGCCGCCGTCGCCCGCCGGCAGCAGCTTCAGGGTGCCACCGAAGGAGCCTTCGTAGCCGCCGTTCGCGCGCCACTCGAGCGCCAGCTGGCCCTGGTCGACGCTCAAGGTGGCGTCGACGTCCTTCAGCAGGCCGGCCTCGAGCGCCAGCTCGGTGACGACGACGTGCAGCTTGACGTTCGCGCCCTTCAGCTTGTCGAGCGGCAGGGGCGTCTCGTCGAAGACGAACTTCTTCTTCGGCTCTTTTGCCGTCGGCTTCGCGGTCGCGGTCGCAGTCGGGGTCGCAGTCGGAGTCGCGGCCGGGGCCCTCGGCCGTCTTCTCCTTCCCTGTCTCCTTCTTCGCGAAGGGCGTCAGGTCGAGGCGGGGCGAGGAGAGCTCGGCCTCGATCCCCTTGGGGTCCTTGAGGCGCAGCGTGGCCGATCCCGAGATCTCGCTCTTGCCGAGAGCAGCCTTCAGGTCGCGGAGCTCTTGAGTGTCCCGGCTGCCGGTGTAGCTCCCGCTCGCCTGGAAGGGAATCGCCGGCAGCCCTTCACGAAGTCGCGCCAGGCTCTCCGCGGTGACCGCGAACGTGATGGCGACGCCCCGGTCCCGACCGGCGCGGATGCTGCCGTCGGCCTTGGCCTCCGCTCCGGCGAACTTCGCAATGGCCCCGTCGAGCTTGATCTCCTTGCGCGAGGACACGGCGTGCCCGCTGACCTCGAGCGGCTCGGCCGGTACGCCGGTCACGTCGAACGCCGACGCGAGATGGGCCGCGTCCGCGACCGAGGCCGAGAAGCGCAGGTCGGACCCGGGAAGGCCGAGTGTCCGGAGCGTGCCGGTCACGTTCGCCGCGCTGTCGCCGAGCTTCGCGTCGACGTCCACCTGGGTGAGCTCGCCCTTGTCCGTCAAGCGGGCGTCGACGTTCAAGGGGCCTTTGGCGACCACGGGCAGGCGGAGGTTCTCGAGCATCGTGCCGACGTCCGGGTGCTCGATCTTCACGGTGAGGTCGGCGCCGTCGAGGGGGTTCAGGCGGCCCAGTCCGCCCTTGACGTCGAGCCGGAGCTTCTCGACCCCGGCCTCGAGCGCCATGCGGATGTTCCGCCCCGAGAAGAGCGCGTCGAGCGGCCCCAGCTCTCCCGTCAACGTGGTCGCGTACCGGCCGACCCGGCCCTTGGCGGAGATCGCCAGGAGGTCGGCCGTGCCGGGCGCGATCGTGAGCGTCTCGAGGAGCGCGACGCGGTCCGGCTTGCCGGGCGCGCGATAGGTGATGCGCACATTGCTGAGATTGCCTTTGCGGATGACGGCCGGGACCTCGGTCACGCCCGGGTCGAGCGAGTCCGCACCGCGCTGCTTCTTCCGCGGGCTTCGTCCCGTCGCCGAGGACCCAGTTCTCCTTGCCGTCCTTGCCCGTCTCGAGCAGAACGGACACGTCGCCGAGCTCGAGCGAGCGGACGTCGACCGGCCCCGAGACGAGCGACCACAAGACCGATCTCGGTCGCGAAGCGGCCGACCTCGACCATCTGCGGCGCCGAGCCCCACCCCGCGTTGCCCAGGCGCACGCGCTCCGCTTTGACGGAGACCGACGGGAGCACCTGGAGTGCGAAGGCCCCGTCGATCGCGAAGGGCCGCCCCGTCTTCTTCGTGACGAAGGCCTCGATGCGGCCCTTGTGCCGGCTCAGGTCGCCGAAGGCGATGTAGAGCACGATCGCGAGCACGATCGCCCCGACGGTCGAAAGGACGATCACGACGAGGCGACGAAACGACATGCCGGAGTATAGACCTCCCGACAGCCGAAGGGACGGCTTTTCTCTTTCGACACGAGCGGATTCGGCGTTGCTTGACCCTTTCCTGACGGCAACCGCGGCGCTCTTGACACCGTCCTGATTCGACGGGTCGTAACGTTGTCCGCATGGAGAACGATTCGACTGCCCCCGGGAGCGGGGCGGTGCGCCGGTGCGGGACAGCGGGAAGGCTCGCGCTCGTCACGCTCGGCCTGTGCGTCGCACTCGGGCGTGACGCCGCCGCCCAGGCCGCGCCCGCCCCGACCCCTTCGCCCAGTCCCGAGCCGCCCAGGATCGACGTCACCGGCTTCGTCGACGTCTACTACCTCTACAACTTCAACAAGGTCGACCCGGCGCTGCGCAGCTTCGACGTGCAGCACAACGCCTTCTCGCTGAGCCTGGCCGAGGTCGCCTTCGCGAAGGGCGTGACCCCCGACAGCCGGGTCGGCTTCCGCATCGACCTCGACTTCGGCAAGACCGCCGACCTCGTGGCGTCCTACGAGCCCGAGGCGGACGGCAAGGAGATCTACAAGCACATCCAGCAGGCCTACGGGAGCGTGCTGGCGGGCAGCAAGCTGCAGCTCGACGCCGGCAAGTTCGTGACGCCGCTCGGGGCCGAGGTGATCGAGTCGCAGGACAACTGGAACTACAGCCGCTCGGTGCTGTTCGGCTACGCGATCCCCTTCTACCACCTCGGCGTGCGCGCCACGCTCCCGGTGAGCGACAAGCTGAGCCTCGCCGGCTACCTCGTCAACGGCTGGAACAACAGCAGCGAGATCCACGGCGACTTCCCGGTGCGTCGGCCTCACCGCCACGCTGAAGCCGAGCCCCAAGCTGACCTGGATCGCCAACTACATGGGCGGACCAGGAGACCGAGGGCGGCGACACCCGGAACATCTTCGACACGACGCTCACCGTGAGCCCCACGTCGAAGCTGAGCCTCCAGGCCAACTACGACTACGGCAAGGAAGGCCCGACGACGTGGTGGGGCATCGCGGCCTACGCGAAGTACCAGGCCACCCCCAGCTGGTCGCTCGTCGGCCGCTACGAGTACCTCGACGACTCGGACGGCGGCTTCATGACGATCGGCCAGACGGCGCAGACGCTCACGCTCACCTCCGACCACGTCGTGGCCGGCGCGCTGAAGCTCCGCCTCGAGTACCGCGGCGACTTCACGCAGCATCCCTACTTCACCGACGACAGCGGCGCGCTGAAGGACTCGCAGCACGCGCTGCTCGTCGGCGTCGTCTACTCGTTCGCCGGAAAGATCTGAGGCAGTCATGAACGACATCGCTATGGTGCTGCTCACCCTCGCTCTTCTTCGGGATCGCGGTGGCTCTACGTCCGCGCCCTCGAGCGGATCTGAGGGAGGAATCACATGAGCCTCGAATACGTCGTCGGCCTGCTGCTGTCGCTGCTGCTGCTCGCCTATCTCATGTACGCGCTGCTGAAGCCCGAGCGGTTCTGACGAAGGAGAAACGCCCTTGACCGCCAACGGTTGGACCCAGATCCTGTTCTTCTTCGCTCGCCATTCTCGCGGTGACGGTGCCGCTCGGCGCCTTCATGTACCGCGTGATGGAGGGGGAGAGCCACTTCCTGCGCCGCCCGCTCGGCTGGCTGGAGCGGCTCGTCTATCGCGTCTCCGGCGTCGACGGCGCCGAGCAGTCCTGGTCGACGTACACGATCGGCATGCTGGCCTTCAGCGCCTTCACGATGCTCGTGACCTACGCGCATCCAGCGCCTGCAGCACCTGCTGCCGTTCAACCCGCAGAAGCTCGGGCCGGTCGAGGCGCTCTCCTCCTTCAACACGGCGGCGAGCTTCACGACCAACACCAACTGGCAGGGCTACGTGGGCGAGACCACGATGAGCTACTTCAGCCAGATGGCCGGCCTCGCCTGGCACAACTTCATCTCGGCGGCGGCCGGCATCGCGATCGCGATCGCGCTCGCCCGCGGCATCACGCGCCGCGGCGAGGGCAAGGGCCCGGGCACGATCGGCAACTTCTGGGTGGACCTCACCCGCGCCACCGTCTACATCCTGCTCCCGATCTCGCTCGTGTTCGCTCTCGTCTTCGTCTCGCAGGGGATGATCCAGAACCTCGCTCCCTACCTGGAGGTGCAGACGCTCGAGGGTGCCAAGCAGACGATCGCGCTCGGGCCGGTGGCCTCGCAGGAGGTGATCAAGCAGCTCGGGACGAACGGCGGCGGCTTCTTCAACGCCAACGCCGCCCACCCCTTCGAGAACCCGAACCCGCTCACGAACTTCTTCTCGATGTTCCTGATCTTCGCGATCCCCGCCGGGCTCACCTTCACCTTCGGCCGGATGGCGAAGGACCAGAAGCAGGGCTGGGCGATCTTCGGCGCGATGGCGTTCCTGTTCTTCGCGGGCGTCACGGTCGCCTACTGGGCGGAGGCCGCGGGCAACCCGATCCTGACCACGCGCAGGGGGTGGCGGCCGGGCCCGGGAACATGGAGGGCAAGGACGTCCGCTTCGGCGTCGCGAACTCGGCCCTCTACGCCACGGTCACCACCGACGCCTCGTGCGGCGCCGTGAACTCCTGGCACGACAGCTTCACGCCGCTCGGGGGCCTGGTGCCGCTCTTCAACATCGAGCTGGGCGAGCTCGTCTTCGGAGGCGTCGGAGCCGGGCTCTACGCGATGCTGATCATGGCGATCCTGTCGGTCTTCATCGCCGGCCTGATGGTCGGGCGCACGCCCGAGTACCTCGGCAAGAAGATCGAGACGCGCGAGGTGAAGCTCGCGATGCTCTACGTGCTGGTGTTCCCGCTCGTGATCCTCGCCGGCGCCGCCTGGTCGGCGGTGGCGCCCTACGCGCTCTCCTCGCTGAACAACGCGGGACCCCACGGCCTCAGCGAGATCCTCTACGCCTTCTCGAGCGCCGCCGGGAACAACGGCTCGGCCTTCGCGGGGATCAGCGCCAACACGCCGTGGTTCAACGTCTCGCTCGGCCTGACGATGCTGATCGGCCGCTTCCTGATGATCGTGCCCGCGCTCGCCGTGGCCGGGATCCTGGCCGGCAAGAAGTCGGTGGCGCCGGGCCCGGGCACGCTGCCGACGAACGGCCCGCTCTTCGCCGCGCTGCTCGTGGGTGTCATCCTGATCGTGGGGGCGCTCACCTTCTTCCCCGCGCTCAGCCTGAGCCCGATCGTCGAGCACTTCCTGATGCAGTCCGGAAAGGTGTTCTGAAGCCATGAGTGACAAGAACGTCCGCGCCGTGTCCGCCTGGGAAGGACACCTCCTCAAAGCCGCGCTCAAGGACAGCTTCGTCAAGCTCGATCCGCGGGCGATGGTGAAGAACCCGGTCATGTTCGTGGTCGAGATCGGGAGCGTCCTCACGACGCTCATCTGGCTCTACGACGTGATCGCTGCGCCCGGCGGGCGCCGCGCCCGCCTGGTTCACCGGCAACGTGACGCTCTGGCTGTGGTTCACGGTCCTCTTCGCGAACTTCGCGGAGGCGCTGGCCGAGGGCCGCGGCAAGGCGCAGGCGGCGGCGCTGCGCGGGCTGCGGCAGGAGACGGTGGCCCGCAAGCTCGTCGACGGGCAAGGAGACGCGCGTCGCGGCCTCCACGCTGCGCAAGGGCGACGTGGTGGTGGTGGAGGCGGGCGAGACGATCCCCGGCGACGGCGAGGTGATCGAGGGCATCGCGTCGGTGGACGAGTCGGCGGTCACCGGCGAGTCGGCGCCGGTCATCCGCGAGAGCGGCGGCGACCGCTCCGCGGTCACCGGCGGCACCCGGGTGCTCTCCGACCGCATCGTGGTCCGGATCGGGGCCAACCCCGGCGAGTCGTTCCTCGACCGGATCATCGGCCTCGTCGAGGGCGCGAAGCGGCAGAAGACCCCGAACGAGATCGCCCTCACCGTGCTGCTCGCCGGCATGACGGTCATCTTCCTGATCGCCTGCGTGACGCTCGTTCCCTTCGGCCTCTACTCCAACCTGCGCTTCTCGGTCACCGTGATCGTGGCGCTGCTCGTGTGCCTGATCCCCACCACGATCGGCGGGCTGCTCTCCGCGATCGGGATCGCGGGCATGGACCGCCTGATCCGCCACAACGTGATCCCGATGAGCGGGCGCGCGGTCGAGGCGGCGGGCGACGTGGACACGATGCTGCTCGACAAGACCGGCACGATCACGCTCGGCAACCGGATGGCGACCGAGTTCCTGCCCGCGCCGGGCACGAGCATCGAGGACCTCGCGAACGCCGCCCAGCTCGCGAGCCTGGCCGACGAGACGCCGGAGGGCCGCTCGATCGTGGTGCTCGCCAAGGAGCGCTACGGGCTGCGCGGCCGGGAGCTGCGGCCAAAGGCCGTGGGCGAGGCTGCGCTCGCGGCGGTCGCGGGAGGGGGCGCAGCCGCGGCGGCGCGTCACGCGACCGAGCCCGACGCGGTCTTCGTGCCGTTCTCGGCGCAGACGCGGATGAGCGGCTGCGACCTGAACGGCCGCGTGATCCGCAAGGGCGCGGTGGACGCGGTCGCCAAGCACGTGGCGTCGCTCGGGGGCAGCTTGCCGCCGCAGGTCGAGCAGGCGGCCGCCACGATCGCGAGGTCGGGGGGCACGCCGCTCGCCGTCTCCGACGGCGCGCGCGTGCTGGGCGTCGTGCACCTGAAGGACATCGTGAAAGGCGGCATCAAGGAGCGCTTCGCGCGCTTCCGGACGATGGGGCTGCGCACGGTGATGATCACCGGCGACAACCCGCTCACCGCGGCGGCGATCGCGGCGGAGGCGGGCGTCGACGACTTCCTGGCCGAGGCGACACCGGAGATGAAGCTCGCGCTCATCCGCGAGGAGCAGGCCAAGGGCAAGCTGGTGGCGATGACCGGCGACGGCACCAACGACGCGCCCGCGCTCGCCCAGGCGGACGTCGCGATCGCCATGAACACCGGGACCCAGGCCGCGCGCGAGGCCGGCAACATGGTGGACCTCGACAGCAACCCCACGAAGCTGCTCGAGGTGGTCGAGGTCGGCAAGCAGCTGCTGATGACCCGCGGCTGCCTGACCACGTTCTCGATCGCCAACGACGTGGCGAAGTACTTCGCGATCCTGCCCGCGATGTTCATGGTGGTGTTCCCGCAGATCGCTCCGCTCAACGTCATGGGCCTCACCTCGCCCGAGAGCGCGATCCTCTCCGCGGTCATCTTCAACGCGCTCATCATCGTGGCGCTGATCCCGCTCGCGCTGCGCGGCGTGCGCTACCGGCCGCTGGGGGCCGCCGCGCTCCTGCGCCGCTCGCTCCTGATCTACGGCGTCGGCGGCGTCATCGCGCCCTTCGTGGGCATCAAGCTCGTCGACATCGTGCTGAGCCTCGTCGGGCTCGTCTAACGGAGGACTGCCTTGAAGAAGGAGCTCGTCATAGCACTTCGCATGACGGTGGCGACACTCGTGCTCACCGGCCTCGTCTACCCGCTGGCCGTCACCGGGCTCGCCCAGGTGCTCTTCCCGTGGCGGGCGAACGGCAGCGTCGTCTCGGCCCAGGGTCGTGTCGTGGGCTCCGAGCTGATCGGCCAGGGCTTCAAGAGCCCGGCCTACTTCCAGTCGCGCCCCTCGGCGGCGGGAACGGACGGCTACGACGCCGCGAACTCCTCCGGATCGAACCTGGGCCCCACGTCGCAGAAGCTGCGCGACCGCATCGCGGCGGACGTGACGCGGCTGCGGACGGAGAACCCGCAGGCGCCGCCCGAGGTGCCCGCCGAGCTCGTCACGACCTCCGCGAGCGGCTTCGACCCGCACATCTCTCCGCAAGCCGCTCGCTGGCAGGTGCCGCGCGTGGCCGCGGCGCGAGGCGTCGCCGCGGGCGAGGTCCAGGCGCTCGTCGACGCGCGCACCGAGCCGCGCACCTTCGGCCTGCTGGGCGAGCCCCGGGTCAACGTGCTGCTGCTGAACATCGACCTCGACCAGCGCTTCCCGCGCCGGGCCGCGCGCGGAAACTGACCGGCGCTCGAGTCGCCACGTGGTGTAAGCGCGCGCGCCATCGCAGGACGCCCTGGTCCAGGCGCCGGTATCGGCGGAGGATCGCGCTCTTGCTGTGCTCGACGATCGTGGCCGTGGCGGTGCTGGGCGCGATCGCCTGGACCGCGACGGCCGTCGAGGCCGTGA
Organism: uncultured Acidobacteriota bacterium; assembly: GCA_963724555.1. Taxonomy (GTDB): domain Bacteria; phylum Acidobacteriota; class Vicinamibacteria; order Fen-336; family Fen-336; genus DATBSL01. The sequence continues at coordinate 399,294 of CAVRVE010000014.1, forward strand.
ACGCCGTCGAGGCGGAGCGGGACGCATGGCAGCGGCCGGCGGACGTGCTGCAGGCGCTCGAGGTCGGGGACGGGACGGTCGTCGCCGACCTCGGCTCGGGTGTCGGCTACTTCGCCTTGAAGCTCGCGGAGCGCGTCGGGCGGGGAGGCCGCGTCCTCGCGGTCGACGTTCGCCGCTTCCCGCTCCTGTTCCTTCGCGTTCGAGCGCTCCTGCGCGGGCTCAGCAACCTCGAGACCGTCCACGGTGCGCCCGACGATCCGCACCTCTCGGCGGCAGGCGTCGACGCGATGCTCGTCGCGAATACCTTTCACGAGATCGAGCGGCCCGAGCGTATCCTGGCCCGGGCGAAAGAAGCGCTACGTCCCGCCGGGCGGCTGGTGGTGATCGACCCCAGTCCGAATGCCGCTCTCGAAGCGAGCGCTGCGGTTCCGGAGCATCGCCACGAGTCCGCCGATTCGGCAGAGGCACACCTGCGCGAGGCGGGGTTCGAGATCGTCGGCCGGGACGACAGGTTCATCGACGTCTCGGGCCACGGCCGCTGGTGGCTGATCGTGGCGCGCAAGCCGTAACGGAGGAGACTCATGTCCAGGCAGGCATGGGACGAGGAGACGGTGGACGCCGTGGAGGCGGACGAGCTGCCGCCTCTCGTGCTGGGTCGAATGCGCCCTTGACGCGCCAGGCGTCGACGGCTGTATCGTGGCGAGCGTCGATGAGCCCAGGAGGACGGCTATGGATGACGACGGCGACAAGCTGATCTACATCGGGGCGGGGCCGCTCGCGGCCGTGCTGCTGGGCATGGCGCTGGTGCCGGTGCGCGCCTTCACCATCGCCTCGAACTTCACCTTCCTGTTCCTGGCCCTCACGATCCTGGTCGGGGAGTTCGGCGGCCGCACGGCCGCGCTCGCGACCGCCGTGGCGTCGGCCCTGAGCCTCGACTTCTTCCTGACCGAGCCGTACCTGCACCTTTCGATCAGCAGCAAGCACGACCTGATCGCCTGCCTCGGCCTCGGCGGCTGCGGCATCCTCGCCGCCTCGCTCGCGGCGGGACGCCGGGCGCCCGCTCCCCGGCTTCGCCCCTCGTCCCGGCAGCTGGACCTGCTCGAGTCCGCGGTCGCCGAGCTCGAGCGCGAGGGGTCGCACGGGGCGCGCGCGGCGGCCGGCTCGGTCCTGCGCGTGGTGGCCGAGCTTCGGTCGGACGCGGTTCGGGAGTAGCCTCGGCCCGTGACGAGCGAGGTGCGGCCGGATCCCGAGGCGCTGCTGCGCCGCGCGAAGCGCGACGAGGCGGATGCCAAGCGCGGCCGGCTCAAGGTCTTCTTCGGGGCGGCACCCGGCGTCGGCAAGACCTACGCGATGCTCGAGGCGGCGCGGGCCAAGCGCGAGGCCGGGGTCGACGTCGTGATCGGCTGGGTCGAGACGCACCGCCGCGCCGAGACCGCAGCCCTCGCCGAGGGCTTCGAGCGCCTGCCGCCGCGCGAGGTCGAGCACCGCGGCGTGCGGCTCGCGGAGTTCGACATCGACAAGGCGCTCGCGCGCCGGCCCGGGCTGCTGCTGCTCGACGAGCTCGCGCACACCAACGCGCCCGGCTCGCGCCACCCCAAGCGCTGGCAGGACGCGCGCGAGCTGGTCGAGGCCGGCATCGACGTCTGGACGACGCTGAACGTCCAGCACCTCGAGAGCGTCAACGACCTCGTCGAGCGCATCACCGGCGTCGTGATCCGCGAGACGCTGCCCGACCAGCTGCTCGACGACGCGGACGAGGTCGAGATCATCGACCTGCCGACCGAGGATCTGCTGCGCCGGCTCGCCGACGGCAAGGTGTACCTGCCCGAGCAGGCCGAGCGCGCGGTCGACCGCTTCTTCCGCAAGGGCAACCTGACGGCGCTGCGCGAGCTGGCGCTGCGGCGCACCGCCGAGCACGTCGACGCCGCGGTCCAGGACTACCGGCGCGACCACGCGATCGAGGCGACCTGGCCGGTCACCGACCGCATCCTGGTCTGCATCCGGCCGAACCCCGAGAGCGGCCGGCTGGTGCGCGCCGCGCGGCGGCTCGCGACGCGGCTGCGCGCGCCGTGGATCGCGGCCTGGGTCGAGAGCCCGGGCCAGCCGCCGCTCTCCGCCAGCGAGCGCGCGCACCTGGCGGCCGCCTTCGAGCTCGCCGAGCAGCTCGGCGCCGAGACCGCGAGCGTCTCGGGCGCGACCGTGGCCGAGGCGGTGCTGCAGCCTCGCGCGCGAGCGCAACGTCAGCCAGATCGTGGTCGGCAAGCCGGGGCGCGCGGGCTGGCGCGAGCCTGCTGCGCGGCTCGCTGGTGGACGCGATCGTGAAGCAGAGCGGCGAGCTCGACGTGTTCATCGTGTCGGGCGAGGGAGACGAGAGCCCGCGGCCGGCCGCGCCCACGCGCCGCTCGCCGCCCCGCGCCTACGCCCTCGCCGCGCTCGTGGTGCTGGCCGCGAGCCTGCTGTCGTGGGCGATGCTCGGCCGCTTCGACAAGCTCAACCTGGCGATGGTCTACCTGCTCGGGATCGTGTTCGTCGCCACGCGCTACGGCCGCGGGCCCTCGCTCGTCGCCGTGGTGCTGAGCGTCGCTGCGTTCGACTTCTTCTTCATCCCGCCGCACCTCACCTTCGCGGTGTCCGACACCCAGTACCTCGTCTCCTTCGCCGTGATGGCTGGTCGTGGGCCTGCTCGTGAGCACGCTCGGAGCGCGCGTGCGCGACGCCGCCGAGTTCGCGCGCCAGCGCGAGCGGCGCACGCAGTCGCTCTACGCGCTCGTCCGCGAGCTGGCCGGCCCGCGCGACCCGCGCGAGATCGCGGCGGTCGGCGCGCGCCACGTCTCCGAGCTGCTGCACTCCGAGGCGGTCGTGCTGCTGCCGGGGACGGGGGCCGGACTCGAGCCGCTCGGCGAGACCGTGCCGGCCTTCGCACGGGATCCGCGCGAGCTCGCCGTCGCCCAGTGGGCGCTCGACCACCGGCAGGCGGCGGGAGCCGAGACCGACACGCTGCCGGCCGGCAGCGTGCTCTACGAGCCGCTCGTCACCGGCGGCGAGGCGCTCGGCGTGCTCGGCATCCGGCTCGGCGCCGAGCAGCGGCCGCTGGCGCCGGACCAGCGCGAGCTGATCCGGGCGCTCGCGCGCCAGCTCGCGGGTCCGCTCGAGCGCGCGCGGCTCGCCGCCAGCGCCGACGCGGCCCGGATCGCCGCCGAGAGCGAGCGGCTCCGCAGCACGCTCTTGAGCTCGGTCTCCCACGACCTGCGGACACCGCTCGCCGCGATCACCGGCGCCGCGAGCGGCCTCCTGGTCGAGCCGCCGCCCATGCCCGAGCTGCGGAAGGAGCTCGCCTCGACCGTGCTCGACGAGGCGCAGCGCCTGAACCGGCTGGTCGGCAACCTGCTCGACATGACGCGGCTCGAAGCCGGGACACTCGAGCCGAAGCGGGACTGGCAGTCGCTCGAGGAGCTGATCGGCTCGGCGCTCGCGCGCGTCGAGGCCTACGCCGGCCCGCACCGCTTCGCGGCGGAGGTGGCGGCGGACCTGCCGCTCGTGCCGATCGACGCCGCGCTCGTCGAGCAGGCGCTCGTCAACCTGCTCGAGAACGCCGTGCGCCACGGCGGCCCCGACGGCGTCGTGCGGGTGGCTGCGCGCCGGGACGGCGGCGCGGCGCTCGTCGAGGTGACGGACGAGGGGCCCGGCCTCGCACCGGGCGACGAGGCGCGTGTCTTCGACAAGTTCTACCGCGCGGCGAGCGGCCCGGGCGCCGGGCTCGGGCTCGCGATCGCGCGCGCGATCGTGACCGCGCACGGCGGACGCATCTGGGCCGAGACGCGCACGCCGCGCGGCGCGGCGTTCCGCTTCACGCTGCCGCTCGGCGACGCGCCGCCGCCGCACCGCCGCCGGCCGAGGACGAGGCGTGAGCGAGCCGCTCGTGCTCGTGGTGGAGGACGAGCCGCAGGTGATGCGCTTCCTGCGCGCGACGCTCCCGGCGCACGGCTACCGCATGCTGGAGGCCGCGAGCGGCGCCCAGGCGCTCGTCGAGGCCCAGACGCGCCAGCCCGACCTGGTGCTGCTCGACCTCGGCCTGCCCGATCTCGACGGGCTCGAGGTCACGCGGCGCATTCGCGAGTGGACGAGCGTGCCGATCGTCGTGGTCTCGGCGCGCGGCCAGGAGCGCGACAAGGTCCAGGCGCTCGACGCCGGCGCCGACGACTACCTGACCAAGCCCTTCGGCACGGACGAGCTGCTCGCGCGCATGCGCGTCGCGCTGCGCCACGCCTCGCGCGTCGCGGGCGGCGGCGGCGAGACGGTGTTCGAGACGGGCGACCTGCGCGTCGATCTCGCGGCCCACCTCGTCTACCGCCGCGGCGCGGAGGTCCGGCTGACCCGCACCGAGTTCCGGCTGCTCGCGGCGCTCGTGCAGCACGCGGGCAAGGTGCTCACGCACCGTCAGCTGCTGCGCGAGGTCTGGGGCCCGGGCGCCACGAACGAGACGCACTACCTGCGCGTCTACATGGCTCAGCTGCGGCAGAAGCTGGAGGACGACCCGGCGCGCCCGCGGCACCTGCTGACCGAGACCGGCGTCGGCTATCGGTTGCGGGCCGACTGAGCCCAGTCGCGATGGCCGTACTCAGTGCCGCAGGTCGAATCGCACCGTGACCGTGAGGACGAAGCCGGTCGGCTCGCCGTTCAGCAGCAGCGGCTGGTAGCGCCACTGCCGCACGGCCGCGACGGCGGCCTCGTCGAAGAGCGGGTGGCCGTGCTCGACGCGGACGCGCGCGACCTCGCCCCGCACGTCGACCTCGGCCTCGAGCAGCACGGTCGCCGACACCCGCGCGGCCGCGGCGATCGCCGGGTACCCCGGATCGACGCGGCGGAGGAGACGCGGCGCGGCGATCCCGCTGCAGATGCGGACGACGCGCGGCGGCGGAGGCGGCGC
>CAVRVE010000015.1:0-479228 GCA_963724555.1 uncultured Acidobacteriota bacterium
TGCACCAGCTCGAGCTGACCGCGGGGGTGGTCGTACGCTTCTGATCGATCCAGAACCGCAGCACGGAACGACCGCGCGCGGGGGCGCGCATCGCGGTGGGCACATGGAGCTGCAGCGCCTGGGAGCAGAGTCCGACGACATCAAGGTGGTCGTCCAGTTCTCCGAAGTCCGCGTGCCCACCACGCTGCCTGCGCAAGAAGGAAGAGGGGAACCGCAATGACAAGGAAGAGGACGGTCGACACGGGGATCGTGGACACCACCGAGCAGAAGCGGCTGAACGACGCCCGCGAGACGGGAATCCCCTGGAAGAAGTGGGGCCCCTACCTGAGCGAGCGGCAGTGGGGGACGGTCCGCGAGGACTACAGCGCCGACGGCAACGCCTGGGACTACTTCTCTCACGACCAGTCCCGCTCGCGGGCCTACAAGTGGGGCGAGGATGGCCTCGGCGGGATTTCCGACGACAAGCAGCGACTGTGCTTCGCCCTCGCGCTCTGGAACGAGCGGGACCCGATCCTCAAGGAGCGCGCGTTCGGCCTCACCAACAGCGAGGGGAACCACGGCGAGGACGTGAAGGAGTACTACTTCTACGTCGACTCGACGCCGACCCACTCGTACATGAAGTACGTCTACAAGTACCCGCAGCGGGAGTTCCCCTACCGCGACCTCGTCCAGACGAATCGGCAGCGATCGAAGGAGGAGCTCGAGTACGAGCTGCTCGACACGGGCGCCTTCGAAGACGACCGCTACTTCGACGTCTTCGTGGAGTACGCCAAGGAGGGGCCGGAGGACATCTTGATCAGGCTGTCGGTCCACAACCGCGGGAAGGAAGCGGCGCGGCTGCAGCTCCTCCCGACCCTGTGGTTCCGGAACACCTGGTCGTGGGGAGACGAGGGTCCGAAGCCGATCCTCCGCGAGGCCGCCGGGGAGATTCTGGCCTCTCATCCCGAGCTGGGCGACTACACGCTCTCCTGCAGCGGCGCCCCGGAGCTCCTGTTCACGGAGAACGAGACGAACGCCCAGAGGCTCTGGGGCCAGGCAAACCCCACTCCATACGTCAAGGACTCCTTCCACCGCTACGTCATCGGCGGCGAGCGTGACGCGGTGAACCCCGGGAAGTCCGGGACGAAAGCCGCTGCGCGCTACGTCCTCGAGCTCGCGGCGGGCGGATCCGAGTTCGTCCAGCTTCGCCTGACCAAGGGCCAGGGAGAGAGGACGTTCGGGGCGCCGTTCGAGGAGGCCTTCAGGCAGCGGCTCCTGGACGCCGACGAGTTCTACGACCGGATCACGCCCCGCTCGCTGAGCGAGGACGAGCGGCGAGTCCACCGACAGGCTCTCGCGGGAATGCTCTGGACGAAGCAGTACTACTACTTCGACGTGGACCGCTGGCTGAAGGAGCACGAGGCGCACCCGCTGGTCGGCGGCACGCGCAGGGTGCGCAACGCCGAGTGGTTCCACATGATGAACGGCGACATCATCTCCATGCCCGACAAGTGGGAGTACCCGTGGTACGCGGCCTGGGATCTGGCCTTCCACACGATCGCGCTGTCGCTCGTGGACTTCGACTTCGCCAAGGAGCAGCTGCTCCTGATGCTCCGCAGCCTCTACAGCCACCCCAACGGGCAGATGCCGGCGTACGAGTGGAACTTCAGCGACGTGAACCCCCCGGTCCACGCCTGGGCGACGATCTTTCTCTACAAGATGGAGAAGGACCTGGGCCGGGAGGACCTCAAGTTCCTGGAGCGGTCTTTCCAGGGCCTGATGCTCAACTTCAACTGGTGGGTGAATCGTAAGGACCCCCAGGGGAGGAACGTCTTCGCCGGCGGGTTCCTGGGCCTCGACAACATCGGCGTCTTCGACCGCAGCGCGCAGCTGCCCACTGGCGGGTCGCTCGAGCAGGCGGACGGCACGGCCTGGATGGCCTTCTACGCCCAGTGCATGCTGGAGATGGCCCTCGTCCTCGCCGATCACGACCCGGTCTACGACGAGATCGCCTTCAAGTTCCTCGAGAACGTCATCTGGATCAACTACGCCATGGACAAGGTCGGCGAGCACGGGGACGACATGTGGGACGAGGAGGACGGGTTCTACTACGACGTCCTCCGGCTGCCGAGCGGCGAGGCGTTCCGGCTGAAGGTCCGCTCGATGGTCGGGCTCCTGCCGCTCTGCGCGAGCACCGTGTTCGAGCAGGACACGGTGACGCGCCACCCGAGGCTGCTGGAGCTGATCGCGCTCTTCAAGAAGCGCCACCCCGATGTGATCGCCCACGTGGCGCCGAGCGTCGACGGCTACATCGGCCACGCCGGACGCCGCCTGCTCTCTCCTCTCACCAAGGCGAAGCTCGAGCGCGTCCTCGGCTACCTCCTCGACGAGAACGAGTTCTTCTCCCCCTACGGCATCCGCGCCCTCTCGCGGTACCACCGCGAGCACCCGTTCGTCTTCCACGTGGCGGGCCAGGAGCACCGCGTCGAGTACCTCCCCGGCGACTCCAACAGCGGGATGTTCGGGGGGAACTCGAACTGGCGGGGGCCGGTCTGGATGCCGGTCAACGTCCTGATCGTCCGGGGTCTCATGAACCTCTACGGCTTCTACGGCGACGAGCTCAAGGTCGAGTGCCCGACCGGATCCGGGAACCGCATGACCCTCTTCGAGGTCGCGAAGGAGATCTCGAGACGCCTGTCCGCCATCTTCCTGCGCGACGCGGGCGGCCGCCGGCCGGTCCACGGTGGTGCGGCGAAGTTCCAGGAGGACCCGCACTGGCGCGAGCTCATCCTCTTCTACGAGTACTTCCACGGCGACAACGGGGCCGGCATCGGGGCCAGCCACCAGACCGGCTGGACCGGCCTCGTCGCACGCCTGCTCGACGTCTTCGGACGCCTGACGGCGGAGGACGCTCTCGAGACCCCCAAGGAGAAGCTCGCTGCTCGCATGGTCCGGCAACAGGTGGGCGGGGACTAGGACCACGCTTCATGCTGACTGCTCCGAAGCCCTGGATGCTGCGAGCGATCGGCGCGCTCGGCGTGACGCTCGCAGCGCTTTCCTGCGGCGGGGACGCAAGCCCCACTGCGCCGCGCGCAGCGCAACCCGCAATGACGAGCACGCAAACGATCTCCGGAGCCTGCTACCGCCTCGGGCTCGGAGACGCGAAAGCGGTCTGCGGCCAGGGCGGGACGCCGCATCTGGTCGACGAGGTCGAGACCGCGATCGATTGGCTCGTGCAGAACCGCCCGCAGCTGTTCGACAAGACGGACGTGGCGGCGCCGAACACGGACCTCTACAAGGTCGTCGACACCGAGGGCTACCTGGACGGAGTCGCACAGGTGCTGCGGGTGATCGGCGTGTGCGCGCAGCGGGATCCGCAGGATCTCACCTACCAGCTGATCCTGGCGAAGACCACCAACGAGTCGTCGGAGACCTACGACGTCCTGACGTCGGACGGCTACATCCGGCGCGGCAGCGGCAGCGTCGTCGACCTCTGCCACCCCGCCTCGTTCCCCGTCCAGCGCGCGCCCGAGACGCCGCCGCCGGGGAGCGGCTGCCACGTGCCCTACCCGCCCCCGGTCACCCGCATCGTCTGCAGCGTGCACCTCCGCAGCCCCGAGTTCGACACGCTCGACTCGACGCCGCTCGTCGGCCCCGACCCGGCGTACTGCGCGGCGATCGGGTACACCGACGGCCGCTCCTGGTGCCCGGTCCGCATGCCGGGGGATCCCGACCGTGTCGCGTGCGAGGTCTGGCGAGTCGGGACTGCGACGGACACCGGTCGGCCGGGGCCGACCTGGACGAAGGGCGACGGCTCGTACTGCACGGGCCTGCAGACCAACGGCTGCGAGAACAGCCCCGACAACCAGTTCCAGCTCAGGGTCGATGCCGGAGGCACGTACGTCGCGGCCGCCGCGAACGGTGTCTCCTGCTCCGTGGTCAGTGGTCGCTGATGTCGGCTCTTACTTTGTGAGCATCACGATCACCGGGCCCCACGCCGTCAGCAGGATGTTGCCGATCGCGTAGGGGACGGTGTAGCCGAGCACCGGGAGCTTGCTGCCGGCCTCGTCCTGTACCGCCCGTAGCGCCGCGGTCGCCGTCCCCGCTCCCGAGCACGCGCCCAGCAGCAGCACCGGGTTCATCTTCAGGACGTGGCGCCCGAACAAGACGGCGGTCGCGTGCGGGACCAGGGCCACGACGAGGCCCGACGACCAGCAGGCTCGGGCCGGTCTGGCGCAGGCCGGACACGAAGCTCGGGCCCGCGCTGAGGCCCACGCAGCCGATGAAGACCGCGAGGCCGATCGTGTCGAAGACCCAGAGCGCCGGCTCCGGGATGCGGCCGAACGTGGGGCGCACCGAGCGCAGCCAGCCGAACACGAGCCCCATGATGAGGGCGCCGCCGCTCGCGGTGAGGCTGATCGGGAAATCGCCGAGCTGCAGCGTGAGCGCGCCGAACAGGCCGCCCAGCAGGATGCCGAGACCCACGAACACCACGTCCGTCGCGCTCGACGGCCGCTCCACGTAGCCGACCGCCGCCCCCGCACGCTCGACGTCCTGCTCGGCCCCGGTGAGCCGGAGCAGATCGCCGCGGTTCACGATCGTGCCCGCCGCGAAGGGGATCTCTTCGCCGGCGCGGACCAGCTTCAGCAGCACCACACCGCGGCCGTGCTCCTCGGCGATCTCGGCGAGCGGCCGCTCGGCGACCTCGCGGCGCGTGACGACCACGTCGAGCGCCGCCATCGGGACGTCGAGCAGCTCCCGGTCCTCGACCTCCTGGCCGAACGGCGCTCCGGGAGCCAGCAGCACGTGACGGCGCGCCGTGACGACCGCGACGTCCCCGGCCTGGAGAACGGTGTCCGGCTTCGCGTCGAGCAGCCTGCCGCCGCGGCGTATCCGGCGGATGAAGACGCGGGCAGGCGCGAAGGAGCGCTCCACGTCGCCGGCGGTGCGGCCGGCGAGCGCGTCGGGCAGGCGAAAGGTCCGGCCGTCCCACTCGCGGTAGGCGGAGCGGTTCCCGGTCTCGGCCTTCGAGCCCTCCGCGGCCTGCGCCTCGAGCGCGCGCGCTTCGGCCTTCAAGTCGACCTTCAGCAGCAGCCGCGGCGCCAGGTTCGAGAGGAACCAGACCACGAAGCTCGTGCCGACGAGGTAGCTCACCGCGTAGGCGACGGGAATGTTGTTCAGCAGCCGCGTCTTCTCTTCCTCCGGCAGCGCGAGGCGCGCGATGGTGTTGCCCGCCGTGCCGATCACCGTCGACTCGGTGAAGGCCCCGGCCAGGAGTCCCGCCGCCGTGCCGCAGTCGTAGCCCATGACCTTCGCGGCCACGACCGTCGTCACCAGGCTCGTGACGCACAGCACGAGCGTCAGCAGCGCCTGCGATCCGGCGTTCTTGCGGAGGCCGCGGAAGAACTGCGGGCCGACCTTGTAGCCGGTGGCGAACAGGAACAGGTCGAAGAAGACGACCTTGACGAGCGGGTCGACGCGGATGTCGAGCTGGCCGACCACGACGCCGGCCAGCAGCGTCCCGACGACGGCGCCGAGGCTGAAGCTGCCGAAGCGGAGCCGCCCGATCGTGAAGCCGATCGCGAGCGTCAGGAAGATGGCGAGCTCGGGATTTTCGCGGAGCGAAGCGACGAACCAGTCCATGCGGCCCCCCTGTCGAGGCCGCGAGTCTATCGGAGAAGGCGGCTCGAGATCACTCGACCGGCGCCAGCGAGAAGACCGAGGCCTGCCACGCCGGCTCGTCGAGGTAGAGGCCGCGCGCCTGCAGCTCCGATCCGTCGCGGTCGTAGACGGCCGGACCGAGCTCGTCCCGCAGCCGCCACGAGCGGCCCGCCAGGTCCGTGAACGGCAGCCGCACCTGGCACTGGCCGCGGCCGGCGGCTTGATTCACCGCGACGATCAGCCGCTCTCGCTCCAGCTCCCAGGCGAAGGCCACGAAACCGTCCGCAGGTCGCGTTGCCGTCCCAGGCCGGCAGGCACTCGAGCAGCTGCCACCGGCCGTCTCGCACGGCCGGCCGCCGCAGCACGCCGAGCAGCCGGTCGTAGAAGGCCGCGAGCTCCCGGTCGACGGGCTCCACGGGCGCCCGGACGAGGTGGGGCGAGATCTTCTTCCGGCGTCCCTCGAGCTGTCCCGCGTGGAAGAAGCGCAGCCCGGGAGACAGGAACGTGGTGACCGCCGCGGCCCGGTGCGCTTCCGGCGTGAAGGTCGCCGCCGCGCGCGGCTCGTCGTGGTTCTCGAGAAAGCGCGCGAGCCTGTCCTGGTAGTCGAGCCCCGCCTGCAGGTGCTCGCGGACGGGCCGCGCCGCGCCCTCGCGCAGGCGGTCGTAGAGGCGCTTGTCGTACGCGTAGTCGAAGCCCTGCTGCTGCATCGTCCACTCGAGGTTCCAGTAGACCTCGGCCATGAGCAGGAAGCCCGGGACCGCTTCGCGCACGCGCGCGACGGCCGTCCGGCCAGAACGGCTCGGCCCGGCGGCCCCAGGTCCGCTCGAACACCTCCGGCAGCACCAGCATCGCCATGTCGCAGCGCACGCCGTCGCACTGGCGCGCGATCTTCACGAGCTCCCCCGCCATCGCCTCTCGCGTCGCGGGATTCGCGTAGTCGAGCTGCAGCGTGTCCGGCCAGCCCTCGAAGTACGGGTCGCGCCCGTAGGCCATCACGCGGTCGCCGCGCTTGCGTCTCGCCCACGTGAAGTTGCGGGGCTCGCGCGCGAGGTCCAGCTCCGTCCCGCCCACGTAGTACTCCGGGTGGTCCTCCACCCAGGGATGGTCGAGCGCCGTGTGGTTGGGAACGAAGTCGAGCATCAGCTTGAGGCCGCGCGTGGCGAGGCGAGCGCGGAGCCGGGCGAGCGCCGCGTCGCCTCCGAGCGCGGGGTGCACCGAGTAGCCGGTGATCGCGAAGCCCGAGCCCGCGATGTCGTCCTCCCGAAGGTCCGGCAGCGTCGCCTCGAACTCCCCTCGCAGCTCGGGCAAGGACCGCGAGACGCGCTGGCTCGCCTTCCCGGTGCTCCACACGCTCAGCAGCCAGACCCAGTCGAAGCCGAGTGCCGCCAGGCGGTCGATCTCGGCGTCAGGGAAGTCGTCGAGCGTTGCCCGGCGGCCCAGGCTCGAGGCGAGCGCCGTCAGGAAGACGCGCGTGTTGAGCTGGTAGAGCGACGGATAGCGCGGCCCCGATCGACTCGCGCTCATGCCTGCCGCTGCTCCGGCGACAGGCCCAGCCCCTGACGGTCCTGCTCGAGCGCGTCCTTCCGGTCCGCGCCGTCCTCGAAGGTGCGGCGAATGCCGTTGTCGACGCGCTCCAGGTAGCGCTCGAGCGCGGGCAGCCGCTCGGGCGGGGCGCTCTCATCAGGTCGAGCAGCAGCGCCCGCATCCGTCGCATGACCTGGATCGAGGTCGCGCCGCAGTAGCGGATCTCGTCGAAGCGCCAGGACCAGGAAGTCCTCCCAGCTCGGCACCGGGAAGACCAGACGCAGCGCTGCCGGATGCGTCGCGCGCGCGGCCGGCCGCGAGGCTCCGCCGGCCCAGGCGCAGCAGCAGGTCTTCGAGCTGGTCGAGCGCCTGGACGGCGGTCGTGGGGTCGTTGATCGCCGGCGAAAGCGCCTTGATCGCGATGTCGACGAGGATGCGGATCGCGTACTTGGGGTCCTGCTCGAAGGTACGCTCCGAGCCGAGGTTGACGAGCCGCCGCAGCTTCGACTCGGAGATGGGTCGTGCCGCCCCCGTGGACGCGCAGCAGCGGCATGCCGTCGATCACCGTGTCGCCGACCGCCCACGCCACCTCGACGACGACCCCCGCGCCCGCGCGGCGAGCGCGACGAGGCCTGGCGACGTCGATCGCCTGGATCACCGCGGGACCGCCGCGGTGGACGAGCAGCTGGCTCACCGCCGGCAGCTCGTCGGCCGGGTCGCCGCGCCGGCCCGCCGTCCTCGCGACCCTCGAGCAGCGCGTAGTCCCGCTCGATCACGACCCGCCCCTGGTCGCCGGCATACGGAGGACCCGCGAGATCTGGAGCATCGCGAGCTTGTCCACCAGCAGCACGAAGAACACGACGCTCACGAGCAGCAGCGCGATCGCCACCCAGAGCGTGAACGGCGGCACCTTGCCGGTGCCGCCGCGGTCGACCCACACGATGGCCGCGAGCGAGTAGATGAACGTCGCGGTGAAGACACCGAGCGAGTGGCTCATCATCGCGGAGCCGGCGAACCACGACACCAGGCGCGGCGAGTACGCCGTGGCGCTGAACTGCACCATCACGAAGGCCAGCGAGAACACGAGGCCGGTGAGCGGCAGCATGCCGGAAGCGATCGCCGAGAGCAGCGCGATCGCGGCGCTCGCACTCGCCGGCGCCGTGAGGTCGGGGAAGAAATGGCTCTCGAGCCGGGGCACGAGCATGCCGAGGGCGACCGCGGCCGCCGCGTAGGCGAGCGGCGTGCCGATCTCGCCGCGCGCCCAGGCGGCGTGGGCAGAGAACGCGCGCCGGCTCATCGCGAGCGACGTCGAAGCCGACGGGCTCGCCTCGCGAGTCCTGGAGTCGTTCCGCATCAGCGCCGCCGGCCGCCGCCACCTCCGCGCCCGCCGCCGCCGCCGCGGGAGCCGCCGCTCGAGCGGTACGAGCTCGAGCTGCGGCTGCTGCTGCCGCTGCTGCCGCTGCTCCTGTAGTTGCTGTAGTCGCTGCTGCGCTGCTGGCCGTCGCGGCGCGCGGCCGAGTCGCGGTTGAGCTGGTCCCTCGTGGAGGAGTCCACGCCGCCGGCGGAGCCGGCGCCCGTCGTGCTGCGGTCGCGCGTCGTCTGCTGCGGTCCGGCGTTCGCGCGGTCGCTGGACTGGGGCGTCGGCCTGTCGACGTTGCCCCAGTTGCCGTTGTCGTACTTCTGCCAGCTGCCGCCCTCGTTGCGGTAGACGTTGCCGTCGCGGCCGGCGTAGACGTCGCCGCCGCCGGTCCGCACGACGCCCGAGTTGTTCCCGGCTCCGGGCCCGTTGCGCGTGACGGCCGCGCCGCCCTCGCTCGTCCGCGTCGCACGCGTCGTGGCGCCCGTCGCACGGTTCGTCGTGCGCGCGGTCTGCGCCCACTGGTCGCCGCGCTGCACGGAAGTCGCGCCCCAGCTGCCGTAGACGTTCGAGCCCTGGCGCGTCTGCCCGTAGGCGCCGGTGCGCGGGTTGTAGGCCTCGCCGTAGCCGCGCGCCCCGTACGGCCCCCAGGCCGCCGCGCCGCGCGAGTAGGTGCCGGTGCGCGGGTTGTAGCGCGAGGTGACTCCCGCGCCGCCGTAGGGACCGTAAGCGACAGCGCTGCGGCCGTAGGCGCCGGTCCACGGGTTGTAGGAGGCGCCGTACCCGTAGCTCGGGTAGTGCGGGTAGTAGTAGGGATAGCCGCCGCCCCAGCCCCAGTAGGGGGGGTGATACCAGCCGCTGCCCCACACCGCGCAGCCCCAGGCGATCATGACGCCGGTGTACGCGGCGACCGTCGCGAACTGGACCCACTCGTCGTCCGAGTCGTCCTCCACGACCGTCACGTACGTCACGTTGTGGGCCGCCGAGCTCGCCGGGATCTCGTAGATCTCCTTCGGCACCTTCGACGTCACCTCCCACGGCCCGGTCGCGCTCTTCGACATGAACCACACGCCCTGGAAGCACATGTAGTAGAGGTCGCCGACCTTGATGATCTGCTTGTCGGTGTTGACGGCCTGCTCCACCTTCGTCTGCTCGATCGCCTCGAACTTCGGCTCGCCCTGGTAGACCACCTCGGGCGCCTTCAGCTCTTTCTTGTTGACGCGAGCCGTCTGGGGCACCTGCGCCAGCAGCACGGCCTCGGCCGCCTGCTGCGAGCCGGGCACCGCGGCCAGCACCCGCGAGCGCTCGTGCTCGAGCGGGATCTTCTGGAAGTCCGCGGGCAGGTTCGGAGTCGCGAACGTCCACGGACCTTCGAAGCTCGCCGAGGTGAACCAGCGGCCGGACACGAGGTAGTAGACCGGCCCGGTGCTACCCATGCGGAAGACGTCGCTCTCGGTGTTGCTGACCCAGGTCAGCTTCGTCCCCGACACCGGCTTGTAGAGCGGCGGGCCCTTCAGCAGGATCAGCTCGGAAGGCGTCGTGCTCACGAAGACCCGGGGCGCCTTGTCCGCTGCGAGCTTCTCTCCGGGCAGCGCGGCCTTCACGTCCTTCCAGTTGTCGTCGGCCGGCAGCTTGGAGAAGCTCTCGGGAAGCTTGCCCGCGGGCGTCCACGGCCCCGCGAGGTCCTTGGCCTGGAGCCAGGCCTTCTCGTAGCGGAGATACAGGGTCTTCGTCGGCTCGTGCTGGAACAGGTCCCAGTTGGTGTTGACGGCGAACTTGAGGTCGTTCTGCTTGATGGGGCTCCAGATCGCCTCGCCGTCGAGGTTGACGAGCACGGCGGGCGTCTGGCTGAAGAAGATCTTCGGCGGATCCGCCTTCACGCCCTCGGCGTTCTTCGGGAGGATCTGGCTCTTGTCCACGTGCGCGAGCACGCGGTCGAGCGCGATCACCCGCTCCTCGTCCGGGATCGCCGCGACGATCTCCGCCACGACCTCGCGGGTTTCTTCCTTCTTGAGCGTCGGGAAGTTGGACTCGGTGACCTGCAGCGGCTTGAAGTTGACGAGCCGGTCCGAGACGGCCACCTTGGTGTCGGCCTCGATCTTCAGGCTGCCGAGCGCGGGCTTTGTCGCACCCTTGGCCTCGTAGCCCACCGCCGAGTAGGCAATCATGCGGCGCTGGTTTTCCCAGCTCGCGACCTGCGGCTGGTAGACCAGGATCTTCCCGCCGCTCGCTGTCGAGTAGGCGCGCGGCCAGCCGCCGTCGACGGGCGCCGGGGCCGCGGCAGGTGTCTTGGCCGGAGCCGGTGCGGGGGTCGCGGCCTGCGGCGGTGCGGGCGCGGCGAGGAGCGGCGCCACCGGAGTGAGGACCAACGACAGAGCCGTTGCGAACGCAACGGCGCGGCTGGAGACGACACACCTCTTCGTCATGGCTACCTTCCCGTCCTCCGGAATGGACCTGGCACGCGCACAATGAAACGGGGCCGGCTGCCGTGGAAGTAACAGTGCCGTAAGTTACCGTTGCATGTCGGCGGGCGGCCGCGACGTCCTGGCAGAGGATGCCCGAGCCGGGGCGCGCGGCGCAAATGGCGTCGCGTCGAGGAGCGCATGGGGTCACGGGGCCGCCTTGGACTATTCGGCCTGTTCGTGGTGGCGAGCCTGCTGACGCGCTGGCTCTCGCTGGTCGTCGAGGTCCTGGACGTGGACGAGACCGCCCACGCGGTGGGGTCGTGGGTGCTGCTCGACGGCGGCCGGCTCTACACCGACTTCGTCGACAACAAGCCTCCGCTCTTGTACGGCTACTACGCGCTGGCGCAGCTCCTCCTCGGTCGGGGCCTGCTCCCGGTGCACCTGTTCACGGCCGTGCTGTGCGTCCCGCTGACCGCGTTCGCCGCCTCCGCCGCGTTCCGCCACGATCGGCGCGGCGTGGCGGCAGCGATGCTGTGGCTGGTCTACGGCGCGTCGTTCCTCGCCCACGACATGCTCGCCACCAGCGCCGAGCTCGTGATGCTGCTCCCCGCCGCCTGGGCGATCGCCGTCGCCGCCGACGAGCGCCGTGCGGCCCGGTCGGGCCCGCTGCTCCTGGCAGGCCTGCTGCTCGGCCTCGCCACGCTGGCGAAGCACGTCGCCGCACTGTGGCTTCTCCCGCTCGCCTGGGCCGCCGTGCGTGCCCGTCCGGGCGATCGCTCGAGCCGCCCCTCCTCGCGTGTCCTCGCACTCGCCGCCGGCTTCGCGCTGCCGATGCTCGCCACGTGGATCGCGTTCGCGGCCACCGGTGGCGCGGGCGACCTCGCGTACTGGCTGCTCTGGCGCAACGTCCTCTACGCCGCGAACCCGATCACGCCCCAGGGTGCCCTCGAGCGAGCGGCCAGCTATCTCTTGCCGTGGCTGCTCGCGTCGGCGCCGCTCTTCTGGGCGTGGGCCCGTGCCCGGCCCGACCACGACGAGCACGGCCGCCGGCTGACCGACGGCCTCGTGCTGCTCGCGGTGCCGCCCGCGATCGTCGGCTTCCGCTTCTTTCCCCACTACTTCATACCCGCCGGCTTCGCGCTGGCGCTCGCCGCCGCACCCGCCGTCGCCCGCTGGTTCGAGCGGCCGCGCGCCTTCGAGGGCCGCGTGTTCCTGGCGGCGACGCTCGTCATCGCCGTCGGCTTCGCCGGCGCCAACGCCTGGCTCTGGCTCGGCGACTCGCGCGTGTACCGCGAGAGGGATCCGGTGTACCGCGCGGTCGCGAAGCGGCTCGAGGCCGACGCCTGCTTCCCCGGCGCTCGGCTCTTCGTCTGGGGATGGGCCCCCGGTTTCTACTACGAGGCCGGGCTGCGCGGCGCGCGGCCCGCGTCGCGCTTCGCGGTTCTCGCCCAGGCGGGTCTCACGAGCTACGTACCCGGCAACCGGGATGGGACGCGACTACGGATCCCGGGCGAGCCCCTCCAGGCGGCCGCGCACTGGGACTGGCTCATGGCCGATCTCGAGCGGACTCACCCCGCCTACATCCTCGACACGTCGCCCGCCGGCATCTACGGGTGGGACCACTACCCCCTGCGGGACTATCCGCGGCTCGAGCGCCTGGTCGGCGAGCGCTACGAGCGCATCGACGAGGTCGCCCGAGTCGGCGTCTACCGGCGGCTCGGCTGCGCCGCGCGCCCGCAAGGGACGGCGCGCGCGGACTGACCCTCACGGAGTCAGCGGAATCTGGCGGGAGATGTCGGCCCGCACCTCGGCGTCGAGCTTGCTGCTCGATCTGGAAGAAGCGCATGAGCTTGCGCGGAGGGAGCACTTTCGACATCCGGCCGAGGGCGTCACGCCGCGCCACGAGCCGCTCGTCGTCGAGCCGCAGCGCCACGGCGAGCATCGCCTTGGCCTGCGTGTCGCTGAGGTTCCCCTCGATGGCGACGAAGTCCGCCACCAGCCGGTTGGTGCGCTCGTCGATGTCGCCGCGCTGCTTCTCGTAGGCGTCGTAGAGCGGCCAGAATCCTTTCGCCTCGTCGTCGGTCAGCGGCAGAGCACCCGAGACGAGCACGCGGCGCTGGTTCGCGATCGCCTGGCGCTTGATGTCGAGCGACTCCTTCATGGTCTGGGCGCCGACCGGAACGGCGATCGTGACGAGGGCGACGAGGACGCGCGCCGTGCTTCGCATGGAATCTCCTCCTGGATCTCGGGAGCGTCGCCCGTTACTGCCGCAGCGTCAGCTGGACTCCCATCACCCGGGGCTCCCCCGGACGGCCCCCGATCGCCGGCGGCGGCGAGCTGAAGCTTCCCGTGATGTAGTCCTCGTCCGTCACGTTCCTGGCGTAGACGCCGACCGCCCAGCGCCCGGGCCCGACCTCGGCGCTCACGTCCAGCTGGCCGTACGCGTTCTGCCGCTGGACGGCGTCGTTGAACGGCGTGAAGAAGACGGTGCTCTGCCAGCGCGATTCCGCGCGAAGCGACAACGTCCCCGCGCGTCCCACCCGGCCGGTCCACTCGAGCCACAAGCGTCCCGACCACTCGGGCGCGTTGGTCAGCCGATGGCCGGCCACGTCGCCCGTGACCCCGCCCACTCCCACCGCCAGGTACTGGTCGTAGCGAGCGTCCAGCCAGGCCAGGTGTCCGCCGAAATCGAGCGCGCGTGCCGGCCGCCAGGCGCCCTCCAGCTCGACGCCGTGGATCGTCGCCGCCGCCGCGTTCGAGATGTCGAGGATGCCCGGCCGGATCGCCGTCTGCACCTGGAGATCCTCGTAGTCGGTGTGGAACGCGGCCAGGTTGAGGCGGGCGCGACCGTCGGCGAACGTGCTCTTCCAGCCCGCCTCGTAGCTCCACGCCCACTCGGGCGCGTAGCCGCGGCCCGGCTCGGGCGACGAGATGTTGAATCCCCCGCTCTTGAAGCCGCGCGTGGCGGAGACGTAGGCCAGCGACTGCTCCGCCACCTGCAGCTGCAGCGCGACGCGAGGCGTCCACGCGTCGTGCTCGATGGCGTCCTGATAGGAGTAGCTCGAGCCCGTGAGCGGGATCTCCGGCCCGTCGAACGCGTGGAGGCTGCCGGCGTTGTCGATCGTCTTGCGCTCGTGGGTGTAGCGCAGGCCGGCCGTCGCCGACACGCGACGCGTGAGAGCGAGCGTCGCTTGTCCGAACGCCGCCCCGGTCGCGGCTTCGACTCGCGGGGCGAGGCGGTTCACGACTTGCGGGCCGCCGAGGCGGATCGACGTCGGCTGGCGGTCGTCGTCCGCCAGCAGGAACAGGCCACCCACCCACGAGAGCCGCTGGCCCACACGGGCGAGCGTCAGCTCCTCGGACCACTGGTGCTGGATCTCGTGCACGTCCGACGCGGCGAGGTCCAGCTCGGTGATGTCCGTGTCGGCGAGGACGCGATAGTCCAGCTCGCGGTACGCCGTCAGGCTCGTGAGCGTCGTCGCCGACGCCATCCGCAACGTGAAGCGAGCGCTGCCTCCGTACTGGAGGTTTCGGCTCTCCTGGAGCGTCGAGGCCCGGACCTCGCGCCGGCCTTCCGGGTTGTCGACCGTGTAGCCAGGCTTCACGGCCAGCACCTTGGCGTACGTGAGCGGCGTGGGATCCTGGTGCGTGACGTCGCCCGAGAGCAGCAGCTCGCCCTGCGTTCCGAGCGCGAGTCTCAGCTTCCCGCGAGCCGCCGTGACGTCGTCGCCCCCGAGCGGGTGGTCGGGATGGTCGAGGTCGCGGACGAAGCCATCGCGAACCCCGCGCAGGAGAGCCGCGCTGCCGCTCAGGCGGTCTTTCACGAGCGGGCCGCTCACTCGCGCCTCGGCGCGGAGCGCCTGCAGGTTTCCGACGCCGACGCGCTCCGTGGCGGAGAAGGACTCGCTCGGCGGCTGCGTGATCACGTTGAGCGCGCCGCCGACCGCGTTGCGGCCGTAGAGGGTCCCCTGCGGCCCGCGCAGCACCTCGACCCGCTCGAGGTCCAGGAAGTCGCCGAGCACCATCGCCGGCCGCGCGAGGTACACGCCGTCCAGGTAAACGGCCGAGCTCGGGTCGGAGCCGGCGAAGACGACGTTCGTCCCGATGCCGCGGATCGTGAGCTGGGCGAAGCCGGTGTTCTGGGAGAACGTGACGCCGGGCGCAAGCCCGGCCGTGTCCTCCACGCTCGTGGCCGCGGTCCGCGCCAGCTCGGCTCCCGTCAAGACGCTGATCGCGCTCGCGGACGCCTGCGCGTCGCGCTCGCCCTGCTTGTCCGCGGTGACGACGAGCTTGTCGACCGCCATCACCGACAACCGCAGCGACACCGTGAGCGGGCGCCCCTCCACCACGCTGGAGCGTTTGCGTGGCGGGAGCGAAGCTCGCGAGCGACGCCTCGAGGCGGTACTCACCGTCCCGCAGTCCCTCGAAGGCAAAAGATCCGTCGCCGCCGGACACGGCGGAGCGCTCCACTGGACCTCGCAGGGCGAGCGTCACGCCCACGAGCCGGGCACCCGTACCGTCTTCCACCCAACCGGAGATCCGACCGGCCGGCTGGGCATACATGGTCGGCGCCGCGCCCAGCGCGAGCGCGAACCACCAGCGACACCTTCCCCGCCGGACGATCCCCAATCGCGGGAAGTCTACCCTGCGAGGGCCGCGCCACACCCCGTCTGGCCCGGAATCCGGCTATTTCGGGCTGCCGGCCCAGGAGTACTGCCACGCGATCGAGGCGATCTTGTAGTCGCCGCCGAAGCGGACGTAGGCGCCGGCGGCGTAGCCGAGCTTGATCGCCTGGCGGCGGCTCAGCGGGAAGGACGCGGTCACGC
This sequence comes from uncultured Acidobacteriota bacterium, assembly GCA_963724555.1. Taxonomy (GTDB): domain Bacteria; phylum Acidobacteriota; class Vicinamibacteria; order Fen-336; family Fen-336; genus DATBSL01. The sequence continues at coordinate 15,753 of CAVRVE010000015.1, forward strand.
CGATGCGCGAGCTCTTCTGCAGCGTCGCAGGGTTCTCGACGCCGTCCAGGCTCGTGCGGCCCCCGTACCAGAAGTTGGTGTCGAGCGAGACCCACAGCCGCGGCTTGAAGTCGTAGCTGAGGTGCGTCTCGAACGCCACGATCGGCTTCTGCGTCTGGGCCCGCGTGCCCGCGAAGTACTGGTTGCGCGAGAAGAACTCGGGGTTCTTCGTGAAGAACCAGACCGCCGCGTAGCCGTCGAGCACGAAGCTCCCGAAACGCCCCGAGTAGCCCAGCTCCGGCTTGAAGCCCCAGCGGTTGCCGCCCAGGTTGATGAGCTTGCTCGGGTCGTACTGGCCGGTGGGCGCGACGATCTTGACGCTCACGCCCAGCATGTGCCCCTGCCGCCACTTCCGCATCTCGGACAGCTCCATCGCCGGGGCGCCCTTGAGGTTCACCGAGAAGCGGAAGACAGAGTCCAGCAGCCCCGAGCGGTAGGCCGAGACCTCGGCCTCGGAGATCTTGCCCTTGAAGGTCCCGACGCCGTAGGGCAGCGTGGCCGTGACGTTGGCGGAGCGGCCGAAGACGCTCATCGAGTGGTAGAGGCTCAGCACCGGAACGTTCAGACGGCCCGTGGCCCCGGTGATCGGCACGGTGCCGTCGAACAGCAGCTCGCCGTCGTTGAAGACGTAGCTCGCGATCACGGCGTTGGCGCGGACCGGAGTGATGACGTACGCCCGCGGCGTCAGGTCCTGCGCGCGCAGTGAGGGTGCTGCACACGCGAGTGCCGCGAGCGCGGCGATGGCCCCGAAGCCGGGTCGCATCAGGCGCAGGAAGCGATGCCCCTCGGTCGTCGCGCTGTCAGGCCGCAGTCAGTAGGCCTCGGGTATCCAGGAGCGCCGGCGCATCGGCGCCTCGTCGTCGTAGGCGTGCTTGCGCGAGCGGTCCACGGGCGTCACGCGCTCGCGCTTCACGCGCTTGTACGGGATCTGCCCCAGCAGGTGCGCGATCAGGTTCAGCCGCGCGCGCTTCTTGTCGTCCGACCTCACGATGTGCCAGGGGGCGTGCTTCGTGTCGGTGGCCTTGAGCATCAGATCGCGGGCGCGCGAGTAGTCGTACCAGAGCCGGCGCGACTCGAGGTCGGTGGGGCTGAGCTTCCACTGCCGCAGCGGATCTTCCATCCGCGCCGCGAAGCGCCGCTCCTGTTCCTTCGGGCCGACCTCCAGCCAGTACTTGAGCAGCCGGATGCCGCTCACCACCATCTGCTTCTCGAACGACGGGCAGACGTCGAGGAACCTGTCGTGCTGCTCGCGCGTGCAGAAGCCGAGCACGTACTCGACGCCCGCGCGGTTGTACCAGCTTCGGTCGAAGATCACGATCTCGCCCGCGGCCGGGAAGTGCGCGAGATAGCGCTGCAGGTACATCTGGCTCTTCTCCCGGTCCGACGGGGCGGGCAGCGCCACCACCCGGAAGACGCGCGGGCTGACGCGCTCGGTGATGGCCTTGATCGTGCCGCCCTTGCCGGCGGCGTCGCGGCCCTCGAACACGACCACGATCCGCTGCCCGGTGGCCTTCACCCACTCCTGCAGGTGGCAGAGCTCGACCTGCAGCTTGCGCATCTGCTTCTCGTAGGCCTTCGTGCTCAGCTTGCCGTCCCGCTCGTTCTTCTTTTCGCGCTTCTTGTTCTTCTTCATGGGACTTCCTTCAGGGCGTGAGCTTCAAGGAGAAGCGGCGATCGCCGTAGCGGACCGTGAGCACGACCGCACCGCCTTCCTCCGTCACCTTGGTGTCGAGCCGCTCGGCGACCGGGCTCTCCGTCTCGAACCGCACCGGCCCCTTGTACATCGTCTCGCCGCGCGGAACCGGGCCCATCGCGTTCAGGTTCGGGAAGACGTCGCGCATGTCGACCTGGCGCACCTCGACCTGCATGCCCTTGCCGTCGAGGTTGGGCCAGAGCGCGATCCCGAAATTGCCGACGGGAAGGCGCTTGCCCTCGAGCGTCATCGGCCGCATGTCGAGGATCATCCGGACCACCACCCAGTTGCGCTTCGCGTCTGGAACGTCGCCTTTCCCGCTCGCCATCGCCTCGAAGAGCGTCGGGTGCCAGTGGTAGTCCACGAATCGGATCTCGACGCCGGGCGCCTTCGCGCTGCGGAGGAACAGGTCCTTCGCTGGCTCCCTCGGAGCCTGCGCCTGGACCGCGAGCGCGAACAAGGCGGCGGCTGTCAGCGTCGTCATGCGTCCCTCCTCTATTGCGACCGCCAAGAAGATGACCCGAGTCCCCCCGCGCCGGCAAGTAAATGCCACGTAAGTTACCGAGGCTGGCGGACTTGGGACGACATTACATCAATTGTCAGAATGTACAGTGTTCGGGTCCAACCTGTTCTGCTAGGCTCTTCTGCCTGAACAGCTTCGGGGCAAGGGGCATGGCCAGGACCATTGGGGAGGTTCCGGGCGTGATGCAGGACCAGCAGTGGGTCGGCGGAGCGACCCTCGACCGGGACGTCGTGGTCGGGCAGCTCGAGCGGATCCTCTCGAGCGACGACTTCGACGCCTCGCCGCGGTCCCGCGCCTTCTTCAGCTTCATCGTCGAGGAGACGCTCGCGGGGCGGCAGGAGGACCTCACCCAGTCGGTGATCGCGACGCGCGTGTTCGAGCGCCGCGACGACTTCAACCCCACCGTGGACCCGATCGTGCGCATCCAGGCGGGGCGGCTGCGCCGCTCGCTGGAGCGCTACTACCTGATGGCGGGAGCTGCGGACGCGGTCCGCATCGAGCTGCCGCGCGGGACCTACGTGCCCCTCACGCGCTGGACCCACCCGAGCGAAGAGAGCGCGCGCGAGGCGTCCGCGAGTCGGCCGCACGCTCGACGCCGACGGCTGGCCCTCGGTGATCGTGGGCGTCTTCGACGCCGAAGGCGCCGAGCTCGCACCGGCCGCCGAGTGGCTCCAGGAAGAGATGTGCATCGAGATGGGCCGCTACGGCGACGTCAGCGTCGTGCTGCAGCGCGATCTCGACCAGCTCGGCGCGGCCGGCTTCGGGCAGGGCGACTTCGCGCTCTCCGGGCACCTCTCCTCCAGCGAATCCGGGCTGCGGGTCCACGCCCGGCTCGTCGACTGCCGCAACGCACGCCAGGTCTGGGCCGAGGAGTATCGCGCGCCGGCAAATCCGGTCCGCAGGCTCTACGAAGAGACCGCCCGCAGGATCGCGGCACGCGTCGCGTCCGAGCAGGGGGCCGTGGCGCACCAGCTCTGGGCGCAGCAGCGGAAGACGCCGCCCGCCGAGCTTCAGCCCTACGGCGCGATCCTGCGCTCCTACCAGTTCTTCTTCAATCGCGACCCCGCCGACTTCCTCCCGGCATACGAGGCCCTGCGGCGGATCGTGCGCGAGCGGCCGGACTGCGCCCTCGCCTGGGTGCAGCTCGCGCGCCTCTGCAGCGCGAACTACGCGTTCGAGATCGCCTCCCCCCCGGCCTCGATCGACGAGGCGTTCGCGCTGGCGCAGAAGGGAGTTCACCTCGATCCCTCCAGCCAGCGAGCGCGAGTGGTGCTCGCGGGCGCGCTCCTGATCAAGGGCGAGCTGGCCGCAGGGCGCGAGGAGGCGGAGAAGGCCTACGAGCTCAACCCCGGCTCGTTCGTCTACCTGGAGTGGATCGGCTGGCTGCTGGCGCTGCTCGGCGAGTGGGACCACGGGATCGCCCTGATCCGCCGCGCCACGCTGCGCAATCCGAACGCGGCCACCGTCACGCAGTTCGCGCTCTGGGCGAATCACATGCGCCTCGGATACTACGAGCTGGCCTACCGGACGGCGCTCCTGTTCCAGGACGCCACCTTCTTCTGGAGGCCGCTGATGCGGGCGTCCAGCCTCGGCCACCTCGCACGCCGGGCGGAGGCGAAGCACGAGGTGGCGGAGCTGCTGCGGCGCAAGCCCAATTTCCAGAGCCGCGGCCGGGTCCTGATCGGGCGCTACCTGAAGTTCCCCGACCTCGAAGCCTGCGTCGTGGAGGGCCTCGCCAAGGCCGGGCTCAAGCTCGACTGAAGCGAGTATCATCCCCGAGCCTTTTGCAGGCTGGTCCATTTTCGAGGGAGAACGAGAAGATGCTGAGAAAGACGATCCGGAGCGCTGCGACTGCCGTCGCGGCAACGATGCTGGTCGCGGGAGCGGCACTGGCGCAGACTCAGGCGGCCCCGGCGGCGCAGGACCCGGCGAAGGCGCGCGCCGACGCCGACAAGGCGATCGAGACGCTGCGCAAGGACGTCCGCGCCGGCAAGGCCGACATCCTGGGCAAGACGATGGCGCTCGACAGCGCGCAGGCGGCCATCTTCTGGCCGATCTACAAGGCGTACGAGGCCGAGGCCCAGACGCTCGGCAACGAGCGCGTGGCGATCGTCCAGGACCTCGCGGAGCACTGGACGAGCCTCGACGACACCAAGGCCAAGGGCCTGCTCGAGCGGCAGATCGCGTTCGAGGACAAGCGCCTCGCGCTCACCAAGAAGTACAAGGACGAGATGCTGAAGGTGCTGCCCGCCAAGACGGTGGCGCGCTTCCTCCAGGTCGACAGCCGGCTCAACAAGCTCGCGGACCTCGCGCTCAGTTCCGAGATCCCGCTCGTCCAGTAGCCGCGCGCGCCCGAGCGCGCACGCGCCCGGGCAGGGGCTCACGTCCGGGCGGAGCGTCCGCTCCGTCCGGACGGACTCCACGCAATGAAACCCCGCCTCGTCCCGGCGCTCGACTGGCTCGCCCGCTACGAAGGCGCGTGGCTGCGGGCCGACGTCATGGCCGGCCTCACGACGGCCGCGGTCGTGATCCCGAAGGCGATGGCCTACGCCACGATCGCCGGGCTCCCGGTCCAGATCGGCCTCTACACGGCGCTCGTGCCGATGGCCGTCTACGCGGCGCTCGGCAGCTCGCGGGTGCTGAGCGTCAGCACGACCACGACGCTCGGCATCCTCGGCGCGGCCGCGCTCGCGGACGCCGCACCGAATGCCGAGCCCGCGGCGCTCGTCGCCGCATCGGCGACGCTCGCGGTGCTCACGGGCCTCGTGCTGCTCGCGGCGCGCCTGCTGCGTCTGGGCTTCGTCGCCAACTTCATCTCGGAGCCCGTGCTCACGGGCTTCAAGGCCGGGATCGGGCTCGTGATCGTGCTCGACCAGGCGCCGAAGCTGCTGGGCGTCCACCACGACAAGGCCGGATGGATCCGCGACGCGCTCTCGCTCGTCGGCCACCTGCCCGCGGCGCACGCGGCGACGCTCGTCGTCGGGTTCGCGACGCTCGCGGTCGTGGTCGGCCTCGAGCACCTCGACCCGCGGCTGCCCGCGCCGCTCCTGGCGGTGGCCGGCGGCATCGCCGCGTCACACTTTCTCGGCCTCGCGGCCTCGGGCGTAGCCGTCGTCGGTCACATCCCGGGCGGCCTGCCCGCGCTCGTGCGTCCGGAGCTCGCGCTCGTCGAATCGCTCTGGCCGGCCGCCGTCGCGATCGCGCTCATGAGCTTCACCGAGACGATCGCGGCCGGCCGCGCCTTCGCGTCCCCCAGCGAGCCGCGGCCCGACGCCAACCAGGAGCTCGTCGCGACCGGCGCGTCCAACGTGCTGGGCGGGCTCTTCGGCGCGATGCCCGGCGGCGGCGGCACGTCCCAGACGGCGGTCAACCGCAAGGCCGGCGCGCGCACGCAGGCCGCGGCGCTCGTCACCGCGGGCGTGAGCCTCGCGACGCTCCTCTTCCTCGCTCCCGTGATGGGGCTGATCCCGCAGGCGACGCTTGCCGGTGTCGTGATCGCCACCTCGATCGGCCTCGTCAGCCTCCCGGACTTCCGCGAGATCCGCCGCTTCCGGACGCAGGAGTTCCGCTGGGCGCTCGTCGCCTGCGTGGGCGTCGTCCTGCTCGGCACGCTGAAGGGCATCCTGGCCGCCGTGATCCTCTCGATGCTCAGCCTGTTCCGCATGGCGAACAACCCTCCGGTTCGCGTGCTGGTGCGCAAGCGCGGCACGGACGTCTTCCGGCCTCGCTCAGCCGAGCACCCGGACGACGAGTCGTTTCCGGGCCTGCTGATCCTCAGGACCGACGCGCGTCTCTACTTCGGCAACGCGCAGAACGTCGGCGAGCGGATCTGGCCGCTCGTCCGCGAAGGGCAGCCCACGGTCCTGCTCTTCGACTGCGGCGGAATCCCCGGGCTCGAGTTCACCGCGCTCAAGATGCTGGCCGAGGGTGAGGCGAAGCTGCGCGCGGAAGGGGTCGAGCTCTGGCTCGCGGCGCTCAGCGCGGAGGCCCTGCCGCTCGTCCAGGGCTCGCCGCTTGGAGAGCGACTGGGCCGGGAGCGGATGTTCTTCACGGTGCCGCAGGCGGTCGAGCGGTTTCTCGCCCGCCAGCGCGCGAGCTGACGGCCGCCGGCTCGTCGCGCTACTTCGATTTCGCCTCCAGGTCGGACTGCACGGCGAGGGAGACGAGGCGCGCGACCAGAATCGCGAGGTAGAGCGGTCCAGTGACCGCCTCGAGCATCGCGAGCGATCGAGCCGCCGGGTGCACGGGCAGCACGTCGCCATAGCCGACGGTGGTGAGCGTCACGAAGCTGAAGTAATAGAAGGCGCGCGGCCCGTCCGCCAGGTTCACGGCCCCGGAGAATGCAGGCGGCCGCAGCAGCGCGACGAGCTCGTACGCGTACGCCCAGATGATGCCGAGCAGCAGGTAGGCCGCGACCGCACCCAGGAGGCGGTGGAAGGTGACCGGCCCGGCGCGCAGCGTCTGCACAAGGACGACGCCCAGGAACAGCAGCAAGGACAAGAGGGAGCTTCCCAGCACCCACGCCGCAGGCACGGACACGACCCAGCTTCCGAGCTCCAGGGTCAGCGCGACGAAGGCGACGGGCAGGAGCACCCTCCGGGCGAGCCTTTGCTCGCCCAGCGCCCGAACCCCCGAGATCAGGAGCAAGGCGTAGGCGATGTCCCCGGCCAGGCGGCGGCCGCTCCCCGGCTCGAGGAACGGCGGAATCACGAAGACGACGATCAGGATCAGCGCCGAGAAGAGCGAAAGACCCGTGTCGGCGGCCCAGAACCGCGTCAGGGCGGTCATCACGGGCCAGCGATGGGAGCGCCGGGAGGCCATGCGCAGTGCTGCTCGCCGGAGATCATAGCGGATCGCGTCCGGCCCTCGCGTGGGTTGTCGACGGCGTACGCCTGCTGCACGAGCGTGGCACGGCGCGAGTTCTCGAAGTAGTCGAGCCCCCTCTCCCGCATGTAGGAATCGCGGATGCCGCGGAAGTCGATCCACAAGTGCGACATCTGGTGGATGAAGAGCGGTCCGGCGTGCACGAGCTCGTGACCGTAGAGCTTCCGCCACGCGTACGTGGACAGCCACGCGTCGTAGCTCTCCGGAGGCAGCGGGAACGTGGGCGAGCCGAGTCCGAGCACGTAGAGGATGAGCGCCTCGTCGTAGCCCTCCCAGCGGTGCTTGACGAAGCCGCGGCCCGGCTTCCAGCCGTGCGTCAGGGTCGCGCCCCGGTTCAAGGCCCAGCGCCAGTCGACACGCCGGTAGAGCGCGTCGGCGGTCTCACGGACCTCCGCCTCTTCCTTCGTGTCGCGGTCGTAGTAGGCGGCGGCGGTCAGCGCCCCGGCCAGCAGCAGCGCCGTGTCGATCGTGGACAGCTCCGAGGCGTGAGCACGGAGTTGCCGCTCCAGGCAACCACCTTCTGCTACTTGAAGTTCGGGACCGAAACGGTAACTTACCGGCTTGTTACTTCCGGACGACGGGCGAGCCGGGAGACGCTTGGGCCACCCGAGGTGACGACTACATGCGAGCGACTCCGTGACCAGGCGCATCCTCGAGCCGATCGAGCGGGTGTCGGAAGTGCTCTTCGGCCTGATCATGGTGCTGACCTTCACCGGCTCGCTGAGCGCCGCCGAGGCGGGGCACGCCGACGTTCGGGCCATGCTGATCGCGGCACTCGGGTGCAACCTGGCCTGGGGGATCATCGACGGGGTCATGTACCTGATGGGCTGCCTCGCCGACGAGGGGCGGGAGCTTCAGACCCTGCGCTCGCTGCGCGCGGCGTCCGACCCGGCGGCGGCGCGGCAGGTGCTGGCCGATGCGCTGCCCGCCTACGTGGCCTCGGTCGCGCGCCCGGAGGAGCTCGACGCGTGGGGCGAGCGGCTGCGGGCGGCGGGCGAGCCTCCCGCGGCCTCCCGCCTCGGCCGCGACGAGTGGCTGGGTGCCCTCGGGGTGTTCCTCTGGGTCTTTGCCTCGACCTTCCCCGTCGTGGTCCCGTTCCTGTTCGTGAGCGAGCCGCTACGCGCGCTGCGGCTGTCGAACACCGTCGCACTCGTGATGCTCTACCTGACCGGCCACGCGCTCGGACGCGTCACCGGCCACCGGACCTGGCTCACGGGACTCGTCATGGTCGCGGTGGGAGCCCTGCTGGTGGCGCTCACGATCGCCCTTGGAGGCTGACGAGCGACCGGAGGCTGACATAAGATGCGCACCCCGCCCGTTATTCGAGGAGACGAGAAGCCCATGAAACGCGCGCTGTTCGTGGCCCTGAGCGGCCTCCTGGCGACGGCCGCCGCCGGCTGCGGCAAGAAGGAAGCCCCCGCACCGCCGCCGCCGGACGTGAAGGCGGCGACGGTCCTCCAGAAGGACGTCCCGATCTACGTGGAGGCCATCGGCCAGACGCGAGGCTCGACCGAGATCGAGGTGCGGGCCCGCGTCGAGGGCTTCCTCCAGAGCGTCGACTTCAAGGAGGGCAGCCCGGTCAAGAAGGGCCAGCTGCTCTACACGATCGACCCGCGCCCGCTCCAGGCGACGCTCGCCCAGGCGAAGGGCGCGCTCGCCGAGGCCGACGCGCAGCTCGCGCGAGCGAAGCAGGACGTCGTCCGCTACGAGCCGCTCGTCGCGAAGAACGCCATCTCGCGGCAGGAGTACGACACGGCGGTGGTGGTGCAGCGCGCGGCGGAAGCCGCCGTCGAGGCGGCCAAGGCCATCGTCGACCGGGCCAGATCGACCTCGGCTACACGCGGGTCACGGCGCCCGAGGACGGCCTCGTGGGCAAGACGGAGGTCTACCCGGGGACGCTCGTGGGGCGCGGGCAGAGCGACCTGCTCACCCACATCTCGCAGATCGCCACGATCCACGTGCGCTTCACGGTCCCCGAGCGCGACTACCTGTACTACGCGCGCCGCACTCAGGAACGCGGCGGGAAGTCGGCCGGGGCGCCCTTGCCCTTCGAGCTGGTCCTGAGCGACGGGTCGGTGCACCCGAAAAAGGGCACGATCGTGTTCGTGGACCGCAACATCGACGCGGCCACCGGAACGATCATGATGGAAGCGGCGTTCCCCAACCCGGGCGGGATCGTGCGGCCGGGCCAGTTCGCGCGTGTGCGCGCGGCGGTGGACCTGAAGCAAGGAGCCATCCTGGTGCCGCAGCGCGCCGTCGCCGAGCTGCAGGGCATCTACAACGTCGCGGTCGTGGGCGGCAGACGACACGATCGAGCTGCGCATGGTGAAGCCCGCCCAGCGGATCGGCACGCTCTGGGTGATCGACTCGGGCCTGAAGGCCGGCGAGCGCGTCGTGGTCGAGGGCATGCAGAAGGTGCGGACGGGGGTCAAGGTGAAGCCCGAGATGGTGCCGATCGAGGAGGGAGACGAGCGCCGCTCAGGGCGCGCCCGCCGGCGGTGCGCGCCGAAGCCAAGGGCGCGAAGGGGTAGCTGCTCATGGCCGACTTCTTCATCCGGCGCCCGATCGTCGCGATCGTCATCGCGATCATCACGGTGCTGCTCGGGCTCAACAGCCTGCGCGGGCTGAGCTTCGAGCAGTACCCCTTCCTCGCCCCTCCCACGATCCGCGTGACCGCCACCTACCCCGGAGCCTCCGCGGTGGCGGTGGAGCAGTCGGTGGCGACACCGATCGAGCAGGAGGTGAACGGCGTCGAGGGCATGATCTACATGAAGTCGTCGAACACCTCCGACGGCCGCATGCAGCTCGACGTCAACTTCCAGGTGGGCACGAACCAGGACATGGCCAACGTGCTCACCCAGAACCGGGTGTCCTCGGCCCAGGCTCGCCTGCCCCAGGAGGTCGTCCAGCAGGGGGTCACCGTCAAGAAGCAGAGCCCCAGCATCCTGATGCTGATCTCGCTCTACTCGCCGAAGGGCAGCTACGACGCCAACTTCCTGATCAACTACTGCGGGATCAACCTCCGCGACCAGCTGCTGCGCATCCCCGGGATCGCCCAGGTCGACCTCTTCGGCGGCACCGACTACGGGATGCGGATCTGGCTGCGGCCCGACAAGCTGGCGAAGCTCGGGCTCACGCCTTCGGACGTCATGTCCGCGATCAAGGAGCAGAACCTCCAGGCCCCCGCCGGCCGCGTCGGGGGCGCCCCTCCCCGAAGGACCAGGAGTTCACCTACACGGTGAGCGCCCCCGGACGCCTGATCACCGAGGACGAGTTCGCGAACATCATCATCCGCGAGACGGAGACGGGCGGCCAGATCCGCGATCAAGGACGTGGGCCGCGTGGAGCTCGGGTCGCAGGACTACAACTCCTTCGGCCGATTCGACGGCAAGGCCGCGGGCGCCATGGCCGTGTACCTCCTGCCCGGAGCCAACCAGCTCCAGGCCGCGGAGGGGATCTACGAGACCATGCGGACGGCGAAGACCTTCTTCCCGACCGACATGGACTACCGGATCGTGTACGACACGACCCCCGCGGTCGAGGCCTCGATCGAGTCGATCTTCCACACCTTCCTCGAGGCGGTCGTGCTCGTCACGCTCGTGGTGTTCATCTTCCTGCAGAACCTGCGGGCGACGATCATCCCGCTGCTCACCGTGCCGGTCTCGCTGATCGGGACCTTCATCTTCTTCCCGCTGCTCGGCTTCTCGGTGAACACGCTCTCGATGTTCGGCCTCGTGCTCGCGATCGGCATCGTGGTCGACGACGCGATCGTCGTGGTCGAGGCGGTCATGCACCACATCGAGCACGGGATGGCCCCGAGGGAGGCCACGATCCAGGCGATGAAGGAGGTGTCGGCCCCCGTCGTCGGCATCGCCCTCATCCTCTCCGCGGTCTTCATCCCGGTCGCCTTCATCCCCGGCCTGACCGGGCAGATGTACCAGCAGTTCGCGCTCACGATCGCGATCTCGGTGCTGCTGTCGGCCTTCAGCGCGCTGTCGCTGTCGCCGGCTCTCGCGGCGATGCTGCTGAAGCCCGCGAAGCCCGCCACCGGGATCCTCGGCAAGTTCTTCGGCGGCTTCAACAAGATCTTCGACCGCGCGACCAAGGGCTACGTCAAGGGCGCCCAGATCCTGGTGCGCCGCTCGATCCTCACGATCGGCATCGTGGTGCTGGTGGCGGTGGGCGCGGGCCTCTTCGGAGGGGCGCTGCCCGCCGGCTTCATCCCGGAGGAAGACCAGGGCATCTTCGGCATCAACGTGACGCTGCCGCCGGCGGCGTCGCTCGAGCGCACGAGTGCCGTGCTCGCCCAGGTCGAGGAGATCCTCGGCAAGACCGAGGGCGTCGAGTCCTACCAGACGATCGGCGGCTACGGCGTCGTGACCAGCACCTACCAGCCCAACTTCGGGACGATCTTCATCCGCCTCAAGCCGTGGCACGACCGGCACGGCGCCGAGAATCACGTCCGCGGCTTCATGGGGCGGATCCAGGCCCAGGTCGCCCGCATCCCCGACGCGGTCATCTTTCCCTTCAACATCCCGACGATCTCGGGGTTCGGCGCCTCCGCCGGCTACAACTTCCTGATCCAGGACAAGAGCGGCAGCATGAGCGTCGAGCGGCTCGGCGAGCTCAGCCGGCAGTTCGCCGACGCGGCGCGCAAGCGTCCGGAGATCGGCAACATCTTCACGTCGTTCGACCCGCGCTACCCCCAGGTCAAGGTGGAGCTCGACCGCGAGAAGGCGAGGAAGCTGGGCGTGCCCGTGAACGAGGCCTTCCAGGCCCTGGCCTCGAGCCTCGGCGGCAGCTACGTGAACGACTTCAACCGCTTCGGTCGCTTGTTCCGCGTCTACGTCCAGTCCGAGGCCGACTACCGCAGGAAGCCCGAGGACATCGGCGACATCTGGGTGCGGAGCAAGACCACGAACGAGATGATCCCGCTCGGGACGCTCGTCACCATCACCGCCCAGGGCGGGACCGAGCTCACGAACCGCTTCAACCTGCTGCGCTCGGTCGAGTTCCAGGGCGTGCCGGCGCGCGGCTACGCCTCGGGCCAGGCGCTCGCCGCCCTCGAGGCCGTCCTTCAAGGAGACGATGCCGCCGGAGATGGGCTTCACCTACTCCTCGCTCTCCTACCAGGAGAAGATCGCCCCGCCCGCCGCGCCGACCCTGGTGGCCGCGATCGTGTTCGTCTTCCTGCTGCTCGCCGCCATGTACGAGAGCTGGCGGCTGCCCTGGGCCGTGCTGCTCGGCTCGCCGCTCGTGGCCCTCGGCGCCTTCTTCGGCGTCTGGCTCGCCGGCTACGACAACAACGTCTACGTCCAGATCGGCAACATCATGCTGATCGGCCTCGCCGCCAAGAACGCGATCCTGATCGTCGAGTTCGCGAAGGCCAAGCACGAGAAGGACGGCATGGGGATCGAGGAGGCGGCGCTCGAGTCGGCCCGCCTGCGCTTCCGCCCGATCCTGATGACGGCGTTCGCGTTCATCCTGGGCGTGATCCCGCTGATGAAGGCGAGCGGCGCCGGTGCCGGCGCCCAGAACGTGATGGGCACCGCCGTCTTCTGGGGCATGCTCGTCGCGACCGCACTCGGCGTCTTCCTGATCCCGGGCAACTACGCCTTCGTCGAGCTGCTCGGCCGCAAGAAGCAGAGCGGCCACGAGCGGTCGACGCCGCCCTAGCCGGCGACGCCGCGCACGGGGGAGGCACTGTGATGCGCCCGCCGCTTGCTGCTCGTCACTCTGACCGCCGCCTCCTCGCTGGCCCGGCTCTGCGCGCTCGGGCCGAACTATCAGCGGCCCCAGGTCCCCACGCCGCCGACCTGGCGCGAGCTCCCGGCCGCCGAGGCCCAGAGCCTCGCCAACACGGCGTGGTGGCAGCTCTTCGACGACCCGCAGCTGCAGGAGCTGATCCGGATCGCGCTCGTCGAGAACAAGGACCTGAAGATCGCCGTCGAGCGCATCGAGGAGGCGCGCGCCCGCTACGGCTTCGCGAAGGCCGACTTCTGGCCGAAGCTCGACGCAAACGCGACCGCCGGCCGCCTGCGCTTCAACTCCGGCAGCCTGCTCCACACCCCCGACGGGGACCAGGGCGTCCCGAGCGAGGGGACCGAGACCGCGATCTACTCCCTCACCGCCGACGTCTCGTGGGAGCTCGACTTCTTCGGCCGCATCCGCCGGGCCACGGAGGCGCAGCAGGCGCTCTTCCTGGGCACGCAGGAGGCGCGCCGCTCCGCCGTGCTCACGCTGGTCGCGGACGTGGCCCGGGCCTACTTCGAGCTGCGCGACGCCGACCTCCGGCTCGAGATCGCGCGGCGCACGATCGAGTCGCGCCGCGAGTCCGTGCAGTACTCCAAGGACCGCTTCGAGGGCGGCGTGACCTCGGAGCTGGACTTCCGCCAGGCCGAGGCCGAGCTCAAGCGCGTCGAGACGATCCAGTTCGACCTGGAGCGGCTGATCTCCGCGAAGGAGAACGAGCTCTCGGTGCTGCTGGGCCGCAGCCCCGGACCGATCCTGCGCGGCATCGCCGTGAGCGAGCAGAAGCGGCCGGCGGCCGTGCCCGCCGGGCTGCCGTCGGAGCTGCTCGAAAGGCGCCCCGACATCCGCGAGGCCGAGCAGACGCTCGCCGCGGCCACGGCGAACATCGGCGAGGCGAAGGCGCTGCTGTTCCCGCGCATCGCGCTCACCGGCTCCTTCGGCACCGCCAGCACCGACTTCGACACGCTCTTCGAGGGGCCGAGCAAGTCCTGGAACATCATCGGCAACCTGCTGCAGCCGATCTTCCACGCCGGCCAGAACAAGCGGCGCGTCGAGATCACGGAGTCGCGCCAGCGGCAGGCGCTCTACGCCTACGAGCGCACGATCCTGCAGGCCTTCCGCGAGACCGAGGACGCGCTCGTGGCCTACAACAGGACCGGAGCGCAGCGCCTGGCCCAGGCCGACCGCGTGAAGGCCGAGCGCAAGGTGCTCGAGCTCTGCGACCTGCGCTACAAGGGCGGCGTCTCCGCCTACCTCGAGGTGCTCGACGCCCAGCGCTCGCTCTTCAACGCGGAGCTCGACGAGGCCGAGACGATCGGCACCAACCTCGTCGCGCTGGTGCGGCTCTACAAGGCGCTCGGCGGCGGCTGGCTGCAGGCGCCGCCTCCCGGCTCGGCCGCGGGCACAGGGACGGCGTCACCGCAGCCGTAGGTGGCCCGGGTCGCGAGGCCGGCTGCTACGGCAGCGTGTACTCTCCGGTGCAGTCGAAGGTCAGGCCGCCGTCCGACGTGCCCTTGCCGGTGCAGGTGCCCTGGCCCTTGATGCCCTTCAGCCGGGCGGTGCCGCCCACGATCTTCCACTTGTTCTCCATCGACTGCAGCTCGCCGTTCTGCAGCACCGAGGTGGCTTCGTAGCTGTAGTAGACCTTCTCGCCGTTGGCGAGCGTGTCGACGTAGGTCCCGGTGACCTTGCCGTTCTGGCCGATCACCTCGCCGTGCTCCGCGAAGGCCGCTTCCTTGCTCGGCGAGCCGCCGAACTCCGCCGCCTTCGTGGGAACGCACTTGCCCTGCGTGAGCAACATCATGTGGTCCGGCGCGTCGGCCGCCGGCACCATCTGCTGGACGTCCGGCTTGCCGCACTTCCCCGACATCGTGATCGTCGTCTGGGCGGACGCCGAGAGCCGCCGACCCGAGGACGATCAGGCTCATTGTGACGGTCTTTCTCAACCGGTCCCTCCTTGAAAGAGCGTGGCGAGACGCTACTCCCGGCCCCGCGGTCGGTCAAGGCACTCCGGTCGAGGCGCCCAACATAGGAAGACGCCGCTGGTATCATCTCGGCCATCGCCCCGCCGCGGGCGCGGAGATCAGGCCCAGTGAGCTCGACCCAGCGCGGGACCCGAAGCGCGATCGGGGCGGACCAAAGGCGCAGCCGAGCTGGCTCGACCGCCTGCTTCGCGTCTTCACCGACGTCGAGGCGGGAGAGTCCGGCACGGCGCTCCTGATGTTCCTGAACCTCTTCCTGCTGCTGCTCGGGCTACTACGTCCTGCGCGTACGTGCGGGAGCCGCTGATCCTCGCGAGCGGGGCCGAGGTGAAGTCCTACGCCGCCGCCGGCCAGGCGCTCACGCTCATGGGCTTCGTCCCGCTCTACGGCTGGTTCTCGTCGAAGGTCGACCGGGTCCGGCTGATCCTCGGCTTCATCCTGTTCTTCTGGTGTGCATCGAGCTCTTCTCGTGGGCGGGCCGCGCGGGCCTGCCGTACGTCGGGGTCGTCTATCTACATCTGGGTCGGGATCTTCAGCCTGGCGACGATCGCGCAGTTCTGGTCCTTCGCGAACGACATCTATCGGCGCGAGGCGGGCGAGCGGCTCTTCCCGTTCATCTTCCTCGGCGCGACGGTCGGCGCCATGGTCGGGGCCTGGCTCGCTGGTCGGCTGTTCGAGGCGCGGCGTCGGCCCCTACAACATGATGCACGTGACCGCCGCGCTGCTGCTCGTCCACCTGTGGCTCTACCGGGTGGTCGACCGGCGCGAGTCGAAGCGCCCGAGCCAGGCGGCGGCCGCCGCCGCAGCAGCTCTCGCCGGCAGGCGGCTTCGGGCTGGTGTTCGGGAGCCGTTACCTGCTGCTGCTCGCCTCGCTGATCGTGCTGCTGAACGTCGTGAACACCACCGGCAACTACATCTGGGACAAGTACGCTGCTCGGCGCCGCCAACGTCGGCGCTCGCGAGCGATCCCCGACTCGACAAGGACGCGTTCATCGGCGACCATCGCCGCGCGACATGAACCTGACCTTCACCGTGCTCGGAGCGTTCCTGTCCAGGCCTTCGTGGTCTCGAGGATCGTCAAGTACCTCGGCATGTCCGGCGCGATCCTGGCGCTGCCGCTCGTCGCGCTCGCGGGCTACGGCCTGATCGCGCTCGGCGCGGGTCTCGCCGTGATCCGCTGGACCAAGATCACGGAGAACGCGACGGACTACTCGGTGATGAACACCGCGCGCCAGCTGGTCTGGCTGCCGACGAGCCGCGACGAGAAGTACAAGGCCAAGCAGGCGATCGACACCTTCTTCGTGCGCGCCGGCGACGTGCTCGAGGCGGGGATCGTGTACGCGGGCACCACCTGGCTCGGCTCGAGCGTCCGGGGCTTCGCGCTCGGGAACGTCGTGCTGATGGGCGCGTGGTTGCGGTCGCGTTCCTCGCTGCTGCGCGAGTACGGCGTCGTGATGCGAAGCCGGGTCGAGGCGGCGGCGGGCGGACCGCCGCACTAGCCGCGCGCGCTCGCTGCCGCGCGACCGAGATTGACGCCCCGGTCACGCGCGGGCGTAGCGTGGATTTCTCCCCTTTTCGTCGGGCAGGGCCGATCCGCCCTGTCGCCGGCTCACAGCCCTCTCTCCCTCTGGAGAGGATCACGCACGGGTATCGAAATGATTCAAGAAGCTCGAACGCCGCTACGCCACGACACTGTCGGTGCGGCACGCACGGTCCTGGCTCTCGCGGCCGGTCTGATCTCGCTCGCCGCCGCCCCGGCCTTCAGCCAGGCGGGGCCGGAGCAGACGCAGAAGCTCGTCAAGACCGTCGAGAGCACCGTCAAGAGCATCGGCGAGACGCGGCAGCAGCTCGAAAAGACGGTCGCCGGCTACAACTCGATCATGGAGCAGACGGCGAAGGACTCCAAGGACGCCTACAAGGACCTGGGCAAGGACATCACCGAGAGCGAGAAGAAGGTCGGCGACGCGAAGCTCAAGGTCGACGAGATGAACGCCGAGGCCAAGCGCCACTTCACGGCCTGGAAGGAGAGCGCGACCGCGATCACCGATCCCGAGCTGCGCAAGAGGAGCGAGCAGCGGCTCGCCGACGCGCAGGCGCGCTTCCAGAAGATCGAGGTCGCGGGCAAGGACGCCCGCCAGAGGTTCGACGCGCTGATGAGCGACCTCAAGAACCAGTCGACGTTCCTGGGCAGCGACCTGAACGCGGGCGCGATCTCGGCGCTCAAGCCGGACGCCGCCAAGTTCAACACGCGCGCGAAGACGGTCTTCCAGAAGATCGACGGCGTCAACAAGATGTTCGACGACTACGTCGCGTCGATGAAGCCCTAGAACGCTCAGGCTTCCGCGAACTGCAGCACCACCTTGACGTCGTCCGGGCCCCGCTCGAGGGCGCGGGCGAAGTCGGCGGGATGCTCGCGCCGGGTCACGAGCCGCTCGAGCCACGAGCGCTCGGCCCGGCCGAGCGCCTCGCCGGCCACCTACCAGTGGCGCCGGTTGGCGTTGACGCTGCCGAAGACGGCCTTGTTCCGGAGCACCATCGAGGCCGCCACGTCGGCGGTCGGAAGCCCGATCGCGGGCCTCCGTGGCCGACGCCGACCAGGCAGACGACGCCGCCGCCGGCGACCGCCTAGACCGCGTCCGCGATCACCTGCCCGACCCCGGTGCACTCGACGACGACGTCCGGCTCGAACCCCAGCCGGTCGAAGCTCGTGTGATACGTGGCGCCGAGCGCGCGCACGATCTCCGGCTTGGGGCCCGACCCGACGCGGTCGAGCACGTGCACCTCGAGCCCGCGCTGCTTCCCGAGCATCGCCGCGAGCATGCCGATCGGGCCGGCTCCGGTCACGAGCACGCTCCGCGGCTGCCAGTGCGCGCGCCGGCCGACGGCCTCGAGGTGCTCCCAGGCCTTCACCACCACGGCCGTCGGCTCGAGCAGCACGCCGAGCAGCCCCAGCGAGGCATCGATCCGCAGCGCGTACTCGGGCTCGATCCGAAAGCGCTCCGACATGAAGCCGTCGATCTGCTGGATGCCGCGCTCGGTGTAGAGCAGGTTGCTGCACATGTCCCACTCGCCCACCGCGCAGCTCGGGCACGGCACGGGATCGGGCCGGCGCACGATGCCGGCCACGAGATCGCCGGCCGAGAGGCTGCTCGCCGGGCCCGGGTCGAGCACGCGGCCGAGCGACTCGTGGCCCAGCACGAGGCGGGTCTTGCCGGGCGGCGGCGCTCCGAAGGCACCCGCGACGATCTCCGCGTCGGTGCCGCAGACGCCGACGGCGACGGCTTGCACGAGCACCGAGCCGTCGCGCGCGTCCGGCTCCGGCACCTCCTCGAAGCGCACGCTGCCCGGCTTCCTCGGCTCGACGGTGATCGCCTTCATCGGAGCGCGGCCGCGCGCAGGCCCCTTTCCCTCGCCGGCCAGGGATTATAGAGTGCGGCCATGGGTCGAAGCACCGCCGAGTGGGTCGAGTGGGCGCGACAGCGCCGGGTGTCGTTCGAGATCGCGCCGCTCACCGAGATGCGCGGAAGCGAGAAGCTGCAGGTCGGCTTCGCGCTCAGCCTCTACGCCGAGATCCCGATGGACAAGGCGCCGGGCGAGGAGCGCCGCAAGGCCGGGACGCAGATCAAGGAGGAGCTGGTCGCCTTCGTCGAGGAGGCCTTCCCCCCCGATGCGCGCAGGGCGAAGACCGAGCTCGATCCGCCGCGCACCGCGGTCCTGCGGCCGGAGAACAAGATGACGCCGGAGGTCTCGCTCACCTGGCGGATCTTCCACGCGGACGATTACCTGAAGCCGGTCTCGGCCGCGGACCGCGACGAGCTCGGGAGCGTCGAGCAGCGCCTGCACGAGCGCGGGCTCAAGCGCGGACACTGGTAGCGCGCGAAGAGGCGCGCGGGCATTCCGCGCGCCCCCCGGCCGCTACTGGATCAGGCCCTGCTTCTTCATCTCGGCAGCGGCCTTCGCGGTCAGCTCCTTGATGAACGGGCCCACCTTCTCCGGGTTCGTGGTCTCGCTGCGCGCCGCCCAGACCAGCTTGTCCTGATCCAGGCTGTAGACCAGGATCTCGACGTGCATGATCGTGTCCGTGCGCACGTAGCCTGGGCTGTAGACTCCGCCCCAGCCATAGCCGTAGTAGCCGCCGCCCCAGAACGTGGCGTACGCCGGCCCGCCCCAGTAATACCCGCCCGGGCTGGAGCTGATCTCCTGCTCCTTGCCGACGGCGCGCATCGCGACGACGCCCGCGACTCCCGCCTTCGCCAGGAACTCCTTGGCCTTCTCCTTGTCCTGCGTGAGCTCCTTCGGGATCAGGCTGTACGCGGCGATGCCGACCGCGCCCCGCGCGGTGATCTCGCGGGCGAGCGCGTCCTCGGCGCCGTAGCGGACGCCCTCTTCCTTGCTGACGATCAGGGCCGCCACCTTCTTGCCCTTGAAGTTCAGCGGGCCCGCGTCGGGCGCCTTCCACACGGAGTTGAAGCTCGTGGTCGCGCAGCCGATCGCCGCCACCGCCAAGGCACCCGCCAGTCCGGCTCTCGTCGCTCGAGACATTCGTGTTTTCTCCCTCACCCCGGAACATAGCAGAATGCGCGGCGGGAGGTGGGTTTGCGTCGGCTTCGCGTCCAGGCATTCGTTCTCGGCGGAGCGCTCGCGGCCGTCTCGCTCCCGGGCGGCGAGCTGCGCACGCTGCGCATGGAGTACGTCCATTCCGGCGACGCGAGCGGCGAGAGCTTCGCGCTCTCGCGCCTGATCCTCGAGGGACCCTGGCCGGGTCCGCCCGACCGCAGGATCGACGAGACGAACCTGGGCAAGTACCTGTTCGAGGTCCGAGACCGGGCGACGAACCGGCTCGTCTACTCCCGCGGCTTCGCGAGCGTCTATGGCGAGTGGGAGGGCACCGGCGAGGCGAAGGAGCTGCGCCGCGCCTTCTCCGAGTCGCTGCGCTTCCCCGAGCCGGCCGGCCCGGTGCAGGTCCTGATCAAGAAGCGAGACCGGCTGCAGGCGTTCCGCGAGGTGTTCTCGGTCGTCGTCGACCCGCGGGCCGCGTCCGTGGACCGCTCGGCCGCTCCCGCGGGCGTGCGCGTCTGGGCCGTGCAGGAGAGCGGCCCGCCGAGCGAGAAGGTCGACCTGCTGCTCCTCGGCGACGGCTACACCGCCGCGGAGATGGACAAGTGGCACGCCGACGCCAAGCGGCTCACGGAGACGCTCTTCGCCGAGTCGCCGTTCAAGGAGCGCCGCGCGGCCTTCAACGTCTGGGCGATCGACGCGCCCGCAGACGAGAGCGGCGTCTCGCGTCCGTCCGAAGGGATCTACCGGCGCTCGCCGTTCGGCGCGGCCTACGACGCGTTCGGCTCGGAGCGCTACGTGCTCGTGGAGGGCGAGCGCTGGCGCGAGCTCGCGGCCAAGGCGCCGTACGAGTTCGCCCTGGTGGTGGTGAACGGCCGCACGTACGGCGGCGGCGGCATCCACAACCTCTACGCCACCGTCGCGGCCGACAACGCCTTCACGCCGTACGTCTTCGTCCACGAGTTCGGCCACCACTTCGCGGGGCTCGCCGACGAGTACTACACCTCCGACGTCGCCTACGAGGCGGCCGGCGAGCGCGTCGAGCCGTGGGAGCGCAACGCCACCGCCGACCCGAAGGCCGCCAAGTGGGCCGACCTGATCCCGCCCGGCGCCGCGCTGCCCACGCCCTGGGCGAAGGCGGAGTTCGAGGCGATCGAGCGGGAGATCCAGGCCCGGCGCCGGCAGATCCGGGCCGCGAGACGGCCGGAGGCCGAGATGGAGGCGCTCTTCCGCGAGGAGAGCGCGCGCACCGCGCCGTTGCTGGCGGCCGGGAAGCAGGTGGGCGCCTACGAGGGCGCGCTCTACGAGGCGAAGGGCTACTACCGCCCGCGCGCCGACTGCATCATGTTCACGCGCAACGCCGTGGGCTTCTGCCCCGTGTGCCGGCGCGCGCTCGAGCAGGTGATCGACCTGTACGCTCGCTGAAACGGACAACGGAAACGGACAACGGAAACGAACAACAGCTAGACGGCCTGGACTGAGCAAAGGGGGGCGCATCCGCCCCCCCTTGCCCCCCCGGTTCAAATATCGAAGTACAGCTGGAACTCGTACGGGTGCGGGCGCAGGCGGATCGCATCCACCTCGTTCTTGCGCTTGTACTCGATCCAGGTCTCGATGAAGTCCCGCGTGAAGACGTCGCCCTTCAGCAGGAACTCGTGGTCCTTCTCGAGGTTGTCGAGCACCACGTCGAGCGAGCCCGGCAGCTGCTTGACCTGCGCCGCTTCCTCGGCGGGCAGCTCGTAGAGGTCCTTGTCGAGCGGCTGGCCCGGGTCGATCTTGTTCTGCACCCCGTCGAGCCCGGCCATCACGCAGGCCGCGAACGACAGGTACGGGTTGCAGGTCGGGTCGGGCGTGCGGAACTCGAGCCGCTTCGCCTTCTCCGAGCTCGAGTACATCGGGATGCGCACCGCGGCCGAGCGGTTGCGCGCGCTGTACGCGAGGTTGATCGGCGCCTCGTAGCCGGGCACGAGCCGGCGGTACGAGTTGGTCGAGGGCGCGATGAACGCGAGCAGCGCCGGCGCGTGCTTCAGGATGCCTCCGATGTAGTGCTTGCACATCTCGGAGATGTCCGCGTAGCCGCCCTTGGCGTAGAACAGGTTCTTGCCGCCCTTCCAGAGCGACTGGTGCGTGTGCATGCCCGAGCCGTTGTCCATGAAGATCGGCTTCGGCATGAAGGTCACGGTCTTGCCGTGCTTCTTCGCGGTGTTCTTGGTGACGTACTTGTACCAGAGCACCTTGTCGGCCATCTTCACGAGCGTGTCGAAGCGCATGTCGATCTCGGTCTGCCCGGCCGAGGCGACCTCGTGGTGGTGCACCTCGATCTTCACGCCGACGCTCTCGAGGTTGATCACCATCTCCGAGCGCAGGTCCTGGTGGTGGTCGGCGGGCGCCACCGGGAAGTAGCCCTGCTTGGCGCGCGCCCGGTAGCCGAGGTTGGGGTTCTCCGGCGTGCCCACGCGGCCGCTGTTCCAGTGGCCGCTCTCGGCGTTGACGTGGTAGTAGCCGAAGTTGTAGCCCTGGTCGAAGCGCACGTCGTCGAAGATGAAGAACTCGAGCTCGGGACCGATGTAGATCGTGTCCGCGATGCCCGTGCTCTTGACGTAGGCCTCGGCCTTCTTGGCGACGTAGCGCGGGTCGCGCCCGTAGTTGGCGCCCGTCACCGGGTCCTTCACGTCGCAGATCAGCACCAGCGTCGGAACCGCGGTGAAGGGATCCATCTGCGCCGTCCCCGGGTCCGGGAACAGCAGCATGTCCGACTCGTTGATCGCCTGGAAGCCGCGGATCGACGAGCCGTCGAAGCCGATGCCCTCCGAGAACAGCTCGGCCGACAGCTCCGCGATCGGGATCGAGAAGTGCTGCCACAGGCCGGGCATGTCGATGAAGCGCAGGTCGACGATCTGCGCGCCCTTTTCCTTGGCCAGCTTGAGGACGTCACTCGGTGTCATTCCGCCTCCTTACTGCTCAGGGTTGCGGGACGCCGGCCCTCGCGGCCGGCGCCCCGGTTTCTCATCAGATCTTGCCGCCGAAACCATATACCAGCCCGACGGTAAGGGTGGTCTGTGATTTCTCGTCGGTTCCGTCGTCCTTCGGGAAGATCCTCTCGTCCGCGAAGTCGGTGCGGTACTCGAGGCGCAGCTTCAGGCCTCCCGCGACCAGGTGGTCGCTCGTCACCGTGAACGACTGCACCTTGGTTCCGAAGGTCATGAAGCCGCCGTCCGTGTCGTCCGCGTACTCGTAGCGGCCGACGAGAGCCCAGCTCGGGCTCGCCTGGAACTTGGCGTAGCCGGCGATCCCCCACCAGCTGGTGTCGCCCTCGGTGCCGTAGTCGTAGTTGGCCATCAGGCTGAGCTTGCCGGGGGCCCAGGTGAGCGTGGTGTCGAACAGGTTGCGCGTGTCGTTCGAGCCCGGCGTCTCCTTGCCGAACATGTCGTTGGCGATCCAGGTCCACTTCGCGTTCGGCTTCCAGGTGAGGCCGATCGCCCCCGTCTTGTCGCCGTTCACCTCGCTCGAGTTGTTCCAGCCGTTGACCAGGTAGCCGGCGAGCGACAGCTTGTCGGTCGCGGCCCACGTGCCGCGCACGCCCACGTGGTAGAACGGGATCGCGTAGCCGAACAGGATCGAGCGCGTGTAGTTCCAGTTGTCGCCCGACTCGATCACCTCGGCGCCGATCGGCGTCACGAACTTGCCGGCGTCCCACTGCACCTTGCCCGTGAGCAGGCTCACGTAGCCCTGCTCGATGTGCTTGTAGATCTCCTTGCCGTCCGACTCGGGCTCGAAGGCCGCCGTCAGGTCGGCCGTCTTGCCGAAGTCGAGGTCGACGCGGAAGCCCACGCGGCTTTCGGGCGTGACGCCCTTGGCGAACGCGATCTCCGCGAGGCTCAAAGAGAACGTGTTGTGCTGGACGTCGAAGGTGCGGGCGATCGGATCGACCTTGTTGAAGTTGTAGCCGTAGTAGACGTCGACGAAGCCGGTGACGTCGATCTTCGGCGGCTCGGGTGTCGGCGCGGGAGTCGGTTCCGGAGTCGGCGCGGGCGTCTGGGCGCGTGCCTGGGTTGCTGCGAAAGCCAGCAATGCCAGACCCACCGCGGCAAGGCGTCTCGAAGCACGGCTCATGCGTGTCATAATCGATCCACTCCTATGGTTCGTTGACGGGACAACGGAGCGGCGCGCCGTGGCCGCGGCGCGCCGCCAGTTTCGTTGGCTCTCTTCCATTCCCTCCTACGAGCTCGCGCCACCCTGTGCGCCCGGCGCGATCTGGAACTCCGGGTAGGCGAGCGCGCCCATCTCCGGAAGGTCCAGCCCCTGCAGCTCGACCTCGGCCGAAACGCGGTTGCCGATGATCTTGTCCAGCACCTTGAAGAACACGTAGAAGCTCACGAACACGAAGACGAAGCAGGTCAGCGTGCCGACGCACTGCGCCACGAACTGCTTGCCGTCGCCGTAGAACAGCCCCGTGACCGTGCCCGGGCACGCCGTTCCAGCCGTCGCCGTACTTGCCGTCGGCGAAGAGGCCGAGCGACAGCACGCCCCAGGCGCCGTTCACGCCGTGGACCGAGATCGCGCCGACCGGGTCGTCGATCTTGAGCGTGCCCTCGATGAAGAAGACGGCGAGGCACACGAGCACGCCGGCGATGGCGCCGATCAGCATCGAGACGGGAGCGGTCACGAACGCGCAGGGCGCGGTGATCGCCACGAGCCCCGCGAGCATGCCGTTCGCCATCATGCTCGGGTCGGGCTTCCCGAAGCGCATCATCATGTAGATCATCGCGGTGAGCGCGCCGCCGGTGCCGGCGAGCATGGTGTTGGTGGCCACGACCGCGATGCGCAGGTCGGTGCCGGCGAGCGTCGAGCCGGGGTTGAAGCCGAACCAGCCGAACGCCAGGATCAGCGTGCCGACGAGCGCCATCGGGATGTGGTGGCCGGGGATCGCGACCGGCTTGCCGTCCTTCGTGAACTTGCCGATGCGCGGGCCGAGCACGATCGCGCCCGCGAGCGCCGCGACGCCGCCGACCATGTGCACGACCGACGAGCCCGCGAAGTCCACGTGCCCGTGGCCGAGCCCGAAGTTCGCGCCGAGGTCGGCGAGCCAGCCGCCGCCCCAGACCCAGTTGCCGAACAGCGGGTAGACGACCATCGACATGAAGAGGCCGTAGACCAGGAACGACGACCACTTCCAGCGCTCCGCCATCGCGCCGGTCGGGATCGTCACGGCCGTGTCCATGAACACCATCTGGAACAGGAAGAGCGCGAAGACGCCGACGTCGTAGACGTCGCCGCCCAGGAAGAAGCCCTTGGTGCCCATCAGGTCGAAGGCCTTGCCGAACAGCGTGATCGAGAACTCGCTGTTGAGCGGCGCCGTTCCGCCGAGCGCGGCCACGGCCCCGACTCCGCCCATCTGCATCGCGAAGCCGCAGACCCAGTACCCGAACATGCCGATCGGGTAGACCATGTAGTTCATCGAGAACGTGTGCGCGGCGTTCTTCGCCCGGGTGAAGCCGGTCTCCACCATCGCGAAGCCGGTCTGCATGAACATGACCAGGAAGCCGGTGAGCAGCGTCCAGGTGATGTTGATCGCGATCTTGTTGTGGCCGACCGTCTCCATCACCTCGACGAGCGTCGGTTTCGCCGCGTCCTTGACCGGGACGTCCGCGGCGGTGCCCGTGACGGCGCCCGTCGGGTCGGGACCCTTCGGCTCGGCGCGGCGGCGCGGGGCCGGCGCGGCCGGAGCGCGCGGCTCGGCGGCCTGTGTCGATGGCGGCGTCGGGGTCGGCTCCTGGGCCAGGCTCGCCGTGGCCCGCAGGCCGAACACGAGCAGCCCTGCTCCTATTCCGAACGCCAAGCTCTTCAGCATCCTCTTCTTGCCGTCGCTCATCTCTCCTCCTGGTTCGCCTCGATGTCGGTTGGGTGGCCTGGCCGGGCCGTTGTCATCGGTGCCCTCCTAGAGCGCCGCTTCTCCCCGCTCCCCGGTCCTGATGCGCACGACGTCGGTGAGCGTGCTCACGAACACCTTGCCGTCGCCGAACTTGCCGGTGGCCGCCGCCTTCACGACGGCCTCCACCGCCTTGTCCGCGAGGTCGTCGGGCAGCACGACCTCGATCTTGACCTTCGGGAGAAACTCCACCTTGTACTCGCTGCCGCGATAGGTCTCGGTGTGGCCCTTCTGGCGCCCGAATCCCTTGACCTCGGTGATCGTCATCCCGACCACCCCCGCCTCCTGCAGCGCGGTCTTCACCGCGTCCAGGACGTGGGGCCTCACGATCGCTTCGACCTTCTTCATGCCGCCTCCTATCGGTCCGACCGTCTCTTGTCCCCGGCGCCGAGCGCGTCGAGGAGCGCCTGCTCCACGCCCGCGAGGGCGTCGGGAGCCAGCTTCCTGCCTGTCGCGTCGCGTACGTAGAACACGTCGAGCGCGAGCGCCTTCGCCGTGGCGATGCGCGCGGACGTGATGTCGAGCCCGAGCTCCGCCAGCGCGTGGGCGAGCGTGTAGGCGAGCCCCGGCTGGTCCGGCGCGCGCACCTCGACGACGGTGGCGAGCGCCGACGTCTCCTGCTCGAACCTCACGCGGGCCGGCTTCGCCGCACGGCCGCCCGGGCGCCGCGTGCGGCGCGCGGAGTGCCGCCAGCGCTCGAACGCCTCCGGCACCGACAGCCGTCCCGCGAGCGCGTCCAGCGAGCGCCGCCTCGAGCCGCGCGCGCCGCTCCGCGCCGCAGCGGGCGGTGGCCGGGAACCTCCGCCACCAGCAGCGTGTCGAGCACGATCCCGTCGTCGCGCGTGAAGAGATCGGCGCTCAGGATGTCGATCCCGTGCACGGCGAGCGTGCCGGCCACCAGCGAGAACAGGCCCAGCCGGTCGTCGGCCGTCACCGTGAGCTCGCTGCCGTGGCCGTCGCCGAGGTCGGCCCAGGCGAACGCCGCCTTGCGCTCGCCGCGCGCGCGCACGAGCCGGAAGTGGCTGGCGATCCGCTCGGCGCTCGTCGCGCGCAGGTAGCGCTCGGGCAGCAGCGCGAAGTGGCGCTCGACCTCTTCCTCCGGGAACTCGGCGCGCAGCTCGGCCGCCGCGCGGTCGCGGTCGAGCGGTCGCCTCGGCGGGGCGGCCCTCGCGGCGCGCCTCGAGCTCGCGCCGCGTGCGGCCGTAGAGGTCGAAGAGCAGCGAGGCCTTCCAGCGGTTCCAGATCCCGGGGCCCACCGCGCAGTGGTCCGCGTAGGTCAGCAGCATCAGCAGGTTCATCCGCTCGAGCGTGCCGACGCGGTCCGCGAACGCGGCGATCAGCGCCGGCTCGTTGAGGTCGCGCTGCTGCGAGGTCTGCGACATCTCGAGGTGCGCGCCGACCAGGAACACGACCGCGTCCGCGATCTCGCCGCCGATCCCGAGCCGGGCCAGCACCCGGCGTGCGACCACGACACCCTTCGCCACGTGCCCGCCGCCGCGCCCCTTGGCGATGTCGTGGAGCAGCATGCCGAGGTAGAGCGGGCGCACGTCCTCGAGCTCGTCGAAGATGCGCGCGAGCGCCGCCTCCTGCGGGTCGCGACCCGCCACCAGCCCGTCGAGCGCCTCGACGGCGCGCAGCGTGTGCTCGTCGACCGTGTACTTGTGGAAGAAGTCGTGCTGGACCAGGAACGTGATCCGCGCCCACTCGGGGATCAGCCGCTGGAGGACGCTCGTCTCGTGGAGCGCCCGGAACGTCGGCTCCACGCGGCCGCGGTGGCTCGCCACCCGCAGCAGCACCTCGCCGCCCTCGCGCGAGCGCCGCACGAGCGGCGCCTTCTCGCGCAGCGCCGTCTTGAGCTCGCGCGACAGCGGCATGCCCGGCCTGGGCGCGCTCGAACACCTCGAGCACGGCGGCTCCGCTCCGCAGCGCGGACGAGGCGCGCAGCTGCAGCGCGCCGACTCGCGCGTCGTGCCCGCGCGGCGCGCGGTGCAGGCGCAGCGCGGCGAACAGGCGGCGGCGCGGCTTCGGCTCGAGCTCGGATTCCACGTACGCGCGGCACACCTCGTGGAGCCGGGAGGCGCGGCGGTAGTAGTCGCGCATCAGCAGCTCGGAGGCCAGCAGGCCCGCGCGCGGCCTGGTAGCCGAGCCGCGTCGCGACCTCGCCGTGCAGGTCCAGCGTCAGCTGGTCGGCCCGGCGCCCGGTCGCGAAGTGCGCCTCGTTGCGCACGCGCAGCAGGAAGTCGTAGGCGGCGCGCAGCGCCTTCACGTCGGGCGCGTCGAGCAGGCCGGAGCCCGCGAGCGCGGCGAAGCCGCGGATGCCGTAGCGGGCGTGGGCCACCCACAGCACGGTGTGCAGGTCGCGGAGGCCCCCCGGGCCCTCCTTGACCTGGGGCTCCAGCACGCAGACGGCTTCCGCGTGCCGCTGCATCCGCTCGGTCCACTCGCGCAGCATCTGGGTGCGGAAGGCTTCGCGCGCCGAGTGGCTGCCGCGCAGCGCCGTCTCGAGCCGCCGCTCGAGCACCTGGAAGAGGCCGTCGTTGCCCACCACGAGGCGCGCCTCGGACAGCGCGGTGCGCGAGTGCAGGTCGTCGCGCGCCTCGGAAACGCACTCGTTCGCCGAGCGGAAGCTGTGGCCGACGCTGAGCCCCGCGTCCCAGAGCGTCATCAGCACGCGCTCGACGAAGGCCGCGAGCGACGGCGCCGGCGAGCCCGAGTGCAGGAACAGCAGGTCGACGTCCGAGCACGGGGCTGAGCTCGCGCCGGCCGTAGCCCCCGAGCGCCACGACCGCGCAGGCCGTGAGCTCCCGCTGCGTCTCGCGGCCCGCCGCCTGCGCCGCCTCGCTGCAGACGCGCCGCAGCACGTGGTCGACGGTGTCGCTGCGCACCGCCGCCACCTCCGAGCCGCCGAGGCCGAGGCGCTGCCGCATCCTGAGCCGCTCGGTCTCGAGCTTCAGGAAGCGGCGCAGCGCGTGACTCGGCGGCGTGTCGTCCGCGTCGGTCGTGCTCGTCACGGGTGCACCCGCCTCCGAGCCCACCGGTTGTGCCGACATGGTTGCCGGGATGAAGGGCAAGGCCCGTACCGCCGGGGTGCGGTCGCGGACCGTCCTCCGAAAACTGCGCTCCGGCGGGCAGTTGCGTGCGCCGTCCTCGTGTGGAGCCTTCAGCTTCTGGATCTACAATTTTGTTAGACCAGTCCTTGAGAGCACCAGGATTGTGACTGCTGGAGTTCCGCGCCCGGCACCGCGATCGCCCGCGGACCCGTCGACGGGGGACCGGCTCGGCCTCGCAGACCGCCTGCGACAGCCCTGTCGCTTCGGTCTGGACGCCCTACAGAAACGTCGGATTGGATCCGATGGCCGCGGCTTCCGGCTTGCGCTCGAGGAAACGCTTCTCCGCCCACACGAAGTACGGGATCGAGAAGGCCGACAGCCCCGCGGCGATCCCGAACGCCGGAGCGAAGCCGAAGCGCTCCGCGAGCGCCCCGACGCCGATCGAGCCGGTGCCGACGCCGGTGTCGAAGGCGGCCAGGATCCCGCCGAAGGCCGCGCCGCGGCGCGCGGGATCCACGAACTTCATCACGTGGCCGACGAAGGCCGGGTACTGGTTGCCGAAGCCGAGGCCGAACACGGAGGCCGCCACCACCAGCTCGGTGCGCGTCTGCGCGGCGGCCGTGAGCGCGAGCCCCACGGTGACGAGCCCGAGGCAGGGCAGCAGGAAGCGCCGGTGGCCGACCTGGTCCGCGAGGCGGCCCGAGAAGATGCGCGTCACGAACACCGTCGTCGCGAACGAGATGAAGAAGAGGCTGCGCGGCGCGATGCCGAGCTCGTCGCAGCGGACCGCGACGAAGCTCATGATGCCGCCGTAGCCGAACGAGCACAGGAAGAGCGCGAGCGCCACCGCCACCACCCGCCACTCGACGAGGCCGCCGCCGATCAGCCGGTCGCGGCTGAGGCGCGCGGCGACCGTCGTGTCCGGCGGCAGCCGCCACGCGATCGCGGCCATCACCACGTTCAGGAACGCCGTGCCCAGGCACAGCCAGGCCCAGCCGTGGCCGTACATCCAGAGCCCGACGCCCGGCGAGACCGCGGTCGCGAGCATCGTGGCCATGCCCCAGTAGCCGATGCCCTCCGCGCGGCGCGACTCGGGGATCACCTCGGTCATGTAGGCGGAGGACGCCGAGAGCAGGCCCGACCAGAAGAGGCCGTGGAAGAAGGCGAGCACGAGCGGCACCCAGTAGCTGCGGCTCGCGGCGTAGGCGAGCGAGAAGCCGCAGATCGCTACGCTCGTCACGAGCAGCATCCGGCGCTTGCCGATGCGGTCGGCGAGGGCACCCGTGATCGGGGCCGAGAGCGCCGAGGCGTAGGTGAGCATCCCGAGGAAGAGCCCGGCGACCGCCTTCGAGCCGCCGAGGTCGAGGATCCGGAAGGGCGCGGTCGGCAGCAGCTGGAAGAGCGACAGGAAGACGGTGAACGTGAAGCCGCACATCGTGAAGAAGCGTGCGGTGAAGAGCGGCGGCGCGGCCGCTCCGGCCGGCGTCTCGCTCACTCCGCGGGCGCTCCCTCGTGGAGCGGCTCCACCGTGAGCAGCTCGGGGCCGCTCTCGGTGCAGACCGCGAAGCGCTCGGGCTTGCCCTCGTCCATGCCCCACATCGCGACGCCGGCGTACTCGCCCTTCTTCGTGAGCACGTAGAAGAGGAGCTGGAAGGCGGGGACGCCGTTCTTGTCGAGCAGCCGCTTCTCGACCGTCGCCGCCTTCACGCGCCGCAGCGTCTCCATGCCGGCGTCCTTCGCGGAGCGGCCGCGGCGCAGCTCCTCGACGATCATGCGCGACGACAGGTTGTAGAGGTTGGCCTCGCCGCGCCCGGTCGAGCCCGCGGCGCCTATCTCGTTGTCGACCCAGAGCCCCGCGCCCAGGATCGGCGAGTCGCCGACGCGGCCGGGGATCTTGAAGGCGAGCCCGCTGGTGGTCGTGACGCCGCACACCTCGCCCTTCGCCGAGACGCCGTCGCAGTTGATGGTGCCGAAGCGGCGGTGGCGGTCGAGCAGCCCTTCCCGCACCATGCTCTGGGACGCGGCCTCGCCCGCCTGCACGCGCTTCTTGGGATCGAGGTAGTGCTGGGGGTCGATGCGGCGCTTCCACTCGAGCCACTTCGCGCGCGAGCGCTCGGTGTTGAGGTCGGCTTCGATCGCGAACCCCATGTTGCGCGCGAAATGCTGCGCGCCCGCGCCCACCAGCAGGTGGTGGTCGGTGTAGTCGAGCACCGCCTTCGCGACGCGAGACGGCGTGCGCACGCCCTCGAGCGCCGCGACGCCGCCCGCGCGCTTCAGCGGCCCGTGCATGCAGCAGGAGTCGAGCTGCACGACGCCGTCCGCGTTCGGCAGCCCGCCGTAGCCGACGTACATCTCGGTCGGGTCGAGCTCGACGATGTTGACGCCCGCGATCAGCGACTCGAGCACGTCCTCGCCCTTCGCGATCCGCTGCCAGGCCTCCTCGACGCAGCTGCGCGGCCCGCCGTTCTTGTACTCGTGGCCGTTGGCGGATGAGATCACGACCGGCGGCGTCGCCTTGCGCACGAGCACGCTCGGGCCCTGCGCGAATGCCGCGGCCGGAACGCTCGCCGCCACCGTGGCCGCGGTCCCGGCCTTGACGAACTGCCGGCGGCTGATCTTCTGGCTCATGTCGCTCTCCAGGAGGGGTCAGGTCTTGAATTCGCGCATTGAACCCATTCAATGCGTGATTTCAAGACCTGACCCCGATGTGCCGGCAGTCTACCACCCGCGGCTCAGAGCCCCAGCGCGAGCCGGAGCTGCGGCAGCACGAAGAGCAGCGCGGCCAGGAACGGCAGCGCGAGCGCGGTGCGCCATTCCCTGTTGGCGCGCACGCGCTCCCACTCGAAGCGCGACACGCGCGGGCCGGCCGGGGCGAGCCGCGGCCAGAAGAGCGGCACGGCGGCGGCCCAGGCGGCGTAGTCGGAAGGGAACTTGCCGGCCAGGAAAGCGGCCTCCTCCCGCATCACCGGCGGATAGAAGGCGAGGAAGTAGACCGCCACCGCCAGCACCACCCACGGGCTCGCGCAGGCGATCGCGACGCCGAGCGCCATCAGCAGGCTGCCGACGTAGAGGGGATTGCGCGAGTGCGCGTACGGCCCGCCGGTCGCGAGCCGCTTCGTCTTCTCGATGTGCCCGGAGGCCCAGAGGCGAACGGCCTCGCCGACCACGGCGAGCGGGAGGCCGAGCAGCAGCCACTCGGGCGTCGGCCGGGCGAGCGCCACCACCAGCAGCCCGACCAGCCAGCCCGCGGGGACCCGATAGCGCGAGGGCATGGCCGGGCTTCAGGCGCGCGCGAGCGCGAGGCGGCGCTCGACGGCGGCGCGCACCGCGTCGAGGGAGATGCTCTCCATCACGCGGGCGTGGCGCGCGCAGCTGCGGCTGTAGCACGGCGCGCACTCGGGCGTCTCGCGCACGACCACGTCGTCCGGCGCGAACGGGCCGTTGCGCGCGGGGTCGGTGGGCCCGAAGATCGCCACGACCGGGGTGCCGACGGCGCACGCGAGGTGGAGCGGGCCGGTGTCGGCCGCCACCACCAGCCGCGCGCGGCGCGCGATCTCGACGAAGTCGAGGAGCGTCGTCGGGAACGAGCGGCGCGCGGTGCCGCCCGACGCGGCGACCACGCGGTCGGCGAGGCCCTCCTCGCCGGGGCCGAAGCTCACGAGCGGCCAGAAGCCGAGCACCGAGAGCTCGCGCGCCAGCTGGCCGAAGCGCTCGGGCGGCCACAGCTTGCTCGCCCAGCCGCCGCCCGGGTTGAGCACGACGATCGCGTCCGGGGCGGCGCCGCGCAGGCCCTGGTCGACGCGCGTCACCGCCTCGGCCGAGAACGGCAGCGGGAACTCGCGCAGTCCCACCGCCTCGATGCCGAGCGGCTGCAGCAGCTCGAGGTTCTTGTCGATCACGTGGCCGCGGCCGCTTCGCGCGTGCGTCTCCTTCAGCAGCACGGCCGAGCCGGGCTCGCGGCGAGCGTCGCGGTCCCAGCCGACGACGCGGCGAGCGCCGGACAAGCGCGCCCAGGCCGCCGACTTCCAGAGGCCCTGGAAGTCGAGCGCCACGTCGTAGCGCTCGGCCCGCAGCGCCCGCAGCGCGCGGAGCGCGCCCGCCAGGCCGAACGCCTTGCGCGCCGGCGCCTGGACGACCTGTGCGACGAGCGGGTTCTGCTCCAGCAGCACGCGCGAGGGAGGCTCGACGACCCAGCCCGCCTCCCAGCCCGCGCGGTGCAGCGCCGCCAGCGCCGGCAGCGTGTGGACGACGTCGCCGATCGACGAGGTGCGGACGCAGAGCGCCTTCATCCGCGGATCCTCGCGACGAGTGTCCGGGTGTCGTGCTGCTTCGGATCGCCGACGATCGCGACGCGCCCGCCGTAGGAGCGCACCACCTCGCGCTCGGGAACCGTCTCGGTCGTGTAGTCGGTGCCCTTGCAGTGGACGTCGGGCTTGAGGGCGAGCAGCAGCGCGCCGACGTCGTCCTCGTCGAACACGATCACGTGGTCGACCGCGCGCAGCGCGCCGACGAGCAGCGCGCGATCGCCGGCCGGCAGCAGCGGGCGATCCTCGCCCTTCAGCCGCCGCACGGAGGCGTCGCCGTTGACGCCCACCACGAGCACGTCGGCCTCGGCCCTGGCTCCCTGCAGGTAGCGGACGTGGCCGACGTGCAGCACGTCGAAGCAGCCGTTCGCGAGCGCGACCGTCCGGCCCTGGCTGCGCGCCTCCTTCAGCTGCTCGGAAACCCGCTCGAGCGAGCCGAGCTTGCTGGCCGCGTCTCTCATGAACAGCGCCTCACGACCAGCGCCTCACGACGCGCCGCTCCCCCGGACCGCCGCCAGAAGCTCGTCGGCCGAGACCGTGGCCGTCGCGTGCTTCATCACCACGATGCCGCCCGCGTAGTTCGCGAGCCGCGCGGCCTCCTCGGGCGACGCGCCGGAGGCGAGCGCCAGCGTGAAGGTGGCGATGACCGTGTCGCCCGCGCCCGTGACGTCGGCCACCTGGTCGCTGCCGTGCACGGGAATGTGCAGCGGCGGACGGCCGCGCTCGAAGAGCGCCATGCCGTCGCTGCCGCGCGTCACCAGCACGGCCTTGCACGCGAGCCGCTGCAGCAGCTCGCGGCCGGCGGACTCGAGCTTGCGGCGGTCGTGGCCGATCGTGACGCCGAGCGCCTCCTCGACCTCGGGCTCGTTCGGGGTCACCGCCGTCATGCCGCGGAAGCGCAGCAGACCGAAGCGCGAGTCGACCGTGACCGGGACCTCGCGCTCGCGCGCGAACGCCAGCGCCGCGCGGACGAGCGCCGCGTCGAGCAGGCCGCAGCCGTAGTCGCTCACCAGCACGCCGTCGACCCTGCCGCGGAACGCCCGCAGCCGGCGCTCGAGCTCGCGGCGGGCGCCGCTGCGCGCGGCGAGCGGCTGGTAGCGGTCGAGCCGCACGACCTGCTGCTTGGTCGAGTGCGCGCGGCCCGCCAGGATGCGCGCCTTGACGGGCGTCGCGTAGCCGTCGGCGCGGAGGACGAAGCCCCCGCTGATGCCCTTCTCGCGCAGGAGCGCGCGCAGGCGCTTGCCGTGCGCGTCCGCGCCGAGCAGCCCGAACGGCAGCGGCCGCGCGCCGAGTGTCCGGATGTTGTGGACCGCGTTCGCTCCCCCGCCGAGCCGCACGTCCGTCATGTCGTGGCGCAGGATCAGCACCGGCGCCTCGCGGCTGACGCGCTCGACGCGGCCGTACACGAACTCGTCGGCCACCAGGTCGGCCAGCACCAGCACGCGGCGCCCGCGAAAGCCGCGCGCGATCGCCTCGAGCCGCGACTGGCTCACGCCGTCTCGCGGCCGAGGATGCGCTCGACCGCCTCCAGCAGGTTCTCCGCCACGAGGTCGGGCTGCTTCGACCAGCCCGGCGAGAGGTACGTGAGCTCGCCGAGCCCGTAGCCGCTCTTCACGAGCGCGCCCTGCGCGCCGACGCTCCACGCGAGCTGCATGTCGGAGTAGCGGTCGCCGATCACCCAGGAGCTGCGCAGGTCCGCGCCCAGCTCCTTCTCGGCGCGCCGCAGCAGCCCCGGCCGCGGCTTGCGGCAGTCGCAGCTCTCGCGGTACGGCGGCTCGCCCACGCTCGGGTGGTGCAGGCACGCGTAGACCGCGTCGAAGTGCGCGCCGCCCGCTTCGACCTCCCCGCGCAGGCGCGCCTGCACCTCCTGGAACACGGACTCCGGGAAGTAGCCGCGCGCGACGCCCGCCTGGTTCGTCACCACGACCGCGAGCCAGGAGGCGCGGTTGATCGCGCGCACGGCGTCCACGCTCCAGGGGTAGAGGCTGGAAGCGGCTCGGGTGGTTGACGTAGCCCACCTCGTGCGAGAGCGTGCCGTCGCGGTCCAGGAAGATCGCGGGCTTCTTGCTCATGCCGCGAGCAGCTCCAGCGCGGTGGCGGCGACGCGGTCGACCGCGACGCGCGCCATGCAGCGGTGGTCGATCGGGCACTCGCGCAGCTTGCACGGCGCGCACTCGGTCTCCTCGCGCACGACGCGCGCGCGCTCCGAGACCGGCGCCGTCTCGGTCCAGTCGGTCGAGCCGAAGACGGCGACGAGCGGCGTGCCGAGCGCGGCGGCGAGGTGCATCGGACCCGAGTCGTTGGTGAGCAGCAGCCGCAGCTCGCGCAGCACGCCGACGAGCTCGGCGAGCGTCGTCTCGCCGCACAGCACGCGCGCGGCACCGCCGAGCTGCGCCGCGATCGCCTCGGCGAGCGGCCGCTCGGCGGCGGAGCCGACGATCGCGACCTGCGCGCCGCTGCGGCGCGCCACGAGCGCCGCGGCGGCGGCGAAGCGCTCGGGCGGCCAGCGCTTGGCGGTGCCGTAGGCGGCGCCGGGATTGATGCCGATCCAGGGCCCGGGCGAGCCGAGCAGCGCGCGCCCGCGCTCCGCCCACGCTTCCGGGCAGGCGAGCGAGGCGTCGGGCGGCCCCGACACCGCGAGCCCCAGGCCCTCGAGCATCGCCCGATAGTAGTACACCTGGCTGCGGCCCCCGACGCTCGCGCTCACGCGGCACGAGCGCGTCAGCAGCGCGCCGCGCGCGTCGGTCGCATAGCCCCAGCGCTCGGGGATGCCGGCCCGCCAGAGCGTGAGCGCGCTCGCGAACGAGTTCGGCAGCAGCAGGCCGAGGTCGTAGCGGCCGCGGATCGCCGCGGCGTCGGCCGAGCGTCCCGCGGCTCTCGACGACCCCGTCGATCTCGGGCACGGCGGCGTAGAGCCCCGCGACCCACGGCCGCGCCAGCACCTCGAGCCGCGACGCCGGGAACGCGCGGCGCAGGTCGCGAAGCGCCGGCAGCGACAGCACGACGTCGCCGACCCAGTTCGGGGCGCGGACGAGCAGGCGGGCGGAGGCGGTCACGCGCGCTCCGGCGCCACGACGGTCTCGCGGGCGGCTTCGGACTGCACGGCTGCGACCGGCTGCGTCTTCCACCTTCGGTGCAGCCACAGCCACTGCTCGGGAGTCTCCCGCACCCAGCCCTCGATGATCGACGTCAGGTGCTGCGTGAGTGCCGCGACGTCCTCGTCCTTGCGGCCCGTGCGCGGCCAGTCGACCGGCGGCCCGTAGACCATGCGGTAGCGCCCGTTCTTCTGCAGCAGGCAGTGCACCGGCACGATCGCGCAGCCGGTCTTGAGCGCGAGCGCCGCGGCCACGGTCGTCGTGCACGCCGGCCGGCCGAAGAAGCGCACGAAGATCCCGTCCTTCGCCTGCATGTTCTGGTCGATCAGGATCGCGACGATCCCGCCGCTGCGGATCGTCTGCATCACCTGCGCGAGCGCCTTCTGCTTGTAGATGACGGTGTTCCCGGTCGAGGTGCGGAGCTCGTTGAGGCGCGCGGTCGAGCGCCGGGTTGTCGAGCGGGCGCGCGATCATGGCGACGTTGCCGACCTTCGGCACGGAAGCCGCGGCCTGGATCTCCCAGTTGCCGAGGTGGCCGGAGGGCGAGACGACGCCGCGTCCGGCGGCGCGCGCGTTCTGCAGGTGCTCGACGCCGTCGAGGTCGGCGAGTGCCAGGAGCTCTTCGGCCGGGCGGCCCGCCATCCAGCACAGATCGAGGATCACCGCCCCGAAGTGCGCGTAGACAGCGCGCGCCGTGGCCTGCACGCGCCCCTCGTCCCAGTCGGGAAAGGCCTGACGCAGGTTGTCCGCCGCGACCCGCAGGTGGCGCGCGTCGAGCGCGCCCCAGACGCGGCCCAGGCCGCGCCCGAGCGCGAGCACGAGCCGCCGCGGCAGCCGCCGCACGACGGCGGCGACCGCGGACGCCAGGGCGGCCTCGAGCGCGTGGCGCCGCTCGCGCTTCACGCGGCCCTCCGCACCGCGGCCAGCAGCCGCTCGCGCAGCCGCGCCTCGTCGGCGATGCGCGCCTCGACGTGCAGCACCACGACGGGCATCTCGAGCGCCGGCAGCCCTTCCAGGCGGACGGCGTCCTTGGCGGTGGTGACGAGGGCCAGGGCGCCGCCCGCGCGCGCCTGCGCGGCCGCGGCCTCGAGCTCGCCGGCACGGAAGCGGTGGTGGTCGCGGAAGAAGGCGCGGCCCACGACGCGGACGCCGGACCCGACCACGTCGCGCTCGAAGCGCTCGGGGCGCGCGATGCCCGCGAGCAGGAACGCGCGCGCCGGCGCCTCGGCCGCGGCCCCGTCGAGCGCGCGCCACTCGGCGAGGCGTCGCTCGACGCGGAAGGTCCGCGCGGGTCCGAGCCGCGCCTCGATCGCGGCGAGCTCCGGCTCCGTGGCCGCCTCGAGCCGCGTGAGCAGGATGCAGTCGGCCCGGGCGAGGGCCTTCGGCTCCTCGCGCAGTCGGCCGGCCGGCAGCGGCCGGTCCTCGAGGTCGCGCACGTCGAGGCACACGAGATCGAGGTCGCGCTGCGAGCCGCAGGTGCTGGAAGCCGTCGTCGAGCACGTGGACGCGGCGGCCGAAGCGCGCCTCGACGGCCCTGCCGACGACGTCGCGCCGCGGCCCGATCGCGACCACCGCGCCGGGCAGGGCGCGCGCGAGCATCACCGGCTCGTCGCCCGCGACGCTCGCCGTCGCGAGAACGCGAGCGCCGTCGCTCACGATGAGCGCGTCGCCCGCGAACGAGCCGCCGTAGCCGCGGCTCAGGACCGAGACCGCCTCGCCCGCCGTCATCAGCATCTCGGCGATGCGCGCGACGACCGGCGTCTTGCCGCTGCCGCCGACGCCCAGGTTGCCGACGCTGACGACCGGCCCCGCGAGCCTTTGCCGCCGCAGCAGTCCGCGATCGTAGGCCTCGGCTCGGAGCGCGGCGATGCCACCGAACGCGGCTCCCAGCAGGCGCCTCACGCGAGCAGCGGCGCCAGCGCGTCCGCGGTCCGGTTCACCGCGCCGCGGTTGCGGCCGACGAGGCCGCGCGCGCGCTCCCCGAGCCCGAGCCGCCGCGGCTCGTCGAGCATGAGCGCCCCGACCTCGCGCCCCAGCTCCTCGGCGGAGGCCACCTGCACCATGGCGCTCTCCGAGCGGAAGGCGTCGGCGATCTCCTGGAAGTTCTCCATGTGCGGGCCGACCAGCACGGCCTTGCCGGCCACCGCCGGCTCGAGGATGTTGTGGCCGCCCGAGGGCACGAGGCTGCCGCCGACGAACACGACGCTCGCGAGCGCGTAGAGCTGCGCCAGCTCGCCGAGCGTGTCGAGCAGCAGCACCTCGCCGTCGGTCCACACCGCCGGGTCGAGGGTGCTGCGCCGCACGCAGCGGAAGCCGGCCGCCTCGATCAGGCCGGGAACCGCGGCGAAGCGCTCGGGGTGGCGCGGGGCCACCAGAAGCCGCGCCTGCGGCACGCGCTCGCGCACGCGGTGGAAGGCCGAGAGCACCAGCTCCTCCTCGCCGTCCACCGTGCTGCCCGCGACCCAGAGCGGGCGCCGCGCGCCGCCCGCGTTCATGAGGCGCACGAGCCGCTCGGGCAGGCGGGGCGTCTCGACCGCGTCGAACTTGAGGTTGCCGGTCACGTGGACGCGGTCGGGCGGCGCCGCCATCTCGCGGATGCGCTCGGCGTGGGCTTCGCCCTGCATCAGGAAGAGGTCGATCTCGCCGAGCACCGAGGCCAGGAAGCGCCGCACGCGCTTGTAGCGCGGGAACGAGCGCGGCGAGATGCGGCCGTTCACGAGCGCCACGCGCGTGCCGCGGCGGCTCGCCTCGTGGATCAGGTTCGGCCACAGCTCGGTTTCGACCAGCAGCAGCAGCGAGGGGTTCACGACCTCGAGCGCGCGGCGCACCGGGCGCGGGAAATCGAACGGCGCGTAGAAGAGGCCGTCGAGCCCGCGCACGCTCTTCTTCGCGACCTCGTTGCCGGTGACCGTGGTCGTCGAGAGGAAGATGCGGTGGCCCGGGAACCGCTCGCGCAGCGCCGGCACCAGCGGCCGCGCCGCCAGCACCTCCCCCACCGAGACGGCGTGGATCCAGATCGAGCGGTCGCCGTCCAGGTTGAGGTAGACCGGCAGGCGGCCCATCCGCTCGCGGAAGGTCCGCAGGTACTTGCCCGAGGCGCGGCCCTTCCAGAGGTAGAACGGCAGCCCGATCACGAAGCCGACGGCGAGGACGAGGGTGTAGAGGACGTGCACCTTGGCGTGTCTGGCCGCATCTCGAGGGAGCGGCGATCCTCGTAAGTATAACGTCGGGCGGGTGAAAGGACCCTTGCGCGGGCGTCGGTAGCTTCGGTTACCGCTCTCCGGAACGAGTAGCTCAGCGATCGCTCCGACGCTAGTTACCTTCGGTTACTCGTGCAGGAACGAGTACGCTCGAAGTGAACTTCTGAAGCTGACTCGGTCTGGACGGAGTCTCGCCAGACGAGAGGCCTCGACTCGGATGGGAGGATGGGATAGGAGGAACAAGAACGGCAAGGGGCTGCGGCTTCCTTCTTTGAGACGAGGGGACTCCGTCCCCTCGGCACCCCTGTCCCTCGGCACCCCTGGGGTGCTCGGAGCTGCCCGTGTCAGCGCTTTTTGAGGTCGACCGACTGGCCCGGGCGCAGGATGGTGATCCGCAGCTGGTCTTTCCCCTTGGCGTCCACCAGCAGGACCGGGCCCTTGCCCACGACCTCGGCCTGCCTGCCGTTCGTGACGAGAAGGGCCGTGTCCTCCTCGATGCCCACGCCGCGCTCTTCGGGGTGCTTCAGCACGAGGCCGAACAGCCGGTTCTCGCGCTGGCGCTTGACGAAGTGCTGGTCCACGATCACGCCCGGCACGAGCCCGAGACCTTCGCGCACCACGACCTGGTCGCCGTCGAGCACCGTGAAGTCGCCCTCGCCGGTGATCATGCGCAGCGACATCACGGCGGCACCCGCGCTCGTCCCGCCGAAGACGACGCCTTCGGCGTGGCGCGTGCGCACGGCCGCGAGCAGCTCCGCGTCGGCGAGCACGTCCATGATCCGGGCCTGGTCGCCGCCCGTGAAGAAGACGCCGGTGGCGGAGGCGAGCTCCTTCAGGAAGCTCGCGCGCGCCGCGGCGTCGAGCCGGCCCGCCTTGCCCTTGTCGTCGAGCGGCGCTGCCGGGCCGCACTCCAGGGAGCCCGGCCCCTGCGCCCGCAGCTCCGCGATCAGCGACTCGCAGCTCTCCTTCGGCTCGGCGCTCGCCCACGGAACGACGAGCACCCGCGACGAGCCTCCGCCGGCCCAGGCCACGAAGCGCGCGAGGGCGGCCGGCGGACGCTCGCCGCCGCCGACGATCACCAGGCGTCGCTCCGGCGAGCCAGACGCTTCGAGAACGGCCGCCGCGACACAAGCCGCGAGCACGAGGAGAGGGGTCCTTGTCGACTTCATGCGGGCTCGTGGCCTCCGGCCGCCTAGGTTCCGGGAAGCGCCTTCGACTTGCAAGCGCGCGGCGCCTGGTGCTTACTGGCGGGCGCGATGAAGCGCGCGCTGATCGTGCACGGCGGCTGCGGCACGCCGCCCAAGGGCGAGGAAGCGACCGCGCCAGGCCGCGTGCGATCGCGCCGCCGAGGCGGGCTGGGCGCTGCTGCGCGACGGCAAGAGCGCCCTCGACGCCGTGGAAGCCGCGGTGCGCGCGCTCGAGGACGAGCCGCTGCTGAACGCGGGCACCGGCTCCTACCTCCAGGCCGACGGCGTCGCGCGGCTCGACGCCAGCATCATGGCGAGCGACGGCCGCGCCGGCGCCGTCGCGCAGGTCGCCGCTCTTGCCCCACCCGGTGAGCCTCGCCCGCTACCTGCTCGAGCACGACGCGCACGTGATGCTCGCGGGCCCCGAGGCGACGCAGCTGGCCGCGCGCATCGGCCACCCGAGCCGGCGTCGTCGCGACGCCAGCGAAGATCGCGTACTGGCAGCAGCACCTCGACGACGCCTGCCTGCGCCTCGACTACCCGGCGATGGCCGCGGCCTGGAAGAACGAGAACCCGCGGCTCGGAACGGTCGGCTGCGTGGCGCTCGACGGCGAGGGCCGCCTCGCCGCCGCCACTTCGACGGGCGGGACCGGGCAGTGCTATCCGGGCCGCGTGGGCGACACGCCGATCCTCGGGGCCGGCACCTACTGCTCCCCGATCGTGGGCGTCTCGATGACCGGCATCGGCGAGCGGATCCTGGTGAAGCTCGCCGCCAAGCGCCTCGCCGACCTGCGCGGCGAGGGCATGCCGCTCGGCGAGGCGGCGCTCCGCGTGCTCGAGGAGGTCGGGCCCGGCGCCGGGCTGATCGCGCTCGACGTGGGCGGGGCGATCGCCGAGCGGCGCAACACGCCGTTCATGGCCGCCGCGCGCCGGGAAGGCTAGCGGGAGCCGGCGCGGCCTCCGCGGTAGAGGAAGGCCAGGATCAGCAGGGCGACCGCCAGCGCGGCGGCGATGCCGGCCTCGCTCGGAGGCAGCTTCGTCGCCGGCTTCGACACCACTCCGGTCGCGACGAGCGCCGCGACCAGGACGCCCGCGAGCCCCTCGCCCGCGACGAGCCCCGAGGCCGCGAGCACTCCGGTGTCGACGCTCGCCCGCGGCCGGCGCGGCACGGCCGCGCTCGGCGAGCGCGCGCACGCAGCCGCCGACGTAGAGCGGCGACATCGTGGCGAGCGGCAGGTAGACGCCGATCGCGAACGCGAGCCCGGAGACGCCGCACAGCATCGCGCCGATCGAGAGCCCGGCGCCGCGTGAGCACGAGCCCCCAGGGCAAGGCGCCGGACAGCACGCCCTCGATGATCGTCTTCATCAGCGTCGCCTGCGGAGCCGGCAGCTCCGTGCGTGCCGAACTGTAGGCGTTTCCGAGCAGCAGGACGGTGGCGGCGACGGCCCAGCAGGCGCACGCCGCGCCGATCAGCTGGCCGAGCTGCTGGCGCGCCGGCGTCGCCCCGACCAGCCAGCCCGTCTTCAGGTCCTGCGCGATGTCGCCGGCCTTGCTGGCCGCGATCGCGACGATCGTGCCGACCGTCAGCACGGCCGCGCGCGCGCCCGCGTCGACCCAGCCCGCGGCCGCGAAGACCGACGCCGTCCCGAGCAGCGTCACGAGCGCGATGCCCGAGGTCGGCTGCGACGAGACGCCGACGATCCCGACGATGCGCGCCGCCACCGCGACGAACAGCACGCCGAAGACGCCGACGCCGGCCGCGAGCACCGCGCGCTGGAGCGGCGCCATCCCGCCGGCGAAGACGCCCGGCACGAGCCCCGCGACCAGCACGACCGCCGCGACGCCGCCGAACACGAACCAGGCGGGCAGGTCGCGGTCGGTGCGCGCGCCGGTCGCGCGCGCCTTCGCGTCGCCGCGCATCCCGCGCGCGACGGCGAGGAACGCCGCCCCCATCGTCGGCAGGTCCGCGCAGCACCGTGACGATGCCCGGCGGTGGCGACGGCGCCGGCGCCGATGTAGCGCACGTAGCGCGACCAGATGTCGCCCGGCCCCATCTGCGAGACGAGCATCGACGTCTCCGGGTAGAGCGGCGCCTGCAGCGACGCGCCGAGCCAGGCGATGAGCGGCGTGAGCGTCACCGCGGAGATGAGCGCGCCCGCGACGCAGACGGCACCCTGCCGGTAGCCCATGATGTAGCCGACGCCGAGCAGCGCCGGCGCGATCTCGAGCGCGAGCTCGGCCTTCGGCAGCACCGGCAGCGCGGCGCGCAGCTCGCCCGGGAAGAGCTGCGCGATCGAGATCAGCAGCTTCACCGCGGCGCCCGACGGCCATGCCGCGGAAGATCCAGGCGCTCGAGGAGGCGGCACTCGCGTCGCCGCCCGTCGCGCGCAGCACCTCGGCGCACGCCGTGCCTTCGGGATACGGCAGCTCGTCGTGCGCCTCCACGATCAGCAGGCGCCGGAGCGGGATCATCGCGCTGAGCCCGAGCAGCGCCGCCCAGGAACGCGAGCACCACGACCTGGTGGTAGGGCGGCACCAGGCCCCACAGGAAGAGCGCCGGGATCGTGAAGATCGTCCCGGTGGCGAGCGAGGTCGAGGCCGAAGCCATCGTCTGCGAGAGGTTGGCTTCGAGGATCGAGCTGCCCGAGCGGAACGCGCGGAACACGGCGACGGTCATCACCGCGGCCGGGATCGAGGCCGACACGGTCATCCCGACGCGCAGGCCGAGGTAGGCGTTCGCCGCACCGAACACGATCCCCAGCACGACGCCGGTGACGACGGCGCGCAGCGTGAACTCGGCGGGCGCCTCGGACCCTGCGGCTTCGGACATGGAGCGCGCATGATACGCGAGCTTTCCGGCAGGCATGAGCGGCGTCATTCGCGCCCATGAGCACGCGTCGGTGCTGGTGCGCGGGATTCAGACCGCGTGGAGCGCGCGTTTGTTGTGCGCCCGACGAGCCGTCGGATAGACTGGCTTGTTCGACTGCTACGGGAGAGTGACGCGATGGCAATCCGAGTGGGAATCAACGGCTTCGGGCGCATCGGGCGGCTGGTGTTCCAGGCGCTGTGCGACCAGGGCCTGCTGGGCAAGGAGATCGACGTCGTGGGCGTCGTCGACATCTCCACCGACGCCGACTACTTCGCCTACCAGATGAAGTACGACTCGGTGCACGGCCGCTTCAAGCACGCGCTCTCCACGAAGAAGAGCAGCGCCGCGGCCGAGGACAACGACGTGCTCGTGGTCGGCGGCGACGAGGTCAAGTGCATCATGGCCACGAAGGAGCCGAGCCAGCTGCCGTGGAAGGAGCTGGGCGTCGACTACGTGATCGAGTCGACCGGCCTCTTCACCGACGCCGAGAAGGCCAAGGGCCACCTCGCGGCGGGCGCCAAGAAGGTCATCATCTCGGCGCCCGGCAAGGGCGAGCTGAAGACGCTGCTGATGGGCGTGAACGAGGGCGAGTACGACCCCGCCAAGCACCACGTCGTCTCGAACGCCTCCTGCACCACGAACTGCCTCGCGCCCGTCGTGCACGTGCTGCTCAAGGAAGGCATCGGGATCGAGACCGGCCTGATGACCACGATCCACAGCTACACGGCGACGCAGAAGACGGTGGACGGCCCCTCGAAGAAGGACTGGCGCGGCGGCCGCGCGGCGGCGATCAACATCATCCCGTCCTCGACCGGCGCCGCGAAGGCCGTGGGCGAGGTGCTGCCGGCCACGAAGGGCAAGCTCACCGGCATGTCGTTCCGCGTGCCGACGCCCGACGTCTCGGTCGTCGACCTCACCTTCCGGGCGGCGAAGGACACGTCGATCGAGGAGATCGACGGCCTGATCAAGAAGGCGAGCGAGAGCTACCTGAAGGGCATCCTCGGCTACAGCGACGAGGAGGTCGTCTCGACCGACTTCATCCACGACGCGCGCTCGTCGATCTACGACTCGCTCGCGACGCTCCAGAACAACCTGAAGGGCGAGAAGCGCTTCTTCAAGGTGGTCTCCTGGTACGACAACGAGTGGGGCTACTCGAACCGCTGCGTCGACCTGCTCCGCTACATGGCGAAGAGGGACGGCGCGAAGTAGCGCTGCCGACCCCGGATCCGGGGGCGGCCCAAGCCGCCTCTTCATGGCCGACAGGACCATGGCCAAGCTCTTCATCGAGGACCTCGACCCGGGCAAGCGCGTGCTGATGCGCGTCGACTTCAACGTGCCGGTCAAGGACGGCAAGGTCGAGAACGACAAGCGCCTGCGCGCGTCGCTGCCGTCGATCCGGTACGTGCTCGGCAAGGGCGCGAGCCTGGTGCTGATGAGCCACCTCGGCCGGCCCGACGGGCAGAAGATCCCGAAGTACTCGCTCGAGCCCGTCGTCGAAGCGGCTCGCGGAGCTGCTCGGCAAGCCCGTGAAGTTCCTGCCCGACTGCGTCGGCCCCGAGGTCGAGAAGGCCTGCGCGGCGCTCAAGCCCGGCGAGGTCGTCCTGCTCGAGAACCTCCGCTTCCACATCGAGGAGGAGGGCAAGGTCAAGAAGGAGGACGGCAGCTCGGTGAAGGCCGACCCCGAGGCGGTGAAGGCCTTCCGCGCGTCGCTCACGAAGCTCGGCGACGTCTACGTCAACGACGCCTTCGGCACCGCGCACCGCGCCCACAGCTCG
This sequence comes from uncultured Acidobacteriota bacterium, assembly GCA_963724555.1. Lineage (GTDB taxonomy): Bacteria > Acidobacteriota > Vicinamibacteria > Fen-336 > Fen-336 > DATBSL01. The sequence continues at coordinate 60,592 of CAVRVE010000015.1, forward strand.
ATCACCGGCATCGCGCTGCCCCAGCGCGCCGCCGGCTACCTGATGAAGAAGGAGCTCGACTTCCTCGGCGACGCCGTCAACAACCCGAAGCGGCCGTTCGTCGCGATCATCGGCGGCGCGAAGGTGTCGGGCAAGATCGACGTGATCGAGGCGCTGCTGCCGAAGGTCGACACGCTCATCGTCGGCGGCGGCATGGCCTTCACCTTCTACAAGGCGCAGGGCAAGGAGATCGGCGGCTCGCTCGTCGAGGAGGACCGCGTCGAGATGGCGAAGGACGCTGCTCGCCAAGGCCGGCCACGAAGCTGGTCCTGCCCGTCGACACCGTCGTGACCGACGCGTTCGACTTCGACGCGCGCAAGGTCGGCACGCTGAAGACGGTCGCGTGGGACACGATCGGCCCGAAGGACATCGGCGTCGACATCGGCGAGGCGACGCGCGCGAAGTTCGCCGCGATCGTGAAGGGCGCCAAGACGGTCGTCTGGAACGGCCCGATGGGCGTCTTCGAGATCGCCGACGACCGCCAAGGGCACGCTCGCGGTCGCCCAGGCGCTGGCCGACGCCACGTCGCACGGCGCGATCACGGTCGTCGGCGGCGGCGACTCGGTCGCGGCGATCGAGAAGAACGGCCTCGAGAAAGGTGAGCCACGTCTCGACCGGCGGCGGCGCCTCGCTCGAGTTCCTCGAGGGCAAGGACGCTGCCGGGCGTCACGTACCTGACCGACAAGTAAGACCGCCATCGCCTCCGCAGCACGAGAGAGGGCTCATGCGCCGAAAGCTGATCGCCGGCAACTGGAAGATGTACAAGACCGTCGCCGAGGCCACCGCCCTCGTCGAGGAGATCAAGAAGGGCGTCGCCGGCGCCCCGGGCGACGCGCTCGTCGCTCCGCCCTTCACCGCGCTCGCCGCGGTCGTGGCCGCGGCCAAGGGCTCGCCCGGTCGCGGTCGCCGCCCAGAACATGCACTTCGAGAAGGAGGGCGCCTTCACCGGCGAGGTCTCGGCGCCGATGCTCGTGGACGCGGCGTCACCCACGTGATCCTCGGCCACTCGCGAGCGCCGCCAGTACTTCGCCGAGACCGACGACGGCGTCGCGAAGAAGACGAAGGTCGCTCTCGACACCGGCCTCACTGCCGATCTCCTGCGTCGGCGAGACGCTCGCCGAGCGCGAGGCCGGCCGCACGATGGAGGTCGTGGGCCGCCAGATGGACGCGATCCTCGCCGCCGTCACGGCCGACGAGGCGAAGAAAGTCGTGATCGCCTACGAGCCCGTCTGGGCGATCGGCACCGGCAAGGTCGCGACCCCGGAGCAGGCGCAGGAGGTCCACGCCTTCATCCGCTCGCGCATCGCCGCGAAGCACGGCCAGCCCGTCGCGGACGTCCTCCGCATCCTCTACGGCGGCAGCGTCAAGCCCGACAACGTCAAGGGCCTGATGGCGCTGCCCGACGTGGACGGCGCTCTCGTCGGCGGCGCCTCGCTCAAGGCCGACTCGTTCCTGAAGCTCGTTCACTACGACCGCGCCTGATCGTCCGGGGACTCGATCCGTCCTGGCCGGCCCTAGGTTGACAGTGTCGGACTCAACTCGGGGCGCCCCGAGTTGAGCCCAGCCACCGTCAGCGCCTTAGCGCGGCCCACCGGCCAGTTGCTACGGCCGAGCGCGTCTTGAAGTGGCCAATGGCATTCTGACCAGGCGTTCAACGAGCCAGCCGCAGCCGAGGCCCAACGGCAATACGATCAAGGCTTGATAGAACGGGATCAGCCCCAACAGGATCGGATCCGTACTGCTTGTGCCCTTCACGACGAGTGAGCAGGCATATATGTCTACGGCCAGCAAACCAATACCCGCAACCAGCGTTGGGCCGATGGACGCCCTGCTGGCCTCCTTGCGAAGGACGATCGCAATGTAGGCAAACAGCAGATAGGACCATCCTTTTAGCCCAAGAGCTAAGGGCAAGAGCGCAAGACCTTCGGTAACGTAGCTCTCCCAAGCAATGACGAGCACGCCCAGCACAACGACCAAGCACGCGATCCATCCGAGCTTCTTAGCCAATCGACGCACATAGTCGAGCATCAGGGCGACTCTCCGGACGCCTTCTATCGCCCCACCAGAGCCGCATCGCAGGCCCTGATCTTCTTCTCGAGCTGGCGAGGCTTCGCGGCGTAGTCCGCGGACAGCTTGTCGCGCTGCCGCAGCTCCTGAAACGTCTCCAGGCTCAGCTGGTACCAACGCCTGGCTTCCCGCCAGTCGTCCGTTCGTCCTTCCGATCCCGCAACCGTTAGCGAATAGGTCCCCAGGCTCTCGTAGACGCGTGCCAGCTGTGTCCGCTCCTCCGCGCTCTCGGGATTCGCCTTGGCCAGCTCCTCGCGAATCGCCAGCGCCCGGCGATACCCGGCCAGGGCCCCGGCGCGATCGCCGAGCCTCAAGGACACGTCGCTGAGCTTCATGAGGTCCTCCGACAGGTCGCCGCGTGCGCCCGCGTTCGAGGGATCCGCCTTCGAGAGCGCCTCGGTGATCGCCACGGCCTTCTCGTAGCTCCTGCGAGCCTCGGGCAGGCGGTCGGACTTCTTCTCGAGCATCTCACCCAGCCGGAAGTGCGCCACGGACAGGTCGCCGCGCAGCTGAGAGCTCGCCGGGTTGGCCTCGACCTGCGCCTCGCACAGCGCGACGCAGCGCCGCTGGTTCACGATGGCGGTCTCGACGTCGCCGAGCGCCTCCTGGAGAAAGGCGGTCTTGTAGTAGTCGATGTAGGTGTCGCGCGCGGCGAGGGCGTTGGACGGGTCGGCCTTCAAGAGCTCTTCGCTGACCGCGAGCGCCTCGAGCTCGAGCGCCAGGGCTCCGCGCTTGTCGCCCTGCTTCGCGAGCACGTCCGAGATACGGCCGCGGGCGGTGTTGACGTCGCGGCGCGACGGCGCGTCGGTCGCAAGGACCAGGGGCTCGAGCAGGGCAAGCGCCGAGCGCTCGGCCTCGAGCGCCCCCTCCAGGTCGCCGGTGTCGACCAGCGCGTCGCCGAGCGCGATGCGCGCCAGCGCCAGGTCTCGCTTCAGCGTCCGGTCGGCCGGGTCGGCGACCGACAGGGCGAGCGTCAGGGCGATCCCCTTCTGATAGCTCACGATCGCCTTCGCGAGCTCGCCGCTGGCCGTGAGGGCCCTGCCGAAGCGGACGTGGAGAACGCCGAGCCCGCGCTTCAGCTCCTTGCTCTCGGTCGTGATCGAATCGTAGACGGCGAAGGCCCTGCGGTAGTTCGCGAGCGCCGCGGGAACGTCGCTCGTGACCTGCGCCAGCTCCCCGAGCGCGGCGTAGCTGCGTGCGAGCTCGAGCCTGGCGGTCGGACTCGGCGCCCCGCTCGCGGCCAGCCGCTCGCGTATCGCCAGGGCCTTGCCGTGGCTCACGAGGGCACCCGCGAAGTTGCCGAGATTCGCCCGGCTCGGCGAGCCCTGTACGTCGCCGACCTTCTCGTAGGCCGAGGCGAGCTCCCGCTGCAGCGTGGGATCGCCGCTGCTCGCCGCGGAAAGGGTGTCGAGGTATTGCAGGGCGTCCTTGACCATTCGCTCGCGGATCGCGGTCGACCCGGGAAGCGCGGCGATCGCGTCGTGATAATCGAACAGCACGGCGTTGGCGAGTGTGCGGACCTCGTCGAAGCGTCGCTCCGCGATGCGCGCCTGCCGCGCGGTGATCGCCGTCGCGCAGATCAGGGTGACGAGCACCGTTGCGACCGCCGCGATCCCCCAGGGATGGCGGTGGACGAACCTTCCGGCTCGATAGCCCAGCGTGTCGCTGCGGGCCGAGACGGGCCGTCCTTCGAGGTGCCGGCGAACGTCTTCGGAAAAATCCTGGACCGAAGCGAATCGCCGCTCGGGCTCCTTGCGCAGCGCCTTCAGCACGATCGCATCGAGCTCGCTTCGCAGCTGGCGGCGCCGCTCGACGGGTGCGACCGCGCTCGGCCGTGCGGGCGTCTCTTCACAGATCGCCCGCGTCAGGTCCGTGTCGCCCCGTCGCTTCGCTCCGTAGGGGCTTTGTCCCGTCAGCAACCGGTAGAGCAGCACGCCGAGCGAGTAGACGTCGCTCGTGACCGACATCGGCTCACCGCGCAGCTGCTCCGGACTCGCCGCCTCCAGCGTGAGGGCGCGGTAGCCGGTTCGCGTCTCGTCTCCCGGCGCGACGCCCGGCTCGAGCAGCTTGGCGATCCCGAAATCCAGGAGCTTCGGCGAGCCCTCCGCGGTCACCAGGATGTTGCGCGCCTTGAGATCGCGGTGAATGACGAGGTGCTGATGCGCGTACTGGACCGCCGCGCACACCTGGCGGAACAGCGCCAGCCGCGACTCGAGCGGGAGGGACTTCGCTTCGCAGTACTCGTCGAGGGGAATGCCGGAGACGCACTCCATCACGACGTAGGGCAAGCCCTCCTCGGTCGTCCCGCCGTCCAGCAGCCTCGCGATGTTGGGATGATCGAGAGTCGCCAGGATGCGCCGCTCCTCGAAGAATCGCTGCATCAACGAAGTCGTCGCGGCTCCCGGGCGCACGATCTTGATCGCCACCTGCTTCTCGAAGGCGGCATCGGCACGCTCCGCGAGGTAGACGACGCCCATCCCGCCCTGCCCCAGCTCCCGGAGGATCCGGTAGGGCCCGATCGATCGGCCCGCGACGGCCGGCATCGAGCCCCGGAGCGTCGCCGCGGCGACCGACTCCGCGGCGCCCTTCGCCACGAGCGCCGGGGTTTGCAGGAAATCGCCGGCGCTGGCGTGCGCGGCCAGCAGGGACTCCACGTCGCGGCGCAGCGGCTCGTCGCCCGCGCAGGCCTCCGTCAGCCACAGCGAGCGGTCGGAGTCGGAGCGCTCGAGCGCGTCGGAGGTGACCTGCTTGACCCTCGCCCAGCGTTCGGCGTTCACGCGGCGGGGGGCCTCATCCTGAGGGAGCGTCAGCCGTCAGCTCGCGGTACAGCCAGGCCCTGGCGACCGCCCACTCGCGCTTGATGGTGGCGGGGGAGATGCCCATCACCTCCGCCGTTTCCTCGATCGTCATCCCGCCGAAGAAGCGGAGCTCGACGACGCGCCCCTGCTGCGGGTCGAGCGCTTCGAGACGCGCGAGCGCCGTGTCGAGCACGCAGGCGTCGACAGGATCGACCGGCGGCCCCTGGCGCGGGAGGATCGAAGTCGTCGAGCGGGAGGTGCGGCGCGCCGCCGCCTCGCTTCACCCGTCCGTCCCGGCGCGCGTGGTCGACCAGGATCCGCCGCATCAGCTTGGCGGCGATGCCGAAGAAGTGCGCGCGGCTCTGCCAGTCGACCTCTCGCTGCCCGGCGAGCTTGAGGAAGGCCTCGTTGACGAGCGCCGTCGTCTGGAGGGTGTGGTCGCGCCGCTCCCGGGAGAGATACCGGGACGCGAGAGCGTGGAGCTCGTCGTACACGAGAGGGATCAGGCGCTCCAGGGCCGGGCCGCTGCCGGCCTGCCACTCCCGCAGCAGGCGAGTGACGTCCGGTCTCTCCGGCTCTTCCTGCATAGGTGGCTGAAGCGTCACAGCATACGCCCGCTCGCTGCCCCCCCAAAGCCCGGTCGTGAGCCGGTCCTGACGGCGCTGACGCGTTAGAGATCAGGGGCGCGTCACGCCCGAGGGGGGTGCGTCATGAAGAAGCAGATCGCAGGTGCGTTGGTGGCGAGTTTGTTGATCGGCTCCGTGCCCGGATGGGCGGAAGAGGCCGCGGGGGCAAAGCCCGTTGCCGGAGCGGAAGCGCGTCAGCAGTTCCGTGATTCGGTCGATCGAGCGGTCGATCGGGCGGTCGATCGAGCCGCAGAGGGCGAGCCGGCGCAGGCGGCGCCCGCCGTCGTGGCGAGCGAGCCGAAGCCTGCGGGGCCCGAGCTCACGGCCCTCGAGCGGCGGGACCTCGACGCGCGTCGCGCGGCCCTGCAGACCGACCCGGTGGCCCGCGGAACCGGCGGGATCGTGATGCTCATCCTGGGCACGGCCCTGTCTCTCGGCATCACCGCGTACGTGATCAACAAGTCGAAGGAAGACAGCAGCACCACTCCGACCGCGAGCATGGCCAGGCAGGCTGAGTCGTCGGGCCGGAAGTCGGGGGAAACCGCGTTCTTCGACTTCCGGCCTGCGGGGCACGCCCTGGATTACGGCGGCCCCTTCCGCGTCACGAGCAGGGTCCAGTAGCCGGCGCCGGCCCACCGCTTTTCGAAGGTGACGGCACTGACGGCCCGCGACGGCCCCGCCGCGGGGTCGTTGACGAGCACCGCTCGACGCTCGTCGTCGAAGCCGACCACGACGACGTCGTGGTAGCGCGTGCCGCCCAGGTGCCAGGCCACGATCAGGGGGCGGCCCTTGCCGACGAAGTCGCGCAGCTGTGCCATGTCGCCGCGGTAGGCGACGGCCTCGAGGCCGCGCGCGCGGGCGAACTCGGCGAGCTCCGAGCCGGCGATGCCGTGCAGCTCGGGGCGCACGAGCGCACGCGCGACGTCGTCCTGCGTGACGTCCTCGCTCCAGTAACGCAGCACCATCGCCAGGGAGGCCGCGCCGCAGGTGTCCTTGTGCTGCGAGACGAACGGGACGCTGAGGCTGGACGCGCTCAGGAGCAGCAGTAGGACCATCAAGGAGCCGCGACGATCCTAGGCCGATTCGTTCCTGAGCTTGCGCCGTTCGACCGGGCGCGGGGCGGCCCGCGTCCGCGAGGTACGCGCGCGCGTGCGCGATCTCCGGGCGGTCCGCTTCCGGCGAGACCATCGCGGCGAGCTCGGCGTAGCGCTTGCGCGCGGTGTCGCGCTCGCCGGACGCGCTCGGAGGCGAGGCCGGCGCCGTAGAGGCTGTTGAGGCGGCCGGGGTTGAGCTTCAGGCACTGCTCGTACTCCGCGAGCGCCTCGCGCACCTGGCCGCGCTCCAGCAGGAAGTCCGCGAGCATCTCGCGCGCCGGCAGGAGCGAGCCCGGGCTCACCGGGTGCTTGCCGAGCGCGTCGTCGGAGTCCGCCGCCTCGCGCAGGAGCTTCGCCGCCTCGTCCGGCCGTCCTTCGGCCGAGGCCAGCCAGCCCTTGACCGCCTGCAGCTGGACGAGGGACTGGCGCGCGAAGTACTGCTGGCGCGGGTCCGTCATCCCGGTCGCGAGCTGCTCGAGGCGGGCCATCGCCTGGCGCGCTTCCGGCACGCGGCCCGCGCGCGCGGCGCCGAGCGCGCGCGCGAACGCGAAGTGCGCGGCGCCGAACGTGAACTTCTCGAGCGACACCGAGCCCTGCGGCTCGACGAGCGCGGCGGCTTCGCTCCACTGCCGGCGCTCGAGCGCGTAGCGCGCGGGCACCGCGCCGATCGCGTAGGCGGCCGCGAAGTCGGCGGCCGGGAAGGTCGCGCGCACCGTCTGGACCCTCGCGAGCACGTCCCGAGCCTGGCGGTCGTCGCCGCGCTGCAGGTAGCCGTAGACCAGGTAGTCGAGCGCGTGCAGCTCCTCGAACGACGTGGCCTGGGGATGATGGCTCGCGGCGTACTGGCGGGCGGCGTCGGCCGAGGCCAGGTTCGAGGCGATCACGTCGTTCCACATCCCGAGCCGCGTGAAGATGTGCGCCGGCATGTGCAGCGCGTGCGGCACCCACGGCGCGATCGCCGCGTAGCCGCGCGCCGCCTTGAGCCCGCGCGCCGCCACCGGCGGGTAGTCGTAGGCGTGGATCAGGTAGTGCACGACGCCCGGATGATTGGCGTTCGTTTCGTAGAAGCTCTCCAGGATCTGCGCCGCGCGCAGCGGGTTCGTCAGGCTGGCGTCGGTGGGCGACGCCGTGGCGAGCAGCGCGAGCGCGTAGAAGCTGCCGACCTCGACGTCCTTCGGGTGGGCGGCGAAGAGCGGCTCGAGCGTCTTCTCGTAGGCGAGCGCGCGGGCCGTGTTGTCGGCGCCGCCGGTGAGCCCGTGGCACGAGCGGCCGGGCTCGCCCGCCGCGGCCGGCGCGGGGGCGCTCGCCGGCGGGTCGTAGTAGGCCGCGAGCGCCGCGATCAGGCCGCGCTCGATGTCCGTCTTGCCGCCGGCCTGCGTCGCGCGCGCGATCGCCGCGCGCCCCGCCTCGCGCTCCTCGTCGCTGGGCGGCGTCCAGATCGGGTGCCAGTAGCTCATCGCCACGCCCCAGTGCGCGAGCGCGCAGCCCGGCGCCTTCGCGGCGACGTCCGCGAAGCCGCGCCGCGCCTCCTCGTAGAAGAAGGAGTGCAGGAGCGCCGCCGCGCGCTCGATGCCGGCCTGCGCCTCGGGGCCGCACGAGCTCTTCAGCTGGACCGTGCCCACCGCCCGCAGGTCGCCGAGCGTGCCGCTCGACGCCGGGACGTCGCCGGCGCTCGCGAACGACGCGGCGGCGCAGACGGCGACGGCCGCCGAGGCTGCGCGTGAGACCAACTTCCGTGACGTCATGGGCCCTCCTGGCGAGCGTTCTGGGCTGGAGCGTAGCACCTGCGAACGGGCACCCTCCAGACCAGAAATCGGACCAGTTGGGGTCTCCTCCCGGGTCTGCTAGACTTTCTGTTTGTGTCGCCCCTCGCGGGCTGACCAGGATCCGAGGCCCTTTCCGACATGACCATCCTCTTCTACCTGATCGTCTTCTTCCACGTGATCGCCTGCCTGTTCCTGATCGCCGTCGTGCTGCTGCAGCAGGGCAAGGGCCAGGACCTGGCGAGCGCCTTCGGCGGCGGCGGCACCCAGACCGCCTTCGGCCCGCGCGGCTCCGCCACGGTGCTGTCCCGGGCCACGACGATCCTGGCCGGCCTCTTCGTGGTGACGAGCCTGGCGCTGTCGATCGTGCGCCCGCGCACGGGCGGCGTCCTCGACCAGGTGGCCGAGCCCGCGCCCGTGGCGAGCCCGGCCGCGAGCACGGCGCCGCCCACGACGGTTCCCGGCCAGCGCGACACGCCGGCCGGCGCCCGCCGAGGCTCCCCCGCCGTCGCCGGCGCCGGCCGCTTCGCCCTCGAGCAAGTAGCCGGTCAGTTCCCGCCGGGCGCCTGCGCGGCCACCGGCTGCTCCGGCAGCGGAGGGCCGACGACGAACGGCTCGCGGATCTCCATCGACTGCCCGGCGAGCTCGTCCCGGATCGTCATCAGGATCTCGTAGTCGCCCTGCGGCGCGTCGGCCAGGCGGAAGCCGAACATGCGCGTCAGCTTGCCGAGCGAGGTCGGGTTGATCATCGACGGCTCGGTGGCCGTCAGCACGCTGCCGTCGCTGCGGCGCACCACGTAGCCCTGCAGCACGCGGGGCATCCCGGTCTTGTCGTCGACCTTCGCGCCGTACACCTCGAACTGGCACATCAGGCTCGAGCCGGTCGCGAACTCGCGGCGCGCGAGCGCGACGAGCCGCCCGCCGGGCAGGCCTTCCGCCACCACGGCGTTCGGGGCCTGCGGCGTGTCGCTCAGCACCGGGGTCGACGAGCGCAGCGTGCCGAGCTGCGGCACCTCGAACTCGTGGATCACGGTGCCGACGCGCTTGCTGCGGATGTCGCGCACCACGATCTTGGCCTGGTAGTCCCCGCTCTTCAGCTCGAAGTCGCGCGTGATCGGGTACCAGAAGCGGTTCAAGCGGTCGCGCGTCGCCGGCTGCAGCTTCATCGAGATGCCCTGGTCGTAGCGGAAGAACTCGCCGCTCGCGCGGTGGGCCACCACCAGCAGGAACTGCAGGTCGGCGAGGTTGCGGCCGTCCTTCTCCTCGAACTGCAGGCCGCGGATGTCGACCTCGGTCGTCACCAGCACCGCCGCCTTGCCGAGCGACTTCTCGTCGCCGACGTAGGCCGTCATCCGGAGCGGGATGGCGTCGATCGCCCACGGCGAGTCGAGGGCACTCTGCACCTCGGGGTCGACGCCCTTCTTCGGCGCGAAGGCGCGTCTTGCCGGTGTCGCTCGGCGCGAAGTAGCCCTTGCGCGCGCGCACCTCGCGGCCCTTGCGGGAGCGCGAGCTTGACCTCGATCTTGCGGAACTTGCCGTCGCGCGCGGCGTTCGTCGGCATGTAGCCGAGCAGGTAGTAGACGCGCGTCTCGTCCGCGATGCGCTGGATGCCCTCGTTGAGGTCGTTGGTGTTGCGGACGATGAAGCCGCCGCTCTCGCTCGAGACCACCTCCGAGCCCGCGACCGCGTCGAAGCGTCTCGGCGAACGCGAAGCCCACGTCCTGCTCGGGCAGCGCCGGCCCGAACTGCGGCCGTCATCGCGGCCGGCATGCCCTCGAGGCCGCGCGTGTTCAGGAAGTAGATCGCGGTGTTCGCGCGGCGCGCCGCGTTCGTCGACGCGCTTGAACTCGTCGAGGTTGATGTCGTGGATGAAGCCCTCGGAGACGAGGATCAGCGACTTCCTGCCCCTGGCGCTCGCGAGCCCGTTGAGCGCGCGCTCGGTCACGTCGAGCGTCGTCCGCAGCCGCGTCATCGCCTGGAAGTACACCTCGGCGGCGCGGCCGGTGACCATCGGGTCGTCCACGGTGCCGGCGCGCATCGTGTCGGCCTGGCTGCCGCCGCGCGACTGCTGGTTGGTGACGCCGTAGGTGTCGTAGCGCCGCAGCACGCGCTCGGCCACCTGCGGGTCGCGGTAGACGTGGATGCGCATCGCTTCGTAGTCCGACATCCGCTCGTTGCTCATGTCGGGGATCAGCCGCCCGTCGAACGTCTTCACCATCTCGATCAGCTTCGAGCGGCCGGCCTCCATGCGCGACGTCCACCAGGTGCCGCCGGCGGTCGAGATCAGCGAGACGCGGTCGCCCTCGCGCGTGCCCTTCTCGAGGAAGCTCACCACCGCGGCCTTCGCCTGGTTGGCGCGCCACGGCGTGATGTGCATGTCGTCGAACACGATCACGAAGGTGCGGCCCTGCTGCGTCTCGCGGTCGACGTTCGACGTGATCTTGGGCGGCGGCGGCGCGCTGCCCGAGGGCTGCTCGGGCAGCTCGACCGCCTCGAAGCTGACGACGTCCTGCTTGACGCCGTCCTCGGTGACGGTCATGTCGCTCGCCTTCAGGCCCTGGATCGGGACGCCCTTCTTGTCGGTGACGACGACGTCCACGATCACCTGCTCGAGCTGGGTCGGGAAGCTGGGGGTCGCGGCAGGGGCCTGCCCCGCCGGGGCGGCCTGCGCGGGTGTAGCCGGAGTGGGCGCGGCCTGCGGGTTCGCCGCGGGCGGCTTCTCTTGCGCGCCGAGGACGACGGCGAGCGCCAGGCTCAGCAGCACGGGTGCGGCCAACCGTCTCTTCATCTTCTCATTCCACCTTCACGAAGACTCGCCCGTCTTCCACCTTCACGTCGTAGCGCGCGACCTTGAGCGAGGCGTCCACCACGTTCTCTCCGGTCCTCACGTCGAAGGTGTAGTTGTGCGACGGGCAGCTGACCTCGGAACCCTCCACGAAGCCCTGGCCGAGCGGTCCGCCCCGGTGGGGGCAGGCGTTGGTCAGGGCGTGGAAAGTCCCTCCGATGTTGAACAAAGCGACCGCCTGGTTCCCGACGTTGACCTCGGCGGCCTGTCCGGGCGGTAGGTCGGCCACGGAGAGCACGGGCACGAACTCAGACATCCGGTCTCCTGGTGTAGCCCCCATCCGCCAGTCTATACCAGGGCCGGCCGGGAATCAGGAGGTGGCGTCCAGGGCCTGCCCGAGCCGCGCCAGCCCCTCGGCGATCACCTCCGGCTCGGCGCCGATCGCCAGCCGGAAGTGGTCGTCGCGCCCCGAAGAAGCGGCCGGGGACGACCGTCGTCTCGAAGCGCTCCCGCAGCAGCTCGCAGAGCGACTCGACGTCGCCCGTCAGCAGCCGCGGGAAGGCGATCATCCCGCCGTCGACGGGCTCGCAGGCGAGCTCGGGCCGCGCGGCCAGGAAGGCGTTCGACACCTTCCGTGTTGGTCTCGAGGATGCGGCGGGCGCGCTCGGCGACGCGCGTCGAGCCGGTCGAGCGCGACGACGCTCAGGCGCTCGGCGGGATGCGCCGGGATGACGCCGAACAGGTCGTTGAGCCGCCACATCCGCCGCGCGAGGTCGGGCTCGGCCACGATCCAGCCGCAGCGCAGGCCGGACAGGCCGTACGCCTTGGTGAGGCTCGATCGTGATCACGAACTCGCTGCCGAGCCGCGCCGCCGAGCCCCACGGCCGGCCGAGCACCGCGTAGCGCCTCGAGGTACACCTCGTCCACCAGCACGCGCGCGCCCAGCGAGCGCGCGGCGTCGCCGATCCGGCGCAGGTCCTCGGGCGGCGTGAAGGCGCTCGAGGGATTGTGGAGGTTGGTGAGCACGACGAGCCGCGTCCGGGGCGTGAGCGCCCGCTCGACGTCGCGCGGGTCGATGCGGAAGCCCTCCTCGGCACGCCGCGGGAAGCGGCGCACGTCGAGCCGCAGCCAGCGCGCGGCGTCCGACCAGCAGCGTGTAGGTCGGCTCCTCGATCAGCACCTCGTCGCCGGGCTCGGCGGCCGCGGCGAGCACGAGCAGGTTGGCCATCGACGTGCCGGTCGCGTGGACGACCCGGTCGGGATCGACCCCGGCCTTGCGCGCCAGGCGCTCGAGCAGCGGCGGCGTAGCCGTAGAAGCTGTCGCCGATCTCGAGCACGTCCGGGCCCCGACCCGAGCTCGGCGAGCGGGATAGGCCGCGAGCCCGCTCGAGGCCAGGTTGAAGCGGGCCGACGAGCGGGTCTTCGCCCACTCCATGTAGTCGGAGTAGGGCGAGCTCACGCGCTTTCTCCGCGCGCGACCAGAGGCCGTAGACCGGCAGGCCCAGCGCCAGGATCACGAGGCCGATCACGCTGTCCCCGGGTAGCGGTGGATCGTGGCGGCCACGACCGCCCAGCACGAGAGCACGAAGAAGGCCGTCGTCAGAGGGTGGCCGGGCGCCCGGTAGGCTCCTCGCTCGCCGCGCCGGCGGTAGACGAAGAGCGCGCAGCCGGTGAGCCCGAACGAGATGAAGTCGACCGACACCACGTAGTTCAGGATCTGCTCGTAGCGGCCCGAGAGCGCGATCACCGCCGCGACCAGCCCCTGGAGCACGATCGCCAGCGACCGGCACGCGGCTCTTCGGGTGCAGCTCGCCCCACGCGCCCGAAGAAGACGCCGTCCCGCGCCATCGCGTAGTAGACGCGCGGCGCCGTCAGGATCCCCTGCGCCAGGAAGCCGAGCGTCGAGATCACGATGCCGAGCGCGATGAGACGGGCGCCGCGCTCGCCGAGCGCGAGGCGCATCACGTCCGAGGCCGGGCGCGCGGCTCTGCGCGAGCCCGTCGGCGCCGAGCGCCCGCAGGCACACGAGGTTGACCGACAGGTAGAGGACGACGACGCCGGCGACGCCGAGCAGGAGCGCCCGCGGCATGTCGCGCTCGGGCCGGCGCAGCTCCCCCATCACGAAGCCCGAGGTCTGCCAGCCGCCGTAGGCGAAGAGCACGGGCACGAGCGACGCGCCCATCGCCGCCACGAGGTCGAACGAGGGCGGCCGGTCGAGCACGGGCACGAGCGTGACGCGCTCGCCGCCGAAGGCCGACGAGGCCGGTCGCCACGAGGCCGAGGATCGCCACGGTCTTCAGCACCATCAGCAGCGACTGGACGCCGCTCCCCGCCCGCACGCCGAGGCAGTTGACGGCGGTGAGCGCGGCGAGCGCCAGCACGGCGACGACCGCCTCGGGCACCTGCAGCGCCAGCAGCTCGCCGAGGTAGCGCGCGAAGGTGACGGCCACCGCGGCCATCCCGCCGCTCTGGGTGACGAGCAGCAGCACCCAGCCGTAGAGGAACGCGACGCGCGGGCTGAAGGCCTCGCGCAGGTAGGCGTACTGGCCGCCCACCGTCGGCCGCAGCGACGCGAGCTCGGCGTAGACGAACGCCCCGGCGAGCGCGACGAGGCCGCCGAAGACCCAGGCGCCGAGGATGAGGGCCGGCGTCTTCGACCTGGCCCGCCACCACGTACGGGTTCATGAAGATGCCCGAGCCCACGATCCCGCCCATCACGAGCATCGTGGCGTCGAAGAGGCCGATCTCGCGGGCGAGCGACGTCGCGGCGGCGCCGGGCTCTCCATGGGACCGCTGGACTCTACAACGGGAGGGGTCAGGTCTCGGATGCACGCATCGAGGCGCGGCGCTCGCAGTAAGATGCGCCGCGTCGAAGGGGGCCGAATGTCCACGCGCCGCGCGTTCCTGGGTCTCGTCGGCGGGGTGCCGCTGGCCGCGGCGTTTCGGGACGACGCGGTCGCGCGTGTCCAGAGCGCCGGGCGCGCGGCCGGCGGGGCCGACGCCCAGAGCCTCGCCGCGGACGAGTCCTACTGGTACGAGATCCAGCAGGCCTTCACCGTCAACCGCAGCTACATCAACCTGAACAACGGCGGCGTCTGCCCGTCGCCTCGCATCGTGCAGGAGGCGATGAAGCGCTACCTCGACCTCTCGAACGAGGCGCCCGTCTACACGATGTGGCAGATGCTCGAGCCGCAGATCGAGTCGGTGCGGCGCGCGCTCGCGCGCGAGTTCGGCTGCGACCCCGAGGAGATGGCGATCACGCGCAACGCCAGCGAGTCGCTCGAGGCGATCCAGCTCGGCCTCGACCTGAAGCCGGGCGACGAGATCCTCACCACGACACACGACTACCCGCGCATGCTCACCGCCTGGCGCCAGCGCGAGCGCCGCGACGGCGTCGTGCTGAAGACGATCTCGTTCCCGATCCCGCCGCCGAGCCTCGACGACCTCTACCAGCGCTTCGAGAAGGCCGTCACGCCGCGCACGAAGGTGATCCTGGTCTGCCACATCACCAACCTGACCGGCCAGATCTTCCCGGTGAAGCGGATCTGCCAGATGGGGCGCGAGCGCGGCATCGAGGTGATCGTGGACGGCGCGCACGCCTTCGGCCACTTCCCCTTCACGCTCGCCGACCTCGACTGCGACTACTACGGCACCAGCCTCCACAAGTGGCTCTTCGCGCCGCACGGCACCGGCTTCCTCTACGTGCGCCGCGCGAAGATCGAGAAGGTGTGGCCGCTGATGGCGGCCGAGGCGAGGCAGGACAAGGACATCCGCAAGTTCGAGGAGATCGGCACGCACCCGGCCGCCAACCACAACGCGATCGCCGAGGCGCTCGTCTTCCATCACGGCATCGGGATCGAACGGAAGGCCGCGCGGCTGCGCTACCTGCGCGACCGCTTCATGCGCCGGCTCGCGAGCCAGCCGCGCGTGAAGGTCCACACCAGCTTCGACCCCGCGATGTCGTGCGGGATCGGCAACGTCCAGGTCGAGGGCGTCGACAGCGCGGCGCTCGCCAAGCACCTCTTCGACACGCGCCGCATCATCGTGGTGCCGATCAAGCACGCCGAGTTCGAGGGCCTGCGCGTCACACCGTGCGTCTACACCACGGCCGACGAGGTCGACCGCTTCGCCGAGGCGGTCGAGCAGGTGATCGCGAAGGGCCTGCCGGCCTGAGGCCTGCCGCACGTGGACGAACCCCCCGAAGCCACCCGCGGCCTGGTCCTGATCGTCGACGACGAGGCGGCGATCCGCTTCGGCGTCTCGGAGGCGCTGAGCTACGCCGGCTACGAGGTCGAGGCCGTCGGCGACGGCGAGGAGGCGCTGCAGCGCATCGGCGCGCGGCGCTTCGAGGCGGTGCTGAGCGACATCTCGATGCCGGGGATGGACGGCGTCGAGCTGCTGCGGCGCGTGCGCCGGCTCGACTTCGACCTGCCGGTGATCCTGCTGACCGGCGATCCGCGGCTCGAGACGGCGATCCAGGCGGTCGACGCGGGCGCGCTGCGCTACCTGCAGAAGCCGGTCTCGCTCGCCGAGATCGAGAGCGCGCTCGAGACGGCCGTGCGGCTGTGCCGGCTCGCGCGCTGGAAGCGCGACTCGCTCGCGTACCTGGGCGAGCACCGGCTGATGGCGGACCCGCACGCGCTCGAATGGGCGCTCGACGAGGCGCTCAAGAGCCTGTTCCTCGCGGCGCAGCCGATCGTGCGCGCCGCGGACGGCTCGCTCTTCGGCCGCGAGCTGCTGCTGCGCTCGACCACGCCCAGGCTGCCCGACCCGCCGGCGGTGCTGGAGGCGGCGGAGCGGCTCGGCCGCGTCAGGGACGTCGGTCGCGTCGTGCGGCGCCTGGCCGCAGGCGTCGCCGTCCCGCTCGGCACCTGCCTCTTCGTCAACGTGCACAGCCTGGAGCTGGAGGACGAAGAGCTGCACTCGCGCCAGGGGCCGCTCACGAGCTCCGCGAAGGACGTCGTGCTCGAGGTCACCGAGCGCGGCCGCATCGACGCGGTGAGCGACCTCACGCGCCGCGTCGCGCGCCTGCGCAGCCTCGGCTACCGCATCGCCGTCGACGACTTCGGCGCCGGCTACGCGGCCCTCAACAGCTTCGCGAGCCTGCGCCCGGACATCGCCAAGCTCGACATGGCCCTGGTCCGCAGCGTGGACCGCGACCCCTACCGCCGCCGCCTGGTCACCTCCGTCACCTCGATGTGCCGCGACCTCGGCATCCTGCTCGTCGCCGAAGGCATCGAGACGGAAGCCGAGAAGGCCACCCTCATCGAGCTGGGCTGCGACCTGCTGCAGGGCTTCCTGATCGGCGCGCCACAGCCCGTCACACCCTGACCACTTCGAGTAGGGTGGGAACTAGCGCGCTTCTGGAGGATCGCAGTCATGATCAGGACTCCATTCGTCCTCAACCTCGTCGTGCTCGTATTGTCACTGACGGCCCTTCCAACCGGGACGACGGGCGAGCTGCAGGCCCAGGCGCCCCCCACGACCGGACACGAGCACTTGGGCGAGGTGGCTTGCGTGGACGTACCGCCGGGCGAGAAGCGGCCTGAGTTTGGCTGCTTCAACATCGGCACCGTCAAGGGACTCCAGTTCCGTCAGACGGCCGTCTACTGGCATCTCCACGCGTTCGAAAGCAGAAAGGCTGCCGAGGCGGCCAGGAGTGCGACCGGAATCGTTGTGGAGGAAGACGGCCGCGTGTGGCTCTCTGAATTCGGGGCGCGCGACAGCGCTCCGCGTGGGGGTAAAGTTGTCGCCGTCATCGGACCGCTGCAGCTTCCAGTGGCAAAGAGCTATAGCGCCGTTCTCTCGTACGCGGTCATGCGGCCGGGCGACAGTTCGAGAGTACACACACACCCGGGCCCTGAGGGCTGGTACGTGCTCGCGGGAGAGCAGTGCCTCGAGACTCCCGCAGGCGCGAATAGGGCTGGCGCGGGACACACCATGACGGTAGAACCGAACGTTCCAATGGAGCTGAACGTAACCGGTACGACGCTCCGGCGCGCGTTTGCCCTGGTCATCCATGATTCGACTCAGGACAGGGGTATTCCATCCGACTGGAAGCCAGCCGGGAAATGTGGCCCGTAGCGTTCGTGTTGGGTGCGGCTCATCGCCAACGTCAGGCGGCTGGATATCGAGGAGAGCAACGATGGCGAAAGTAACCGGAGTGGGCGGCGTCTTCTTCAAGAGCCAGAGGTGACAGAGCCGCGCTGGCAGCCTGGTATCAGAAGCACCTGGGCATGCCGCTGGAGGACTTTGGCGGCGCGATCCTGAGGTGGCCGGACGACAAGGCCGAAGACCGAGGCCTCACCGTCTGGCATGTCGCCGAGAGTGAAAGCAAGTGGTTCAGCCCAAGCGATTCTTCCTTCATGATCAACTACCGGGTCGACGATCTCGGCGAGCTGCTGGCGCAGCTGCGCGCGGGCGGTGTGGAAGTCACGGGCGGACCCGAATCGCACGAGAACGGCAAGTTCGCATGGATCATGGACCCGGACGGGAACAAGATCGAGCTCTGGGAGCCGAAGCTCTGGGACGACAAGAACAAGGGTGCCTGAGATGCGTTCAGTTGCTGTCGTTGTCGCCGCGTTGGCCGCGTTGGCAGGGCAAGTGGCTCAGAGACCCGCCACGCCGGCTGGTAGCGACAAGGGCCGCAACGCGGACCTGGCCGCCATCGAGAAGCTCCACCAGCAGGACATCGCCGCTACGTTGTCGCGAGATCCTGTTGCGCTCACGGATCTGTGGACCGATGACGCCGTTCGTCTCGGCCAGGGCCGGCCGGCAGAAGTCGGCAAGCAAGCCATCCGAGAGAGCAACGAACGCTGGTCGGCTCGCCCAGGCGTCAAGGTGTTGACCTACGTTCCGGAAACCAAGGACGTGACGATGTGGGACGGCTGGGCAGTCGAGTGGGGTTACTTCACCGGTTCGTATGTCGAATCGCCGGGTGGCGAGCCGAAGCAGATGGGTGGCACGAGGCTCGTGGTGCTCAAGAAGCTGCCGGACGGCAGCTGGAAATGCTTCCGCGGGATGGGGGGCCCGACGTGGACTGCCCCGTTGGAAGGGAAAGTGGTTCAGGGACCGACCGCGTCGGCTGCAAGCAACACGGGGGGCCGCGATGCGGACCTGGCCGCCATCGAGAAGCTCCGCCAGCAGGACATCGCCGCTACGTTGTCGCAGGATGCTGTTGCGCTGACGGATCTTTGGACCGATGACGCCGTTCGTCTGGGCCCGAGCCCGCCGGCAGAGGTCGGCAAGCAAGCTATCCGAGAGCACAACGAACGCTCGTCGGCTCGCCCAGGTTTCAAGGTGTTGACCTACGTTCCGGAAAACAAAGACTTGACGATCCTGGACGGCTGGGCAATCGAGTGGCGTCACTTCACCGGTTCGTTTGTCGGATCGCCGGGCGGCGAGCCGACGCACGCTCGTGGCGTTGTGCTCGGGGTGTACAAGAAGCTACCGGACGGCAGTTGGAAAGCCTTCCGCGGGATGGGGATCGCGGATGAGTGGCGGACGACGGCGGACGGGGCGGCGGGGCGAGCGACGACGCGAGAGGAGGGCCCATGCGACCACGGAGCCTCGGTGTCGTCTTCGCTCTTGCGATGTCAACAGGGTGTGTCGGCGACAGCACATTCCATGAGCTGATTCGGGAGCAACGCCTTCCGTCGGGCAAGGTTGTAAAGGTCGTCTCGTGCCTTCTCGCCTGGGGTGTCGAACACGATGAGCGACACCCTGATCAGGACGCCTTTGCCCTCGAATACCTGTCTTCGGTCCCACGGGAGTCATCGCAGGATCTGGAGCGCGAAGCTGTCGAAGTGTTCGAGTTGATTCGGCCGATTTCAGAGCAGTGGGGTCGGCCCACTGCAACGGTATCGGCTCTTCGATCGTCGGATCGCACCGGTACGTATGATGTCTTTGCGTTCAGTCGCTCGGCTGGAGGCACATGGTCACACACCAGCCAGGCCATAACTCGGAACAAGGACTAGCCAGGCGTTCAGACTCTCGGGGTCCGGACTCGCCATGCGCTTGTGGACGCTTCACCCGAAGTACCTTGACGCGAAGGGCCTCGTGGCGGCTTGGCGGGAGGCGCTGCTCGCCCAGGCGGTGCTGAGAGACCGAACGACTGGCTACCGAAGCCATCCTCAACTGACCCGGTTCCGCCGCTCACGCTCACCGGTTCGAAGTATCGGGTCCTATCTTCACGCGCTGCATGTCGAGGCACGCCGACGTGGGTATCGGTTCGACCGAGGAAAGATCGCCTACCCGGGAGGGCGGAGCCGGCTGAAGGCGACCCTGGGCCAACTCGGCTACGAATGGAAGCATCTGCGGGCCAAGCTGGCGATTCGCGACAAGGCCTGGCTGGCAAGCCTGGGGCGTGTGGCTCGGCCCGATGCGCATCCGACTTTCCGAGTCGTCGCGGGCGATGTGGAAGACTGGGAGGTCGGCGGTCGACTCCGCAGAACGGCCAACGCTGGTACGGTCGCCGGTGGCGACAGGTAGTCGTTGCAGAGGTTCACGAGGGGCACGAGACCATGAAGCGAACTGCGCTAATGACCTGGCCTCAGGTTGCCGCACTGGCTGCAGTAATCACGCTGCTGGCAACGGCATTTGCGCTTCGGCAGCGTTTCGGGCCGCGCGCCGTCACAGTGACAGCCGGGACTGGCCCTGAAGAACTTGTCTACGTCCGATCCAGCGATGACATCATCGATGGCGGCGCGATCTTCATGCCCCCCAAGGGATCAGCCAAACCCATTGCCGTCATCTGGATCCACGGTTGGGGCGTAAATTTCTACCATCCGACTTACGTGCAGACTGGCCGAGCCACGGCGGCACTCGGCTACACGTTCATCAGCGCGAATACGAGGATGCACGACCTTGGAAATGTCGCGGGCTGGCGAGGCGAAAAGCGAATCCGCGGGGGCGGCTATTGGGGCGTGGCCGACGAAGAAGTGCGAGACTTGGCAGCCTGGGTTGCGTTCGCCGAAGAACGAGGATTCAAGAAGGTGATCCTGGTTGGGCACAGCGCGGGCTGGGCTGCGGTGCGCAGCTACCAGTCTGAAGAGCAGGATTCGCGCGTCGTTGGAGTAGTGCTCGCTTCCGGTGCAGTTCGCGCCGAGACCAGGCCAACGGACCTTGACCAGCTCGCGGAGGCCAAGCGCCTGATGGCCGCGGGTGAAGCGGACGCCTTGATACGTGATCCGAAGCGCTCATTTCCTTCCTACATCAGCGCGGCAACGTTCTTGGCCATCGCCAACGCACCTGCGGAATACAAAGACTTCTTTGGCGTGGAGAAGGAGACGGTGAATCCCGGCGTTACCCGCATCCGTTGTCCACTGCTCGCTTTCTTCGGCGACAGGGGGGACGTTGGAGATGAGTCGGACTTGAAGCTGCTCAAGTCCTCGATCCAGCGTCAATCCAATGGTCCCAGTCGGGTCGATACCGTCGCAATTCACAACGCCGACCACATGTATACCGGCGAAGAGGCACAGGTAGCCCGAACGATCGCGGAGTGGGCCGACAGCGTAGTGCTGTCGCAATCGGGCAGCCGCGACATTCCAAGCGAACACTGATCGCCCTGGAGCTGTGCCTGCGTCATTCCAGAGCGACCTAACGACGGTTGCAGCTGGCGAGCTGGCGCAAGCGAAGGAGCTTCGCAGCGATCCGCGGTATTCTGCGGAAAGGTTCGAGATTGTCCACCAGTCGATAGCCATGAAACATGCGCTCTGGGGGTTTGCGGCCGTCGGTTGCCTCTACAGCCTCCATCGTCTTGCGTTGTGGGCCGAACGACGAGGCTGGATCTACTATTCCAAGCGGCGTGGCAGCAGCGGAGCACTCGGGAGCGCCCTCCTCGAGGTTCAGGCGATCATGGAACCTTCGAAGCGCTTTGTCTTGGAGGAGCGGCGGAAGGACGATTCAGAACCGTCTGAGTCTGGCGATCCGCCCTGAGACCGACGTCACTCGCACTGCTGCTATGGGTCAGCGGGCGTTCGAGGCGCAACCTGCATGATCTACCGTTGGCTTACTGACCTGACCGTCACGATCCACTTCGCGTTCCTGATCTTCGTCGTAGCCGGCGGCATTGCGACACGACGCTACCGCTGGCTGATCGTTCCGCACCTCCTCTGCGTTGCGTGGGCGATCTACGTTGAGGCAACACCCGGCCTCGTCTGTCCTCTGACGCCGCTCGAGAACCACTTCGCCATTCGGGCCGGCCGTGCGGGTTACGAGGGCAGTTTCATCGAGCATTACCTGGTGCCGGTCCTCTACCCTGATGGGCTGACTCGGACCGCACAGCTCACCTTGGCTGGCCTCGTAATGGGAATCAACCTGGCCATCTACGCGTGGTCGCCCGTACGCCGGGCGGCTGGCAAGTGGCGCCGGGCGAGCTCGGGTTCCAGCCCTTCCTGAGAGAAGTCGCACGGGCGTACCATCAGCTGGTTGGCCGACGACGGCCAACCACTGGAGGATGTAGTGCCCTCTCTTGCGGCCGCCGGAGTGGCTTCCCTGGCAGGCTGGATCCTCGATGAGCTGTTCGCGCCATATCTGGGCATGGGCGTCACCCTTGTGCTTTCCTTCGTCGTCTCGACGTTGGTCTTCTTCTACGTGCGAAGGTGGCTGGTCGAACTGCGAGGGCAGTGAGCTTCGCCGCTACTGACGCGATTGCGCCTGCGCTTCGACTCGTGAGCGTTCTGGTGGCGAGTGACCTGGTGGCCGCGGCCGGCTGCGGCGCGCGCACGACGCCGCAGGTGCCGCTGCCAGCGCCGGCCGGGCTGGCGCTCACGGCCCGTGGCCGCGGCCTGGACGTCGTGCTGGTCCACGGCGCGCTCGGCGACTACCGCCAGTGGGAGCCGATCGGCAGCACGTTGAGTCGCGACTATCGCGTCATCGCTGTGAGCCGCCGCTTCCACTGGCCGAATTCGTGTCCCGCCGGTGGCGTCGACTACACGTTCGAAGCGCAGAGCGCCGACCTGGATGCGCTGCTGCAATCGCTCGGCCGCCCCGCCCACCTGGTCGGGCACTCCTACGGCGCCGGCGTGAGCCTGCTCACGGCTCTGAACCATCCCGAGCTGGTGCGTAGCCTGACCCTGGTCGAGCCGCCGTTCGGCAGTCGTCGTGCCGCCGTCAGCCCCCGAGTTCGCGAGCGAGCTTGCCAGCCGCAAATCGATGGTCGCGGCCGTCCAGGCGAGCGCCCGGGCCGGTGCGGTCGAGCGCGCGGCCGAGGTGTTCATCGACTGGGTCCAGGAGGGGCGCGGCGGCTTCCATCGCCTGCCGCTGACGATACAAGAAGGGCTCCGCGCGAATGCGGCTACCATTGGCCCCACATCCGCGGCCCCGGCCCCGCTGGTCACGTGCGCGCAACTGCGCACGCTACGGCTGCCGGTGCTCATCCTTCGCGGCGAGCAGACCCGCCCCTGGTACCGACTCATCGCCGAGGCAACGGCCGGCTGCATTCCAGACGCGGAAACGGCCGTCATCCCGGCTGCAGGGCACATGGCGATCGTGGAGAATCCGAGCGACACCGCCGGCCTGGTAGCCGGCTTCATCGCGCGCCACTAGATCGGCGAAGAAATCGCGGCCATCGCTCAACTGGATGTTGGGCGCCCCTTAGAGGTGAGACACCGCAATGCAAATGGCATCCACGAACTCCGGACGCGTCGCTGTCGTCACCCGACTCGTGGGTGTGCTGCTCGCAACCTCAATCGGCTGCGCGCCGGCCAAGGCGAAGCCTCATGTGGAGAGCAGCAGCAGGGCACGAGTCGGCTCGACAGTTGTCTTTCGAGCTCTCGAGCCGGATGCCAAGAACACCGGGCCGAGGCTCCAGTCACCGTGCCCGGTAGAAATGTCGCGCGAGGTCACTTGTCCAGCTCCGTCCGCCGTCGTGGAAGTCGTCTTCTCGAACGACGGCCGCGTGGCTCGCTCCCGAGTCTCGCGCTCGAGTGGCATTCAGGCGCTCGACCTCGGATGCATGCTCGCTGCGAACTCCTGCGTCGCCGGTCAGTCTTCGCAGCAGGCCTCACTGGAGTGCTCCGTGCAATGCGAGTGAGGCGGCGGACGATGTGGTCGCGATCACAGGGTGCGGGTTCCCCGAAATGACATCTTGCGAAGCGACGAAGCCGAGCATAATGGAGCCGCACGTGCTTGATTCCGCGAGGTGACCCATGAGGTTCGCGGTGGTCGTGAGAATCGGCGTGGCCTCGATTCTTCTCGGCGCGGCCACGGCACAGGCGCAGGGGCTTCCCACCTGCCGAGTGCTGTTGGTCAAGTCCCCCGCCACCGAGGCGGTTTCGAAGACCGTGATCCAGGAGGTCAAGACCTGGGTGGAGGATAGCGAGCGAGGCTCCAAGCTGGCTTCGAGCATCGACGAGGCCGACGTCGTGCTCGAATTCAGTCGGTTCGGGCACACGGTGCAGTTTGACGGCATCCCGGCCTGGCACTGGCAGTTCACTGCCCGGCGTCTCTCGGAGCCGAACCGCGAGCGAGCGAACTACCGGTTTGCGTTCGTGGCCGGTCCCGACCGTGGGAGCACGGCGCACTTTGCGAAGAAGCTGCCGACCATCCTCACGGACGTCTGCATGGGCTGGCTCCCGAAGGTCGCTTCTGCCGAAAAGCAGTGACGGCTGAAGGGCGCCGCGTCATCGCCGCGTGGCGCACGAGCCACCGCGCGACCACGTACCTGATCGAGCAGCTGCCGCCCGCGGTCTGGTCCGCGAGCGTGCCCGGGGTCGAGCGCCAGACGGTTGGCATGATCGCGGCGCACATCCACAACAGCCGCTGTCGCTGGATTCGGGCGCTCGGCGCACGCCACGGCATCAAGGCGCCGCTGCTCGTCGACCAGCGGCGCGTTCGTCCGCGCGAGCTGGTGAAGGCGCTGTCGCGGAGCAGCGACGGCATGATCGAGCTGATCGAGCTCGGCGTCGCGAGCGGCGGCAAGGTGCCCCGGGCCATCTGGCAGAACTTCCCCACCGATCTCCAGCACTTCCTGGGCTACTTCGTCGCGCACGAGGCGCACCATCGGGGCCAGCTGCTGCTGCTCTCGCGGCAGCTCGGGCACCGGCTGCCGAGGGAGATCGCCGGCGGCGTCTGGCAGTGGACGAGGTTCTCGCGGGAGCGTCTGAGGTCCTAGCGTGCCGATCAAGAGCAAGGCGCAGCGACGGAAGTTCGCGCAGCTGCTGGTCGAGGGCAAGATCACGCCCGAGACGTTCGAGGAGTGGAATCGCGGTGCTGGCGGCAAGAAGCTGCCGGAGCGTCTCCATCCCAAGAAGGACGGCAAGACGAAGCGGATGGCGAAGGCGAAGCGGGCTCCGAAGCGCCGGACGGCTCGGCGGAAGCGCTAGGGACGCGCGATCACGATCAGCGTGTTCGTGCGCGAGTCCCAGGTCACCTGGCTGCGCGGCGAGAGGCGGCTGCGGACGAGCGGGGCCAGCGCCTCGGCGCGCGCGTAGGAGAGCCGGAAGGTCTCGAGCCGGGCGGGGCCGCCCTGGCTGCGCTCCTCCTGGAGCCGCCGGCGCGCCGCCGCCTCCTCCATCAGCCGCGACGGCTTCGCCACCCGCAGGATGCCGGCCTCCTCCTCCGGGGCGAGCCCGCAGGCCCGAAGCGTCGTCTGGAGCGCGGTCTGCCAGCGCGCTTCGTGGAGCTTGAGCGTGAGCTTGCAGTCGGTGTCGGGATCGAACACGACCTGCAGCCCGCCGATCTCGGCGAGCAGGCCGACGACGTCCCGGACCGCGCCGTCCCTGACGTCCAGCGAGACGCGGGCCTCGCCGGCGGTCGTCGCGGCGAGCGCCGCGCACGCGAATGCACGGAAGGCCGACATCGCGGCCTATGATATTCCTCGTGACGGAGGGCGAGGGGTGAGCGAGGACACCATCGAGACGGTTCGCGTGTGCCGCGAGTGCGGCGAGGAGTATCGGCCGGACGTCCTCGTTTGCGCCGACTGCGGCGGCGAGCTCGAGACGCGCCGCGCCGACGAGCCGCTCGCGCGGCCGGCGCCCGAACCGCCGCCGACGCAGCGAGCTCGAGGGCTACCGCTCCGTCTTCACGGGCTCGCGGGCGATGGACCTCGTGCCGCTCTGCGATCGGCTGCGCGAGGCGGCGATCGACTTCCGGCTCGTCGAGCAGCCCGCGAGCGTCGAGGGCGGACCGGCGCGCTACCTGATCCTGGTCAAGGACGGCGAAGCCGCGGCGGCGCTCCAGTCCCTCGCCGAGCTGATCGCGCCGCACGAGACGGGCGGCGACATGCGCGCGATCGAGACCGCGTTCGATCCGGAGCAGGGCTACCTGCAGTGTCCGGCCTGCGGGTCGAAGACGGCCGCGGACGCGAAGGAGTGCCCGGAGTGCGGGCTGGGACTGGGGCTCGCCGACGAGTAGGCCGCCGCGCGTGAGCGAGCCCGGGCCGCTCCGCGGCGCGGCGCTGGCCGAGCGGGTCAAGGCCCTGGCGCTCGAGACCGGATTCGACCTCGCCGGGTTCGCCCGCGCCGACGCGCCCCCGAACCTCGGCTTCTTCGCCGAGTGGGTCGCCCGCGGCCACGCCGGCGAGATGGGCTACCTGACCGGCCAGGTCGAGAAGCGGACCGACCTCCGAGCGCTCTTCCCCTGGGCGCGCGGTGTCCTCTGCGTGGGGCTGCAGTACGACACGCCGCACGCCTACTCGAGCGACGCGCCCCCCGGCCGTGCCTGGATCTCGCGCTACGCCTGGGGCGACGACTACCACGACGTGCTGCGGGCGCTGCTCGAGCGCCTGCGCGAGCGGCTGCAGGCCGAGGCCGGACCGTTCGAGTCGCGAGCCTACGTCGACACCGGCCCGATCGCCGAGAAGGCCTGGGCCGCGGCCGCGGGTCTCGGCGCGCTCGGCAAGAACGCCTGCCTGCTTCATCCGGAGCACGGCTCCTGGTTCTTCCTGGGCGAGCTCGTCACCGACCTCGACGTGCCGGCCGACGCCCCGCGCCCCGACATGTGCGGCAGCTGCACCGCGTGCCTCGACGCGTGCCCGACGCGCGCGTTCCCCGCGCCCTACGTGCTCGACGCCACGCGCTGCATCAGCTACCTGACGATCGAGCTCAAGGGCGGGGTCCCCGAGCCGCTGCGCGAGGACGTCGGCCGCCACGTCTTCGGCTGCGACATCTGCCAGGACGTGTGCCCCTGGAACCGCAAGCGCCGGCACCGCGGCGAGCCAGCGTTCGAGCCGCGCCCGGGCGCGCTCAACCCGGACTTCGCGGACCTCGCGGGCCTCGAGCCCGAGGCCTTCGGCGTGCGCTTCCAGAAGAGCCCGCTGAAGCGCGCCAAGCGCCGCGGGCTGCTGCGCAACGTCGCCGTCGCGATCGGCAACGCGGGCGCGGCCGAGCACCGTCCGCTGCTCGAGCGCCTGGCCGGCGATCTCGATCCGCTCGTCGCCGAGCACGCGCGCTGGGGGCTCGCGCGGCTCGACGAACGGCTCAGCGCACCTGCAGGCTCTTCTTGAGCTCGATCTTGTAGGGCGTGCCGGCCTTGAGCTCGACCTCGACGCCGCGCGTCGCGAGCACCGCCCCGCCGCCCACGGCGCCGCCGATCAGGCCGCCCTTGAGCGCGCCGGAGCCGCCGCCCGCGATCCCGCCGATGATGGCGCCCGCCGCCGCGGAGCCGCCCGCGATCTTGGCGTCCTTGCCCTTGCTCGAGCCGGCCGTCACGTCGAAGCCGGTCGCGTCGATCGTGTAGCTGCGGCTGTTGACGCGGACCTCGTTGAAGGCCACGACGATCCGGGCGCGGCCCTTCGTGCGGCCCGAGCGCACGGAGCTCACGACGTGCCCGTGCACCTCGGCGCCCTTCGGCAGCAACACCTCGCCGTCGACGCTCACGTCCTCGGCGAGCGACGCCACGACGGGATCCTCGGCCTTCGCCGTCTTCGTGCTGAGCTCCTGCTCCAGCACGATCGCGAGCGCCGTGCCGGACGGCACGATCTTGGGCTTGGGTGTCGGAGCGGGCTTGGGCGTCGGCGTGGGCTCCGGCTCGGCCGGCGCCGCCACGGGCGCAGCTGGCGCGGAGCCAGCTCGCGCTGGAGCCTTCTGGGCGGCCGCGCGTGCGGCGGGCTCACTCCCGGCGACCGGAGCGCCCGCGGGCGCTTCGGCCGGCAGCGCCCCGCCCGGGGGGCGCGGGCGTCGCCGAGGGTGACGGCGCGCCGGCGTCGGCAGAACGCTCGGCCGGACGCTGACAGGCGATCGACAGGACGCAGGCGACTGCGACGAATGCGATCCGCTTCATGAAGGCCCTCCAGAGTCCAGTTTAGCGAGGATCGCGGCCGCTGGGCTGAGCCGTGCGTGACGCGTATCACGTTCGTCCGGTCCGCTCCGTAACGCCCTTACAATGCGTGCGGCAGGAGGGTGACATGCGCCGTCTCGGCCTCGCCGGACTGGCGGTTCTCGCGGCTCCAGTCGCGCTCTTCGCGGCGGACGCGAAGCCCCTCGCCCTCGCGGTCCACGACGCCCAGGGACAGTTCGTGCCGGACCTGCGCGCGGACGAGGTGCGGGTGATCGAGAACGGCGAGCCGCGCGAGCTCGCCGGCTTCGAGCGCGACGAGCGGCCGCTCGCGGCCGCGCTGGTGCTCGACACGAGCCGCGGGGCGTCGCGGGTCTTTCGGACGCAGGCCTTCGACGTCGTGTGGGCCTTCGTGTCGAAGCTGCCGCCCGGATCGAAGTGCCAGCTGTGGGGTACCTCGGATCGCCCGCGCAAGCTGGGCTCGCTCGACGGCGAGCGCAAGGACGTCGACAAGAAAGTGGGACAGGGCTTCGCGATCGACGGCGCCAACGTCCTCATGGACACGGTGGTCGAGGCCGCGAGCGCGCTCGAGCGCGAGTCGGGCAAGCGGCGCGCGCTCATCGTGCTCTCCGGCTCCGGAGCCGGGCACACGAGCTACACGCCGAACGACGTGACGGCGGCCGCACGCAAGGCCGGCGCGCCGATCTTCGCGCTGATGTACGACGAGGGCGAAGCCGCCGGCGCGGGGTCGCTCCGGCTCGGCGACTCGCCGCGCGACGCCAACAACCTCACGATCGTCGGCCCCGGCGACCACGAGAAGGTGCTCGCGGGCCTCGCGCAGGGCACCGGCGGGCGCTTCGAGCGCATCGCGGCCGCGAACGGCGTGAGCGCGCCCTTCCAGGCCTACGCCGCCGAGCTCGGCGGCCAGTACCGGCTGCGCTACGTGCCCGGCGACCCCAAGGGCCCGCGCCGCGTCGAGGTGCGGGTCGCGCGGCCGGGGCTGCGCTGGCGCATCGCTCTCGACAGTCCCTGAGACAGCGCCTTGAGACAGCGCCGTGAGGAGAAGCGCATGAAGAAGATCCTGGGCGCCGGCTGCGCGCTCGTGCTGCTCGTCGTCCTGGTCCTGGCGGGCGTGGGCGCCTACTTCGTCTCGCGGCTCGACACCCCGGAGCTCAAGCAGTCGCTGCTCCAGCAGGCGAAGGCGACACTCGGGACCGAGCTGCGCGTGAAGGAGATGCAGATCTCGCTGCTGTCGGGCGTCACGCTGAAGGCGATCGCGGTCCAGAACCCGGCGCCCTTCCCGGGCCAGCTGCTGACCGCGGACGCCTTCGTGCTGCGCTATCGATTGCTGCCGCTCCTCGCCGGCCGGATCGAGGTGGAGCGCCTCGCGCTCGAGAAGCCCGCGCTCGCGCTCGCGATGGACACGAAGGGCGCCTTCAACTACGAGAAGCTCGGCCGGACCGCCGCGAAGGGCGCGCCGGCCGCCTCGGGATCCGCGTCGGCGAGCGCCACGCCGCTGCGGGTCCTGATGAAGTCGCTCGCGGTCGAGAACGGCTCGATCCTGATGACCGACTACGCGAAGGCGAAGCTGATGACGATGGACGGGATCGACTTCAAGAGCGCGTTCGAGCTGGCGGGCGGCATGGCGCTCGGCGCGGGCCAGGTCTCGATCGCCAAGGCCAACTTCGGCGACGTGCTGTTCGTGAAGGGCGTGCACGCGCCGCTGTCGATGTCGAAGGAGAAGGTGACGCTGTCGCCCATCAAGGCCGACGTCGCCGGCGGCAGCATGAGCGGGGACCTGAACGTCGACCTCAAGGGCTTCCGCTACACGACGCAGATGGCGCTCAAGGGCGCGAGCGTCAAGACGCTGCTCGAGGAGGCGCGCTCGTCGCCGTTCGTCACGGGGACACTCTCGGCCAAGGCCCGCTTCGAGGGCTCGGGGGGGCTGCCGACGATGCGCGGGGAAGGCAGCGCGGACGTCTCCTCGTGCCGCGCGCAGAACAGCAGGGTGCTCGGCCTGCTGGCGTCGGTGCTGCAGGTGCCCGAGCTCGCGAATCCCGACTTCGAGGCGTGCCACGTGGAGTTCAAGCAGACGGGCAGCCGCTTCGCGACGCCGGTCGTGAAGCTGACCGGCGACGCCGTGCGCCTGTCGGGCCAGGGCAGCGTCAACCTCGACACGCGGGCGCTCGACTACGACATGAACCTCGCCCTCTCGCCCAAGCTCTTCGCCAAGATGACGCGGCCCGAGCTGCGCGGCGCCTTCCAGCAGCAGGGCGACGGCTTCTCCGCGATCGCCTTCAAGCTCTACGGTACGACGCTCGAGCCGAAGACCGACCTCTTGTCGCGGGTCGGCAAGGCCGCGGCCACCAGCGCGGCGAAGGACGCGATCGGCAGGCTCTTCAAGAAGAAGGGACACTGATCCGCGGCCTCACTCCGGGTTCTGGCCGTGGATGCGCATCGAGACGATCTGGTCGACGCTCACGCTCTTGCCGCTGCGGCCCTGGACGCGCTTGACGAAGTCCGTCGTGACGCCGTGGATGCGCAGGCTGACGAGGCTGTCCACCGGCACGTTCGAATAGCCCAGCGAACCGAGCTCCTTCGCGAACTCCGGGGTCACGCCGTGGATCCGCATCGAGACGAGCTGGTCCGCGGTGAGCGCCTCGTAGCCGAGCTCCTTGAAGCCGCGGATGTACTCCGCGCTCACGCCGTGGATCCGGAAGCTCACGAGGCCGTCGACCGGCAGGCCCGAATAGCCCAGCGACTGCAGCTCGTTCACGAACTCGAGCGAGGCGCCGTGGATGCGCAGGCTCGTGAGCTGGTCCGTCGTCAGCTTTCGGTAGCCGCGCGAGGCCATGCCGCGGATGAAGTCCGGGCTCACGCCGTGGATCCGCAGCGAGACGAGGTCGTCGAGCGGCACGCGCTCGTAGCCGAGCTTGGCGAGCTCGTCGATGAAGGAGCGGCTCACGTCGTGCAGCGCCAGGCTCAGGGCCTTCTCCTCGTCGATCTCGCCGTAGCCGCGGCGCTTCATGTCCGCCGCGTAGTCGGGGCTCGCGCTGAAGACGAAGTGCCCGGCGCCGACGCCCGTCTCGAAGCGTCCCTGGCAGGCGAAGGTGCCGGCGTCCTTGACCCACTCGAAGCGCACGTCGGAGCTCGCCGCCTCCAGCATCTCGGCCGTCAGGCCCTTGAGCTCGGTGAGCGGCAAGGTCTCCGACGAGTTCCACTGGCCGCGCACGCCGACGCGGCGCAGCGAGAGCTCGACGAGCGTGGCGGTGGCGCCCTTCTCGACGCGCCACTTCGAGCGCTCGGCCGTCCAGACTCCCTTCACGCCGCCGCCCACGGGAGTGCCCTCCTTCGCTTCGACCGCCGGCAGCGCGCCCCACGAGCCCAGGCTCAGCGCGACGAGACCGGCGATCGCCGCCCCCACGCCTCCCAGGACGAGCCTCTTTGCTGACCTCGACATGCCACCCTCCTCAGGGCGCAGCTCACGCCTCCGCGGGACCGTCCCGGACGGCGCGCGCTCCTTTTCGACCGACGACGACCGGCTAGGACTGCTTGCGCGCGCGCAGGCTCTTGAGCAGTCGCGGCGAGACGCCCTGGCTGCGGAGCTGCGACGAGCTCCTCGACCGTGAGCTTCTCGAAGCCCGCCTCCTTGAGCTCGCGCACGTAGCTCGGCGAGACGCCCTGCGAGCGCAGCACGATGAGCTGCCCGGGCTCGAGCCCGCCGTAGCCCAGCTCCTTCAGCTCGCGCACGTAGTCGGGATTCACGCCCTGGTTGCGCAGGGCGACCAGCATCTTCATGTCGAGGCCGCGGTAGCCGAGCTCGCCCAGCTCGCGCACGTAGTCGGGATTCACGCCCTGCGAGCGCAGCGTGATCAGCTGGTTCTCGGTGAGGGCGTCGTAGCCGAGCGCCTTGAGCTCCGCTACGAACGAGCCGGTCACGCCCTGGCTGCGGAGCGCGATCAGGCTCGTCACCGAGAGGTCCTTGTGCCCCGCCGCCTTCATCTCCTCGACGTACTTCGGCGTCACGCCCTGCGAGCGCAGCGCGATCAGGTTGGTGAGCGACAGCTCGGTGAGCCCCTGCTCGCGCAGCTCCTTCGCGAAGCCGGCGGAGACGCCCTGCGCGCGCAGGCCGGTGAGCTGCTCGACGGAGAGATCCTTGTAGCCGGCCTCCGCCAGCTCCTGGACGTACTGCGGCCCGACGCCTTGATGGCGGAGCGCGATGAGCTCGTCCGCGCTCAGCGACTTGTAGCCGAGCGCGTCCATCTCGTCGACGTACTCCGGCGTGATGCCGGCGCGCGCCATCTCCAGCACGCGCTCGAGCGGGAAGGCGCGCGCCTGCGGCGTCGCCTCCGCGCGCTGCGCGCTCGCGGCAGGCTGCGGCTTGGCGGCAGCGGCAGGCTGGGGCTTGGGCGAGGCACTCTGCGGCTGCGGCTTCGCCTCGGCCTGGGCGATCGCCACGGGCGCGGCCAGCGGCGCCGTCTTGTCGAGCGACTGCGACGACGCGAGCACGTCCACGATCGTCGGCGTGGGCCGGTCGAGCAGGACCCCACCGAACCCGAACGCGAGCGCCAGCCCCGCGACCGCCGCCAGGGCGGCGAAGCCGCGGGCCGCGCGCGACGGCTCCGGCGCGCGTCCGACCAGCCGCACGATGCGGTCGAAGAGCGAGCCGCCGTTCGCCGCCACCGCGAAGGCCGGCGCGTCCGAGCAGAGCCCTTCGAGCTCGACGAGCGCGCGGGCGTAGCGCACCGCGCTGCCGCACGCGCTCACCGCGAGGTCGTCGCAGCAGTGCTCGCGCTCGACGCGCATGCGGTTCGACACCCACCACACGGCGGGGTGGTAGAAGAGCAGCGTCTCCGCTGCGGACTGCAGCAGGTTCACGAGGTAGTCGTGGCGGCGGACGTGCGCCAGCTCGTGGGCCAGGATCAGCTCGAGCTGCTGCGCGGTGAGCCCGGTGAGGGCGCTCGCCGGCAGCAGGATCACGGGCCGGAACCAGCCGACGACGGTCGGCGCGCCGACGAGCGCCGACTCGTAGAGCCGGACGGGCGCCGATACGCGGAGCGCCCGCGCGAGACGCGCGAGCGTCGCCTCGAGGCCGGCGGGGGCCGCGCGCAGGCCCGTGCGCCCGAGCCGCCTCACGAGCGTCAGGCCGCCGAGCGAGCGCATCCCGAGCAGCAGCACGCCGGCGACCCACAGCGTGACGAGGGCCGGCAGCATGGCCTCGATCCGGCGACCGAGGTCGAAGGGCCTCGGCAGAGTCGGCTGTGCGAACGCCGCCGCCTCGGCGGCTCTTGCGGGCGCCAGGGTCCGAGCCATCGCATCGGCGAGAGTCCGGGCCGGCGTTGTCGACGGAGCGGCCTCGGCTGCGCTCACCGCGCGGAAGGTGAGCGCCGGAAGCGCGAGCATCAGGAGCAGGCTCGCGCAGGCGGCGAGGTAGCGCGCCTGCGGCGTCGCACGGCGCAGCGCCAGGTTCAGGCTGGCGAGGAGCGCGGCGACCGCGACTCCCTGCCAGACGAAGTGAAGGAGCGTCCAGCCGAGCACGCGGATCATCGCTTTCCTCCCTCGAGCCGGTCGAGCAGCTCCCGGATCTGCGACAGCTCCTGCTTCGAGGACTTGCGCGTGCTGAGCGCGTGCAGGACCAGCTGGCTCGCGGAGCCCCCGAACGCCCGGTCCACGAGATCGCGGACGAGCTGCTTCTGCGTCGTCTCCTCGGGTGCCGTGGCGGCGTAGACGTGTGCCCGCGCGCTCTCGTCCCGCCGCACCAGACCCTTGTCGGTCATGATCTGCAGCAGCTTGAGCACGGTCGTGTAGCCGGTCGGCCGCTCCTGCTCGAGCTGCTCCTGCACCTCGCGCACGGTGCGGGCGCCATGCTGCCAGAGCACGCGCAGGATCTCGAGCTCGGCCGGTGTGGGCCGGGGAGGTATCGCCTGATTCAGGGGCGTCATGGTTTCAATCTAGTACGAAGACCTTCGTTTTGTCAACGAAGAACTTCGTAGTTCAACGGTCTGAACGGGCTCCTTCCAACCACGGGCCCACTTTGATAGAAACGAGCCACACAGGGGGGCCGCGGGGGGACGGAGTCCCCCCGCATCAAAGAAGGAGGCAGCAAGCCCGGCAATTCCCCCACCCCGCAGGAACGTTATTGGAGTGCCCGTGGGTCCAATGAGTGAGTGAACTCGCCCCGGGGCGAGTCCCTTGAGGAACTACTTCAGGTAACTCGTTCCGGAACGAGTCGAGCTCGGACCGACTCAGCCCTCCGGCAGCAGGTAGATCCCGCCCTCGTCGTAGACCGCGACCCACGACGTGTGGCGGGTGAGCTTGCCGGTGAGCACGAGCGCGCCGAGCGGGCCGTGCACGAGCCGTTCGACCGTGCGCTTGGCGCTCCTCGCGCCCGGCGCCGACTGGGCCGCCTGCGCGGCGGCGAAGCGCGCGGCTTCGGGGGTGACGCGGATCTTCACCTGGTGCCGGCGCTCCACGGCCGAGGTGAGGTCGGCGAGCGCCCGGCCCACGATCATCTCGACGTCGTCGGGATCGAGGCGGGCGGAACGGCACGACCTCGTCGACGCGGTTCAGGAGCTCGAGCCCGAGCACGCGACGCAGCTCGTCGCCGGTCGGGACGGCGCCCGCCGTGCCGGGGTTGGAGGTCATGACGACGACGAGCTGGCGCGAGTCGGCGACGCGGCCCGCCGCATCCGTGAACGTGCCCTCGTCGAAGAGCTTCAGGAACACCTGCAGCACCTTCGGATGGGCCTTCTCGACCTCGTCGAGCAGCAGCAGCGCCTGGGGCTTCTCGCGGAGCGCCGCCGTGAGCCGGCCTTCCTTCTCGGCGACCGGATGGCCCTTGAGCGGCCCGACGAGGCGCGCGACGGACGCCTCGTCGCGCAGCTCCGACATGTCCATGCGGATCATCCCGGAGGCCGAGCCGAACAGGTGCTCGGCCAGGAGCCGCGCCGTCTCGGTCTTGCCGACGCCGCTCGGCCCGACCAGCAGCAGCACCGCGCGCGGGCCCGGGCGATTGCTGGGCGTGGTGAGCGCCTGGCGCAGGCGCCGACCCACCCGTGCCGATCGCCTCCTCCTGCCCGAGCACGCGCTCGCGCAGGTAGTCCTCGAGCGCCAGGATGCGGCCGCCCATGCCGCTGTCGAGCGTGTCGGTGACGAGGTCGAGCGGCAGCCGCCGCCGCTCGGCCAGCACCTTCGCGATCGTGAGCGGCGTGACGAGCGCTTCGCCGCCGCGCCCGCCGGGCGACGGGCTGGTGCGCTCCGCCGCCTGCTCGACGAGCTCGATCGCCTTCTCCGGCAGCTTGCGGTCCGGCTCGAAGCGCATCGACAGGTCGATCGCGGCCGCGAGCGCCTCCTCCGCGATGGAGACGGAGCGCTCCTTCTCGAGCCGCGGCCGCAGCTCGCGCAGCGCCTCGAGCGTGCCGTCGCGGCCCGCGCGGTCGAGCGCGACGGCCACCGACCCCATCCCGAAGACGTCCGGACCCCTGCCGGCCTCGAGCAGCGCCGTCCTGAGCTTCGCGGGATCGGCTCCCGCGGAGCGGATGATGCGCGACGTGACGACGTCGACGTCGTCCGCGAGCGCCGCGATCAGGTGCGCGACGCCGATCCCCTGGCCTTCGCCGGCCAGGTCGGCGGCCGCGGCGAACACCGCCTTGCAGGTGAGCGAGCGCGAGAGCGGGCCCTTCGGCGGGCCCTGCACCGGGCCGCGCCCGAGCTGCGAGCGCGCGCGGCGCCGCAGCCGCGTGGCCTCGATCCCGCACGAGGACAGCCCCTTCAGCAGGCGCGCGTTCTCGTCGCGGACGAGGCCGGCGTTGGTGCCGAGCTCGCTCGAAGCGACCGCCGGCGGGGAGCTTGCCGAGGCTCAGCGTGCCGATCAGCAGGTGGGCCGGCTCGATGAGGTCGTGCCCCGCCGCGGCCGCCTCGCCCGCAGCGATCATCCAGGCCGCTTCCGCGCCTGGGCTCAGGTTCATCAGCCGCCTCCCTGGGTGCGCACCGGACTGCTGATTATGCATCCGGGAGCGGCCGGCTTCATTCAGGCCTCGACGAAGTCGACGGCGACCTGCCGCGGGATGATGCCCGCCTGGTACCCGCGGTCGAGGAAGAGCTGCACCGCGCGCCGGCCGCGCTCCCCCATCTCGACCGTCATCTCGTTGACCCACATCCCGACGAAACGGTCGGCCACGCCCGGATCCATGCCGCGCGCGAAGCTCATCGCGTACTCGAGCGCCTGGGCCGCGGTGCGCGAGCGAGTGCTCGACCGTCTGCCGCACGAGCCTGGTGAGCCGCTGCATCAGCGGCTGGCCGAGGTCGCGCCGCACGGCGTTGCCGCCGAGCGGCAGCGGCAGCCCCGTCTCCTGCTTCCACCAGGCGCCGAGGTCCAGCACCTTCGTGAGCCCCTGGCCGCCGTAGGTGAGCTGGCCCTCGTGGATCACGAGGCCGGCTTCGGCGCGGCCCTCGCGCACCTCGTCGAGGATGCGGTCGAACGGCACGACGCGCGTCGCGACGCCGGGCGCGAAGAGCTTGAGCGCCAGGTACGCGGAGGTGAGCGTGCCCGGCACCGCGACGGTCATCTCGCGGATCGCGCGCGGCTCGACCGCCTCGCGCGCGACGAGCAGCGGCCCGTAGCCGTCGCCGATCGAGCCGCCGCAGGGCATGAGCGCGTAGCGGTCGGCCACGAACGGATAGGCGTGGAACGAGATCGCCGTCACCTCGTGGCGGCCTTCCTGCGCGTGGCGGTTGAGCGTCTCGATGTCGGTGAGCACGTGGCTCACCTCGAGCTCGCCGGTGGCGACCCCGCCCCGGGCGAGGCCGTAGAACATGAACGCGTCGTCGCTGTCGGGGCTGTGGGCGATCGTGATCTTCATCGATTGTCGTTCGCGGCGGCCATCATATCGCCGCAGCGGGCGAACACGGCCCACACCGGCTTGTGGTCGCTCGCGTGGTTGGAGTCGGGCGCGACACCCATGGCCTGCTCTCCGGACGCGCAGAGCCCGCGCGCCATCACGTGGTCGAACTCGAAGGGGCCGGCCGTGTTCCGCACCGCCTCGGTCGCCCAGAAGTAGCCGACCTTGGCCATCTCCTTGGGGCCGCCGCGGCCGTTGAAGTCGCCGGCCACCAGCACGGGCCCGCTCCAGCCCTCGGCGTCGGCGAGGACCGCGCGCGCCTGGTCGCGCCGCACGCTGCCCCACGCGCCCGCCGGGCTCTCGAAATGGATGCCGTAGACGCGGACCTCGCCGAGCGGCGAGCGCAGCGTCGCGACGGCGGCCGAGCGGCGCAGCTTGCGCATCCGGTTCTGATGCGGGAGCAGCAGCTTGCGCGGCGCCTCGAGCGGCCACGGCGAGAGCAGCGCGACCCCGAAGTCGTGCTTCGGCACCGGGTGCACGGCCGACGGCACGTAGACGTACGCCAGGCCGAGGGCGCGGCCGAGCCGCTCGGTGCCCTCCCGGTCCATCTCCTCGAGCACGACGAGGTCGGCGCCCCGCAGCGGCCCCGGTCGCGACAGCAGCTCGACGGCGCGGTCGATCTCCTTCCCCCACTTGAGGTTGAAGGTGACGACCCGCAGCGTGGCTCCCGCGTCGCGGCGATCGGCCACGCCGCCTTTGTAGACGGGGACCGCGGGGTCCTCGTAGTTGCGCGCCGTGGCGCAGCCGAGGCCGCTCGCGAGCAGCAGGGACGTCAGGACGAGCCGGCGCGACGACGACATCCGACCATCGTATGAGAGCCACCACGGCGGGGGCAACGCCGCGGCCGTCAAACGTCGTGTTCCGGAGGTGGTGCGGCTTGCAGCTTTCCGGTCACGGCGCGTCGCATGGCCGGCGTGTTCTGGAAGGCCACGGCGCCGAGGATCAGCGCGGCGCCGGCCCACTGCGGCGGCGTGAGTCGCTCCCCGAGCAGCGCCATCGCGAGCACGAGCGTGACCAGGACCTCCAGCGAGGCCAGCACGGAGGCGCGGTTCGGGCCGAGGATCGCCATGCCGGCGAGAAACGTGATCATCGAGATCACGGTCGAGATCACGGCGATCGCCACGACGCTCAGCCACGCGCGAGGGTCGCGCGGCAGTGCCACGCCGGGGCCGAGGAGCGCGAGCACGACGCAGATCACCGCGGAGACCTGCACCAGGTGCAGCGCGAGCAGCCGCGCGGGCACGCCGCGGCCGTAGCGGCTGCTGATCACGACGTAGCCCGCGTAGATGACGGCCGTCGCGAACGACCAGGCGACGCCCGGTGCCGACAGCCCGGCCGAGAGCTGGAGCCCTCCGACCGTGAGCGCACAGCCGGCGAACGCGGCCGTGGCGGCGATCAGCGAGCGAAAGGTCAGCCGCTCGACGCCCGTGAGCGCGGCGAGGAGCGCCACGATGATCGGGAAGCTGAAGACGATGAGCGCATTCACCGAGGCCGGCAGCAGCCGCAGCGCCATGAAGTAGGCGACCGAGTTGCCGACGAAGATCGAGCCGATCGCCCACAGACGCAGCCGCTCGCGCAGCGGCGGCATCGGCCCGCGCACGAGGAGCGCGAGGCAGAGCGAGGCGATCAGGTAGCGCCAGGCGAGCAGCGACAACGGCTCGACGCCCGCGGCGTAGGCGACCTTGCCGAAGATCGGCTGCACGCCATAAGCCACGGTACTCGCGGCGATGAGCGCGAGGCCGCGCGCTTCGCTCCGCGGGGAAGGGACATCGGGCCGAGAGTATAGAATCGCGGCCTTCGAGCCGGGGGCGTCCTGCCGGCCCGGCAGCATGCCGGGCGGAACACCGCCGCCGCGGGCTCGTACAGGAATCTGAACCCTGCCGCGATCGTCCGTTGGCCGTGCGTCCCGTCGTCGCTGCTGCCGGGACGAGGAGGCTCAGTGAACGACAACGCGTTGGTGCTGAAGGGCATTCGCAAGGCGTTCGCCGGCCACGTGGCCGTCGCCGATCTCTCGCTCGAGGTTCCGCGCCAGTGCATCTTCGGCCTGCTCGGGCCGAACGGCGCCGGCAAGACCACGACGCTCCGGATGGTGATGGACATCCTGGGGCCCGACGCCGGCACGATCGAGATCCTCGGCAAGCCCGCCGACCACGCGGCGCGCGACCGCATCGGCTACATGCCCGAGGAGCGCGGGCTCTACCCGCGCATGGTGCTCGAGGAGCAGCTCGTGTTCATGGCGGCGATCAAGGGCGTGCCGGCGCAAGCAGGCGCGTCGAGCGGCTCGGCCCCTGGCTCGAGCGGCTCTCGCTCGCCGACTGGCGCAAGCGCAAGACCAACGAGCTGTCGAAGGGCATGCAGCAGAAGGCGCAGTTCATCGCCACGGTGCTGCACCAGCCCGACGTGCTGATCGTGGACGAGCCGATGAGCGGGCTCGATCCGGTCGGCACGGACGTGATGCGCGAGGTGCTCATCGACATGCGGCGCGCCGGCACCACGATCGTGCTGTCGAGCCACCAGATGGAGACGGTCGAGCGGCTCTGCGACCGCGTCGCGCTCATCAATCGCGGCGAGAAGATCCTCGACGGCTCCGTCTCGGAGGTGAAGGCCCGCCACGGCAAGAACACCGTGGCGCTCGCCTTCGAGGGCGACGGCTCGTTCATCGAGACGCTGCCCGGCGTCGCCAAGGTGACCGACTTCGGCCAGTACCTCGAGGTGCGGCTCAAGGACGGCACCGACCCGCAGCCGCTGCTGCACGAGGCCGCGAAGCGCCTGAAGCTGCGCCGCTTCGAGATCGTCGAGCCGAGCCTGCACGACATCTTCGTCGAGACCGTGACCGGCCACGGCAAGGAGGCGGCGTGAGCCCCAAGCTCTGGGCGATCGTCAAGCGCGAGTACCTGGAGCGCGTGCGCACCAAGGCGTTCGTGATCGGCACGATCCTCGGGCCCGCTGCTGATGGCGGCGCTCATGATCGTGCCGGCACTGATGGCGCGCTCGAAGAGCAAGCCGCTGCGCGTCGCGGTGGTCGACGCCTCCGGTGCGCTGCGCGAGGAGGTGGAGCAGGCGCTGCGCGAGGTGAAGGAAGGCGAACGCATGCGCTTCGACGTGCAGCCGGGCGCCAGCGACGCGAGCGAGGCGGCGCGCGAGCCGCTGCGCCGGGCGGTCAAGGACCAGTCGCTCGACGGCTACGTGCTGCTGCCGAAGGACGTGCTGCGCGACGGCACCATCACCTACTACGGCCGCAACGTCAGCAACTTCGGCGACCTCAACAGCCTCGAGGGCACGGTCGGCCGCGTGCTGGTGAGCCGCCGGCTGACCGCCGCCGGGCTCGACCCGAAGAAGGTGAGCGACCTCACGCGCGAGGCCAAGCTCACGCGGATGCGCGTGTCGGACACCGGCGAGCGCGAGGACCAGGGCGCCACCTTCATGCTCGCGCTGATCCTGATGATGATCCTGTACATCAGCATCCTGATGTGGGGCCAGGCCGTGATGACGTCGGTGATCGAGGAGAAGACGAGCCGCGTCGTCGAGGTGATGGCCTCGGGCGTCCCGTCGACGACGCTGCTGCTCGGGAAGCTGATCGGCGTCGGCAGCGCCGGGCTCACGCAGTTCCTGGTCTGGGCGCTGTCGCTCTTCGCCGTGTCGCTCGCCTCCGCCGGCGCGATCGGAAGCTTCGTGATGCCGGAGATCTCGCCGCTGCTCCTGGTGTCGTTCGTGGTGTTCTTCCTGCTCGGGTACTTCTTCTACTCGGCGCTCTACGCCACGATCGGCGCCGCGGTCAACACCGTCCAGGAAGCGCAGGGCCTGGTGTTCCCGGTGCTGATGCCGATCATCCTCGCGATGGTGTGCTGGCCCGCGGTGATGCAGTCTCCCGACGGCCGGCTCGCGTTCACGATCTCGATGATCCCGGGCATGTCGCCGCTCATCATGTTCCTGCGCATCGTGGTGCTGACGCCGCCCGATGTGGCAGATCCTGCTCTCGATCGCGATCCTCGTGGCGGCGATCCTGGCGTCTCGTCTGGTTCGCCGCGCGCGTCTACCGCGTCGGCATCCTGATGTACGGCAAGCGGCCGACGTTCCCGGAGATCGTGCGCTGGGTGAGACACAGCTGACCTAGCGTCGACCGTGCCGGCCTCTCAGGCGCGCCGCGAGTGCGCGAGCGCCTCCAGCGCGGGCACGCCAGCGCGCAGCTCGCCACTCTCGGTTGACCGCTAGCGCAGAGACGATCGAGGAGCTCGAGGAGCTCGACGACGCCGCCGCCACCGCTCGAGGAGCTCGAGAGCTCGAGGCTGGAGGAGCTCGAGGCCGAGCTGCTCGAGCTGCTGCTGACGACGAGCTGGAGCCGATCGAGCTCGTCGAGGACGAGGAGGATGGGGTCGCCTCGGTCGGGCTGCCGCCGCAGGCCGGCCAGCATTCCGACGCCGGCCAGGGCCGCGCCGCCCGACAGCAGGATCAGGAAGTCGCGCCTCTCGGTGAGCGCGGACGCGTCGTAACGGGTGCGATCGTCGTCGGGCAAAGTCCCCTCCTCGGTCGTGTGGGGGTGCGGCCATTGTCGCGCGATCGGGGAGATCGCCCGAATGAGGCATTCGAACCATGACGCGCCTTCTAGGACGACTGGCTGGCTTGGCGAAGGCGTCGCCGCTCAGAGCTCGCCGGGCGCCGGTGAGCTCGGGTTCTCGCCGGGCAGGTAGGAGAGCGCCCCGCCGAGGAAGTACGTCTCGATGCGCCGGATCACTTCGTCGGCGGTGATCATGTCCATGCAGCGCGGCAACGAGCCGACCACGTCGACGCACAGCTCGCCGGGCGCGTCCTTCGGGTCGCCGTCGCCCAGCGGCCGCGTGCGCGACTTCCAGCAGCCGCCGTCGTCGCAGCAGCGCAGCGCGCCCACGGTGTGGATGAACTGGTGGTGCGGGTAGGCCGTGAAGTGCGGGGGCTCGCGCCCGCCCGCTATCACGACACACGGTCGGTTCTTCGGCATCCCCGGCTTCACCTCGACGGCGGCGGCGAGGTGCATGAGCAGGCTCACGGCCGAGATCGCTCCCTGCGCGTGATACATGAGCCGGACGAGCTGGCGCAGCGTGGTGCGCCCGCGCAGGTCGACGGCACCGCGCACCTCGGGGTGGTTGTGGTGCGACTCGCCGACCTGGACGAAGTCGATGCGGCCGCGGAAGTGATCGATCACCTGCTGGTAGCGATCCGCGGCCCACCACTTGATCGTGTAGTCCCATTTGCCGCCGGAGGCGAACAGCCAGTAGGGCAGGGCCTCCCCGTCGCGCGTCCTGCACGCGCGCGAACCATTCGCGCTCCTCCGCGCGTGAGGTGGATGTCGCCACGGAACTCCGTCGGCTGGATGCGCAGGCCGAGCTCGTCGTTCAGGAACTCGATGAAGCCGAACAGGAAATGCCACGGCGCCTGGTTGCTCTTGTGGATGATCGGGTAGTGGCAGTCGATCACGCGGACGCCGGGCTCGTCGTCGCGCAGCGGCACGAGCCACGGGTTGCCGATCCAGAGTTCCGAGCACGAGGTGCGCACGTCCGTCGCGAAGCGGCCGGGGTAGCAGCGATGCAGGTCTCGCACCGCGGCGGTCAGCATGACGATGTCGCCGGCGGAGAGGAAGTTGCGGAGGATCAGCTTCTCGCCCACGCTTCGCTAGCCTCCCGAGTCGGCCGCCTCGGCTTCGATGCCCGGCGCCACGGCGTCGTCGAGGTGGTCGAGGTAGCCTTCCGGCAGCGCGACCTTCTGCGTGCCGGCGGTCTTGCCGCGCGGC
Source organism: uncultured Acidobacteriota bacterium (assembly GCA_963724555.1). Lineage (GTDB taxonomy): Bacteria > Acidobacteriota > Vicinamibacteria > Fen-336 > Fen-336 > DATBSL01. Next base: position 102,643 of record CAVRVE010000015.1, read on the forward strand.
ACGCGCATCGCCTCGGGCGGGTACGGCAGCGTGCGATCGACCGCGGCCAGCACCTCTTCGAGCTCGGCGAGGGCGACCACCTGCATGAGCCGCTGCCGCAGCGGCGCGCCGCCGGGAAAGCACTTGGTGTACCAGCTCGAGTGCTTGCGGAACGCGCGCATGGCCGGGCCTTCCTCGCCGAGCCAGGCCGCGAGCAGCCGCGCGTGCTCGAGCATCACGTCCACGACGCCGCCGAGGCTCGGCGGGTCCTCGGGCTCGAGGCCCTCGAAGAGACGCGCGAGGTCGCGGAACAGCCAGGGCCGGCCCAGGCAGCCGCGGCCGGCGATCACGCCGTCGCAGCCGGTCGTGCGCATCATCCGCAGCGCGTCCTCGGCCTCCCAGATGTCGCCGTTGCCGAGCACCGGGATGCGCGTGACGGAGCGCTTCAGCTCGGCGATCGCCTCCCAGCGCGCCTCGCCGTCGTAGAGCTGCGCGGCGGTCCGCGCGTGGAGCCCGACGGCGGCGCAGCCTTCCTCCTGGGCGATGCGTCCCGCCTCGAGGTAGGTCTGGTAGCGGTCGTCGATCCCGATCCGGAACTTGATCGTGACCGGCACGTCTCCGGCGGCGGCGACCGCCGCGCGCACGATCGACGCGCAGCAGCTTCGGCTTGAGCGGAATCGCCGCGCCGCCGCCCTTGCTCGTGACCTTGCGCACCGGGCAGCCGAAGTTCATGTCGAGGTGGTCGACGCGGCCTTCGCTCACGAGCAGCCGCACCGACTCCCCCACGTAGTGCGGATCGACGCCGTACAGCTGGAGGCTGCGCGTCTTCTCTTCCGGCCCGAAGCTCGCGAGCAGCAGCGTCTTCCTGTTGCCCTCGACGAGCGCGCGCGCCGTGATCATCTCGCTCACGTAGAGCCCGGCGCCGTAGCGGCGGCAGAGCGTGCGGAACGGCGGGTTGGTGACGCCCGCCATCGGCGCGAGCACGACGGGCGGCCAGACCGGGAGCGGCCCGATCGCGAGCGGACGGAACTCGCCGCGCGCTGGCCGGCTTCACGTCGCGGTTCAGCGGGCTTCGGTAGCGGGGATCCATCGGCGATCCCAGTCTACGGCTGCTCGGGGGTCAGGTCTTGAATGGACGCATTGAGGCCGTCTTCCTACGCTGCCGGTGCATGCGCGGCCGGTGCGTGTCGTACAAGCAGCACTGGGCAGATGCCGGCTCGCAGCACGTGCTGGGCGGTGGAGCCGAAGAACAAGCGATCGGCGCCGCGCGGCGAAGGCAAGCCGAGGACGACCACGTCGACCTGGTCGCTCGCGACGCGCTCGATCTCCCGATGCGCCCGCCCGAAGGTGACTCGCACCTCCACCGGGACAGCACTCGGCACGTGGCGAGCCACGAGCTCCGCCAGGCGTTTCTCCGCCGACTCGGCGACGGCCCGGCGGATCGCGTCCTGGTCCACTCCGGAGATCGGCCACGGGTCGTACCAGTGCGAGCCCTCGGCGACGTACAGCACGAGTAGCCGCCCCTCCAGCCGCTCCGCGAACCCGGCGGCGTACGCAAGGACCTCGGCGGAGGCGTCGGAGAGGTCGAGCGCGCACAGCATCCGGACGGCCGCCGGCGTGCGGGCGTGCGATGGCACCGTCAGCAGGGATCCCTCGAGCCTTCGGGCGACCCGGTCGGTCACCGAGCCGAGGCTCCAGCGCTCGAAGCCTCGCCGGCCGTGCGTCCCGAGCACCACCAGGTCGAAGGGGGATTCGGCGGCGGCGGCGAGGATCTCGTCGGCGGGATCGCCATCGCGCACGACGACCTCCACGGGCTGCGGCCCGGCGGCGGACTCGACGAAGCGCCGCACCTCGTCTTCGAGCCCTTGCCGACGTGCCGGGTCGAGCGCAGCCTCGGACGGGAACGTCGGAAACTGCTCGTACGAGGCGTAGCGCGGCGAGACGTAGAGTGCTGTCAGCGACGCGTCGAGTTGGCGCGATAGCGCCGCGGCATACCCCAGCGGTGTTCGCGAGGCCTCGGAGAGATCGGTCGCGACCAGGATCCTCTGCAGCATCGGCATGATTCTTCCTCCTTGGCGGTCAAGGCGGTGAGGCGACGTCAGCGCTTCGTCGCCCGCCAGGTGATCGAGTGGACCGTACCCGCCAGCTGTTCCCGAGTGACTCCCCAGCCGGCGAGGAGCCTCTCCGCTTCGTCCGGGGCGACCTTGGCGAGCGAGCCGAGGTAGTCCTCGTCCTTCAGCACTTCGACGCCTGCGAGCCCCGCCGCTTGGATCATCGCGAAGTAGTCTCGGCGGTCCGACGCTCCGGCCACGCAGCCGCACCAGGCGAAGACGTCCTTGGCCACCGCCTCGGGCAGGGGCCGGTCGAGCACGATGTCCGAGACGACGACGCGCCCGCCGGGCTTCAGCACGCGCGCGATCTCGCCGAAGACCGCCGCCTTGTCGGGAACCAGGTTGATCACGCAGTTGCTGGTGACGGCGTCGACGCTCGCGGTGTCGACCGGCAGCTGCTCGAGCCGGCCCTGGCGGAAGTCGACGTTCGTCGCGCCGACCTTCGCCGCCGTGGCGCGCGCGCGCTCCAGCATCTCGGGCGTCATGTCCACTCCGATCACGCGCCCCGTGCTCCCCACCTGTTTGGCCGCGAGGAGAGCGTCGAGGCCCGGCCCCGAGCCGAGGTCCACCACGGTCTCGCCCGCCTCGAGCTTCAGGTGGCCGAGCGGCACCCCGCAGCCCAGGCCCAGGTCGGCTTCCTTCGGCACGCCCGCGAGGTCGCTCGCCGAATAGCCGAGCTCCTGCGAGATCCCTGGCGCTGTCGCTTCGCGCGCGCAGCAGCCGGCGGCTTCCGTGGGAGCCGGGCCGCAGCACGACGAGCCGGTCACGGCGATCTCGGCGTAGCGCTTCTTCACCTGCGTCACGATGCCTTCGTTCCCGCCCGTCCCCGTCGTCACGGTCGTCATCCTCGTTCTCCTCTCGATTCGCCCGGCGTCACGCCCCCGTCGCCTCGTCTGCGGGGCTCGCCGGCCCGCAGTCGCACTCCCCCGGCCCGCAGGCCGGCCCGAATCCCTCCATCAGGTGGTCGAAGGCTCCGGGGCAGCACGCCTCGGTCGCGCCGCGCACGGCGGTGAGCAGCTCCGCGAGCGACTCGAGCACGGCCGTCCGCCGATCCGCCGGAATCCTGTCGAGCACTTGTTGCGCGAAGTCCCGCTCACGCTCCGCGACGCCGGTCGCCGCGCGGCGGCCGGCCGCGGTGAGGCGTACGCGCGCCGCGCGCGCGTCGCGCGAGTCCGACTGCCGGGCCACGAGGCCTCCCTCGATCAGCCGCTCGAGGTTGCGCGTCAACGTGGAGGGCGCAATCCCGAGGCGCTGGCCGAGCTCCTTGAGCCGCATCGGCCCGTGCCCGGAGAGCGCCTCGAGCGCCGCCGCCTGCGCGACCGTCACGCCGCAGCAGCTCACGTCGGCGCGTTCGGAGATCCCGAAGCGACGCACGAGGCCGCTGATCGCGGCGCGCAGCCGTGCCGGCGCGGCGTCCGGCTCCGGTCGCATTCGCAGCTCGATCGGCATATTTGTATAATACAACTATTCTTTCGAATGTCAAGGGTGGACTCCAAGAATGCCTGGACAGGGCCCCAGGAGTGCTCAACAGCATGGGTGGTCTGAGCGCCCTTGACTCAACTCGTTCCGGAACGAGTTGATGCTCAGACGGCGCGCGCGGCGGCGACCAGCGCTTCGACGTCGACGCGCTCGGCCGGGTGCAGGCCGCCAGGCAACGGATGGACGTCGGGGTGGAGCGCGTGCGCGAGGATCTCGAGGCTGTCGACGAGCCGCGGGCCCGGACGGCTGAAGTAGGCGTTGCCGTCCACGAGGTAGACGCGGCCCGCGCGCACGGCGGGCAGCTCGCGGAAGCCGGGATAGGACGCGAGCAGCGGCAAGTCCTGGCGCGTGCGGGCGGCGTCGAACCCGCAGCAGGCCACCACCAGCACCTCGGGCGCCGCCGCGACGAACTCGGACCAGGGGGTCGTGCGCGACGGCTCGCCTTCGCGGCCGATCACCTCGACGCCGCCGGCGAGGCGGACGATCTCGGGAGACCAGTGGCCGCAGCCGAAGGGCGGGTCGATCCATTCGAGGAGCGCGACCCGCGGCCGCTCCCGGATCTCGCGCGAGCGCTGCTCGACCTCGGCCACGCGCGCTTCGAGGCGCGCCACCGTCGCCGCCGCGCGCTCCGGGATGCCCGCCGCCTCGCCCACGAGCCGCAGGCAGTCGTAGACCTCCGAGAGGCGCATCGGCTCGAGGTTCACGACGCGCGGCGCGCCCGGCAGCGAGCAGGCCGCGGCCGTCACCTCTTCTTCGGCCACTGCGCACACGTCGCAGAGCGCCTGCGTCACGATCAGCTCCGGCCGCAGCCGCTCGAGCACCTCGAGGTCGAGGCTGTAGAGGGCGCGGGCGCCCTTCAGCTTCTCGCGCACCAGCGCGTCGATGGCGCCGCTCGGCGCGTCGTGCGGGATCAGGGTCCGCGTGACCTTCGGCAGCGCCTTCACGAACGGCGGGTAGTCGCACTCGTGCGTCACGCCGACCAGCCGGTCCCCCAGGCCCAGCTCGCAGACGATCTCGGTCGCGCTCGGCAGCAGCGAGACGATGCGCACGCTCACCCCCGGGCGCGCTCGCGGTCGAAGGCGACGAGATCGGTCGTCGGCGGCTTCACCCCGAGCTGGCGCAGGAACACCGCGAGCTGGCCGCGGTGGTAGCTGCCGTGGTTCGCGACGTGCTGAACGAGCGCCAGCAGGCGCCCCGAGAAGGCGTCGCCCTTGAAGGTCCGGTAGTCGATCACGCGCTCGCCGGCACCCGGCTCGAGCCCGGCGAGCCACTCCCGGCGCTCGGCCTCGAGCGCCGTCCACCGCTCGCGCAGCGTCTCCAGGTCCTGGATCTGGTCCTCGCCGGGCAGGGCCGGCGGCGAGGCGCCGTGGAAGCGCTGGTGCCAGACCCACTCCGCCCCGTAGGTGTGGACGAGCGTGCCGCGGATCCCGCCGTGGCTGCCCTTGAGGTCGCGCCCGAACGTCTCGGCGTCGAGCGGCGCCACCGCGTCGAGGAAGCGGTGGTTCGCCCACTCGCCGTAGGCGAAGAGGCGCGCCATCGCCTGCGTATCGCTCATGGCTTCGATGTTAGTGCAGGCCGGGCCCTCAGCGAGCGGGAGCGAGCGCCGCGGCGGCCCGCTCGACCTCGCCCGCGAAAGCCGTGAGCACCTCGGCCGTGATCGCGATCCCCTTCTCGGCGTCCGCCCAGCGCCGCGCCTCGATCGCCTCGCGCGCGAGCGGCAGCGTCTTGACGCCGTAGCCGGTGTAGAAGCCGGGCGCGTAGACGAAGTGCCGGAACCAGGGGCGGCCGTCGAGCCCGGACGGGCGCGTGAACGCGCGCTCCGCCCGCAGCAGGATCGCGTTCGCCTCGCGGCGCGCCGCGGCCGGCGCTCCCGCTCCCGCGCTCGCGAGCGCCTTGTCGTAGGCGCGCGCAGCCTGCTGCAGCCGCTCGCTCGCGTTCTGCAGCGGCGCGAAGTTGAGGTGCGGCACCGGCTCCTTGCGCGCGGGCGTCACGCGCGCCTCGTCGGGAGGTGCTACGGCCTCGAAGGCCCCGCGCTCGACCGCCGCGTTGTGGCTCTCGGTCGCGCTCCGCATCTTGCTCGCGAGCGTTTCGAGCTCGTCCACGTACGTCGCGACGGCCGTGCCCACGGCGGTGAACTCGAACGGCAGCAGCTCGGCCTGCGAGAGGCGCAGCACGCTCCTGCCGCCGACCTTGGCGAGCGCGACGCCGTAGGCGAAGTCGGGGTCCATGAAGCGCACGTAGTGGTCGAAGGAGTCGTAGATCGAGTGGTACTGGCCGTAGCGGCCCTCGCCGCCGAAGCCGATGTTGAGCGCGGCGATCCCGAGGTGCTGCAGGAACGGCGTGTAGTCGGAGCCGGAGCCGAGCGCGTCGAGCCGGATCTCCTCGCGCGCGAGCGCTCGGCGGCGCTCGGCCTCGTCCTCGCCGAGGAGCGCCCGGTCGCGCAGGCGCTCGGCCGCGCTCACGCCCTTCGCGGGATCGCTCACGTCGCGCGCGACCTCGTTCATCAGCCGCTGCAGCGAGTGCGAGCCGTCCAGCCCGAGGTAGCCGCGGCTGTTGCTGTCGGAGTTGACGTACGCCACGGCGCGCGCCTCGAGCTCCTTCGCGTGCTCCTCGACCCACTCGGTCGAGCCGAGCAGGCCCGGCTCCTCGCCGTCCCAGGCGGCGTAGACGACCGTGCGGCGGGGCTTCCAGCCCTCGCGCGTCAGCTCGGCGAGCGCCTTCGCCTCGGCCAGCAGCGCAGCCATTCCGCTCGAGGGGTCGGTGGCGCCGTTGACCCAGCCGTCGTGGTGGTTGCCGCGAATCACCCACTGGTCCGGCTCCTCGGCCCCGCGCATCACGGCGATCACGTCGCGCGCCGGCACGCGCTTCCAGTCGAAGGCGAGCTGCACGCGCACCCTGGCGGGCCCGGGCCCGAGGTGGTAGGTGATCGGCAGGGCGCCGCGCCAGGCCTCGGGTGCCACCGGCCCGGAGAGCGCCTCGAGCAGCGGGCGCGCGTCGGCGTACGAGATCGGCAGCACCGGGATCTTCGTGAGCGTCTGCGCCTTCTCGCGCGGCAGCCGCTCGGCGCCCGAGCTCGCGCCGACGCCGGGCGTCAGCGGGTCTCCCGGGTAGAGCGGCATGTCGGCGACCGATCCGCGCTGCGCGCCCGCCTCGGGACGGAAGCCGCCCTTCGGGTAGACGTCGCCCGCGAAGTAGCCGTCGTCGCGCGGGTCGGAGTAGATCAGGCAGCCGACGGCGCCGTGCTCGGCGGCGACCTTCGGCTTGATCCCGCGCCACGAGCGCCCGTAGCGCGCGATCACGATCTTGCCCTTCACGTCGATGCCGCGCTTCTCGAGCTCCTCGTAGTCCGCGGGCACGCCGTAGTTCACGTAGACGAGCTCGCCGGTCACGTCGCCGTCGATCGAGTAGGCGTTGTAGGTCGGCAGCTGCTCGCTCGCCTGGCCCGACGTCGCGTCCTCGGCCAGCGCCGGCTCGGCGAGCATGGCCCGGAACGGGTGCGGCGCGAGCATCTCGACCTGGCGCACCCGCGGCGTCGGAAACAGCACGTCGAAGGTCTCGATGCGCGTGTCGTAGCCCCAGGAGCGGAAGAGCCCGGCCATCCACTCCGCGTTCTCCTTGCCGTAGGGCGAGCCCACGTGGTGCGGCCGCTTCGAGAGCCGCTCCACCCAGTCGCGGATGTCGGAGCGGCGGACGGAGGCGTCGAAGCGCTCCTCGAGCGTGCGCTGCGCCGCCGAGGACTCGGCCGTGAAGCCGAGGAGCGGCGGGTCCACCGCGGAGGCGAGCCGGGCGGGGCCGGCGGTCGCGAGAGCGAGCAGGACGATCCAGGTGCGAGTCGGATTCATTCGGGGATCTCCAGGACGGGCAGAAAGTCTATGCGAGCCGCGGCTCAGGCTAAAATCCCCGCGCCATGGACATCCTGCGTCGCCCGCTGCTCACCGTCGTGCTGCTCGTCGCCGCCCCGCTCGCGCACGCCCAGCCCGCAGCGCTCTCCGCTAGCGAGCGCCAGAAGCGGATCGACACCGAGAAGGAGCTGCAGTCGCTCGCGATCGTCGAGCGCAAGCTGATGGTGCCGATGCGCGACGGCGTGCGCCTCGCGACCGACGTCTACCGCCCGAAGAACGCCTCGGGCCCGGTGCCGATCGTGTTCGTGCGCACGCCCTACAACTTCAACTTCTGGGACGTCCGTAACGGCGTGCCGTCCGACATGACGCGGCCGCTCGAGGCGGTGAAGCGCGGCTACGCGCTCGTGCTGCAGAACGAGCGCGGCCACTTCTTCTCCGAGGGCCACTACGACATCCTCGGCGCGCCCGTGAGCGACGGCACCGACATGCTCGACTGGCTGAAGAAGCAGCCCTGGTCGAACGGCAAGGTGGGCACGACCGGCTGCTCCTCGACGGCGGAGTACCAGATGGCGATCGCCGCGCAGGGGCACCCGGCCTACGCCGCGATGAACGTGCAGGGCTTCGGCGCCGGCGTCGGCCGCGTCGCGCCGTACTTCGAGCAGGGCAACTGGTACCGCGGCGGGGCGACGCAGATGCTCTTCATCTCGTGGCTGTACGGCGAGCAGAACCAGGTGCGTCCGATGTTCCCCAAGGACACCCCGCAGGAGGACCTGATCCGCGCCTCGAAGGCCTTCGACCTCGCGCAGCAGCTGCCGCCCGTCCAGTGGGAGAAGGCGCTCTGGCACCTGCCGGTGCAGGACATCCTGAAGGCGGTCGACGCGCCCCACGGGATCTTCGCGGACGCGACGGCTCGGCACGACCGCCGGCCGCATGGTCCAGCGCGCTCCGAACGACCCGGCCTGGTACAAGGGCGGCCTCTGGCACGACGACATGAAGCTCGACGTGCCGGGCCTCTGGTTCATGTCGTGGTACGACGTCTCGATCGGGCCCAACCTGGCGATGTACAACCACGTGCGCAAGAACGCGAAGGGCGGTACGGCCGAGCAGCAGTGGGCCGTGATCGCGCCGGTCGCGCACTGCGCGTACACGCGGGCCACCGCGGACACCGTCGTCGGCGAGCGCAGCATGGGCGACGCGCGGCTCGACTACGACGAGATCGTCTACGGCTTCTTCGACAGGTTCCTGAAGGGCGACAAGGAGACGCGCCTCGACAAGCTGCCGCGAGTCACCTACTTCACGATGGGGACGAACGTGTGGAAGAGCTCGGACAGCTGGCCGCCTTCAGGTGCGGCCCCGCGGACCTTCTACCTGTCGAGCGGCGGGCGTGCGAACTCGCTCTCGGGCGACGGCGTCCTCGCGCTCGCGGCGCCGGACGCCGACCGCTCCGACAGCTTCAGCTACGACCCGATGAACCCGGTGCTCTCCTGGGGCGGCAACGTCTGCTGCACGGGCAACGCGATCACGGCCGGAGCCTTCGACCAGCGCCGCAGCGAGGCGCGCGGCGACGTGCTCGTCTACAGCTCCGAGCCCTTCGCGAAGGACACCGAGCTCAGCGGGCCGATCGTGCCGACGCTCTACGTGTCCTCGGACGCGCGCGACACCGACTTCACCGTCAAGGTGCTCGACGTCGCGCCGGACGGCACGGCGTGGAACCTCGACGAGTCGATCCAGCGCATGCGCTGGCGCGACGGCTACGACAAGCCGCCCGTCTTCATGCAGCCCGGGCAGGTGTACAAGGCGACCTTCCAGCCGCTCACCACGAGCAACACCTTCAAGGCCGGCCATCGGCTGCGCATCGAGGTCTCGAGCAGCAACTTCCCGCGCTTCGACCGCAACCTCAACACCGGCGGCAACAACTACGACGAGGCCGTGGGCAAGGTCGCGCGCAACGTCGTGCACCACTCGAAGCGCTATCCCTCGAGCCTGAGCGTGACGCTGGTCGACTAACGTCCCCCCGTCCCGCCCTGGCGGCCGCTGTCGCCCGGGCCGAGCGGGGTGGTGCGGCGGCCGCTGCTGCCGCCCTCGTCGACGTGGACGAGGTAGTCCGGGGCCGGGCTGTCGAGGAAGCGCAGGTTGAGCCGGCGAATGCGGTCCTTGCCGACGTAGCTGCCGCGCACTTCCGCGCGCGTCTTGAAGGGCCCGCCCACCTCCTCGAGGTGGACGATGTCTCCCGGCGACAGCGACGAGATGCTGGTCATCACGCGCGCGCCGCCGCGGCCGACGTTCTCGGCGATCGTGCGCTCCTCCTGCAGGACCGTGCCCGCGGTTCCGACGCGGCGGATGATGAAGTTCACGAAGATGTCGAGCCGCGTGACGCGGCGGCGGTCCGTCGGCGTCGAGCCGGTGGCTCCGTCGCCTGCCGGCACGATCACCGGGTGGCCGCCGGTGGGGGCGACGTCGGCGGGGACCCCCGACTTCGCCTGCTGCTGCGCCTTGCGGAGCGCCTCGGCCATCTCCGCAGCACTCTCGTAGCGGTCGGCGCGGTTCTTGGCGAGCGCCTTGCGGACCACCGGCACCGCCGCGAGCGGGATGCGCGCCGCGACCGGCCCCTCGAACGGCACCGGGTCCTGGATGTGCTTGAAGAGCGTCGCGACGGGAGTGTCGCCCCGGAACGGCACCGTGCCGCTGAAGATCTCGTAGACCGCGATCCCGAGCGCGTAGATGTCCGAACGGTGGTCGATCTTGTCGCCGAGGCACTGCTCGGGGCTCATGTACTCGGGTGTCCCCATGATCTGGCCGGTGCTGGTGAGCCCGCCGCCCCCGGTGCTGCGGTCGCTGCCGCCGATCTTGGCGATCCCGAAGTCCATGAGCCGCACGCGCCCGCTGGGGTCGCGCATGATGTTCGAGGTCTTGAGGTCGCGGTGGATGATGCCGACGTCGTGGATCGCCTGCAGCCCGTCGGCGGTCTGGATCGAGACGTCGAACGCCTCCTCGTGCTCGAGGTAGCCGCCCTTGTCGCGCGCCAGCTGCTTGATGTCGGTGCCCTCGACGTACTCCATCGAGATGTAGCGCACGCCGCCGTCCTCGCCGTACTCGTGGATGCGGCAGACGTTCCGGTGCGAGACCTTGCGCGCGAGCTTGATCTCGTGGCGGAAGCGCTTCGCCATCTCGCCCGTGTTCGCGAACTCGGCGCGCAGCACCTTGATCGCCACCGTCTCGTCGAGCATGCGGTCGTGGGCCTTGTAGACCATGCCCATCCCGCCCTTGCCGAGCGGGCTCTGCACCTCGTAGCGCGTGGCGATGATCGACCCCTGCGTGAGCGCGGTGAGCGCGCGCCCACAGGTGAAGCAGGCTTCCGCGGTGTCGTCGTTGAGCGCCTTGCAGGAGGGACAGATCATCGTGGCAGGGGGCTCGCCCCCGCCCGGGTATTATGGAGGGTGTCATGCACCACTTCCACTGCGCCATTTCCGCGGCCTTTTCGCTGCTTTTGGCCGTGAGCGCGCCCGCCGAAACGCCGGGCTCGGCGAGCCGCATCCTCCCCTTCGACGCCAGCGAGCGAACGCTCGCGAACGGCCTCAAGGTGATCGTGGTGCCGACCGGCTTCCCGAACATCGTGTCGCTGCAGATCCCCGTCATGACCGGCTCGCGCAACGAGGTCGAGCCCGGCAAGTCGGGCTTCGCGCATTTCTTCGAGCACATGATGTTCCGCGGGACGAAGGCCTACCCGCCCGAGGCCTACCAGGCGATCATCACCAAGGCGGGCGCGCGCCAGAACGCCTTCACCAGCGACGACTTCACGAACTACCACACCACCTTCGCCAAGGAGGACCTCGAGACGGTCCTCAAGATCGAGGCCGACCGCTTCCAGAGCCTCGACTACCCGCTCGAGGCCTTCAAGACGGAGTCGCGCGCGGTGCTGGGCGAGTACAACAAGAACAGCGCCAACCCGATCCAGAAGCTGATCGAGGTCCAGCGCGAGAACGCCTTCAAGGCGCACACCTACAAGCACACGACGATGGGCTTCCTCAAGGACATCGAGGACATGCCCAACCAGTTCGAGTACTCGAAGACGTTCTTCGACCGCTGGTACCGGCCGGAGTACGCGACCGTGATCGTGGCCGGCGACGTGAAGCCGGACGAGGTCTTCCCGCTGGTCGAGAAGTACTGGGGCTCGTGGAAGGCAGGCAGCTACAAGGTCGACGTGCCCGCGGATCCCGCGCCGGCCGGACCGGTGGTGGCCCACGTGCCGTGGGGCGCGCCGACCCTGCCGTGGGTGAGCGTCGCGTTCCACACGCCGGCCTTCAGCGAGACGAGCCGCGAGTGGGCGGCGCTCGACGTGCTGTCGGACCTCACGTTCGGCCCCACCTCCGCCCTCTACAAGAGCCTGGTCGAGGACGAGCAGAAGGTGGACCAGCTCGGCTCGTTCTTCCCGCCGAACAGCGATCCCTACCTGATGACGATCTACGCGCGGGTCAAGAAGGCCGAGGACGCGCCGTACGTGCGCGACCGGATCCTGAAGGCGCTCGCGCAGGCGCGGTCGGTCGCCCTGCCTGCGCAGCGCGTGAAGGACGCGAAGGACAACAACCGTTACGGGCTGCTGCGCTCGCTCGACAACACCGAGTCGATCGCGGCGTCGCTCGCGCGCTTCGTGCGCTACCGCCGCTCCTTCGACACGATCAACGAGCTCTACCGCACCTACGACGCGGTGACGCCGGAGGACATCCTGGCGGCCGCGAAGCGCTACGTGGTGGACGCGGGGCTCGTGCAGACGACGCTCTCGAAGGATCCGCTGCCGCCGGCCATCGCGACGCTCGGGTCGGTCACGAAGACCGCCGTCGCCGCGCCCGCGCCGCTGCCGCCGGCTGCGGTGGCCCCCAGGCCTGCGCCCGCGCCGAAGGCGGGAGCCGGAGTCGCCTTCACGCCGCTCGCGCAGCGCACCAGGCTGCCGCAGCTCAACGTGAAGCTGCTGTTCCGGGTCGGCTCGGCCCACGATCCGAAGGGCAAGGAGGGCCTCGCGGCGCTCGCCGCCGCGATGGTCGCCGACGCCGGCTCGCGCACGATGTCGATCGCCGACATCAAGCAGGCGCTGTTCCCGATGGCGGCGAGCTTCGACGCCCAGGTCGACAAGGAGCTCACGACCTTCACCGCGCGCGTGCACCGCGACAACTGGTCGCGCTTCGCCGAGATCGCGCTGCCGCAGCTCGAGGAGCCGGGTTTCCGCGAGGAGGACTTCCGGCGGCTCAAGGACCAGCAGAAGAACGAGCTCGTCGAGGACCTGCGCACGAACAACGAGGAGGAGCTCGGCAAGGAGCGCCTGCAGGCGCTGGTGTTCGAGGGCACGCCCTACGGCCATCCCGTGCTCGGCAGCGTCGCCGGGATCGAGGCGATCACGCTCGACGACGTCAAGGACTTCGTCAAGAAGGCCTACACGCGCGCGGCGCTCCGCGTCGGGCTCGCGGGCGACCTGCCGGCGGGCCTCGAAGCGCGGCTCGGCCAGGCGCTCGCGCGGCTGCCCGAGGGTCCGGCGTTGCCCGAGCCGGCGGGCGTCGCCGGCAGGCCGCAGAAGGGACTCTCGGTCGAGATCGTCGAGAAGGAGACCCGCGCCACGGCGATCTCGTTCGGCCACCCGATCGCGGTCACCCGCGCCCACCCCGACTACGCCGCGCTCTACCTCGCGCGCACCTGGCTCGGCGAGCACCGCTCGTCGACCTCGCACCTCTACCAGCGCATCCGCGAGGTGCGCGGGATGAACTACGGCGACTACGCCTACATCGAGGCCTTCCCGCGCGGGATGTTCCAGTTCTTCCCCGACCCCAACATCGCGCGGCGCGCGCAGCTGTTCGAGGTGTGGATCCGGCCGGTGGTTCCCGAGAACGCGCCGATGGCGCTGCGGATCGCGCTCCACGAGCTGCGGCGGCTGATCGACGGACGGCCTCACGCCAGGCGGACTTCGAGTCGACCCGCGACTACCTGATGAAGAACGTGTTCGTGATGACCGCGACGCAGAACCAGCAGCTCGGCTACGCGCTCGACTCCGAGTGGTACAAGATCCCCGAGTTCACGGGCTACATGCGCGGGAAGCTCGCGGCGCTGACGCTCGCGGACGTGAACGCGGCCGTGCGCAAGCACCTCTCGGGCACCGACCTTTCGGTCGTGATCGTCACGAAGGACGCGAAGGCGCTCGCGGATGCGCTGCTGGCCGACACGCCGTCGGCGGTCCACTACGACGCGCCGAAGCCCGAGCTCGCGGACGAAGACAAGGCGATCGGCGCGCTCAAGCTCGGCCTGCAGAAGGACAAGCTCAGGATCACGCCGATCGCCGAGGTGTTCGCCCGCTGACGTCCTCGCCGGACCCAGGACCCGTCCGGCAGCGTCCTGGGTGCGGCGAGATCTGACGATTCCGTTAGCCCGTATCTTGTTACTCTTCTATTCTCGTCTTGTTCCGCAATGCTTGAATCCATCGATCCGCGCGACGGCTCACTGGTCCGGGAGTATCCAGAGACCACGGACGCCGAGGTGCAGGCGGCGCTCGCGGCGGGAGTCGAGGCGTTCTCTGCCTGGCGGCGCACGAGCTTCGAGGCACGCGCCTCGGTACTGCGGCGCGCCGCAGCGCTCTTGCGCGAGAGGCGGGACGCGCTCGCGCGGCTGATGGCCGTCGAGATGGGCAAGCCGGTCACCCAGGGCCGGGCCGAGGCCGAGAAGTGCGCGAGCGTTTGCGACTTCTACGCGGAGCGTGCCGCCTCGCTGCTGTCGCCCGAGACGGCGCCCACCGAAGCCTCGCAGAGCTACGTCGCCTTCGAGCCGCTCGGCGTCGTGCTCGCGGTGATGCCGTGGAACTTCCCGCTCTGGCAGGTGTTCCGCTTCGCGGCGCCGGCGCTGATGGCCGGCAACGTGGGGCTGCTGAAGCACGCGTCGAACGTGACCGGCTGCGCGCTCGCGATCGAGGAGCTGTTCGAGACGGCGGGCCTGCCCAAGGGCGTCTTCCGGACGCTCGTCGTGCCGTCCTCGCGCGTCGCGGCGCTGATCGAGGCGCCGGAGGTGGCGGCCGTGACCATCACCGGCAGCACGCCTGCGGGGCGCGCCGTCGCCTCGAAGGCCGGCGCGCAGCTCAAGAAGAGCGTCCTCGAGCTCGGCGGCAGCGACGCGTACGTCGTGCTGGAGGACGCCGACCTCGACGCCACCGCCGAGATCTGCGCGGCGTCGCGGCTCATCAACGGCGGGCAGAGCTGCATCGCCGCCAAGCGCTTCATCGTGGTCGAGCCGGTGCTCGGCCGCTTCGAGGAACGGCTCGTCGAGCGCATGCGGGCGCGGCGCATGGGCGACCCGCTCGACGAGGCGACGGCGGTCGGCCCGCAGGCGCGGCGCGACCTGCGCGACGAGCTCGACCGCCAGGTCCGCGCGAGCCTCGCGAAGGGCGCGCGCGCGCGGCTCGGCTGCGCGGTGCCCGAGGGACCCGGCGCCTTCTATCCGCCGAGCGTCCTCGGCGGCGTGACGCCCGGCATGCCCGCCTTCGACGAGGAGCTGTTCGGCCCGGTCGCGGCCGTGATCGCCGCCAAGGACGAGACGGACGCGATCCGGCTCGCGAACTCCAGCGTCTTCGGTCTCGGCGCCGCCGTCTTCACCGCCGACCGCGCGCGCGGCGAGCGCATCGCGCGCCAGGAGCTCGAGGCGGGGTCGTGCTTCGTGAACGCGTTCGTGCGCTCCGATCCGCGCCTGCCGTTCGGCGGGATCAAGCAGTCCGGCTACGGCCGCGAGCTGGGGGCTTTCGGGATCCGCGAGTTCGTGAACGTGAAGACGGTGTACGTGGCGTAGGGATCGGGCGAGAGCGGCCTTGCCGGCGGCGCGCCGCTCGAGCACCGCCACCGCCTCGATGTGCGGCGTGTGCGGGAACATGTCCACCGGCTGAACGCGCAGCACCCGGTAGCCCGCGGCCACCGCGAGCGGCAGCTCGCGCGCGAGCGCCTCGGGGTCGCAGGAGACCAGGATGCCGCGCGCCGGCTTGAGCCGCTCGAAGACGCCGCGCATCACCTCGGGCGGCGAGCCCTCGCGCGGCGGGTCGAGGATCACGGCGTCGAACGAGCCGGGATCGAGATGCGGCAGGGCCTTCTCGACCGCAGAGCAGACGAGCTTCAGCCGCTCGTCGGGGACCTTGTTCAGCTTCCGGTTGAGCTCGGCATCCTTCACGCTCTTGCGGCTCTCCTCGACCGCGGTGACGCGGTGGCCGCGGACCGCGAGCGGCAGGGCGAAGAGCCCGCTGCCGCTGTAGAGGTCGAGCACTCGCAGCCCGCTCTCGCCGGGCAGCGCCTCGACCACGAGCCGCACCAGCGTGGCGGCCGCGGCCACGTTCGTCTGGAAGAAAGAGGAGGGCGAGACCAGGAATGCCGGACCGAGCGACTGCTCCTTGACGTGGCCCGTGCCCGCCACGCGCTTCGACTCGCGGCCCACGAGGTACGGCCCCGGCCGGTCGTGCAGGTTGAGCACGAGCCCCTCGGGTTTCTCGGGCCCCGAGGCGACGGCTTCGAGCGGCGCCCGCAGCGCCGCGTCGTCTCGCGCGGCGACCAGCATCGCGACCGCCTCGGAGTCGTCCTTCGTGGTGCGCACGACCACGTGGCGCACGAGCCCGGACGTCCGCGGCCCGGAGCCGGAGACTCCGGCCGCGACGAGCGCGTCGCGCATCGCGAAGGCGATCCGATTGGCGCGCTGCGAGTGGACGGGGCATTCGGAGACGGCGACGACCTCGTTCGTGCCGCGGGCGAAGTGCCCCATCGCCAGGCCGGACGGCCCCGCGTCGAAAACGAACGCCGCCTTCTGCCGGAAGCGCCACGGCATCCCGTCGGTGCCCGGAGGCATGCCGATCGTCGGCAGCACGCGCGGCGCATCCTTCCCCATCGAGCGGCGCAGGAGCACGTCGAGCGCCGCCGCCTTGCGCCGCAGCTGCTCGGGATAGGCGATGTGCTGCCAGGCGCAGCCGCCGCACACCCCGGCGTGACGGCAGCGGGGCGTGACGCGGTTGGGCGAGGCCTCCTCGACCGCGACGATCTCGCAGAGCACGCTGCGGCCGACCGGCCGCAGCCGCTTCACGCGAACGCGCTCGCCGGGGATCCCCCCCGGCACCAGCAAACGCTCGTCGCCGACGCTCGCGACCGCCGCGCCGGAGCGGTCCATGCCGGAAAGCGTGACCGGCTCGTCGCTCGCAGCACGGCGCGCCGCGCGCGGGCTCGCTATGCGCGGGCCGTCCATGCCGCGAGGTTGCGCTCGATCTGGCTGGCGTGACCCTCCAGGTGCTTGGCGTAGCTGCGCAGCCAGTCCTCGGCCGAGTAGGCTCCCGACTCGGTGTGGCGGCCGGCCTTCGCCCAGTCGGCCTCGCTCATCTGCCGCAGCACCGGAACGGTGCGTCCGCGCGCCGCGGCCGTGGCCACGAGCGCGTCCTCGATCGGCTGCGCGTGGTAGTCGAAGACGCGCGCCCAGGCTTCCTGGTCGTAGCCGACGATGAGCGGCTCCTTCTCGGCGATCAGGTAGCGGATGCGGAGCGACGCGTTCGTCTCGGAGTCCGCGCAGTGGACCACGACCTCGTGGACGCTCCACTTCCCTTCCGCCGGCCGCCACTGGAGGGCCTCCTTGGGGACCCTGGCCAGGGCCTCCTTGACGCGCGCCGGTCCGCGCGCGTACTGCTCGATCAGCTTCTCCCGCTCCGCCTGGCTCAGTCCCATGACACCCTCCGGTCCCTCCGCGCGGCCCCCGCGCGCGGGAATGCTCTCTTCTGTAGGAACGAGGACGAGTCTGACACGACCGCATGGAATTCCGTGCCAGTGTCCGCTTCCGCGCCGCCCGTCCGGACAACCGGACGCGAATTGTTTCTCGTAAGTTGTTGATTCCAGGCTCGGTTGGTTCGCGGACGCCTCCGGGCATCGAGCTTGCAACACGGGAGCTCCGTGTGTGAGCGCCTGCTGGTTGTCGACGACGATGAGAACGTTCGCCGGACCTACGAAGTCCATTTCACCAAGGCAGGGTTCGAGGTCCACAGTGCCGCCTCGCTCGCGGAAGCCGCCGAACGGTTGGCGGGCGCCCGCTACGACGCCGTCATCGCAGACGTCTGCCTGACGCCGCAGCTGGGCTCCGAAGGCCTGGCGATCGCCGCCTACCTGCGTCACCTGAAGACCGACCCGCCGGTCGTCGTGCTGACCGCCTATGGCCTGCCCGACCGCGCCGAAGCTGCGGCGCGCCTCGGCGTCGACGCCTTCCTGCACAAGCCCGTGAGCCTCGTGTGGCTGGAGACCTTGCTGCGCGGTCGGATCGACGACCGCCGTGGCCCCCAGGCGATGGCGGCCGCCGGCTAACGCTCCCGGCCTCTTCTTCGTCCCGCCTGACAATGACGAAGAAGAGCCGGATCTAGGCCGGTCGTTGCTTCGTTCCGGTTCGTCGGCTCCGTGCCGTCGTTTCGCTTCCTCTCCCGCCTGCTTCTGGCCGCGGAATTGCAACTAGCCCGGAAAAGTACCCAGAAGCAATCGAATCCGTGGCCAGGCGGACACAGCGTCGTGGCACCGGGGGCACAGGAGGCGACGATGAGCGTGGAGATCAGGCCGGCATCGCTTCAGGACGGGGTCGCAGTACTGTCGCTGCTGGAGGAGGTCGGCTACTACCCCGAGCCGGTCTCGTTCGCGCAAACCTTCCGGCGGACGATCACCGACCGCGGCTTTCTCGTCCGCGTCGCCGAGTCGGAGGACGGCCGAGTCGTCGGCGTCGCGACGCTGGCGCTGCGCTATCAGCTCGGCCTCGGCGGGCTCATCGCCTGCCTGGACGAGCTCGCGATCGCGGCGGGCGCGCCGAAGGGCGTCGAGCGCAAGCTGCGCCGCGAGACGGTCGGCCGCGCTCGCGCGCTCGGGGCGGTGCGCGTGCTGAAGCAGGCCAACCAGCACACGCCGCCGCCGCGGGCAGCCCAGCTCAAGGCTCGCGCCGCGGCTGCCGCAGCGGCCGCTGCGGCTCCGGGCGCGTCGGCCGCCTGACGAGAAGACGCGGGTTGCGCTTCGTTACTCGTTCCGGACGAGTAACGGAGACGTAACGCCGCACTAGAATCGCGCGGATGCCGACCAGCGAGACCTTCGACTTCACGGGACCGGTCGGCCGTCTCGAAGCGATCCTGATGGGCCCCGAGACGCCGCCCGTGGCCGCGGCCGTCGTCTGCCACGCGCACCCGCTGCACGGCGGGATGATGCACTTCAAGGTCGTGTTCCGTGCCGCGAAGGCGCTCCAGGAGCAGGGCCTCGCCGTGCTGCGCTTCAACTTCCGCGGCGTGGGCCGCAGCGAAGGCGTCCACGACGACGGCAACGGCGAGCAGGAGGACGCGCGCGCCGCGCTCTCGGAGCTGGAGCGGCGCTTCCCCGGAGCGCCTCTCGTGCTGGGCGGCTTCTCGTTCGGCTCCGTCGTGGCGCTGCGCGTCGCCGCGCGGGACGCGCGCGTGCGAGCGGTGTTCGCGCTCGGCTTCCCGCTCGTGCGCTTCGGCGACGCGAGCGTGCTGCAGGGGCCGTCGCAGCCACGCCTCTTCGTGCAGGGCGAGCGGGACGAGTACGGCGCCGGCGAGACGCTGCGCGCCCTCGTCGAGCCGCTGCCGCCGCCTCGCGAGCTCGTCGTCGTCCCGGGGGCGAGCCACTTCTTCGACGGACAGCTCGACGCCGTGCAGGACGCGGTCTCGGCGTGGGCGGGCGAGAGGCCGTGGGGATGAAGCGAGGCCCGCTGGAAAGCGAGACAACGAACAGTCGACGACGACCACGACAACAGCCCAACGAAATTGCCAGAGCTGGCCTTGAATCACGCCTCATCGCGGCGGGCGTGATTCAAGGCCAGGGGCGTCAGTGCACGCTGCGCTTCTGCACCGTCTGCTTCGAAGCCAGCGTGAAGCGCGGGTCGGTGGCGTCGCCCTTCAGCACTCGCTCGGCGGTGTACTCGCCCACCGCAGGGCCGTGCTTGAAGCCGTGGCCGGAGCCGCCGCCGCACAGCCACACGTTCTCGTAGCCCGGGTGGCGGTCGATCACGAAGTCGCCGTTCGAGGTGTTCTCGTACTGGCAGACGCGCGCCTCGGCGAGCGGCGCTCCGCGCATGCCGGGGAAGCGCTCCTCCAGGAACGCGCGCGCCTCGGCCAGCGCGGTAGCACCCGCCACGCGCTCGCCGGTGTCGGGGTCGAACTCGGGGCCGTGCTGGTCGTTCGCGACCTTGAGGCCGCGGCCCTCGATGTCGGGCATGCCGTAGAAGCCCTGGCCGAAGTCGAGCCAGGTCGGCAGCGCCGGCGCGGAGAAGCGGGTGTCGCCCTTCGGCACGCCGAAGAAGAAGACCGGCTGGCGCGTCGGGAAGATGCGGCCGGCGAGCGCGCGCGGCGCCACCTTCGCGAGCCACGGCCCGCACGCGAGCACGAACGCCCCGGCGCGCAGCGGCTCGCCGCTCGCGGTCCGCAGCGCCTCGAGCCGGCCCTCGCCCGCGGGCGGCTCGACCGCGGCGACCTGGTACTCGACGCCCTTGCGGATCGCGTCGGCGACGACCGCCTGCACCGCGCGGCGCGCCAGCAGCGCGCCGCTCTCGGGCTCGAGGATCGCGCTGCCGCCGTCGATCACGGCGATCTGGGGGTAGCGCTTGCGCAGCTCGCGCTCGTCCAGCCGCTCGTGCGGGATCTGCGACGCCTCGAGCGCGCGCAGGCTCGCGGCCGCGTTCGCGTCCTCGCCCTTCGTCATCCACAGCACGCCGGTGCGCTGGAACAGCTCCGGGCGGCCGACCTCGCCGAAGAAAGCCTTCCACTTCGCGAGCGAGCGCCAGGAGAAGCGCGTGTAGGTCTCGTCCGGGCCGTAGCTCATGCGGATCACGCGCGACTCGCCGCCGGAGCTGGCGCGCGCGTTGGCCGGCCCGTACTGGTCGACGAGCAGCACGCTCTGGCCCGCCGCGCGCAGCTGCCACGCCGTCCACGCGCCGAAGACGCCGGCGCCCACGACGATCACGTCCCAGCTCCTGCACGCCCGCTGCGCTCACGCCCTGTCCTCCGGCCGCGGCCGCGACGCCCCGTAGCGCCAGCGCCGAGACGCCGAGCGTCCCGAGGAACGTGCGCCGGTCCTGTCGCCGCGCGCGCCGCACGCGCGCAATCATGCCACGAGCGCTGCTGGGAACTAGTTGGCCTCTTCGTTACAGAGGATCCCGGCTGCCGAGACCTTGCAGAGGCCGCAGCGCGACCCGGGTCTTGCAGGGTCCGTCGACACGGGAACCTCGGGCGCCACGCAGGCCAGGTACGTGCCGTCGGCGTTCATCAAGACCAGGAACTGGTTGTCCGGGTGATTGGTGCAGCCGCCGTTGGCGACGCAGGGCTGGTTGTTCAAGCTCCACGTGGGCCCCCAGCGACCCGTGTCGGAGGCCTTGCCCACCGCAAGGTAATCGCAGGCCGTGGCCTGCGGGTCGCCTTCCTCCCGCGTGTAGCAGAACTTGGACCCCGCGTCGAAGCCGACCCGCGCGCAGTAGTTGTTCACGTTGATCACCTGCGGGCGGGAATCGAGCGTCCTGGCGTTGTGCTGCTTCAGGCGCAGCCCGTAGAGCGGCGGCGGTGTGGGATCGCAGACGAGCCCTGGCGGCAGCTGCGACGCGAGGCTGGGGGTCGGTGTCGGGGCCGGAGTCGGAGTGGGCGTCGGCGCCGGGACGGGCTGCGCCGGGGTGGAACCTCCGCCACAAGAGGAGAGAGCCGCCAACGAAAACGCGGCGAGCCCGACCATCACACCGTTCCGCAGGATGCTCAAGCCGACGACTTTACCATGCGCGCCTCGGCCTCAGTCGCGCAGGCCGAGCGTCGAGGTCGTGGCGCTCGGCTCGTCCGCCTCGGACGCGGGCCCCGAGCTGGCGCCGCCCGGCAGAAGCCGATTGACGGCCCAGGCCAGGAGCCCGGCGATCGCGTGCGGCAGGAGCTCGAGACCGCCGCCCAGCCAGAGCGGCACCACGAGCCCGTACGCCGCCAGGATCGGCACGGTGTAGCGCCAGAAGACGCTGCGCGTGTCCCAGGCGTAGGCGGCGCAGTAGAGCGGCAGCGCGACGTGCAAGCCGATCGGTGCCGGTGCGTAGAACTGCGCGCCGAGCCCCGCGAGCGTCGCGAGCGTGAGGCCCTGCACGAAGCCGAGCGACGTGCGCCCGCGGTCGTAGAGGTAGGGAAAGCCCGCGCCCGCGACGAGGGCCACGAGCGCCTCAGGGGCGAGCGGTGCCGGCCGCCCCAGGCTCGTCAGCACGTGGAGGACATAGCCGATGATGAACGCCGCGGACGAGCCGTTTCGGATCCACTTGGTGAGCCGGCGCTGCGGGACGAGCAAGAGGTCGAGCAGCAGGTAGCCGATGTAGCCGTAGCAGGGCCACACGAGCGCGAAGGAGCGCGTCTTCCAGAACACGAAGAGCGCCAGCGCGAGCGCGGGCAGCGCCTCGGCGAGGCGCGGCCACGGCGCGCTCGTGCGGTAGAGCTCGTCGATCTTGCGGTCGGCCTTCACTCCCGGCAGCAGCGTCACGTCCACGCGCCGGCGCAGCTCCGCGAGCAGCGCCTCGGTCGCCTCTTCGCGAGAGAGCGAGGCGTAGGCCGCGGGGTCGATCGGGTCGTGGTAGCGCACCTGGATCCTGGCGGGCTCGGGGAGCGCGCGGAAGTACGGCCACGCCCGGAACGCGCCGCGAATCGTCGCCGGATAGACGAGCGCGCCGGTGTCGAGCGCGAGCCGCGCGGCGCCGCCTCGCAGCTCCGGCTCCATCCAGCCGGCGCGCGAGCGCTTGCCCTCGGGAAAGATGCCGACGAGGTCGCCGTCCTGCACGTGCTGCTTCGCCCGCGCGTAGGCGTCGAGGCCGCGCCCGGGCCGCACGTCCACCGGGAACGCGCCGAAGAGCCGGATCAGCCGGCCGAGCAGCGGCACGCGGAAGAGCCGGTCCCAGGCCATGAACAGGATCGGCCGCTTGACCTGCAGCGACAGCAGGATCGGGTCGAGGTACGAGGGGTGGTTGGCGGAGATGATCGCGCCGCCCGTCGCCGGCAGCTTCTCCTCGCCGAGGCAGTCGTAGGTGAAGAGAACGCGGAAGAGCGCTTCGAGGACGGCCAGCAGCCCGCCGCGGATCACGGGGGCGAGACGGCGGAGGCGCGCTTCGGGTGGCGCCCCGGCAGCGCCTCGAGCAGCGGCCGCACGGCCGCGAGCTCCTCCTCGAGCGCGCGCGCGATCGCCGGGGCGCCCTCGGTCGAGCCGGAGCGGCCCAGGACCTCGAGCCGCGCGCACAGCTCGGCCATGCGCCGGGCACCGAGGTTGCCGCAGCTGCCGAGGAAGCTGTGCGCCTCGCGCTCGAGCATCGCCGCGTTGCCCTTGGCCGCCTTGCGGATCGCGGTCGAGCCGTGCCGGGGCGATGCGCAGGAAGGTGGCGACGATCTCGTCCATCAGCGTGCCGTCGTCGTCGACCGACATCAGGTTCTGCACGATGGTCTCGTCGAGCAGCTCGCCCTGCGCCGCCGGCTCGGCCGCCGCGCGCTCGGCCGGCGTGGTCGGGACCGCCCACCCACTTGCGCAGCACCGCCTCGAGCGCGTCGGGCGTGACCGGCTTGGCGATGTAGTCGTCCATGCCGGCCTCGAGGCACTTCTCGCGGTCGCCCTTCATGGCGCTCGCGGTCATCGCGATGATCGGGACGCGGCGGCCGCCGCGCGTCTCGCGCTCGCGGATCTTGCGCGTCGCCTCGTAGCCGTCCATCCCCGGCATCTGGCCGTCCATCAGCACGGCGTCGTAGCGGCGCCGCGCGCAGGCCGCGAGCGCCTGCTTGCCGTTCTCGGCGAGCTCGACGCCGAAGCCCAGCTTCTCCAGGATCTTGGCCGCCACCTTCTGGTTGACCTCGTTGTCCTCGGCCACCAGCACGTGCGCGGCGACCGGCGGACGGTGCTCGCGCAGGCTGTGGCGCGTGACGAGGTGCGGCGCGCGCCGCGCGTCGTCGAGCACCTCCACCAGGCAGTCGTAGAGGTCGGCCTCGTCGACGGGCTTGGTCAGATACGCGGCGATCCCGATCCGGGCGGCCTCGGCGCCGTGGCCGCGCTGGCCGAACGAGGTGAGCAGCACCAGCCTCACCGCGGCGAGCGTCTCGTCCTCCTTGATCGCGCGCGCGAGCGCGAGCCCGTCCATCTCGGGCATCTTCATGTCGAGGATGGCGATGTCGTAGGCGGTGCCCGACGCGACGGCCTGCTGCAGCAGCGCGAGACCGCGCGGCCCCGACTCGACGGCGGTCACGCGCAGGCCCCAGTAGCCGAGCTGGTGGCGCAGGATCTGGCGGTTGGTCGCGTTGTCGTCGACCACCAGCACGCGGCGGCCCGCGAGCCGCGCCGAGGGCGGCGGCGCCACCGCGGCCTCGGCCTGGCGCTCCAGCCTGATCGTGAACCAGAACGTGCTGCCGCGGCCGGGGCGGCTGTCGACGTCGATCGCGCCGCCCATCAGCGACACCAGCCGCCTCGAGATCGCGAGCCCGAGGCCGGTGCCGCCGTAGCGGCGGCTCGCCGAGCCGTCGGCCTGCACGAAGGACTGGAAGAGGCGCGGCTTCAGCTCGCTCGTCGATGCCGATCCCGGTGTCGCGCACCTCGAAGTGCACGAGCGCGCTCTCGTCCGCGGACTCGTCGAGCGTCACGCGCAGCACCACCTCGCCCTTCTCGGTGAACTTGACCGCGTTGCCGACCAGGTTCGTGAGCACCTGGCGCAGCCGGCCCGGGTCGCCGCGCAGCGCGTTCGGCACGTCGTGCCGGATCAGGCACAGGAGCTCGAGCCCCTTGGCGTGCGCGGCCTCCGCGAAGGAGCCGAGCACCTCGCGCACGGCGCGCCGCAGGTCGAAGTCGACCTGCTCGAGGTCGACGCGGCCGGCCTCGATCTTCGAGAAGTCGAGGATGTCGTTGATGATCTCGAGCAGGGCCCGCCCCGACTGGTCGATCACCTCGGCGTACTCGCGCTGCTCGGACGTGAGCGGCGTGTCGAGCAGCAGGCGCGTCATGCCGATCACGCCGTTCATCGGCGTGCGGATCTCGTGGCTCATGTTGGCCACGAACTCCGACTTGAGCCGCGATCCTTCGAGCGCCGCCTGGCGCGCGCGCACCAGCACGTCGATGCTCTGCGCGGCGAGCACCACGCCCGCGACGGTGCCGTGCTCGTCGCGCCACGGGTGCACGGTCCAGCGCATGAAGACGGTGCTGCCGTCCTCGCGCGGCAGCGCGTCCTCGGGCTCGCTCACGACTTCGCCGTTCAGCGCGCGCTCGAAGACACCCTGGTAGCGCTCCGGCATCGACGGCCAGACCTCCTGGATCGTGCGGCCGACGACCGACGGCTCGGCGAGCCCGAGGTAGCGCAGCCAGCGCGCGCTGTGCGCGAGGTGCCGGAGCTCGCGGTCGAGCATCGCCATCGCGACCGGGGCGTGCGCCACCACCTGGCGCAGCTGCTCGCGCTCGCGCTCGATCGCCTGCTGCAGCAGCGTCCGCTCCGTGACGTTGCGCGCGACCGCCTGCAGCCCCGCGTAGCCGCCGGCCACGGTCAGGAGCTGCGCGCGCTGTCCCAGCCAGAGGTCCTCGCCGCCGGGAGTCGCCACCGGGAACTCGCAGTAGCTCATCGGGATGCCCTGCTGGCGCTGGTCCTCGTAGAAGCGACGGGCCTGGTCGCGGTAGTCGTCGCGGACCAGGTCGAGGAAGGGACGGCCGACGAGGGCAGCGGGCTCCTGGCCCACGAGCTCGCCCGCCGCCGGGTTCGCGTACTCGATCTGGCCCTGGGCGTCGACGCGGAGGATGACGTCGCCCGCGCCCTCGACGAGGTCCCGGAAGCGCGCGTCCTTCCGGCTTCGACGCACCGAGACGAAGAGGGCTGCCGCCAGGGCGACGACGAGGAGGACCAGGGCGGCGAGGGAGACTGTCACTGTTGCTTCTCGTGGCTCCTCAGCAGGATACAGGGTAAGGGGCCGCCCTACGGCGGTCAAGGAAAAGGCTCACATCGGGGAACCCGGCGCACGCGGAGCGCGTTCCCCACTTCAGACGGGGAGGTGTGGCGTGGACTGGTTCGCTCGCGACGTTCGGACGGGTCTCCGGCTCCTGGCGCGCGACAAGGCCTACAGCCTGACCGCGGCGACCACGCTGGCGCTCTGCCTCGCCGCCAACACGGCGCTCTTCTCCGTGGTCCACCACGTGCTGCTGCGACCGCTGCCGGTGCCCGAGCCCGAGCGGATCCTGCTGATGAGCAACCAGTACCCGGGCGCGGGCGCGAGCGACAGCTCGAACTCCGGCGTCCCCGACTACTACGACCGCCTGCGCGCGACGAGCGTCTACGACGAGCAGGCGCTCTTCAACACGGGCAGCGTGAGCCTCGACGAAGACGGCCGGCCCGTGCGCGTCGAGGTCATGAACGTCACGCCGTCGTACCTGCGCGTGATGCGGACGGCGCCCGCGCTCGGCCGCCCCTTCACGAACGAGGAGGGCGAGCCGGGGAACGAGAAGAAGGTGCTGCTGAGCGACGGGCTCTGGCGGAGCCTCTTCGCCGCCGATCCCGGCGCGGTCGGCAAGGACCTGCGCATCGACGGCCAGCCGTACACCGTCGTCGGAGTGATGCCGCGGGGCTTCGAGGCGCTCGCGCCGGGCATCAGCCTCTGGCGGCCGCTCGCGTTCACGGCCGAGGAGAAGTCCGACGAGCACCGCCACAGCAACAACTGGTGGAACGTCGGGCGGCTCAAGCCGGGTGCCACTGTCGCGCAGGCGCAGGCGCAGGTGAACGCGCTCAACGCCGCCAACCTCGAGCGCTTCCCGCAGTACAAGGAGCTGCTGGTCAACGCCGGCTTCTTCACGAAGGTCGGCCGCTTCCCGGACCACCTGGTCCGCCACGTCAAGCCGATCCTGTACCTGCTCTGGGGCGGGGCCCTCTTCGTGCTGCTGATCGGCTGCCTGAACGTCGCGAACCTGGCGCTCGTGCGCTCGAAGGTGCGCGCCAAGGAGATGGCGACGCGCCTGGCGCTCGGCGCGCCGTCCTGGCAGCTCGCGCGGCAGCTCGTGGTGGAGAACGTCCTGCTCACGGCCGTCGCGGGCGCTCTGGGCCTCGCGCTCGGCGCTGCGGCGCTGCGCTTCGCCTCGAGCTTCGACTTCCGGGACCTGCCGTATGGCAAGGACATCCGCCTCGACGGCATGGCGGCGCTCTATGCGCTCGCGCTCGCGCTGGCGATCGGGAGCCTGCTCGGGCTGCTGCCGCTCGTGAGCGCGCTGCGGACGAACCCGAGCGGCGTGCTGCGGCAGGAAGGGCGGGGCTCGACGGGCGGCGGCGCGGCAGGCGCGCTGCGCCGCACGCTGGTGGTCGGGCAGGTGGCCTTCACCTTCGTGCTGATGCTGGGTGCCGGCCTGCTGCTCGCGAGCTTCGCGAACGTGCTCGGCGTCGACTCCGGCTTCGCGCCCGAGCGCGTGGCGACGGCCTCGGTCTCGCTTCCCCGCTCGCGCTACGCCGACGAAAAGGCGCGCCGCGCGTTCGTCGACGAGGCGCTGCGGCGCGTGCGCGCGCTCCCCGGCGTGACGACCGCGGGCGCCACGGACACGATCCCCTTCTCGGGCGCGCACAGCGACAGCGTGATCATCGCCGAGGGCTACCTGATGAAGCCGGGCGAGTCGGTGATCTCGCCCGCGCAGGTGGAGGTCACGCCGGGCTACTTCGAGGCGATGGGCGCGAAGCTCGTGGCCGGCCGCTTCTTCGAGGAGAAGGACGCGGACGGCGCCCTGAAGGTGGTGATCGTGGACCGCAAGCTCGCCGCGCGCTTCTGGCCCGGCCAGGACCCGATCGGACGGCGGCTGTACTTCCCGACGGACCTCAACCAGCTGCTCGCCGTCACCGACAAGACCGTGTTCCTGACCGTGGTCGGCGTGGTGGCCGACATCAAGCTGGACGACATCACCGAGGGCGAGCGCGCGGTGGGCGCCTGCTACCACGCGGTCGCGCAGAACGGGCCGCGGCTCGTGACCTTCGCCGTGAAGACGCGGACGCGCGACGCCTCGCTCACGACGTCGCTGCGCGGCGTGATCGCGTCGCTCGACCGCGAGCTGCCGCTCTTCGACGTGCGGCCGATGGACGAGCTCGTGGAGCGGTCGCTCCTCAACCGGCGCGCGCCCGCGCAGCTCGCGCTCGGCTTCGGCGCGGTCGCGCTGCTGCTCTCGGCGGTCGGCCTCTACGGCGTGCTCGCGTACCTGGTCACGCAGCGCCGGCGCGAGATCGGCATCCGGCTCGCGCTCGGCAGCAGCACGCGCGCGGTCTTCGACCTGGTGCTGCGCGAGGGCCTGCTGCTGCTCGGGGTGGGCTTCGTCGCCGGCGCCGTCGGCGCCTTCCTGCTGCGCGGGAGCCTCGAGAGCCAGCTCTTCGGCGTGAAGGCCGCGGACCCGCGCGTGCTGCTGGGCGCGAGCGTCGTGCTGCTCGTCGTCGCGCTCGCCGCCTGCGCGCTGCCGGCGCGCCGCGCGACGCGCATCGATCCGCGGATGGTGCTCGAGTAGCCGGCCGCGGATGACCTCGGACCCTCTCGCCCCTTTCCTTGCCGGGGGCGGAGCCCTCGTGCTCGACGGCGGACTCGCCACGGAGCTCGAGAAGGCGGGGTTCGATCTCGAGCATCCGCTGTGGTCGGCGCGGCTCCTCGAAACGGCTCCCGAGGCGATCGCAAGCGTCCACCGCCTTTACCTCGAGGCCGGCGCGGACTGCATCACCAGCGCGAGCTACCAGGCGACGCTCGCTGGTTTCGAGCGCGAGGGCCGCTCGCGCCAGGAGGCGGACGCGCTCCTGCGGCGGAGCGTGACGCTCGCTCTCGAGGTCCGCGACCGCTTCTGGGCCGACGAACGCAATCGCGTCGGCCGCCTGCGCCCCCTGGTCGCCGCCAGCATCGGGCCGTACGGGGCGTTCCTCGCGAACGGCGCCGAGTACACGGGCGACTACGACCTCGACGAGGCCGGGCTGCGCGAGTTCCATCGCGAGCGGCTGACGCGGCTCGCGGCCTCGGGCGCCGATCTTCTCGCCTGCGAGACGGTCCCCTCCGCGAGCGAAGCGCGTGCGCTCGGCGCGCTCCTCGCCGAATCTCCCGGCCCACCGGCCTGGGTGAGCTTCAGCTGCCGCGACGGCGAGCGTCTGCGCGACGGCACACCGCTCGCGGAGTGCGTGAGGCTTCTCGATCCCCTCCCGCGCGTTCTCGCGATCGGCGTCAACTGCACGGCGCCAGCGCACGTGGAGAGTCTGCTGCGGACCGCGGTGCGATCGACCCGCAAGCCCCTCGTGGCCTACCCGAACTCCGGCGAGGTCTACGACGCTGCGCGCAAGGCCTGGAGCGGGATCGCCGAGACGGAGCGTTGGGGCGAGCTCGGCCGACTCTGGCGCGACGCCGGCGCCCGCCTGCTCGGCGGGTGCTGCCGGACCGGCCCGGACGAGGTGCGAAACCTGCGAGCCGCCTTGTCCTGAAGGGGCCGGGCGGCGGGCCTACACCGCCCCGCGCCGCCACTCGCCGTCGACCAGGCGGACGACGCGGTCGTTCGGCGGCTGGTCGCGCAGCAGCGCGGGCAGGCGCGAGGGGCGCACGCTGTCGTAGCACTGCAGCATCGCGAAGCGCCGCAGCGCCGCTGGGATTCCGACCGCGGTGAAGCTGGGGTGGCCGGTCGAGGGGTACGGGCCGCCGTGGTTCATCGCCGGTGAGACTGCCACGCCGGTCGGCATCTTGTCGTTCAGCAGGCGGCCGACGCGTGGCCGCAGCAGCGGCTCGAGCCGCGCGTAGAGCGCGTCGTCCGACCCGCGCGTGTCGGAGTAGAAGCAGCCGGTCAGGCTGCCCTCGAGCGTCTCGACGAGGGCGGCGAGCTCGGTCCAGGTCCTCCGCCACGACGAAGAGCGCCGCGTTGCCGAAGGCTTCGGTCTGCAGCTTCCCGTGCTCCTTCAGGAAGGCGTCCCCGGACACGCGCAGCAGCGTGTTGGAGTAGCGGTAGCCCGGCGTCGCCGGGGTTCCTCCGGTCACCAGGCTGGCGCCGGCGGACTGCAGCGTGGAGACGCTCTCGGCCAGGGTGCGCGCGACGCCCGACGAGAGCAGAGGCGTCGGCTGCGCCGCCTCGAAGCGCCCCCGCACCGCGGCGACGAACTTCTCCGTAGCGTCTCCGGCGACCAGCAGGACGAGGCTCGGGTTCGTGCAGAACTGGCCCGTCCCCATCAGGCTGCTCGCGACGAACTCGTCCACGACCGCGTCCGGCCGCTCGTCGAGCGCGCCCGGCAGGACCAGCACCGGGTTCACCGCCGACAGCTCCAGGTAGATCGGCTTTCCGGCCGCGTCGGCGGCCGCCTTCAGCTTGAGCCCGGCCGAGCGGCTGCCGGTGTAGCCGGTGGCGCCCGTGCGCGGATCGGAGACGAGCCGCTCGCCGTCCTCGTGGCTCGTCCGGTAGAGGAGCTGCACGCGTGCCCGGCGGCAGCCCGGCTTCTCTCGCGGCGAGCTGGGCCTCCTCGGCGAAGAGGCGCGTCGTGCCCGGGTGCGAGCTGTTGGCCTTGGCGATCACCGGGTTGCCCGCTGCGACCGCCGCGGCGAAGTCGCCGCCCGCGGCGCTGTTGAAGGCGAACGGGAAGTTGTTGGGACCGAAGACCCAGACCGGCCCGATCGGCGCGAGCAGGGAGCGGATGTTGAGCTTGGTGTCGATGGTCGGCAGCGCCCACGAGCCCTCGCGCGCGGCCGCCGCGGCCAGGCGCAGCTGGTTCGTGGTGCGCGGCAGCTCGACCTCGGCGAGGCGCGGCGCCTTGGGCAGGCCCGTCTCCGCGTGGGCCGTGTCCACGAGCTCCGGCTTGCGGGCCTCGATGCGTGCCGCGTAGGCGTCGAGGAAGGCCGCGAGCTTGTCCGGCGGCGACGCGCGCAGCGCGGCGGCCGCGGCCGTCGCGGCCTCGAGCGCGGCGTCGCAGTCGGCCCAGTCGCTGATCGGGTACTCGCCGGGCAGCTTCTCGCCGACCGCGGGGTTCTCGGAGCCGAACGACCGCCGCGACTGCGCGGCACGCCACTCGCCGGCGATGAGGACGGGATGCATGGGCATCTGCGGATCATAATCTCGAAGCGCGGAGGCCCCCGGGCCTTTCCGTCGGAAAGCCGCTAACATCCGCGCCCGATGCTCGCTCTGCTCGGCCTGCTGACGATCCTCGTCCTCCAGGCGGTGATCGTCGGCCGCAAGGCGACTCCGCTCGTCGCGCTCGTCGTGGTGCCGATCGTGGCCGCGCTTCTGGGCGGCTTCGGCCTGGAGACCGGGAAGTTCGTCACCTCCGGCATCCAGGGGATCGCTCCGGTCGTCGCGATGTTCGTGTTCGCGATCCTGTTCTTCGGCTTGATGTCCGACGCTGGGCTCTTCGATCCCGTGATCGGTCGCATCCTGCGCGTCGTGGGCAGCCGACCCGCGTGGATCGTGCCGGGAACCGCACTGCTCGCGGCGCTCGTCCACCTGGACGGCTCCGGCGCCGTCACCTTCCTGATCGTGGTGCCGACGCTCTTGCCCCTGTACACGGCGCTCGGAATGGACCGGCGGCTGCTCGCCTGCTCGGCGGCGATGGCCGCCGGCGTGATGAACATCCTGCCGTGGGGCGGGCCGACGCTGCGCGCCGCCGCGGCGCTCAAGCTCCCCGTCACCGACGTGTTCACGCCGCTCCTGCCCGCGCTGGCCGTGGGTCTCGTCTACGTGATGGCCGTTTCGTACGCGCTCGGCAAGAAAGAGGAGACGCGCCTCGCGGGCGTCGCGGGCGGGTCCGAGCGGAACGTCGTCGTCCCGAGCCGCCAGCTGACGGACGAGCAACGCGCGCTGCGCCGCCCCGGCCGATTCTGGTGGAATGCCGCCCTCACGCTCGGAGCGCTCGGGACGATGGTCTCGGGCCTCGTGCCGCCCGCTGTCGTCTTCATGGTCGCGACCGCGCTGGCGTTGCTCGTCAACTACCCCGACCTCGAGGAGCAGCGGCGGCGCGTGGACGCGCACGCGCGCGCAGCGCTCCTGATGGCGAGCATCCTGCTCGCAGCGGGTGTGCTGATCGGAGTGATGCAGGGCTCCGGCATGCTCACGGCGATGGCGAAGTCGATCGTCGAGCTCGTGCCCGCGGGCGTCGCGCGGCACGTCCCGCTCGTGCTCGGCCTCGTCGCGATGCCGCTCAGTCTGCTGTTCGACCCGGACTCCTTCTACTTCGGCGTGCTGCCGGTCGTCGCCGAGGCGTGCGGCCTGCTCGGCGTCGCCCCCGTCCATGTGGCGCAGGGCGCGCTGCTCGGCCAGATGACCACGGGCTTTCCGGTGAGCCCGCTGACGCCCTCGACGTTCCTGCTGGTGGGCCTCTCGGGCGTCGACCTCGTGGACCACCAGAAGTTCTCGATCCCCTTCCTCTGGGGAGCGTCCGTCGCGATGACGCTCGCCTGCCTCGCCTTCGGAATCCTCCCGCTGTGAAGCAGGTCCGACTCGGCGCCGGCGCCGGCTACTCCGGAGACCGCATCGAGCCCGCGGTCGAGCTCGCGGAGAAAGGCCGCCTCGACTACCTCGTCTTCGAGTGCCTGGCCGAGCGCACGATCGCGCTCGCGCAGCAGGAGAAGAGCCGCGACCCGTCGAAGGGCTACGACCCGCTGCTCCGGGAACGCATGCGAGCCGTGCTCGGTCCCTGTCGCGCGAACCGCGTCCGCATCGTGACCAACGCGGGCGCCGCCCATCCCGTGGCCGGCGCCCGGGCGGTCGTCGAGATCGCGCGGTCGCTCGGCCTGCACGGCCTGAAGGTCGCGGCGGTCACCGGCGACGACGTGCTCGAGCTGCTCCGGCGCGGCGAGCTCGAGGCCGAGGCGGGCCATGTCTCGCCGCGGAGCTCGGCACGCGCGTGGTCTCCGCCAACGCCTACATCGGCGCCGGCGCGATCGTCGAGCGCTCTCACTCGCGGCGCCGACGTCGTCGATCACGGGCCGCGCCGCCGACCCGGCGCTCTTCCTGGGGCCGCTCGTCCACGAGCTCGGCTGGTCGATGGACGACTGGACGCGGCTCGGCCGCGGAACGCTCGTCGGACACCTGCTCGAGTGCGCCGGCCAGATCACCGGCGGCTACTTCGCGGATCCGGGGACGAAGGACGTGGCGGGCCTCGCGCGGCTCGGCTTTCCGATCGGCGAGGTCGCGGAGGACGGCGCCGCGGTGATCACCAAGGTCGAAGGCTCCGGTGGGACGGTCAGCGCGGCCACGTGCAAGGAGCAGCTGCTCTACGAGATCCACGACCCGAGCCGCTACCTCACGCCCGACGTCGTCGCCGACTTCTCGGAGGTCGAGATCGCCGAGGTCGGACCCGACCGCGTGAGCGTGCGCGGAGCGAAGGGCCACGCGCGGCCCCGCACGCTCAAGGTTTCGGTTGGCTACCGGGACGGGTACATCGGCGAGGGACAGATCTCGTACGCCGGGCCGGGCGCGGTCGCGCGCGCCCGGCTGGCGCTCGAGATCGTGGCCGAACGGATGAAGCTCATCGGCGTGCGCTGCCGCGAGGCGCGCTTCGACCTGGTCGGCCTCGACAGCCTGCATGGGGCGCGGCTGTCGGCGGGCGCGAGCGAGCCCTACGAGGTCCGCGCGCGGGTGGCGGCCCGCACGGACAGCCTCGAGGAGGCGACGCGCATCGGCAACGAGGTGGAGGCGCTCTACACGAACGGCCCGGCCGGCGGCGGCGGCGCGAGCAAGCTGGCACGCGAGATCGTCGGCGTGGCCTCGGCATTCGTGCCGAGGGAGAAAGTGGTCACGGCCGTGGAGCTGCTGGAGGCCTAGCGTGCGGCTTCGCGAGATCGCCCACGCGCGCGCCGGAGACAAGGGCGAGACCCTGAATCTCTCGGTGATCGCCTACCGGCCCGAGGACTACGCGCTCATCGAAAGACACGTCACCGCCGAACGCGTGAAGGACCACTTCCGCGGGATCGTGGAAGGCGACGTCGTCCGCTACGCGCTGCCCCGCCTCGGAGCGCTGAACTTCGTGCTCCATCGCGCGCTCTCGGGCGGCGTCACGCGATCGCTCGCGCTCGATGCCCACGGCAAGAGCCTGAGCTCGGCACTCCTGAGCCTCGAACTCCCCGAGAGCCGCGGTTTGACAGCCCCGTCGCGCCGAAGATAGCGTCGCGGATCCTTCGGAGGGACTCCTCGATGCCCCAGCGCCGCTCGCTCGCGATCTCCTCGTCCACGCTCCTCGCGCTCATCCTGGCGGCCGCGGCCGCGCGCGCGCAGTCTCCCGACACGCCCGAGCCCGGCTCGGTCGAGGCGATCAAGGCCGCGACCACCGAGGCGCGCTTCATCACGCCCTGGGTGTCGTACGTGCCGCAGAAGGCGGGGATCCCCTCGCCCACGCAGCACCTCGGGCACATCGTCGGCGCCCCGGGCGAGCTCACCCACACCGCGAAGATCTACGCGTACTACCGCGCGCTCGCCGCCGCGACGCGGCGCGTCCGCGTCGAGGTGATCGGGACGTCCGAGGAAGGCCGCGAGATCCTGCTGGTGGCCGTGGGCGACGAGAAGGCGCTCGATCAGGCCGAGGCCTACAGAAAGCAGATGAAAGACCTCGCCGATCCGCGCCGGACCTCGGAGCCGGTCGCCGAAGAGATCATGGCCACGGTGAAGCCGTCCTACCTGCTCCACGGCGGCCTGCACTCCGCGGAGACGGGCTCGCCGGAGATGCTGATGGAGCTGGCCCATCGGCTCGCAGTCTCGGAGCAGCCGTACATTCGCGAGATCCGCGACAAGCTGATCGTGCTGATCAACCCGGCGGCCGAGCCCGACGGGCGCGACCGCATGGTCGACTGGTTCTACCGGCACCTGAAGGGCAAGACCGACTTCGAGAACCTGCCGCCGCTCTCGCCGCCGTACTGGGGCAAGTACGTGCGCCACGACAACAACCGCGACGGCATCCAGCGCAAGCTCGCGCTCACGCGCGCGACCCAGGACGCGTACCTCAAGTGGCTGCCGCTGGTGATGCACGACCTGCACGAGTCGGTGCCGCTCTTGTCGATCTGGACCGGGACCGGCCCCTACAACCCGAACCTCGATCCGAGCGTCTTCAGCGAGTGGCACACGATCGCGTTCCAGGAGGTGGCGACGCTCACGGCGATGGGGCTGCCGGGCGTCTGGACCTACGGCTTCGGCGAGGGCTTCGCGCAGGTCTACCAGGACTCGCCCGCGATCAACCACAACGGCATCAGCCGCGGCTACGAGACCTTCGGCAACGCCACGGCCGAGACCGTCGAGCGCACGATCGACCCCGAGCGCAACCGCTGGACGGGCCGCGCCGTCACCGAGCCCGACTGGTACCGGATGGTGCCGCCGCCGAAGAAGCTCAAGTGGTCGCTGCGCAACAACACCAACTACATGGAGACGGGTGTGCTCACCGCGCTGCAGTTCGCCGCGCGCAACAGCTCGGAGATGCTCCACAACTTCTGGCGGCGCGGGGTGAACGCGGTTCGCAAGGGCGAGACCGAGAAGCCCTATGCGATCGCCATCCCCGAGAAGCAGGACGACCGGCGGCGCCTCGCGCGGCTCGTGAACCTGCTGCGCGACCACGGGATCGAGGTCTCGCGTGTCCAGGAAGCCTTCAAGGTGAAGGAGGGCGAGTACCCGGCCGGCACCTTCGTGGTGCGATTGGACCAGCCGTACCGAGGCTTCGCGCTCGACCTCCTGACGCCGCAGAAGTACCCGGCCGACAAGGCGCCCTACGACGCCTACGACGACGTCGCGTGGTCGCTGCCGGTGGCGCTCGGCGTCGAGACGAAGGCGATCGAGGACGAGACGGTGCGCGGCGTCAAGCTCTCGCCCGTCGCCGAGCGCGTGGCCTACAAGGGCCAGGTCGCGGGCGACGCGGGCGTCTTCCTGATCCGCGACTCGGGACAGGAAGGCCTGCTCGCGGCGCGCGTGCGGCTCGCCGGCCACAAGGTCGAAGCCGCCGAGAAGTCCTTCTCGGCCGGCGGCAAGGACTATCCGGCGGGGTCGTGGATCGTCACGGGCCAGGCCGGCCTGCGCTCGGCGCTCGAGAACGTGGCGGCCGACCTCGCGATCGACGTCGACAGCGTGGCGAGCGCGCCCGACGTGAAGCGCCACCTCGTCGACCTCCCGCGCCTCGCGGTGCTGCAGGCCTGGAGCGACACGCAGTCGGCCGGCTGGGTGCGCATGATCTTCGACGACGAGAAGATCCCGTACACGCTGATCATGGACGAGGACGTGCGCAAGGGGGGCCTGCGCGAGCGCTTCGACCTCATCCTCTACCCCGACACCGGCCGCGCGCTGAAGGACGTCGCGACCGGGATCGACCCGCGCCATTCACCGCTCGCCTTCACCAAGACCCCGGAGTTCCCGAGCCACGGCACGCCCACCGCGACCGCGGACATGACGGGCGGCTTCGGCTGGACGGGGATCCAGAACCTCGAGGAGTTCGTGCGCAGGCGGCGGCGTGCTGGTGACGCTCGGCGGCGCGACCGACGTGGCGCTCGACGCCGGGTTCGCGCGCGACGTGCGCCGCACGACCGCGAAGGGGCTCGTGAACCCCGGCAGCGAGCTGCGCGTGCGCTTCCGGCGCCCCGACCACCCGCTCGCCTACGGCTATCCCGAGACCACGTCGGTCTTCCGCGCCGACGAGACGCTCTACGCCGTGCGCAAGGTGGACGAGGGGCGCATCGTGCTCCAGTGGGGCACGAAGGTCCCGACGGACGACGAGGACGAGAAGGCGGACGAGAAGGCCGACGACAAGAAGGACAAGCCCAAGGAGCCGCCGCTCGTCGTGAGCGGCGGGATCAAGGGCGGCGACGAACTCGTCGGCAAGCCGGCCCTCCTCGACATCGAGGTGGGCAAGGGCCGCGTGATCGCCTTCGGCTTCGACCCGATCCACCGCTACCAGACGGAGTCGGACTTCCGGCTGGTCTGGAACGCGCTCCTGAACTGGAACGACCTGCCGCCTTTGCCCGCCCGCTGATCCGGCCGCGGGCGCTGCGGCTCACTGCCAGCGGAAGATCCGAAGCGCGATCGCGAAGCTCAGCACGCCCCAGACCGTGAGGTTGAGGAGCTGCGGCCCCGTGGCTGCGAGCCCCGCGCCGTCGAGCATCACCGCCCGCAGCGCGTCGTTCAGCGCCGTGAGCGGCAGCGCCTTCACGAAGGGCTGGATCGAGCTCGGGAAGCGCTCCGTCGCGAAGAAGATCCCCGAGAACACCCACATCGGGACCATCACCAGGTTCATGATGCCGGAGACACCCTCGATCGTCCGCGGGCGCGCGGCCGTCAGCAGCCCGAGCCCGGTGAAGGCGAGGGCACCCAGCAGCGAGACGACCGCGAGCGCCACGAGCGAGCCGCGCATCGGCACGTGCAGCAGGACCCAGGCGAAGATCAGGAGCGCACCCGCCTCGGGCACCAGGAAGATGAGCCGCGACAGCAGCTGCGCGGCCAGCAGATGCGAGCGGCGCGCCGGGGCCGCGACGAGCCGCTTCAGCAGCTTGCCGTTGCGGGCCACGACGAGCGAGAAGCCGACGCCCCACATGCCGGTCCCCATCAGGTTCATGCCCAGGAGGCCCGGGACCAGGAAGTCGACGTAGCGCGCGCCCGGCTCGGTCACCTCGACGGCGCCGGGCGCGAAGGCGTCGGCGCGGCCCGCGGCCCGCTGGAGCGCGGCGTCGACAGCCATTCGGGCGGCGCGGCTCTCGGGCTGCGTCGGGTCGTACGTGTAGGCCGGCGGCTCCTGCGCCGTCACCACGAGCACGACGCGGCCGCGGACGAGCGCGGCGCGCGCCTGGGCTTCGGGCAGCCGCTGCGGCTTCAGGCTCGGTTCGGCCTCGAGCGCCTGCATCCGTGCCTCCGCCGCGGGGCCCTCGACGACCGCCACCGGCAGCGCGTCCGGCGGCCGGCTGCGGAACGCGAGCCCCAGGATCGCCGCGAGCAGGATCGGGAACACGAACACCCAGAACACGGCCTCGGGCTCGCGGACGAGCTCGCGCACGCGCGCGAGCGTGAGCTCGACGAGCGGGTGGCGGACCTCGGGCTCGCGCTCTTCAGGCATCGCGCAGCGTGCGTCCGGTCAGGGACACGAACACGTCCTCGAGTGTCGCGTGGTGGGTCGTGAGCTGGGAGAAGGACGCGCCGTGATCCGACAGCGCCTTCAAGAGCGCCGGGATCGTCCGGTGCACCTCGCGCACCGTGAGCCGGCAGCGGCCGTCCTCCTGCGCCACGCCCTCGACGCTCGGCAGCGCGCGCAGCAGCTCGGGCGGGAGCGGGCGGGCGCCTCCCTCGAGCGCGAACTCGATCACGTGCTCGGCGCCGAGCGAGGCCATCAGCTCGCGCGGGGTGCCGAGCGCGATCAGCTTGCCGTGGTCCACGATCGCGACGCGGTCGCAGAGGTGCTCCGCCTCCTCCATGTAGTGGGTGGTGAGCAGCACCGTGCGCCCGCGCGCCCTCAGCCCCTCGACGATGCCCCAGCTCTGCAGGCGCGACTGCGGGTCGAGGCCGGTCGTGGGCTCGTCGAGGAAGAGCAGCTCGGGATCCCCGACGAGGGCGCAGGCGAGCGACAGCCGCTGCTTCTGCCCGCCCGAGAGCGTCTTCACGTAGGCGTCGCGCTTCTCCTGGAGCTGGACGACGGCGAGCGTCTCGTTCACCGACGAGGCCGCGCGGGTAGAAGCTCCGGAAGAGCGCGACCACCTCGCGCACGCGGAGCTTCTCGGGGAACTTCGTCTCCTGCAGCTGGACGCCGAGCCGGGCACGGAGCGCCAGCGAGTCCCCCGACCAGCTCTGGCCGAGCACGCTGACCTCGCCCGCGTCGGGCTCGTTCAGGCCCTCGCAGATCTCGACGGTCGTGGTCTTGCCGGCCCCGTTCGGGCCGAGCAGGCCGAAGCACTCGCCGGCACGCACCTCGAGGTCGAGGCCGGCGACGGCCTTCACGGAGCCGTAGCTCTTGACGAGGCCACGGCAGACGAGGGCGGCTTCGCTCGCTCATGGGACCCCCCGATTATCGACGAGTCGCGCGCTGTAGCATCGTCGGGTGGAGCACGCGCGGCCGAACCACTCGCGCCGGCGCGCCGCGGTGGTGCTCGCCTGGATCGCCGCGGCGGCCGCGCTGCTGCCGCAGGCGCTGCGCGCCCCGGAGCGGATGCGGGTGAGCTCGGGGATCCTGGGCTCGGAGTCGGCGGCCGTCGGCGAGGCGCTCGAGCACCGCCTCGCGTCGCCGTTCGCCACGAGCGCGCTGCTGGTGATGACGGGCCTCCCGGCGCCCGACCGGCCCGAAGGCCGCGCGATCCTGGAGGAGGCCGTCGCGGAGCTGCGGACCGTGCGCGGCGTCCGCCAGACGCTCTCGTACGTCGACTACGCCGACCCGCTGCTCCTGGGCCGGGGCGGCACGATCGTGGTGCTGGGCCTCGATCCGGGCGTGGAGCGCGTCGACCGGCTGGTGCCCGCGCTGCGCGAAGCGACCGCGCGGCTCGAGGCGCGGCTGCGGCAGCGCGCCCCGGGAATCGCGCTGCGGCTCACCGGCGAGGGCCCGATCAACTACGACATCTGGCGCACGAGCGCCGACGACACGGCGCACGCCGAGCGGCGCACGCTCCCGCTCACCCTCGTGCTGCTTGCGATCGCGTTCGGCGCGGCGGCGGCGGCGCTGCTGCCGGTCGTCTCGGGTGCCCTCGCGGTGAGCCTCTCGCTCGGGGTCGCTGTCGCTCGTCGCCTTGCGGATGCCGGTCGCGATCCTCGCGCTGAACGTGGTGTCGATGGTGGGCCTCGCGCTCGGCATCGACTACGCGCTCTTGAGCGTGAGCCGCTTCCGCGAATCGCTCGCCGCGGGGGAGCCACCGGACGAGGCCGCGCGCACGGCCGCCCGCCACGCCGGCGCCACGATCGCGCTCTCGGGCCTGCCGGTGGCGATCGGCTTCCTGGCGCTCCTGCTGGTCCCGCTCGACGAGCTGCGCTCGGCCGCGCTCGGCGGGCTCGTCGTCACCTTCGTCTCGGTGCTGCTCGCCGCCACGCTGCTGCCGGCGCTGCTCGGGTGGCTCGGCCCGCGGCTCGAGGCGGGCCGGTTCTGGCGGCGCGACAGCGAGGCGGAGCGCGCCCGCTACCGGCGCTGGGCCAGCTTCGTGGTCGCGCGGCCGGGCGTGGTGCTGGCACTCGCGCTGCCGCCGCTGCTGCTGCTCGCCGCGCAGGGCCTTCGCCTCGACCCCGCGGAGCCCCACGGCAGCTGGCTGCCGTCCGCGACCGAATCGGCCCGCGCCGAGGACGACCTCGCGACGATGGGACGGCGCGGTGTCCTCTACGCGTGCCGCGTGCTGGTCTCGCTGCCCGAGGAGACGCAGGTGCTCTCGGTCGAGGGCTGGCAGGCGAGCCTTCGGCTGGCGAAGGCACTCGCGGCCGATCCCCGGGTGGCGGCCGTCCGCTCGCTGCGCAGCCTGCTCGGCGAGCGCGCCACGGGCGACGCCGCCGAGGAGCTGCAGGCCGTGGCGCTCGTCCCCGTCCTTCGCGAAGCGCAGCTTCCTCGCCGAGGAAGGCGACGCATTCCTCCTCGAGGTGATCCCGCGCGAGGAGCTGGACGGCCGCGCCCGCATCGGCCTGGTGCACGACCTGCGGCGGCTCGACGCGGCGGCGCTCGCCGGGCTTCCCGGCACCCGGCTGGCGGTCGGCGGCGTGCCGGCGTTCGCCGCCGACTACAAGGCCGCCGGAGAGGGGCGGCTGGGCGGCGTGATCGCGGCCGTCGTGGCAGCGACGCTGGTGGCGCTCTTCGCCGGCTTCCGCTCGCTGCTGGTGCCGGTGAAGGCCGTGCTCTTGAACCTGCTCTCGGTCGGAGCCGCCTTCGGCGCGCTGGTGGTGGTGTTCCAGGACGGCCACGGCGTGCGGCTGCTCGGCCTCTCCGGCGCGACCGGCGGCGTCTTCTCCATCGTTCCGGCGCTCGTCTTCTGCGCCGTCTTCGGCCTCAGCATGGACTACGAGGTGTTCCTGGTGGCGCGCGTGCGCGAGGAGCGCTACGCCGGCCGCGACGAGGCGGACGCGATCGTCGAGGGCGTCGCCCACACCGGCCCGGTGATCACGAACGCGGCCGCGGTGATGATCGCGGTCTTCGCCTCGTTCATGCTCGGCGGCTTCGTGGTGATGAAGATGCTGGGCTTCGCGCTCGCCGTCGCCGTGCTGCTCGACGCGACGCTGATCCGCCTCGCGATCGGCCCGGCGCTGCTGCGGCTCGCCG
Organism: uncultured Acidobacteriota bacterium; assembly: GCA_963724555.1. Classification (GTDB taxonomy): domain Bacteria; phylum Acidobacteriota; class Vicinamibacteria; order Fen-336; family Fen-336; genus DATBSL01. The sequence continues at coordinate 143,231 of CAVRVE010000015.1, forward strand.
GCCGCTACAACTGGTGGCCGGGGCCTCAGGCCAGGTCGAAGAGCAGGACCTCGGCGTCGCCCGTGCCCTGAAGCTCGACGCGCGGCTCGCCCGACACCGCGGCGCCGTCGCCCGCCTCGAGCGCGTGCCCGTTCAGGGCCAGCGAGCCGCGCGCGACGTGCAGCCAGGCGTGGCGCGCGGGCGCGAGCTCGTGGACCCGCGTGTCGCCGGCCGCGAGCCGCGTCATCCACAGCGCGACGTCCTGGTGCACGTCGATCGCGCCGTCCGCGCCGCCCTTCGCGGCCAGCCGCACGAAGCGCTCGCGCGCCGCCTTCTCGTCGAACGGCTTCTGGTCGTAGCGCGGCGCGAGGCCGCGCGCGTCCGGCACGATCCAGATCTGCAGGAAGTGCACCGGCTCCGCCTTCGAGCCGTTCTGCTCGCTGTGCGTCACGCCCGTGCCCGCGCGCATGAACTGGATCTCGCCGGGGCGGATCACTCCCCCGCCGCCCGTGCTGTCCTCGTGCTCGAGCGCGCCCTCGAGCACGTACGACAGGATCTCCATGTCGCGGTGCCCGTGGGTGCCGAAGCCCGCCCCGGCCTGGACGCGGTCGTCGTTGATCACGCGCAGGCTGCGGAAGCCCATGTGGCGCTCGTCGTAGTACTCGCCGAACGAGAACGTGTGGCGGCTGTCGAGCCAGCCCCAGTCGGTGCGGCCCCGATCCTTCGCCTTGCGCTCCGTGATCACCGGGCTCTCCTCCTTCTCACGACGCCGCGGGAAAGGCGTCGCCCGCCTTCAGCAGCCAGGCGCTGTCGTGACGCGTGAAACCGACCTTCGGGTAGTAGCCGACGGCCTTGGGCGCCGCGAGCAGCACGAGCATCGAGCGCGGGCCCATCTTCTCGCGCGTCTTCACGATCAGCTCCTTGCCGATCCCCAGCTTCTGATGGGACAGCGCCACCGCGAGGTCGGACAGGTACCCGACGTAGAGGAAGTCGGTCAGCGTGCGCGAGAGGCCGACGAGGCGGTCGCCTTCCCAGGCCGTCACCACGAGGTTCGCGTGCCGGAGCATCGCCGCCGCGATCTCGCGGTCGTCGATCGGCCGACGCTCGCCGAGCGTCGAGTCGCGGTAGAGTTCAAGCACCTGGTCGAGATCCAAATCGTTGCCGAAGCGGTAGTCGATCGGGCCCATGCGTCGACTCTAGCGCGACTCCGGACTCTTCGACGACCCGGGCGCGAGAATGAGTGAACGGCGGCGCGCGCCATACGTACTCTGCTCGCAGACGTCAGTCATCAGAGGGGGTTCGCTTGCCTATCCATCATCGTGGACCGCGCGCTTCCTCGGCGCGATCCTGAGCGCGGCCGCAGTCGCAGCGGGAGCTTCGGGCGACGACTGGCCGCAGCTCTGGGGGCCGAGCGTCACCGCCGCGGTCGAGACCGCGAGTCCGCCCGGCAAGGCGGGCCTGCGCGAGCTCTGGCGCCGGCCGATCGGCAGCGGCTTCTCGGGCATCACGATCGTCGGCGAGCGCGGCTACACCGGCGAGTCCGACGGAACCACCGACCACGCGATCGCGTTCGACGTGCGCAGCGGCAAGACGCTCTGGCGCGCGGCGCTCGGCGAGACGTACCGCGGCCACGACGGCTCGCGCGACGGGCCGATCGCGACGCCCGCCGTCGCCGCTGGCCGCGTCTTCCTGCCCGGGCCACGCGGGACGCTCGTGGCGCTCGACGCCGCGAGCGGGCGCGAGCTGTGGCGCAAGGACCTGCCGGGCGAGCTCAAGGTCAAGCTGCCGTTCTACGGCTTCGGCTCCTCTCCGGTCGTGGCCGGGGGGCGCGTCGTGCTGCAGGTCGGAGGCGCCGAGAAGAGCGGCCTCGCGGCGTTCGAGGCGGCGACGGGCGCGCTCGCGTGGACGGCGATGCCGTCCGACACCAAGGACGACTCGTCCGGCTACACGACCGCGGCGCCGGCGACGCTCGGCGGCGAGAGCCAGCTGGTGGTGACCGGCCACGACCGCGTCTTCGCCGTGCGCGTCGCGGACGGATCGCTCGCCTGGAGCCATGCGCTCGGCGAGGCGGAGGAGCCGACGCGCGCGCCGCTCGTGCTTCCGTCCGACCAGGTGCTCGTCCAGCGCGGGACGGGCGCGGTCCTGTTGAAGCTCGCGCGCGAGGGCGGCGCCTGGAAGCCGACCGAGGCCTGGCGTTCGCCGCGGCTCAAGGGCCTGAGCCCGACCGTGCACGACAACGGCTCGCTCTACGGCTTCGGCGGGCAGTACCTGCTGTGCCTCGACGCGGCCACGGGCGAGCCGCGCTGGCGGGAGAAGACGAACTCGGGCTCGCTCATCCGCGTCGGCCGCCATCTCGTCGTGCTCGGCGACCAGTCCGGCCTGCTGCGCATCGCCGAGGCGGCGCCCGCGGCCTACCGCGAGCTGGCCCGCACGCCGGCCTTCAATGCGGGCGCGCAATCGAGCACCGGCCCGAGCTTCGCCGGCGGGCGTATCTTCGTCCGCAACGTTGAGGAGATGGTGGCCTACGGGCTGGAAAGCAACGCGACGGCGGGGGTGAACCCATGAGGCTTCTCGGAGTCGCACTGCTCTCGAGCCTGCTGGCGGTGCTGGCGCAGGCTCCGCCGCAGGCGTCGCCGACCGACGCGAGCTGGCCGCAGTGGCTCGGGCCGTCGCGCGACGGCCGCTCGCCGGCGACCGGCGTCTTCCCTGCCTCCGGGCCCGTGAAGCTGAAGACCGCGTGGCGGCGCCCGCTCGGGCCCGGCACGTCCGGCCTCGCTGTCGCGGGCGACCGGCTGGTCACGCTCGACTCCGACGAGAAGGGCTCCTGGGCCGTGGCGCTCTCTCCGCGCGACGGGTCGGTGGCATGGCGCATCGCACTCGATCCTGGAGTGCCCGACGAGGAGCGCGGGCCCGGCAGCACGCCGGTGCTCGCGGGCGGCCTCGCCTACGTGCTGAGCCCGGCCTGCCAGCTGCGAGCGCTCGAGCTCGCGACCGGGAAGCTCGCCTGGCACGTCGACCTCAAGGCGCAGTTCGGCGCGAGCCCGCGCCAGGGTTGCGCGAGCTCGCCGCTCGTCGAAGGCGATCGCCTCTTCGTGCAGACGGGCGCGCCGGAGGACAAGCGCGTGGCGGCGCTCGACCGCGCCACCGGCACGGTCGCCTGGGCCGTGAAGGGCGCCGCGCGCGCGAACTACAGCAGCCCGAACCTGCGCAGCGGAAGCGCCTCGCGCGAGCTCCTGATCCACCACACCGACACCTCGAAGGGCGAGCCGCGCAGCGGCGTCTCGGCGCTGCGCACGGCGGACGGCGAGCTCGTGTGGCAGTACGACCTCGACCACTTCTGGTCCTTCGCGACTCCCGTGCCGGTGGGCGACGACCGCGTGCTGCTCCTGACCTGGAACGACGCCGCGCTCGTGAAGGCGCCGGCGGGCTCGCAGGCGGCGTCGCTCGTCTGGCGCAGCCCGGCCTTCACCGCCTACGTGGCGGCTCCGGTCTACCGGGACGGCTACCTCTACGGCCACGGCGGCGACTTCCTGCGCTGCCTGAAGGCGAGCGACGGCACGACCGCGTGGGAGGAGCGCACCTATCCCGGCTCGGTCGCGCTCGTCGACGGGCAGATCGTCTCGCTCTCGATCACGGCCGGACTGCTGCGCGTCGTGGAGGCGAGCCCCCAGGCCTATCGCGAGCGCGCACGGCTGCAGGTGCTCGAGCCCGGCTCGCGCGCCGAGACGCCGCCGAGCGTCGTGGGCCGCCGCATCTTCGTGCGCAACGACGAGGAGGTCGTGGCCGTGGACGTGGAGCCCACCCCCGAGCCGGCGCCGAGCCCGCTTCCCGCCGAGCTCGCGGGCGCCTGGTCGGGCGCGATCTCCCACGACGGCGAGACGACGCCGTTCGCGCTCGAGCTCGAGCCCGGCGCCGACGGCAAGGTGCTGTTGAAGGCGACGGTGCCGGCCGCGCACCTCGTGCGCATCCCGCTCGGCCGCGTCTCGCCGCAGGTGGAGGGCCGCGAGGTGAAGCTCGGGCCGTTCGCGCTCACCTACGACGCGGCCGCGAAGACGCTCACCGGCGTCGTGCCCGAAGGCCTCGCGCCCGTCTACAAGCTGCCTCTGGTCCTGCGGCGCGCCGAGCAGGTCGAGACGCCCACGCGCGCGGAGCCGGGCGGCACGCTCGCCGCGCCCGCCTGGACCTTCGACGCGGGCTCGCCGCTCTGGCCGGGTCCGGTCGTCTCCCGCGGCCTCGTGCTCGCCGGCGGACAGGACGGACAGCTGCATGCCGTGGACGCGCGCACGGGCCAGAAGCGCTGGTCGTTCCGCGCGGGCGGTGCTTTGCGCACGCGCGCCGTGCGTCGCCGGCGACGCGCTCTACTTCCAGGCGGACGACGGCTTCCTCTACAAGCTGGACGCGGCGACGCGGCGCGGAGTCGTGGCGGGTCCAGCTCGTCCCGAAGCCCGTCGAGCGTCTGCCGTTCGACAACCCGAAGTCCCGCTACGACCGCTTCGGCTCCGACGTCACCGCCGCGGGCGGACGGCTCTACGTGGGGACGCACGACGGCCACGTCGTCGCGATCGATCCGGCGAAGGGCGACAAGCTCTGGGATTTCGCGACGGGCGACAGCGTGCTCGCGGCGCCCGCCGTCGATTCCGGGCGCGTCTACGTCGGCAGCTTCGACAAGAGCGTCTACGCGCTCGACGCCGCGAGCGGCACGCTGCTCTGGAAGCGCCTGACCGAGGGCGCGGTCGTCTCGACGCCCGCCGTGGCCGGGCGACCTCGTGGTGGTCGGCAATCGGGCCTACGACCTCGTCGGCATCACGGCCGCGACCGGCGAGATCGCCTGGAAGCGCTACGTCTGGTTCTCCTGGATCGAGTCGTCGGCCACGGTGAAGGACGGCGTCGCGTACGTGGGCTCGTCCGACGCGGCGCTCGTCTCGGCCGTCGACGCGAAGACGGGCCGCGCGCGCTGGCAGGCCGACGTCTACGGCTGGGCCTGGGGCCAGCCGGCGGTCACCGACGGCCGCGTCTACATGGGCACGTCGAGCCAGGCGGGGTACCCGGCGGGACATCGCGCCGGCGTGATGGCGCTCGACCGCGCGACGGGCAAGGTCGCCTGGCGCTACGAGTCCCCGGCCTCCGCGTCGGGCGCGTTCGGCTTCCCGGGCTCTCCGGCGATCGGCGAAGGCTTCGTTTACGTCTCGGGCCTGGACGGCAAGCTCTATGCGTTTCGCGCTCTAGGCTTGCGAGCCCGCCTGCGCTGCCTCGGCTGAAGTCTTCAAGCGTTGCTCGAGCCAACTCCGTCTGGACGGAGTGCGTGTGTGCCTGCGCGCCTCGGCTTCGGCTGGGTCTCGGCAAGAGCACTCCTGCTCTTCGCTCACTTGCGCTTGAGCAACGTCCGGCCGAACTCGCTCCAGCTCCCGTCGGGCCGCTTGACGCTGTCGGTGACCTCGAGCTCGCCGGTGTCGAGCAGTCGGTAGACGGTCCGCCCGCGCTCGCCCCAGAGCGCGGTGAGCGCCTTCGCGTCGGCCGTCGCGGTGACGGCGTGGCGCGTTCCCTGCGAGTCCCACCAGGTCGCCGCGAGCGTTCCGTCGGCCTTCTCCTCGTAGATCGCGAGGCCCTCGAAGAGCTCGCGCCCGTCCTTGCCGCCGCTGTTCGTCCAGCCCAGCCGGTAGTACCTGCCGCCCAGCATCGGCTCGGAGCTCGAGCTCGACGTGGGCCTCGCTTCTTCATCACGGAGCCCGAGCCGATCCAGCCGCCCGCGAGCGTGCGCAGCAGGCTCGGCTTGTCCGACGCTCGGCGCTCTTCACCGGGTGGTACGGCCCGTCGAAGGCGGTCGCGTAGGTCTTGCCTCCGTCGGACGAGGCTTCCCAGAGCTGCCGTACGTTCCCGTCGGCCTGCGGCGTCCAGGTGATCCGGTTCTTGACCGGCGGCTCGCCCGGCTTGCTCGGAGGGCTGTCGCCTTCGAGGACCATCTTCCCGTCGACGAGCGCGCCTGCGAGCTCGAGGCGCGCGCCGGACGTGTCGACCCACGTCTGGTGCCAGCGACCGTCGGAGCCGACGGAGTTCAAGCTGCGGCCGGTGTAGCCGCCTCCGCCGGAGCTCCAGTTCTCGTAGAGCGCGCAGCCGCCGTCCACCAGCTCGATGCGGTTCGTGCCCGCGAACTTCCCGGTCGGGTCGGTGACGTCCCAGAGACCGAGCCAGAAATCGAACTGGCGGTGGAGCGGGCTCGCGCAGGGCTTCTTCGGCGGAGCAGCGGGACTCTGCAGGAGCAGCAGCGCGAGAGCGGTGAGCAGCATGTCTTCGCCTCCGTTGTCGTCCCGCGTTCGTCGCGGGCTCGCAGCGATCGTCAGCGACGCTAGCAGGATCCGTGTTGGAGCGCGATCCAAGCGCGTGGAGGCCGTTTCCGCTGCGTTCCTTGACCCCGCGCCGAGCACGGACGTACCTTCGGTGAACGCGGAAAGGAGCTTCGCGATGGTCGAGCGGCGCGACGTGCTGCGTGGGACGGCCGCCTTCGCCGCGGCCTCGCTCGTCGGACGCGGTGTGAGCGCCGGGCCGGACGACGGGGCTCTCGACCTGGCGCTCGAGCGCCTCGCGCGCACCGGCCCCGAGTACGCGGGCGGGCTCGCCAACCACGCACCGATGGCCGCCGAGGCGCTCGTCACACTCGGCCGCTCTGACGCGGTCGCGCGCTGGGTCGAGGGCTACGCGAGCCGCCTTTCGCCTCCGCCGGCCGCGAGCGATCCGATTCCGCGCGACGCCTGGCAGGCCGCGCTCGGAAGACGCGAACGTGTCGCCGACTGGGCTGTTTTCTTCCGTGCGCGAGACTCGCCGACGCGCCGTGGCGGCAGGTGCTGCGGCTCTGGGTGCCCCGGCTCGCCCCCGGCTTCGTCGCCGTGGCGACTCATGGCGCGATCCGCACCGGCCACGCGGCGCGCGCGCTCGGTGTTCGCGAGACTCCCCCACGCCTGCACGAGCTGGCCGAAGGGCTCGCGTACTGGGCCGCGAACTTCACGCGGCTGCCCGAGTCCGACGCCGCCACCGGCGAGGCGCGGCCTTCGGAGGCGATCGCCGGACTGGAGCTGCTGCCGGCGAGCGAGCGGCGCTCGGGCGGCTTCATCACCTCGCGGCTCGCGGGCCTCGAGCGCTTCGCGCCGTTCCGCGACGTCGCGGCGCGCGTTGCGGTGAACGGCGACCCGTCCGCCTTCTTCTCCGACCTCACCCGGACCTTCGCGCGCGTCTACCTCGAGAACGCCACGCCGGGCAAGGTGATCACGTTCGTCCACGCGGTGACCGGACCGAGCGCCGCACGCCTGCTGCTGCCCTACGCGGACGCGGCCGGAACCCGGGCGCTGATGCGCTACGCGTGGCAGGCCGCGGCGGCGCTCTTCGTGGCGATGGGCGACCGCCCGGCGGGATCGTCCGGACGCGACCCCGCGCCGCTCGGCGCAGAGGCGCTCGTCGAGCGGGCCGTCGCGAACGGCGACGAGCACGCGATCAAGCTCACCGAGGCGTGCCTGCGCGAGCACGCGATCGAGCCGCGCCCCGTCTACCAGCTCGCGGCCCAGGACGCGCTCGGGCGCCTCTGAGCCGCGCCTCCGAGATCGTCGTCGTCTCCGGCCGGGTCTACCACCTCGGCCTGCGGCCTTTGGAGCTCGCGCCGAACGTGTTCGTCGTCGGCGATCCCGCGCGCGCCTATCGCGTGGCCGCGCGCTTCGACCGCGTGGATCACGAGGTGAAGCACCGCGAGTTCGTGACGCTGACGGGCTCGCACCGGGGCCTCCCGGTCACGGCGCTCGGAACCGGCATCGGCCCGGACAACGTCGAGATCGCTCTCGTCGAGGCGTGGGCGCTCGCGACGCTCGACCTCGACACGCGGGAGCGCCTTCCGCAGTCCGGCCCCCGCGCCGCGCGCCCGCTCACCGTCCTGCGCGTCGGAACCTCGGGTGGGACGCGCGAGGACGTCCCGGTGGGCACGCTCGTGATCTCGTCGTACGCCATCGGCCTCGACAGCACCGGGCTCTTCTACGAGGCTCCCCCCGCGGACGCGACCGTGACGGCACTCGAGCAGGCGACACGCGCCGCGATCGACGCGGGTGTCCGGCCGGGCTCCCGCTTCGCCGGGGCCTTCGCCCCCTACGCCTCGCGGGCCACGCCGGCGCTGGTGGCGGCGCTCGAGCGGGCCGCCACGGCCGCGGGCGCGCGCTACGCGACCGGCGTGACCGTGACGTCCCCGGGCTTCTTCGGCCCCTCGGGCCGTTTCCTCGACGGCGTCACGAACACGGTCGCGGACGTGAAGGCCCGGCTCGGCCGCATCGAGGTCGCGGGCCTGCGCGTCCTCAACATGGAGATGGAGTCGAGCCTGCTGTTCCACCTCGCCTCGCTGCTCGGCGTCCGCGCCGGAACGATCTGCCCGACGATCAGCAACCCCGCGGGCCACGGCGCGGTCGCCGACCCCGCGCCGCTCGTCGAGCAGGCGATCGACGTCGCGCTCGCGGCGATGCACGACGCCGCGCGCTAGCGCGCGGCGGCGTCGGTGCGCGGCGGCAGTGGCTTCGGCAGCGGCTTGCGCGGCAGCTTGTCCGGACGGTTCGCGGCGTTGTAGACGAACGACGCCACGATCGCCGACGCCTGCATCAGGTCGGCGCTCTGGATGTGGTCGTACACGTCGAGCTCCGAGTGGTGCGTGCGCGTCGAGTAGTCCACCGGGTCCTGGATGAACTGGAAGCCCGGCAGCCCCACCGCGTCGAACGGCAGGTGATCGGTGCCGTCGGTGTCGCGGATCGTCAGCGTGCGCGCGCCGAGGTCGGCGAACGGCGCGAGCCACGACTCGAAGATCGGCCGCACCATGTCGTTTCCCTGCAGGTACACGCCGCGGATCTTGCCGGTCCCGTTGTCGACGTTGAAGTAGGCCGCGAGCTTCTCGTGCTCGGGCTCCCGGCGCATCGTGACGGGGTCGGCGAAGTGGGTCTTCACGTACGCGCGCGAGCCGTAGATGCCCTGCTCCTCGCCCGTCCAGAGCGCGAGGCGCACCGTGCGAGCGAGCGGCAGCTCGAGCGCCTTCAGGATCCGCATCGCCTCGAGAATCACGGCGCAGCCCGCCGCGTTGTCGGTGGCGCCGGTGCCCGCGTGCCAGGAGTCGAGGTGCGCGCCGAGCATCACCACCTCGTCGGCGCGCGTGCCGCCCGGGATCTCGGCGATCACGTTCGCGGCGTCCCGGTCCTCCTCCTGCATCTCGATCGCGACCTCGAGCTCGAGCCGCACCGGATGCTGCTGCTGCGCGAGCCGCGCGATGCGGCCGTAGCTCTCGGCGGCCAGCACCACCACCGGCGGCGGCACCGGCGAGCCCGCCCGCCAGAAGCCGGCCTGCTCGGCGAACAGCGTGCCGCCGGCGTCGCGCCCGTACGCGTCGTTCACGAGCACCGCGGGCACGCCCTCCTCGCGCAGGAAGGTCCAGAGCGGGTCCCACGCGCGCGTCTGGCGCGTCCAGTAGTCCTCGGCCGCCTCGAGCGGAAGCGTCGAGAGCACCCGCTGCCGCTCCTTGGGATCGTCGGGCAGCTTCGTGACCGGCCACTCGAGCGGCGGCAGCGGCTCGGGCTCGGGCGCCGCCGCCAGCTTGGCGAGGTCGGCGTCGTCGAAGCGCGACAGCGCGGCAGCCGTCGCCGGCGGCAGCTCGCGCAGCGGCTCGATCAGCACGATCCGGCCGGCCAGCTTGCCGCGCTTCTGCGTCGCGTACTCCTGGACGCGGGCCGCGACGCGCGCCGGGTCCGCGCGCAGCGAATCCTCGAAGCGCTCGAAGACCGGCGCGAGCACCACGTCCGCCGTGACGGGGCCGCGCGTGCCGCCGGACCACGCGAGCGGGACACCGTGCAGCGGCGCGTACGTCGGCGTGAGCTGGTGCGCGGCGAAGCGCTTGAGCTGCCAGCTGCGGCCGAAGCGTCCCCACGGCTCGCTCCGCGCGCTGTCGATGCCCCAGCTCTTGAGCCTCGCGATCGCCCAGTCGGCCGCCGCCCGCTGGCCCGGCGACGCGGTGAGCCGCGGCCCGCCGACGTCGGTCAGGAAGAACAGGTGATCCATCACCTTCCCGCTCTGGAAGGCTTCGGCCTTGATGCGGTGCACGACCGCGAGGTCGACCGTCTCCTGGGCTGCGGCCGTGGATGCGGCGCCGAGCACGAGCGCGAGCGGGACACGAAAGCGAGCGTTCATCCGATTGATCCTCGTCCGCAAGGCCCGCGGATCATACGCCACGGCGGGAGCCGGGGTGTAACATCTCGCCTCACGCGAGCCACGGCGACCCCACGCCCATGAGCAGAGCCGGCCAGGCCGATGCGATCCGCCGCCTGCACGTCCAGTACGAGACGACCCGGGCGCTCGCCGAGTCCGCGTCGCTCGCCGAGGCGGCTCCGCGCATCCTGAAGGCGCTCGGCGAGACGCTGGGCTTCGATCACGGCGCGGTCTGGACCGTGGACCGCTCGGGCACCTCGATCCGCTGCCTCGACACCTGGCATCCAGCGTCCGTCGCCGTGCCCGAGTTCGACGCCGTGAGCCGAGCCACGACGTTCGAGCGCGCCGTCGGGCTGCCGGGGCGCGTGTGGCGCAGCGGCGAGCCCGTCTGGATCGAGGACGTGGTGCGCGACTCCAACTTCCCGCGCTCCGCGGTCGCCGCGCGCGAAGGCCTGCACGGGGCGTTCGGATTCCCGATCAAGCTCGGCGGCATCGTGCTCGGCGTGCTCGAGTTCTTCAGCCGCGAGATCCGCGAGCCCGACGAGGACCTGCTCGAGCTGCTCGCCACGATCGGCAGCCAGATCGGCCAGTTCGTCGAGCGCAAGCGCGCCGAGAACGAGCTCGAGGCGCTCTTCCGCATGTCCCGCGACCTGCTCTGCATCGCCGGCTTCGACGGCTACTTCCGCCGCCTCAACCCGGCCTGGGAGGAGACGCTCGGCTACTCGATCGAGGAGCTGATGAGCCGGCCGTACGTCGACTTCGTGCATCCCGACGACCGCAGCGCCACGAGCAGCGAGGCACAGGCCGTCAGCAGCACCGGCCAGGGCACGCTGATGTTCGAGAACCGCTACCGCCGCCGCGACGGCAGCTATCGCTGGCTGTCCTGGAACTCGACGCCGATCCTCGAGCAGGGCCTCATCTACTGCGTGGCCCGCGACGTGACCGAGCAGAAGGCCGCCGCGGAGGAGCTGCGGTCGGCGCGCGAGACCGCCGAGGCGGCGAGCCGCGCCAAGAGCGACTTCCTCGCGAACGTCAGCCACGAGATCCGCACGCCGATGAACGCGGTGATCGGCATGGCCGAGCTGCTGCTCGACACGCCGCTGCGCGGCGTGCAGCGCGAGTACGTGAGCGCGCTCAAGGAGTCGGCCGAGTCGCTGCTCGGCCTGATCGGCGACCTGCTCGACTTCGCGCGCATCGAAGCCGGCAAGCTCGAGCTGGCGGCCCAGCCCTTCGACGTGCGCGAGCTGGTGGGCGACACGCTGCGCACGCTCGGGGTGCGCGCGCACCAGAAGGGCCTCGAGCTCGTCTCGCGCATCACGCCGGGCGTGCCCGAGCTCGTGACGGGCGACGCCGCGCGGCTCAGGCAGGTGATCGTCAACCTGGTCGGCAACGCGATCAAGTTCACGAAGCGCGGCGAGGTGCTGGTCGAGGTCGAGGCGCTCGCCGGCGCGCCCGACGGCACGACGCTGCGCTTCGCGGTCGCCGACACCGGCATCGGCATCCCACAGGACAAGCAGCAGCGGATCTTCGAGGCGTTCGAGCAGGTGGACCCCTCGACGACGCGCGAGTTCGGCGGCACCGGCCTCGGGCTCTCGATCGCCGCGCGCCTGGTCGCCGCGATGGGCGGCCGCCTCCAGGTCGAGAGCGCGCCGGGCCGCGGCAGCCGCTTCCACTTCGACGTGCGCTTCGGCACGGCCGCCGCCCCGAAGCAGCGCGCGCGGCCGCTCGGCGCGCGCGTGCGCGGGCTGCGGGTGCTGGTGGTCGACGACAACGACACCAACCGGCGCGTGCTCGAGGAGACGCTCGCCCACTGGCGCATGCGCCCGACGCTCGCGCGCGGGGCGCACGAGGCGTTGACGCTGCTCGACCAGGCGGCGGCGCGCAAGCAGCCGTTCCCGATCGTGCTGCTCGACGCGAACATGCCGGAGCTCGACGGCTTCGCGCTCGCGGAGCGCATAAGGCGGCGCCGCGCGCTCGCCGCCACGCGGCTGCTGATGCTGACCTCGGGCCCGCGGCCCGGCGACGAGCGCCGCGCGATGGCGCTCGGCGTCTCCTCCTACCTGATCAAGCCCGTCAAGCAGTCGGACCTGCTCGATCGCATGCTCGAGGCGCTCGAGGACCGCCCGACCGGGGCGTTGGCGCGCGCGCTGGAGGACCGGAAGGGCCGCAGGCTCCGCGTGCTGGTCGCCGAGGACAACCCGGTCAACCAGAAGGTGGCAGCGGGGCTGCTCGAGCGCGCGGGGCACCGCACGGTGATCGTCGAGAACGGCCGCCAGGCGCTCGCGGCCCTCGCGAGCGCGAGCTTCGACCTGGTGCTGATGGACGTCCAGATGCCGGAGCTCGACGGGCTCGAGACGACCGCCGCGATCCGCGAGCGCGAGCGCGGCACGGGACGGCGCGTGCCGATCGTGGCGGTGACCGCCCACGCGATGAAGGGCGACTCCGAGCGCTGCCTCGCCGCCGGCATGGACGCCTACCTCGCGAAGCCGCTGCAGCCGTCGGAGCTCGTCGCCACGATCGCTCGGCTCACGCCCGGTGCGACGCTCGACAAGGTGCGGCTGCTCGAGCGCGTCGGCGGCGACCGGCGCGCGCTCGCGGGCATCGCGCGGATCTTCCTCGCCGACGCGCCGCGCCGGCTCGCGGAGATCCGGCGGGCCGTCGCGACGGCCGACGCCCGCGCACTGCGCGCCGCGGCCCACACGCTGAAGGGCGCCGCCGCGAACTTCGCCGCGGCCGGCGTCACGGACGCGGCGCTCGAGCTGCAGCAGATCGGCGACGCGGGCGAGATGGGCGAGGCCAAGGCCGCGCTCGAACGGCTCGAGGTCGAGCTCGCCGCGCTCAGGCGCGCGCTGCTCTCGATCCTGCGCGGCAAGCGCAAAGCCGGCGGCCGCAAGAACGACGGTCCGCGCAGCAAGAAGAGCGAGCGCAAGCCGCGCGCACGCCGGCGACCGACCCGGCGACGACACTGACAGTTGCAGCTCGGCTGACTCTGTCCGGACGGAGTTGCTTCAAGTAGCACTTGAGGACTTGGCCTGGCCGAGGTCGCCACGGATAGCGGCGAGCCGGAGGGCTCCCGGGACGGGTCGCTGGTCGCCGAATGGACCCGTCACGGGATCCCGGTCGCCGCGGAGGCGTCGACCTCGGCCCCGAGGTCGGCGACGGCCGGATGGCGAGCCGCGAGGCGTCGACCTCGGTTCAGTCCAGGTACTTCATGAACACGACCTCGTTCTGCTTCTCGTTGTAGAGCAGCTCGTCGACGAGCTGGCGCGCCATCAGCAGCCCGAAGCCGCCCGGCCGCAGCCCCTTGCCCTCGCGGACCTTCATGTGCTCGGTGGGCTTGTCCTGCGGATTGGCGAGCGCCGCATGCGTGAGAGCGTCGAAGCTGAAGCCCTGCCCGGGGTCGGCGATGCGATAGAGCAGCATCCGCCGCGCCCGCAGGTACGAGATGCGGACCGACTTCGTCGGGTCGAGCTTGCCGCCCCACTCGATCGCGTTCATCAGCAGCTCGCCGAAGGCCTGCCCCACGCCGCTGCGCACGTCCTCGGGCAGGTCGGCGTCGAGGTGCGCCAGGAGGTCGCGGATCCGCTGCGCGGACTCGCGCTGGCAGGGCACCAGCAGCTCCACCCAGTCCGGGCGCGCCGAGACGACCTCGATCGGCCGCAGCTCCGGTCCCGCCTCGAGCGCCGAACGCACGGCCTCGAGGAGCTGCTTCGGCTCGACCGGCTTGGTCAGGTAGCTGTAGGCCTGCTGGCGAATCGCGCGCAGCAGCGTGTCGGAGGCGTCGTCCGCCGTCATCATCACCACGCGCGGCGGCTTCGGCTCCTGGCACAGGCGCGCTAGCACCTCGAGGCCGTCGAGCTCGGGCATCCACACGTCGAGCAGGACCAGGTCGAAGGGCTCGCGGCGCACGCGCTCGAGCGCCTTCTGCCCGTCGGCCGCATCGGCCACGGTGTAGCCCGCACGCCGCAGCTGGTGCGTGATCAGGTGCCGCGTCGTGGGGTCGTCGTCGACGACCAGGATCTTGCTCACGTCTCGGCCGATGCTAGGGCCCGGCCGAGTCGAGGGTCAAGCCGCCCGAGGCAGCGCGCGTCGATCCAAGCCTTTGTTCGCGCTTCTGTGGGAAGCTCGCGGCCGTGACGAAGACGCTCGCGCGCACGGCTCCGCTCGCCGGACTGCTCGCGCTCGCGGGGCTCACGGCCTTCGCGACGGACGCGCCGCAGCCGCCGGATCCGCTCGCCGCGGAGATCGCGCGCTGGAAGGCCTTCGCCGCGAGCCCGGGCCACAGCGGCGAGATCTGGGACAGCGTCCGACAGGGCGGCGAGCCGCTGCTGCTGCGCGCGGAGCAGGCGCTCGCCGACGGGCGGCGGCTGCTGGCGCTCCAGCGGCTGGCCGCGGCGCGCGAGGGCTTCTACGCCGCACGCTATCTCTTCGGGCTCGGCGCGGCCGAGCGCCAGGATCCGGCGCGCTTCGAGGCCGAGTGGCGCAGGGTCGGCGAGCAGCTGAAAGCGGAGCTCGCTCCGCCCGCGGCCGACGCCCTCGCGGGCGTCGGACCCGCCGCGGTGCGGGCGATCGGCGAGGCGGCGCTGCCGCAGGTGCGCGTCTACTACGAGGCGAGCCTCGACTACGGGCAGAACACCGTGCCCGACTCCGGGCTCTACTACATCGGCGCGGCGCTCGCGCAGCGCGAGCTCGCCGGGCTGGTGCGCGCCGTCTCGGCTCCGGCCGCGGCCGCGCCGCCGCCGCTGCGGTCGCTCGCGCCCGAGCTCGCGGCGCTCGAGACGGAGGTGCTCGCGGCCTACCGGCCGCCCGCCTCGATCGACCGCCACTCCGACTTCATCCGCGCGAGCGCGGCGCTCAAGGAGGCCCACGAGCTCGACGCGCTCGGCCTGCGCTACGGCGCCCTGCTCCGCTACCTGCAGGCGGCCCAGCGCTTCGCGCCGGTGAGGGGCGCGCCGGCCGGGCCGGGTCGCCGCACTCGAGGCGCGCCTTCGCGAGTACGACGCGCGGCTCGCCTCGCGTGAGCGCGACGACACCATCGGCCGGCTCTTCCTGGAGACGGCCCAGTCCCTCGCCGGAACCGGCAAGGACCAGGACCCGGCCCTGGCGCAGGCGATCGCCGACTTCGTGCTGCCGAAGTACTTCGCGGCGCTCGAGCCTCCGGAGCCCGCGGCGAAGGCGCCCGAGCCGCGCGCGACGGTGACGCTCGTGCGCTGGCCGTACACCTGAAACATCTCCGACCCGGCAGGTCTGCTGGCACAGAGCGTCGTCGCCGAGAGCGGCGGAAAGGCGCGCTTCGTGGTCGAGAACTACGGCGACTCGCAGCTCGCGAAGCGGTTCGGCGTCAAGCGCTACCCGGCGATCTTCGTGGACGACGTGCTGGTCGCGACGCCGAAGGACTTCGGCTGGTTCGGCAAGGGCGAAGGCAAGGACGAGGGCCGCTACGCGCCGCTCAAGAGCGCCGCGAGCCACGAGCGCTTCCGCGCCGACCTCGCGCGCATGCTGCGGCTGGTGCTGGCGGGCGACACGGCGGCCGCCCGAGCGGAGGCCGCTTCGGCGGTCGAGACGCCGGTTCCCGCGCTGCCTTCGTTCACGCTCACGGACCTCGACGGCCGGCCCGTGACGGCCGACGACCTCGAGGGCAAGGCGGTGCTCGTCGAGTTCTGGGCGACCTGGTGCCCGCCCTGCCGCGGCACGCTCGCGTGGCTCGGCGAGCTGCAGCGCCGGCACGCCGGGAAGCTCGTGGTGCTGGCGGCGGCGATCGAGTCCGACGAGGCGGACGTCCGCCGGATCCGCGACGAGCTGGGCCTCGAGCTGCGCGTCGCGATGGGCACGCCCGAGATGGCCCGCGCCTTCGGCGACCTGAGCGCGCTGCCGACGCTCTTCGTGTTCGACCGCCAGGGCCGGACGCTCGGCTCGTTCTTCGGCGCGCCGCCGGGGCTGCACGCCGAGGTCGAGCAGGCGCTCGGGCGTTCTGTCTCGAATTAGGACCTCAATTCAAGACCTGACCCCTCCCTCACGCCAGCCCGTGCTTCTCGAGCAGCGCGCGGTCGGCGCAGAGCTCGCGCGCGGCGCGGTCGGCGACCACGGCTCCGCCGTCGAGCACGAGCGCGCGCGAGCAGAGCGCCTCGACGAACGCGAGGTCGTGGCTCGCGATCACGAGCGTCGCGGCGAGCCGGCCCAAGAGCTCGCCGAGCTCGCGGCGGCCCCGCGGGTCGAGGCCCGAGGTCGGCTCGTCGAGCAGCAGCAGCCCCGGCCGGCACGCGAGCGCGCCGGCGAGGCACAGCCGCCGCTTCTCGCCGCGGCTCAGGTGGTGCGGGAAGCGCTCCTCGCGGCCCGTCAGGCCGACGGCGGCGAGCGCCTCGCGCACGGCCGCGTCCACATCGGCCTCGGCGAAGCGGCGCGCGCGCGGTCCGTACGCGACGTCCTCGCCGACCGTGAGGCCGACGATCTGGTCCTCCGGGTCCTCGAACACGATGCCGACTCGCGCGCGCAGCGCGCGGACCGAGCGGGCGTCGAGCGTCACGCCGTCGATCTCCACGCGTCCCTGCACGTCGTGGCGGTGGGCCGGCGCCGCCGCATCGTGGCGGTGAAGGTAGCGCTGCCGCTCCGGCAGCAGCCCCGCGAGGTGAAGGAGCAGCGTGGACTTCCCCGCCCCGTTGGGCCCGAGCAGCGCCACGCGCTCCCCCGCGGCGACGGCGAACGACACCGAGCGCAGCGCCTGGTGGCCGTCCGGGTAGTGGTAGGCGAGCTCGTGGACCGCGAGCGCGGCGGGGGGAGCGCTCAAGGTGCGCCGGCTCCGCGCGCGAGCCGGGCGCGCTCCTGCGCCTCGGCGCGCTCGAGCGTGCGCAGCAGCAGCGCGGCTCCGAAGCGGCCGAAGCCGGACAGCGTCGCGCGCGGGTGGCGCAGCAGCAGGCCCCAGGCCGAATCGCCGCCGCGCCGCGCCGCGCGCGCGCGCAGCATCGCGCGCGTGCGCTCGAGCATCGCCGTCAGAGCGACGAGCGCGGCTTCCAGCATCAGCGCGAGCCGCTCCGGCAGGCCGAGCGCGCGAACGCCGCGCGTCAGGCCGAGCGGGCCGAGCACGAACGCGGTGCCCGCAGCGGCGGTGGCCGCCGCGAGCGAGCGGGCGACGAGCCCGAGCGCGGCGGTCGCGCGGCCGCCGGGGGCGCTCATGAGCGCCGCGGGCAGCGCGAGCGTCAGCACGAACGGCAGCAGCCACGCGATCCGGCGCACGACCTGCGCGGCCGTGCTGCCCCCGCCGCGGAACCGCAGCGCGCCGATCGTGAACGCGACCAGCCAGACGAGCCACGACCACGACGGGACCCGCTCGCCGCCGAGCCCGGCAGGCGCGAGTCCGGCGACGACACTCAGCGCGAGGCCGGAGAGCAGGACGAGGCCGGGCCTCACCGGTGCGGCTCCGCGGCACGCGCCTGACCCAGCCGGCGCGTGAGAGCCCAGGCGAGCGTGGCCGCGACGAGCGTGCCGAGCAGGCCCGCGAGCGCGCTGCCGGCGCGGCCGATCGCGAGCCAGCCCGGCACGTCCGCGGATAGCGCGGGCCACAGCGGCCGGGCCGACGCGGCGAAGCCGAGCCGGCTGGCGGCCGCTTCGAGACCGTCGGGAAGCGCCGACGCGAACGGCGCCGCGAAGGCCGAAAGCGCCAGCGCCAGCACGAGCAGGCCCCAGGCCGGCGCGCGCCCGCTCCGCGAGCCCTGCAGGCCGTGGAGGAGATCCGGCCGCCAGCGGGCGAGCGTTGCGAGGATCGCGCCCGTGAGCGCGGCCTCGAGGAGCGCGATCGGGACGTGAAGCGACAGCAGCAGCGGCAGCACGGCTGCCAGCGGGTAGAGACCCGAAGCGGCGAGCGCCAGCGCGATGAAGGCGGCGCCGGTGAGTGTCGCCGCGAAGGCGCCGATCACCGGGCCGGCCACGAGGCCGCGCACGCCCGGGCGCAGCCGCGCGACGAGCGCGGACACGGCGTAGCCGCCGAGCGCGCCGGCCGCTCCCATCGCCAGGAGGTTCGCGCCGTACGCGGTGATCCCGCCGTCCTGGAAGAGCAGCGCCTGGACCGCGAGCACCACCGCCATCACCAGCAGCCCCCGCGAGGGGCCGACGATCGCGGCGGCGAGCGTCCCGCCCACGAGGTGGCCGCTCGTCCCCGGCAGGAGCGGCACGTTGACGAGCTGCGCCGCGAAGGTGAACGCGGCGAGCGCGCCCAGCGTGCCGGCCGGCGTCCCTTCGGGCTCGGAGCGCTCCGCGCGCAGCGCCCAGGCCAGGCACCCGGCGCCCGCGGCCCAGCTCGACGCGGCGACGCCCGCGCTCAGGAAGCCGTCGGGGATGTGCATCGGGCGATTCTCTCCCGGACCGCTCCAAACTGCCCCGCGCGACCGGCGCAGTGGCCGCCGGTCGGCAGTCGGTATAGAGTCGTGGGCAGGGATGCGTTTCCGCAAGCTGCTCGCGGCGATCGTTCTGGCCTGGCTCGGCCTGACGGGAGTCATGGCCGAAGCCTCGTTCGTCCACTCGGACGACGGCTGCGCGATCGAGACGCACTGCAACGCCTGCCTGCTCCGGCTCGGCTCAACCGGAGTCGTGACCGTGACGTTCTCGCTGCCGCCGGTGTTCCTGGTGGTGGACGAGCCCGCCCCGGCCCCCGCGCCGTCGCACGAGGAGGCGGCTCCCCGGACGCTCGCCTCTCGCGGCCCGCCGCTCGCCTGAACCCGCCACCGATCGCACGTTCCTAGCCGGCAGACTCGCGCCCGTGCGCGGCGAGGCCTCCGGCATGACTCGGGTTCAGCCGTTCCTTGCGAGGGCCTTTCATGCGTCCATATCTCCGTGGCGTACCAGGGCTGCTCCTGGTTGCGAGCGGCGCTCTGGCGTCGCCGGCCGCCGCCGGACAGAGCCCGCCCGTCGAACAAACGCCGGCGGGCGACGAGATCGGAAGTCTGCGCCGCGAGCTTCAGTCGCTGCGCGACGAGTACACGAGCCGGATCGCCGCGATCGAGACGCGGCTCCAGGCGCTCGAGGGCGGTCACACCGCGCCCGCGCCGCCGGAGGCCACGCCGGCGGAGCCGGCGGCCGCTCCCGCCCCACAGCCGGGCCCAGCCCCGCAGTCGACGGCGGCCGTGCCGCCAGGGGCCGCAACCGGCGACACGCCTCCGACGCTCCCCGTCTACGGTGGCGGCAGCGCGTCGTCGAAAGTCTTCAACCCCGACATCGCCGCGATCGGGAACTTCGTCGGCGCGGCCGGCTCGCCCGGCGGCGGCGAGCCGTCGCTCAACATGCAGGAGTCGGAGCTGTCGTTCCAGGCCGTGGTGGATCCGTACGCGCGCGCCGACTTCTTCGTGACCGTGGGCCCGGACGAGGTGGCGCTCGAGGAGGGCTTCATCACCTTCCCGACGCTTCCGTTGGGACTCCTCGCGAAGGTCGGCAAGTTCCGCGACGCCTTCGGCAAGGTGAACGGGATGCACGCCCACGTGCTGCCCTTCATCGACCGGCCGCTCGTCACGAGCAACCTGCTCGGCGGCGAGGACGGGCTCAGCGACTCGGGCATCTCCGTCGCCCGCCTGATCCCGTTTCCCGCCCTGTTCCTCGAGGCGACGGCGCAGGTCTACCAGGGCAGCTCGGAGATCTTCAAGGCGCCCACGCGCGGCGACCTCGGCTACGTGGGCCACCTGCGCGCGTACCGCGACGTCGGCGAGTCGACCAACCTCGAGCTCGGCGGCTCGTTCGCGTACGGCCACAACGGCGTCACCGACGACACCACGACGCGGCTCTGGGGCGCGGACCTCACGCTGCGCTGGAAGCCGCTGCGCCGCTCGATCTACACGCACTTCCTGGCGCGCGGCGAGCTCGCGTGGAGCGAGCGCGAGGACGTGGTCGGGGCGCAGGCTTCCGTCGGCGGCTACGGATACCTCGAGTACCAGTTCGGCCGGCGCTGGACCGCCGGCGTGCGCTACGACAACTCCGAGCGCGCGGACGACTCCGGCGTCCGCGACACGGGCGGGTCGTTCATCCTCAGCTATCGTCCGAGCGAGTTCAGCATGGTGCGCGCCCAATACCGCCACACGACGCTCGGCGACGTGGACGAGGCGCGCAACGAGCTCCTGTTCCAGTTCCTGTTCGCGATCGGCGCCCACGGCGCCCATCCCTTCTGAGAGAGGTCGTCATGAGACTCCTGAGCATCGTCACACTCGCCGCGCTGGCGCTCGCCGCTCCCGCCAGGGCCGCCGTCAACGTCATGGCCAGCACGGAAGACCTCGCCGACCTCACGCGCCAGGTGGGCGGGGACAAGGTCAAGGTCGAGTCGATCGCGCGCGGCTACCAGGACCCGCACTTCGTCGAGGCCAAGCCGAGCTTCATCCTGAAGCTCGCCAAGGCGGACCTGCTGGTCGTGGTCGGGCGCGAGCTCGAGATCGGCTGGCTGCCGCCGCTCATCCAGCAGAGCCGCAACGCCAAGATCCAGCCCGGCGCCGAGGGCTACCTCGACGCCTCGCTCACCGCGAAGATCCTCGAGATCCCGACCGGGCAGATCACGCGCGCGATGGGCGACGTGCACCCGCAGGGTAACCCCCACTACTGGCTCGATCCCGGCAACGGCCGCCGCGTCGCGAAGGCGATCGTGGACAAGCTCTCGAAGATGGACGCGGCCGACGCCGCGTACTTCCAGTCACGCTACGCCGACTTCGACAAGCGGCTCGCCGAGGCCGAGAAGCGCTGGGACGCGCAGATGGCGCCCTACAAGGGCCTCAAGATCGTGACCTACCACCGCTCGTGGCCGAACTTCACCGAGCGCTTCGGCCTCGACGTGATCGGCTACGTCGAGCCGCGGCCGGGCATCCCGCCGTCCCCGAGCCACACGATCGACCTGATCGGCGAGATGAAGCGGCAGCAGGTGAAGATCCTGCTGGTCGAGCCGTACTTCGATCTCAAGACTCCGCAGTCGATCGCGCGCGAGACCGGCGCCAAGGTGGTGGTGATGTCGCCCTCGGTCGGCGGCGAGAAGGAGATCACGGACTACATCGCGCTCTTCGACTACGACATCAAGCTGCTCGCCGCAGCCATCCAGGAGACAGGAGCCAAGTAGCATGGACCTCGACATCCTGCGGTTTCTCGCGGCGCCGTTCGTCGCCAGCCTGATCCTCACCGGGATCCACGCCTACCTGGGCGTGCACGTGGTCGAGCGCGGCGTCATCTTCGTCGACCTCTCGCTCGCCCAGATCGCGGCGCTCGGCTCCACGATCGCGATCCTGCTGCCGTTCACCGGCGAGGACCCGCACGGGCCCTGGGTCTACTGGACCGGGCTCGCCTTCACCTTCATCGGCGCCGCGATCTTCTCGACGATCCGCGTGCGGCACGCGCGCATCCCGCAGGAGGCGATCATCGGGATCGCCTACGCCGTGGCCTCCGCGGCGACGATCCTCGCGATGAGCCACGCCACCTCGGAGAGCGAGCACCTCAAGGACATGCTGGTCGGCAACATCCTGGCGGTGTCGTGGGCCGAGGTCGGCAAGACCGCCGCGCTCTACGCGGCGATCGGCCGTCTTCCACTACGTGTTCCGCCGCCAGTTCCTGGCGATCTCGCTCGACCACGAGAAGGCCGAGCGCGACGGGCTCAACGTCCGCCTGTGGGACTTCCTGTTCTACGCGTCGTTCGGCTTCGTGGTGACGTCGTCGGTGCTGATCGCCGGCGTGCTGCTGGTGTTCTGCTACCTGATCGTGCCGTCGGTGGCCGCGATGCTTTACGCGGAGAGCGTGGGCCGGCGGCTCCTGATCGGCTGGACGATGGGAACCGTCGTCTCCGCGCTGGGGATCTACCTCTCGGTCAGGCTGGACCTGCCGACGGGCGCCGCGATGGTCTGCACGTTCGGTCTCGTGCTGGTGCTGATGGCGGCCGTGCGGCCGCTGCTGCGCCGGGTGAGCGCCGCGCCGCAGGCGGTGGCGGTCACGCCAGAGGGGTCAGGTCTTGAATTGAGGCGTTTTCCCGTCTGAGAGCCGGAATCCGGGGTCTGACCCCTACTGCAGCAGCGCCCGCGCCAACGCAACGTAGGTATCGGCGGCCGCCGCGAGCTCGGCGAGCGTGACGTGGTCGTTGTCCGTGTGCGCGTCGAGCACCGAGCCCGGGCCGAACAGCAGCGGCTCGCCCCAGCGCGGGAGCAGCGGGATGTCGGTCGTGAACGCGAACGTCTCGGCCTCGAAGCCCGGCAGCGTGCGCAGCCGCACCGGCTTGACCTCGAGCACGTGCTCGATCGCGACGCGCGACCGCAGCGGGGTCAGGCACTCGAGCACGGCGGCGCCGTCGCTCACCGTGCGGAACAGAAGCTCCGCCTCGGCGCTCGGCGGGATCACGTTCGGAGCGATGCCGCCCGAGATCAGGCCGACGGAGTAGAACGTCCGCCCGAGCTCGGGATCCTCGGGCAGCGGCAGCTCCCGCAGCTCGAGGAGGGCGTCGAGCAGCTTGTCGATCGCGTTCACGCCCTGCGCGGGCTGCGACGAGTGCGCGGCGCGGCCGCTCGCCACGAGCTTCACGCGCAGGACGCCGCGCGTCGCGCGGCCGAGGCGGCTGCCCGTGGGCTCGCCGTTCAGCAGGTAACGAGCGCCCGGTGGCAGCTCGTTCGCGCGGAGCGCGCCGTCGCTGCCGCGCTCCTCGCCGACCACGAACAGCAGGGCGAGCTTGTCCTCGCCGGCCTGGCGCAGGCGGTCGGCCGCGATCACCTGGGCGGCGAGCGCCCCTTTCGCGTCGCAGGCGCCCCGGCCGAAGAGAGTCCCGCCTTCGACGCGGCTCGGGAAGAACGGCGGCACGCAGTCGATGTGCGTCGACAGCACCACTTCGGGCTTCGCAGACGCGAGCGCCAGCACGTTGAAGCGGCCGTCCGACACCGGCTGCTCGGCCACCTGGTAGCCGCGGGAGCGCAGCTCGGCGCTCAGGAAGCGGCAGGCGTCGCCTTCCCGACCCGTCGTCGAGTCGATGTCGATGAGAGCGCGCGCGAGATCGACGAGATCCAAAGGCTGCCTCCTGCCGTCTACGGGTGTGCCGAGGAGGAGACTTATCGCGGCGCGGCGGGGGCGTCAAGGATCGCGGAGCGCGCGGCCCGGCTTTGAAAGGCCGGACCGAGCGCTCCGCGGGAATGCGGGTTCGAGCCGCGCTAACGGTCGTACCGATCGTAGCGGTCGTAGCGGGGGTCGTAGCGGCCGTCGTAGTTGCGATCGTAGCGGTCGTAGCCGGCGAAGCGCCGGAAGGCCTGCGTGTAGGCTTCCTGGTAGCCCCGGCGATAGCCGCCCTCGTAGACGCCGCGCGAGCCCATCCAGCCCTTGAAGCCGCGATCGCAGTCGCGGTAGCTCTTCTCGTCGTAGAACGAGAAGCGCTCGTGACGGCGCGCGTCGCGCTCGCCCTCCTTGTAGCCTTCGTCCCGGCCCCGCGCGTAGCCGTACTGCCACGAGCCGCGCGTGTCGTTGTAGCCGCCGCCGTACTGGACGCCCACGCCGACGCGGACGTCGGCCGCCCGCGTGTCGGCGGAGAGAACGAGAGTCAGGGCCGAGGTCAGGAGGCCCACAGTCATCAGCTTGAGCTTCATGATCGTGCTCCAAGCCCCCAAGAGGCCTGCCGCGTCCGCCGTCCGGCCGATTCCGTCCGGCTCGCGGCTGAGCTGCCATCCTGGGCAAACGGCATGCCGTTGGACCGACAGACACAACTGCCTTTTCTTCAGTGGCTTGTAGATATCGCCGCCGAGGGTAGCGTCCTCTGCAGAGGACAGGCCGGCGTTCAAGACGCGCCGGTGCGGCGCGGCGAAGCCTTCTACTTTGCTCCGGAAGCCTGCGCGGACTTCTCCCCTGGAACGGAGTGGTAGTAGCGGCCCAGCCAGCCCACGATCGCGCGCCGCAGCTCGTGCATGTCGAAGGCGGCCTCGCTGCGGTAGATCACCTCGCCGCCCGGAGCGACCAGGATCGTGTGCGGAAGCCCGCCCTGCCATTTCGCGTCCACGGCCTCGATGAGCGCGTAGGGGTCGCCCTTGTCGAAGGCGTAGTTCTTCGTCGAGGCCTGCTGGGTCTTCAGGAACTCGAGCGCCTTCTCCTTCTTGTCGGGGTCGTCGGCGTTCACCGTCACGACCTCGAACTCGCGCCCGCGGTAGATCCGGTGGAGCGACACGAGGTCCGGGAACTCGATCACGCACGGCCCGCACCAGGTGGCCCAGACGTTGATGAGCCGCAGCTTCTTGCCGCCCTCGTTCTTCGCCTGCGCCCGGATGCCGGGCTCGTCGATCGGCTCGAGCGCCACCGGCTCGAGCGCCCACTTCGCGAAACCGTCCTTCACCGAGCCGCGCTTGTCCGCCCACTTCACCGAGCAGCCGAAGACCTTGGTGGTCTCGACCGCGACGGGCTTGCCGGCCAGCACCGCCTCGATCGCGTCCTTGGCCTCGTTCGTCGTGGCCTTCGCCGGGTTCTCCTTGTCGTCCACGCGGCCCGCGTAGCGCAGCTTGCGCTCGGCGTCGAACACGAAGACGTGCGGCGTCGCGACCGGCCCGTACTGCTTCGACATCGCCTCGGTCTCGCCGTCGTAGAGGTACGGGAAGCGCCAGCCGCGGTCCTTGGCGCGGATCTTCATCTCGTCGAAGGTGTCCCCGATGTCCGTCCAGCCCTGCTCGTCGAGGCGCAGCGCGAGCGGGTCGTTCGGCGCGACGAGCACGAGCTGGACGCCGCGGCCCGCGTAGTCGGCGTCGAGCTTCTCGATGCGGTCCTCGTAGGCCTGCGCCGTCGGGCAGTGGTTCGCCGTGAAGACCAGCACCAGCACTTTCGCCTTGTCGAAGCTCGCGAGCGTGTAGCGCTTGCCGTCGACGCCGGGGAGGTCGAAGTCGGGGGCCTTGGCGCCGATCGCGAGCGTCGGAAACGACGGCCCGTCGGCGGCCGCCGCGACCGCGGGCAGCGCGAGCGTCAGCGCGAGCAGCGTCGGGGTGGCTCTTCTCATGGGGCCTCCGAGAGGCATGCTAGCGCAGCCCGCGGCCGGTCACGAGGTACACGGCGAACGTGCCGAGCCAATGGCCGCCCTCGTAGTGCTCGCCCGTGACCGCGGCGAGTCCCTTCTCGCGGTGCACGGCCGCCGCCGCGCGCAGCGCGCCCACGCGGGGGTCGCGCTCGGGCAGCCGCGCGGCGATGCCCTCCAGCATCCAGGCGCGGCTCAGGTTGAGGCCGTCCAGGTGCGCGAGCTTGGGATCGGTCGGGTCGCTGACGATTCCCGGCGCGAGCCAGTCCGCGCTGTCGTCGTGCGGCAGCAACGGCAGGAAGCCGGAGAGCCAGCGCGCGAAGTCCGCGGGCGCCAGCACGCGGCGCATCAGGTCCGCCTCGCCGAGGCAGGGCGAGAGGAAGTCCTCGCCCGACGGCTCGTAGTCGATCGGGCAGGCGTGGTCCGTGGCGTAGAAGTCGCGGCTGCGTGTGAGCGCCAGCAGCTCCATGTCCGCCGCTCCGGCCGTGCGCGCCCAGTCGAGGACGAGCCCGAGGGCGAACGCGGTCTGCGAGTGCTCGCCGATCCGCACCGGCTTCGTGAGCTTGGGCAGCCACTCGCGGAGGCGGGCCGCCGCGGCGCGCTCGAGCGGGGCGAGCGCCTCGGCCCAGGCCTTCGCCTCGGGCGTCATCCACTCGCGCAGCTCCGCCACGAGCTGCAGCAGCCACGCGAGGCCGTACGGCCGCTCGAAGCTGACGCGGCCCTTGCCCTCGAGGTAGGCGACCTCGGCGGCGACGTTCTCGCGCGTGAGGCTCTGGGCGAGCGCCTTGCGTGCGTCTTCGGCCAGCGGCGACTCGGGCGAGAGCCGCGCGATCCGCGCGAGCAGCCAGTGGCCGTGCACCGACGAGTGCCAGTCGTAGCAGCCGTAGAAGGCGGGGGTCAGCTCGCGGGGCGGCCGCGCGTCGGCGTCCGCGTTCAGCACGTGGGAGATCTTGTTCGGGTACTCCTGATGCACGCACGCGAGCGCGAGCTTCGCGAAGCGGGAGGCGAGGAGGTCGGGCGCGGCTTCGCTCGTCTGCGCGACGGCCGCCTGGGCGGGCGCGCCGACGGCGGCTGCGGCCAGGAGCATCGAGAGGAGCACGAGCCAATCGTAGCGCCGACACCGGCGGCGATCCACGATGAGTCGCCTCCTTCGTGGCGGGCCGGACGCTACTCTTGGTTACTCGTTCCGGAACGAGTAACCGAACGTAACAGTTCGCCGTCCGTCAGAGGACGGCCGAGCAGGAAGCCTCACGCACCCTGACGATAGAATGCCCTCGATGAGCGATCCCGTCTCTCTCGCGCGCGACTTCATCTCCGAGGACCCCGATCCGGGGACGCGGGCCGAGCTCGAGGCGCTGCTGAAGCGCGTGGAGGGCGGCGACGAGGCCGCGCGGCGCGATCTCGACGACCGCTTCTCCGGGCCGCTCGAGTTCGGCACCGCGGGGCTGCGCGGCAAGGTCGAGGCCGGCCTCGCGCGCATGAACCGGCTGGTCGTGATCAAGGCGAGCTGGGGCTTCGGCTCGCACGTGCTCGAGACCGCCGGCCCGGATGCGCGCGCGCGGGGCGTGGTGATCGGCTTCGACGGCCGCCACTCGAGCCGGCGCTTCGCCGAGGACGCCGCCGCGGTCTTCGCGGGCCTGGGAGTCAAGGCGCTCGTCTTCACCGACCCGGTGCCGACGCCGCTGCTCGCCTTCTCCGTGAAGCAGCTCGGCGCCGTCGGCGGCGTGATGGTGACGGCCAGCCACAACCCGCCCCACGACAACGGCTACAAGGCCTACCTGCCGACCGGCGGCCAGATCATTCCGCCCGTCGACACCCAGGTCGCCGGCAAGATCAAGCTCGCTCCTCGGGCGGACGCGATCGAGCGGCCTGCGCCGGCGGACGCGGCGGCGCAAGGCCTGCGGGTGCTGGTCGACGCCACCGACCGCGCCGTCGAGCAGGCATACCTCGACGGCCTGGCCGAGGCGACGCTCCACCGCGGCGAGAGCGGACCGCTGCGGATCGCCTACACGCCGATGCACGGCGTCGGCCACCGGCTGATGATCCGCGCCTTCGCGCGCGCCGGCTTCGAAGGCGTGGCATCGGAGCCGACGCAGTCCGATCCCGACGGCGCCTTTCGTACCGTGGCGTTCCCCAACCCGGAGGAGCCCGGCGCGATGGACCTCGTGCTCGCGCTCGCCCGGGAAACGCGCGCCGACCTGGTGCTCGCGAACGATCCGGACGCCGATCGGCTGGCGGCGGCGGTGCCCGACCCGTCCGGCAGCGGCTATCGCATGCTGTCCGGCAACGAGCTCGGCGTGCTGCTGGCCGACGACGCGCTCGAGCACGCCGACACGGGCGGCCGGCCGAAGCTCGTCGTCACCACGGTCGTGTCGTCGAGCCTGCTGTCGCGGATGGCGCACGACCGCGGCGCGCAGTACCGCGAGACGCTCACCGGCTTCAAGTGGATCGCCGACACCGCGATCCGCGCCGAGCGCGACGGCATCGCGTTCGTGATGGGCTACGAGGAGGCGCTCGGCTACTCGGTCGGGCCGCTGGTGCGGGACAAGGACGGCATCGGGGCCGCGCTGCGGCTCGCGGAGATGACGCGGCACCTCGCCTCGCGCCAGAAGACGCTCGTCGACCGGCTCGACGAGATCCTCGTCGCGCACGGGCTGTCGCACCAGATCCAGTGGTCGGCGAACTTGCCGGGACCCGAAGGCCGCAAGCGCATCGACGCGGCGATGGCGGCGCTCAGGAAGACCCCGCCGCAGAAGATCGGCGAGAGCCCGGTCGTTCGCGCGCTCGACGCGGCGAGCGGCGAGCAGACGCTCCGCGGCGAGCGTCGCCCGAGCGGCCTTCCCAAGGCCGACCTGCTCGCGTTCCAGTCCGAAGACGGCGCGCGGCTCACCGTCCGGCCGAGCGGCACGGAGCCCAAGATCAAGTTCTACCTGGAGCTGGTCGGCCGCGCCACGAAGCGCGAGGAGGTCGATCCTGCGCGCGCGCGGCTCGAAGCGACGGGAAAGCTCCTCAAGACGGCGCTGATGAAGGAGCTGAAGCTCGCATGAGGCGGCGCCGCTGGCTCCTGCTGCTCGTCGCCGCCCTGCCCTTCGCGGAGCGGGCCCGCGCCGAAGGTCCCGCCGCGCCGGCGCCCGTCGACAACGTGCTGGTCGTGACCTTCGACGGCTTCCGCTGGCAAGAGCTCTTCGGCGGCTACGACGGTGCGTACAACACCAAGAACGACGGCGGCGTCGCCGTCGCGGCGCAGGAGCCGCTCAAGGCGCGCTTCGACGGCGCGACGCCGCAGGCGCGGCGCGAGACGCTCTTGCCCTTCATCTGGACGGTCGTCGCGCGCGAGGGCCAGGTCTTCGGCGACGCGTCCCGCAAGAGCCGCGTGCGGATCACCAACGGGCTGTGGTTCTCGTACCCCGGCTACAACGAGATGCTCTCGGGCGCCGCCGACCCGCGGATCGACAGCAACGACAAGAAGGTCAATCCCAACCTGACGGTGCTCGAGTGGCTGAACCGTCGCCCCGGCTTCGAAGGACGGGTCGCCGCGTACGGCAGCTGGGACGTGCTGCCGTTCATCGTCGCGGCCGAGCGCTCGGGCGTCCACACGAACGGCGACGGGCCCGCGATCCTCGAGCCCGCGAGCGAGCGCGACCACCTGCTGAACGCCGTCACCGACGACCTGCCGCACTACTGGGCCGGCGAGCGCTTCGACGCTCCGACGATGCAGGGCGCGCTCGAGTACTTCCGGACCCGCAAGCCGCGCGTGCTCTACGTGATGCTGGGCGAGACCGACGAGTGGGCGCACGGCCGGCGCTACGACCTCTACCTCGACGCCGCCTGGCGCTCCGACCGCTTCGTGAAGCGCCTGTGGGAGCTCGCGCAGTCGCTGCCCGAGTATCGCGGGCGGACGGCGCTCGTGCTCGCGACCGACCACGGCCGCGGCGCGACGCCCGCCGACTGGACCGATCACGGCGAGAAGGTGCCGGCCGCCGAATCGATCTGGATGGCGGTGATGGGCCCCCGCACGCCGGCGCTCGGCGTGCGCGAGGGTGTCGAGGGCACGCAGTCCCAGCTCGCGGCCACCGTCGCCGCGCTCCTGGGACAGGACTTCCGCACCGCCTCGCCGGCGGCCGCTCCCCCGCTGCCCGACGTCGTGCGCTGAGCGCCCCGGCCGTCCCGGCGCACGCTTGTTTTCCGGCAGCGGCCCTTGAAGAATGCGGGACAATGAAGCGACCCTGCACCGCCGCGATGATCCTTTCCCTGTCCGTCTCCGCCTCGGCCGCGGAGCGCGACGTCGAGCGCCGCGTGAACGAGCTGCTGGCCCGCATGACGCTCGCCGAGAAGATCGGCCAGCTCGTGCAGATCAACGCCTCGGGCGGCCAGGTGCCCGACGCGCTCAAGGAGCGCCTGCGCCAGGGCCGGCTCGGCTCGATGCTGAACGAGATCGTGCCGGCCGCGAGCCTGGAGATCCAGCGCATCGCGGTCGAGGAGAGCCGGCTCGGCATCCCGCTGCTGATGGGCCGCGACGTGATCCACGGCTACCGCACGATCTTCCCGATCCCGCTCGCCCAGGCCGCGGCGTGGAACCCGCAGCTCGTGACGGACTGCGCGGCCGTCGCCGCCGAGGAGGCGGCCGCGGCCGGCTTCCAGTGGACGTTCGCGCCGATGATGGACATCGCGCGCGACCCGCGCTGGGGCCGGATCGCCGAGGGCTTCGGCGAGGACACGCACCTCGCGAGCGTGCTGGCCGCGGCGATGGTCCGCGGCTTCCAGGGCGACGACTACGGCGCGCCGAACCGCATCGCCGCCTGCGCGAAGCACTACGCGGGCTACGGCGCGGCGGAGGGCGGCCGCGACTACGACACCGCCTGGATCCCGGAGGGCCTGCTGCGCGACGTCTACCTGCCGCCCTTCAAGGCCGCGGTGGACGCCGGCGCCGCGACGGTGATGACCTCGTTCAACGAGATCAACGGCGTTCCCTCCTCGGGCAGCGGGTTCCTGCTGCGCCAGGTGCTGCGCGACGAGTGGGGCTTCAAGGGCTTCGTCGTGAGCGACTGGAACTCGATGTCCGAGATGATCAACCACGGCTTCGCGAAGGACCTGCCCGACGTGGCCGTGAAGTCGATCGCGGCCGGCGTGGACATGGAGATGCAGAGCTCGGCCTACGCCGATCACCTCGAAGCGCTCGTGAAGGTCGGCGCGGTGCCCCAGACGCTCGTGGACGAGGCGGTGCGGAGCGTCCTGCGCGTCAAGTTCAGGGCCGGCCTCTTCGACGCGCGCCGGCCGTTTGCGGCGAAGGTGCCGGGGCCGCCGAGCGCACGGGCCCTGGAGCTGGCCAGGACGGCGGCCGTCGAGAGCGTCGTGCTGCTCAAGAACGAGGGCAGAGCGCTGCCGCTCGCCCGGGGCGTCGCGTCGGTCGCCGTGATCGGACCGCTCGCCGACGATCCCTACGAGGTGCTCGGCACCTGGAACCGCGACGGGCAGATCGCCGACACCGTGACGCCGCTCGCGGCGATCCGGAGCCTGCTGGGAGCCAAAGGCCAGGTCCGTTACGCCGCGGGCCTCCCCCACTCGCGCAGCCGCGACACGGCGGGCTTCGGCGCCGCGGTCGAAGCCGCCCGCCAGTCGGACGTCGCCCTCGTCTTCGTCGGCGAGGAGGCGATCCTCTCGGGCGAGGCGCACAGCCGCGCGCATCTCGACCTCCCGGGAGCGCAGAAGGAGCTCGTCGACGAGGTCGCGGCGGCCGGCAAGCCGGTCGTGCTGGTGGTCTTCGCCGGGCGCCCGCTCACGATCCCGGACGTCTTCGCGAAGGCCCGCGCCGTGCTCTACGCCTGGCACCCGGGCACGATGACCGGCCCGGCGCTCGCCGACCTGCTGTTCGGCGTCGCGTCACCGTCCGCGAAGCTGCCGGTCACGTTCCCGAAGACCGAGGGGCAGATCCCCGTCTACTACGCGCACAAGAACACCGGCCGGCCGCCGACGGGCCGCACGCTCACGCTGATCGACGACATCCCGCCGCGCGCCCGCCAGAGCTCGCTCGGCGACGCCTCGCGCTACCTCGACATCGGCTACGAGCCGCTCTACCCGTTCGGCTACGGCCTCTCGTACACGAGCTTCCGGTACGCGAACCTGCGGCTCGCGTCCGAGCGCATGAAGCGCGACGGCACGCTGCGGGTGGAGGTGGACCTCACGAACACCGGCGACCGCGAGGGCATCGAGATCGCGCAGCTCTACGTCCGCGACCTCGTCGCCAGCCTGACGCGGCCGGTGAAGGAGCTGAAGGCCTTCCAGCGCGTGAGGCTCGCCGCCCGCGAGACGAAGACTCTCGCGTTCGACCTCGAGGCGGCCTCGCTCGGCTTCCACGGGCCCGACAATCGCTACGTCGTCGAGCCGGGCGCCTTCCGCGTGTGGGTCGGCGGCGACTCGGCTTCCGGGCTGGAGAGCGGCTTCGAGGTGGTCGAGTAGCTACCGTCGCGGAATCACCGGCAGCAGGACGTGAGACGCCCGCTCCGCATCGTGGTAGATCGTCTGCTGCGCGATCCGGACCTCGGCCGTCGTCCCGAAGGGCGCCCCCGTGTTCGGGTTCCTGTCGAACTGCGGGAAGTGGCTGCTCGTGACGTGGATCCGGATGCGGTGCCCCTGGCGAAACGCGACCGCGGTTCCGACGAGGTCGATCTCCAGCCGGTACACCTGGCCCGGAGTCAGGGGCTTCGGCTGGCTCAGGCTCTCGCGGTAGCGGGCGCGCAGGACTCCCTCGGCCATGTTGTAGCTCGATCCGTCGGGATGCACGTCCACCAGCTTCGCGACGAAGTCGGTGTCGACCGCGTCCGAGGACGCGAACAGCACCACCTTCACGGGGCCGGTGGCCTCGAGCTCCTCGGACAGGATGTCGGAGTCGTAGACGAGAACGTCGCGCCGGCCTTCGATCGGACGTTGATCCATCGGGCCGGCGGGCGTGGGCGTGCCGCAGCAGTTGTTGCCGCCGAGCGAGGGAACCGGGTCGTCGGGATCGTAGCGGAAGCGATCCGGCGGTGGACGCGCCGGTCGGCTTCTCCCAGCGGAGGCGCCCGTCGCCGCGGCTGCTGTTGGCGGCGCCGCCGCTCGCGAGGTAGAGGGGCTGGTACTCGCGTCCGCGCGAGCGGGTACTCGCGCTCGTACACCCACTCGTTCCGGCCCATCACGAACAGCTTGACCGGCGGCTCGCTCGAAAGCCCGTTGTCGATGCCCTTCAGCCAGTAGTCGTACCAGCGAAGCTGCAGCGCCAGCGCGTCCACGTTGGCCTCGGGCCCGAAATCGAGCGCGCCGTACTTCTGCGACGGGCCGTGTCCCCACGGCCCGATCACGATCTGGCTCCCGCGCCGCGCCTCGGCCGAAGCGCCCTTCTGGCTCATCCCGACGTAGCCGCGCAGCGTCCCCTGGCTGAAGATGTCGAACCAGCCGCCGAACGTGTGGACCGGAATCCCGATCTGTCGAACCGGGTCTCCGCGTCGAGCGGCTTCCAGTAGTCGTCGTAGTCGGGGTGCGCCAGCCAATCGTCGTAGAAGCGCGCGTGTCGCCCCACGAGCTGCTGCATCGTGTTCAAGCGGCAGGTGCCACTGCACCTGGTCGTAGTGGATGGCGCGCAGCCCCTCGAGCGTGTGCGGCCCGGGGTTCTGCATGATCCGCGATTCCTGCCGCACCGGTCCCCAGCCGAAGTTGAACGACAGGCGCCAGGCGCCGTTGAGCGTGATCCAGTCGTGGTAGAGGCTGGTGGACGACACCATCGGGAAGATCGTGACGAGGCTGGGTGGCGCGGCCTGCGCGGCCCGCCACTGGTTCTGGCCGAGGTACGAGCCGCCCTGCATGGCCACCTTGCCGTTCGACCAGGGCTGCTTCGCCGCCCACTCGATCGTGTCGTAGCCGTCCTTCTCGTCGTCGAAGAACGGCTCCCAGCGCCCTTCCGACTCGTGCCGCCCGCGGATGTCCTGGAAGACGTAGACGTAGCCTCGCCGGGCGAGGTACACGGCCGCATCCCAGGCGGTCGGGAAGCGCTCCGTGCTGTAGGGCGTCCGCGAGACCACGACCGGATAGCGTCCCGCTTCGACCGGCCGGTAGACGTCGGCGAAGAGCGTCACGCCGTCGCGCATCCGCACGGGCACGCGGTTGTCGACGAGGATGTCGTTGCGCGGAGCGACCTCGGCCGGAAAGCGCAGGCGCGCCGCCGCCTCGCCGGCGCGGGCGCCCGGCCCCGGTTGCAGCGCGAGCGCGGCCAGGACGGCGAGCGGCAGCGCGACGCGTCTCGGCGTCATCAGGCCTTCTTCTCCAGCACCTGCCGCAGCCGGCGCGCGACGATCTTGTCCTCGCCGGGTTTCATCATCCAGACGCCGATCACGAGCGTCGCGGCCTTCGGAGCGGATCGCCGATCGAAGGCTCCCCGTCCCTCATCGCCTTGACCACGGCCGCCGCCGCCTTCTCGTCGGCCCCGTCCCACGTGACGCGAACGTGGGGGACGTGGTTGGCGACCTCGGGCACGAAGACCTCGGCCTTCACGCCCGGCACGGCCGTGGCGCTCGCCCGGACGAGCTCGGCGCGCCTGTCGTACTCGCGGCGCTCGCGCGCGTGGTCCTTCTCGAGGAACAGCTCGAGCGCCACCAGCAGGCCCAGCATCTCTTCCTTGTTGACCTTCATGCCGCGGCCGACCGTGTTGCCGTTGGGGGGCGCGTTCAGGCGCGCCGCCTCGATGAGGGGCTTCCTTCCGAGCAGCAGTCCGGAGCTCTGCGGCCCGCAGATCCCCTTGCCGCCGGAGAACGCGACCAGGTCGAAGCCCATCCGCGTGTACTTCCAGAAGTTTTCGACAGGCGGCACGTCGGCGGCCGCGTCGTTCAGGGTGGGGACGGCGTGCTTCTTCCCGAGCCGGACGAACTCCTCGTCCGGGATCCGTCCCTCTTTGTTGTTGTTGTTGTAGAAGAGCATCATCGCGGTCTTCTCGGATACCGCGCGCTCCAGGTCCTCGGGCGTCTCCACTTCCACGAGCCGCACGCCGCAGTTGCGAACCGCGTGCTCGTAGCCGAAGCGGTGCGCCTTCTGGATGATGACCTCGCTCTTCATGCCGGCCAGGTCGGGCAGATCGACCATCTTCTGGCGGTCGCTCCCCGTCAGGACGGCCGCGGTCCCCAGGGTCAGCGCCGCGGCGGCTCCCGACGTGACCATCGCCGCCTCGGAGCGCACGAGCGTGGCGATCCGCTCGCCCACCTTGTCGTGCAGCTCGTCGAGCATCACGTAGTGCTTCGAGGCGTACTGGATCGCCTCCATCACCTCGGGCGGCATCAGCGACGCGGTCATCGCCGTGTAGGTCCCCGCCGCGTTGATGAAGGGCCGGACGCCGAGCTCCCGGAAGTAGTCGGCTCCCCGCTTTCGGGTGGAGGCGGCTGCGGCGGGTGCGGCACTCGCGGCGGTGAGGCCGCCCGCGAGCGGCAGGGTGGAGAGCGTCCCGAGGAAACCTCTTCGACTGCGAATCATGCCCCTACCCCCTGGTCGGTCTGTCGGATGGACCCACGGCAAGAATGCGGTTGCAGAAAAACACAGACATTGACAAAAATCCACAACCGCACGAATGATAGCGCCAACGCATCGCAGTTACAGGGCCGTGACGACAGCGTGACGCGGAGAGGTCGGAGCCTCGAAGCGCACCCGAAGGGCTTACCAGCGAACGGGGGTTTCAGATGATCCGTCGAATCGCGTTTTCTCTCATTCCGGGCCTCTTGGCCGCGACCGCTGCCTGGGCGCAGCTCGCCTCTCAAAGCGCGCTCGTGGGCACGGTGACCGACACCGCCGGGCTCGCCGTACCCGGGGCCGCGGTCGTCGCCGTCAACCTCGGCACCAAGGACACGTACTCGGCCGTCACGAACGCCGAGGGCCACTACCAGATCCAGTTCGTTCGGCCCGGCAAGTACGAGATCACGATCTCCGTCACCGGCTTCACCACGTTCACGACCACGGGAGTCGAGCTCGCCACCAACCAGGTGCGGCGCACGAACGCCACGCTGCAGGTGGGCGCGCTCAGCGAAGCGGTGAACGTCGAAGCGCATGCGCAGGCGCTGAACACCGACCGCGCCACGATCTCGGCGACGGTCGGCGAGCGCGCCATCGTCGAGCTGCCCGTCCGCCAGCGCAACGTCTGGAGCCTGGCGAGCACGACGCCCGGCGTCCTGACCGGGCTCAACAGCGACATCGGCCTGAGCTTCCGCGGCGCGGGACAGCGCGAGATCCAGAACAGCCTGTCGCTCGACGGCATCAACGCCTCGGCCAACCTGCTGGCGATGACCAGCATGCGCCCGATCGCCGAGGCCGTGACGGAGGTCCAGGTCCAGACCGGCAGCACCTCGGCCGAATACGGCGCCTACCTGGGCGTCCACATCAACGTGGTCACCAAGAGCGGCACCAACACCTTTCACGGCAGCGTCTTCGACTTCGTGGAGGACGATTCGCTCGACGAGCGCGGCTACTTCGAGAACCCGGCGAACCCGAAGAACCCGCGCAACCGCAAGCAGTTCGGGGCCGAGCTGGACGGCCCGCTCACGGTCCCTGGGGTCTACGACGGCCGCGACAAGACGTTCTTCATGATCTCGTACGAAGGCGTCCGCGCCGAGGCGATCTCGAGCCCGTTCGCCTCGGTCCCGACGGACCTCATGCGCCAGGGGAACTTCTCCGAGGTCAGCACGCCGATCAAGAACCCGGCCACGGGGCAGCCGTTCCCGGGCAACATCATCCCGCAGTCGATGCTGTCGCCCACGTCGATCGACCTTCTCCAGTACTACCCGAACGCGAACCGGGCCGGCACCGCCAACAACCTCCAGACGCCCATCGCGAACGAGGAGAAGATCGACCAGTTCCTCGGCCGCCTCGATCACAACATCGGCAACAAGGTCCGGCTGAGCCTCCGCTACAACTGGCACAAGAGCAACGTCACGAATCCCCTGAACGCGGCGATCCCGGTCACGGTGGTCACGCAGCCCCGTGTGAACAAGAACTGGCTGCTCGGATACACCCACACGCTGAACCCGAACCTCTACAACGACTTCCGGATCGGCTACCACCAGATCAACTTCGACACCCTGAACCCCTTCTCCGTGAGCGGGGATACCGACGCCGGCTCGTCGCTCGGGATTCCGGGGTTCGACGGCGACGTGAAGTACAACAATCCGGGCATCCCCAGCGTCAACATCGGCAACTTCAACGGGATCGGCGCGGGCGGCACGAACTGGTACCAGTTCGACAAGACGTTCCAGGTGTCGGACGTCCTCTCGTACGTGCGCGGAAACCACAACATCCGAGCCGGCTTCGACCTGCGGCGGCTGGAGACCGGCCGGCAGGCGGCGAACGACGCTCGCGGCCTCTTCAACTTCACCGGCGACATCACCGGATACTCGGTGGCGGACTTCATGCTCGGGCTGCCGCGCACGGTGATCCCGCCCACGGACCAGATCCAGGGCGACGTCGGCGGCTGGCGAAACGGGTTCTTCATCAACGACGTCTGGCAGGCGACGCGAAACCTCACGCTGAGCCTGGGCCTGCGCTACGAGCTGAACACCCCCGTGCAGACCTACGCCGGCTTGGCCTCGATGCTGGCCGAGGACTTCGAGACGATCATCCCGTCCAGCTTCCCCGCCGAGGGCTTCAAGTTCCACGAGCCGAACCACTCGGACTTCGCTCCGCGGCTGGGCGCCACGTATCGACTGGGGGAGAAGACCGTGCTCCGCGCGGGGTTCGGCATCTACTACAACCCGAACCAGATGAACTCGTTCACGTTCCTGACCAACAACCCTCCGATCGCCGCCGTCACCACGTACACCTCGGACCCGAACAATCCGACGCTCTCGTTCGACCACCCGTTCGGCGTCGTCGGGCCTGCGGCGCGGCCCGACATGATCTCGCCGACGCGCCACCTGCCGAACGCCCGCAAGGACCAGTGGAGCTTCGACATCCAGCGCGAGCTCCCGTGGGACCTGGCGCTCGACCTCCAGTACGTCGGCTCGAACACCAGCCACCTGGATCGCAGCTTCTTCAACAACACGCCGCAGCCGGGTCCCGGAGCGGTCGATCCGCGTCGGCCCAGCCAGAAGTTCAGGAGCCGCCGCATCATCCAGAACGACCTGATCGCGGACTACGACGCGGTCAGCATCATCCTGCACAAGCGGATGCGCCACGGCCTGCAGGCCGACCTGCACTACACCTGGTCCCGCACGCGCGACATGGCCACGCACTCGAACGGCGGCGGCCAGACGATGGACAACTACGACATCTGGGCCGACTACGGCCCGGCGACTGGGACATACCGAACCGGTTCGTGGCGAGCTACCTGTACGAGCTGCCGTTCTTCAAGAACTCGTCGAAGTCGCTCCTGACGTACCTGCTGGCGGACTGGCAGATCTCGGGCGTGACGACGATCCAGAGCGGGTCCCCGGTCAACGTCACGTTTGCCGCCGATCGCGCGAACATCGGCATCGCGGGGCTTCAGCGTCCCAATCTGGTCGGGCCGGTCCCCGAGCTCAACTGCCAGCCGAACTCGGCGGGCACCACGGACCTGGCGCGGCGCGAGCTGATCAACTGCTACGACGCCAGCGCGTTCGCGCTGCCGGATCCGTTCACGTTCGGCAACACCACGCGCAACCTGCTCCGCGGCCCCAAGTTCAGCCAGACCGACCTGTCGCTGATGAAGACCGTTCCGTTCGGGAACAGCGTGAGGCTCCAGATCCGGATGGAGGTCTACAACCTCTTCAATCAGGTCAACTACATGAACCCCGGCTCGTCGTTCGGCGCGGCATCGTTCGGCCGCATCACCGCCGCCGATCCGATGCGGCAGATCCAGATCGGCGGAAAGCTGATGTTCTAGTAGCGCCAGCTCTTGGTGTCGGCGCCCGGCGGCGCCGACACCTCGATGCGCTTCATCATCTTCGGCGCGTGCATCTGGATGTAGCGCAGGCGCGAGTAGGCGTTCGGCCGCGTGTGGTCGCCGTTCCAGCAGTGCTCGGCGCGGTCGCCGTAGTCCACCTCGCCGCCATAGGGCGGGTCCGTCGTCTTCAGGAAGTCCTCGGCCAGGTACACCGCGTCGTTCAGGTAGTAGTTGTCCATGTCGCCGACGTAGATGTTGACCTTGCCCTGGAGCTTCTTGCCGAGCCCCTTCGCCCAGTCGCGCTGCAGGATGTAGCGCAGGTCGTAGTTTTCCTTGAGCTGCGCGGCGACGGCCGGGTCGATGACACCCGTGCGCTTGTCCCAGATCCGCTTCGGATAGCCGTCGGGTCCCACCGGGGCGTAGACCGCCTCCCAGATGTCGAACTGCCCGCCGGAGCGGCTCTTCGTGCCGAGCACCAGCTCGGCGCGGTTCGAGCTCTCGATCGTCGCCGACACGTGGCCGAGGTAGTTCCGGTGGCTGGGGCGCGCGATCCGGCCGAACGGGCCCTCCGACCAGTAGGCGTTCTTGTCCGAGTAGATGTCGGTCGTCATGTAGGCGCGGAAGTCGATCGGGTCGGGGCAGGCGGCCCAGCAGCCGTTCCACTCGTCGGGATAGAACGTCTGCACGGCGAGCGCCTCCCAGCCGCCCGTCGAGCCGCCGTAGAGGAAGCGCGCCCAGCCCTGGCCGATGCCGCGGAAGCGCTTCTCGATCTCCGGGACGAGCTCGTACTGGATCGCGTCGCCGTAGGGGCCGAGGTTCTGCGAGTTCACCGCGTAGGAGTCGTCGTAGTACGGGTTCGCGTGCTGGATCTCGACCACCAGGAAGCGCGGGAAGTCGGGCGCGGTCCAGTCCTTGTAGAGCTGGTAGCCGAGCTCCTGCTGGATCCGGTTGTAGCAGTCGAGGTGGAAGCGCTCGGAGTACTCGCACTTGACGTTCGCGTCCGCCGGCTGCTCGCGGAAGTCGTCCATCGTGTACGGGAAGTGGCCGTGGAACACCGCGAGCGGGAAGCGGGCCTGCGGGTGCTCGTCGAAGCCCGCGGGCAGCAGCACCACGGCTCCGAGGTGCATCGGGCGTCCCCAGAACTTCGAGAGCCGCTCGCTCTGGATCCTGATGTGCTTGACGTACCTGGTGTCGGCCGGCGGCGGGATCTCGGGGATCGCCTTGTCGAGCTCGACGCTCACCGTCCCGTCGCGCGCGGGATCGACGGCCACCTCGCGCGGCGTGCTGAGCAGGTTGCCGGGCGCGCGGTTCCACTGCTGGCCCTCGCCGCGGTCCATCGGCAGCTTCACCACGTGGCCGTCGGCGCGGTGGAACGTCTCGTACCTGTGGAGCAGCGCCTGCACGCGGTAGCCGCCCGCCTTCACGTCGCCGAGCGACTCCGCCGGATAGCCGAGGACGCTCGCGTCGAAGACCTTGGCCTCGCCGGGCTTCCAGCCCAGGACGTCGACGCCGAACACCTGCTGGCTCTTCGCGACGTCGGTGTCGCTGATCTGGAAGCGGGGCTCGGCGGAGGCGTCCGTCGAGAGCAGCAGCAGCAGGCGGCCATCGAGCGGCCCTTTCGCGAGCGCCTCGGGATAGCTCACGGCGAAGCGCAGCCGTGCGGGCTCGGCGCCCGACGTGGTGCGGCTCGCGGCGAGAAGAAGCAGGGCGGCCATGGCAGGTCCGGCTCGGCGCATCAGGGTTCCTCCGGTCGTGGTCCGCCGCGAGTATATGATTCGGCAGCGAGACGCGTCAGGAGGGCCGCCTTTGACCCAAGCCTCCGTATCCGAGACCGTCGTCGCCCGCACCTTCCTCGGCCGCTGGCTGCGCCGAGGTCTGCTGGCCGGCTTCGGCGTCGGCTTCACGGTGCCCTACTTCGCGATCCTCAACGACGTGCACGTCGAGGGCGACGACGTGCTCAAGGAGCTCCCGCGCAAGAACGTGGTGTTTCTCGCCAACCACCAGACCTACTTCCTGGAGGCGATCGCGTTCTTCGACCTCGTGTACGTCCGGCACCAGATGCCGCTCGAGAGCCCGATCGTCCGCTTCTCGGCCGCCGAGGAGACGATGAAGCAGAACCTCCTCACCAAGCTCATGACGCTCGCGGGCGGAGTGACCTTCAAGCGCAACTTCCGCGAGGCCGGCCAGGACGTGAATCGCGCGGTCGACCTGGACGGCGTCGCGCGCGTCGAGGAGGCGATCAAGGACGGCTGGCTGCTGCACTTCCCGGCCGGCACCACGACGAAGGGCGCCCCGCTGCGGGGGGGCGTCACGCGGCTGCTGCACAACACCAAGGCCGTGGCGCTGCCGATGCGGGTCGAGGGCTTCCGCGAGCTGCTGCTGCACAAGCAGGTGCCGGGCAAGCTCTTCAAGCAGTGCTCGCTCAAGATCCACCCGCCGCTGCCGCTCGAGGATTTCTACGCCGCGCCGTACCAGAAGTCGGCCGGCACGCGCGTGCTGCGCCTGCTGGAAGAGACGATCGGAGACTCGCCGGCCTGACGAGGGGGTGAGGTCATGGACGACCGCGAGAGACTCGAGAAGCGGGTGGCGGAGCTCGAGCGCCAGGTGGCGGCATTCCGCGGCGGGGGCCTCTTCCCCGCGCGCGGCATCCGCAAGCGCGCCGACTGGGGGATCGGCGACATCCCGTTCTACGACATCGCGTTCGGCGCCGATCCCGAGCGCGGCGAGCTGCGCGGGCACGCCAAGGGCATCATCGCGATCGGCGACTTCGCGACGGGCTTCCTGGCGCTCGGCGGCCTGTCGCGCGGAGTCGTCGCGTTCGGCGGGCTCGCGGCTGGGCTCTTCAGCTTCGGCGGCCTCTCGCTCGGGCTGCTGAGCGCGATCGGCGGGCTCGCGATCGGCGGCCTCGCGCTCGGCGGCGCGGCCGTGGGCGGGGCGGCGATCGGCGGCGGCGCGTATCGGCTACTACGCCTGCGGCGGCGGCGCGCACGGCACCCACGTGGTGGACGCGATGCACCGCGACCCCGAAGCGGAGGAGTTCTTCAGCCGGTACGGCCTCGAGGGCGTCTGCACCTCGGGCGCCGCTACCGCGTCCGCTGACGGCGGCGCGCATGACGACCTACATCGCGCTCCTGCGTGGCGTCAACGTCGGCGGCCACAACATGGTCGCCATGCAGGAGCTGCGCAAGCTCTGCGAGCGGCTGGGCCTCGAGAACGCGACCACGCTGCTGCAGAGCGGCAACCTCGTGTTCCAGAGCGCGAGCCGCGACGCTTCCGCGCTCGAAGCGCGGCTGGAGCAGGAGACCGCAAAGCGGCTCGGCGTGAAGCCGGCGTACTTCGTGCGGACCGCCGACGAGTGGGCGTCGCTCGTGAAGCGGAACCCGTTCCGCGAGGAGGCCGAGCGCGACCCCGGCCACCTGCTCGCGGTGCTGATGAAGCACCAGCCGGGCGCGGGCGCGATCAAGGCGCTGCGCGCGGCGATCGTCGGTCGCGAGCTCGTGGAGGCGCGCGGCCGCGACGCGTACTTCTTCTACCCGGACGGCGTCGGCCGCTCGAAGCTCACCCCGAACCTGATCGAGAGGCACCTGGGAGGCTCGGGCACGGCCCGCAACTGGAACACGGTGCTGAAGCTGCTCGCGCTCACCCGCGGCTGATCACCGTCCGCGCTCCTCGCATCGGTTTCCATCCCCGGCCCCGGCGTCCTCAGCAGGCGGTAGTGGGCACGCGTCGCAGCCGTTCCTCATCGTGATGCTGCCGCCCGCGGCCGGCTCGCCGGCGGCACGATCCCATTCATGCGGAGGTACAGGACGAGCTGGCCGTAATGATCCGACGCGTGCCAGACCGCCAGTATTGCGAGCCCTATGCGCGTGGACTCGCCACCGTACGGCCCACCCACCGCTTCGAGCGCGTTGGCCGCCGTGATCGTTCGGAGCACGCGTTGCGCGTAGCCGAACGACTCGCGCAGGTACGCGGTGATCTCGGCCTTCGTCTTCGCCGGACTTGGTCCGCCAGTAGCGCAGCTCGGCGGCGGCTCCTTTTTTTCGATTTCGCTGAAGAAGGCAAAGTTGCTACACGCCACGTGCTTGATCTGCTCTGCGAATGTCCGCGCGCCCGTGAACTCGCCGTTCCTCGGCTTGAACCCGTATTGCTCCGCTGGCATTGCATCGGGCCAGACCGACGAAGGACGATTCGATCATCGTGAACGTCTGTGCGACAGCGTCGCGCCATGGGATCGTTGCGCTCCTGCGGAAAGCCACGGGCTGCAGCCGCCAACGATGCCGCGACGACGAGCATCGCAGTCGAACGCCAGCGCGCGGCCCAGCCCGGTTTGGGGTGATTCGCGCCCGATGTCTTGGACCTCCTCGCCGAGAGCGTCGCAGTCATCTCGGATGACGCCCCAGGTCCGCCCAACACTTAGTCTGCAGTAGGGATAGTCGGATAAACAGAGTGAACGAGCAAGTGAGGGGATCACAGGGGCTGCGCGTGACGGCTAACGACTCTGAAGGAGAGTCAGTTTCGGGGATGGAGTGAGAAGGGACTGGAAAATATCCCGGACTGGATAGTTGGATAAACGTGCGGGACGGGTTTTGGGGGTGTCGCGGCCACCTTCTCCCTCACTCTCAGGGCGTCGAGGGGACTTCGGACGCCGCGGCCGCCCCGATTGAGGACGTGCGGATGTCGTAGCCGCTCTCGGGGAGATGCGTGGCGAAGGAGTGGCGCTCGGCTCTTTGGACTAGGCGTAGTTCTCGGGCCGCAGGCC
Source organism: uncultured Acidobacteriota bacterium (assembly GCA_963724555.1). Classification (GTDB taxonomy): domain Bacteria; phylum Acidobacteriota; class Vicinamibacteria; order Fen-336; family Fen-336; genus DATBSL01. The sequence goes on from CAVRVE010000015.1 coordinate 186,005, forward strand.
CATTTCGGGGCGGTAGTACGCCCGCAGCTGCTGCAGGTCTTTCTCGTAGTCGCCCGTCGGCTGGAAGAGCGGCCCGAAGGAGATGACCCGCCGCGGGTAGTCGAACGCGACCGGCAGGATCGGCACGCCCGCCTCGTGGGCGATGCGATAGAAGCCCGACTTCCACTGCTCGACGCGGCGCCGCGTGCCCTCGGGTGCCAGCACAACGGTCATCCGATCGGCTTCCTGGACGGCCCTCGCGACTTCGCCCACGAAGCCGCTGGCCTTGGTGCGATCCACCGGGATTCCGCCCAGCCAGCGCATGAAGACGCCGAACGGCCAGCGGAAGAGCGTGTGCTTGCCGATGAAGGTCCCGCCGAGACGCAGGGCGAGCTTGGCCTGGAGCCCCACCGGGAAATCCCAGTTCGAGGTGTGCGGCGCCACGATCAGCACCATCTTGGGGACGTCCGGCACGCTTCCCTCGAAACGCCAGCCCGTGAGACCCATGGTGAAGCGGCCCAGCGCGGATGCGAGCCGGCTGTGGGCCCGCTGAAGGTTCGGGCCCAGCTCGGGAACGTGGGGGTCGCTCCAGAGCGCCAAGGGGCTACCGCGCTCCCCCGACCTCGCGCCCGTCGAGGAAGACCGCCTCGATCTCGAGCGTGGCCGGGTCCGAGACGCTTCCGTCGCGCGAGCGCAGGAGCAGGAGCGACGCCCGCGCGTCGGGACGCAGGAGCGGCGTTCCGGAGTAGCCGGTGAGCGCGGCGAGGCGCTCGCGAAGCGAGGCCGCATCGGGTGCCGAAGGCTTCGCGTGGGCGAGCGCAGCGAGCGCCGCGGCCAGCGTCAGCGGCGAAGGCGGCGCGACCGGCGGCGACCGGATCTCGATCGCCCGGACGGGGTCGCGGAGGTCGGCCACCTCGATTGCGGCCCGCGCGGGAGCAGCGAGAGCCTCCGCGACGCGAAGCGCCTCCTCGCGGTCGGACGCGGCGACGTGCCAGCGTATGTGTGCCACGCCGAGGCGGCTGATCGCGTCGAGCGACTCCGCCTTGAGCCACGAACGCGCGTCGATCCCGCGCACCGAGGCGACGAGCGCGGGGAGCAGCACCCGCTCCGCGGCGCTGCGGCGGCTCGCCGCGGCCAGCAGCCGCGCGTCGCCGACCTCGCGGATCCGCGACGGACCGGCCGGCCCGGGAGCCGGGCACGCGGCCAGCTCGGCGTCCTCGGCCAGCACGTCGAACGCCAGGTCGGCGCGGTAGGGCTCGGGCGCCGGCGCCTGGAAGACTCGTCCGCCTTCGAGGATGACGTCCGCGAAGCGGCCGTCGCTGTTGCGCGCGAGCTTCTCGTAGCGCGAGACGTCTTCGCCCGCGAGGTCGTCCCGCGCGAGCCCGTGCAGGACGCTCAGCAGCCCGACGTAGTTGAGCCGCGTCAGCTCGGCGAACGAGCCGCCTGCCGGGAAAGCCCCGCTCTCGATCAGCACCACGGGCGTGCCCCACGCGGTGAGGTTGTCGCCGAAGGCGCGGGGGTTCCAGTCCTCGTCGTAGCGCGCGATCCCGCCGGGAGCGAAGGGCTCGAGCGTCCGCGCCAGCGCCGCGCACACGCGACGGGCGCGGGCGCGGCCAGGCGTCACGGTCAAGGCCGCATCGCCGGCCACGGCCAGGAGCGCGATCGTCGCCCGCACGCCGCTGTCGCCCACGGTCGTACGGCGGTTCTGGTCGTGCAGGTTGAAGCCCAGCTCGGGCTCGTACTTGTCGCGCACGCGCTTGAGCAGCTGCCCCTCCGGCGTCGAGAGCAGGAGGGCGTCGCGGTTGAGGTCCACCGCCTGCGCGTTGCGCCTCGCGTAGCGCTCGGCGCCGTCGGGATTGAGCATCGGCAGCAGCAGCAGCGTCAGGCGCTCGAGAACCAGCCGGCGCTCGGGGCTGTCGCCCGCCAGCAGGTCGTGGGCGAGGTCGACGAGCGCCGGCGTCGCCGAGGGCTCGTCGCCGTGCATCTGCGACCAGAGCAGCACGCGGCGCGGGCCGCGGCCGAGTGTCGCGAGCTGGATCTCACGGCCCTCGACCGAGCGGCCGACGCTCTCGAGCGACAGCTGCCCGGGGTGGGCGGCCGCGAGCGCGCGCAGCCGCTCGCCGAGCTCGGCGTGGCGCAGGCACGGGGCGCTCGTCGCCACGAAGCGCCGCTCGGGCCAGGCGTCCCAGAGCGCCTGCGGCGAGAAGGCGGGGGCCGCGCCCGACAGCACGAGCGCGAGCGCGGGAGCGAATGCCACGCGCGTGCGCTTCAGGCCGCGGGCTCGGCGCGATTCAACGCCTTGCGGACGGTGGCGAGGTCGGCGCTGCCCAGCAGGCGCAGCTCGCGCAGCCGCCGCGGGCGCGCCTCGCGCACCATTCCGGCCGAGAGCGCGTCGGCGATCACCAGGTCGGCCGCCGGCATCAGCCGGCGCCAGTCGGCGCGCCGGGTGACCAGCCGGGCTTCGACGAGCAGCTCGTCGCCGCGCAGGCCTCCGATCACGCCCTGCGCGATCTGGAGCACGATCGGCGACGCGGACACGAGCAGGATCGTCCCGCCGGTGGGCACCGAGAGCACCGCCTTCTGGTCCTCGTCCGAGCCCTCGACGCGGATCGTCTCGACCGGCGTGCCCGGCGCGGCGCGCAGCACCTTCGAGGCGTGGTACGGCAGCGCGACGAGCAAAGCACCCGCGGCGAGGCCCGGCTCGCGCTCGAGCTCCTCGAGCGTGCAGCCGGAAGCGGGCACCCCGATCGTGGTGCGGATCTCGTGGGCGATCAGCTCGAGCGTCTCGCGCCGCGGGTCGACGACCACCACGCGCTCGGGCGGCGCCGCGCGCAGCCAGCGCTCGACCGCGGCGCGAATCTCGCCGCCCGTGTGTCCCTTGCGGAAGGCCGCGCTCAGCGCGAGCCGGATCATCTCGTCGAGCCCGCGGGCATCCTCGAGCGCGGCGGGCGAGCCGGCCCTCACGTAGACGCCGGCGCCGCGGCGCAGCTCGACGTGGCCCGCCGCCTCGAGCGCGCGGTACGCGGACGAGACCGTGTTCGCGTGCAGGCCGAGCCGGCGCGCGAGCGCACGCACCGAGGGCAGCCGCTGTCCCGGAGCGAGCCCGCCGCTCAGGATCCGCAGCTCGAGCTGCGCCAGCAGCTGGTCGTGGAGCGGTACACCCCCCTTGCGCTTCAGCACGAAGTCCATGGTGAGCTCCCGCGAGGCTGCGGGATTATGGACCGTCGCGGGCGCTCTTTGCCACGCCCCCGCAGCCCGGGGCGCCCGCCAGCGGACGGATCCGGTAGACGGCCGCACGAGGCTCGACGTGGACCGGCTCGAGCAGCCGCGGCTTCGAGCAGCAGCTGGCGGACGGAGCGCGGACGCGACTCGGCGCCCTCCGCGGCAACGCCGGAGAAGTAGACGTAGCTCGCCCCGAGGCCGCGCGCCACCTCCACGGCGCTCGCCGCGTCGGCGGCGCGGAAGAAGGACAGCACCTGCGCCTCGCGCGCGGCCACCCGCCCCGGCGTCGTGAACTGCTGCCAGTACGGGATGAAGGCCGCGAGCGGCACGCGCCGGCCGGCGAGCACCACGACCGGAGGGACGAGGGCGACACCCGGCCGCGTCAGCACGACGTCGCCCGGACAGCTCGCCGCGCGCAGCGCGTCCATCGCGCGCACCGTGGGCGGCGGCAAGCCGCTCGGGCTGCGCCCGTGCACGCCGCACCACGAGCTCGGCCGTGGCCGGCAGGGTGAGCAGCAGAACGATTGCGGTGCGCAGGAGCGACCCCGCCGAGAAGGCGGCGAGCGCGGGAAGGGCGAAGAGCCAGAGCACGAGCGCGCTCGCCTGGAGGAAGTAGTAGCTCTCGTCGTAGGCGGGGTCGGCCGTGATCCGGAGGACGAGAGCCAACGGCCAGCCCGTGAGCGCCAGCGCGCCGAGGCTGGCCGCTGCCGCGTCGCCCCGCCGCAACGCACGGAGCGCGGACGGAATACCGACCGCTCGCAGCCCGAGCGACAGCACGAGCCACACGAGGCCGGAGAGCGCGAGCGCCAGCCCGCCCACCTCGGGCAGCCCGAAGGCGATCCGCGCCGGGTTGGTCGGAGCGAAAGGCACGAAGGCGACGCGCACGCTTTCGCCTCCGGGCGGAGCCGTGGAACCGAGGGCGAGCACCAGTACGACCAGCGCGACGACGGCGCCGATCGGCACGAGCGCGAGCCGCGAGCGCCGCGCGAGCCAGGCGAGACCGATGGCCAGCAGGAGCTGCGCGGCCGTGAACGCCTTCAGGAACCCGACGCCGGCGCCGAGCACGGCGGCCAGGATCCGGTAGCCGCCCCCCTCGCCCCGCTCCGCGCGCGACGAGAGCCACGGCGGCCGCCAGCACCGCCGCCATCGCGGGCGAGATCGAGTTCGCGAACAGCACGGCCTCCACGAAGTTGCCGCCGAGCTTCATCGCCGCGTTCGGGGAGTGGAGCAGCCAGCCGAGCACGAACGAGAAGTCGGCCGCGAGCGGCACGAAGCCCGCGAGGCGCACCGCGGCGGCGCCGAGGCCCAGCGCGTGGGCCGCGGAGCGGAGCGCGAGCACGAGTGCGATCCCCCAGAGCGTGACGTCGAAGCGGCTGATCGCGTCGTAGGGGTGGATCCCGGCCCAGCGCGCCGCGGCGGCGCGCACCAGGTGGGTCCCGACGTGGTAGTGCATCGGGACGCCCGCGAGCCCGGGCACCTGCGGCGGGTAGGACGCGACGAGCTCCCACGTCACGCCGACGTGCACGGCCGTGTCGACGTGCTCGCCGACGTCGAGCCGGAAGGCGCCGTCGCCGTCGACGCGGTTCGCGCGGTACTCGGCCGCGGCGAGCACGGCGACGAGCGCCGCGACGGCCGGCCACGCCCCGCGCAGGCTCGGCCCGTCCGCCGCCAGCTCGATGGAAGACGGCCGGCGCAGCAACGGGAGGAGGGCGAGCGCCACGAGCGCGGGAAACAGCAGCGGCCAGCCGCTCACCAGGCTCAGCCAGTAGGCGCCCGCGCTGAAGAGCAGGCCCAGCGGCACGACGAGCGCGGGATCGACGCGAACCCGCGCGAGGCGCTGGAGTGCGACGCCGGGGCCGAGGATCGCGAGCGCGGCGAAAGCCGCGAACCGCAGCGTGGCGAAGACGGGATCGCTGCCGTCGGCCAGGCCGCCTCCTTCAGATCTCGAGCTGCTTGTCGACCTTCGTCAGGCAGCGCGACCCGGTGCGCGTCACGAGCGCGACGTCCTCGATGCGCACGCCGCCGAGACCGAGGTAGTAGAGCCCCGGCTCGACCGTCACCACGTGGCCGGCCCGCATCACGCACGGCCGCTTCCCGATCGAAGGCGCCTCGTGGATCTGCAGCCCGAGCCCGTGGCCCGTTCCGTGGAAGAAGCCCTGCATGCGGCCGTTCTTGACGCCCGTGCGGTAGCCCTGGCGCTCGAACAGGCGCTGGATCGCCTCGTGGATCTGCAGGCCTTCGACGCCCGCGCGCAGCATGCGGTGGCCGAGCCGCACGCCCTCGTGGACGATCGCGTAGAGCTCGTGGAGCGCGAAGCTCGCCTTGCCCCGCACCACGGTGCGCGTGAGGTCGCCGAAGTAGCCGGTGGCCTCCGAGCGCGGAAAGATGTCCATCACGACCGGCTGGTTGGCGCGGATCGGCCCGTGGCCGCCCTCGTGCGGGTCGACCGCCTGGTCGCCGGGAGCGCAGATCGTGTGCGCGGGCACGAAGCCGTCGGCCATCATCCGGGTGTTGACGACCGAGCGCAGGTCCTCGGCCGTGAAGCGGCGCCCGTCGCGCACGAGCCAGCCGCCGCGGATGCGGCACGCGCGCAGCGCCTCGATCCCCGCCAGCAGGCCCGCCTCGGCAGCGCGCAGCGACGCCTCGATCGCGCGCACCTCGCGCGGCTCCTTCAGCTCGCGCTCCGGCCAGAAAGGCTCGGGACCGAGCTCGAGCCGGATTCCCTTGCGGCCGAGCTCCTGCGCGAGCCCGAGCGGAAAGCTGCGCGGCACGCTCACGCGCCGCAGGCCCAGGAGCCGCAGCACGCGCGCGATCACGTCGGCCGCGGGCGCGCGGCGGCCGCCCTTCTCGAGCGGCGCCGCGATCTCGGACCACGACAGCACGCGGTCGACGGTGGCCTGGCTGCGCGCGCGGTCCACTCTCGAGGTCGCTCATCACGAGGATGCGCGTCCGGCCCTTCTGGACGAAGAGGAACGGGTCGGGCGCGAAGAAGCCGGTCGGGTAGAGGATGTCGGCGTCGGTCTCGGACGCGGCGTAGATCAGCCGGCCCGCGGGCGCCTTCGCCATCTCAGATGCCGCCGTCGGCGCTGAAGCCGCCGTCGACCGGGATCACGACGCCGGTCACGAACGACGCCGCATCGCTGCAGAGCCAGAGCAGGCAGCCCTGCAGCTCCGACGGGTCGCCGAAGCGGCCCATCGGCGTGCGCGCCAGGATCGAGCGGCCGCGGTCGGTCGGCGTGCCGTCGGGGTTCACGAGCACGGCCTTGTTCTGCTTCGTCACGAAGAAGCCGGGCGCGATCGCGTTGACGCGCAGGCCGGGGCCGTGGTGGCGCGCGAGCTCGACGGCGAGCCAGCGCGTGAAGCTGTCGACGCCGGCCTTGGCGGCGGAGTAGCCGGACACGCCCTTCAGCGGGCGCTGCGCGGCCATCGACGAGATGTTGACGACGCTGCCCTTCTTGCGCTCGGCCATCGCCTCGCCGAACACGAGCGTCGGGTACACGGTGCCGTGCAGGTTGAGGCGCAGCACCTCGTCGAACGCGTCGAGCGGCAGCTTGAACGGCGTCACGTTGTCGGTGCGGGCGCGCGCCACGTTGCCGCCGGCGGCGTTCACCAGGATGTCGATGCCGCCCCACGCCTTCACGACCGCGTCGCGCGCGCTCTTGAGCTCGGCCTCGTCGAGGGCGCTCGCGACCACGGCCATCGCCTGGGCTCCCGTCTTGCGGAGCGCCTCGGCCTTCGCTCGCCCGACTCCTTGTTGCGGCCGAGCACCGCGACGCGCGCGCCCGCCGCGGCGAGCGCGTCGGCCAGGCTCCCGCCGAGAACGCCGTAGCCGCCGGTGACCACGGCCACGCGGTCCTTGAGCTCGAAGAGGTCAGCTGGCATCGCGTTCGTCTCGTCCTTTCACGCCGGCACCTCCGGGGTCCGGCCGTCCTTCGGATCGGCCCAGCGGTCGTTCGGGATCAGCGGCGACCAGCCCGGCCGCAGCGGATCCTGGTCGTAGGGATAGCTCCCGAGCTTCTGGAAGAGCTCGTGGTAGCGGCCGAGCTTCTCGCGGTCGAGCTTCACGCCGAGCCCGGGGCCGGTCGGCACGGCGATCGCCCCGCCCGAGTACGGAAGCTTGCCGCCCACGATCACGTCGTCCTCGAGGTGGTGGTAGTGCGCGTCGGCGGCGAAGGTCAGGTTCGGGACCACGGCGCCCAGGTGCAGCATCGTGGCGAGCTGGATCCCGAGCTCGCCCGACGAGTGGACCGCCACGCCGAGCTGGAACGTCTCGCAGATCGCCGGCCGCCTTGACGCACGGCCGGATCCCGCCCCAGAACGTGGTGTCGAGCAGGATCACGTCGACGGCGGTGTCGAGCACGTTCGCCGCGAGCTGCTCGAAGTCCACGACCACGGTGTTCGTCGCGAGCGGCATCCGCACCTTCTCGCGCACGCGACGCATGCCGTGCAGGCCGAACACCGGGTCCTCGAGGTAGTCGTTGCGCAGGTCCTCGATCGGCTGGCCGAACCAGATCGCCTGCTCGGTCGACCAGACGCCGTTCGGATCGAAGCGAAAGCGGTCCCCCGGCAGCGCCGCGGCGAGCGCGCGGTAGCACTCGAGCTCGTACTCGGGCGCGAAGACGCCGCCCTTCAGCTTGTGGCTCGTGAAGCCGTGGCGCTCCTTCAGCGACTTCGCGATGCGCGACGAGCTGCTCGGCGCGTCCGCACCTCGCCCTTGCCGTCCTTCGGGCTCGGGTAGCGGAAGAAGAGATACGACGCGAACGGCACGCGGTCGCGCAGCCGGCCGCCGAGGATCTCCGAGACCGGCACGCCCCACTTCTGGCCCAGGATGTCGAGGCAGGCGAACTCGAGCGCCGCCAGCATCTGCGTGCGGTTGTTGTAGAGCGACGCCGTCGGGTTGGCGATCAGGAAGCGCATCTCCTCGAGCCGCGCCGGATCGTGCCCGAGCAGGTAGCGCTTCAGCCCGTTGAACGCGGCGTCGGCGCTCTCGCCGCCGCCGCCCATCTCGCCGAGCCCGATCAGGCCCTCGTCGGTCTCGACCTCGACGATCGTGCGCACGAAGCGGCCCCAGTGGCAGCCGTTCGCGTGGCGCAGCGGCGCCTCGAGCGGAACGGTGACGGGTGTCGCCTTGATGTCGGTGATCTTCATGTGCGGACGGATTGTACTTCCACGGCGACGGCGCGCTAACGCCGGCCGGAGGGCCGGCGTCTTTCCAGGCATGAGCGCCCGCCTCACGCGGGCCGGGAGGTCGCCATGCAGAAGACTTTCGTCGCCGCCGTGGTCGCGGTCGTCGGGCTCGCCTCGCTCGCTCAGGCGGGCGGGCAGCAGGTGGTTGCCCAGCTGAGCGCCGACGGCGAGTCGGTGGTCGTGAGGACCTATCGTTGCGGCACGCCGTCGAGCCTCTCGCTGCGCGGCACGGCGGAGGGCCTCGTCTCCGGAGAGCGGCGCAGCCTGGAGCTCGCGATCACGGCCGCTTCCGAGCCCGGTGTCTTCCGGATCGCGCGGCAGTGGCCGGCCGAGGGCCGCTGGGTCCTGGTGCTGAACGTCACGGGCGAGCGCGGCGTCAGCACGCTCGTCACGCTCGAGCCCGGCGCGTCGCTCAAGATCGCCGACCAGAAGCAGAGCTTCGACAAGCCGCAGCCGGAGCGGATCGCCGCGGCGCTGCGGACGGCACCCGCTCCCGCCGCGCGCTGAGGCTCGGTCGCCGAGCGGCCCTCCTCGACCGGAGGTCGAGGAGGCCGCGTTTGTTGCGCGGACGGCCCCGGGCTAAGCTGCCGGCCCGTGAGCCGCGCCGCGTGACGAGCCCCGACCCGGACGGCCGGAGCCGCCCGCGCGACCACGGCGAGCTTCCCGCCTGGAGCACCGCCGAGCTCGACCCGCCGCCGCCCTTCTCGTTCCGGAGCGCGCTCAAGGTGATCGGGCCCGGCGCGATCATGGCGGCGACCTCGATCGGCGGCGGCGAATGGCTGGTCGGCCCCGCCGTCGCGGTGAAGTACGGGACGCAGCTCTTCCTGATCGCGACCGTTGCGATCGTGCTCCAGGTGATCTTCAACCTCGAGGCGATCCGCTACACGCTCTACACCGGCGAGCCGATCCTCGCCGGGATCATGCGCCTCAAGCCCGGGCCCGCGCTTCTGGGCGGGCTTCTACGGCGTCCTCGGCTTCCTCCAGCTCGGCTGGCCGGCGCTCGCGGGACAGCGCGGCAGCGACGCTCTTCGGCGCCTGGACCTCGCGCATGCCCGGTCCCGCCGACCAGGCACGCAGGCCTGGATCGCGACGGCGGCTGATCCTGGCCGTGGTCCTGATCCTGTCCTTCGGCGGCACGATCGAGCGCATGCTCGAGTAGTTCGCCTGGATGATGCTCGGTGTCGTCTTCCTGTTCTCTGCTGGTGGTGAACGTCGCGTTCGTCCCGTTCTCCCACTGGGCGGAGACCTTCCTGGGCTTCTTCCGTTCACCGGCCTGCCGCACCCGATCGACTGGGGCCTGATCGGGGCGCTCGCCGCGACCGCGGGGTCGGGCGGCCTCGGCAACCTTACCGTGTCAATTGGATCCGCGACAAGGGTTTCGGCATGGGTGCGAAGGTCGGGGCGATCCCGAGCGCCGTCGGCGGCCACGCGGTCCAGCTCTCGCCGGTGGGCACGGTGTTCCCCACAACGGCCGCGAACCTCGCGCGCTGGCGCGAGTGGCTGCGTTACGTCCACGTCGACCAGATCTGGGTCTGGGGCCTCTTCTGCTTCCTCGGCATGTACCTGAACGTCAACCTGGCGACGGCGATCGTCCCGCACGGGACCGACCTCCAGGGCCTTGCCGCCGGCGCCTACCAGGCCGAGTACCTCGCGAAGATCTGGCCGGGCTTCTGGTTCCTCACGCTCTTCAACGGTTTCTGGATCCTGTTCAAGACGCAGCTCGGCAACACCGACGTGCTGGTGCGGACCACGGCCGACGCGCTCTGGATGTCGCACCCGCGGGTCCACTCGGGCGTCGGGATCCGCGTGGTCTACTACGGCATCCTCGCTCTCTTCTCGGTGTGGGGCGTGGTGGCGATCCGCTCGGCCTCGCCCTTCCAGCTGTTCAAGGTGCTCGCGAACGTGGCGGGCCTCGTGCTCGTGATCGCGGGGATCCAGATCTTCCGCGTCAACCGCCGCTTCCTGCCGGCGGCCGTGCGCCCGCCGCTCTGGCGCGAAGCCGGCCTGCTGCTGTGCGTGGCCTTCTACGCGTTCTTCTCGTGGTTCGGGCTGCGCGACGTGCTCGGTGGCTTGCTGCACTAGCGCGATCGCCCGCGGGGTGTCCCGAATGGCGTCGCCCGGCATCGAGAGCCTGCCGGAGGCTGGCATGCCGGGGCGGTCCGCCAGAGTGGACGGCGAGGAGAGCGCGAGCCGCGCTCACGCTCTCCTCGCGATCATTCGCAGTCCCTGTCGCTGCCGCCTCCGAAGTGCGCATCAGCCGTCCTGGCACGACTCCACGCGCAGCGTGAAGAGCGGCTCCTTCGCGCGCAGAGTGATGAGCTCGGTGCCGTCCGGCGTGCCGGGCACGCGCCCGTTGCCGCCGGGGTAGTTGTTGTCGAGACCGACGAGCAGCGTGAAGGGGTCGATCGGCGTCACGGACTCGACGGACTGGAGCGGGAAGCTGAACTTGCCCGCCGGGATCTCGGGGAGCGGACCGCCGATGTCCTTGGGGTCGTCGATGTCGAGCAGGTCGACGAGCAACGTCTTCTCCAGCACGCCGTCTCCGTCGACCTCGCTCAGATCGAAGAGATAGAGCTTTTTCTGCCGCGGCGGGTTCGCGCTGCTCGGCGGCCCCTGGAAATCGTCGCGCTCGATGACGATGTAGCGATCGCCCGCCACGTGCGTCATGTCTCCGGTCAGGAAGATGTTGGTCGCGTTGTTCGCGCCGCCCGTGATGAAGTCCGAGCTGTCCTTGGCGTACTTCCAGGTGCGACCCGTGTACTCCTCCGTCTCCGTGTCGAACTCGTAGATCTCGAGGATGCGCTTGTCGGGCTCGCTCGCGATCGAGGCCTCGGTCGTGAGATAGAGCTTCGTGCCGTCGCCGTTGCGGGTCATCGACTCGAAGCCCCGCGAGCCCGGCAGGTTGAAGTCCGTCGGCGAAGTGTTCTGCGGATTCTGCGGCGCGCGCAGCACGGGGTGGCGCACCGGCAGGCTCAGCAGGCGGCCGCGCGCGTCGAAGTGCAGCAAGTACGGGCCGAACTCCTCGCCCACCCAGTAGCGTGCCGTCGTTCATTCGCGTGATCGACTCGACGTCGAAGTCCGCGCCGGTCAGCAGCCGGCCGTCCCTGATCGCGGCGTCGACCGGGATCTGCGCCGCCGGCGCGGGATAGTAGTTCGAGCGCGCGTACACCGGACCGCCCAGGATGTACGAGCTGTCGCAGCAGGCCGTGCGGATCGCTGAACGGCGTGAAGCGGAGCACACTCACCGGTCCGCGCGACGTCGTGCCGTCGCCGTGCGTCTTGAAGCTCGGCCGGAAGTGGTAGAAGCCGAGGATGTAGTCGGCGCTGTTTCCCTGCGCGCCGTAGCCGTTGTCGGGCAAGCCGATGTACGTGCCGGGCAGCCGGCTCGGAATCACGCCGGAGAAGCCGGGAAGCGGCTGGCCTTGATAGGGCGGCGTCACGCCGTTGACCGTCGCCGGCGCGCGAATGAACTGACCGGACACCGGGCTGCCCGGACGGCGGTACGTCGACGGGATCTCCGCCCAGCCGCTGAGGCGGAATCGCGGATCGCGGAAGTGCTGTCCGCGCGAGCCCTCATCCCCGGCCATCGCGGCCGCGGCGGCGAGCAGCGTGGACAACGCGAGCATGGTCTTCTGCATGGCTAGGCCTCCTCCAGTACGTCAGCTTTTCGGTTAGGCGCTGCCGAAAAACGATCGCAGCGCAGGGTGACGCCTCAGTGACCGCAGTCAGGCAGTCGCGCGTCGTACGGCGAGCCGCGAGTTTCGCGAACCCCGAGGACACCACCGGCCAGGGCGACCGCCCGAAGCGGTGTGCAGGCACGCTGGGATCTGAAGGGACCAGGCCGAGTTGTTACATCGCGCGGTTCGGCCCGCGCGACGGGCCGCGCGGCCTGCTCCAGTAGCAGGCCCACCCGCGGCAACTCGTTCCGGAACGAGTTGCTTGAGGGAGTACTTGAGGTTCCCTCGCCTGCTCAGGCCCTGACAGTTCCGGCGCCGGCCGCCGGCTCGGGCCTCTTCAGGCGGTTCCGGCGCCGCGGGTCGCTTGCTCGGCGGCTGTGCAGTGCGGGGAGACAGCGCGAGCACGAGCGCCAGACCGGCTGCGCACACCCCCGCCTGGAACACGTCCCGCCAGACGTCGTACCACTCGCGCGCGAGCGCCTGGCTCTGACAAGCGAACATCGCGGCCACGAGCAGCAGGCGACGATCTCGCACCCTGACGAACTGCAACAGGGTCACGATCGTCGCCGCAACGAAAGCGCCTACCACAACAGACCTGCTCGCGACTCTTCAAGAACCATGGTCAGAGGGGGACGAACGGCTGGGCTGCTTCCACTTCCACCAGGACGTCGTAGAAGGTCGCTCCGCCGCCCATGTCGGTGAGCTCCTGGCCGGTGACGGCGTTGGCGTTGCGGCCGCCGGGGCACATCTTGGCCCACCAGATCGAGAGGCCCACGACGACTCCAGGCCGCGCCGCGTCGGAGACGCGCGCGCTTGCCTGGAACGAGCCGCGGTCGTTGAAGACGCGCACCATCTGGCCGTCGCCGATGCCGCGGCGCCGCGGCGTCGTCGGGATGGATCGTCAGGCTCGGCTCGCCCTCGCGCCGCACGAACACCGGCTGCGCCGAGAAGGTCGAGTTCAGGAAGTGGTGCGCAGGCGGCGAGATGAACGCGAGCGGGTAGCGCGCGGCGAGCTCGGGCGAGCTCGTGGGCCCCTCGCGCGGCGGCGTGTAGCCGGCGAGCGGGTCGAGCCCCTCGGCCTCGAGCTTGTCCGAGACGAGCTCGCACTTGCCGGAAGCCGTCGGAAAGCCGCCTTCGGCGAACGGCTTGAACGGATCGGGAACGTTCAGGCGCACCGACGTCTCGCGCTCCAGGCGTTCGAAGTCGATGCCGGCCATGCCGCGGGTGATCCCACTGGAACGCCTGCCGCGCCATCTGCTCGTCCGACTCGCGCAGGCACGGGTGGTCGAGGCCCATGCGCCCGGCGAGGCGGCGGAAGAGCTCGGTGTTCGCGAGCGACTCGCCCACCGGCGCGATCGCGGGACGGCTGAGGCTGACGTAGAGATGGCCGTAGGCCTTGTGGATGTCGTAGTGCTCGAGCGTGCGTCGTCGCCGGCAGCAGGATGTCGGCGAAGTCCGCGGTGTCGGTCTGGAACTGCTCGTGGACGACGGTGAACAGGTCCTCGCGCGCGAGCCCGCGGCGGACCGCCTCCTGGTCCGGCGCCACCGCGCGCCGGGTTGCAGTTGTAGACGAAGAGCGCCTTGACCGGCGGATCGAGACTCGCGTCGTTCAGGATGCGGCCGAGCTGGCTCATGTTGAGCGTGCGCGTGCCGGGCCGGATCAGGTCGGGCCGCTCCAGCGCCGGCTCGTCGACCGGGAACGTGCCCGAGACCGAGAGCATGACGCCGCCGCCGACGTCGCGCCAGGCGCCAACGACCGCGGGCAGGCACGCGATCGTGCGCACCGCCATGCCGCCGCCGGCGTGACGGTTGAGGCCGTAGTTGACGCGAATCGCCGAGGGCCGCGTGGTCGCGTACTCGCGCGCGAAGCCCTCGATCTCGGCGACGCCGAGGCCCGTCGTCTCGGCGCGCTGCGCGCCGGCGTCCACTCGCAGGGCCCGCTCGCGCAGCTCGGCGTGCCCGAGGCTGTAGCGCTCGAGGTAGTCGCGGTCCTCGAGCCCGTCGCGGAAGATCACGTGCATCATGCCCGAGCGCGAGCGCCGCGTCGGTGCCCGGGATAGAGGGCCAGGTGCTGGTCCGACTTCTCGGCGGTGCGCGAGCGGTAGGGGTCGATCGTCACGAGCCGCGCGCCCTTGCGCCGCGCCTCCTCGACGAACGGCCACAGGTGCACGTTCGAGCTCACGATGTTGCGCGCCCCAGGAGACGATCAGCCGCGCGTGCACCGACGGCCTCGGGATCGAAGCCGATCGTCTTGCCGCAGCGTCGCCTTGTAGCCGGCGCCGCCGGCGCTCGAGCAGATCGTGCGGTCGAGCAGGCTCGCGCCGAGCGCGGTGGAAGAAGCGCCGGTCCAGGCTGGCGTTGCCGAGCATGCCCATGTTGCCCGCGTAGGAGTAGGGCAGGATCGCCTGCGGCCCGTGCGTCTGGGCGACCTCGTCGGAGACGCGCGCGGCGATGTCGAGCGCCTCGTCCCAGCGAGATGCGCTCGAAGCGGCCCTCGCCCTTCTGGCCGACGCGCCGCATCGGGTGGAGCAGCCGCTCCGGGCTGTAGACGCGGTCGAGGTACTGGTTGACCTTGGCGCACAGGAAGCCTTGCGTGAAGCGGTGCTCGGGGTCGCCGCCGATCGCGACCGCGCGGTCGCCCTCGACCGTCGACCGTCATCACGCAGGTGTCCGGGCAGTCGTGCGGGCAGACGACCTTGAGCTGTCGCCGCGTGGCCAGCGTACTCATGCCTGACTCACCTTCTCACTGAGGATCGGGATCGGCCGGCCGAGGTCGTCCACCGCGACGAGCACCACCTCGGCCTCCGTGACCTTCACCCGCTCGCCCTTGCCGCTGCCCCAGCGCTCGGCCTCCACCAGCACGTGCACCGTGATCGAGGTGTGGCCGATCCGGGCCGTGTCGGTGAAGAAGCTGATGAGGTCGCCCACGAACACCGGCTCGTGGAACTCGACCTCGTGCATCGCCTTCGTGACGTAGCGGTGCGGCGCCGCCTTGCGCGCCTCGACCGCCGAGGCGAGGTCGATGTGGGACAGGATCACACCCCCGAAGATCGTGCCCAGGGCGTTCGTGTCCTTGGGCAGGAGCATCACCTTGATCGCGGGGATCCGCTCCGGGGACATGTCACAGCATAACTCGGCCTAGCCGAAGGTCAGCGGGTTGCCTGCCGAGTCGACCGTGCCGCGGCAGAGGCTCTCGTAGACCTCCCAGCCGGCGCGGTAGGCGCGCTCGAGCACCACCGTCTTGTAGCGACCCGAAGGCTTGCCGGCGTGGTTGCCCTTGCGGCGGCGGTACACCTGCGCCGGCACCACCTCGCCGGCGAGCGGCTCCACGTAGACCGTGTCGCGCGGCAGGTGCGTCGACTCCTTCGAGTCGAGCAGCTGGATGTCGTCGTCCGTGAGCCCCTCGACGAGGATCCCGACGACGATGTCGTTCGGGCTCGGCTCGAGGTTGAGCACGCCGCCGTTCCACTCGGGGCGGAACACGTTCCAGATCCGTCGCCAGCCCGGCAGCCTCGCGGGACGCAGCGTGAGCGTCTCCGCTCGCTCGCCGAGCGCTTCGCGCAGCCCGTCGGCCGACATCAGGCTTCCGTAAGTGAAGAGGTTCAAGTCCTCGTCACGCCTCTCACCGGGCGCCGGGCGCGGCCTCCGCCGGCTTGGGCTTCGCCTTGGTCTCGCCCTTGACCTTCATCCCCTTGAGCTCGGGCGCCGGAGCCGCGACGGGCGGCAGGGGCTTGCGCGGCAGCGGCTCGTCGCGCTTCGCCGCCTGGTAGGCGAAGCGTCGCGATGACGACCGCGGCCTGCTTCAGGTCGTCGCGCTGCAGCCGGTCGTAGACGTCCATGTTCGAGTGGTGCGTGCGCGTCCGTCGTAGTCGATCGGGTCCTGGATGAACTGGAAGCCCGGCAGCCCGACCGCGTCGAAGGACTGGTGGTCGGTGCCGCCGGTGTTGCGCGATCGTGATGCGTCGTCGCGCCGAGGTCGCTCGAACGGCTCGCAGCCAGCTCTCGAAGATCGGGCCGCACGGCCGCGTTCTCCTGCAGGTAGATGCCGCGGATCTTGCCGGTGCCGTTGTCGAGGTTGAAGTAGGCCGCGAGCTTGGCGTGTCCGGTGGCGTGATCGGCCCGGCGGCTTGCGCAGGACTCGGCACTCGTCGGCCGGTCGGCGCCGGTCGCGAGGCGAAGTGCTCGTCGACGTAGGCGCGCGAGCCGAGCAGCCCCTGCTCCTCGCCGCTCCAGAGCGCGACGCGGATCGTGCGCCGCGGCTTGACGCCGAGCGCCTTGAGGATGCGCATCGCCTCCATCACCACCGCCGAGCCGGCGCCGTTGTCGGTGGCGCCGGTGCCGGGGTGCCAGGAGTCGAAGTGCGCGCCGACCATCACGAGCTCGTCGCCCTGCGGTCGCTGCCCGGCATCTCGGCCACGACGTTGTAGCCGTTCGGGTCGTCCTCGTAGAAGGTCGTCCGCACGTCCAGCTCGACCTCGACCTCGAGCTTGCGGTCGAGCAGCCGCGCCACGCGCGACCACTGCACGGCCGAGACGACCAGCTGCGTGACCGCCTGCGGGTCGCCCTTCTTGCGCGAGCCGCCGCTGCCGAGCAGCAGCACGTTCGCGTCGCGGGACGACGGCTCGACGACCGCGAGCGGCTTCTCGGCCGCGAAGAGCTTGTCGAGCGCCGCGCCGATCCGCCGCCGCTTCAGGTAGGCCTCGCGATCGAACGGCGGCCCGCCGCCCGGCCCGCGCGCGCCGCGCGCGCCGGGGACCTGGTACTGCTCGAGCTCGTCCAGCTCCTTGTCGCTGTAGCGCTGGAAGAGACCACGCTCCTCGGGCGACTTGAGCTCGCGCGGCTCGCCGAGCCAACCACCAGGCCCGCGAGCTCGCCCTTGCACTTCTCGATATCGGCTTCGCTGTCGACCTTCACGCGCACGGCCTTGCCGCGTAGCGTGCCGCCGGTTCCGGCGGTCCAGGCCTTCGGGATCGCCACCAGCGGAAAGGTCACCGGCGCCACGACGTGCGCCGAGCTGCGCTCGAAGCTCCAGCCGCGGCCGAACTCGAAGCTCTCGAGGTGCGCGTTCGCGAGGCCCCACGTCTCGAGCTGCTTCTTCGCCCACTCGGCGGCTTCCTTGTACTGCGGCGAGCCGCTCAGGCGCGGCCCGTGAACGTCGGTGAGCTGCGCGGCCGTCTCCATCACCTGCGAGCGGCGGAAGCCCTCGTCGCGAATGCGGCCGATCGTGGCCCAGTCGAGGTTCTCGGTGGAGTACGCGGGCGTCGCCGCGAGCGCGGCGAGCAGCATCGAGACACGACCGCTCGTCATTGGGGATCTCCGTGGGAGTCGGCC
The DNA here is from genome assembly GCA_963724555.1 of uncultured Acidobacteriota bacterium. Classification (GTDB taxonomy): domain Bacteria; phylum Acidobacteriota; class Vicinamibacteria; order Fen-336; family Fen-336; genus DATBSL01. Next base: position 203,401 of record CAVRVE010000015.1, read on the forward strand.
GGGTCACGCACGTCTGCGCCGGAATCATAACCCGCCCTTTGCCCCGAGCCCGACGACGCACACCGCCACGGCTGCCACGGCAGTCGCGTCCACCGCGCGGTCGGCGCTGGGCCGGCTCGTCGTTGGAAACGGGCGGCCATTCTGCTAGAGTCCGTGGGGTCTTGCGCGGGACGGTGGCGCGGCCTTCTGCCGGTGCCTTGCGCGAACGGCCGACTAAGGAGACGGAACGATTTCGAACAAGGTTTTCGTTGGCAACTTGAGCTTCGACGTGACAAAAGAGGAGCTCATCGAGGCCTTCGGTGCAGTGGGACGGGTGGTCGACGCCAAGGTCCCGACCGACCGCGAGACAGGACGTCCGCGGGGCTTCGCGTTCGTGGAGCTGGAGAGCGACGAGGTCGCCGAGAAGTGCATCCAGCAGATGAACGGCCGCGACCTCAAGGGCCGCGCGATCCGGGTGAACGCGGCCGAGGATCGGCCCCCGCGCCCAGCCGGCGGCGCCGGCGGTGGCTTCTCGAGGCCGGGCGGCGGCTTCTCGCGACCCGGCGGCGGCGGCGGGGGGCGGTGGCGGTGGTGGTTTCTCCAGTCCGGGCGGCGGGGCGGTTCTCGCGCCCCGGGGGCGGCTACCGCTCGGGTGGTCCCTCGGGTGGCGGCTTCCCGCCGCCGGAGGAGTCCGGCCCCGACCGCGGGCGGCGCTTCAAGCAGAAGCCCGAGTCGAAGCCCGCGAAGAAGACGAGCCCCAGGCGTCGGCGCGACGACATCGTCGACGACGACGACGCCGATTACTAGGCGGTCGGGCGGGCCCTCGTCGCGCACGACGGTCCGGCGCCTGCCAGAGCGCGGGCACTACGACGCCGCGACGATCCACGCCATCCTCGACGCCGCATTCATCTGTCACGTCGGCTTCGCCGACGAGGGCCAGCCGTTCGTGATCCCGACCGCCTACGCCCGCATCGGCGAGCGCGTCGTGATCCACGGCTCGGCGGCGAGCCGGATGCTGAAGGCGCTTTCGGCGGGCGCCCCCGCGTGCCTGACGGTGACGCTCGTCGACGGCCTGGTGCTCGCGCGCTCGGCCTTCCACCACTCGATCAACTACCGGAGCGTGGTGGTCGTCGGCACGGCGCGCGAGATCACGGACCCCGCCGAGAAGTCGCAGGCGCTCGACGCGATCGTCGAGCACATCGTGCCCGGACGGGCGCGGCCGTGCGCGCGCCCTCGGAGCTCGAGCTCAAGGCGACGCGCGCGGTGTGGCTGCCGCTCGACGAGGCGTCGGCCAAGCTCCGGACGGGCCCGCCGAAGGACGACGAGCAGGACTACGCGCTCCAGGTGTGGGCGGGTGTGCTGCCGCTGGAGCTCGTGCCGCAAGCGCCGATCGCCGACCCGCGAATGCCCGAGGGCATCCCGCTGCCGGCGCACGTCTCGAGCTGGCGGCGCGACCCGAGGCGCGGCTAGCGTGCAGGCGGCGCTGCTGCTCGGCTTCCTCGCCGCGGCGGCCGCGGCCAGGCCCTTCGCCGACGAGCGCGTGCTGCTCGACCGGCGGCTCGAGACGCTGCGCCGCATCCTGCCCGACGGACCCACCGCCCCGGCGGACGTGCTCGTGGTGCGCGACGTTGCGGAGGCCGCGCACCTCGCGCGCGTCGAGATCCAGCCGCGCCCGCCCGTCGAGGCGGGCACGCGCGGCGAGCTCGTGCTCGACCTGACGGCGCTCGGCGACTACAAGCAGGTGGACCGCTTCTTCCAGCGGCTGGCGCTGTCGCACCGGATGGTCGACGTCGAAAGCATGACGCTCACCGCGACCGGCGAGGACCAGATCCAGCTCGCGAGCGTCCTGCGCTTCCCGTTCTGGCCGCTACGCGCGCCGCTGCCGCCGCCGCCCGAGTCGCCGCGCGGACGTCCGACGGGCGTGCCCCGCCCCACGCTCGACGCTTACCTGCGCGACCAGTCGCTGGCCTTCGCCAAGATCGGACGCGATCGCGGCGTGGCGGCGCGCGCGCCGCAACCCGCGCCTCTTCCTCTCGGAGCTGTCGGCGGTGGTGCGCGATCGGCCGGTGGTGGTGGCCTACGCCTCGCTCGGCGAGGAGTTCTCGATCCGCGGCCTGGCGCTCGGCGAGGCGCCCGTGCGCGCGTTCGAGAGCCGGCTCGAGCGGGGCTTCCTGCGCGTGAGCGAGTTCCTGATGGCGAAGCAGGGCGCCTGCCACCGCTTCGAGGCTCGCGGCCGGAGCCCGGTCGCCGGGCCCGACGCCGAGCTGCCGGTGCCGGTCGAGGACCCGTTCGAGCAGGACACGCAGCCGTGCCGAGTCGACCGCGACGCCTCGCGCAGCCTGGTGGTGAAGGGACGCGTGCCGACGCCGAAGGACCCGGGCCACGGGCCGCTCACGCTGCGGCTGCGCGACGTCGACTTCGCCGACGTGTTCCAGGTGCTGGCGGCGCTCGGCCAGGGCGGCTTCGTCGTCGACGGCGACGTGACGGGGCGCGTGAGCGTCGAGGTCACGCGCGCGACGCTCGACGAGACGCTGGCCGCGATTCGCAAGGCCTCGGGCGTCGAGATCGCTGTCGCCGGGCCAGTACGGCGCGTGGGCGCGGCGCGGCCCGCCGCGGCGAAGCCCGCGGCCGACGGCGGACCGCCCGCGAGCTTCGCGCTCAAGCGCGCCGAGGTGCGCGACCTGCTCGCGGCGATGGCGGAGGCCGACCCGTCGCTCGCGGCGCTCGGGCCGCCGGGCTTCCTGGGCAAGGTCAGCGTCTGGACGAAAGACGCACCGCTCCAGGCCGTGCGCGCGGCGGTGCTCGAGTCGGCGGGCCTCAGCGAGCGCACCGAGGAAGACCGCCGCGTGATCCAGGGCCGCAACGGAACGCTCGAGGCGCCGGTGCCTGTGGCGCGCGCCGACGACGAGCCCAAGCTCGCGCTGCGACGCGAGGAGCTTAGCGTCGCCGAGTTCCAGCTCGCGGGTGTCGCGGCGAGCGGCGAGGCCTTCGTCGCCTTCGCCTACTCGCCCACCGGCCAGCTCTACGCGTACCGACCCGGCGACCGCCTCGCCGACGGCCAGCTCCGCTCCGTGGACTCGACCGACGTGCTGCTCGAGACCGAGGAAGGGCCGCTCCGGATCCCGCTCTCGCCGCCTCCGGACTGAGCGACCACGCCTTGAAGCACCTCGGCATCCTCGCCCACAGCACGGAGGGAGCGGCGCTGTGCCTGCGCGCCTTCTGCCAGGAGGGCTTCGTCGAGCTCGGCCCTCACGAGCATCCGGACGTGAGCCTCGACTGCATCGCACTCGCGCGCAGCATGCCAGCGTGGGACTCGGGCGACCACGCCTCGATCCGGGCAACCCTCGCGCGGAGCGTCGAGCGCCTCGCACGCGCGGGCGCGGACTTCTTCGTCTGCCCGGACAACACGGCCCACCTGGCGCTCGAGCTGGCGGGTGAGTCGCTGCCCCTTCCAGGCCTGCACATCGCCGAGGTGGTCGCCGAGCGCGCCCTGCGCGACGGGCGCAAGCACGTCGGCGTGCTGGGCACGCGCTACACGATGGACGGCCCGATCTACCCGAGGGCGCTCGCTAGCCACGGAATCGCCGCCGAGGTGCCGCGAGCCGACGACCGCGAGCTCGTCAACCGGACCATTTTCGAGGAGCTGGTGAACGGCGTCTTCAGCGCCGCCTCGCGAGAGGAGTTCGTTCGCATCATCGGCGAGCTCGGAGCGAGAGGCTGCGACGCGGTCGCCCTCGTCTGCACCGAGATCCCGCTGCTCGTGACGCCCGACGCCTCCCCCCTGCCGACGCTCGACTCGACGCGACTACTGGCGCGCGCGGCCTTCGAGGTCGCGATCGAGCGTCGTAGCCCGCCGACCTGGCGGGGCGGGCCGACACAAAAAGACCCGGGGGCGAAAGCTCCCGGGTCGTAAGGGCGTACTGCCCAGCGCGCCTTATGGTGCGCTTTTTCTAACTCACGGATCCGTCGCGGGCCTCGCGGCCCCCCGATGGCCCGGTGGCGTCGCGTCAGCTTCCCGCATGCGTTCCCCTGCGTGGTCCGGAAGCTACGGCGGCGAGATCGTGAGCGCCTCGTGCGTCCGCGGCTCGTCGCTCCCCAGCGAGATCGCTTCCACCGCCGTCAACCTCCGTTGTCTTCGGGTGGTCGCTCTCTCTGCCTGGAAGATGATCCCGTGACCCGGCGCTGTCAAGAGAAAAAATGTCGTCGAAAACTGCTCGTCGCTACTGCACTTCCCACGTGTCGCCCGCGCGCAGCAGCTTGGCCAGATCGCCCTTGCCCTTCTTCGTCGCGACGGCTGCGAGCTGATCCGCGATCTGCTTCTCGTACACCGGAAGCCTCGACCGCGCGCAGCACGCCGATCGGCGTCGGGAAGTCCGGGCGTCGCGTCCATGCGCGAGCAGGAACGCGTAGGCCGGCGTCGGGTCGTGCTCGTCGTGGACGATCAGGTCCTTCTCGGTGATGCCGTCGCCGAGCTGCACGACCTCGGGCTCGAAGCCGTCCATGCCGGATGCCCTTGTCCTTGTTCTTGCCGAAGACGAGCGGCTTGCCGTGCTCGAGCGCGATCGTGTGTGTCGTCGCGCAGCTCCTTCTCGGTGAGGTCTCGAAGGCGCCGTCGTTGAAGATGTTGCAGTTCTGGTAGATCTCGACGAACGCGGTGCCCTTGTGTGCCGCGCGCGCGCCTGAGCACGTCTCCTGCAGGTGCGCCGGGTACGACGTCGACCGTGCGCGCGACGAACGTCGCCTCGGCGCCGAGCGCGAGCGAGAGCGGGTTGAACGGGCGGTCGACCGAGCCGTACGGCGTGGACTTCGTCTTCTTGCCCGATCTCCGAGGTCGGCGAGTACTGGCCCTTGGTCAGGCCGTAGATCCGGTTGTTGAACAGCAGGATCTTGAGGTCGACGTTGCGGCGCAGCATGTGGATCAGTGTGGTTGCCGCCGATCGAGAGCGCGTCGCCGTCGCCGGTGACGACCCAGACCGTCGAGCTCGGGGCGCGCGATCTTGATGCCCGGTCGCGATCGCCGGCGCGCGGCCGTGGATCGAGTGGAAGCCGTACGTGTTCATGTAGTACGGGAAGCGGCTCGAGCAGCCGATGCCGGAGACGACCACGAACTTCTCGCGCGGGATGCCGAGCTCGGGGAAGACCTGCTGCACCGCGGCGAGGATCGCGTAGTCGCCGCAGCCCGGGCACCAGCGGACCTCCTGGTCGGACTGCGAAGTCCTTCTTGGTGCAGCGCGGCGGAGCGTCGGCGGCTCATCGGGTCCTCGCTCTCAGTGCATCATCGAGCGACTGCGATCTTCGCCGTCGAGCTCTCGGCCTGCCTTGAACGGCTGGCCCTGGACCTTGTTGAACGCCGATCGGCGTCGACCAGGTAGCTCGGCGCGCAGCAGCCACAGCGAGCTGCCCCAGGTTCATCTCGGGCACGAGCACGCTGCTCGTAGCGCTTCGAGCATCTCGCCCAGGTTCGCGCGGCAGCGGGTTCAGGTGCCGCAGGTGCACGTGGCCGACGCTGCGTGCCCGTCGGCGCGCTGCGCTCGCACGCGCGCGCGGTGATCGCGCCGTAGGTCGAGCCCCAGCCGACGACGAGCAGCTCGCCGTCGGGGTCGCCCGTCGAGCATCGACGTGCGGGATCGTCGTGCGCGATGCCCGCGACCTTCTCGCGCGCGCAGCCGGACCATGTGCTCGTGGTTGTCCGGCTCGTAGCTGACGTTGCCGGTCACGTCCTCCTTCTCGAGCCCGCCGATGCGGTGCTCGAGGCCCGGCGTTCCCGGCATCGCCCACGGCCGCGCGAGCGTCGTCGCGGTCGCGCAGGTAGGGCTGGAAGCCCGTCGGGCTCGGTGCGGAACGTGACCGGGATCGCGCGGCAGCGTCGTCGAGCGTCGGGGAGCGCCACGGCTCGGCGCCGTTCGCGAGGTAGCCGTCCGAGAGCAGGATCACCGGCGTCATGTACTTGATCGCGATGCGCGCACGCCTCGAGCGCGACGTCGAAGCAGTCGGCCGGGCGTGCGCGGCGGCGATCACCGGCACCGGCGCCTCGCCGTTGCGGCCGAAGATCGCCTGCAGCAGGTCGGCCTGCTCGGTCTTGGTCGGCAGACCGGTCGAGGGACCGCCGCGCTGGATGTCGACGATCGACGAGCGGCAGCTCGACCATGATCGCGAGGCCGATCGCCTCGCTCTTGAGCGCGATGCCCGGGCCCGCTGGTGGTGGTGATCGCCGAGCGCGCCGCCGAACGACGCGCCGATCGCCGACGCCGATCGCCGCGATCTCGTCCTCGGCCTGGAACGTGATGCACGCCGAAGTTCTTGTACTTCGACAGCTCGTGCAGGATGTCGCGACGCGGGCGTGATCGGGTAGCTGCCGCAGGAAGAGCGCGCAGCCCCGCCTGCTGCGCCGCGGCGACGAAGCCGAGCGCGAGCGCCTCGTTGCCGGTGATGTTGCGGTAGCGTGCCGGGCGCGAGCTCGCGCCGGCGGGACCTCGTAGGTGACCTGGAACGACCTCGGTCGTCTCGCCGTAGGCGTAGCCGGCCTTGCAGCGCGAGCTTGTTGGCCTCGGCGAGCTCCGGCTTCTTGCCGAACTTCTCCTCGATCCAGCGTCAGCGTCGCGCTCGATCGGCCGGTTGTACAGCCAGTACATCATGCCGAGCGCGAAGAAGTTCTTGCAGCGGTCCATGCTCTTGCGCGTCGAGCCCGAGGCTCCTTGAGCGCCGCGCGCGTGAGCTTGGTGACGTCGACCGGGAAGACCCGGTAGCCGCTCGAGCGAGCCGTCCTCGAGCGGGTTCGCCGCGTAGCCGGCCTTCTTCAGGTCCTTCTCGCTCGAACGCGTCGCGTGTTGACGATCAGGATGCCGCTCGGCTTCAGGTCGTCGAGGTTGATCTTGAGCGCGGCCGGGTTCATCGCGACCAGCACGTCGGGCGCGTCGCCCGGCGTGAAGATGTCGCTCGGCGCAGAAGTGGATCTGGAAGCCCGCAGACGCCCGGCGAGCGTGCCGGCGGGGGCGCGGATCTCGGCCGGGAAGTCCGGGAAGCGTCGCGAGGTCGTTGCCGACCAGCGCCGACGTGTTGGTGAACTGGGTGCCGGTGAGCTGCATGCCGTCGCCGGAGTCGCCGGCGAAGCGGATCACGACGCTCTCGAGCGTCTCTTTGCGGCGTGGTGGTGCTGCGGTCGTCTCGGTGGCCATACTCCTCTTCTTCTGGAGGGATGGGGGCGGGTCCGATCCGCCCCGCTTACGGATCAGTATACGTCGAACGTCCGGAGGTCCGCGAGCGGGCTACCGACCTGGAGCGGCTCTCGGCGCGGCTCGCGCGGCCCGAGGGACGTTACTTCGCCGCGAGCGCCGCGTCGATCGCCTCGCGCAGCTCCGGCGTCCTCCGGCGTCACCTTGCTGTTGAAGAACTTGATCACCTTGCCGTCCTTGTCGAGCAGGTACTTGGCGAAGTTCCAGCCCGGCAGCGAGCCGGTCTTGCCGAGGTAGCTGTAGATCGGCGACTGGTCGGCGCCCGCCTTCGTCACGAGCTTCGAGAACAGCGGGAAGGTGACGCCGTAGTTCTTCTTGCAGAAGCCCGCGATCTCGTCGGGCGTTCCGGGCTCCTGGCCGCCGAAGTCGTTGCTCGGGAAGCCGAGGATCACGAAGCCCTTGTCCTTGAGCTCCTCGTAGAGCTTCTCGAGGCCCGCGTACTGCGGCGTGAGCCCGCACTGGCTCGCGACGTTCACGACGAGCGCCACCTTGCCGTTGTACTGCGCGAGGTCGGCGGGCTGGCCCGCGAGCGTCGTGGTCTTCATGGCGTAGAAGGAATCAGCGGACACGGGACCTCCAGCTGCGGACGCGACCGCGAAAGGGAGCAGGGCAAGAACGGCGAGCGTTCCGGCGTGACGCATGCGATTCGACCTCCTGGATGGCTCCGGGCGACACCCGGGCCTGCCGCATGAGTCTACGTCAGCCGAGCGCTTCCTTGACGAGCGCGTCCTGCTCGGCCAGGTGCACCTTGAGCGAGCCCGGCGCCGGGCGCGGCCGAGGCCGCGCGGCCGACGTAGCGGGCCGGCGAGCGCCGCTCGCCACGTCGCCGTCCAGGAAGCGCTCGCGCACGAAGCGCCAGCGCGCCCATGTTGCGCGGCTCCTCCTGGCACCAGACGAGCTGCGCGTCGGCGGCGTAGCGCGCGAGCAGCCGCGCCGAGCTCCGCCGACGGGAACGGGTAGAGCTGCTCGAGCGCGCACGAGCGCGACGTCGCTCGCGCTTCGCGTCCTCGCGCGCCTTCAGCAGGTCGAAGTAGACCTTGCCCGCTGCACATCACGACGCGGCGCACGCGCGCGGGATCGGCGCCCGTGTCGTCGAGCACCGGCTCGAAGCGGCCCTCGGCCAGCTCCGCGAGCGTCGAGACGCAGCGCGGGTGGCGCAGCAGGCTCTTGGGCGTGAAGACGACGAGCGGCTTCTCGACCGGGTCGCGGCCCTGGCAGCGCAGCAGGTGGAAGTACTGACGCCGGCGTCGACGGGTAGGCGACCCTGCATGTTGTCTTCGCGCGCAGAGGTCGAGGAAGCGCTCGATGCGCGCGCTCGAGTGCTCCGGCCCCTGGCCCTCGTAGCCGTGCGGCAGCAGCAGCACGAGGCCGCTCGGCTGGCCCCACTTCGTCTCCGAGCGCCGCGATGAACTGGTCGATGATCACCTGCGCGCCGTTCATGAAGTCGCCGAACTGCGCCTCCCACAGCACGAGCGTGCGGTGGTCGGCCACCGAGTAGCCGTACTCGAAGCCCAGCACGGCGGCCTCGGAAAGCAGCGAGTCGTAGACGTGGAAGCCCGTGCCCGCGGGCGCGATCGTCTTGCAGCGGCACGTACTCCTTCTGGGTGCGGACGTCGTAGAGGACCGCGTGGCGCTGCGAGAAGGTGCCGCGGCCCGAGTCCTGGCCCGACAGGCGCACCGGCACGCCCTCGAGCAGCAGCGTGCCGAAGGCGAGCGACTCGGCCGTCGCCCAGTCGACGTCGCCCTTGCCCTCGAGCAGCTCGCGCGCGCTTGCGCACGAACGGCTGGAGCTTCGGGTGGATCTCGAAGCCGTCCGGCACGCTGCCGAGCGCCCGCAGCGTCGTCTTCGAGCCGCCCCCACATCGCCGAGGCGTCGACCGGCGCCGGCGGCTGCGGCGCGCGACGGCCGATCGCGGCGAACGGCGTCTTCGCCTCCTCGCCCTCGGCCTGCATCTCGGCCTTCTTCGCGGCCCAGAGCGCGTCGAGCTCGCTCCTTCGGTGACGGCTGCCCTCGCGCACCAGCTTCTCGCCGTAGAGCGTCGCCGCCGAGGGGTGGTTCTTGATCCGCGCGTACATCAGCGGCTGCGTGTAGCTCGGCTCGTCGGCCTCGTTGTGGCCCCAGCGCCGGTAGCAGACGAGGTCGATCACCACGTCCTTCTTGAACTTCTGGCGGTACTCGAGCGCGAGGCTCGCGACGTAGGCGACCGCCTCGGGGTCGTCGCCGTTCACGTGCAAGCACCGGCGCGTGGACCATCTTGCGCGACGTCGGTGCGTAGGTGGAGCTGCGCGCGTCCTCGGGCAGCGTCGTGAAGCCGATCTGGTTGTTGACGACGACGTGGATCGTGCCGCCGGTCCGGTAGCCGTGGAGCTCCGAGAGGTTGCAGCGTCTCGGCCACGATGCCCTGGCCGGCGAAGGCGGCGTCGCCGTGGATCAGCAGCGGCAGCACGTGCGCGTGCTCCTTGTCGCCCATCGCCGATCCTGCTTGGCGCGCACGATGCCCTCGACCACCGGGTTCACGAACTCGAGGTGGCTCGGGTTCGGCGCGACCGTGACGGCGATCGTCTCGCCGGTGTCGGCGACGTGAGTGCCGGTGCGCGCCCAGGTGGTACTTCACGTCGCCCGAGCCCTGGTACGAGCTCGGGTCGTTGCCCTCGAACTCGGCGAAGATCTGCGAGATCGGCTTGCCGACCGTGTTCGCCAGCACGTTCAGGCGCCCGCGGTGCGCCATCCCGATCACGACCTCGCGCAGGCCGAGCAGCGCCGCGTCGTTCAGGATCCGGTCGAGCAGCGGGATCAGCGCCTCGCCGCCCTCGAGCGAGAAGCGCTTGTGGCCGACGTACTTCGTGTGCAGGAAGCGCTCGAAGCTCTCGGCCTCGATCACCTTCTCGAGCACGCGCTTCTTGCTCGCGGCGTCGAGCGCCGGGTAGTTGCGCGTCGACTCCATCCGGTGCTGCAGCCACTCCTTGCGCTCGGGGTCGGCGATGTACATGTACTCGACGCCGATCGTGCCGCAGTACGTCTCGCGCAGCATGTCGAGGATCTCGCGCAGCGTCGCGCGGTCCCCCTCGCCCTCGAGACCGCCGGTCATGAACTCGCGGTCGAGGTCCCAGAGCGTGAGGCCGTAGGTGGCGGGGTCGAGGTCGCGGTGCGGGGCGCGGTGGCGGTCGAGCGGGTCGAGGTCGGCGACCAGGTGGCCGCGCACGCGGTAGTTGTGGATCAGCTGCAGGACCTTCGTCTGCTTCTCGACCTCCTCGCGGCCGCCGGGAGCGCCGAAGAGGCCGGGGTTCGCGTCCATCTCCCAGCGCACCGGCCGGTGCGGCATGCCGAGGTCGGTGAAGATGCGCTCGTAGAAGCGCGTCCTCGCCCTTCAGCAGCTCCTCGATGCGCGACAGGAACAGGCCCGACTCCGCGCCCTGGATGATGCGGTGGTCGTAGGTCGACGTCACCGTCATCACCTTGCTGATGCCGAGCATGCCGAGCGTGCGCGGCGCCATCGACTTGTACTCGGCCGGGTAGTCGAGCGCTCCGGTCGCGATGATGACGCCCTGGCCGGGCATCAGGCGCGGCGCCGAGGACGTGGTGCCGACGGTGCCGGGGTTCGTGAGCGAGACGGTCGTGCCCATGAAGTCGTCGGGCGAGATGGCTGCCCTTGCGCGAGCGCGGACACGAGCTCGTCGAACGCGACCAGGAACTCGGCGAAGCCGAGCTTCTGGGCGCCCTTGATGTTCGGCACCAGCAGCGTGCGCGAGCCGTCCTTCTTCTGCACGTCGACCGCGATCCCGAGCCGGACCTCGTCGCGCTGGATGCGGTGCGGCTTCCCGTCCACCTCGGCGTAGGCGTCGTTCATGCGCGGGAAGGTGTCGAGCGCGCGCAGGATCGCCCACGCCACGACGTGCGTGAAGCTGACCTTGCTCTGGCCCGCCGCCTCGCGGCTCTTGTTGAGCAGGCGCCGGTTCTCCTCGAGCGTGCGCACCGGCAGCGTGCGCACCGACGTGGCCGTCGGGATCTGGAGGCTCGCCTCCATGTTCTCGACGATGCGGACGGCGCCGCCGCGGATCGGCTGCAGGATGTCGCCCGGCAGGATCGCGGGCAGCGCGACCGCCTTCGACCGCTCCCTCGGAGCCACCCCTTGCGACTCCTGGCGGACGAGCGTCTGGAGCGGCGCTGCCGTGGCCTGCTTCGGCTCGGCCGGCTTCGCGGCTTCCTGGACGATCACCGTCACGGGCGCCGACTCGCCGTCCGCGGGACGACCGGTGGCCTTGTCGAAGTAGCTCCGCCAGCTCGGGTCGACGCTGCCGCGGTCCTCCCGGTACATCTCGAGCAGGTCGAGCGCGAAAACGTAGTTGCCCCCGAAGTCGTTGACCAGCGTGTCCAGGAGCGGGTCGGCAGCGGCGGTGCTCATCCCACTGAGTTTAGCAGCCGGGGCTCGGCTCTTGAATGGCGCCGGGACGGCCGCTTTCGAGACCGGCCGCTCCGATGGCACTATGGTCGGAATGACGAACCGCTGGCGTCGCCACCCTGGCTGTCGTGCTCCTCGTCCTCGTGCTGGCGCCCACGGGCGGCTTCGGCTGCGATTCGACCGGCTGCCTGATGGTCACGCGCAGCGCCGGCGGCCTCCTGCGCGCGAAAGGCTTTCCGCGTCGACCTGTCGTATCGCTCGACCGACGACGGATCCCTGATGAGCGGCTCGGACAGCACCAGCTTCGTGCTGCGGCCCAAGGTGGACTTCGAGCACGGCCTCGTGAGGCCGGGCTTCCACCAGGACCTCGGCGGCACCTCGCGCTTCCTGCAGGTCGACCTGGCCTACGGGCTCACCGGGCACACGACGCTCCTGGCCTCCGCGCCGGTCCTGACGGACCGCTCCTACGACATCGGCCATCCGCCGGTGCTCACGGAGAACTACAAGACCTCGGGCATCGGCGACACCCTGGTGAGCGTGCGGCACGCGCTCATCGCGAGTCCCTCGTTCAGTCTGGTGGCAAGCGCGGGGCTGGAGATGCCGACCGGCGAGTACCGGCTGATCGCGCCCGCGGCGCTCTTCGACATCGGCGTCCTCGATCCCATGCTGCAGCCGGGCAGCGGCTCGTGGGACGTGCTGCTGGGCGCCCAGGGCTCGCGCCGCATCTCGAAGGGCGGGCTCGACCTCACGGGAGCGCTCTCCTACCAGATGAACACCACGAACCCGCTCGAGTACAGCTACGGGGACGACGCGATCGCGAGCCTCACCTTGGGCGGGCCGATCGGCGCGAGGGTCCACGCCTCCCTGGGGCTCAAGGGGGTGCACCGGGGCCGCAGCGAGTACCGGGACGCGCCCGGTCTCCTCCACCGGCGGCACGATCGTCTACGCGATCCCCGGCCTCGTCACGTCCCTTCCCGGCCGCTGTCCGCCTATCTGTTCCTGCCGGTGCCGGTCTACCGCTACGTGAACGAGACCCAGGTCGCCCCACGCCTCAGCCTGGTTGCGGGGTTCGCGCGGACCTTCTGATGGCGGATCTCCAGCCTGGCGAGATCCGCCATCCTCTGGTCCGTTGCGGGCGTCGTCCTCTCCTTCCGTTCCCCTTGTCCGACAGGACTTCCCGTTGACACGTCCGTCTAGGTGTCTGGTGCGCCAGACCCCGGCGTTGCTCCTCACTTCCCTGCTCGCCTCCTGCGGCGGCTCGTCGACCTCGCCCTCGGCCGCGCCCGTCACGACGCCGGCTCCCTCGACGGCGTCGGGCCCGACCAGCCTCAACATGGCGCTGCGGTCGCACCTCGACCTCGCGGCGCTCGGAGTGACGGCCGGCTCGGGCTGCTGGGGCTACACCTCGCCCGCCGGCCGCCGCCTCGCGCTCGTGGGCACCTCGGCCGGGCTGTCGGTCGTGGACGTGACGAACCCCGGGGCGGCGCGCGTCACCGGCGCGATCGCGGGGGGCTCGAGCGCGTGGCGCGAGGTGAGGACCTATCGCCAGCTCGCCTACGTGACGACCGAGGCGCAGACGGGTCTCGACATCGTGGACCTGCGCGACCCCGACCACCCGACGAAGCTCCGCACCTGGAGCGACACCTTCGCCTCCGCGCACTCGCTGTGGATCGACGAGGAGCGCGGGCTGCTCTACGCGCACGGGACGCAGAGCGGCATGCACGTGCTCGACCTGACGGCCGATGCCACGAACCCGCGCGAGGTCGGCCGCTTCACCGACTTCTACGTCCACGACAGCTACGGGCGCGGCAACCGGCTCTACGCGGCGGCGATCCGCAACGGCTTCCTCGCGACGCTCGACGTGACGCGTCCCGACGCGATCAGCGAGATCAGCCGCTTCAACACGGGCGGCACCTTCACGCACAACGCGTGGCTGACGCGCGACGGCCGCTACATCTTCACGACCGACGAGCGGGCCGGCTCGCCGCTCGAGGGCTGGGACCTCTTGCCGAGCCCGCCCGTGAAGGTCTCGCAGTACATCGCGGCGCCCGGCACGATCCCCCACAACGTGATCGTCGACGGCGACCGGCTCGTGGTCTCGCACTACACCGAGGGCGTCCGCATGCTGGACGTGCGCGACCCCACGCAGCCGCGCGAGATGGGCTACTACGACACCTATCCGGGCGCGTCCACCGGCTTCAACGGCGCGTGGGGCGCCTACATCTTCCCGGGCTCGAACCTGATCGTGGTGAGCGACATCAACGGCGGGCTGTTCGTCGTGGAGTACACGGGGGGTTGACTCAACCGTCTCGCCTGGGCTCGCGCAGCGCCCCTGCGATGAGCGCGACGAGCCGCGCGGGATCGACCGGCTTGACGAGGTGCACGTCGAACCCGGCCTCCTCGGCCCGGCGGCGGTCGGCGGCCTGTCCGTAGCCGGTCAACGCCACGAGCAGAATCGACGCGCCCCCGGGCGCGGCACGGATCTTCCGGGCGACCTCGTAACCGTCGTAGCCAGGAAGGCCGATGTCGACCAAAGCCGCGCCCGGGCGGCAGTGCAGGACGGCTGCCACGCCGCCTGGCCCGTCCTCCGCGCAGGTGACCTGGTAGCCGGACTGTTCCAGGATCATGCGCAGGATCTCGCGCGCGTCCGCGCTGTCCTCGACGAGCAGGACGTGTCCGTGCGTGCGCCCGGCCGGCGCCTCGCTCACGGCGGGAACGGTCGCCACGGCCGGCGCCGGGACGGCAGGCAGGCGAACCACGAACGCGGCGCCTTTCCCCGGCCCCCCGCTCGCGGCCTGCACGGTTCCCCCGTGCAGCTCGACGAGCCGCCGCACCAGGGTCAGGCCGAGGCCGAGGCCTCCCTGCGGGCGGCTCAGCGGTCTTTCCACCTGGAAGAACAGCTCGAAGACGAAAGGCAGCGTCTCTTCGGAGATCCCGACGCCGTCGTCCTCGACCCGGAGCACCGCGTCCTTTCCCGCAGCCTCGGTGGTGACCCTCACGTGTCCGCCGGCGGGCGTGTACTTGACCGCGTTCGTGAGCAGGTTCGTCACGACCTGCTCCAGCCTGGCCGGGTCGCCGTCCACCCAGACGGGCCGCGCGTCTACCGCGAGCTCGTGGTCCTCGAGCCGTCCCGCGATCCGCAGCGCGTCGACCACGTCCTGGACCGTCCGCGCGAGGTCGGTCGGCTTGCGTTCGAGGGCGATCCCGCCGCCCGTCACGAGGGCGACGTCGAGCAGGTCGTCCAGCAGGCGGCCGAGGTTCCGCACCTGCCGGCCGAGGACCGCGGTGGCCTGTGCTCGTTGGCGGTCTTCGGCGGGGCCCGGGGCTTCCAGCACGTGGACGGCACTCGTGGCCGCGGCCAGCGGGTTGCGGAGCTCGTGGCTCAGCATGGCCAGGAAATCGTCCTTGGCGCGGCTCGCGACCTCGGCCTGGCTCCTGAGCTCGCGCTCGCGCTGCAGCAGCGTCTCGCGCTCGGCCTGGATGCGCCTGCGCACGTCGGCGATGCGCTGCGTCTCCGCGACCACGGCCGCCACCGGCAGCATGGTCATCGAGATCGTGGCCATGAAGGCTTCGAGCAGCAGCAGGGATTCGTTGGCGCCGCCGAGGCTGAACGTGCCGATGCCGGCGACCGTTCCCCGCACGGCGATGCCCGACAGCAGCACCACGCACGTCGCCACCTCCCTGGGCCGAAGCCGAAACGCCGCCCAGGCGAGCGGGGGCAGGCAGATGAAGGACAGCGAGCGTCCCGAGCCCAGCTCGCCGAACGCCACGACCCCGACGAGCCCGGTCGACGCCAGCGCCAGCGCGGTCTCCGCCGCCCGGTCTGCAAATCCCAGCGGCCGCGTCCGGAACCAGAGGACGATCGCCGGGGTGACGATCAGCGCGCCGGCGAGATCGCCCAGCCACCACGTCCACCAGATCCGCGGTGCTTCAGCGACGCTCGCGAATCCGCCCGCGACCAGGCTCGCCACGCCGATCGACGCGCTCGCCGCCGTGCTCACGAAGCCGGCGAGACCGGCGAAGACGAAGATGTCGCGCGCGCGCTCGAACGCGGCAGGCCCGGAAGCGAAGCGCCCGACCAGGTAGCCGGCCAGGAGCGCCTCGAGCGTGTTGCCGGCGGCGATCCCCAGTGAGCTGGCGACCGATCCCGCGGTCGTGAAGTTGACGAGAAACGCGCCGACGAAGACGGCCGGCCAGACCCACCGGCCGAGCAGGAGCACCGCCGCGATCGCGAGCCCGGTCGGCGGCCAGACCGGCGACGCACTGGCGTGGACGAAGGCGAAGAGCAGGCCGAACTTGCCCGCGGCGACGTAGACGGCCGCGAGCGCGAGCAGGACCAGGGCCCGCGAAGCCGGCGCTTCGGCTAGCGTCTTCGGCAAGGGCCTCTCACCTGCCCACCAGGCAGGATCGTCGCACGGTTCCGGCACGCGCGCTGACCCGAGGCCGCTGTCGCAGTATGCTCGCCGCCGTCGAGCTTCTCGGGAGGTGTCCATGAGCGAGTCGCGACGGCCCAGGATCGCGGCGCGGCGGTTCCTGCTCGCGGGTGCGTGCACCGCGTCGGCAATCCTTGGTGCGGCGAGCGGCGGCGCGCCGGCAGGTGCCGCGCAAGTGCCAGCCGCACCCGCTCCACCACCTGCACCTCCAGCACCCACGCCGCGGCCGACTCCGCCCACGCGCGACCCGCACGCGGCCGGCTTCGTCGAGGCGGTCGAGCTCGCCGACGGGGCCGTGGCGCCAGCCGACGCCGACGGCAACTTCATCCTGGGCCCTACGCACGCACCGGCGCCCGAGACCCAGCCGCAGGACGACATACCGAAAGGCACGGTGCACGAGTTCGATGCTCACCGCGGCCGACAGCACGCGTCTACCCCACCGGCATCGCGCGCGACCCCGGCACCTTCGGCACGCCCGATCCCGCCGACCCGGCGAAGCTCGTCGTGTCCACGAGCCGGCCGGCTCCCTGGACCCGCAAGGTCGCGGTCTTCGTCCCGAGCCAGTACGCTGCCCGACACCGCGGCTCCCTTCATCGTCGCCGCCGACGGCCCGGACCCGCTGCTGTTCACGACGCTCGCAACGCTCATAGCGAAAAAGCGGATACCCGTGATGATCGGCATCGCCGTGGGCAACGGCGGCGGCGACGCGCAGGGCAACCAGCGCGGGCTCGAGTACGACACGCTGTCGCCCCGCTACGCCGAGTTCATCGAGAAGGACGTGCTGCCGCAGGTGGAGCGTCGTGCGGGCGTGCGGCTCACGCGCGACCCGGACCTGCGCGCGACGACCGGGTGCAGCTCCGGGGCGGCCGCCGCCTTCACGATGGCGTGGTACCGCAACGACCTCTACCACCGCGTGTTGAGCTACTCGGGAACCTTCGTCAACCAGCAGTGGCCGCACGACCCCGAGACGCCCGGAGGTGCCTGGGAGTACCACAAGCGCATCATCGCCGGCAGCCCGCGCAAGCCCATCCGCGTCTGGATGCACGTCGGCGATCGCGACCTGTTCAACCCCAACGCCATGCGCGACGGCATGCACGACTGGGTGGAAGCCAACGAGCGGATGGCGCAGGCGCTCGCCGCGAAGGGCTATGCCTACCAGTTCTCCTTCGTCCGCAACGCCTCGCACTGCGATCGTGCCGTCAAGGCGCAGACGCTGCCGGCCGCGCTCGAATGGCTGTGGAGGCCGTCGAAGATCCAGTAGGTCGGCGGGTGCGATCTTGAATCTGCTGGCTACCGCCGTCGCGCTGGCCGCGGCGGCTCAAACCGCTTCCTACTCGGAGCTGCTCCACCAGTACGCGGCCGGGGACCGCGCCGCGGCCGTGGCCGAGCTGTCGAGCTTCGGGGACGGTCAGATCGCCAGGGAGCTCGACGCACTGCGCGACCGCGCCACCGCGCATTGCGCCTCCTGCGACCCCGCGGCGGTCCAGTCGGCCCTGCGCGCCGCCGTGATGCTGCACACCGACCTCGACGAGCTCGAACGGCGTCCGCTCGCGGATCTCCGGCGAGCGCGCCCCGAGCTGCGGTCCGCCCGTCCACGCGCTCTTCGCCGAGCGGGCGCTCGCGCCGCTGCTGAGCAACGAGGCGGGGCGAGAGTTCGCCCGGCGCTGGTACCTGGCGATGGGCCTGCGGAGCCTGGGGGATCTCTGCGTCGACGAAGGGCGGCGCTGGGTGGGATCCGGGCTCAAGCGCTTCGGCAAGGACAAGGAGCTGCTGCTGACGCGCGGCTTGCTGGCCGAAGCGTTCGCGACCGTCACGCGCCTGCGCCAGCCGAGCGCCGCCGCAGTCACGCCGCGCGAGCTGGACCTGCTTCGCGTGCAGCAGCAGGAAGGCCAGTCCGCGCTCCTCGAAGCCAGCAAGGCCTTCGAGCAGGCGCTCGCGACGGACCCTTCCTTCGAGGAGGCGGCCCTTCACCTCGGTCGCGTGCGCTTCCGGCTCGGCCAGCTGGGGCCGGCACTCCAGGCGCTCGGCCCGATCGTCGCCGCGAGCCGCGACCAGGAGCGTCTCTATCTCGCCTACCTCTTCGTCGGACGCGTGCACGAAGCGGCTACGCGCACGGCAGAGGCCGAGCACGCCTACAAGAATGCGGCCGGCGTCGAGCCCAACGGACAAGCGGCCGCGATGGCGCTCGCTCACCTGCGCCTGATGGCGGGTGACTCCGGGGCGGCGCGGGAGATCCTGGACCAGGAGCTCGGCCGGACGCTTCCGCGCTCCCACGAGGATCCCTTCTGGAACTACCAGTTCGGCCCCGCGCGGCGGGCGGAGCCACTCTTCGAGGCGCTCCGGAACGAGGCCACAGCGCCATGAGAGCGCGAGCCGTGCCGCTTTCGCTGCTCACGCTGTCGATGAGCGCTCCGGGTCTCGCGCAGCAGACGCCTCCCCCGCTCACGTTCGGCACGGGCGTCGAGGCCGTGTACGTCGACGTCTTCGTCACGAGCGGCGGCCAGCCAGTCACGGGCCTGACGGCGTCCGCCTTCGAGCTGCGGGACGACGGTGCGGTCCGGCCGGTCGAGCTGGTCGCGGTCGAGACGCTGCCGCTCACGGCGCTCCTGGCCTTCGACACGAGCAGCAGCGTCGAGGGCGCGAAGCTCGCGGCGCTGCGCCGGGCGAGCGAGGCCTTCCTCGACGGCCTGCGGCAGGAGGACGAGATCGGCGTCGTGGCCTTCTCCCACGAGGTCCGCTGGCTGGCGCGCCCGACACAGGACCGCGACGCGGTGAGGCGCGCGCTCGCGGCCTGCCGCGCGCGCGGCGCGACGTCGCTCTGGGACGGCCTCCACGCCGCACTCGGCCTGCTGCCCCCGCAGGCGCGCTCGCTCGTCGTGATCTTCACGGACGGCGAGGACAACCTGAGCTGGCTCGACGAGGGCCAGGTGAAGGCCGCGGCCCAGCGCTCGAACGCGGTGATCCACGCTGTGGGCCTGCGACCGGAAGAGCCGCCTGCGCAGCCGGCGCCCTTCCCCAGGGGAAGCCAGGTCCCGACGTCGCCGCCCGAGCTCGAGCAGGTGCGCGCGCTACGTCGGACGGCCGAGATGACGGGGGGCCGTTTCTGGACGGCGGAGTCTCCGGATCGACTGCGGCAGGCGTTCGCGGCCATCGTGGCGTCGATGAACTCCCGCTACGTGCTGCGCTTCGAGCCGGCCGCGGGGGCGGCGCCGGGCTGGCACCCGATCCAGCTGCGCCTGCGCGGCGCGAAGGGCGACGTGCGCGCGCGGGCCGGCTACTTCCGCCGCGGCGGGTCCTGAGGCTGCTCGTGGTTCACGTCGGTGCCGCCGCTCGGCGCGTCGGTCGCCTCGGCCTGCTGCCAGAGGCGGATCGCCTCCGGCATGTCGAGCGGCGCCACGTCGGGGCGGCCGATCGCCGCGAGCACGGTCGCCGTGGGAACGCTGCCCTCCGGTCCGCGGAAGAGCGCCTTGACGCGGCCGAGCGCGTGAAGCCGGCCCGTCCACCTCGAAGCGCTGCTCGAACCACCACCACTTCTCGTCCCAGGCCACGACGCGCGTCCGCAGCTCGAAGCGCTGGAACGGGCCGAGCGACCTGCGGAAGCGCAGCATCACCGAGCCGACCACCGGGAACCAGCGACGGCGCAGCGCCTGCTGGATCACTCCCGTGCGAACGCCGTAGTCCCAGCGGCCGAGGTCCATCGCCAGCAGGTAGCGGCTGTTGTTCATGTGCAGGTTCGAGTCGAGGTCGTTCGGCCACACGCGCAGCGCCACGCGGCACTCGCCGAGGAGGTCCTGTCGCGGCTTGGCGAGCCCGCTCGCGAGCGTCCACCAGAGCCGCAGCAGCATGCCTGATTCTGCTACGCTGCGCGCCATGCCGAAACGCGACGCCGCGCGGCTCATCCTTCTCTGTTGTCTGCTCGCGGCCGGCGCGCCGCTCCGGGCCGCGGACAAGCCGACGCTCGCGCTCGTCGGCGGGCCAGGTGATCGACGGCTACGAGGGCCCGCCGATCCACGACGGCGTCGTGCTGATCGCCGGCGAGCGGATCGTCGCGGTCGGCCGCCGCGGCGAAGTCGCCGTGCCCGCCGGCACGACCGTGATCGACACCGCCGGCATGAGCGTGCTGCCCGGGCTGATGGACATGCACGTCCACCTGATGATCCTCGGCCACGCGGACTACGAGTACTGGGACAAGACCTACATGGCGCGCTTCCGCGACGAGATCATGCCGATCGCGGCGAAGCAGCTGCTGATGAGCGGCGTCACGACGGTGCGCGACCTCGGCGCGCCGCTCGAGGAGATCCTGCACGTCAAGAAGCGGATCGCCGCGGGCGAGATCCCCGGGCCGCGGCTCTACGTCTCGGGTCCCTTCATCCAGCACCGGCCGTACTTCGAGTACGAGACGTTCGTGCGCTGGGGCGTCGACGGCCCCGACGACGCGCGCGCCAAGGTGCAGAAGCTGGTGGACGCCGGCGTCGACTTCATCAAGCTGATCGACCAGGACCAGATGACGGACGACGAGGTGAAGGCCGTCGTCGAGACCGCCAAGAAGGGCGGCAAGCCGATCGTCGCGCACGCCCACCGCGAGGACGAGATCCGCGTCGGCCTGAAGTACGGCGTCGACTGCTTCGAGCACACCGGGCTCGCCACCTCGCCCGGCTACCCCGAGGACATCCTGACCGGGCTGCGCAAGCGCAACTCCACGCTCTACTGGTGCCCGACGGTCGAGGGCCTCTTCCTCGCCGACTACACGGCGCGCGTCTTCCCGGATCGCCTCGACGACCCGCGCTGGCAGGCCGACATCCCCAAGCCGATCGCAGCGGACATCCGCCGCTCGCTCCAGAACGTGACGGCGCTCGACTACTTCACGCTGACGTTCCGGCGCCTGCCGACGCTCGCGAGCAAGTTCCGGCAGCTTCGGGAGACCGGCGTGACGATGCTGGTCGGGACCGACAGCGGCATCCCCGGCAACTTCCACACCGACTCGACCTGGCGCGAGCTCGACACCTGGGTGAAGCTCGGCGCGACGCCGATGCAGGCGATCGCGGGCGCCACGCGCTGGCCCGCGCGCTTCCTGAAGCAGGAGAAGGAGCTCGGGACGCTCGCGCCCGGCCGCTACGCCGACGTGATCGCGGTGCGCGGCGACGTGCTCTCGGACGTCGGCCTGCTGCAGCGCGTCGACGTCGTGGTCAAGAACGGCGTGCGGGTGCGCTGACGCCGTCGGGCGGAAGCTCGAGCTTGTAGAGCTCGCGGCCGCCGACGTCGTGAAGCCGCGCCGTGAGCGCGCGGCTCCGGGCATCGACATCCAGCGTGCCGAAGAACTGCAGCCCTTCGCTCGGCGGGCGGTTGGGCTTCATGCCCTCCGGGATGCCGAGGAAGCGGACGGCGGGCCCGAACGTCGCGTCGAGCGTCGCGGGCCCGAAGGTCCCGGCGTGGAGCGGCCCCGCCACGAACTCCCAGAACGGATCGAAGTCGGTGAAGCGCGCGCGCTCGGGGTGGTAGTGGTGGGCCGCGGCGTAGTGGACGTCGCCCGTGATCCAGACCACGTTGCGGACGCGCTCCTTGCGCAGGAAGCCCAGCAGCTCCGCGATCTCGAGCTCGCGGCCGAGCGGCGGTCCGCCGTCGCCGTTCGCGACTCCCTCGATGCGTCCCGGAGGGTCGGGCACCACGAGCCCGAGCGGGATGCCGCTCGCGACCACCTTCCAGGCCGCCGTCGATGCGGCGAGGCCGCGCTTCAGCCACTCGAGCTGCACGGCACCCAGGAGCGCCGTCTCGGCGCCGGCGCTCGGCTGGGTGTTGAGCGAGTTCGCTCCGCGCTCGCTGCGCATGTCGATCGCGAAGACGTCGAGCAGCGGGCCGTAGGCGATCCGCCGGTAGACGCGGCCCAGGTCGTCCCCCGCGTAGCGGATCGGCTGGTGCTCGAGGAAGGCGCGCCGGGCGCGCGCCGCGAGCACCGCGACGCTCTTCTCCGTGTAGCGCGCGTCCTCGAGGACCTGGCTCCGGAACCAGTTGTTGCGGACCTCGTGGTCGTCCCAGATCACCACCTGCGCGATCTCGGCGTTGAAGCGCCGCAGGTTCTCGTCCTCGAGGTTGTAGAGGTAGTTGCCGCGGTACTCGTCGAGCGTCTCGGCCACCTTCGACTTCGCGGGCGTCACGAGGTTGCGCCAGAGCGTGCCGTCGTCGAGCGTCAGCTCCGGCACGAGCGGGTTGTCGGCGTAGATCGTGTCGCCGCAGTGGACGAACAGGTCGGGCGCGAGCTGCCGCATCGCGCCGAATCCCCGGAGGCCTCCGCGCGCGACGTCGATGCCGAAGCCCTGGCCGACGACGTCCGCCGACCAGGCGAGCCGGACGCTGCGCGAGAGGCCCGCCCCGACCGGAGCCGAGCGGAAGCGCCCCTCGACGGGCAGGCTCAGGCTCTTCGGGTCGGAGGGATCCTGGAACAGCACGCGGTACGCGATCGTCTGGCCCCGGGGCAGACCGGCGAGCTCCACCCGCGCCGTGAAGCCCGAATCCGCGTTCGCGATCGGCCCCAGCTGCCGCTGCACGTCGGCGAAGGACGCGCGCGTCGACCACTCGACGATCATCCGCGCCGGCCGGTCGCTGCGGCTCCAGACGATGGCGCCGTCACCGCTCACGTCGCCCACCGCCGCACCGTGAGGGATCGCCGGGCGCGCCGCGTCGCTCGCGACGAGCGCCGGCGCTCGCCGCGGGGTGAAGAGCGTGCCCGCGGCGGCCCCCGAGAGGACGGAAAGGAACGAGCGGCGGGACCCCATGGCGCCCCAAGCATACCGGCCGCCGGGGGAGCGCCCGAGGATAGACTCTCGGTGGAGGTGGGCGATGCGTGGTCGCACTCTCGCCGTGCTCGGCTGGACGGCGCTCTCCGCCGCCGGAGCCGCCCAGGCACAGGACCAGGCACTCGACCAGAAGGTCCGGAGCTTCCTCGAGAGCCGCCGCGGGAGCTGGCGCGACCTGAACGTCCCGTGGCAGGACGGCCAGCTGCTCCACGACCTGGTGCTGAAGCACCGCTACACGCGCGCGCTCGAGATCGGGACCTCGACCGGGCACTCGGCGATCTGGATCGCCTGGGCGCTCTCGAAGACGGGCGGCCGCCTGGTGACGCTCGAGATCGACCCCGCCCGCCACGCCGAGGCGCGCAAGAACTTCGAGGAGGCCGGCCTCGCACCCTTCATCGACGCGCGGCTCGGCGACGCGCACGAGCTCGTGAAGACGCTGCCGGGGCCGTTCGACTTCGTCTTCTCCGACGCGGACAAGGACTGGTACACGCAGTACTTCAAGGACGTCGAGCCCAAGCTCGTGCCCGGCGGCTGCTTCACCGCCCACAACGTATCGCACGCCGGCGGAGGCGCGGCGGCGTTCCTGGAATACGTCAGGAAGCTTCCCGGCTACGAGACCACGGTCGAGGGCAGCAGCGAAGGCGTCTCGATCAGCATGAAACGTCGTCCGTGAGAGGAGGAGTGATGCGCAGACTCGTGGCCACGGCGGCACTGGTTCTCTCGGTCCGCTGGGCGTCCGCCCAGGACGTGGCGACTTTCGAGAAGAAGATCACGGTCAAGACGCTCGCGAACGGGCTCACCGTGCTCGTGTGCGAGCGACCGGAGGCCCCGGTCTTCTCCTTCTTCACCCACGTGGACGTGGGCGCCGACCGCGAGGTGCCGGGGATCACCGGCCTCGCCCACATGTTCGAGCACATGGCCTTCAAGGGCACCGACCGCATCGGCACGAAGGACTACGAGCACGAGAAGCAGGCGCTCGAGGCCGTCGAGACCGCCTACGCGGCCTACGACGGCGAGCGGCGCCGCAGCGTCGGGCGCGACGACAAGAAGGTGGCCGAGCTCGAGAAGGCGTGGAAGGAGAAGATCGCGGAGGCCGACGGCTACGTCGTGCCGAACGAGTTCGGCGAGATCGTGGACCGCGAGGGCGGCGTGGGCCTGAACGCGTCCACGAGCTCCGACGACACCCGCTACTACTTCTCGTTCCCGTCGAACCGCGTGGAGCTGTGGGCCTACCTCGAGTCCGAGCGCTTCCTGAAGCCGGTGCTGCGCGAGTTCTACAAGGAGCGCGACGTCGTCCACGAGGAGCGCCGGATGCGCACGGAGAGCAGCCCGGTCGGCCGGATGGTGGAGCAGTTCCTGGCCGCGGCCTTCACGGCCCACCCCTACGGGCAGCCCGTCGTCGGCTGGCCCTCCGACCTCGACAGCTTCTCGGCGACGGACGCGGCCGCGTTCCACGCGCGCTACTACGTGCCCTCCAACATGACGATCGCGCTCGTCGGCGACCTGCGGTCGAGCGAGGTCCTGCCGCTCGTCGAGACGTACTTCGGGCGGCTGCCGTCGGCGCCGAAGCCACCGCCGCTGCGCACCGTCGAGCCGCGGCAGACGGCCGAGCGGCAGGTCGTGATCAAGGACCCCGCCCAGCCCTTCTACCTCGAGGGCTACCACCGCCCCGCCTACCTCCACCCGGACGACGCCGTCTACGACGTGCTGCAGGACCTGCTGTCGAGCGGCCGCACCTCGCGTCTCTACCGCTCGCTCGTGCGCGACAAGAGGATCGCGGCCAACGCGTCGGGCTTCAGCGGCTTTCCGGGGGTGAAGTACCCGAGCCTGTTCGCCTTCTTCGGCGTCCCGACGCCCGGCCACACGCCCCAGGAGGTGCAGGCCGCGATCCGCGCCGAGATCGAGCGGCTGAAGACGGAGGACGTGCCCGACGCCGAGCTCGAGATGGTGAAGACGCGCACGCGCGCGAACCTGGTCCGCGGCCTGGACAGCAACCAGGGCCTGGCGGTCCAGCTCGGCCTCTCGCAAGCGCGCTACGGCGACTGGCGGGGGCTGTTCCAGGAGGTCGACCGCATCCAGAAGGTGACGGCGGCCGACGTGCGGCGCGTGGCGAACGACACCTTCGTCGAGGCGAACCGCACCGTCGCGATCATCGAGTCGACGCGGATGGCGACGCGCGAAGGAAGGAGGCCAGAAGTGATGCGCCGCACGTACGTCGCGCTGGTCGCCGCCTTCGCGGTGCCGACGCTCGCTTCCGCGCAGGCGAAGGAGTGGCGCGAGATCCACAAGCCGCCGCTGCGGGCCTTCGTACCGCAGCAGCCCCGGCGCATCGTGCTGCCGAACGGGCTCGTGATCTTCCTGCAGGAGGACCACGAGCTGCCGCTCGTCCGCGGCACGGCGCGCATCCGAGGCGGATCGCGCGAGGAGCCTGCCGCCAAGGTCGGCCTGCTCGGGGTCTACGGCCAGGCCTGGCGCACCGGCGGCACGAAGAGCCGGACCGGCGACCAGCTCGACGACGAGCTCGAGGCGCGCGGCGCCCGCGTCGAGAGCGGCGGCGGGCTCGACTCGACGACCCTCGGCTGGGACTGCCTGAAGGAGAGCTTCGACCCGGTCTTCGCGACCTGGCTCGAGCTGCTGCGCAGCCCCGAGTTCCGCGAGGAGAAGCTCGCGATCGCGAAGAACCAGATCAACACGGGCATCGCGCGCCGCAACGACGACCCCTCCGGGATCGCCTCGCGCGAGGCGCGCAAGCTCGGCTACGGCAAGGAGTCGCCCTACGCGCGCACCGCGGAGTTCGCGACGGTCGCGGCGGTGACGCGCGAGGACCTGCTGGCGTGGCACGCGGCGACCGTGCACCCGAACAACATCATCCTCGGCGTCGTGGGCGACTTCGACTCGAAGGCGATGGAGGCGAAGCTGCGCAAGGCGCTCGGCTCCTGGCCGCGTGGGACCGCGTTCACGAAGGCCGCGGCCCCGACCTACGAGCCCAAGCCGGGGGTCTACTTCGTGCCGAAGGACGACGTCACCCAGAGCAACATCCGCATGCTCCACGCGGGCATCCGGCGCGACAACCCCGACTACTTCGCGGTCGAGGTGATGAACGAGGTCTTCGGCGGCGGCTTCTCGGCGCGCCTCTTCTCGAACATCCGCTCGAAGAAAGGCCTCGCCTACTCGGTGGGCGGCGGGATCGGGGCGCCCTTCGACTACCGCGGCCTGTTCCAGCTGGCGATGAGCACCAAGAGCGGCTCGACCGCCGCCGCGATCGACGCGCTCTACGAGGAGACCGACAACCTGCTGAAGCGCCCGGTGACGGCGGACGAGCTCGCGCGCGCCAAGGACTCGATCCTGAACTCGTGGATCTTCAACTTCGACACCCGGCAGGAGGTGATGGCCGAGCGGATGCTGGACGAGTTCTACGGCTACCCGGCCGACTTCCTCGAGCGCTACCGCGCGGGGATCGAGAAGGTGACGACGGACGACGTGGCTCGCGTGGCGCGCGCCTACGTCCACAGGGACAAGCTCGCGCTGCTGGTGGTCGGCAAGGCGCAGGACTTCGACCGCCCGCTCGACTCATTCGGCGCGGTCACCACCCTCGACATCACGATCCCTCAATGAGGGGTCAGGTCTTGAATTGAGGCGTCTCGCGATCTGAATCCGGGACGGCCGCTACTTCGGCCAGAGCGCCGCAAACGTCGCGCCGGTCAGCAGGGCGTAGACGGCACCGTCGGCCACTTCCTTGAAGGCGCTCTTCCAGGGGCGCCCCCACCAGATCGCGTTCGGGATCTGCGCGAAGGAGTAGGCCGCGAACGCCACGACCGCCGCGATCTTGAAGACGGACAGGAACGGTGCTCCGCCCCGCAGCGTCTGGCCGCAGACGTACGCGACGGCAAAGGAGACGAACAGCAGGTAGAGGAACCAGCAGCCGAGGAAGCTGCCCATGTTCGGAAGCCCCGGCTGCCTGACCATGATCACCGCGATCGGTCCCTTCACCATCTTTTCCTGGAAGGCCGGCTGCTTCATCATCGCGGGCTCGGGGCAGTA
Organism: uncultured Acidobacteriota bacterium; assembly: GCA_963724555.1. Classification (GTDB taxonomy): domain Bacteria; phylum Acidobacteriota; class Vicinamibacteria; order Fen-336; family Fen-336; genus DATBSL01. The sequence goes on from CAVRVE010000015.1 coordinate 230,277, forward strand.
CGGGATCGTGTACTGCCCCGGCGCGACGGCCTGCTTCGACAGCGCGTCGCGGACGGCCGCCTCGTCCGGCAGGCCGCGGACGTGCCACTTGTGCGCCCCGAGGACGTTCCAGATCAGCGAGCTCGCCACGAACACGAGCACCGACGACACCAGGATCGGCAGCCAGAGCCCGACGAGTGTCTGCACCGCGACCTCCTAGGTTGGGGACGGCTGATCCTAGGAGCCTGGGGCCCGCCGGGTCAATCTCGCCCGTGCGAGTCGAACCTGCACAAGCCTTCACCGCCTTTTGCTTGACCCACTCGCGAGGCCTCAGCTCTACTCGCAACACGGTGCAGCAACTGTCTGAGGCATCCGGCTCATCACGCGAGCGCGGCGGGACGTGCGAGAGTACTCTGCCGCCGGCCGGAGCGCGGCAGGAGGCTGCCATGCTGAAGCGCGGGTCGTCGCTCGTGGTGCTGCTGATGGTCGCGAATTGCGTCGGGGCCGCCGCGCAGGGCTTCGTCGTCGACGGAGGAGACGAAGAGGCGGCACGGGCGCTCGCGATTTCACCGCCGAAAGGGCTCGCCGATGTCCGGGGCCTGGCGCAGGTGGCAGGCCCTCCGGCGCCCACGGCCCTCACGCCGCGTCCGAAGGCTTTCGAGTACAGCGACGGCTACCGGACGCGCCTCAAGATCCACAAGTACGCGAGCTACACCATGCTGCCGCTCTTCGTCGCCCAGTACGCCGTCGGGCAGAAGCTGTATGACGGGACCGGCTCGGACACCACGCGCTCCGTGCACGGCGTGCTGGCCGCGTCGACCGCCGCCCTGTTCGCCGTCAACACCGTCACGGGCGTCTGGAACTGGTCGGAGAGCCGAAAGGACCCGAACCACCGCACGAAGCGAACCATCCACGGCGTATTGATGCTCGTGGCCGATGCCGGCTTCGTCGCTACGGGCTTGATGGCTCCCGACAACGAACACGAGAGCGACGCCGGCGAATTCGGTGGCGGCAACGGAACCAGCGCCTCCAGCCACCGCTCGGTTGCGCTCGCCTCGATGGGCGTCGCCACCGTGGCGTACCTGATGATGCTGATCCACTGATCGGATGGCTCTGCCCGCAGTCCTCGCGTCAGCGCTCGAGTCGTGGGCTTCCTTCTACGACCGACACCACGCCGTGTCCGTAACCGTCCGCTACCTGCACCTGGTCGGGCTCGTGACGGGCGGCGGCACGGCGATCGCCGCCGACCGCCAGGTGCTGAAGGCGCTTCGCGCCGGCCCGGCGCGACGCGCGGAGGTGCTGGCGGACCTGCACGCGTCGCACCCTGTCGTGGTACCCGCGCTCGCCGTGGTGGTGGCGACCGGCGCCTTGATGACGGCCGCCGACAGCGCGACGTTCTTCGCGTCGCGGCTCTACTGGACCAAGCTCGGCCTGGTCGCGCTGCTTCTCGCCAACGGACTGGGCCTCCTCACTGCCGAGCGGGCGCTCGAGCACGGCTCTCGCAGCTGGCGGGGCCTGGGGGTCGTGTCGGCCGCCAGCCTCGTCCTGTGGCTCGCGATCCTGCTCGCGGGGGTCTGGCTCACGGTGGCGGCGTGAGCGTGCAGCACCCGAACGGGCGGGCACGCGGCTGCAGCGGCTGCCTTCCAGCGACCTCGCGCCGGCAGGCGCTGGGCCAGATCTCGGCTGCGTTCGTCGCCGCGATGGCGGGCGTCGAGCTCTGGCCGGAGACCGCGGATGCCGTGCCGGTGGTGGAGGGAGGCGGCACGCAGTCGGGCCCGTCGGAGTACAGCTACCCGTTGCCCGCGGCGGACGGCGTCACGATCGACCGCGACGCGCAGCTGATCCTGGTCCGCTTCCAGCAGCGTGTCTACGTGTTCAACCTCGCCTGCCCGCACGAGAACACGGCGCTGCGTTGGAAGGAGCGCGACGGCCACTTCCAGTGCCCGCGCCACGAGTCGCAATACAAGCCGGACGGCACCTTCATCTCGGGGCGCGCCACCCGCAACATGGACCGCTTCGCGGTGGCGCGCGCAGGGAGCTCGGTGCGCGTCGACCTCAACCGCTTGTTCCGCTCGGACCAGCAGGCGTCGGAGTGGGCTTCGGCAGCCGTCGAGGCGTAGCGGTTACTCGGAACGCAGAGCCCGCGCCGGGTCGATGCTCAGTGCGCGCCGGGACGGGATCCACGCGGCGACGAGCGCCGCCGTGCCGAGCAGCACCACGCCCGCGGCGAGCACGCGCGGGTCGGTCGTGACGGCGCCGCGCAGCACGCCCGCGAGCGCGCGGCTCGCCGCCCAGCCGAGACCCGAGCCGAGCACGAGCCCCAGCGCGGAGAGCCGCAGCGCCTGCCCGAGCGTGAGGCGCAGCACGTCGCCGCGCGTCGCCCCGAGCGCCACGCGCACTCCGATCTCGAGCGTGCGCCGGCTGACCCGATAGGACATCACCCCGTACACGCCGCCTACGGCCAGCACCAGCGCCAGCACGCCGAAGGCGACCATGATCCCGGCGATGTACTGCAGTCCGATCGTGGACTGCCGGATCGAGCGCGTCAGGCTCTTGAGCTGGTAGGCCGGCTGGTCGGGATCGACGGAGGCGAGCGCGCGCTTCACCGCGGACGCCAGCGCGTCGGGGTCCCCGTCCGTGCGCAGCGCGAACGTCAGGTACTGCGTCGGCGCCTGCGCGAGCGGCCGGTAGAAGGTCGGCTCGTTCCTCCGCATGATCCACTGATGGATCACGTCGCCGGTCACGCCGACGACAGCGAGCCACGGCGTGTCCTTGTCGCCTTCCGCCATGCGGAAGCGCTTGCCGAGCGGGTCCTGCCCCGGCCAGAAGCGCTCGGCGAACGACCGGCTCACGACCGCCACCTCGCGCCCCTCCTCCTTGTCGGCCTCTTCGAGGAAGCGGCCCTGCACGAGCGGCAGGCGAAGCGTCGCGAAGAGACCCGGCGTCGCGACGCGGGCCTCGACCTGCGGCGGGTCGGCGCCGGGCGCGAGCGGCTGTGCCCTCGATCGCGATCCCGCGCGTCGTGTAGCCGTTGCGGCCCGGCAGCGAGTTGGTGGCCGAGACGCTCGTGACGCCCGGCAGCTCCGCGAGGCGATCCAGCAGGGCGCGCGTGAAGCCGCGCTGCTTGTCCGCCTCGGAGTAGCGCGCGTCCGACAACGTCGCTCGAACGCCAGGACACCCCGGGGCTCGTAGCCCTGGGGACCGTCGATCAGCGCGCGAGCGCTGCGGCCGGCGTCGCCGGCGGCGACGAGCAGCGCCAGTGCGGCGGTGAGCTGCCCCACCACCAGGATGTTGCGGCCGACCTGCCGGCGCCCGCCCTCGGTCACGGAGCGGCCGCCTTCGCGCAGCGTCGTGTTGAGGTCGAGGCGCGCCGCGCGCCAGGCCGGGATCGCGCTGAAGACGAACGCGGCGACGACCGCGACCAGCACGCTGAAGAGCAGGCTCCGCCAGTCGGCGCCCAGCTGGTCCCAGCCCGGCACGAAGCGGGCGATCTCGGCGGGCATGCTCTCGCGCATGACGCGGCCGGCGAGCCCCACGAGCGGCATCGCCAGGATCGCGCCGCCGAGCGCGAGCAGCACTCCCTCGGTCAGCAGCTGGCGCGCCACCCGCGCCGGCCCGGCTCCGAGCGCGATCCGCAGCGACAGCTCGCGGCCGCGCTCCGCCGACTGCGCGAGGATCAGGTTCGCCACGTTGATGCACGCGATCAGCAGGACCAGCGCGGCAGCGGCCTGCCAGATCACCAGGATCTGCGGCAGCACGGGGTCGCCGAAGCCCATGCGGAAGGCCGGGGCGGAGACGCCGCGCGCCGTGTTCGTCTTCGGGTGCTCCCGCTCCAGCCGCTCGCCGACGACCGCGAGCGCGGCCTGCCCCTCGGCCCGGGTGCGGCCGGGCGCGAGCCGGCCCATCACGCTCAGGTAGTGCTTGTCGCGCTCCGCCTTCGCCGGCTCCGGCAGCACGAGCGGCGCCCACACCTCGGCTCCCTCGGGGAACTGGAAGGCCGGCGGCGCAATGCCGACCACGACGTAGGGCTCGGTGTCGATCGTGATCGTCTTGCCGACGACGGGCTCGCCGCCATAGACGCGCTGCCACAGCGCGTGACCGAGTACGGCGACCCGGTGCTGCCCCTGGCGTGCCTCCTCGGCGAGGAAGCCGCGGCCGGCGATCGGAGCGACGCCTATGGCATCGAAGAACGTCGGGCCGACCCGGTAGCCCTGGATCCGCTCGGCGGACTCGCGGCCGCGCAGGCTGGCGTCCCACCACAGCAGCCCGACGAGATCGCTGAATGCGCCCGTCGTCTGCGCCTGCCAGTCGAGCAGGTTGGCGGGCGCCACGTTCGAGAGATCGATGCCGTTGAAGTCGCGCCCCGTCTCGTGCACGCGCACCAGCCGCTCCTGGTTCGGGAACGAGAAGGCGCGCAGCACGACCGCGTCGAGCACGTTGAAGATCACGGCGTTGGCGGCGAGCCCGAGCGCGAGCGTCGAGACCAGGAGCACGCTCGCTCCCCTGCGCTTGACGAGCGTCCGGAGAGCGAAGCGGGCGTCTTCGAGCATGGGTCCTCCCGCAGGCCGTAACGCGCTGGCGGTGCGGGCGGTTCGTTTGATTCGCTTCAATCTTTTGGACTCCCTTTTCGGAACCCCTTCGAGGCGGGCCGCGTATAAGCGGTCGGGCAGTCGGTACTCCACTATTGAATCCGCCCGCTGCGCGGACGAGGGGCAGTCTCATGGCGAAGTCGAACGGGAAGCGTGTGCGCCGGCGGATCTGGATCGGGCTCGCGATCCTGGCGATCGCCGGGATCGGGTTCACGGTCGCCCGTCCCAAGGCGAAGGCCGAGGACGAGAAGGGCAAGATCAAGACCGCCAAGGCCGAGGTGGCCGACGTGCAGGTCCGCGTCACCGAGGTGGGCTCGGTCGAGCCGCAGGTGAAGGTGGACGTGAAGTCGGTGCTCTCGGGCAAGGTGGTCGAGCTGCTCGTCCGCGAGGGCGACCGCGTGAAGCGCGGCCAGGTGCTGGCGCGAGTCGAGCCCGACGTGAACCAGGCGCGCGACCTCGCGCAGGTCAAGAACGCGGTCGCCGAGGCCGACATCGCGCTCGCGGAGGCGAAGGCCACGCACGAGCGCAACGGCGGCCTGCTCGGCCAGGGCCTGCTCTCGGCCCAGGCCGGCCTCGAGAGCGAGACCCGCTACCGCCAGGCCAAGGCGAGCTACGACTCGGCGATGGACAAGTACCGCATCGTCCAGGAGAGCGGTGTGCCGATCGCCTCGGTCGCGGCCGGGATCACGCAGCGGCTGAACGTGGCCTCGCCGATGGACGGAGTGGTGATCCGCAGGCCGGTCGAGCTCGGCGACACCGTGATGTCCGGCGTCTCTTCCTTCAACGCCGGGACGGTGCTGATGACCGTCGCCGACGTCGAGACGATGATCATCAAGGCCGGCATCAACGAGGTCGACATCGGCAAGGTGCGCCTCGAGCAGCCGGTCAAGGTCGGGCTCGACGCCTACCCGAAGGTGAGGTTCGCCGGCACGATCAAGCGCATCGCGCCCGCCGCGCGGCTCGAGGAGAAGGTCAAGGTCTTCGACGTCGAGATCGCGATCGACCGCCAGGGCAACGAGCTGCGGACCGGCATGACCGCCAACATCGACGTGGTCGGCGAGAAGCGCGCGAAGGTGCTCGCGGTGCCGGTCGAGGCCATCTTCAAGAAGGACGAGACCGAGGTCGTCTACGTCAAGAAGGCCGAGGCGCCGAAGCAGGCCGACAAGGGCGGCTTCCTGTCTTCCGTCTTCGCCGCGGGCAAGAAGGACACGCCGGCCGAAAAGCTCGATCCGAAGGACGCCTGGAAGGAGAAGTTCGAGCTCAAGGAGATCGAGACCGGCCTCGCGAGCGTCGACAAGGTGGAGATCGTGAAGGGCCTCGCCGTCGGCACCGAGGTCGCCGTCGAGGACCCGACGCGCCCGAAGGAGAAGAAGGACCGTGAGTGAGGCCGTCGCGATCTCGAGGGCGGTGAGCGCCACCCAGGCAGCGGTCGCCGTCTCGCCGCTGATCCGGATGGAGGGCGTCACCAAGACCTACGACGCGGGCGAGCTCGCGGTGCAGGCGTTGCGCGGCGTCGACCTCGCGATCGAGGCCGGACAGATGGTCGCGATCATCGGCCCCTCGGGGTCGGGCAAGTCGACGCTGATGCACATCCTGGGCTGCCTCGACGCGCCGAGCGAGGGACGCTACCGGCTCGAGGGACACGACGTCTCGTCGCTCTCGGGGTTCCAGCTCGCCGGGATCCGCAACCAGAAGATCGGCTTCGTGTTCCAGACCTTCAACCTGCTCGCGAAGGCGTCGCTGCTGCGCAACGTCGAGCTGCCGCTGCTCTACGCCGGGCTGTCGGGCTCGGAGCGCAAGGAGCGCGGGCGCGAAGCGCTCGCCCGCGTGGGCCTGCTCGAGCGCGCGAAGCACCGGCCGGCGGAGCTCTCGGGCGGACAGCGCCAGCGCGCGGCGATCGCGCGCGCGATCGTCAACCAGCCCTCGCTGATCCTCGCCGACGAGCCGACCGGCAACCTCGACACGAAGACCGGCCTCGAGATCCTCGAGATCTTCGACGGAATGCACGCCAAGGGCGAGACGATCGTGATCGTCACCCACGACCCGCGCATCGCGGAGCGCTGCGAGCGCGTCGTCTCGATCGTCGACGGCCGCATCGAAGACGATCGGCTAAACGCCTAGGACTCCGAATGAGCGCCTCTCCGCACATGCCTTCGTCTCCGCGGCGGCTCCTGCTCGCCGCCACCCCCCTGACGGCCAGCGGCAGGGGGGCGGGGACTCGAGAGGAGCCACCGCTACCCGTGGCCTGTCGTTGCGGAGAGGCGCAGTAGTCGTGGCCAAGGTCGCAGTCTTCCGCCGCTACTTGATGTCGCTCTGGGACTCCGTCCTCGACGGGATCGTCGACATCAACACGAACCGCAGCCGCAGCCTGCTGCAGATGGTCGGGATCGTGCTCGGCGTTGCCTCCGTGGTCGCGACCTTCGGCCTGATCGACGGCGGCCGGCGCAAGGGCCAGGAGTTCTGGGACAAGACCGGCGGCGTGCGCAAGATGTTCATCCGCGAGCTGGACTCGCGCGAGATGAAGCAGAACGCGCAGGAGAAGAAGTCGAAGGGCCTCACCTACGACGACGCGGTGGCGCTCGCGGGCGAGGCGACGCTGATCGAGCTCGTCGAGCCGACGATGGAGCGCCAGGAGCTCGTGAAGGCGCCGGGCTTCGAGAAGCGCATGGAGGTCTCGGGCGCGACTCCCAACTACGAGCCGATGTACGACTTCCACCCGGCCGAGGGCCGCTTCCTGACGCAGGAGGACCTGGCGCGCAGCTCGAAGGTCGTGGTGCTCGGCTCGACGCGGCGCGAGGAGCTCTTCGGCGGCCGCGACGCGATCGGCCAGCTCGTCAGCATCGGCGGCGACCGCTACACGGTGGTGGGCGTGATGCAGCGCAAGGAGTTCTACTGGAACTCGGCGAACCGCAACAACCTCGAGTGGATGAACCGCTTCGTGTTCGTGCCGGTCACCTCGATGATCACGCGCATGGCGGGCGACCGCGAGAACCAGAAGGTCGCCTACATCAACGTGCAGGTGCGCGACGTGAAGGACATGGAGCAGGCGCAGGAGCAGGTCACCACGATCCTGCGCCGCGCGCACGGCGGCGTCGTCGACTTCCAGGTCTTCAACCGCAAGGCGTTCATGCGCCAGCAGGAGCAGCAGGGCCGGATCTACGACGTCACGTTCCTGACCTGCGGCGCGATCTCGCTGCTGGTCGGCGGGATCGTGATCATGAACATCCTGCTCGCGTCGTTCAACGAGCGCGTGCGCGAGGTCGGCACGCGCAAGGCGCTCGGCGCCACCGGCCTCAACATCATGGCGCAGTTCCTGGTCGAGAGCGTCGTGGTGACGATCTTCGGCGGGCTGCTCGGCCTCGGGCTCGGCGTCGGCTTCACCCAGGCGATGAGCGCGATGATCCAGCAGCCGGTGGTGCTCACGCCGCAGATCATGCTGATCGGGCTGTCGTTCGCCGTGGGCGTCGGCATCTTCTTCGGCTTCTACCCCGCGATCCGCGCCGCGCGGCTCAACCCGATCGAAGCCCTGAGGTACGAGTAACGTGTACGTCTCCGAGGCCGTCCGCACCTCGCTCGCCGAGATCCTGGCGCACAAGCTGCGCTCGGGGCTGACGCTCGTCGGGATCGTGCTCGGCACCACCGCGCTCGTGGTGATGGTGTCCGTGATCGGCGGCCTGGCGGTGTCGGTACAGCAGGGCCTCACCGATCTCGGCTTCGACGGCGTCATCTTCGTGGTCCCGCAGAAGACCGAGGACCGCCTCGAGCAGAAGAAGGAAGGCTATTCGCGGGGCCTGCGCAGCGCGGACGCGCACGTGATCGAGCCCGGCAAGCAGGTGATCGGCGAGGCCGCGCCGATGCTCAGCCTGGGCGACGAGACGGCGCGCCTCAACGGCCGCACGCTGAAGGTCGCGGTCGAAGGCGTGACGCCGGCCTGGGGCCGGATCCGGAACCGAGTGCCTGCGGAAGGCCGCTACCTCGCCGAGCAGGACATCGAGACGCGCGCCACGGTGGCGCTGATCGGCCACAAGCTCAAGCAGGACGCCTTCGGCAACGAGGAGGCCCTCGGCCGCGAGATCATCATCCGCGGCGTGCGCTTCCGCGTGGTGGGTGTCCTGAAGCACCTCGGCACCGACCAGGTGAACGACGACGAGATGGAGCGCGACAACGCCAAGGTCTACGTGCCGCTCTCGACCGCCCAGCAGTACTTCGCCGGCACCGACGCCGTGCACGCCTGGGCGTTCCAGGCCGACCCCGACGACCTCGAGAACGCGCAGAAGGAGGCCGAGGCGCTGATGCGCCGCAGCCACCGCGGCATCACCGACTTCAAGGTCCAGAACATCGGCGAGGAGATCCTGCGCGTGCGCAAGGAGGTCGACGTGCTGATCGCCAACTGGCGCGTGGTGCTCGCGTCGATCGCCGGCATCTCGCTGCTCGTCGGCGGCATCGGGATCTTCTCGGTGATGCAGATCTCGATCGGCGAGCGCACGTACGAGATCGGGCTCAGGAAGGCGATGGGCGCGACCGACCCCGAGATCTTCGGCCAGTTCCTGATCGAGTCGGTCTCGCTCTCGCTCGTCGGCGGCGGCCTCGGCGCGCTCCTGGGCTGGGGCATCACGCTCCTCGCCGGCCAGGCGTTCGAGAGCGGCCTGCCGGTCTCGCCGCTCGGCCTCGGCCTCGCGGCCGGCTTCGCGATCGCGATCGGCCTCGGCGCGGGCGTCTACCCTGCGCTGCGCGCCTCGCGCCTGCATCCCGTCGACGCGATCCGCAGCGCCTGACGCCGCTCGCGCCAGGCTCGCGCCTCCCGGCTATGCGGTCGGGTGGGAAGAGCCGGACGAATCCGCTGCCAGGACGCTCTGGGCCGGCTTCTCGGGGGCCTGAGCGGCCCCCGACCCCCCGCTCGCGAGCGTGAAGCAGAACGTCGCACCGCGGCCGAGGCCTGCGGATTCGGCCCACACGCGTCCGCCGTGCGCCTCGATGATGCGGCGCACGAGCGCGAGCCCGACGCCCGTGCCCTCGCCGCCGGGGTCGAGCTTCTCGAAGAGGCCGAAGACGCGCTCGAGGAAGCGCGGCTCGATGCCCTGCCCGTTGTCGCGCACGAAGAAGACGCGCTCGTCGCCGTCCTGGCGCGTGCCGAACTCGATCTTCGGGCGCTCCTGGGCGCCCGTGAACTTGGCGGCGTTCTCGAGCAGGTTCTGGAGCACCTCGAGCAGGCGCCGCCGGTCCGCTCGCACGATCGGCAGGTCGGGGGCGACCTCGACCACGATGCCCCTCTGCTCGAGCCGGCCCTTCAGCAGCTCGAGCCCCTCGCGCACCAGCCCGCCGAGCGCCACGTCCTCGGGCGGGTGCACCACGCGCCCGATCCGGCTGAGCTCGAGCAGGTCGTCGAGCAGGCGGTGCATCTTGTCGGCGGCGGCGACGATGCGGCCGAGGTCCTTGCGAACCGCGTCGTTGCGGCCCGCCGCGAGGTCCCCGCCCGCGAGCCCGGCGAAGCCGCGGATCGTCACGAGCGGCGTCTTGAGGTCGTGCGACACGGTGTAGTTGAAGCGCTCGAGCTCGGCGTTCTTGGCCGCGAGATCGCTGCGCTCCGCGCGCAGCGCCTCCTCGTGGGCGCGCAGGTCCCTCGCCATCCGGTTGAGCGCGCGCGCCAGGTCGCCGAGCTCGTCCGGCGAGTCGAGCGTCAGCGGATGGTCGAGGTTCCCCGCCGCGATCTGCGCGGCCGCACGGCTCATCTGCGTGAGCGGCCGCGCGAGCGTGCGCGAGAGCAGCAGGCTCACCAGCAGGCCCACGCCGAGCGTGGCGAACAGCACGAGCGCGCCGAGCGAGAGCAGCGAGGCGCGGTGCCCCTGCCACAGCTCCGCCGTGCGCTCCTCCTCGAGCCGGCGCAGCGAGGCTTCCCAGGGCGGCTCGGACAGCGTGACGATGCCCCAGCCGGCCGAGACGCCGCCGGCCGCCACGCGGAAGCGCAGCTCGGTCACGGCGTCGCGGCGGATCAGCATCGGGTCGGCGCCGTCCCCTGGCAGCGGGCCAGGCGCGCGCTCGCCGTACATCACGTTCGTCGCGGTTCCGTCGGTCAGCACGAGGCCGTCGCGGTCGACGACCAGGAACGAGACCACCGGCAGCCACGCCTGGGTCTGCTGGATCGCTTCGTTGAGCCGCTCGACGTCGAGCTGGTAGAGCGGGTTGAACAGGTGCAGGCCCAGGTAGCGCGCGGCGCCGTCGAGCGCGCGCTCGTCGTCCGCAGCGCGGGCCGCCGTGACCGCGTCGCGCAGCTCCTTCTGCAGCACGCGCATGCGGCCGAGGGCGATCGCGCCGGCGGCGGCGAGCGTCACGGCCACGAGCGCGAGCGCCAGCGCCGCGACGTAGAAGGCGTACCGGGTGCCGATGCCGCTCGTGCGCATCAGCGGCCGCGCGACACCATCAGCACGGTGGCCCAGTCGAGCACCGCCTGGCGCTGGACCGGCGTGAGCCGCTCGAAGCGCGTGATGCCCGCGGCCTTGGTGAGCGCCTGCAGCCCCGCCTCGTCGCGGTCGAGCGCCAGCATCACTTCCTCGAGCCGGGCGCGCGTGGCCGGCTCGAGGCTGCTGCGGAACGCGATCAGCCCGCGCTCGATCGGCCGGCTGCGCGCGAACACCCGCAGCTGCGTGCGGACCTTCTCGGGCAGCGACTGCCAGTCGCCCTCGTTGAAGGCGCCGGCGTCTCCCTTGCCGTGCAGCACCCAGATCGCCTGGTTGACCTCGGCGAGCGCCAGCACGTAGCGCACCGAGCGCCGGTCGGCGGCTCCCTCGTCGGCCGCGACCAGCGAGATCCCGGCGCGGGCCAGCTCCGCGCGCGGCAGCGCGAACGCGGAGGTGGAGCGCATCGCCTGCAGCACGAGCGTGTGGCCGCGCAGGTCCTCGAGCTTCCGGATCGCACTCTCCTGGCGCGTGAAGAAGACGCTCCGGTACTCGCGCTCGCCGCGCCTCACCACCAGCAGCGACGGCTCCAGGCTGCGGCTGCGCTCGCGCAGCGTCAGCATCGGGAAGACGCTCTCGAGCACGAAGTCGACCTGCCCGTGGACCAGCCGCTGCGAGAGGTCGTCGAGGTCGCGCGCGATCACCAGCTCGCCGACGCCGATCCCGGCCGGCGCCAGGCGCTCGCGCAGCTCCGCGATGAAGGGGGAGTAGACCGTGAACATGCGATCCGGCTCGTTCGGCTCCTCGGCGATCACGCCGAAGTGGACGACGGCCGGCGGCGCGGAGCGGGAGGCGGGCGGTGCCAGCAGCGCCAGGAGCAACAGCAGCAACGATGCACGCCGCAGGCTCGAGCGCTCCTCCATGGCGGCGCTCATTGTACGTCGCTCGGGGCGCGGCCCGCGCGATAGACTCGCCCGCCAGGAGGCCCCATGCGAAGCCGCTTGACGTCGTGCCTCGTCGCCTGCGCCGCCGCGTGCGCGGCCGTGTCCGCCGAGGAGCCGTCCCAGGCCAGGGCCGCGCTGCTCTCGCTCTTCGCCGAGTGGCGCGAGGCGCAGCGGCCGCCGGTCAAAGGCGGCGTCCCGGACTACACGCCTCCCGCGCTCGAGCGCCAGCGCCACCGGCTCGACGCGCTGCGCGCGCGGCTCGACGCGATCGACCCCGCCGGGCTCGCGCCGCCCGAGCGCATCGACCGCGCGCTCGTCCTCGCCGAGATGAACGGCCTCGACTTCGACCTGCGCGTGCTGCGGCCCTGGTCGCGCAACCCGGCCTTCTACGCGAACGCGATCGCCGAGCAGAGCGACACCCCGGCCCACGAGGGCCGCACGATCGAGGGCGCGATCGAGCTCTGGCAGCTGCGGCTGCCGCTGCAGGAGGCCGAGCTGCGGGCGCTCCAGGAGCGGCTGCGCGCGATCCCGCGGCTGCTCGTGCAGGCGCGCGCGAACCTGACGGGCGACGCGCGCGACCTGTGGCTCGCCGGGATCAGGAGCGAGCGGCAGCAGTCCGAGCTGCTGCGCGCGTTCGCCGAGACGCTGCGCCCTCACCACCCCGCGCTGGTGGCGGACGCCGAGCGGGCCCGCGCTGCCGTCGACGAGTTCCGCGGCTGGCTCGAGCGCGAGCTTCCCGGCAAGCACGGCCCCTCCGGCGTGGGCCGGGAGAACTACGACTGGTACCTGAAGAACGTCTACTGTGTGCCCTTCACCTGGCAGGACGAGCTGCGGCTGATGGAGCGCGAGCTCGAGCGCTCGACCGCGCAGCTGGCGCTCGAGGAGCACAGGAACCGCGCGCTGCCGCCGCTCGAGCCGGCCGCGAGCGCCGGCCGAGTGGCAGCGCCGCGCCGACGAGTCGCTCGCCTACTACGTGCGCTTCCTGAAGGAGCAGGAGATCCTGAGCATGCGCGACTACTACGAGCCGGCGCTGCGGGCGCGGCTCGGGTCGTTCGTGCCGCCCGAGAAGCGCGACTTCTTCTCCGAGGTGGACGCGCGCGAGCCCCTGCTGCTGCGCTCCCACGGCAACCACTGGCTCGACCTCGCGCGGATGGAGCAGGAGCCGCACGCGAGCGCGATCCGGCGCGGTCCGCTGCTCTACAACATCTGGGTGCACCGCGCGGAAGGCGTCGCGACCGCGATGGAGGAGCTGATGATGAGCGCCGGGCTCTACGCCGAGCGGCCGCGCAGCCGCGAGCTCGTCTACGTCATGATCGCGCAGCGCGCCGCGCGCGCGATCTCGGGGCTGCGCATGCACTCGAACGAGTGGACGCTCGAGCAGGCGACGCGAGCCGCCAGCGAGCGCACCCCGCGCGGCTGGCTGCGGCCCGACGGCGAGCTGGTCTGGTTCGAGCAGCAGCTCTACCTGGCGCAGCCCGGCTACGGCTCGAGCTACCTGCTCGGCAAGGCCCAGTTCGAGGCCTTGCTCGCCGAGCGCGCGCGCACGCTCGGCCCCGGCTTCCGGCTGCGCGGGTTCATGGACGAGCTGAACGCGGCCGGCATGATCCCGATCTCGCTGATTCGCGAGGAGCTTGTGACGCCCGGCGCGCGGCCTAAGTGAGCGGCTGCGTGCTACCATCCACCGCTGGCCACAAGCGTACGGCTGGCAAATGACAGCATGGACCGCGAGCGGATTGGCAAGTACAAGATCATCGGCGAGCTCGGCCGCGGGACGATGGGCGAGGTCTACAAGGCACACGACCCGGTCCTGAACCGCTTCGTCGCCCTCAAGACGCTCCCGCTCAAGCTCGGACCCGACGACGAGACGCTGCAGCGCTTCCAGCGCGAAGCGCAGGCGGCGGCGCTGCTCAACCACCCGAACATCGTGACCGTCCACGACTTCGGCGAGGAGAAGGGGCTGCTCTACATGGCGATGGAGCTGCTCGAGGGCATCGACCTGCGCGAGGCGATCGACCGCGAGCTGCTCGGCTCGATCGACGAGAAGCTGAACGCGATGGACAGCGTGCTCGCGGGGCTCGACTACGCGCACGCGAAGGGCGTCGTCCACCGCGACGTCAAGCCCGCCAACATCCACCTGGGCAAGGGCCGTCAGGTCAAGATCATGGACTTCGGCCTCGCGCGCGTCAGCACCTCCGAGATGACCCAGGAGGGCATCGTGCTCGGCACGCCGAACTACATGTCGCCCGAGCAGGCGCTCGGCGACAAGGTGGACGGCCGCTCCGACCTCTTCTCGACCGGCGCCGTACTTTACGAGCTGCTGACGGGACACAAACCCTTCGAGGCCGAGACGACACCGAGCGTCCTCTACCAGGTCGTGCACAAGCAGCCGATCCCGATCCGGCGCTGGGCGCCGGAGATGCCCGCCGCCATCGTCGCCGTGGTGAACCGCGCGCTCGAGAAGGACCTCAAGCAGCGCTTCCCGTCGGCGGGCGACATGCGCGCAGCGCTGTCGATCGCTCGCAACGGCGTGCCGAGCGCGCCGGCCGCGGCTCCGCAGGCGCCGCGCGCGCGGCCGGCTCCCCCGCCGCTGCCTGCGACCGCCGCACGGCCGGCCGGGACCAGCACGATCCCGCCGCCGGTTCGCATACCGGTGGCCTCGACGTCGACGTCCGGCATGCCCTCGCCCGCGATGCCGCGCGGCCCCCGGCTCGGCCTGCCGATCACTCTCCTCGGGGCCGGGCTCGCCGCCGTCATGCTGCTGGCCGTGGCATCCTTCCTGTGGCTGCGGCCACGACGCCGCAGCCGGGGGCTCCGCCGGCGGCCACCGACGCGCTCACGCAGGAGCTCGTGCGCAAGCAGCTGCGCCTGGCGCAGGCCGAGCTCGAGAAGAAGAACTACCGGGCCGCGCTCACCGAGGCCCAGGGCGTGCTCAAGCTGTCGGCGGGAAACTCCGAGGCGACCGCCGTGATGACCGCCGCCCAGGGTCGCCTCGACGAGCTCGACCGCTCCGTGGCCGCGGTCCGGCGCCTGCTGGAGGCCGGCGACAGCGACGGCGCGTCGCTCGAGCTTTCGAAGGTGCTCGAGCTCGACCCGCAGTACCCGCCGGCCGCGGAGCTTTCGGCGCAGCTCAACTCCGCCTTCAAGCCGAAGGCCGACGACGCCCGGACCCAGATGCGGACCGCGCGCGAGGCCGCGCGGACCGCCGGCGCGCCCACGGACGCGTTGCAGGGCGCGGACGAAGCGGCGCTGCGGGGCGAGGAGCAAGCGGCCCGCGGCGAGTTCGCGCTCGCGACGGGCAGCTTCATCGAAGCGCGAAACACGCTCGAGAGCGCGCGCCGGGCGGCCCGCCGTGCAGCGCCGCCCCCGACGCTCGCCGCGGCTCCGCCGCCGACGCTGGCGACGCCGCCCCCGCCCCGCAGCTTCACGGTGGAGGCCACGAAGGTGACGGCGCCCGGAGGCGCCGGGCCCGCGGGCTTCGACGTCTCCGAGGTGCAGACGAGCCGCGCGCCGCAGTTCAACGGCCGGATGGAGTTCGAGGTGCTGCCGCCCGCGGTGCGGCCAGGCGAGCCGTTCGTGGTGCGCATCCACCTGCGCAACGTGGGCCGCAAGTCGGTGAAGATCCGCGCGCTGCAGATCGCCGCCGTGGTCGACGGACGAAGGACGCCCGCCCTGGCCAAGCTGTTGCTGCGCGAGGTCCAGGGCCTTTCGCGCGGGCTCGTCGCCGAGTACTCGGGCGTCTGGAACGGCGAGCGCGACTGGAGGCTCGAGGCGGTGGTGACGGCGGACAAGGACGAGATGGTGGCGAGCAGTCTCAAGGCGAACTGAAGGAGCGGCCATGGCCCCCTCCGTATCCGAGCGCGCGCGGCAGGTGCCCGCCTCGCCGATCCGCAAGCTGACGCCGCTGGCGGACGCCGCGAAGCGGCGCGGCGTGAACGTCTATCACCTCAACATCGGCCAGCCGGACCTCGAGACGCCGGCCGCGATGCGCGCCAAGCTCGCGCTCGCGCCGAGCGTCCTGGCGTACACCCCTTCGGCCGGGACCCCGGAGTGCCTCGACGCGCTCGCGCAGTACTACGGCCGGCTGGGAATAACGCTCACCGCCGACGAGCTGGTGGTGACCACCGGCGGCAGCGAGGCGCTGCTCTTCGCGCTGCTGGCGTGCGCCGGCGAGGGCGACGAAGCGCTGGTGGTCGAGCCCTTCTACACGAACTACCAGGCGTTCGCGACGATGGCGGGCGTGCGGCTGCGCGCGCTGCGCTCGCGCGGCGAGGACGGCTTCCACCTGCCGCCGCTCGAGGAGTGGCAGCGCGCGCTCACGCCGCGGACGCGGCTCGTGCTGCTCTGCAACCCGGGCAACCCGACCGGCACCGTCTACCGGCGGGACGAGCTCGAGCGCGTGGCGGGGTTCTGCCGCGAGCACGGCCTCTTCCTGGTGTGCGACGAGGTCTACCGCGAGCTCGTCTACGACGGGCGGCAGGCGACCAGCCTGCTCGCGCTTGCCGGCTGCGAAGAGATCGCGATCGTGGTCGACAGCCTGTCGAAGCGGTACAGCGCCTGCGGCATCCGGCTCGGCTGTCTCGCCACGCGAAACCGCGAGGTGCTCGGCGCGGCCCTGCGCCTGGCGCAGGCGCGGCTGTCGCCGCCTGGCCTCGCCCAGCTCCTCGCGCTCGGGATCCCGGAGCTGCCGGCCGACTACGCAGAGGGCATCGTGCGCGAGTACCAGGCGCGCCGCGACGTGCTCTTCGAGGGGCTCTCGCGGCTGCCGGGCGTCTTCCTGCGCAAGCCCGAGGGTGCTTTCTACTTCATCGCGCGGCTTCCGGTCGAGGACAGCGAGGACTTCGCCGCGTGGCTGCTCAGCGACTTCAGCCACGAGGGCGCGACGGTGATGGTCGCGCCGGCACCCGGGTTCTACGCGACGCCCGGACTCGGTCGCGACGAGGTGCGCATCGCCTACGTGCTCTGCCGGGACGACCTCGAGGCCTCGGTGCGCGTCCTGGCTCACGCGCTGCCGCAGTACGAGGCGGCCCGGGCCGCGCGGCTCTCGGGCGCGCGCGCGAAGGCCTGACGAGCCGGCGCGCAGCGCGGCCGCCCCGGCAGCGGCGGCGCCTCGAGCGGGCCACCGCCGTCCTGGCGCTGACGCTCGTCGCGCTGGGCCT
Source organism: uncultured Acidobacteriota bacterium (assembly GCA_963724555.1). Lineage (GTDB taxonomy): Bacteria > Acidobacteriota > Vicinamibacteria > Fen-336 > Fen-336 > DATBSL01. Next base: position 247,337 of record CAVRVE010000015.1, read on the forward strand.
GGCCGTCGCGCAGCTGCGGCTCCAGGCCCGGGCCGACGTCGAGCGCGCGCGGGAGCGCCTGCTGGCGGGCGACGCCGCCGCGGCGAGTGTCTCGTGCGCCCGGGCGGAGCGCTGGCCCGGCGAGCGGGACCGGGCGCGCGCGGGCGAGACGCTGGCGGCCGCGGCGAGCGGACGCCCCGTGGCGGCGCTTTCGCCGGAAGAGCTCGCTTTCGTTCCCGCCGAGCCTCTCGTGGTGTCGGCGCTTCGCGCCGGGCGCCTCGACGGCGCGCGTTCGCTCGCCGACCTTCTCGGGCGCTCGGGGCACCCGCTCGGCCCGCTCTATTCGGCGGCGCTCGCCTTCGAGGCCGGCGACGAAGCGGCGGCGCGCGCGGCGGTCGCGGCGAGCCGGGTTCCGCTCGCCGCCCGCGGACTCGGCGCGCGGCTGGAGCGTGCGCTCGCGGCCCGCGACTCCGGCGCCCGGACGCTGCTGCTCGACCGCAGCGGCGAGCTGGTCGCGAGCATCCTGGCGTCCGGGCCGTTCCGTCCGGCCGAAGGCGTTGCCGGGCTGGTGTCGGGCGTACTCGAGCGCGTGCCGGCGCGAGCTTCCGGCGCGGGCCCTGCGCCTCACGGTCGATCTCGAGCTCAGCCGCAGCGCGCTCGCGGCGCTCGGCGAGCGGCGAGGCTCGATCGTGCTCGTCGACGCCCGCAGCGGCGCGCTGCTCGCCGCGGTGAGCGACGAGCGCACGAGTGCTCTGGAGGGCGCCGCGGCGCTCACGCAGCGACTCGAGCCCGCGTCGATCGCCAAGCTGCTCACCGCGGCCGCGGCCTACCGCAACGGCCTCGACCCGGACGCCGCGATCTCGCGCATGACCTGCACCGGCGTCGAGCGCTACGGCGGCCAGCCGCTCTGGTGCGCCTTCCCGAGCGGTCCGCTCGCCGGGCTCGACGACGCGCTCGCCAAGAGCTGCAACGTCGCCTTCGCGAACCTGGGCGTCGAGCTGGGCGCGAGCCGGATGGTCGACGAGTACCGGCGCTGGGGATTCGACTCCGGCCCCGCCGCGCTGCTCGGCGGCGCGGGACGCATCCACACGCCGGCGCGGACGCCGCGCCAGCTCGCCGACCTGTCGATCGGGCTCGAGCTCGTCGACGTCACGCCGCTGCACGCGGCGCTGCTCGCGGCGGTCGTGGCCGACGACGGGCGCCTGCCCGAGCCGAGCGTCCTCAGCGGGCCGTGCGGCCCGCTGGGCCTGACGGACGAGCCGAAGGGCGAGATCCCGACGCGCGACGTGCTCGAGCCCGCGGTCGCGCGGCGCTTGCGTCGCGCGATGGCGGCGGTCGCGCGGCGCGGCACCGGCGCCGGCCTCGCGCCCGCCGGCTACGAGATCGCGATGAAGACCGGCACCGCGGCCGAGCGCGGACGCGGCTACCACGTCAACTACGTGGGGATCGCGCCGCTCGGTGAAACGACGGTCGCGTTCTGCGTGCGCGTGACGCACGGAGCGACCTCATCGGCCGTCACCACGGCAGCGCGCGAGGTGACGAGCCGGCTGCTCGAGTCGCTCGCCGAACGGGCGGCACGCGGGCCTCGACCGCGATTCTGAGGCGCCGGACGGCCGTCCCGGTCATGGACGAAAGAGCCGAGTCCAAGCTTCGCGCCGCGAATGCCACATCTCATGCAAATACAATCACTTACCTGCTTCGCGTGGACGAGCGGGCACCCTGGCACGGTCGCTGCAATATGGGGGTTTGTGAGCGGTACACGCGTGCGAATCCTTCTGGCTGACGACGAGGAAGCCCCGCTTCTCGTCGTGAAGGAATACCTGCGCTGCTGCGGCTGGGAGGTCGATGCCGTGCGCAGCGTGGCCGAGGCGCGCACGCTGCTCGAGACGCGCGGCTACTCCGCGGTGATCACGGACCTGCGCTTCACCGGGCCGTCGAGCGCAGAAGGCTTCACGATCGTGAGCCTCGCGCGCACGCACAACCCGAAGGCGCCGGTCATCGTGATGACGGGCTACTTCCACCCCGAGGTCGAGGCGCAGGCGCGCCGCCTGGGAGTGGACGCCTTCGTGCCGAAGCCGGTGCCGCTCTGGGAGCTCGCCCGGCTCGTGCAAGGCTGGGCCGTCGGGAGCTGATCGTGTGCCGTGGGCGCTTCGCGCCCGCGGCTACTGCACGCTCACGAACTCCGGCGCGAGCTCGCGGGCCTTGCGATTGAGCTCGGCGACGTCGCCGTCCACGATCGCCTTCCACTCGGCGAGGAGAGCGTCCAGCTCGCGGCGCTCCTCGGCGTAGATCTCGCGCATGCCCTGGGTCGGGCGGCCGTCCCCCTCGCACGCCCAGCTGTAGAGCGGCGCGAGCCGCGAGTAGAGCTGGGCGCCGCCCTGCATCGCGAGGATGTCGTAGGTCACCTCGGCCTTCGGGTTGTGGAGCTTGGCCTCGAGCACGTCGCACTTGCGCAGCAGCGCGTCCGCCGCGGCGACGAGCGGCTCCTTGCCCGCCTGGCCTCTGAGCGGCGCGACACGCGCCGTGACCTGCTCGCGTACGGCGCGCAGGCCCTTCACGCTGTCGGCGAGGCGCTTCAGGTCGTCGCGCAGCTCGAGCGAGAAGGCGAGCTGCTCCTCGAGGTCGGCGCGCGCCACGCTCACGCGCGGGTCCAGGCGCAGCTCGAGCGGAGTCGAGAGCGTTTCCTGTCCCACGACGAGCCGCAGCGTGTAACGGCCCGGCAGCGCGGTGGGGCCGACCCCCGGATCGCCCGAGTCGATCTTGGCGGGCCGGATGCGCGGGGCGCCCTCGTAGCGGAGGTCCCACACCGCGCGCTGCAGCCCGGCTTCCTTCGAAAGCGGCTTCGGCTCGGGCTCCTCCGGGTCGGGATCGTCCTCGGGCACCGCCGGCTCGACCTTGCGGCTGCTGAGCGTGCGGACGACCTTGCCCTGCTCGTCGAGCACCTCCAGCCGCACGTCCTCCTTCGGCTCCTCCTTCAGCCAGTAGTAGACGACGGCGCCCGCCGGCGGGTTCTCGCCGGGCCCGTGCCCGTGGGACGAGATCGGGCCCTCGAGCCGCCAGCGCACCGCCGGCCGCGCCGTGAACAGGTGCGCCGCCTTCGCCTCGATCTCCTTCGACCACTCGCGCAGCGGCGTCAAGTCGTCGAGGATGTAGATCGAGCGCCCGTGCGTGCCGACCACGAGGTCGTCGTCCTTGACGACCAGGTCGTGCACCGCGACGGTCGGCAGGTTCGTCTTCAGCTCCTTCCAGCTGACGCCGTCGTCGGGCGAGTACGCGACGCCGCGCTCCGTCCCCGCGAAGAGCAGCCCCTTGCGCTTCGGGTCCTCGCGCACCGCGTGCAGGTAGACGTCCTTCGCCAGGCCGCCGCCGAGGCTCTTCCAGGTCTTGCCGTAGTCGCTCGTCTTCCACAGATACGGCCGCGCGTCGTCCATGCGGTGGTTGTCCACGACCAGGTAGGCGCTCGCGGCGTCGAAGGGCGACGGCTCGATCGCGCTGACGGTGCCCCACTCGGGCAGCCCCGGCACGTTGGCCGTGACGTTCGTCCAGCTCTTCCCCGCGTCGCGCGTGACGTGGACGAGGCCGTCGTCGCTGCCCACCCAGATCAGGCCTTTCTCGCGCGGGGACTCGGCGATCGCGAAGATCGTGCAGTAGTACTCGACGCCGGTGTTGTCGCCCGTGATCGGCCCGCCCGACCAGCGCTGCTTCGACGCGTCGTCGCGCGTCAGGTCGCCGCTGATCGCCGCCCAGCTCTGCCCGCCGTCCTCGGTGCGGAACAGCACGTTGCCGCCGTGGTACACGGTCTTCGAGTCGTGCGGGGAGACCGCGATCGGCGCGGTCCATTGGAAGCGGTAGCGCGGGAACGACGCGCCGTGCCCGGACGGGTTCTCCGGCCACGCGCTCACGTTGCGCGCCTGGCCGGTGCGCCGGTCGTAGCGCGTGAAGATGCCCAGGTACTCTCCCGCGTAGACCACGGCGGGGTCGCTCGGATCGGGCACCGCGTGCCCCGCCTCGCCGCCGCCCACGGTGTACCAGTGGCCCGCGGTGATGCCGGCCGTCGAGAGGCTGTGGCTCGGGCCCGACGCAGTGCCGAGATCCTGCATCGCGCCCATCACCCGGTACGGGACCGAGCCGTCGACGCTCACGTGGTAGAACTGCGAGATCGGCAGTCCGGCCGCGTACCAGGTCTCGCCGCCGTCCACGGAGATGTCGATGCCTCCGTCGTTGCCCGCGATCATGCGGCGCGGGTTCTTCGGGTCGATCCACACGTCGTGGTGGTCGCCGTGGTGGATGCCCTTCACGCTCCGGATCGTGCGGCCGCCGTCCACCGTCTTCAGCATCGGCACCTGCGGAAACCACACGACGTCCGCGTTCCTGGGATCGACGGTGAGCGTCGAGTAGTACCAGGCCCGCTGCCGCAGCGCGTGGTGGCCGCTCGCGAGCGTCCACTTCTCGCCGCCGTCGTCCGAGCGGTAGAGGCCGCCCTTCTCGGCCTCGATCACCGCGTAGACGCGCCGTGGCTCCGAAGCTGCGACCGCGACGCCGACCTTGCCCCAGATCCCCTCCGGCAGCCCGTGGCCCTCGAGACGCTTCCAGGTGTCGCCGCCGTCGCGGGACACGTAGAGACCCGAGCCGGGGCCTCCGCTCACCAGCTCCCAGGGACGCCGCCGCGCCTGCCACATCCCGGCGTAGACGACGCGCGGGTTGCCCGGGTCGAGCGCGACGTCCGAGGCGCCGGTGTCCGGGTCCCTGGCGAGGACGCGATCCCAGGTCTTCCCACCGTCGCGGGTGCGATACACGCCGCGCTCGGGATTCGGACCGAACGGCTTGCCGAGCACCGCCGCGTACGCCACGTCGGGATTCGTCGGGTGCACGACGAGCGTCCCGATCTGTCCGTCCTGCGCGAAGACGTGCTGCCAGGTCTTGCCGGCGTCGGTCGACTTGTAGATGCCGTTGCCCTGCGCGACGTTGCCGCGGATGTTGGCCTCGCCCGAGCCGACGTAGACCACGTTCGGGTCCGACGGAGCGACGGCGATCGAGCCGATCGAGCTCACCGGCTGATCGTCGAACACCGGCTTCCACTGGGTTCCGCCGTCGAGCGACTTCCACACGCCGCCCGAGGCCGTCGCCGCGTAGTAGGTGTAGGGGTCGCCAGGAACGCCGACGACGCGCGCCACGCGGCCTCCCGCCGGAGGTCCGACGAGGCGGTACTTGAGGCCGGCGAGCTCCTTCGGACCTTTGCGCTCCGCCGCCTCATCGGCCCGGAGCCGGCTGTCGGCAGCGGGCACGAGCGTCAGGCCGAGGCAGGATGCGGCAAGAAGGCGGGCTTTCCACATGGCTCGCTTAACCTTTCGAGGAGGGACCTGGCCTCGGCTGGAACCAGCCAGAAAGTGTAACCCCCCGTCGGGCGCCCTTACAGGTCCCAGGGGGTGCCGCAGCGCGGATCCCGAACGAATGCCCCCCACCAAGCAGCAGAACCATCAATGCTTGCCGCCCCTTGCGGACGGCGATCATTCGCGTGGCACCTCACTTGCAGCACGTATCCGCATTACGACTAGGTGACGCGCATGCCCACGAAGAATCCCTCGACTGTCGCGCTCGCCGCATCGCGGCCCACTAGCCTGCATGCTCCTCGGGGCGGGGCTCGTTGGGTTGTCGGCGCGTCGCAGGCACGCAGGAATCTGAGTGCGATCGGGTCGACACGGACCGTTAGCTCGCGGAAGAAGTTACAAATGCCCCTCCCCGCGTATTACAAATCGCAGGCCGGTCGATCTCGAGCGACAGTGGTCACGACTCACCAAGTCCCTGGCGTATGTGTGTTTGTGCAGATGCCGGCAGCAGGCGTTCGCCTGGCATGGTGCTTGCGGGATCTCAGCTCAACCACCGGGGGATGACTATGCGCTCGAAGAAGAGAGTCCTCGTTACCGCGTTCGGTGCCACAGTGGCGCTGACGCTCCAGACGCCCGTCTCGGCCTTCATCGTCAGCTTCTCGCAAGGCGGCGGTCGCCACGGCGGTTGCCCACCACAATCCGCCCTCCTACCTCGCCGACGCCTTCAGCGACGCCGGCCGGCGCGTCCTGGGGGCCGACCGCTGGAACGGATGGCGGGCGGGAGCTGCCGACTCGGTCGCGGACGACCTCGACAGCGCGCCGGTGCAGCAGGCGCGGGTCGACTCGACGCTGGGCGGCCTCGATCTGGGCTACCTCGGCGCAGGAACGGCCGCCAGGGCCGCAACGGCTCGATCGCCCCGGCGAGCGGCGACAGCCCGACCGCCAACGCATCCGTCATCGGAGGCAGCGGTTCGGGCGGGGGTGGCGGTGCTGGCGGGATCGGCGGAGCGGGTGGCGGTGGCGGTGGTGCCGGAGCCGGCGGAGTGGACGCAGCTGGCGGAGCCGACGGACTCGGTGCAGGCGAGGCGTCGGGCAGCCTTCTGGCATCCGCGGCCGGTAATGCGGGATCAAACGGATTGGTTGCCGGCGAGTTCGGCACGCTGCCCGGCGTATCCGCGGGCCGTCTCAACAGCCCGTTCCCAGCCGTCCCCGCCGTTCTCGTGATTACCGACCCGGCCAGCGGAGGCCCGGTCCCCACGCCGCTGGCCGTCGAGTCTCCCGAGCCCGGGACGCTGCTGTTCCTCGGCGCGGGTCTCGCGGGCCTGGCCGCGCGTCGCGCGCGCCGCAATCGCTCCGGTCGAGGACAGCCGGCGATACGCTGAGCGGCCCCGGGCTGCCAGTCGCGAATCGAGCTCGTCCGGAGTAGGCTCACTCCTCTACTTCCGGAGTGAGCCCCCTTGCGCTCGAAGCGTCCCAGCGTCCTCGCCGGAACCGTCCTCGTCCTGTCGGCGCTCGCCGCCTGCCGCAGCGCCACGCCCGCTCACGCGCCCCAGGCGGCCCCCACGCCGCCCGCAGCCGCTCGCGACGCGCAGACGCCCGCCCTGCCCTCCCAGGCGATCCGCTGGACGCGCAGCTCGGCCGAGCACCGCGCGGTGTTCCTGGAGGTCTACGGCGCCGCCACGGCGCACGTCGAGCGCGAGGCCGCACGCCTCGCGGGCGGCGCCTGGGCCGTCGTGCTCGACGCCGACGAGACCGTGATCGACAACTCGCTCTACCAGCTCGAGCGCGAGCGCGCCGGGCTGCCGTTCGACGGGCCGAGCTGGCACGAGTGGACGAAGCGCCGCGAGGCGCTACCGCAGCCGGGCGCCAAGGCCTTCCTGGCGCGCGTGCGCGAGCTGGGCGGCCGCATCGCGATCGTCACCAACCGGGCCGTGAGCGAGTGCCCCGACACGGAGGCCGTCTTCCGGGCGCAACGGACTGGTCTACGACGTGATGCTCTGCAAGCCGGACGGGGGCCCGAGCGACAAGAACCCGCGCTTCGAGGCCGTCGCACGGGGCACGACCGCCGCCGGGCTGCCGCCGCTCGAGGTCGTGGCTTTCGTCGGCGACAACATCCTCGACTTCCCCGGGCTCGAGCCAGGCCATCCGCAACGAAGCCGATTCCGCCTTCGCGGCCTTCGGCACGCGCTACTTCGCGCTGCCGAATCCCATGTACGGGAGCTGGGAGCGCGACTAGCGTCCGCGGCCGAGCAGCATCACCTTGGCCGTCTCGAGCACGATCGCGATGTCGAGCAGCAGCGACATGTGCTTGACGTAGTAGAGGTCGAACTCGAACTTCTCTTCCGCGTCCTCGATCGTGGAGCCGTACGGGAACTTGACCTGCGCCCAGCCGGTGATCCCCGGCCGGACGCTGTGCCGCTCGTCGTAGTACGGGATCACCTGGCGCAGCTTCTGGACGAAGTGCGGACGCTCGGGGCGCGGACCCACGAAGCTCATGTCGCCCCGGAGCACGTTCCACAGCTGCGGGACCTCGTCGAGCCGCGTCTTGCGCATCAGGCGGCCGAGCCGCGTGATCCGCGGGTCGTTCTCGCCCGTCGCCCAGACCGGCCCCGAGGCCTTCTCGGCGTCCGCACCCATCGTGCGCCACTTCAGGAGCTCGAACGCCTTGCCGCCCATGCCCACGCGGGTCTGCCGGTAGAGCACGGGCCCCGGGCTCGACAGCCGCACGCAGAGCGCCGTCAGCGCCGCGAGCGGCAGCGTCAGGACCAGCAGCAGCGCCGCGACCGCCGCCTCGCCTGCCCGCTTCACCGTCGACATCGCGCGCGGCTTCTGGAAGCCGCCCGAGAAGATCAGCCAGCTCGGCCGCAGGTCGCGCAGCGGGATCCGTCCCGACAGGCTCTCGAACAGGCTCGCCGCCTCCACCACGCGGACGCCGGCCATCCGGCAGCGCAGCAGCATGTCGACCGGCAGGCGCTTGCGCCGGTCTTCCTGCGCCACGACGATCAGCGTGACGTCCTGCGACTCGCTGAGCTTCGGCAGGTCGGCGAGCGTGCCGAGCACGCTCGGGTTCACGAGCGTGCGGCCCACCTCGCTCTCGTGCTCGGTCAGGAAGCCCAGCACGCGGTAGCCGATCGGAGCGCGCGTCAGCATCTCGCGCGCCACCTTCTGCGCCGGCAGGCCGGTGCCGAGGATCAGCACGCGGTCGCCGAACGCGCCGAACGTGCCCCAGGCCCACAGCAGGAACAGCCGCCACAGCAGCAGGAAGACCCAGGCGAGCACGATGAAGACGAAGAAGATGCCGCGGCCGATCCGGAAGACCGGGAATCAGGAAGAACACCACGGCGAGCGCGACCGACGCGATCGCCATGCACTGCCCGAAGATCAGGAACAGCTCGATCCGGCGCCGCGAGCGGTGCTCGTAGAGCTCCGCGTAGTAGAGCGTGAGCTGGATCACGACAGCGCACAGGAGCGCCTTCGGCAGCTTGTGCTCGTAGCCGAGGAACGCCTCGAAGCTGCCGAGGCGCATCAGGATGGCGAGGCCGAGAGACAGGAGCACGATCAGCGTCTCGGCTAGGAAGCCGAGCCACCGAGCTCCCCGGCTCATCGCTGCTCTTCGCTCTCGTCGCTCTTCAGGTAGCGCTCGCGCTCGTCGTGGTAGCCGTAGCCGTAGGCGTAGCCGAGCGGGAGGACCTCGGGCTGGTCGTTGAAGACGATGCCGCGGATCCGGTTCTCCTTGAGGCGCGAGACCGCGCGCTCGATCGCGGCTCTTCGGCGAGCGCCGGGCGCGGATCACCAGCAGGAAGCCGTCGAGGATGTCCTGCAGCGCCACCGCGTCGGCCACGGGGTCGAGCGGCGGGCAGTCCACCACGACGTATCCGTAGGAGAGCTGGCACGCGCCGATCAGGCTGGCCATGCGCTCGGAGCCGAGCAGCTCGGGGCGGGCGAGGCGCTCGCGGCCGGCCGCCAGCACGGAGAAGCCCGGGGGCGCGATCGTGCGGACGGGAACGCTGGTGGCGTGACCGGCGAGGAAGTCGGAGACGCCGCCGATGCGCGGCATGCCGAGGTAGCGCTCGACCGCGGGCTGGCGCAGGTCGGCCTCCAGCAGCAGCGCGCGGTGCTGGGAGATCCGCGCGAGCGCGGCCGTCAGGCCGAGCGCGACCGTGGTCTTGCCTTCGCCCGGCCCGGTGCTCACGACACCGATCGTGGTGAAGCGCTCGCTGGCGATGCCGGCGACCTTCGCCGCCAGGAAGCGGAACTCCTCGGCGACGTAGTGGCCGCTGCCGAGCACGGCCTGCTGGAGCGGCTGCCCGGAGACGGGCTGCGGCACGCTCGGGACCAGCCGCACGGAGTTGGGGTCGATCACTTGCTCCTCGACTTGTTGTCGGCCTCGACCTCGGCCTCGTAGGCAAAGGCCGCGCCGCCGCGCCGCTTCTTCTTTCCACCACCCACCACCGAGCCGGCGGGCGCGTCGAGCGGCAGCTTCGCGAGGCGTGCCTGGTCCCGGGGCTTGACGTACGGGATCACGGCGAGCACCGGGAAGCTGAAGGCCGTGCGCACGCTCTCCGCGTCCTTGATCGTCGGGTCGAGCGCATCGACCGTGATCGCCAGGCCGATTCCGAGCAGGATGCCGACGCCCAGGCCTGCGAGCGCGAAGAGCCCGCGGTTCGGGAAGCTCGGCTGCTCCGGCAGGTAGGCGGGGTCGAGCACGCGGAACTGCTGGCCCTTCTGCTGGCGCTCGAGGCGCGCCGCCATCTCGGCGTCGAGCTTCTTGGAGAGCAGCTGCGAGTAGTTCTCGCTGAGCTTCTGGTAGTCGCGCATCAGCCCGAGCACTTCCTGCTCGCGGCGCGGGGCGGCTTCGACCCGCTCCTGGAACGCGGCGATCCGGCGGTCGACGTCGGCCAGCCGCGCGCGCAGCGACTCGATCTCGATCCGGGCCTCCCGCACGCGCAGCTCGGCGGCAGCCTTTTCGGGATCGGGCGGCGGGGCGTCCGGCGTCTGGTTGGCGGCGGCCTTCTCGAGCAGGTCGACGCGGCTCTGCAGCGCGCGCACGTCGGGATGCTGCTCCGTGTAGCGCGTCTTGAGGATCGCCAGGTTGGCCTTCAGCACCGAAAGCGAGTCGGGCGACGGCGTCTTGATCCCGCGCTCGCCTCCCTCGCCGTTGCCGTTGCTGCCGCTCTCGAGCAGCCGCATGGTGTCGGTCGCCTTGCGCAGGCCTTCGGCGGTCGTCTGCTGCTCGAGCTGCAGCCGCTGCAGCGTCGCCAGGTTGGCCTGCACCTGCTCGGGCAGCTGGCCCATGTGCTGCTCCTTGTAGGCGCGCAGCGCCGCCTCTTTCTGCTCGAGCTGCGTTCGCGCGCCCTCGAGCTGCTTCTCGATGAACTCGTAGGCGTTCGAGACCTGGCGCTCGCTCGCGCCGACCACCTCTTCCATGAAGAGCGTCGTCAGGCGGTCGGCGACCAGCATCGCCATCTTGGGATCGCGATGCTCGAACTCGATGCTGAACGCGTCGTCGCCCTTGACCGACACGGTCACCGCGGCGCGCATGCGCTCGATCGTGTTGATCAGCGGCTCCTTGCCGAGCGAGCCGTAGGGGTCGAACTCGCGTGCCACCATCTCGAGCCGGGTGCGGCTCTGCACCTCCTGCCGCAGCGTCTGGAGCCGGCGCGCCACGCGCTCCGTGCTCATCTGCGGCACGAAGTTGGTCGGCATCTGCTCGGGCGCCACCAGGATCAGCGTGGAGGAGCGATAGCGGGGAGTGAGCACGAAGCTCACGGCCACCGCGACGACGACCGAGAGCAGGAAGGGGATGATCACGAGCCAGGGCCGCCGCAGCGGCGCCTCGGCGAGGCGCTGCAGCTCGCGGGTGGAGTTGCCCGACTGGGTTTCTTCGGCCATCGGTCAGTAGCGGCCCGCCGACGGACCGGGCGTGCCCCAGGCGGGAGTCGGCATCTCTTCGATGTGCCGGCGGCGCTTGGCGACGGGGTCCTCGAGCTCGCCCGAGTCGTACGCGCAGACGACTTCGAGATCGTTGACGTGCTTCAACACGAATGCCACCTCCGACTCGCGACCGCGCGAGCGCAGCCGCTCGGCCGACCGCGACAGTCCGATCAGCGACACGTCCGAGGATCCCCAGCGGGCGACCTCGTCGGTCGTGTGACGTCCCTCCAGGTCGAAATCGCGACCCTGCAGGCGCATCGCCAGCCACGCGGTCGCCATCTGGTCGGCGGCGCACACCTCGCCGTCCTCGCCCGCGCCGATCAGCACCACGCGGCGGTGCTGCAGCGCGAGCTCGTTGGCCGTCGCCTCGAAGTTGCGCAGGCACGCCACGTAGACGCGCGCACGCGCGGCCGCGGCCTCGAGCATGCGGGCGAACGGCGACAGGTGCACGATCGGCTGACGGCCGCTCTCACGGCTCAGGTAGGCGGCGCCGCCGAAGCGGACGTTCTCTTCCGCACGGGCGAGCGCGTCGGTCAACACCAGCGGGCGATCCATCGGGACGCCGTGCGACGCATGCTTCAGCTCCGCAGCGACCCTGACTCGCCGTCCCTGCCCGAGCGCCGTCACCAGCGTCGTGGCGGACAACAGCACGTCCACGCAGACGATCGCGTCGTAGCCCGAATAGCGCCACGCGCTCTCCGCCAGTACGTCGATCCGAACCGTCTTCCTCACAGCCATCGCAATCGACCTCCGACGCTCTCCGACGCTGCCGCGCCAGAGGCGCGGCTCGTCCCTATCTCCAATCGACTCCGTACGACAGCGCTACCGACACCTTGTTCCCCGTTCACCGGAACCGTTGCGACGTACGTGTCGTTGTGTTCCTTCGAGTAGCGAGCCACGAAACCGACCCCTCCCCCCACATCCCAGCCGAATCCGCCCGAGGCGATCCACGAGGTGATCGTGTTGCCTTCGTCCCCGGGATTGCGCCGGTACCCAAAATTGTAGTCTGCGCTGGCGGTGAGCCTGCGCACAGGGGTCCAGGTGGCGATGCCACTGAATATGTCGGCGACGGTGGGACGGCCGTAGCCGAACGCCTGGCCGAAGCTGCGCTCGTAGCGCGCCTCGATCGATGCCTTGCGGCCGACCGCCGCGATGGCGGCGCGTCCAGACGGATACATTTTCTGGACCGACTCGACGTATCCGAAGCCACCGGCCACCTCCAGGACGAAGCCCCGCAGCGGGCGCCGGTGGTATCCGAGGAGCCCCTGATGCGAGCGCAGGGCGTTGCCCTGGATCCGGCTCGACGTGTACTGATAGGCGAGGAACGCCAGCCCGTTCCGGCCTGCGTGGGTTCCAAGCCGCGCATGCGCTCCCGCATCGTCGCCGCCGATCAGCCTGGGGTCGTCGTAGCGGCGATAGACGTAGCTGCCTCCGGCCTGAAACTCCCAGCTTCGTGAGAGCTTCTGATCGAGTGTCAGAAACGAAATCGCGCTGTCGAGACCGGAAGTCGGCAGCGGCAGCCCCTCGGGATCGAGCGTCACCAGGCTCCGGGTGTTCGATCGCTGATAGTCCTGCCGCATGTCGATTTTCGTGCGACCGCGGCCGGGCGACCATGAGAGGCTGACGGCCCCGCCGTAGGTCGGCTGATTCAGGCCATCGACCTCGGGGTAGTAGATCGCCCCGCCGTTGCCCGACCAGGTGAAGACACCCGACCGGAAATTGTGCTCATGGCCGAGGGACGCCTCTCCCGTCGTGCTCCAGGTCGTCCCGGGAGCGGCGCCCAAGAAGAAGGGGTTGTCGTACCAGGTGCCCCCGCCCACGAGCTTGAAATGCCAGGTCGGCCGCACCCTTCTTGGCGGCCGCCGGCGGGACCAGCGAGGCTCTCCCCTGGGCCCGAGCGAGCGCGGAGCCGCACAGCGTCGTGAGCACGACGAGGACGGTCAGCGCGAGCTGGGCGCGCGAGAAGCTCACGGCACCACGACCACGTCGCCTGCCTTGAGTGCGACGTTCTGCTGCAGGTTCTGGCCCTGCGCGATCGCCTTGTAGTTGACGGCCAGCACGACCTCGTGCGTCTTCGCCTTGCCGCCGGCCGTGGCCAGCTCCTGGCGCAGGATCTTGATCTCCTCGGGTTTCGCGTACTCGAGAAAGCCGCCCGCGAGGGCGAGCGCCTGCATCACGGTGGTCCGGCCGACGAGCGGGAACTCGCCCGCCTTGTTGACCTTGCCGAGCACGTAGAAGCGGAGCGTGCTCGAGGTGGCGAGCGTCACGGTCACCTGCGGGTTGTTCACGAACTGCGACAGCGCCTGCGTGAACTCGGCGGCGAGCCGCTTCGGCGTCTTCGCCACGGCGAACAGGTCGCCGATCAGCGGGACGCTCACGTAGCCGTCGGGGCGGACCCGCAGCTCGCGGCTCAGATCCGGCTCGCGCCACACGAAGACCTGCAGCACGTCGCCGGGAGCGATCCGGTACTCCGCGGTGAGCGATTCGCGGTCGTACGCGCTCAGCAGCTCTTCCGATGCGCCGGACGCCCCCGTGGAGCCCGCCGTCGAAGGCGACGTCGAAGGCGCTCCCGACGGCGCCGTGGCGGCAGGAGCCGGTGTACGGCCCGGGCGCGGCTGTGTCTGCTGCGCTGGCGGCTGCGACGCGGGCGCATCCTGGGCTGCCGCGAAGGTAGCCACCGTAGTGGACACAGACAGCAACACCGTTACGATATGAATAGCCATGGCAGCGGCCCCTAGGTTGAGTCGGAGGGAGATTTGCCGCGGGGAGTGTCGGGAACCCCGTGACAAGGTACATTGTACGCCGTCGAGTGATCACCGTGTCAAGTTCTGAACGTACTTCGACGGCGACTCTATTGGCTATACATAAAGCGATCTCATTGGAACACGCGTGATCTCAAAGCCCAGGTTGCTGGTGGTCGACGACGACGCGGACCTCCGCGGCCAGATGCGATGGGCGCTGGCCGACGAGTTCGAGGTCAGCCTTGCGGGCGACCGCGAGGAAGCGCTCGCGCGCGCGCGCGACGACCAGCCCGCGGTCATCACGCTCGACCTCGGGCTGCCTCCGCATCCGGGCGGCGTCGAGGAAGGCTTCGCGACGCTCGAAGCGCTGCGCTTCGCGGACGCCGCCGCCAAGGTGGTGGTGATCACGGGGCGTGAGGAGCGCGCGCACGCGCTGCGGGCGGTCGACCAGGGCGCCTACGACTTCTTCGTCAAGCCGATCGACGTCGAGGAGCTGAAGGTCGTGCTGCGCCGCGCGCTCAAGCTGCACGCGCTCGAGCGCGAGAACCGCGAGCTGCGGCAGCAGACCGCCTCCGACTTCGAGGGCATGCTCGGCACCAGCGCGCGCATGCAGGAGGTGTACGCGTCGATCCGCAAGGTCGCGACCGTGGACGCGCCGGTGCTGGTGCTCGGCGAGAGCGGCACCGGCAAGGAGCTCGCCGCGCACGCGATCCACCGGCTCGGCGCGCGCAGCGCCGGGCCCTTCGTGCCGATCAACTGCGGCGCGATCCCCGAGGCGCTGCTCGAGAGCGAGCTGTTCGGCCACGAGAAGGGCTCGTTCACGGGCGCCCACGCGCAGCGGCGCGGGCGGATCGAGACGGCGAGCGGCGGCACGCTGTTCCTCGACGAGATCGGCGAGCTGCCGACCGCGCTGCAGGTGAAGCTGCTGCGCTTCCTGCAGGACCACAAGGTCGAGCGCATCGGCGGCCGCGCCACGATCGCGGTCGACGTGCGCGTGGTGACCGCCACGAACGCGGACCTGCCGAAGCTGCTCGCGGAGGGCCGCTTCCGCGAGGACCTCTACTACCGGATCGGAGTCGTCACGCTCTCGATGCCTCCGCTGCGCGACCGCGAGGACGACGTGGTGATGATCGCCGAGACGTTCGCACGGCGCTACGCGGCCGACGCCGGCCGCAAGCTCACCGGCTTCACCAAGGACGCGATCGCGGCCATGCGCGCCCACTCCTGGCCCGGCAACGTGCGCGAGCTCGAGAACCGCGCGCGCCGCGCCGCGGTGATGGCCGAGGGCCCGCGCATCACGGCCGCCGACCTCGAGCTCGAGAAGGGCGCGACCGCGGCCCGGCAGGGGCTGCGCGAGCTGCGCGCGGGGCTCGAGCGCGACACCATCAAGGCGGCGCTCAAGCGCAACCGCGGGAACATCTCGCAGACCGCGACGGAGCTCGGCATCAGCCGCCCGACCCTGTACGGGCTGCTCAGCAAGTTCGGGATCGAGCGCCAATAGCGCCCGGCCCCCCGCTCAGCGCGGTGGCGGCAGCGAGGCGAGCGTGGCGCGCGCGTCCGCGGCGCCCGCATGGTTGGCCGACAGCTCCAGGCTCTTCGCGAGCGAGGCGCGCGCCTCCTCGTTGCGGCCGAGCTTGGCCTGCGCCATCCCGAGGTGGTAGAGCACGTCCGGGTTGGTGGGAAGCTTCTCGGCGGACTCGCGCAGCAGCGCCTCCGCGGCCGGATACGCTCCCTGCTTGTAGTGCACCCAGCCGAGCGTGTCCGCGATCTGCGGGTCCTGCGGCGCGGCGTCGCGCGCGGCCTGGGCCAGGAGCATCGCGCGCTTCAGGTCCTGCCCGGGACCGTCCTCGGACAGCATCCACGCGAGGTTGTTGCCGGCGGGCGCGAAGCGCGGGTTCGTCTTGAGCAGCTTCTCGTATCCCTCGCGGGCCTTCTCGTTGTCGCCCTTCATCTGCTGCGCGATCGACTTGAGCATGAGCGCCGCGGGCTGGTCGGGCCGCGTCGCGAGCGCCTTGTCGAGCTCGGCGATCGCCTGGTCGTAGTCCTTCGAGGCGCCGTAGATCTGGCCGAGCCCCACGTAGGCGGGCACGGCGCTGGGGTTGAGCTCGACCGACTTCTTGAACGCCCTCTCCGCGCCCTTGGTGTCGCCGCTCGCCTGGCAGACGCGGCCCAGCAGGTACTGGATCGCCGCCGACTTCGGCTCGAGCATCGCCTGGCGCTCGACGCGCGCGACCGCGGCCTGCGGATTCTTCTCGGCGAGGCTCATCGCGGCGAGCTGGTCGAGCGGCTCGACGAATCCGGGGGCCATCGCGAGCGCCTTCTCGAACTGCTGCTTCGCCTCGGCCGACTTGCCCTGCGCGCGCAGCGAGACGCCGACCAGGAACGCGCCGCGAGGGTTCGCCGGAGCGAGCTCGACGGTCTTGTTGAACGACGCCTGGGCGCTCGCCATGTCCCGCGTACGCAGCTGCGCCTTGCCGAGCGCCTCCCAGGCGCGGGCGTCGTTCGGCACCTGCTCCAGGTAGGCCTTGAGCCCGGCGACCGCACCCACCGTGTCGCCCGCTTGCAGCTCCAGCTCGGACTGCAGCACCGCCGCCTCGCCCAGCTTCGGCGAGCGCGCCACGGCATCGCGCGCCGCGGGCAGCGCGAGCGTGTTGTTGCCCGCCGCGACCTGGGCGAGCGCGAGCATGTAGTACGAGAGGCCGTTCGACGGCTGCGCCTTCACGGCTTTCTGGGCGGTCTCGACGGCCTTGGCCGTCTCGCGCTTGGCGAGCAGGATCCGCGTCTGCAGGATCAGGGCGGACGCATTGTCGGCGCTCTTCGTCAGCACGGCGTCGACCGCCTTCTGGGCGTCGTCGAGCTTGCCCTGGGCGAACGCCACCTCCGCGAGCCGCAGCCACGCCGGGAACGCGTCGGGCGCCTCGTTCGTGATCTGCGTGAGCTCCTTCACCGCTTCGTCGACGCGCCGCGTGAGCAGGTAGAAGTCGGCGAGCTGCAGGCGCGCGTACGATCCGGCGGGGGCGACGGCCGCCGCCGCCTTGAACTCCTTCTCCGCCTCGGCGAGCTCCTTCTTGGCGAGGTGCAGCCGGGCGAGCGCCAGGTGCGCCTCGGGCGAGTCGGGCTTCGAGCTCACCGCGCCCTTGAACTCCTGCTCCGCGCGCGGCACGTCCTGGTTCTTGACGTACAGCATGCCGAGCGCCCGCGACACGCGGTCGGGGTCGCCGAGCGCGGCGCGGTTCTGCTCGATGCGAGCGATCGAGTCCTTCACCTCCTCCGGCGTGTCGGCGGACTCGGCGAGCAGCAGCATGGCGTCGAGGTCCTGCGGCTTCTCCTTGAGGATCGCCTCGGCCTGCTCGCGCGCCTTGTCGGGCGCCCGGCCCATCAGGTAGATCACCCCGAGCTTCTGGCGCACCTCGAGGTCGTTCCGGGTGCGCGTCGGTGGTAGCGCCGCAGCGGCGGAAGGCCTCGCCGAGCTGCCCGTTGTCGAAGAAGGCCAGCCCGAGCCCCTTCACCAGCTGGAGGTTCTGCGGGTCGTAGCGCAGCGCCGTCCGGAACTCGATGGTGGCTTCCTTCCACTTCTTCTCGGCCACGTAGCGATTCGCCGCTTTCGTGTGACGGGTCTTGCGGAAGTCGTTCAGCATCCCGCAGCCCGTGGCCGTGAACGCCGCCACCAGCACGACCGCCCATGCCGCTCGCCGCTTCATGGCGTCTTCTCCTTTGTCGCTCCCGAAGTCTGCACGACCGCAGGCGCGGAGGCAATCGCCGGCAGCTCCACCACGACGCGCGTCCCGCGCCCGACCTCGCTCTCCAGCCGCAGCGTGCCCCGGTACGACTCCACGATGCGCTTCGACTCGTAGAGGCCGATCCCGAACCCGCCGGCCTCGCCCGACTGGAACGGCTGGAACAGCGTGCGCAGCCGCTCCGGCGGGATGCCGTTCGCCGAGTCCACGACCTCGAGCCGCACGCGATGGTCCAGGGATCGCGTCACGCTGACGCGCACCGGCGCCTTGGCGCCGTCGCGCTCCACGGCGCGTTTGGCGTTCAGCACCAGGTTCAGCAGCACCTGCTGGAGCTGCTCGGGAACCGCCAGCACCTGCCCCGGCTCGCCCTCGACCTCGAGCGCGACGCCGGCGTCGGGGCCCAGCGAGCGCAGCGTCGCCGCCACGAGCTCCGCCACCTCGAGCGCCGCGACCCGGCCCTGGTCGGGCGAGCGGCGCGAGAGCTGCGCCATCAGATCGCCCATCTGCTCCGCCGTGCGCGCGATCGTCTTCATCGATTCGGCGCGAAACTCGGGATCCTCTCCGTGCTTCGCCGCGTTCTGGGTCACGAGCGAGAGCCGGGCCGCCAGGTTCTTGAAATCGTGCAGGTAGAAGGCGGCGAACCGGTTGAGCGCGTCGAGCTCGGCGGAGGCCTGGCGGTCGTCGGCCATGCGCGCGTGGCCGAGCAGCACGCCGGCGTGGTGGGCGATCGCCCGCAGCATGTCGCGGTCGTCGACGTCGTAGCCCTCGCCGCCGGGCCGCGGGCCGAGCGTCACGAACCCCAGCAGCTCGCCGGCGCCGCGCAGCGGCACGCCGAACACGGCCCGCGTCGCCACCAGGAAGTCGTCGGCCGTGCCCGCGTCCGAAACGCGCAGGTCGGTGGGCTCGTCGGCCCCCGAGAGCGCCACCACCACGGGGTGAAGGTCGCCGATCGGCGCGGGCGGCGCCTCGATGTTGAGCGAGCGCACCTGGTGGAAGCGGGCGTCCGCCTCGTAGCGCATGAAGATCGACAGCCGCGGCGCCGCGAAGGTCCGCCCGAGGACGTCGAGCAGCCGGTCGAGCACCTGCTCCACGGTTTCGGCGCCGCGGAAGGCGTCGGTCACCTCGAGCCACTTGGTGCGGTAGTCGTAGCGCGAGCGCAGCAGGTTCCGGCTCACCAGCTCGCGGACTCGCGTGCGCACCGCGCGGGAGGAGACGGCCGCGACGAGCGCGAGCGTCGCGACGAACACGCCGAGCTCGGTGAAGCCGACGCTGAGCGTGCGCCCCGAGAGCCGCAGCGCCTCGCCGAGCAGTCCCACGCCGAGCAGGTAGAGCCCCACGCCGAGCAGCGTGAACGAGCCGTAGACCGCCTGCGGCGACACCGACACCCGCTCGAGGGTCCGCGCGAGCCGCATGCGTCCGAGCCCGAAGGCCACGAGGCCGACGGACACGATCGTCACCAGCCCCGAGAGCGCCGCGTGGTGCAGCCGCCACGAGCCGAGCAGCATCGTCTGCGAGGCGACGTACACCTCGAAGCCCGCCAGCGCGCACAGGCCCAGGATCAGGAACTTGATCCGGAAGCGGAAGGGATCGCGGCTCGCCCGCAGCACCGACTCGAGCTGCGCGATCGCCAGCACGAGCCCCAGCAGCAGCGCGACCTGGAGCCAGCGCCCGTTCGGCCCCAGCCGCACCAGCCCCGCGCCCTCGGCCATCTCGTCGATCCCCGAGAAGCTGCCCCACCAGGCGAAGAGCGCGCCCACGAGGCCCGCGACGACGGCGACGCGCGAGCGTCGCTTCAGGCTCGAGCCGAGCTCGGCCGAGGTGCCGACGATCAGCGCGGCTCCGGTCAGGAAGAACGCCCCCATGCGCAGGAACTCGAGCGAGAGCTCCGCCTGGCGGAAGAAGACGGCGTCGCTCGGCACGAACAAGAGCGCGGCGTGCGACAGCTCGACGAGCGCCGTGAGCGCGAGCACCAGCGTGAGCCGGCGGTGGAAGACCTCGCTCCAGGGCCGGATCAGGATCCAGATCGCGAGCCCTGCCGCCGCCAGCGCGGCGAAGAGCGGGAGCAGCCAGATGCTATCGGGCAGCGCCAGCATCGCGACCTCTGCCGGGCTAGCCGGGAAGATGTGCGGAGAGAGGAACGAACGCCTCCTGCACGAACGCCGTCGCGTGCCGGAAGGCTTCCTCCTCGGTGCCCACGATGGGCGTCGATATGCGCACGAGCGCCCCGTCCGTGCGATTGTGGGTGGTGGCGTCCAGGATCAGGTAGCCCTTGGCGGCGTACTCGCTCGCGACGATGCGTCCGCGGTCCTGGTACCAGTAGAGGATCAGCTGGCGATCGAACCCCTTCTCGATCACCACGCGGTTCACCTCGGCATCGGGACGGCCCGGAATCACGCCGGACACCCGGTCGTTCGAGCGGAACACCCAGCCGCCGCCCGGCAGGCAGTTCTTGGGCGAGTGATAGGTGGCACCCGAGCGCTGGCTGCCGTAGTAGCCCACGTAGATCGCGACGGGCGCGGCCGCCTGCTGCGTCTGCGCCTCGAAAGCGCTCCGCGAGGAGGCCTGCCCCGAGCCGGGCACGTAGACGCGCATCACGTAATCCGTGAGCTTGAGCAGGTCGAGCACTTCCTTGTCCAGCTCGCGGTCGCGGCCGCTCCAGTCGCCGAGACGGATCGGAAACTCGGCGAACGGCTTGCGCGCGACCTCGGGCTCCGCCTGGGAGCGCGACGCGAGCAGCATCCAGGTGCCGCTCATCAACGCGAGCGCGACCACGAAGGGCCAGCGCTTCATGCCGGCTTCTCCGATCGCGGGCCGGCTCGCGCGCACCCTCGAAAGCAGCGTGCCCACCGCGAGCAGCAGGACGAAAGCGACGACGAAGACGATCCAGCCGGCGAACGAGTGGTAGAAGCCCTGCGCCGCCTCGGGCCCGATGTAGTGGGCGAGGAAGCCGGTGCCGGCCACGCGGAAGGCGTTCGCGGCGATCGCGATGGGTATCGACAGCACCACGAGCGCCCAGCGCTTCCAGGCCACCTTCTGCGTGAAGTAGCCGTAGACCGCCCCGAGCGCGAGCAGCGCCTGCAGCGAGCGGATGCCGCTGCAGGCCTCGGCCACCTCGAGCGTCGTGTTCGCGAGCACGATCGTGTTGCCCTCGCGCAGCACCGGGATCCCCGCGGTCTCCATGCAGAACGACGCGGTCTGTGCCGCGAAGAGCTGGAGCGGGAACGCGATGGCGTTCATCACGATCGCCGGCAGCGGGACCATGAACACCAGGAACGCGATCGGGAAGGCGAGCTCGCGCAGGAACCTGGTCCCGAGGATCAGCCAGGTGAGCCCGGCGATCACGACGATCAGCGAGAAGCGCTGGAGGAACAGCTCCGCACCGACGCGGCCCACGACGAGCATCAGCAGGCCGAGCGAAAGCAGCCCGGCTCCGAGCGCGGCCGGGCGCGGCTCGAGCGCCTTGAGCGCGTCGCGCCGCTCCCAGACGAAGTAGAGGGCCAGCGGAAGGATCAGGAAGCCGTGGGTGTAGTCCTCTTCCGCCGCCCACTGGCGAACCAGCCCGGGCGCCACGTCCGCGTAGAGGGCGGCGAGGACCAGGACCGTCGCCAGGACCCAGAGGCTCGCCGAGCTGACGAGAAGGCCTTCAGCCGCCCGACGAGCTCCCTGTGCGTTCGTCGCTTCTCGTTCCACGGGACTCCCGGCATGCCCCCGCTTGGGCGCGCGAAGGGGGATGTCGGAAGGCTAGCATGAACGCGCGGCCGTCGAGTCATCGCGAGCCTGCTGGTACGCCCGTTCGGTCTGCTCGACGATCCGGGGCCAGCCGTACTCCGCTTCGACCAGCTGTCGGCCCGCGGCCCCCAGCGCGGCCCCGAGCCCCGGCTCGCGCAGCAGCCGGATCACGGCTGCCGCGAACGCCTCGGGGGTGTCGGCCACCAGCAGGTTCTCGCCCGGGCGCCCGGCCAGGCCTTCGCAGCCCTTCGTGGTCGAGACGACGGGCGTGCCCATCGCCCAGGAGTTGAGGATCTTGAGCCGCGTGCCCCCGCCCACGTGGACCGGGACGACGCTCAGGGACGCACCGGCGTAGTAGGGCCGAACGTCCTCGACCTCGCCCGGGCAGAGGACGCCCTGCGATTGCCAGCGCGAGACGGGCGCTTCCCCCGTCCGTCCGACGAACGCGAGGGTCGCCTCCTTCACCGAGGCCCGCACCCGAGGCCAGACCTCGTCCACCAGCCACCTGGCCCCGTGCAGGTTCGGCGCCCAGTTCAGCCCTCCGATGTGCACTACGTTCGGCGCTCTCGGCTCCGGCGACCTGCGCGGCGAGAAGTAGTCGAGGTCCACTCCGTTCGGCACCACGCACGCGCGGGCACCGTCCATGATCTCCGCCAGCCGTGCGGCGTCTCCCGCCGAGCAGGCGATGTGCGCCCCGAAGCACGGCCCCATGCGCTGCTCGAACCGGCGCATCTTCGCCGCTTCGAGGCTCGTGAACTGCCGCCGGAAGAAGAGCCGGTCCGAGGCGGCCCGCTGGCGGAAGAGGTCCGACTCGACGTTGTGGTGGACGAGCACGCGCGCGCCGGCGGCGAGGCCCGTCACGTGATCGCCGAGCAGCGTGTTCTCGACGTGCAGCACGTCCATCGGCTGGCTCGCTGCGAGCGCCTTCATCGTCGAGAGAGCCGCTCGCGACCGGTAGACGCGGCTCGAAAACGGCAGCGAGTCGACGAGGCTCGCGGCTCCCGTCCAGGCGAGCGACAGCTTCGAGCGCTTCGAGGGGACCTCGAAGACGTCCACCGACGCGCACAGCTCGCGAAGCCGCGCCTCGGCGACCCGCCTGCGCTCGTCCGGGTCCTCGCCGTGTCGCTGGTCGAAGCACACGAGGTGGACGCTGTGCCTGCCGGCCAGGCCGCGCAGGACGTTGTAGGTGCGCAGCATGCGCCCGTCCTGTGGCGGGTACGACAGGTCGGTCGTGAGGAAGAGGATTCTCATCGGCCGCGTGCGCAGCGAGTGACCGGACTCGGTCTCTTCAGCGCGTGCTCGGGGTGGGTCTGAAAGGCTAGCACGAGTCGCTCTCAGGGTGCGTCGCGCGTCGCCGCGAGGGACCGGACCTCCGCGCCGAGAGCGGACGCCACCCGCGCCGCACCCTCGTCCGTGAAGTGCGAGAAGTCGGCGTAGTACCTGCGGGTCCTTGCCCGTGAGCTCCTGGACGTCCACCACGCGCAGCCCGTGCTCGCGGCCCAGCCGCCGGATCGCGTCGTTGGCCTGCCGTTCCATGTCGAGCAGGCATTCCGGCGAGGCGCGCGGGTAGAAGCGGATCCAGCCCAGCATGATCGCTTCGTCTTCGGAGCGGGGCGGCGACGCAAAGCGGTTCGCATGGGTGGCCAGGATCACGCGCGCCCCGCTCCGCTCGATCGACTGCACGAGCTCGAGCAGGTCGCTCTCGAAGAGCGCCACCCGCTCGGGCGGCGGCGCGCTCCAGACCCACTCGGGCGCGTGCGCACGCCGCACCTTGTCGATCTGCACCGCGCTTCAGCCACGCCTGGAGGCCCGCAGGCAGCAGCTCGCTGAGCGCTCGCCAGAGCTTGTCCGGCAGCCGCAGCGAGAAGGCTTCGGGCGCGCCCGCTGCGTGCCGCGCGTGCGGCCGCGACGGTGCGCGACGGCGGATCGACGTCGAGATAGAACGCGGGCGTCGGGTAGACCACGACGACGTCGAAGCCGAAACGACCCGCCCAGCGTTCGAAGAGCTCGCGCATGCGCGGCGGAGCTGATCCCTGCCGAGGCCAGGTTCACGACCTCGAAGCGACCGGGAGCGGATGCCGACAGCTGCTGACGCAGCTGCGCGGTGAGCGTCCTTGTCCGGGCTCTCGTAGAGGCCGAAGACCTCCGAAGCTCCGGCGACGCCCACCCGCACGACGCCGGGGGCCTTCGTCGACGCGGAGCTCCGGGCCGCGGAATCCGGCGCTGTTGATGACCCACTTCTCGAACCGGGCGCCGGGTCGGTTGCGGGTGCCGATCTCGTCCGTGATGCGCAGCATCTCGCTCGAGTAGGGGCCCCGAGAAGGGAGCGTCCCACCGCCACCAGGCCTCGACGCGGGTGCAGACCTCGAGCGTCGCGACGAACAGCAGGCAGACGAGAAGGCGCGCGCGGCCCGACGCATCACGCACAATCCAAGGCTCATGGCGCTCGAGCTAGAACTGCGCGTAGAAGAAGCCCTGGCGTCCGCCGCGGGTCAGCAGCAGTGCGTAGGTGAGGATGCCGAGCAGCACCGTCTGCGCCGAGACCCGCACGAGCGGCGGAACGCGCGGCCAGACGCTGCGCAGCCGACTCGGCCCCCAGGTAGGCGAGCAGCCAGCGCGCCCGCCACGAGTCGCGGGCACGGCGCCAGCGCTGCGGCGCCGCCGCCGCGCCAGGCGAGGGCGCCCCGTCATCAAGGCCGAGGCGTCCGCAGGCGACGAGGAAGAAGAAGATCCAGCCGATCGTAACGAAGCCGAAGGTGAGTGCCGGTCGCGACGGCGTCTCCCAGGAACCGCTTGCTGTACGCCTGCAGCGTCCCGCTCCGCCGCTCCGCGTCCTCGAACAGGTGCACGCCCACGAGCCCGACGCCGTGCCACAGCCCCCAGACCAGGAACCCGACGCCGGCACCGTGCCAGATCCCGCAGAGCGCCATCGAAGCGAGCGTGGCCCCGTGCAGCCGCGCACTGCGAGGGCCTGCGGCCCGCCATCTTCATCATCAGCCGGCCGCGGATCCACTCGGAGAGCGTGATGTGCCAGCGCCTCCAGAACTCGATGAGGCTCCGGCTCGAGTACGGCCGGTCGAAGTTCTCCGGGACCTGGTAGCCGAGCAGCCGGGCCACGCCGATCGCGACGTCGCTGTAGCCGGCGAAGTCCCAGTAGACGTAGAGCCCGAAGAGCACCGGCAGGACCAGGCATTGGTAGGGCTCCAGGCGCGCGACGCCTCGCTCGCAGCCAGAGGGCGATCACGAGCGCGTAGAGCGTGTCGGCCAGCAGGAACTTGCGGGTCAGGCCCCTGCACGATGCGCCAGCCCGCGCGCGGGACGATCTGACGCAGCGTCTCCTCCGGCGCTCGGCATCGCCGAAAGGACCGGACCGGTGGTGATCGGCCCGGCCGGAAGCGTCGGAAGGAAGAGCGACATCGCGAAGCAGCCGCGAAGGCGCGAGCGGCGATCCGGAGCGCGTTCACGTCGAGCACGACGCCGATCAGGCGAAACACGGTGAACGACAATCCGAGCGGCACCACCCCCGGCCACGCCCCCGGGACGTACTTGAACCAGGCGAGCGTCGCGACGAGCAGCGCGACGACGAGCGCCGTGGGCAGCCGAGGCAGCGCGGTCCTGACGCCCGTGGCGCAGCGCGAGCCAGGCGAGGCCCGTGAGCGCGAGCGTCACCAGCAGGCCCGCGGGCTGCCAGATCCCGAGCACCACGGCCGGACAGCCAGGGCCAGCGAGCGAGTCCCGTGTCGCGGCCGGGCCGCCAGATCTCGTCGCCACGGACGCTCAAGCCTCGGTCCCTCGCCTACGTGCCTCGAGCCGCTGGAACGTCTCGAGGAAGCGCTGCAGGTTTGGCGCGCGCGCGATCTTCCCGCTCGAGGTCTTGAGCAGCCACATGTGGGGCAGCAGCCGCAGGTCGTCGATCACGCAGTCGAGCTCGCCCGCGAGCTGCGTGCGAACGGCGGCGGCGAGCGCCGGATCGTCGACCTGCGACTCGGTCTCGACCTCGGCGAGGACGATCAGCCGCTGCGTCCCGATCGACGGATCGTCGAGGCCGAGCGCCACCACGCGGCCGGGGTAGACGCCGGGCACGCCGGACACGATGCGCTCGATGTCCTGGGGGTAGTAGTTCTTGCCGGCGATGATCAGCAGGTCCTTCTTGCGGCCGGTGATGAACACGTGGCCGTCGGCGACGATAGCCGAGGTCGCCCGGAGTAGTACCAGCCGTCCGCGAGCGCCTTGGCGGTCGTCTCGGGATCGCGGAAGTACCCGAGAACAGCGAGTCGCAGCGGATGGCGATCTCGCCCACGCGGCGGTCCTCGAGGTCCTGGCGCCGTTCGTCGACGATGCGAACCTGCGGTGCCCGCGAGGAGAACGCCCGCCGGACATCACCTCGACCGCCGGCGCTCGCTCGCTCAGCCGACCGGGATCGCCGCGCCGCGGGCCTGAAACGCCTCGCGCTCGAGCCGCTCGACCCGCGCGGGCGCGGCCTCCGACGACTGCGACACGGCGAAGACGGTCTCCGCCATCGCGTAGCAGGTCCAGAGCGACTCGCGCGTCACGCCCAGCGCCTCGAACCGCTCGAGGAAGCGCCGGTGGGACTGCGCGATCGTCGGCTCCGCGCAGTTGATCCATGCCCGCATGCTGTCGAGCCGCACGTCGCCGATCTGCGACGCGCGCACGCGCTGGGCCAGGAACTCGTAGGCGAAGTTCGGCATCCAGGTGAGCGTGCAGCGGTAGTCCGAGATCGCCTGCAGCAGCGACGGAAGGGCGCGTCACCCAGTGGAGCGGGCTGATCGCGGTGACCGGCACGCCCGTCACGGCCGGCAGGATCGTGCAGGCGATCAGGCCCATGTCGTGGTAGAGCGGAAGCCACGACACGATCCCGTCGTCCGGCGCCAGGCGCAGCGTCGGGGCGTAGTTCCGGATCTGCCGCAGCACCGCGCGGTTCGAGAGCGCGACGCCCTTCTTGAGCCCGGTGCTGCCCGACGAGTGCTGGAGCAGGACCAGGTCGTCGGCCGCGGGCGAGACATCGGGCACCGCCGCGGCGTCCGGCGGCACGCTCGTCCGCGAGCAGCAGCCGCGGCCGCGCCCAGGCGGTCGCCGTTCGGCGCCGACGAGCGCGGCGGTCTCGCGCGTCGGTGACGACCACGCTGGGCGTCGATGCGCCGCAGCAGCGCCTCGAGCTCCGCGCGGTAGTGCTCGCGGTTCAGCTTGAAGCTCGGCGGCGCGAGGATCGAGGGCACCTGGCCGCCCAGCACGGCCCCGAAGAACGCGCAGAACAGGTCGGCCGAGTGCGGCAGGACGACGATCACGATGTCGCCCCTGCGCGCGCCGCAGCGCTGCGAGCGCGGCGGCGAACTGGCTCCCGCGAGCCACGAGGTCGCCGTAGGTGACGGGCGCCACCGCACCGTCGGGCATCAGGCAGCGGACGTAGAGCCGCTCGGGCTCCCGCCGGTAATGCTCGAGCACGACCTCCTTAAGCGTCTCGGGCATCAAGGGCATCGTTCGCGAGGAGCTGCCTCAGGCGCTCGCGTAGGTGTCCATCAGCTTGACGATCAGCTCGATGGAATCCATCGCGGCGGCGGTCGCGGCCTCGTCGGGAATCACGATGCCGAACTCGTCCTCGACGAAGGCCAGCACCTTGATGAGCGAGAAGGAGTCGACGAGCCCGGAGGAGATCAGGGCGTGTGGCGGCGCAGGACGGGCTGGCGCGGGTCTTTCGCCACCTCGGATTGGATGAATCGCGCCAGCTTTTCCGGGGCGTCGGGGACCATCGCCCGGAGAGTGCCCCGTCCTCCCGAGCCTGTCAATCCGCGAATTAGGCTACGATGCCGCAGTGCGTCAGCTGTCGCCATCGGCCATGCGCCCCTCGCCGGGGCCGGCCGGGCGGCCCGCCCCCGGCGCCTCCCCCCGGCTGTCGGTGATCGTTCCGACCTTCAACGAGCGGGACAACGTGGAAGCGCTCCTGCTCGGGCTCGAAGCCGTGCTCCCGAGCCAGGCGTGGGAGGTGATCTTCGTCGACGACGACTCTCCCGACGGCACGGCGGAGCTCGTCAGGTCCCTGGCCCGGGAGCGGCCGCACGTGCGCTGCATCCAGCGGCTGGGGCGACGCGGCCTGTCTTCGGCGGTGATCGAGGGCTTCCTCGCCTCGAGCAGCCCCTACCTCGCGGTCATCGACGGCGACCTGCAGCACGACGAACGCCTGCTGCCCGCCATGCTCGAGCTGCTCGAGACGGACGCGGCCGACGTCGTGGTCGGGAGCCGGTACACGGCCGGCGCCAGCGTGGGCCAGTGGGACGAGCGCCGCGCCGCGATGAGCCGTCTCGCCACCTGGCTGAGCCGCCTCGTGCTCGAGGCGTCGCTCGGCGATCCGATGAGCGGATTCTTCATGATCCGCCGCTCCGCCTTCGAAGGCGTGATGCGACGGCTCTCCGGCACCGGCTACAAGATCCTGCTCGACGTGCTCTCGTCGAGCGCCGGCCAGCTGCGCTGGCGCGAGCTGCCCTACGAGTTCCGCGACCGCAAGGCGGGCGCCAGCAAGGTCGACAGCGTCGTGCTCTGGGAGTACCTGCTGCTCCTGGTCGACAAGCTCCTGGGCCGGCGGCTGCCGCCGCGCTTCACCTCCTTCGCGCTCGTGGGCGGGATCGGGGTCGCAGTGCACTTCGCGATCCTGGCCTCGTGCATCGCGGCGGGCCTGCGCTTCCCGGTGTCGCAGGCTGCGGCCACGTTCGTCGCCATGACCTCCAACTTCCTGCTCAACAACGTCCTGACCTACCGCGACCGCAGGCTCCGCGGCGCCCGCTTCGCCCTGGGCCTGATCTCGTTCTATGCGGTGTGCGCGACCGGTGCCATCGCGAACGTCGGCGTCGCGAGCTTCGTGTTCGAGCGGGAGCCCTCGTGGTGGGTCGCCGGGCTGGCGGGAGTGGCGGTGGGCACCGTCTGGAACTACGTGATGACGGCGCTCTTCACGTGGGGAGCGGGACGTCCGGGACGATGAGTCCCGCCCTGCGGATCAGCATGGTGCTGCCCTCGCTGGCACGCGCCGGCATGGAGATCGTGGCGGGCCGCCTCGCGATCGGACTGACCGAGCGCGGTCATGGGGTCTCGATCGCGTGCATCGAGGCATCCGGGCCGATCGCGGAGGAGCTGACGGCTGCGGGCGTGTCCGTGGACGTGGTGCCCGCTCCGGGGCTCGCCACGAACCTGCGGGCTCCCGCGCTCATCGCCTGGATCGCCCGCCGCGGCCCGCACGTCGTCCACACCCACAGCGGAGCCTGGCTCAAGGGCGCGCGCGCCGCGCGCGCCGCCGGCGTTCCTGGCGTGGTGCATACGGTGCATGGCCTGCTCGAGCGCGAGCCGTGGTACTCGGAGTTCCTCAAGCGGCGCGCGGCCGCTGCGACGAGCGCCGTCGTCGCCGTTTCCGACCCGCTGCACAGCCACTTGCTGCGCTCCACGGGCCTTTCGCCGTCCGAGGTCCGCACGATACTGAACGGCATCGACACCCGAGCGTTCTCGCCCGCGCTGCCCGACTCGCGCGCGCGGCTGCTGCCCGGCAGCGACGGTCACGTCGTCGTCGGCTGCGTCGCTCGCTTCGAGCCCGTGAAGAACCACGATCTGCTGCTGCGTGCGTTTCGCGAGGCCCATCGCGCGCGCCCGGAGCTGCTGCTGGTGCTCGTCGGCGACGGCTCGTTGCGACCGGAGCTCGAAGCGCTGGCGCGGTCGCTCGAGATCACGCACGCGGTGCGCTTCACCGGCGACCAGCCGGACCCGGCGTCCTGGTACCGCTGCTTCGACGCATTCGTGCTCGCGTCGCGGTCGGAGGGCACTTCGATGAGCCTGCTGGAGGCCATGGCCTCCGGCTGCTCGATCATCGCCACCGACGTCGGCGGCAATCGGGCGCTGCTGGGCGAGGACGGCGCCGGTCGACTGGTGCCTTCCGAAGACGCCGCGGCGCTGGCGGCCGCGCTGGCGCAGGTCGCGCCGTCGGCGGGGACGCCCGCGCGGCTCGCGTCCGCCGCGCGCAGCAGGGCCGTGCGGCTGTACAGCCAGGATGCGATGGTCGAGCGCTACGAGTCGCTCTACCGTGAGGTGATCGCGGACCGCTCATGATCGAGGGAACGACCGCCCAACCCGCCCACGCGCCACGCGCCGCGCCGCGCGCCTTGAAGCGCATCGCAGACGTCGTGGCGATCGTCGCGGCGGCACCGCTCGTCGGCCTCTACCGACTCGTCGCGCTCGTCCCCCGCCGGCGAGACGCTGCGTTCCAGGCGTGCAGCCAGCTCGTCTCGCTGTGGCCCGGGGTTCCGGGCGACTTCCTGCGCCGCGCGTTCTACCGGATGACGCTGACCAGCGCCGCGGAGGACTGCGCCATCAGCTTCGGGACGATCCTGGCGACGCCGGAAGTCGAGATCGGGAGCGGCGTCTACATCGGCGCCAACTGCAACGTCGCGCACTGCCGGATCGGCGACGACACGCTGCTGGGCTCGAACGTGATGATCCTGGCCGGGAGCCGCCAGCACCACTTCGATCGTCTCGACATCCCGATCCGCCACCAGGGGGGCTCCTACCGCACGCTCGCGATCGGCCGCGACGTGTGGATCGGCAACGGCGCGATCGTCCTCGACGACGTCGCCGATCAGGCGATCGTCGCGGCGGGCGCCGTGGTGACCAAGCCCGTCGCCGCGCTGACGATCGTGGGCGGCAACCCGGCGCGCGTCATCGGGCGCCGCGATTCGGCGCCTTCAGCGCAAGAGCCGCATGTATAGCCAGTACCCGATGATGGTAGAAACGGCGGTCCCGCCGACGATGTAGATCCAGATCAGCACGCTGCGGGGGTTGCGCGCGAGGTAGCCCCGCCGTCGAGCCAGTTCGGCGATGACCACTCCCAATCCGATCAGGATGAACATCTGCACGTCGTAGGCTCTCGAGAGGAAGATCGAGCCGACCAGGAATCCGATCAACGAGACCTGGATGGCGCGGGCCCATTTCTGCAGGTCCGCGGCCTCCTCGTTCGTGGACGCATGGATCAGCCGGAGATCGTCGAGCGTCAAGAGGAGCACGCCCAGCCACAAGACGTAGCCCACGATCCCGAGCTCGGCGAAGCATTCGACGAACGAGCTGTGGGCGGCCTTGACGTTGATCGCGTCGAAGTTGCGGAAGCCGATCGCCCCAGACCGGCGACTGCTTGAGGTTCTGCAAGCCTGCCGACCACATCTCGATGCGGCCGGAGGCCGACTGGTCGATCGACATCGACCGACTGCCCACGAACCCGGCTCCGAGAAGAGCGACCAGCATGACGCCCGTCGTGGCGACGGACAGGTAGTTGCCGAGCTTGTGACGGACCAGGAGGCCGATCACGGCCGCCAGCGCGAGCACGCCGCCGCGTGATTTGGTCGCATAGATGCCGTAGAGGATCACCGCTGTCGGCAGCCATACGAACAGGACGTTGCGCAGGTACGCCCCGCTGCGGCGCTGGATGATGGTGAACGGCAGGATCGCGATCAACGTCAGGGCCAGGTCGTTCGGGTCGCCGAACAGGCCCTTGTTCATCACGCGGAATTCCTGGTTGGGATCGAATCGGACCCGCCGCCCCGCCTCAGGGTCCGGGTTGTCCCACTCGGTGTTCGCGCCAGGAGTCTCGAGATCCCCGCTGGCGGATCGCGCAACCTCCTCGGCGTGGCGCTGGTAGTCGGAAATCGTCCTTTCCGACAGAACGACGGCCGCGATGGTGAGGAAGAACGCAATCGCGCGAACGCGGCGAACGGTCGTGACGTTCAGCAGGACGAGCATGAAGGCCGTCAAGGGGCCCTTCACGAAGCCGAGCACCTTCTCGAAGCTCTCGACGGAACGCAGCGGGCTCAGACCCACGGTGAACGTCATCCAGATCACGAGAGCGACGATGAGCGTGACCTGGACGGAACGCAGAGGCGGGCGGGTCCCCATCAGGACCGCCAGGGCGGCGCCCAAGAGGGCCAGGATGCTCGCGATTTCGATGAGGGGCCACTCGCGCAGCTCGTAGAACTGCTCGGACGGTCGCACGAAGATCATCAGCAGATAGACCACGAACAGCGCGAAACTCATCCCCTGGCACCCTAGCACAGGAAGGGCGCCGCCCGGGCGGCGCACGCGCGCACGCCAGCACCGCGCGTTGTAGAGTGTAGGGTCGCGGCGATCCGCGCCGCAGGGGGTTTCGCCGTGCCGGACGACGTAACCGTGGGCGGCGTCGCAGCGTCCTCACAGGACGGCAGGCACTACGACGCTTCCTTCGTGACCAGCGTCTTCTGGACGGGAGTCGCGAAGGGCAGCTCACAGCTGATCAGCTGGCTGGCGACGTTCCTCGTCGCGCGCCTGCTCACCCCGGAAGACTACGGGCTGGTCGGCATGGCGACGGTGTTCCTCGGCGTCGTCACGATCGTCAGCGAGTTCGGGCTCGGAATCACGATCGTCACGCTGCGCGACCTCAGCGAGCGCCAGATCGCCCAGCTCAACACGGTGGCGCTCGCGCTCGGGGCCGCCTGCTTTCTCGTCTGCTGCATTGCGGCCGTTCCGCTCGGCCTCTTCTTCCACTCCGAAGCCTTGCCCCGCATCGTCGTGGTGCTCGGCACGACGTTCCCGCTCTCCGCATTCCGCATCGTTCCGAACGCGCTGCTCCAGAAGGATCTCCGCTTCCGGCGCCTCGGGGTGCTCGAGACCATCAACGTCCTGGTGCTGAGCGTCACCATGGTCCTGCTCGCCCGGGCCGGCTTCCGCTACTGGACGCTCGTGGTGGGAGCCATCGTGAGCGCCGTCGTCACGACCGCGCTGACGGTGGCCTCCCGGCCCCAGTCCTTCGGATGGCCGAAACGTGCCGATATCGCGCCCGCGCTCTCGTTCACCCGCTACCAGCTCGGCAGCACGTTGCTCTGGTACTGGTACCAGAACGCCGACCAGGTCGTGGCGGGGCGTCTGCTCGGAGTGGGCGACCTCGGCGTCTACGCAATGGCCGCGTCGACCGCGAGCTCGATCTCCGACAAGGTCATGATGCTGCTCACGCGCACCACACCGGCCTACTTCGCGGCCCTGCAGGACCAGCCCGCGGCGCTCAAGCGCTACCTGCTTCGGCTGACCGAGATCCTGTCGGTCGTGCTGTTCCCGGTCCTGATCGGCTTCGCGCTCGTCGCCGACGGCTTCGTCCGGCTGGCCCTCGGTCCCAAGTGGCTGGGCGCCATCGGCCCGCTGCGCCTGCTCGCGATCTCGGCCGCGATCAACTCCACGACTCCGCTGCTCGCGCGAGTGCTGACGGTCAGGGGACAGAACCGCTACCTGCTCCAGATCGCGGTCGTGCTCTCGGTGCTGCTGCCGATCTCCTTCGTCGTCGGCAGCCACTGGGGCCCCACCGGAATCGCCGCCGTCTGGGTGACGGTCTTTCCGCTGACGCGCATCCCGGTGCTGACACGCGCCGTTCCGGCGATCGGTGTGTCCAAGATGGAGTACCTGCGGGCATTCTGGCCGGCGACGAACGGCATCCTGGCGATGGCGGTCGCCGTCCTCTCGGTGCGTGCGCTGCTTCCGGCGGGCATGCCGCTCGTCGCGAGCCTCGCGGTGCAGGTGGCGCTCGGAGCCTGCGTCTACTTCGCCGTCATCTTCGGCTTCCACCGCGCCCGGATCGAGGTCCTGCTCCAGCTCGTCAGGCAGTGGCGATCGGGCGGGGCGGCGGCGAACGCCGCCGCCAGCTGAGCGAGGCCCGCAGCTAGCCTCGCGGCGCCGCCGGCTCCTGCGCGACGGCGCGGGGAGCAGCCAGACAAGCGCCCGGGCTCAGCCATGGCCTTGCGAGTCCCAGGCGCGGAGCGCATAGGGAACAAACGCTATCCCGTTTCTACAACCTGCCTCGAGGCCGTCGCGCAACCTCGCATCACCACGACTTTTGCGCCTGGCTTGGGAATTGCCTTGCACTGGATGGCTGTCGGTGAGTCTGGTCCACGACGAGCAGGTGAAGTGGATGTCGAGGACTGCCGAAGTGTCGAGCTTCAACCCTCCAACCCGGCGGTGCCTCCGTGCCAAAGCGATTGAACGCCCTGATCATTGCCTACTACTTCCCTCCTGACGGCGCCATCGGCGGGGTGCGGCCGTACCAGTTCGCGCGCCACTTCCCGGAGTTCGGCGTCGATCCCTGGATCCTGACCGTCGAGCCTGACCATGCCGAGCAGCCGGATGCGGCCTTCCAGCCGCGAGGAGTGCCCGAGCGGCACCTGCTGCGCACGCCGGTCGAGACGACGTTCCGCGACCGCGTTCTGGAGGTCTGGCGCAAGGGCAAGCGCGCAAACGGAGCCGAGGCACCGGCATTGCCGGCAACGGGAGCGCCGGCCGAGGCGTCTCCTCGCCGATTCCAGCAGGCGCGGGAGTGGGTGCTCTCCTGGCTCGCGTACACGGACCCGCTGATCGGCTGGTATCGCCCGGCGCTGCGCCAGGCCGAGGAGGCGCTGCGACGCGTCCGCTTCGACGTGCTCGTCTCGACGTCGCCTCCGCGTGTCACGGCGCTCGTGGCGCGCGAGCTGTCGCGCCGCCACCGCGTGCCCTGGGTCATGGACGTTCGCGATCCGTGGCAGCTGAAGAGCTGGGAGGCGAGAGGCGCGTCGTCGATCGTCGCGAATCACAAGGCTCGCCTGTTCTCCCAGTGCGTCGACACGGCACAGCTCATCGTCCACAACACCGAGCGCCTCCGGCAGGACACCTGCGCCTTGAAGCCCGACGCCGCCGACAAGACCTATTGCGTGCCGAACGGCTTCGAGCCGGAGTGGACGAACGGCAGCGACTCGCGCCAGCGCGTCTTCAACGTCGGCTACTACGGGAACATCATGGGGCGCCGCAGCTGCACCGCGTTCCTCGACGGCCTCCGCTACTGGCTCGACGAGCGCGGACGCCGAACGCCGCGCGTGGCCGTCCGCTTCGTCGGGACCGGGTTCGAGAACGCCGTCGAAGCGATCGCCGCACGCGAGCTTTCGGAGATCGTGAGCGTGCACCCGCCCGTGCCGCGCACCGAGGTGCGGCACCTGATCGACGACGACTTCGTGCTGCTGTCGTTCGCCAACGAGCAGCCGCTGCAGGTGCCGGGCAAGACCTACGACTACCTCGCCACCGGCCGTCGCATCCTCGCCGTGACGGAGCACGACGGGGCGACCGCCGACGTCCTGCGGTCCCGTGGAGGGCTGCACCGTCGCCGAGAAGCCGCACGAGGTGGCCTCGGCGCTCGAAACCTTCTATCGCGATTTCGAGCAGGGAGCGAGCCCCCGAGTCGAGCGCTCGGCGCTGCTCGCCGATGCGAACTACGAGCACCGCACCGAGCAGTTCGCGGGATTGCTGCGCTCGATCGTCGGAGAGCAGATGGCGAGCGCCTGATCGAAAAACGTACATCGCCGACGCCGTGTCCGTCGGCGCAGGGAACCGTCTACAACAGATGAGCCGGACATGGTAAAAGTCGTAGGCCATGTCGGCCATCCTCGTCGCGTCGGCTGCCATCAGCAGCACTCTCGCCTACGTCGTCCATTCGCGACGCCTTCAATACTGGCTGCCTTCGTACGCCACTGAGCTCGTCCGCCGACGCGCGCGGAGCGCACCGGGATCCGCCACGTGTATTTCTGCTTCGCGGACCACTACGAGCCCTACGGGGGAACGACGGACCAGCCGGCTGCCCGCAGCCGAGTCGCCGAGTGGGTGGAGAAGTACCCGAAGATCGCCGGGCAGCATCACGACAGCGAGGGAAGAGTCCCGCAGCATTCGTTCTTCTACCCGCAAGAGGAATACGACGACGTGCTGATGGACCAGCTGGCGGGCCTGTGTCGCGCCGGCTTCGGCGAGGTCGAGGTACACCTCCACCACGACGGGGACACGGCCGGCGACCTGCGCGCCAAGCTGCGGCAGTTCGTGGACACGCTCCACTGTCGCCACGGGCTGCTTCGCAGGGACGAAACCGGACAGGTGGTCTACGCCTTCATTCACGGCAACTGGGCACTCGACAACTCGCGTCCGGACGGGCGCTGGTGCGGAGTGGACAACGAGCTGGACGTCCTCGTGGAGACCGGATGTCGCGTCGACATGACGATGCCGTCCGCTCCGTCGGATACCCAGACCTCGAAGATCAACTCCATCTATTTCGCGCGCGGGACCTCCGGCAAGCGCAAGGCGCACGACGACGGCCGCGACGTCGCGGTCGGCGAGTGGGGCCGCCCCGGCGAGCTGCTGATCCTGCAGGGGCCGCTCACCTTGAACTGGCGCGAAAGGAAGGCGCTCGTCCTGCCCCGCATCGAGAACGCCGAGATCTCCGAGACCGCCCTGCCGACGCCCCACCGCGTCGCGCTGTGGGGCCGCTGCCACGTGGCGGTGCAGGGCGCCGAGGAGCACCTGTTCGTGAAGGTCCACACGCACGGGGCCACCCAGGGAACGACCGCGATGCTGTTCGGCGGCGGCTTCTCGAGCTTGTGGACCGAGCTGGAGCGCCAGTACCGGGACCGGGAAGGCTGCCGGCTGCACTACGTGACCGCCTGGGAGATGTACGAGCGCGTTCGCGCGCTCGCGACGGCGAGCGCCGTCTAGGTCGCGGTCGTCCTGATGACGAGGGTGCTGATCGTCGCGTACCACTTCCCTCCCGATGCCGAAGTCGGCGCGGTGCGTCCGTATCAGATCGCCCGCTATCTGCCCGAGTTTGGAATCGAGCCCTGGGTCCTGACGGTGGAGCCCGCTTACGCGGAGAGGCCCGATGCCGGGGTCGTCGCTCATGGCGTGCCGGAAAGCCGGATCATCCGCACGTCGGTCGACACCACGGGCTTCGCACTCGTGACGGGACTGTGGAAAGCCGGCAAGCGCCTCACCGCTCGGCCGGAAGGGGCAGACCGCGTCGCAGGAAGCCGTCGAGGTCGCCTCCGCTTCCGAGCGTCGCGCGCTGGCACGAGACGTGCTCGGATACCCCGACCAGAAGATCGGCTGGCTTCGGCCGGCGGTGCACGCTGCAGCCGAGGTCATTCGCCGCGAACGCTTCGACGCGATCCTGTCCACCTCGCCCCCACGCGTCGCGGCGCTCGCGGCAGCCCGGATCGCGAGCCGCCACCGGATTCCCTGGATCATGGACGTGCGGGACCCGTGGGTGGGCTGGTATCACACACAGACGTCGTACTACGGGCAGCACCCGGTGCTCGACGCGCTTCAGGCCCGGCTGTTTCGTCGCTGCGTGCGCCAGGCGAGCATGATCGTCCACAACACCGAGCGGCTACGCCTGCTGACGTGCCAGATGGCGCCGGACGTGACGGCGAAGACTCGCTGCGTTCCGAACGGCATCGACTCGGCGTGGAGCGCACCTCGCGACGGGGCGCGGCCGGGCGCCTTCCGCATCGGCTACTACGGACAGGTCATGGGCCGCCGCAACCCCTCCGCGTTTCTGCAGGGTCTGCGGTCGTGGCTCGACTCCCGGCGCGAGAACCCGAACGTCGAGGTGTGCTTCTTCGGCAGCGGGTTCGAGGAGATCCGCCGACAGGCGAAAGACCTGGGGCTCGACAGCTGCGTGGCCCTCTCTTCCCAGCTCCCGCGCGCGGACGTGCCGGCGGAGATGGCGAAGGACTTCGCGCTGCTGCTGGTGGCCAACGAGCAGCCACTGCAGATTCCCGGGAAGACCTACGAGTACCTGGCCGCAGCCCGGAGGATCCTGGCGCTCACCGACAAGGACGGCGCGACGGCCGACCTCTTGAAACCGCTCCCGGGATGCCTGATCGCCGAGACCCCGACCGAGATCCAGGCGGCGCTCGACGACTTGTACAGGCAGTACGAGGCGGGTTCCGGGGCGTGGGTCGATCGCGGAAGCCTGATCGCGGAGCTTCAATACTCCCGCAGGGTCGAGCGCTTCGCGGAGTTCATTCACGACGTCGTGAAGCGCTGATCCGAGCGGCGGGTCCCGACAAAGGCGAAGCGGCGCGGCAACCACCGGGGACGACCCCGGTCGTGGCCGCGCCGCTCGCGCGACGTCTGCTACCTGGAAGTCAGTGGCTTTACTGCTGGCGCCACTTCACGAAGTCGAAGCTCCACATGTAGCTCTGGTTGAACTGCTTGGCTCCCTCCAGATAGGCGCCCTTGACGCCGCCCGCAAAGATCTGGTCGCCGCGATCGCGATACGTGGTGTCGCCGGTGCGCTGGTACAGCCAGGCGTATGCAGGTGCGATCAGCAGGTTCAGATCGGGGGCGCCGGGCTTGGAGGGAAAGGCCGTCGACGGATTGGGGACCCAGTTGTCGTACCAGAACGCCTGGTCGGAAGCCACCCAGGCGCGGGCCCAGATCGCATCGAGGGCCACCTTGACCGCCGGCTGGACGCGCGAGTCCTTGGTCGCGTCCCAGTACTTGATCAACGCCTGGGTGGTGAGCCCGACCATGAACGGCTGGATGTAGTACTGCCCGACCGCCTCGGGGACGTCGGACCCCTGCGGTTGGCGAGAGCTCTTCTTGACGAACCACTGATCGATGTGCCCGAGGGCCTGGTCCGCGAGCTGGGTCATGCGGGCCCGGCGCGGCTCACCGAGGGCCTCCGCGTTCAGGTAGGACATCAGGCAGTAGGCGACCTCGCGGCTCAGTGACGGGTCTGCGGTCCATTCGAGAGGCGTGGCGTCGCCGCAGAAAGCGGCGTTCTGCGAGAGCGAGACCGCCGCCTGCTTGGACGTCGCATCCGAGGTGTGCTGGACGTCCATCAGGAAGCCGGTCGTGAAGTTCCAGTAGCCCGGAACGCCGCCACCCGACTCGGTGACGTAGCTCTTGTAGATGGCCTCCGCCTTCGACTCGCAGCTCGTCCACGAGCTGTCGCCGGTGTAGTCCGCGATCTGGTAGTAGACGCGGGACGCGTCGTAGTAGGTCATGGCGAGCTTCTCGTCCGAGGACAGCCCCGACTTCGAGTACTCGGCGCACGCCCTCTGCCCGAACGACAGCATCTGCGACTGCCACAGGGCGAGCTGCGGAATCGGGCCGCCCGGGCCCGGCGTGGGCGTCGGCGTGGGCTTCGGCGTCGGCGTCGGTGCGGGCGTCGGCGTCGGCGCCGGCGTGGGAGCCGGCGTCGGCGCGGGCGTCGGTGAGGGCGACGGCCGCGGAGTAGGCGACGGCGCAGGTGTCGGGCCCGGCTTCGGCGTCGGTGCAGGCGTGGGCGCAGGCGTCGGCCCCGGCCTCGGCGTCGGCGCGGGCGTCGGCCCCGGCTTCGGCTTCGGCGTATTGGTGTTCGAGCCGCCGTTCGGCGCTGGCCCCGACGGCGCGGTGGAAGCCGTCGTCGAGGGGTCCGCCGTGGTGCCCGAGCTGGAGTCGGGCTGGCTGGTCTCGGTGCCCTGCGAGAACGTGCCCCGCTTCAGGGTCCGGTCGCGCATCTCGAGCAGCATCTGATTCGTGTAGACGCGGCGCGCGGCGCTGCCCTCGGCCACTGCACCCTGCGTGCTGGCGCCCGAGCCGCCACCCGAGCCGGCGCGC
This sequence comes from uncultured Acidobacteriota bacterium, assembly GCA_963724555.1. Lineage (GTDB taxonomy): Bacteria > Acidobacteriota > Vicinamibacteria > Fen-336 > Fen-336 > DATBSL01. The sequence goes on from CAVRVE010000015.1 coordinate 286,238, forward strand.
GGAGCGGCAGTGGGTGCCACGGGCACCTCGCCGGCCGAGGTGGACTTCCCGTTCTGCCCCGTCGCGCTGCCGCCGCTCGTCCCTCCTGTGGAACTGGAGCGTCGTTCCGCCCGACGTCGTTGTGCTCGAGGTGCTCGAGCTGCTGCTGCCGCTGGTGTTGCTGTTCGTTGATGTCGTCTGCCCGGACTGGGTGCTGACGCCGCCTGTGCCACGAGTCGCGGCACGGCGACGGCTTTCAGCTGCTGCCGCGTCGCCGAGCGACTGGCTGTACGCAGCCAGTGGGGCGAGCAGGCACACGACGGCTACCGCCCAGAAAGTTCGGGTGCGAGTGCGCATGGAGGGTGCGCCTCCCTGATGTTCCGAGTCCCGCTGCTCTCGAGCACGGACTCTAAGGTCTGATGTGCGCCCTCTCCCAGGCTGCGACGTTGCAGCGTCGGCGGGCAACCGTGGGAAGCTTAGGCAAATCGCGTTCCCCCCGCCGTGCGCCTCATCACCCTGCACTCTTTCGCGCATACTCGCCTATCTCATTCAAAAGACACATGTTTGGTTACAGGGCCCACTGCCGCTCAAACAGAGGAGGGCTGGAGATTCTGAGATCTGCACAGTGTGGCTCTGCCAAATCCCGGAATCGGAGGGTTTTCTGGGATGGGCGCCGAGCATACAGAAAGTCGGAAACGAACGCCAACTGCTCGGTCGGACGGCGTTCAGCGAAGCCCGGGAGCCTCCGCACGCGGCGTCGGCTTCGCAGCGATCGCCGCGTTCACGGCTTGCAGCCACGCGTGGGCCTGCTTCTCGACGGTGAAGCTCTCCGCGAGGACGATACGGGCCCGAGCGACGCGTCGTTGCGCCTCGGCCCTGTCTTCGAGCGCCTCCGAAAGCGCGGCAGCGAGCTTCGCGGCGTCGCCGGCCGGCACCAGCCAGCCGGAGCGCCCGTCCGACACCATGTCGGGAACGCCGCCCACACGGGTCGCCACCACGGGCGTGCCGTAGGCAAGGGCTTCGAGCAGGACGTTCGGCATTCCCTCGCTGAACGAAGGCAGCACCATCACGTCCAGCGCGCCGATGATCTGCTGCCCGTCGGCTCGGAGTCCCATGAAGGTGACGTGGCCGGAGAGCCCCAGCGCTTCCACCTGCCGACGAAGCGATGCCTCTTCGGGGCCGTCACCGGCGATCGCGAGGCGGGCTCCGGGCAGACGACTCCGCAAACGGGCGAACGCGTCGATCAGGACGCGGTGGCCTTTCTCGGGGCTCAAACGTCCGACGGCTCCCACGAGAGGCTGACCGGGGTCGGCGCCGATCTCGCGGCACAGGTCCTCGCGCAGCCGGGGCGGTGGAAGCTGGTCCGGGTCGATCGCGTTCGGCACCCAGAACACTCGCTCGGGCGCGGCGCCCGCCCGGATCGCTGCCTCGCGCAGGGTGTTCGAGACGACGATCACGGAGTCGTGCCGGCGCAGCGTCCTGCGGTCGAGCCACTCGAACAGGCGCACCTTCGCGTCCTGTGCCGTCCAGCCGCGAAGCGTGGCCACGGACGGCGTGTCCGCGAGCCATGCGGCGAGCACGTCGGCCTTGTATCCCGTCGCACACACCACGTCCGGCCGATAGCGCGCGACGAGCTGCCGGAGCACGCGCACGCCTTCCAGCAGGTCGTAGCGCCTGCTCTGCACGAACGGAGTCACCTCGAAGCCCGCCGCCCGTGCGCGAAGCAGCAGCGGGTTGTCGTCGACGGAGTCGGCGTCCGTCGGCATGACTGCGATCACGGTTTCGACCGCGGCGTGGTCGCGCAGCCAGGTCGAAAGACGCAGCGTCTGCTTCTCGGGACCGCCCCAGAAGCGGCAGGGCAGCAGACTGAGCGCCCGCATCTCAGGCGGCGACGTCGTCGATCGCCAGCTTCGGCTCGAGCCGGCTGAGCTCCGAGAGCGTCATCTCGGGAGACGCCGAGGCGTCGACCAGCAGCCGCCACCAGATCTCGAGGCTCACGAGCACCCAGAGCGGGTAGGTGTGGTCGGCACGGCCGGAGAGATGATCGGCCAGCAGGCGGGCGACCGGCTCCGGCTCGAAGAGGCGTCTCTTCTCGATCACGCCGGGGCGCAGCAGCTGCTCCACGGGATCCTTGAGCGGCCCGCGCAGCCAGTTCCGCAGCGGCGGCGTGAAGCCCTGCTTGGGCCGCTGCACGACGCCGGCGGGCAGGAACTTGAGGGCGAGGTCCCGGAGGATCCGCTTGGGAGTGCCTCCGTTCAGGAGCCAGTCGGTGGGAGCGGCGCCCGCGAGCTCGGCGACCTCGGGGCTCAGAAAGGGTGTCCGCGACTCCACGGAATACGCCATCGCGGCGACGTCCACCTTGACCAGGAAGTCGCTCGCGAACTGAGTGGCGGCATTGGCCTGCAGATAGCGCTGCACGGCGCCGCCGGCCATCCCCCGGTAGACCCCGGCCATTCCCTCGTGCGCGGCGGCCGCTTCGCTCCGGAACGCCGACGTCCGCAGCGGGATGCTTCCGTTCCAGATGTAGTCCTTGATGAGCGCGAAGGACTCGTCGTGGGGCAGCGCTCCCAGCCTGGACCACTTCGCCATGCGCTCTCCCGTGCGGCCGAGCCCGCGCGCAGGTGCGAGGACGCCGCGGAGGATCCCGCGCAGCCCCGAAGGGATCCGGCTGTAGTCGGAGAGCCAGCGGAACAGCAGGGGCTCGCTGTATCCGGCGAACATCTCGTCGCCGCCGTCGCCCGTGAGGCAGACGACGCACTTGGTCGAGACGGCCTCGAATGCGGCGGCGGTCGGGATGCACGAGAAGTCGTGGAACGGGACGCCGTAGTGCCAGAGCAGGCGCGGCAGCTGGTCGAGACGCGCCGCGGCCGACGGCAGCACGTGATGCCGCAGCCCCACCCTCTCGGCCACCGCTCGGGCGTGCGGGCTCTCGTCGAAGGCCCCGTCGTCGAACTCGATCGTGTAGGCGTCGACTTCCCGTCCGGCTTCCTGCGCCGCGATCGCCGCCGTCAGGCTGGAGTCGACACCGCCGCTCAGCAGCACGCCCAGCGGGCGATCGCTGATGAGCCGCCTGCGGACCACCGTCCGCAGGCTCGCCTCGAGCTCCTGCAGGTAGTCCTCGTAGCCGCCGCTGCGCGGCTGCTCGGCCGGCCGCCACTTCCAGTAGACCGCCTCTTCGAGAGGCCGTCCCGTGCGGTCGATCAGCAGGTAGCTCGCCGGCGGCAGCATGCGCACGCCGCTGAAGACCGTCTTCGATTCGAGCTGGTAGCCGTAGACGAGGTCGCCGACGAGCGCTCCGACGTCGATCCGCGGCGCCCGGCCGACCAGCTCGAGGACCGCCTTGGGGTCCGAAGCGAACACCAGCGAGCCGTCCGGGGCGTTGGCGCAGTAGAGCGGCTTCTCACCGAAGCGGTCGCGAGCGATCAGCAGCTTCTTGTCCCGGTCGTCCCAGATCGCGAACGCGAACATGCCGTCGAGCGCGTCGAGCGCCGCCACTCCCCACTCGGCGTAGGCGTGCAGCAGCACCTCGGTGTCGGAGCCTCCGACGAAGCGGATGCCGCGTGTCTCGAGCCGCGCGCGGATGTCCCGGAAGTTGTAGATCTCGCCGTTCAGGATGCAGACGTAGCGCTTGTCCGGCGAGAACATCGGCTGGTGGCCGCGCGGCGACAGATCGATGATCGCGAGGCGGCGATGGCCGAGCCAGACGTTGTCGCCTTCCCATTCGCCGGAGGCATCGGGGCCCCGCAGCTTCATCAGGTCGAGGGCCTTGCCCCGCTCTGCCGCCGCGAGTCGGTTGGCTGTCGCACCGACGATGCCGGCTATCCCGCACATACCGAGGCTCCTCGCTCGAGGCTTCTCAGGGAGCAGCCGGCGTGACGTCGCCGCGGCGATCCAGCTGGGGACGAGTCCAGTTCGGCTTCAGCAGGAACCGCACGAGGCCCACCCCGAAGCCGAGCGCGTGCGGGAAGTGCATGGCCGGGAAGGCGAGCCACGTGACCCCCACCGGCGCCTCGAAACGGCGCGAGACGCGCACGGCCTCGACCCCGGCGCCGACGGCGTACGTCAGCGCTCCCAGGACCGCGACCCTCGGAGCGGCGAGCGCCGCGGCGATCCCGGTCACGAGCGCGAGGAACGGCAGGGCCGGCCGCAGCGTCACGAAGCGGCGGTGCTTGAGCAGCGTCCGTGCCCGACCCTGGCCGTAACGAAAGTACTGGGTCGCGAGCGCGGCCAGGCTGTTGCGCGGGTAGTAGTAGCAGTGGATCTCGCGGCTCAGGTAGAGCCGCCCGCCGGCCTGGAGGATGCGCTGGTTGATCTCGGCATCCTCGTTGGTCGGCGCTCCTTCGTCGAAGAGCCCGACCTTTTCGAAGATGCCGCGCCGGAAGGCCCCGGGAAACAGCGTGTCGACGTAGCCCTCCGCATCCGCGTTTCGAAACGACGCGCCTCCGAACCCGAGCGGGCTGTGGAGCGCGGAGCAGACGGCCAGCTGCACGCTGCCCTTCGCCCGGCAGCGCGCGGCGCCGCCGACGTTGTCGGCGCCGGTGCGGTCCAGCACCTCGATGCACTTCTCGAGGTAGTCGGGAGCGTAGTCGGCGTGCACGTCCATGCGCGCGATCACCTCGCCACGGGAGGCGCGGATCGCGTGATTGAGCCCGGCGGCCTGGATCCGCTGCGGGTTGTCGATCAAGCGGATGCGGTCGTCCTCTTTCGCGAGACGGGCGAGGATCTCGCGCGTTCCGTCCGTGCTGCCCCCGTCGGCCACGAGTATCTCGATCCGCTCGCGCGGATAGCTCTGGGCCTGGACACTGCGCAGGCAGGCCTCGATGAAGCCCGCTTCGTTGCGGCACGGCATCGCGACGGTGACGTACGGTTGGCTCATGGAGAGACAGCCATTATCGCATCGGCGTACGAGGGATTCAGTGAAGCTCCCTCTGACCTTCGTGTGCAGCGGTAGACGTTTTTCGCATCTACAACGCGCTTGTAAGTTTGGCCACAGTGAGTGTCAAGCAGGCTTACACCTCGGGAGGCGTGACTTGCGGCGCCGAATCGACGCGATCGGTCTCGTAACGTATTGCATTGAATGTGGCTTCTGCGGTCGTCATCACGCGCAGGGAAGCTGCGGGCATTGCTGTTGCAGTATGGGCTCGCAAGACTTCGAGGAGGATAACAATATGAGGAAGCACCTGAGCCTTGCAGCGGTGGCCGCAGCGGCCCTGCTCATGGCTAGCACCGCTCAGGCGAACATTATCTGGTTCAGTCCCCTGGACCCTACGGCTGCAGCGCCCGCCACGCTCGGCCAGTACGAAATGACGGCGTTTGGCGACGACGCGCGGCCGGTCTTCAGCCTGGTTTCTGACGTCGCGTCGCCGCTCGGTGGCGTCGTCGGGTTCTCGCCGGAGCTCGACCATCGCGAAGTCGGCTCGGGCTGGGCCACCTGGAGCCACGGGTACACGGGCGACGTCTACTACAGCTCGGGGCTCACGGCCACGCTGGATCTTCCGGATGGGACGGGCGCGTTCTACTTCTTCGCAGAGCCCAACCCGTTCTCGCCGTTCACGATCACCGCTGTGGTCGGCGGCACCACGTTCAGCCAGGTCGTCGACGGCCAGGGCGGGGCAAAGATCTTCGCGGTCTACACCGATGACTACGCCCAGATCGATTCGATCACCGTCAGCTCCTCGGCAGACTTCGCCGTGGGCGAGTTCGGCATCGCCCCCGTGCCGGAGCCCTCGACGCTCCTGCTGATGGGCGCGGGACTCCTCGCGACCCGTCTCCGTCGCCGCAAGGCGTAGTTCCGCAAAGATCCGTACCCGACAACGGGGCACCCCCTGGGTGCCCCGTTTCCTTTTGGGCGAGGCTCCGGGCTCCGACTCGGAGATCCCCGCGGTGAGCCACCCCGCACCGACGGTGCCGCGACAGACGTGGATCCCCGGAACCAGCTGAATTTCTTACAATTACGTCAAATCGCATCAAACTGTCGGGCCGCCTTACGGTGTTGCCGTCGGGCTGGCCTCGGTCCAGTGAGCGCTTCGGCGGGGGTAGCTCATTTCGGATCAATTAGATACACATCCCGGCGCTCCGTCGCGTTCGACTGGCAGGCCGATTGCTCAGTCTCCTGGCAAGCGACGACAACGTATCGTGCGACGACGTCGTTCTGTCGAGCGCAGTCCATGAGAGTCCAGGCGCTCATCCAAGAGTGCAGCGCCACAGTCGGAGGGATCATGAAGCGGCGCATTCTTATAGCTCTGGCGGGCCTGTGCCTCACCACAGGCAGCGCCTGGGCGGTCCCTGTCGGCCTGGAGCTGGTGCTCCTCGTCGACGTGTCGGGTAGCGTGAGCGCAACCGAGTACGCCCTGCAGAAGCAGGGATACGTGGACGCGTTCCACAGCGCAGCCGTGCAGAACGCCATAGCCGGGAGCGTGGGCGGCGCGATCGCCGTGACGTACGTCGAGTGGTCGGGCAACGCCCAGCAATCGATAGAGGTCGGCTGGACGCTGATCAACAGCGCGGCGACCGCCGACGCGTTCGCGGATGCCATCGGCGCCGCGACTCGCAACTTCTCGGGGAGTACCGCGATCCAGGCCGCGATGTCCTTCGGAGGCGGACTCTTCGCGGGCAATGGCTTCGAAGGCGCCCGCCTCGTCATCGACGTCTCCGGTGACGGTGCGGACAACAACACGACCTCCTGCAACAGAGTCGTGAATCCGCGCTGCGGCGCAGACATTGCCCTGGGATTGGGCGTGAGCGCCATCAACGGGTTGCCCATTCTCGGCTCCGAGGGTGGGCTTCTGGGCTACTACCAGACCAACGTCCAGAGCGGCGCGGGATCGTTCACGACGCCGGTGAACGCCTTTGCGGACTTCGGCCCCGCGATCGAGAGCAAGCTGCAGCGGGAGATCGCCCCGGTCCCCGAGCCGGGAACGCTGCTGCTGCTCGGCAGCGGTCTGACCGGCTACGTTCTGCGGCGTCGTCGCCGCAAGCTGACGTAGAGCAAGTCCCCGTTCCTGAAGCCCCCGCGGCGATCCCGTCGCCGCGGGGGCTTTCGTGTCTTCGAAGCCGCGCTCCACCGCCGCCCGTCTCCGGGCGCTGCGGGTATACTGCCGACACTCGCCGGCGGCCGCGCACGGGCGACCGGCGCCCACAGGAAAGGGCAGCGAGCGTGGAGCTCAGGCCGCGTGACCGCATCGTCCAGCTGAAGTTCGTCTACTACGGTCCCGCCGTCTGCGGAAAGACCACGAACCTGCAGATGCTGCACGCCGCCGCGATCACCCGCCACCGCGGCGAGCTCATCACGGTGAACTCCCAGCAGGAGCGCACGATCCTCTTCGACCTGCTCCCGCTGCGCGGCGTCGGCTTCCACGGCTTCGACGTCCGCTTCCAGCTGGTGGCCGTTCCCGGGCAGGCGCCGTACGCCGCGACGCGAAGGCTCGTGATGCGCGGGACCGACGCGGTCGTGTTCGTCGCGAACTCGGCGGCCGACCGCCTCGAGGAGAACTGCGCGAGCTACGTGGAGATGTGCGAGAACCTGAAGGCGATCGGGCGCGACCCCGAGACGCTGCCGATCGTGTTCCAGTACAACAAGCGCGACCTGCCCGAGATCTCCTCGGTCGAGCAGCTCTCGCTCGCGCTCAACCAGCGCGGCGTGCCCGAGCTCGAAGCCGTGGCGTTCCGCGGCGACGGTGTGCTCGAGACGATCGGCACCCTGATGGCGAGCACGATGGCCGAGCTCACCACGAGATACCAGAGCATGGCGCTGCGGGGCGACGAGACGGTACAGACCTGGGCCTGGGGCGCGATCCAGCAGGTGTTCGGCCGCTCCACGCTCGCGGGAGCCGGACTGCGGCCGGGCGACGGCCGCGACGAGGACCTGCGGCGCGTCCAGGTCGCCGTGCCGAAGGTGCCGCGTGGAGCGGCGAGCGCGGACGTCGACAAGGCGCTCGTGGGCTCGTACGTCGAGACGTCGCTGTCGCTCTCCGAGGCGCTCGACGCGATGCGCCAGGAGCGCGACGAGGCGCGCCGCCGGGTGCACGAGCTGGACCTCACCGTCCAGGCGATCGAGGAGCTGAGCGACGGGAAGCCTCCCGGCGAGACGCTGAAGGCGGCGCTCGCCCACCTCGTCGCCGCCGCCGGCTGCTCGCGCGGCAGCCTGATCGCCGCGGGGCCCGACCAGAAGCTGCGGCTGCTCGCGGCGATCGGCATGAGCTCGGATCCCTTCGTCGCGAGCCCCGATGGCCACGTCGTCGTCAGGGAGCGCTTCATCCCGCTCAAGGCTCCTTCGCTCGCGGGCGCCGAGCAGGCGCCCGAAGTGGCGGCGATCCTGCAGTCGCTGGACCCGCCGGCCGTCGCGCTCGCGGTGGCGCCCGTTCGCAGCGGATTCGGCCTGCACGGCATCGCGCTCTTCTACCTCGGCCCGACCGATCCGCTCCCGGCCCCCGCGAGCCTCGGACACCTGAGCCTCATGTCGCGAGCGCTCGGCGCCTGGTTCGTCGTCCGCCGCGGGCAGACGCAGGAGGCCGGTGGCCAGGCGGCTCACGGCGCGCTTCCCGAGATCGAGCGCGTGATGCGCCTCGTGAGCGAGCTGCTGCGTGCGGCCGCGCGCGAGCCGCAGAAGGCGGCCCTGCACCTCGACAAGGCCGCGCGCACGGTCGACTCGATCGCCCTGCTGACGTCGGGGCTCGCCGTGTCCGAATCCGCCACGAAGCCAGACGAAGCCTCCTGAGCTTCGGTCGCGTGCGCTCGCGGTCCTCGCAGTCTCTTGACGGCCGAAGGCGCGCTCGTTTACGGTCGTCTTGATGGCGGAACCGATCCGGATCGCGAGGGGCATCCTGATCCCCGACGCCGCGGTCGCGTGGCGCGCCGTGCGCTCGTCGGGTCCCGGCGGACAGAACGTCAACAAGGTCGCGTCGAAGATCGACCTGCGCGTCGACCTCGACGCCGTCACGGGCCTGTCGGCCCCCGCGCGCGCGCGGCTCGCAGCGCTCGCCGCCTCTCGCGTGGACGCCGACGGCAAGCTCGTCGTCACCAGCCAGCGCACGCGCGACCAGCTGCGCAACCTGGAGGACGCGCGCGACAAGGTCAAGAAGCTCGTGGAGCGGGCGCTCCACGAGCCGCGGCCGCGGCGGCTCACGCAGCCGAGCCGCGGCGCCGTCGACCGCCGGCTGCGGCGCAAGCACGTGCGCAGCGCGGTCAAGCGCGCGAGGCGAACCCGGGAAGAAGACGACTAGGCGCCGGAAAAGAAAAACGCCCGGGGCTTGCGGCCCCGGGCGTCTCTAACAGCGGTTCTAAGTCTTCAGATGCGGGTGACGTTCGCGGCGCGGGGCCCCTTCGGGCTGTCCACCACCTCGAACTTCACGCGATCGCCCTCGTTGAGGGTGCGGAAGCCCTCGGCCTTGATCTCGGTGTGGTGGACGAAAACGTCCGGACCACCCTCACGCGAGAGAAAACCGAAACCCTTGGACTCGTTGAACCACTTGACGGTGCCTTCGATCATGAACGTACAGGCCTCCTTCGGCCCTTCCTAGCAGCCACGTCGCCTGTGCGCCACGAACGTCAGCGCCGCCCCCCATTGGGCGGCTCGAGCATCGGGGGTAACGCCAGTCGAACGGCGACTAGAAGATCGGAGCTTAACACAACTAAGATCCTTCGGTGCAGCCCCAGGGTCGCGCCGAACGTCCGGTCAGCGAAGGGGATGCGACCCGCCTGGCGGCCTCGCTCTACGGGCTCGACGCCTGGGCGCGGGCCCTGCCGGGCGAGTTCGACGACAACTTCCGCCTGACCGCGGCCGACGGCCGCTCGTTCGTGCTGAAGGCGATGCACCCGGCCCGCGAGCGCGCGCTCGTGGCGATGCAGTGCGCGGCGCTCGCCCACCTCGAAGCCCGGGCAAAGCACCTGCCGCTCCCCCACGTCGTCCAGACCCGCAAGGGCGACGCCGTGACCGAGGTGCCCGGCCCGGACGGGACCAGGCGGCTCGTCTGGATGCTGCGCTGGCTGCCGGGGGCGACACTTGCCTCGGCGCAGCCGCGCTCGCCGGAGACGCTCGCGGCGCTCGGTCGCCTGCTCGGCGAGATGGACCGCGCGCTCGCCGACTTCGACCACCCGGCGGCGCGGCGCGATTTTCTCTGGGACCTCTCGCACGCGGGCCGCTCGGCCGCCGAGCTCGGGCGGATCGCGGACCCGGGGCGGCGCGCGCTCGCCGGCCGCGCGCTCGCACGCTTCGAGCGCGAGGTGGTGCCCGCGCTCCCGGGCCTGCGCCGACAGGTGATCCACGGCGACGCCAACGACCACAACGTCGTGGTCGGCGACGCGCGCGAGCTGCCGCGGGCCGTCACCGGGCTTCTGGACCTCGGCGACATGCACCACGGCCTGCTCGTCGCGGAGCCGGCGATCGCCGCGGCCTACGCGCTCTTCGGCGACCACGACCCGCTGCGCGCGATCGCCGCCGTCGTCTCCGGCTATCACGCCGCGCTGCCGCTCGAGGAGCAGGAGATCGCGCTCGTGCCGGCGCTGGTCGCCGCGCGGCTCGCGGTGAGCGTGATCGTGTCGGCGACGCGCGCGCGTGTGCACGGAGGCGATCCGTACACGAGCGTGAGCGAGGGACCCGCCTGGGCGGCGCTCGAGAAGCTCGAGAGCGTCCACCCGCGCTTCGCCCACGCGGCGCTGCGCGAGGCATGCGCCCTGCCGCCGCTCGCGAACGGTCCCAAGCTCGCCGCCTGGCTCGGCCGCGTGGACGCCGCCTCGGTGCTCGACCTCGACCTGCGGGAGGCGCGACACCTCGTGATCGACCTCGGCGTCGGCAGCCGTTTCCTCGGCGCCGACCCGCGCTCGGCCGAGACGGAGGTGCTGACGCCGCGGATCTTCGAGGCCCTGTCGCGGGCGGGGGCCGCCTTCGGCGTCGGCCGCTACGGCGAGACGCGCGGCGTCTACGTGTCGTCGCTCTTCGCCGGCGGCGGCCGGGCGACCGACGAGCGCCGCACCGTGCACCTGGGGATCGATCTCTTCGTGGCCGCCGGCTCGACGGTGCGCGCGCCGCTCGCCGGCGTCGTGCACCGGCTCGCCAACAACCGGGAGCCCCAGGACTACGGACCGCTCGTGATCCTGCGGCATGCCGCCGGCGACGGCACGCCGTTCTTCACGCTCTACGGCCACCTCACCGAGGAGACCCTCGCCGGGCTCCAGGTCGGCCAGGCCGTCGCCAGGGGGCAGGCGATCGGGCACGTCGGCTCGCCGCCCGGCAACGGCGACTGGCCTCCGCACCTGCACTTCCAGCTGATCCTCGATCTGCTCGAGCTCGACGAGGGCTTTCCGGGCGTCGCGCTCCCGAGCCGGCGGCGTCTCTTCGAGGCGCTCTCGCCGGATCCGAACCTGCTGCTGCGCATCCCGCTCGACTTCTCCGGCGCGGAGCCGGCCGCGGACGACACGCTCGCGGGCCGCAGGCGGCTGCTGGGACCGAGCCTGCGACTCTCGTACATGCGGCCGCTCAAGATCGTGCGCGGCTTCCGGCAGTACCTGTTCGACGACCGAGGACGTGCGTACCTCGACGTCTACAACAACGTCCCGCTCGTGGGCCACGGCCACCCCCGCGTCGTGCGCGCGGTGCAGGAGCAGCTCGCGCTCCTCAACACCAACACGCGCTACCTCCACGACCTGCTGGTGAGCTACGCGCGGCGGCTCACGCGCCTGCTGCCGGAGCCGCTCCGCGTCTGCTATTTCGTGAACTCGGGCAGCGAGGCGAACGAGCTGGCGCTGCGGCTCGCGCGCACGGCCACGGGCGGCAGCGACGTGATCGTGCTCGAGCACGCGTACCACGGGCACACGACGACGCTCGTGGACGTGAGCCCGTACAAGTTCCTGGGCCCGGGCGGGAGCGGCAAGCGCGACTTCGTGCACGTGGCGCCGCTGCCGGATCCCTACCGCGGCCGCTTCCGGCGCGACGACCCGCGCGCCGGGTCGAAGTACGCGCAGGAGCTGGGCGCCATCGCGAGCGGGCTCGCGGCGGGAGGCCGCAAGCTCGCGGCCTTCCTCTCGGAGACGCTGCCGAGCGTCGCTGGCCAGGTCGTCTTCCCGCCCGGCTACCTCGCCGACGCCTACCGCCACGTGCGCGCGGCCGGCGGTGTCGCGATCGCCGACGAGGTGCAGACCGGCTTCGGCCGGCTGGGCGAGGCGTTCTGGGGCTTCGAGACGCAGGACGCGGTGCCCGACATCGTCGTGCTCGGCAAGCCGATCGCGAACGGCTTCCCGCTCGGAGCGGTCGTCACCACGAGCAAGGTCGCTTCGGCCTTCGACAACGGCATGGAGTTCTTCAGCACCTACGGCGGCAACCCGGTGGCCTGCGCGGCGGGGCTCGCGGTGCTCGACGTGCTCGAGCAGGAGCAGCTCCCGGAGAACGCCCGGCGCGTCGGCCGCACCCTCGCGGACGGGCTCCGCGAGCTCCAGTCGCGCCACGCCCTGATCGGCGACGTGCGCGGCGCGGGCCTGTTCCTCGGCGTCGAGCTGGTGCGCGATCGCGCCTCGCTCGAGCCCGCGCGCGAGGAGGCACGATACGTCGTGAACCGCCTGCGCGAGCGGGGCGTGCTCACCGGCACCGACGGCCCGTTCGAGAACGTGCTCAAGCTGCGGCCGCCGCTCGTCTTCTCGGACGAGGACGCGGCGCTCTTCCTCGAGATCCTCGACGAGGTGCTTCAGGAGGACGGCGCGCGGGCCTGACGCCGCCTCAGGCCGGCGGAGCCGCGCGCGCCACGACGGCGAGGATGCGCGCGCCGTAGCGCTCGGCCTTCGCCGGGCCGATGCCGTGGGCGAGCTTCAGCGTCTCGAGCCCGCGCGGGCGCAGGAGCGCGATGTCGCGCAGCGTGCGGTCGCTCGCGACGACGTAGGCGGGGACGCTGTCCTCGCGCGCGAGCTCGGTGCGCAGCCCGCGGAGCGCCTCGAAAACGGGCACGGCCTCGGGCGGGAGCGCCTCGGGTGCATCGCTCGGGCGCGGCGAGCGCGCGCCGCCCGACGCACGCGAAGGCCGCGGCAGCCCTTCGGCCGCGTGCTCGCGCGGCAGCACCAGTCGCGCGGGCCGTTCGCCTTTCATCACGGCACGGCCCGAGCCGGTCAGAAGCACCACCGGCTTCTCGCCCGGCGTGAAGTCGACCCAGCCCGCGGTGACGCAGCGCCGCAGCAGCTGCGTGAGCCACGCCTCGGAGTGGCCGCGCAGCGAGCCGTAGGTCGGCGTCAGATCGAGCCCCGCGCGCTGCAGGCGCGGGTCGGGCAGGCCCGCGAGCAGCTTCACCGCCGCGGTGAGGCCGTAGCGGCGGTCGACGCGCGCGACCGCGGAGAGCGCCTTCCTGACCATCAGGGTCGTCTCCTCCTCGCTCGCCGAGTCGTCGTCCATCTGCCGGCAGACGTCGCAGCGCCCGCAGCCCGCGAGCGTCTCGGCCTCGTCGCCGAAGTAGCGCAGGATCGCGTCGTGGCGGCAGCTGCCGCCCTCGGCCCACCGCATCAGGTCGAGGAACAGGCTCCACTTGTGCTCGACCACCTCGGGCTGCGCGCGCTCGCCGCCGCCGCCCGACTCGATGAGGCGCCGGCGCAGCGGCAGGTCGCCGGGCGAGTGGAGCAGCAGGCCGAAGGCCTCCGCGCCGTCGCGGCCGGCGCGGCCGACCTCCTGGTAGTAGGCCTCGACCGATCCCGGCGGCGCGAGGTGGACGACCGCGCGCACGTCGGCGCGGTCGATGCCCATGCCGAACGCGTTCGTGGCCACGACCACCTCGAGCGCGCCGGCGGCGAACGCGCGCTGCGCGCGGGTGCGCGTCTCGCCGGTCATCCCCGCGTGATAGCCCTCGGCCCGCCAGCCGCACGCGGCGAGCCGTGCGGCCTGCTCCTCGGTGGCGCGGCGCGTCGGCGCATAGACGATCGCGGTGCCGCGGGCTGCTCCCGGCGCGCCCAGCGCCTCGGCGAGCTGCGCGTCCACCGCGCGGTCTCGATCGCGCTCGGACGAGACGAGCCGCGCTCGGAGCGCGAGGTTCGGCCGCGCGAAGCCCTGCAGCAGCTGCGGCGTGTCGGCGCCGAGCCCGAGCCGCACCAGGATCTCGTCGCGGACGACCGGCGTCGCGGTCGCGGTGCAGGCCAGCACGAGCCGGGGCTTGAGCTCGGCCAGCAAGGCGCCGATCTGCAGGTACTCGGGCCGGAAGTCGTGACCCCACTCGCTGATGCAGTGAGCCTCGTCCACCGCGACGAGAGGCACGCCGAGCTCGAGCACGAGCGCGCGGAAGCCCGGGTAGGCGAGCCGCTCGGGCGCGACGTAGGCCAGCTTGAAGCGACCCTGCCGCAGATGCGAGAGGCGCTCGCGCATGGCCTCGGCCGACAGCGTCGCGGCGAGGAAGGTCGCCGGGACGCCGCGCGCCTCGAGCGCCTGGACCTGGTCGTGCATCAAGGAGACGAGCGGCGAGATGACGAGCGTCGTGCCGGGCAGCAGGCTCGCCGGCAGCTGGTAGGTGAGGCTCTTGCCGCCCCCGGTGGGCGCGACCTGGAGCAGCCGGCCGAAGTCGAGAAGCGCCCGGATCGCCTCCCGCTGACCCGGCCGGAAAGTCTGGTACCCGAGCCGCGCCAGGCCCCGGTCGAGATCGAGCTCAGTCACGGCTCGGATCATAAGGGGACGCACGGACGGGACAGGACCGGATCGGCTACCCTCTCACGATGGGTCGCTGGCTCACCACCCTGCTCTTCGTCGGCGCCGCCACGAGCGCTCCCGGACAGGACGGTAGCGCGACGTTCGCCGCTACCCTGCCAGGGGCCGTCGGCGACGTCTCGCGCTGGCAGCTGGTGATCGGGAGCTTCGAGACGCAGACCGAGCGCGGCTCGTACATGCTCTACGTGAACCCCGCTCGAGGCGCCCTCTACCAGCTCATGCGCTACCGCGTCGAGCTGCTCGGCTCCAGGAGCCCGGAGGAGCAGCAGCGCGGAGCCGCCGAGCGCGTGGCCTTCATCGCGCGTCCCGGAGTCCGCGAGCCGATGCTGTGCTGGGAGCGTCTCGGGGGCGCCGCCCCGGCGTGGCGCGAGATCGCCGCAGGCACGGGCGAGTACGTGCTCGAGATGAACGTGCTGATGCGTGTGCTGGTGGCGCAAAGCGCCGCTCGGACGGCTGTGCCCTGACTCAGGGGACGGTTCAGGCGTGCACTCCGGGCGCCTCGTGGCCCGTCCGCTCGACGTACTCGAGGTACGTGCCCGGGTAGAGGTGCGGCTCGGGGTCGGTGCCGCTCTCGCCGCCCAGCTCGAGCACGCGGTTGCTCAGGCCCCGGAGGAAAGTGCGGTCGTGCGAGACGAACAGCATCGTCCCGTCGAAGTCCTTGAGCGCGTCGACCAGCATCTCCTTGGTGGCGAGGTCGAGGTGGTTGGTGGGCTCGTCGAGCACCAGGAAGTTCGGCGGGTCGTAGAGCATCCGCGCCATCACGAGGCGCGACTTCTCGCCGCCCGACAGGGCGCGGATCTTCTTGTCGGTCTCGTCGCCCGAGAACTGGAAGGCCCCGAGCAGGTTGCGGAGCGCCCCGACGCTCTCGTGCGGGAAGTCGGCCTGGATCTGCTCCCAGACCGTCAGCGAGGGGTCGAGCAGATCGAGCGCCTGCTGCGCGAAGTAGCCGAGCTTCAGGCTCGCCCCGAGCTTGACCTCGCCCGCGTCGGGCGGCAGCACGCCGGCGACCATCCGTAAGAGCGTCGTCTTCCCCGCCCCGTTCTTCCCCATCACGCACCAGCGCTCGCCGCGGCGGATCGTCATGGACAGGCCGTCGTGGACGACGCGCGTCGCCGTAGCGCTTGCTGACTCCCGCGAGCGTCGCCACCTCCTCGCCCGAGCGGGGCGGGCGGCGGAAGTCGAAGCGCACGACCGCGCGCTTCTTGGGCAGCTCGATCTTCTCGATCTTCTCGAGCGCCTTCACCCGGCTCTGCACCTGGGCGGCCTTCGCCGCGTGGGCCGAGAAGCGCTCGATGAAGCGGTTCTCCTTGGCGAGCATCGCCTGCTGGCGCGCGTAGGCCGCCTCGCGGTTCGCGTCGCGCTGGGCCCGCTCGCGCTCGTAGAAGTCGTAGTCGCCCGAGTAGGCGGTGATCTCGCCGTCGTCGATCTCGGCGATGCGCGAGACGATGCGGTTCAGGAACTCGCGGTCGTGCGAGGTCATGAAGAGGGCACCCGGGTAGGCCCTGATGAAGCCCTCGAGCCAGAGGATCGACTCGATGTCGAGGTGGTTCGTGGGCTCGTCCATCAGCAGCACGTCGGGCCGCCCGAGCAGCACGCGCGCCATCGCCACGCGCATCTTCCAGCCGCCGGACAGCGCGCCGACGTCGGAGTCGATGCGCTCGTCGTCGAAGCCGAGCCCGTGCAGCACCTCGCGCGCCTGCGCCTCGAGCGCGTAGCCGCCCTTGTGGTCGTACTCCTGCTGGACCTCGCCGAAGCGCGCGAGGATCTCGTCCATCTCGTCCTGGCGCGCGGGATCGGTCATCGCCTGCTGCAGCGCCTCGAGCTCGTGGTGCAGGTCGCCGAGCCGCCCGCTGCCGGCGATCGCCTCGTCGAGCACCGAGCGGCCCTTCATCTCCTCCACGTCCTGGCGGAAGTAGCCGATCGTGAGCCTTCTTCGGCACCGAGACGTCGCCTTCGTCGGGGGCTTCCTCGCCGACGATCATGCGGAAGAGCGTCGTCTTGCCGGCGCCGTTCGGGCCGACGAGCCCGACCTTCTCGCCCGGGTTGAGCTGGAAGGACGCCTCGACGAAGAGCACCTGGCGGCCGTACTGCTTGCTGACGCGCGTAAAGGAGATCATCGCAAAGGGACGAGAGTAGCACGCCCGCTCGGGTATGCTCGCGGCGTGAGCGACCGCGGCAGCCGATCGGTCTACGAGACCGGCAGGGGCCGGCTCTGCCCGAAGTGCGGCTGGCCGATCGACGATTGCCGCTGCTCCAAGGCGGCGGAAGAGACGGTCCCGCGCAAGCCGCGCTGCGTGCTGCGGCTCGAGAAGAAGGGCCGCGCCGGCAAGAGCGTCACGGTCGTCGCCGACCTGCCGCGAAACGACGCTTTCCTCGCGGCGCTCGCGACGGAGCTGAAGCGAGCCTGCGGGACCGGCGGCACGGCCGCCGACGGCGCGGTCGAGATCCAGGGCGACCAGCGCGAAAAGCTGCGGCCGCTGCTCCTGGCGAAGGGCTGGACCGTCCGCGGCTGAGCAGGCGTCGATATGAGAATTTCTGTACCGCTTTTCGGCTCAACAATGGCTGAACCGCTTTTTTACTGATCGACCTGCTCTCCGCCGCCGAGCTTTTGCTACACTTCGCCCGGGACAGTCGGTCCCCAGAAACTCATGCCTCTGACCGTTCTCCGCACAGCCCCTGAAGTGTCCACGGTCGGCTCCGTGTGGGAAGACCTCGCCGCGAACGCGGCCGAACCGAACCCGTTCCTCGAGCGCTTCATGCTGGTCCCTGGTATCGAGCGCTATCCGGACCCCGACGCCCTGGTCCTGTTCGCCTACTCCGACCGAACGGGCCAGCTCGTCGGGATCTTTGCCCTCCGGAAGGCGCGGGGCTACCGTCGCATTCCCGTCTCCTACGTCACGAGCTGGGCCCACCCCCAGTGCTTCCTCTCGACGCCCATGTTGCGCCGCGGGCACGAGGACGAGGCACTCGATCTCCTCTTCGCCTGGCTCGATGCGGCGGCCGAGACCGGGTGCATGCTCGAGCTCAAGCAGATCGGAACCGACGGCCCCGTCTACGAGAGCATCCGCAGGGCCGCCGAACGGCGGCAGCGCCCCACCGACGTGCTGTTCTACGAGAGGGCCCTCCTGCATTCCACTCTTCCGCCGGACGAGTACCTCCGGCGTGCGCTGCCCGGGAAGAAGCTGAAGGAGTATCGGCGGCTCACGAAGCGGCTGGCCGAGCACGGCAAGCTGGAAATGGAGTCGCTCCCCGCTGACGGCGACGTCGAGAGCTGGATCGCCGAGTTCCTCGAGCTCGAGAGCCGGGGCTGGAAGGGCGAGGCGGGGACGGCACTCGCCGCCCACGAGCACGAGGCGGCGTTCTTCCGGGAGGTGGTTCGCGGGGCATTCGCCCGCGGGCAGCTCCTGATGCTCAGGATGTCGCTCGACGGCGCCGCCATCGCGATGAAGTGCAGCTTCTCCTCGGGACGAGCGGCGTTCGCCCTGAAGATCGCCTACGACGAGAAGTGGGGCCGGTTCTCCCCGGGGTTCCTCCTCGAGCTGTGGAACGTCGGCTCCGTGCTCGAGGGCGGCACGCTCGACTGGATGGACTCGTGCGCGGTACCCGATCACTTCATGATCAACCGGCTGTGGACCGAGCGGCGCCGGCTCGGCGAGCTGATCGTGAGCCGGGAACCGATGTCGAGTCGTCTCGTCACGGCCACGATCGTCCGTCTCCGGCAGATCCGGCGTAACTTCAAAAGGAGCAAGCCCGTTGAGCGACCCGATCTTCACGATTGACCGGAGCCTCTTCGCCACGACGTTCCCGGCGAAGCCGTTCGTGGTGAAGCACTCGCTCGCAGGACACCCCCTGTTCGAGCTCGACCGCCTGGTCCAGCTGAGCCGGCAGCTCCCGCCCGCGGACGTGGAGAGCAACGCCGGCTCGGTCGGCGTGAACCAGGACCCGGCCGCCACCCCCGCCACCGGCCTCACCATCGACGAGACGATCCTCCGCATCAGGGAGTGCGGGGCGTGGCTCGTGCTCAAGCTCGTGGAGCAGGATCCCGAGTACCGGGAGCTGCTCGACCGCTGCCTCGACGAGATCGCTCGATACTCTCCGCTGTCGACGACCATGAAGCGGGAGGCGTTCATCTTCGTTTCCTCCCCAAAGTCGGTGACGCCCTACCACATCGACCCCGAGCACAACTTCCTGCTCCAGATCCACGGGCGCAAGACCGTGAACATCTTCGATCCCGCCGATCCGGAGCTGATATCGGAACAGCAGAAGGAGGGGCTCTTCTGCGGGGCGCACCGGAACATCGAGTACCGGCCGTCGATGCAGGAGAGGGCGTGGACCTGCACGATGCAGCCGGGGGACGCGACGCACTTCCCGGTGGTCGCCCCGCACTGGATCCAGAACGAGGACGACGTGTCGGTGTCGTTCAGCATCACCTTCCGCTCGCCGATCTCCGAGCGGATGTCGAGGCTGCACCAGCTGAATGCGCGGCTGCGGAAGCTGGGCCTGTCTCCGACCCGCGTCGGCGCGCATCCCGCGATCGACTCGGTGAAGGACGTCGCGTATCGCGCGCTGCGGAAGGTGGGCGGGCTCGGCGGCGACCGCGGCGAGGAGACGCGGCGGGCCTACACGGCCTGACCGCGTGCTGCGAGTGGTTTTTCGGCGTGGACGGGGAGCATGGCTCTAGTATCGGTAATCGTACCTACCTACAATCGCGCCGACACGGTCAAGCGCGCCATCGCCAGCGTCCAGGCTCAAACCTTTCAGGATTGGGAGCTGATCGTCGTCGACGACGGCTCGACCGACGACACCTCGTCCCTCATCGCCGGGCTCGATCCCAGGATGGTCGTGATTCGCCAGGAGAACCAGGGCATCTCGGGAGCCCGCAATACCGGCCTCACGAGCTCGACAGGCCAGTACATCGCTTTCCTGGACTCCGACGACGAGTGGCTGCCTCACCACCTCGAGCTGTGCATCGCCTTTCTGCGCGCGTTTCCGGGAGAACAGTTCGTGACGACTGAGCTCTGGGAGGACTTCGGGAAGGGACGAGTCGTCAAGCACTACCGGGTCGAGACGTCGAACTGGTATCCGGAGCTGGCGAGTCGCGTAAGGTCGAGCGCCCTCGATCTGCCGGACGGCGAGACCGACGACTACCTTCGCGTCTACCAGTCTCGCCAGGAGATCGGAGATTGGGGCAGGCCGATCGTCGAGAAAGCCGGCTTTGCCGACGTGTTTCACTACAGCGGGCGCATCTTCGACCGCCTCAGGTTCGGGTACCTGATGGCGATGCAGAACACGGTTCTCACCAGGACCGCATATGAAACCGTGGGCCTGTTCGACAGGGACTATCGCGTCGTCTCCGATTTCGGTTTGATGGCCAAGCTCTGTCAGGAATACCGCGCGAACTATCTGTCGATTCCATCCTGCATCAAGCACGAGCTCGATCCGAAGGGCGGGCTCCTGGGCGAGGGGCATCTTGCGAGCGGCGCCGGCGCACTCAACTGCGCCAAGGAGATGCTCCGGTGGTTCGAGCACTTCTTCTGGAGCAAGAAGCCCGCCGATCCCGAGCTGTGCGCGCTGCGGGCCGATCGGCAGTTCGAGCTGGGCCAGCTCGCCTTCGAACGAGGGCTCTACGCGGAGGCGCTCCAGTACTTTCGACAGGCGGATGGAGGCATCAAGGGCTCGCGCCGTGCGGCGTTCTTCAAGTGGATGTTGACGATGATCCCCTCGCGGCTGCTTTCGCCCCGGATCAGGTCGAAGGTGCTGAAGGCGGACTATCTGCTCATGCAGATTGCCCTCGCACTTCATGATCTCGTCTCCTAGCACCCACGGCGCGCTCGTCCTCGCGCTGGCGCTCGCGGCGAGCCCTGACCTCGGGGCCGAGGTCACGTCGCCGCCCGGCGACCGCGAGCTCGCCCGCGCGATCTTCAAGGAGGTCGTCGAGATCAACACGACCGACTCGACGGGCGACTGCACGAAGGCCGCGAACGCGATGGCCGCGCGGCTCGTGAGCGCCGGGCTCCCGAAGGCGGACGTGCAGGTCCTCGGGCCGGATCCGCGCAAGGGCAACCTCGTCGCCCGGCTGCGCGGCACCGGGACCCGCCGGCCGCTGCTGCTGCTCGCGCATCTCGACGTCGTGGAGGCCCGACGCGAGGACTGGTCGTTCGACCCCTTCGTGTTCCGCGAGGAAGGCGGCTACTTCTACGGCCGGGGCACGAGCGACGACAAGGCGATGGCCGCGATCTTCGTGGCGAACCTGGCCCGCTACCTGCGCGAGGGCTTCCGGCCCGACCGCGACATCGTGCTCGCCTTGACTGCCGACGAGGAGGGCGGCCGCTTCAACGGCGTCGACTGGCTGGTGAAGAACCGCCGCGATCTCGTCGACGCCGAGCTCGGCATCAACGAGGGCGGGGGCGGCCAGCTCAAGGCCGGGCGCCGCATCGCGAACACCGTGCAGGCGAGCGAGAAGGTCTACCAGAGCTTTCGGCTGGAGGTGAAGAACCCCGGCGGCCACAGCTCGCTGCCCGTTCCCGAGAACGCGATCTACCGCCTGGCCGAGGGGCTCGTCCGCTTGTCGCGCTACCGCTTCCCCGTGCGCCTCAACGACGTGACTCGGCTCTTCTTCGAGCGGTCGGCGGCGACGGTGCCGGATTCGGAGGCGTCCGACCGCCGTGCCGTGGCCAGGAACCCGCCGGACCTCGCCGCAGCCGAGCGGCTCTCGGAACAGCCCTACCTGAACGCGCGGCTGCGAACGACGTGCGTGGCGACGCTTCTCGAGGGCGGCCACGCCGAAAACGCTCTGCCCCAGATGGCTCGAGCCACGGTCAACTGCCGGATGCTGCCCGACGAGAAGCCGGGGGACGTAAAGGCCGCCATCGAGGCGTCGCTCGCCGACCCGAAGATCGCCGTCACGCCCGTCGCCGAGGCCAAGCGCAGTCCCGCGTCACCCCTCGCCGCCGCCATCCTCGCTCCGATCGAGCGCGTGAGTTCGGCTATCTGGCCGGGCGTCCCCGTGATCCCGACCATGAGCACGGGGTCGACGGATTCCCTGTATCTTCGGGCCGCCGGGATTCCCGTCTACGGCGTCGACGGGATCTTCGAGGACGTGGACGACGTGCGCTCCCACGGCAGGGACGAGCGCGAGGCCGTGACGTCGTTCTACGAGGGCCAGGAGTTCCTGTACCGGCTGGTGAAGGCGCTGTCGGAATAAAACCATCCGCCGGGCGTTCTCGTCACGTAAGGACGGCAGTGACGAGCTCACGGTCCAGCTTTCTCGGCCGCGGACCCTCGTTTGCCGCATGCCGGTGCCCCAGTCGATGAAAGTCGATAATGGATTGCAATTTCGAGATGGCGTCGACAAGAATTTTGGTTCGGCCTCCTTGGGGACGGAACACGGGAGGCATCCAAGGAGGAATCCCTCATGAAGCGTCGCGAATTCACGAAGGTGTTGGGTGCGGTTGCCGCGGGTCTGGCGGCCGGCTCGGCCCTCCGCGCGGACAAGACAAGGCCAAGGACAAGGACAAGGCGGAGAAGCGAAAGAACATCTGTAAGAGGCCACAACTCGTGCAAGGGCAAGGGTGGCTGCAGTACCGGCGACAACGGCTGCGCCGGGAAGAACTCCTGCAAGGGCAAGGGCGGCTGTGCCTCCAAGGAAGCCAGGCACTCCTGCGACGGTCAGAACTCGTGCAAGGGCCTCGGCGGCTGCAAGACCGGCGACAACGGCTGCGCCGGGAAGAACTCCTGCAAGGCCAAGGGCGGCTGCGCCGTCCCGGTCGCGCCCCGAAGGCCGCGCCCCCGAAGTAGGAGCACGCGGCCGGGAGCTTCCGGCCGCATCGCGGGACCGCGGAGGCATCACCTCCGCGGTCCCGTCGTACTCTCTAGGCAGATGAACCGCTTCGGCCTGCCCGACCTCGGAATCGGCATCGGGCTGCGCACCGTCCACTTCGGCGAGATCCTGTCGGGCCGGCCCGCGCTCGACTGGTTCGAAGTCCTCTCCGAGAACTTCATGGACACCGGCGGGCGGCCGCGCTACGTGCTCGACCAGGTCGCCGAGCGCTACCCGGTGGCGCTGCACGGCGTCTCGCTCTCGGTCGGCAGCACGGATCCGCTCGACCGCGGCTACCTGCAGAAGCTCAAGGCGCTCGCGAAGCGGACGCAGCGCGCGCTGGGTCTCCGACCACCTGTGCTGGACCGGCGTGCTCGGCCGCAACACGCACGACCTGCTGCCGCTGCCGTACGACCGCGCGACGCTGCGGCACGTGACGCGCCGCGTGAAGCAGGTGCAGGACGCGCTCGAGCGCCCGCTCGTGCTCGAGAACCCGTCGACCTATCTCGACGTACGCGCGCTCGACGATGACGCGAGTGGGAGTTCCTGAGCGAGCTCTGCGACGCGGCCGGCTGCGGGCTGCTGCTCGACGTGAACAACGTCTACGTCAGCTCCTACAACCACGGCTTCGACCCGCGACAGTACATCGACGGCATCCCGGCCGACCGCGTCGTGCAGGTCCACCTCGCCGGCCACACGAACCAGGGCACGCACATCCTCGACACGCACAGCGGCCGGGCGATCCCGCAGGTCTGGAAGCTCTACGAGCGGCTCGTCGCCCGCACCGGGCCCGTCTCGACGCTCTTCGAGTGGGACGCGTCGATCCCACCGCTCGCCGCGGTCGTTCGCGAGGCGGCAAAGGCGCGGCGCTACCGCGACCTCCGCGCGCGCCACGGGAACCGATGGCGCCTGAGCTGGCGCTGGGCGGCCTGCAGCGATGGCTGCAGGCCGTGATCGAGGCGCCCGGGTCCGTGAAGACGGCGCTGCGCTCGCGCGAAGCCGCGCGGCTCGTCCGCCCCGCGCGCACCCGCGACGTCGTGCGGCCCTCCCACCGCGGGCTCCGCGCCGCCGAGCGCGTGGGCATCTACCAGGCGATGTACCTGCCGCGGATGATGGAGGCGCTCGAGTCCGACTACGACGGGCTCGCCCACTTCCTCGGCCCGACCGCGTGGACGCGGCTCGTGCGCCGCTACCTCACCGCCCATCCCTCGCGCAGCTACACGCTCAACGAGCTCGGCCGGCGGCTGCCCGAGTTCGTGCGTCACGCCCGCCTGCCGCGCGCGGCCTTCTGCCACGACCTCGCGCGGCTCGAGCGCGCGGTCGCCGAGGTGTTCGACGCCCCGGAGACGAAGCCGCTCACCGAGAAGGAGCTCAGCGGCGCTGCGGCCGCGCGACCTCGAGCGCGCGCGGCTCGTACCCGTCGCCGCGCTCCGCCTGCTCGTGCTCGACCACGACGCGGGCGCCTAGCTCGACAGCCTGCGCGGGGACGAGCACGACCACCCGCCCGTGCGCCGGAAGCGCACGCGCGTGGTCGTCTACCGGCGCAGCTACGGCGTCATGCGGCGCGAGCAGGCCGAAGCGGCGTTCGCCCTGCTCGAGGACCTCGTGGCCGGCGTGCCGATCGGCCGCGCGCTCTCCCGCGCCCTCGCGCGGCGAGGCGCCGCTCGCCTCGCGGGCGCCGACGCGGCGTTTCGGCTGTTCCGCGAGTGGGCCGCGATGGGCCTGTTCCAGGGGCGGGCCCGACGCTCGGCTTGACTCGCCGCGAAGCTCGATCCTAGACTCTCGGCGTCGCGCCAGAACCTTTGCCCAGGCCCCTGCTTGCCTTGCGGCGTGTCGTCCTTTCGCCTCTATTCCTGCCTTCGGCCGTATTCCTGGCCTCGCTCGCCGCGGCGCTGCGGAGCGCGCTGCGCTTCACCGACGGCCGCCTGATCTACGCCCTCGACGACAGCTACATCCACATGGCCGTGGCGCGCACGTTCGCCCACCACGGCATCTGGGGCTGCACCCCGTTCCACTTCTCGTCGTCGTCGTCGTCGCTTTTGTGGACCTTCGGGCTCGGGGTCGCCTACCGGGTGTTCCAGGTGAGCGACTGGACGCCGCTGCTGACCAACGTCGTCTTCGCCGTCCTCACCCTGGTGATCGCCGATGCGGCGCTCGCCCGCTTCGGCGCTCAGCCGCTCGCTCGGGCCGCGGCGCTCCTCGGCATCGTCGTCGCGTTTCCGCTGCCGGGGATGGTGCTGCTCGGGATGGAGCACATCCTCCATCTGCTGCTGACGATCGCGTTCGCCGCGCTCGCGGTGCTGTCGCTGACCGGCCCTTCCGTGGCGGCACCGCTCGAGCGCCGCCGCACGATCGCCTTGTGTGCCTCGGCCGCGCTCCTCGCCGCGTCCCGCTACGAGGGATTCTTCCTGATCGGCCTCGTGTGCCTCGCGTTCCTCGCGCGCCGGCAGGTCTGGCGGCCGCTGGCGATCGGCTTCTCCGCATTGCTGCCCGTGGCGGTGTTCGGCGCGATCTCGGTCGCGAACGGCTCGTACTTCCTGCCGAACCCGCTCATGGTGAAGGCCGTCGGCGAGAACACCTCGACGCTGTCGGCGCTGCTCAAGCCCTTCGGGAGCGAGGACGTCGCCTTCCTGGAGAACAACCGCGCGATGCCGATCCTGATCGCGCTCGGCCTGCTCGGCGCGCTCGCTCAGCTGCGGGCGCGCCGCGACCTCTTCGACCCGAAGGTGCTGCTGCCGCTGCTGCTGATCGGGATGATCCTGCTGCACGGCCACTTCGTGTTCTCGCCGCTCTACTGGGCGTACCGCTACGACGCCTACCTGGTGGGCTTCGGGCTGTTCGTGGCCGCGGTGGTGCTGGCCGATCTGCGAGTGCCTTGGAGGCTGCCGCGCGGCGCCCCGGCGGCGGTCCTCGTGACGGCGCTCGTCCCGCTCGTCGCGAGCGTGGGGGAAGGCCTCGTGCCCGACGCCGAGATCGAGGGCATGCGCAACACCTACCTCGAGGAGTACCAGACGGCCGAGTTCATCCGGCTCTACTATCCGCGCGATGCCGTGATCGTCAACGACCTCGGGGCGGTGACCTACTACACGGAGGCCCGGATCCTCGACCTCGTGGGGCTCGGCGACATCGAGCCGGTCGCGATCATGCGACACGCTGCCTACACGAGCCGCGACGTGACGGCGTGGACGGCGCCCTACCGGCCGAAGATCGCGATCATCCAGCTCGGTTGGAGTGTCGTCGGCCCGCTCATCCCTCCCGAGTGGGTGAGGGTCGCCGTGGTCGAAGTGCCGCCGCACCGGCATCGGGTGGGCTTCTTCGCGGTCGACCCGGAGCAGGCCTGGACGCTCCGCGCAGGCGTAGAGCAGCACTTCGGACAGCTCGGCCCGACGCTCGGGTACCGCATCAAGCTGCTGCGACCCGAGGAGCTCCCTGCGAGCGGCGCACCGCCGGGCCTCCCGGCGGGTGATCAGACTCTGTCGCTGAACGTCACGGGCCGATGAGGACGGTCAACGCTCCGGTGATGATCGTGGCCGACGGGCCGTTCTCGACGTTCACGTCCCCCACGCGAGCAGCCGGTCGGCCGCCGATCATGACTGTCGCGGAACCCGTCACGATCGGGCCGCCGACGTGCGGCACCGTGCCGTCCACGAGCGGGCAGACCGTCTGATCGTTGACCACGGCCGCCGGAAGGCCGGCGATCAGCACGGTCGGGACGCCGGGCCCGATGATCTGCCCGCCGTGGCTCGTCTGGTCGCTCACGCGAGCCGCCGGCGCTTGCGCGCGGGCCGACGCGGCGGCCGCCAGGAAGAGAAGACACAGAATCGATCGTTTCATGACCGCTCCTTCAGTTGATGTTGACGACCGAGCCCTTGATCGTCATCGTGGCCGATGATTCGACGTTGCCGGTGCCGCTGGCCTTGATGACGAAGTTGCCATTCGCTCCAAGGTCCAGGTTCGCGCCCGCGCGCATCCGTACGAGCGAGCCCGCCATGACATCGAAGTCGGTGCCCGGCTCGAACCGGAAGCCCGCCGTCGTCTTGAGCTTGATGTCGGTGCCGACCGTCGAGATCGAGAAGGGCGTCGTGGTTCCCGCCTGCAGCCCGCCGACGAAGCCGCCGTACGAGCTGTAGTTGTTCCGGCTGCCGACGACGAGGTTGTGGGAGCCGGAGCGGTCGTCGCCCGCGCCGCGCAGCTCGTTGTAGCCGATCACGACGTTGCCGAGGCCGTTCACCGGCCCGCTGGTGCTGCCGGTCCCGTTGTTCACGTACAGGTTCGCGCCCGAGACGACGATGTCGTTGCCCGACACCGAGACGTGCGCGAGCTTGGCTTCGAGGGCCTCCACGCGGCTCGTGAGCCCGGCGACCAGCACCTGCAGCTGCGCGATCTGCGCCGTGACGTCCGGACCCGGAGGCCCTGGAGGTCCCGGCTCGCCGGCCGGGCCGCGATCTCCCTTCGCACCCGGCTCGCCCTGCGGGCCGGCCGCGCCGATCGTGACGTCGAAGAGGTAGAACGGCAGACGCAGCGGGTTGCGCGCGACGAGCAGCAGATAGGAGCCGGGCGGCGTCGGGTCCGGAAGCTGCGCCTGGATCTCGGTGCGGTTGAACGACAGCACGACGAGCGGCACGCCCGCGAGCGTCACGTAGGGCGGCACGTCGCCGAACTGCCCGCCCTGGATGACGAGCACTCCGTCCTCGGCGTAGGCGTTGTTGACGACGAGCGGCGCGACGGTGACCGCGGCGGCCGGGCTGGCGACGGTCGCGAGGCAGAGGACCGCGGCGGCGCGGAACAGAGATCTCATGACACCCCCCAGAGACCAGCGCGGTCGCGAAGCACTTCGTGCGACGCGGGCTCGGAGGGTGGGCCCGGGAGGACCGGTGCTTACGACTGAAGCTGCTCGGTTGCGCGCGGAGGGTGTCACCGCACGCCCGTGATTGTCAATGCGTCAGTTCGGCACCATCGTCATCGGGCGGGCGAGGTCGTCCATCGAGTACCGCTCGATCTCGTCGAGGCGGCCGAGCAGCAGCCGGTGGATCTCCGGGTCCATGCCTTCCGGTGGCTTCGGCTCGCGGGCGCGCATCTCGGCGGCCAGGCGCTCGAGGCGGCGGCGCAGCTGGCCGTCCTTCTCGAGCGCGGCGGCCGTCTCGACCTCGAGGGCCGCGGCGCGCACCGCCGTCGGATAGCTGCCGGCGCGGCGCAGAGCCCCTCGCCAGCGCTCATAGACGAGCCGCTCGAGCCAGCGGTACTCGTCGGGCGGCATGCCGACCTCGATGTAGGCGTCGATCTCGGCGCCGACACGCTGGCTCATGCCCTGGAACATGTCCGGGACCTTGCTGAGCTCCTCCAGGCCCTGGTCGTGCTTCCCGTGAAAACCGGAGAACGGGTCGCCGGAGTCGCGCAGCAGGTGGTCGAGCCGCTGCCGAAGCTGCAGGAAGCGCTCGAGCTGCTCGGCGCTGAGCGCGTCCTCGTCGGGACGCTTCCAGGCCGACTTGTCGACCATCTCGTGGAGCGCCGTCTGCTTGCGCTTCATGCTCTGCATCGGCGCAGTGAAGCGCGCGGCCTGCCGGGCCAGGCTCGGGCCGATGACGGCGAGGCCGACGCTTCCGACCGCGGCCACCACGCCGCAACCGATCCCGACCTTCGCGAGTGTCTTCGTACGGACCTCCCACTCCCGGGCGCCCGGCCGCTCGACCGATCAGCAACACATTGGTCGGACTGATGGTCTAATGCGCGGTCGACCCAATGATACGAGGAGACAGAGCATGAGCGGCGTCCAGCCAGGGTCGGATCCTCTCGGCCGCCAGCTCGTCCTCGACGAGATCTTCGACCTGTCTCTCTACCGCGCGCTGCGGGGCGTCGCCTCGGGCCGGCTGCGCGACGTGCTCGACGAGCTGATCCAGGTGGAGACGCGGCACGTCGCGTTCTGGCAGGAGTTCTTCGGCTTGAAGGAGCTGGTCGCGCTCGACTCCGGCCGCCGGCTGAGGCTGGTGATGCTGGCGGGCGTGTGCCGGATCTTCGGCAACGCGGCGATCCACGTCGTGCTGGAGGCGATCGAGGTCCACGGCGTCCGCAAGTACCTGCGCGTCTGGGAGCGCTACCGCGACGGACCGCTCGGCGGCGCGGTGCGCGGGATCCTCGAGGACGAGTTCAAGCACGAGGACATGATCGTGACGGGCGAGGCCGAGCGCCGGATCAACCCCGAGACGGTGCGCAACGTCTTCCTGGGGCTGAACGATGGCCTCGTCGAGATCCTCGGCGCGGTGAGCGGCTTCTTCGCAGCCTTCGGAAGCTCGATTGCCGTGCTCGCCGCGGGCCTTACCGTGGCCGTGGCGGGGGCGCTCTCGATGGCCGCAGGCGCCTACATCGGTGCGAGCTCCGAGGCGGAGGTGCAGGCCACGGAGGACGCGCGGCGGCGCTTCCTGGGGGAGACCGTCGTGAAGACGAACGGCCAGGGCCCGATCGCAGCGGCTCTCGTCGTGGGCCTCGGCTACATCGCGGGCGCTCTCGTTCCCGTCCTTCCGGTGCTCTTCGGAGCCAAGAGCATGCTGCCCACGGTGCTCGCCGCGGGCACGACGATCATCGCGGTCTCCGCGATCGTCGCGTTCATCTCGGGCATGCAGGTGCGCCGACGCATCGCGCAGAACGCGCTCGTGACCGGGATCGCGGTGGCCGTGACCTACACGATCGGCCTGCTGGCCAAGAGCGTGTGGGGCGTCGCGCTCTGACGCGATCGCAGCGGGACGAGGGCCGGCCACCCGACACCCTGATGGTGGGAGTGAGTGGCGGGGTGGACGGGACTCGAACCCGCGACCTCCGACGTGACAGGCCGGCGTTCTAACCAGCTGAACTACCACCCCGCTCGGGTGGCGCCGGGCCTCGGGGATCCAAGTCCTGGTGGGCGGTACAGGATTCGAACCTGTGACACCCGGCGTGTAAGACCAGTGCTCTACCGCTGAGCTAACCGCCCAACGGACGAACGACAAAGCTATCTGAAAGGTTCGCCTCCGTCAAACAGCGCGCGGCCAGGCGCGGTTGTGCCACAGTCGACGAGGAAGGATCGAGCCATGCCGGGTGGAACGGGCGGTCTCGGCCGCATGCTGATGCTGACGGGGGCCCTGCTCTTCGTGATCGGAGCGGCCCTCACCTTCCTGGGCCGCACGCCGCTCGGCCGGCTTCCCGGCGACATCGTCGTGGAGCGCAGCAACGTCACGTTCTACTTCCCGATCGTGACGTCGATCCTGCTGAGCCTGCTGCTGAGCGGGGTGCTCTGGCTGCTGCGCCGCTAGCCGCGCGACGCGCGCGACGAGATCCCCGAGCGCGTCCCTCCAGTCGCGCGGCCGCGTCAGGCCGAGCGACAGATAGCGCGACGTGTCCAGCACCGAGTACATCGGACGGCGGGCCGGGAGCTTCAGCTCCGCAGCCTTGATGGCCGCGACGGGTGCGTCGATGCCGGCCGCGCGCAGCGAGGCCACCGCGAGCTCGTGCCACGAGCACGACCCGGCGTTCGCGACGTGCAGGAGCCCCCGCGCCGCGCTGCGCGCCAGCGCCAGGAGCGCCAGGGCGAGCTCGTCCGCGAAGGTGGGAGCGAAGGTCTGGTCCGTGACGACGCGCAGCGGCTTTCCGGCTCGCGCCTGAGCCGAGGATGCGATCGACGAACGAGCCGCCCTTCTGCGCCGATCCCGCCCGGCCCAGGACACCGCTCGTGCGCACGACGAGGTGCTCCGGGCCCGCGGCGAGGACGTTGCGCTCGCCCTCGAGCTTCGAGGCGCCGTAGACCGAGAGCGGACGCGGCTCGTCGTTCTCGCCGTAGGGCCGCGGCGACGAGCCGTCGAAGACGTAGTCGGTCGAGACGTGCACGAGCCGCGCGCCGACGTCCGAGGCCGCGCGCGCGAGGGTGCGCGGGGCGTGCGCGTTCACGGCGAAGGCGCGCTCCGGCTCCGCCTCGGCCGCGTCCACCCGGTTCCAGGCGGTGGCGTTGAAGACCACGTCGGGCTTCACCTGCGCGACGAACGCGAAAACCGCCGGCTCGTCCGTCACGTCGAGCCCGTCGCGGCCGCCCGCCCAGGCGAGCTCGTCGCCGAGGCGGGACGAGAGCTCGCGGCCGAGCTGGCCGAGCGCCCCGACGACGAGCGCCCTCACACGCCGATCGATTCGGCGAGCGTGAAGTCGCGAACGGTGAGGCCGCCGGCGTCGTGGCTGGTGAGCGTGAGCGTGACCTTCGAGTAGCGGATGTCGATGTCGGGGTGATGGTCCATCGCCTCGGCGAGCCGGGCCACGCGGTTCACGAACGCCATCGACTCCTCGAAGTCGGCGAAGCTCCAGGTGCGCGTGATCTCGCCCCCTCGCCGCTCCCAGCCCTTGGCGCGGGCCAGTCGATGGCGGATTTCGTCCTCGTCGAGCAGGGCCATGTCGACCTCCGTCAGGCCGGTGCGGTGGGCTCCGAGCGCGGCCGGCGGCGGCGGCGCCGCCTTCGCTTGCGGCGGTGGCCGTCGTCTCCCGCGGCAGCCTCGGGCCCGGTGGGGGGCGCCGCGTGCGCCGGGGTTTCGCCGGCCGGGACCGGAAGGGCGGCGAGCTCGCGCCAGCGCGCGCCGAGCTCGCGGCCGTCCGGTCCGCCGTGGATCTCGAGCCAGCGCACCGCGTCCTCGAAATAGCCCTTGGACGCGATCGACTGGCGCGCGGCGAGCGGGCCGTCGGCCTCCCGCAGCCGCCGCTGCGCGAGCAGCAGCAGGCGCAGCCGCTCGAGGTCGCGCCGCGCGAACGGCAGCAGCAGCGGGGGCTGTGCCTCGAGCGCGCTCGGCGGCTCGGGCTCCTCCTCCGCGCCGAGCTCCGCGATCTCGGCCGCGAGCTGCTCCTGCGGAGCCTCCTCCTCGGCGGGCTCGGCGGCTTCCGGCGCCGGCTCGACGGGCGTCTCGCCGCGGCGGTTCACGACCGCGACGCGCCGCAGCGGCACGCCGAGCGGCACGAGCAGCGAGCCCATCAGGATCCCGTTCGTCAGCTGGTCGGGCGTCGCGAGCCCGGCCTGGCGGTGCGCGTCGAGCCGCGCGAGCGACCCGGCGAGCGCCGGAGCGCCCTCGGCGATCGCGCGGTCCGCCTCCGGCAGCAGGTACGCGAGCAGCCCGTGCGCGTGCAGCATCTCGAACGTCCGCTGCGAGCGGCCCTGGCGCAGGATCTTGTAGAGCTCCTCGAGCACGCGCGCGGGGCTGCTGCGCACGATCTCGCCGCGCAGGAAGCGGATCGCCTCGGCCGTGTCCGGATCGATCGTGAAGTCGAGCCGCGCCGCGAGCGCCACCGCGCGCAGCATGCGCACCGGGTCCTCGCGGAAGCGCTGCGCGGGGTCGCCGATCGTGCGGATCACCCGCGCCGTGAGGTCCTCGAGGCCGCTCACCCAGTCGATCACCGAGAAGGTCGCGATGTCGTAGAAGAGCGCGTTCACCGTGAAGTCGCGGCGGAAGGCGTCCTCTTCGGGGCTGCCGAAGGTGTTGTCGCGACGGATGAGCGTGTCGCCTTCCTCGGGCTCGGCCAGGCGGCGGAAGGTGGAGACCTCGATCACCTTGCGGCCGAAGCGCACGTGGGCGAGGCGGAAGCGGCGCCCGACGATGAAGCAGTTGCGGAAGAGCTTGCGCACCTGCTGCGGGTGGGCGCTCGTCCCCACGTCGAAGTCCTTGGGCTGCCGCTCGAGCAGCAGGTCGCGCACCCCGCCGCCCACCAGGTAGGCGACGAAGCCGGCGTTCTTCAGGCGGTACAGGACCTTGAGCGCGTCCGGGTCGATGTTCTTGCGCGAGACGTTGTGCTGGGCGCGCGACAGGATGCGAGGCGCGATGCTCTCCGGAGATGGCTCCACAGACTCGATCATACCGCGAGCACCAGCACTCGCCCGCGGCGCCGCTCGACGCGGAAGCGGACGCCCTCGGGGAAGAGGCCGGGCTGCCGGAAGGGCGGCAGCGGGCGGGACGGGTCCCGCAGGAAGTGGTCGCCCTCGGGCACGAGCGCGCGGATGAACAGCAGCTCGCGCCACTTGAGCTCGGGGATCGAGAATCCGCCCTCGACGGCGACCACGTCGGCGAACGGCTCCTGCTGCTCGGCCATCAGGCGGCGCCCGCCCGCTTCATCTTGCGCGCCATGTGCTCGAGCAGCTTCAGCTCCTTGGGCGTGAGGTCCATGCGCTGGACGAGCGCGCGCCACTGCGCGAAGTAGGAGGACCTGTTGGCCCGGGGCAGCGCGTCCGTGGCCACGAGGCCGGCCTCGAGCAGCTCCAGCAGGCGCTCCTTCTGGTCGTGGGTGGCCCGCGCCCGGGTCCGCGCGCCGTCGCGCCGCCCGGCCCGCCGCACCTCGTAGGCCGCGATCGCCACCGCGTGCGAGAGGTTGTAGGACGGCTGGCCCGGGTCCGCCGGGATCGTGGCGGCGCGGCCGCAGAGGCCGATCTCGTCGTTCGTCAGGCCGTTGGTTTCGGGGCCGAAGACGAGGGCGGCGCCGGCCTCGCGGCCGAGTGCTCCGATCTCCGCGGCCGCGTCGCGCACGTCCGCGACCGGGGCTCCCGCCGGATGCCGCCCCGTCATCGCGACCGCCAGCGCCACGCCCTCGAGCGCCGGCGCCAGGTCGGGGAAGACACGCGCCTGCTCGAGCACCTCGTGCGCTCCCCAGGCGGTCCGCCAGCACTCCACCGTGCGGAAATCGCCCGGGTTCACGAGGTCGAGCCCCGCGCAGCCGGTGTTGCTGACGAGGCGGGCGCAGGCTCCCACGTTGGCCGAAGTCTCGGGCCGCACCAGCACGACGCGGACGCGCGCCATGCGCGTCAGCCGGCCGTGGGGTCGTCGCCCTGCCGTTCGGCGTCGGGCCAGTGGCGCAGGAAGCGCCGCACGCGCGGGTTCTGCCGGCAGTACTCGACGAGCAGCGCCCGCAGCCGCTCGCGGTCCGCCGGCGACATGTCGACGAACTGCAGCCCGGCGCCCGGGGGAAGCGACTTCGAGTTGAGCGGTGCGCCCTCGGAGTGCCACCACGCCACCCGGCAGCTCGCGCGGAACGGGATCTCGGAGCCCGGCCAGGGCACCTGGATCTCGATCGTCTGGTCGACCGCCATCGGCTCGGCACGCTCGATGAACGCTCCGGCCAGGCCGATGTCGATCATGAACACCTCTTCGCTCACAGAAGAGGTCGCGAGCGTGATCCGTCTGACGAAGGGGATTCGGAGCTGCTGGAGCACGCCTTCGGGCGGCATGTGGTCCCGCGCGGTCGACGGGGCCGGAGTCATGATCTACTCGGGCACGCTAGCACCCGCCGCGCTCGGGTGTCAACGCGCGTTGACACAGCCGGACGCGCCGTGCTTGAATCCCCGCCGGAGGAGGCATCTCCTTGCCCTTCTGTCTCTTGGGAGGTGGATCGCGTGCCCGGTGAGCGGGTAACCGTCCCCACGCTGGTGATGACGGGCGGAGCCCTGGACGGGACCGCCTACCCCATCCCCATGACGGGCCGCGAGGTCGTGATGGGGTCGAGCATGGACGCGGGCGTCCAGATCATGCTCGGCAACGTCGAGCCCTTCCACGCCAAGCTGCATCTTCACGCAGACGGGCCTCGCGATCGCCGATGCCGGCAGCGCGACCGGCACGTTCGTCAACGGCGAGAAGGTCGACGGCGAGCACCCGCTGCAGGCGGGAGATCGCGTCTGTCTCGGCCCTCCCGGCGCCAAGGGCAGCGCCAAGCTGCTGGTGTTCCTGCCGGGGGCCGGCGAGTCGCAGACGCTCGCGACCGGGATGCCGTCGCTCCAGGGCATGGCACCCGCGCCGTCCTTCCACGGCGGCGAGGCCCCGGCGCTCGCGTTCGGCGGCGAGGAAGCCGCGCCCGCCTTCGACCTCGGCGCCGTGGCGGAGGCCGGATACGCAGGCGAGGATCCGCTCTTCGCGTCGCCGCTCCCGCCAGCGTCCCCGCCCGAGCCGATGCGCCCGGCGCCGGCCCCGGCGCCGCCGCCGCCGGCACCCGAGCCCCCTCGGCCCGCGTACCAGCCGGCGCCGCCGCCCGCAGCACCTCCCCCGCCGCCGCCGCCCGCGCCGCGCGCGCACGCGCCCGAGCCGGCCCGGCCGGAGTACCACAGCGACATGCCGTCGATCCCCGTGGAGCGCGAGGCCGCGCCCGCGGAGTTCCCGTCGCTGCGGCCCGCGGCGCGCCCGGCTGCCAAGCCGGCCGGCAAGGCGAAAGGCAAGAGCAAACCGAAGGCGCCGCAGCTTCTCGATGCCGTCGATCCCGGTGGTGCCGATCCTCGGCGGCGTTACGGCTCTCGCGCTCGTGGGCGCTCTCGTCTGGTTCTTCGTGCTGCGCAAGACGCCGCCCGAGCGCGCCGCGGTCACGCCGACGACCGTGGCGGGCGGCGCGGCCGTGACGCTCGCGGGCACGAACTCCGGGAAGGACGCTGCGGCCACGACCACCGGCGTGTCGCCCGACGTGGTGATGCCGGGGCAGACCGTGCTCGTGCGGGGCGAAGGCCTGCAGGGCCAGAACCTGAGCGCGCTGGTCGCCGGCGTCACGGCGCCGACGCGTCGAGGCCGTGGCCGAAGGCGCCCGCGTCACGATCCCGGCGCTGCCGCTGCCCGAGGGCTCGAAGACACAGCTGGTGCTCAACACGGGCAGCGGGCCGCCGCGCACGTTCGACATCTACGTGGGGCGCCTGCCGCTCGCTGGTCGAGGTCCAGCCCAAGCGCGGCGCGATCGGCGACCTCGTCGTGCTCCGCGGGCGCGGCTTCATGCCGGAGCCGCTGCAGAACGCGGTGACCTTCTCGGGACAGCCGGCGCTGGTGCTGAAGGCCAGCCCGACCGAGCTCACGGTGGTCGCCCCGCCGCCGCCGCAGGGCGACATCCAACCCGAGCTGCCCGTCGTGGTGACGGCCGGCGGGCGGGCGTCGACGAGCGGACCGAGCTTCGCCGTGACTCGCGGCTCGACCGCGGGCTTCGTGCCGCTCTTCTTCGCGGCGCCGGTCACGGAGTTCCCCGGCTCGGGCTACGTCTTCGTGTCGACCGAGATCGGTCCGGTGCTGCTGTTCGGGAGCGGGGCGGGCGCCGCCACGACCGCCGACCGCGCCGTCGCCGCGGCGTCGGCGCTCAACGCGCTCGTGAACGGCGCGCAATCGAAGCCGCCCGCCTTCGAGCTGCGCGGCCAGCCGCAGCCCGGCGTCGGCGTCGTCGGCGACGTGCGCACCTTCCTGGTCCCGACGCCGGAGGACGCCGCCGCGTACTCGAAGAACTGGGAGAGCGGCCGGGGCGAGGGGCGCCGCATCGCGCCGCCCGCGCTCGCGCGGCACTGGGCGGCGCTGCTGCAGGACTACTTCAGCCTGTTCCTCTACCGTCAGCGTCCGCTCAAGCTCGCCGAGATCTCGCCGCGCGGCAACGTCTTCACCGAGATCTACGGCGAGGCGAACCGCCGCAACTCGACGGGCCCGGTGCCGACGAGCGTGGTGCAGACGGCGAGCGTGTCCACGGCGCTCCGGCAGGCAGCGCTCGTGGTCTCGGGCGAGGCGGGCCGAGCGGCCGTGGCGGTCGAAGGCCGCTGGGACGGCACGATGGAGGATCCCGACCTCGGCAAGCGGCTGTTCACGGTCCAGCTGCGCAACGACAAGGGCAAGCTCGCGGGCTCGCTCACGACGTGGCGCGGCGTCGGTGGAGCTGCGCTCGCCGCTGCGCGAGATCGGCTTCGATGCAGGGCAACGTGCGCTTCACGGCCGACCTGCAGGGCACGGCGTTCCGCTTCAAGGGGACGCTCGAGAACAACACCGTGACGGGCAACATCGAGCGCACCGGAAGGGCGCCGGTCCCGTTCACGCTCCAGTTCGTGGAGTAGCGGCGATGCCGCGCGTCGCCTCCGGGCTCGAACGGCTGCTCGAGCGGCCCGAGCCTCTCCGCGGCCTGCGGGCGGGGCTGATCGTCAACCCGGCCTCGATCACGCGCGACTTCGTGCACGCCTCGGTCGCGCTCCACGGCCGGCGCGGCGTGAAGCTGCGCGCGCTCTTCGGCCCCGAGCACGGCATCGCCGCCGACGCGCAGGACCTGATCGAGGTCGGCCACTCGCGCGATCGCGCGACGGGGCTGCCCGTCTTCAGCCTGTACGGCGAGACGCGCATCCCGACGAGCGCGATGCTGGCCGAGCTCGACGCGCTCGTCTTCGACGTCCAGGACGTGGGCTCGCGCTACTACACCTTCGTCTACACGATGCTGCACGCGATGCAGGCCTGCGCGCGCGACGGCAAGCGCCTGGTCGTGCTCGACCGCCCCAACCCGATCGGGGGCGACGTCGTCGACGGCAACGTGCTCGACCCGGAGTACCGGTCGTTCGTGGGAATGCACCCGCTCGCCGTGCGCCACGGCATGACCACGGGCGAGCTCGCGCTCATGTTCCGCGAGGAGCTGGCGCTCGACGTCGACCTGCGCGTCGTGAAGATGCGCGGCTGGCGCCGTCCGATGCACTTCGAGGACACCGGGCTGCCGTGGGTGATGACCTCGCCCAACATCCCGACCGTCGACACTGCCTTCGTCTATCCCGGCGGCTGCCTGATCGAGGGGACGAACCTCTCGGAAGGGCGCGGCACCACGCGGCCGTTCGAGCTGGTGGGGGCGCCCTGGCTCGACGCGGGTGCGCTCGCGCGCGATCTCGAGAAGGAGCGCCTGCCCGGCGTGCGCTTCCGGGCCGCCGCCTTCACGCCGACGTTCCAGAAGCACAAGGACCTGATGTGCCACGGCGTCCAGGTGCACGTCACGGACCGCGGGCGCTTCCCCGCCTTCCTGACCTACCTGCTGCTCATCCACCACGCGCGCCGCCAGGACCCGAAGCGCTTCGCCTGGCGCGATCCCCCCTACGAGTACGAGCACGTGAAGCGGCCGATCGACATCATCAGCGGCACCAGCCGCGTGCGCACGGCGCTCGAGCAGGGCGTCTCGCCGAAGCAGCTCGCGCCCGGCTTCCGGAAGGACTCGGCCGCGTTCCGTCGCCGGCGGCGCAAGTACCTGCTGTACTGAGCCGCGGGATTCCTGCTTGAGCCTTTCCCCCTACCTGCGCTTCTCGCGCGACGAGTGGGCGGCGCTGCGCGCCGACACGCCGCTCACGCTCACCGACCAGGACCTCGACCGCATCCGGGGCCTGGTCGAGCGCATCTCGCTGCGCGAGGTCGAGGAGGTGTACCTCCCGCTCTCGCGCCTGCTCATCCTCTACGTCGCGGCGGTCCAGGGCCTCTATCGCGCGACCAGCACCTTCCTCGGCCACACCGAGCACAAGGTGCCGTTCCTGATCGGCCTCGCGGGCAGCGTCGCCGTCGGCAAGAGCACCACGGCGCGCGTGCTGCGCGAGCTGCTCGCGCGCTGGTCGAACACGCCGCGCGTCGACCTCGTCACGACCGACGGCTTCCTGCTCCCGACCCGCGTGCTCGAGGAGCGCGGGCTGATGCAGCGCAAGGGCTTCCCGGAGAGCTACGACGTGCGCGCGCTCGTCGCCTTCGTGCGCGACCTCAAGGCCGGGCAGGACCGGGTGACGAGCCCGGTCTACTCGCACCTCGTCTACGACATCGTGCCGGGCGCCGAGATCGCGATCGAGCAGCCGGACATCGTGATCGTCGAGGGCCTGAACGTGCTGCAGACGGGACCCGCCGTGCCGGGCCAGCCGCGCCTCTTCGTCTCGGACTTCTTCGACTTCACGATCTACGTCGACGCCGAGACCGAGGACGTGCGCGGCTGGTACGTCGAGCGCTTCCGGAAGCTGCGCGGAACGACCTTCAGCGACCCGTCTTCGTACTTCCACCGCTACGCCGCGCTGACCGACAATGAGGCCGACGCGACCGCCAGGCGCATCTGGGCCGAGATCAACGAGCCGAACCTGCTGCAGAACATCCTGCCGACGCGCGACCGGGCGGACCTGGTCCTGCGCAAGGGCAAGGACCACGCGGTCGAGGAAGTGAGGCTCCGGAAGCTATGACCGACGCCACCGCGAGCCGGATCGGTCGCGTGTTCTACGGGCTCGCCGTGCTCGGAACCGGGCTCCAGCAGCTGGCGATCGGCCAGTTCGTGAGGATCGTGCCCAGGCCGCCTCTCTGGATTCCGGCCCAGCCCGTCCTCGCGCGCCTCGGCGGAGTCCTGCTCGTCGCGATCGGCCTGGCACTCCTGAGCGGCAAGCTCGCCCGCCTCGCCGCGAGCATCCTGGCGGCGCTCCTGCTCGCGGTCCTGCTCTTCCTCTACCTTCCCGCGATCCCCACGAACCCCTGGGCCGGCTTCATGTACACGAACCCGCTGAAGGTCCTGGCGCTCGTCGGCGGCCTGATGCTGCTGGTCCCGCTCCTGCCCGCCGGCCCGCTCTCGGGCGGCGCCGCGATCCTCGAGCGCCCGAAGGCGCTAGCTCCCTGGTTCTTCGCCGCGTTCCTGGTGATCTGCGGCATCCAGCACTTCTGGTATCTCGACTTCGTGCAGACGCTGATCCCCGGCTACATCCCGGCCCCGCGCCTGTGGGCCCAGTTCGCCGGCCTGTGCCTGCTCGCCGGCGGCATCGGCACCCTCTTCCCGCAGACGTCGAGACTGGCCGCGTTGCTCTCGGGCCTCATGATCTTCCTCTGGGTCCCGATGCTCCACATCCCGCGCGCCCTCGCCGACCTGTCCGTCCCCGGCGAAACCTCGGCGATCTTCGAAGCCCTTGCACTGAGCGGCGTGGCGCTGCTGGTCGCGGGATCCGGCCTCAATCGTCCAGCGTCAAAGTAAGGTCGGTCGTCGCCGGCCCGCGGCAGTCTCATGGACCACAAGCAGTGGCACCACTACCGGTGGCACACGTGCTGTCCTGTGACGCGTGTTGGCGCTGACTCGAATCTGCCTACTTTTGCCGGCTCACGATCGCGTTGATCCAGATCGGGGCGAAGGGTGAGGTGCAACCCTTCGAAACGGGGTAGTCCCGAAAGATTCCCAACGTCTCGCCGATGGCGATGGCCCGCTTTCGGAGCTTGGGAAAGTGGATGCCGATTTCCGCAAGAGTGCTGTTCATCGTCCACTGCACTACGGGATCGGCGTTTGCCATTTCGGACTCGACGCGGTCCAGCAGCGCTCTGAGGTCGAGCCCTTCCGGACTCTTCACGACCCGTTCGGCAGTGAGGCTCCATCCGGCGCGGGCGGCCCAGCGGTCGCCCGTGGCCATCCATTCCTGGCGAAGCGTCTCCTTGTCGGGGCGCTGCTTGACGACATAGGCGATGAGCCAGTCCGCCACGTGCGCAAAGCTGATGGATCGCACCATCCGATCCACCTCATTGGCTGACAGGTTCTGGGGCTTGATCAGCAGGATTGCCAAGAGCT
Organism: uncultured Acidobacteriota bacterium; assembly: GCA_963724555.1. GTDB lineage: Bacteria > Acidobacteriota > Vicinamibacteria > Fen-336 > Fen-336 > DATBSL01. The sequence continues at coordinate 325,993 of CAVRVE010000015.1, forward strand.
GGGCATCGACGTTCCCGGTGTCCCAGAGAGGCATGGCCAGCTCAGGACTGGCACTGAGCTTTTTGGCGAGCGCTCGGATATCGCCGTGTTTGACGCCGAACTGCTCGTCGCCGGCGCCGTACCTGGTGTTGTGCGCCCGCACCGTCTCGTTGCCGAGCGCTTTGAGCTGTTTGAGAGCGTCTTTGAGGGTCATGTGCACCGCATTGAGGTTTAGGGCGCCGTCGAGGGACTGCCGCTGGGCCGCGGTTCCCACAACGGCTTGGCCAGTTGGCGATTCCACTGCTGCCACAGATCAGCGAGCTCCTTTACCTTGTCCGGACGCTCGGCAGCCAGATTCCGCGTCTCGCCGATGTCCTCGGCGAGATTGTAAAGACCAGCTTCCGAAAGATCGCGTAGGGCCGACGGATCCACGTCGACGAGGGGGCCGTCGCGAGTCTTCACCAGCTTCCAATCACCCCTGCGAATCGCCATCATGCCGCCGAGGCGCCAATACAGCGCGTCGTGCGGCGCGCCCTTCGCCGTACCCGTCAGATACGGCAAGAGGTTGACACCATCGAGCTCCGATCCGTTCGTCGCTACGCCCGCGGCGGCAAGCACGGTCGGCAGAACATCGAGCTGAATGACCGGCCTGTGATCCACGCGCCCCGCGTCGAGGTGCCCTTTCCACGACATCGCAAACGCAACGCGAATGCCGCCTTCCCAGGTCTGCCGCTTCGAGCCACGCAGTGGAGCGTTGCTCGACCCATTGACCGTCGTCGTCGGCATCGTCGGCCCGCCGTTGTCGTTCAAGAAGATCACGAGCGTCTTCTCTTCGAGCTTCTGATCGCGCAGGGTTGTCAGCGTTCTCCCAATCGCATCGTCCATCGCGGACACCATGGCGGCATACGTTCGACGCCGTGGGTCTGCGATGCTCGGGAAGCGAGCGAGGTACTTTTCAGGCGCTTCCATCGGGACGTGTGCGGCGTTGAACGCGAGATACATGAAGAACGGTTCTGACGCGTGCTGCTTGATGTACGCGACGGCCCGATCGCCGAGCGTGTCGGTGAGGTACGTGACCGAGGAGGCGGGCGTCATGCCGTCCAGCAGCGGGTCCGGCAGGTTCGTACCAACGTCGGTATGGGCAACCGTCACATACGAATGGTCGCCGCCAAGGAATCCGTAGAACTCTTCAAAGCCGCGACGCATCGGGTGCAATCGATCCGCCGAACCGAGATGCCATTTGCCCAACAAGACCGTGCGGTATCCGGCTGCCCTCAGCCTTTCAGCCATCGTCGTCTCGGTCAGCGGCAACCCGTACTCGGGCGATCCGTCCGGGTTGAATTCGTAGCCGAAACGTTGCGGATACCGGCCGGTCATGAGTCCGGCGCGCGACGGGCTGCAATAGGGGCCGCTCACGTAGGCGTCGGTGAAGCGGACGCCCTCTCGAGCGATCCGATCGATGTTCGGTGTTGGAATGTCTCGGCTGCCGTAGACGCCGATGTCCGCGTAGCCCAGGTCGTCGGACACGATCAGGACGACGTTCGGTCGCTGTTTCTGACCGCGTCTCGCTCGGTGAACGACAGAGGCGATGGTCAGAAGGATGGCAGTCGCGGCGAGCGCCCGGACCGCTGGTTTCATGTCCCCTCCAGCGTCGTCAGCCGAGAGAGTTCCCCTGCGGCCTCAGTAGGATGTCATCTCGTCGGGTCCAATCCATTGTTAGGCCGCTCCCGCGCTGCTGGCATTACTTCCTATGCGCAGCGCCCTGAACGCGATGGTCGTGGTACAGGCGAACCACAGAAGCACGACCACTCGCTGCAGCAACCCCGCCCACGGATGGAGCGGCGTGCCATCCTCGATAGCAAACACCCCTAACACCACAAACAGAATCAGCATCACCAGACCCGTGGTGAGCACATACGGCGCCACGCTCCGCCAGCGAGCGTCTGCGCGCATGCGCCTCGAGAGAGCGATGAAGCCTGTGCTGGCGCCAGAAAACGAAAGGATGGCACCGACCACATGGGGCTTGGTTTCGGTCGGCACCCCATTGACCATGATCCAAGGAAAGAGGCCAGCGATCACCAAACCCAGGCAGCTTGCCAAGAGCAGCACGATTCCCAGCAGGCCATACCGCGTCGGCTGGACGGTCCGGTGCACTCCCATCGCAAAGATGGCCATCAGAGCGGCGACACCGTAGAAGTTCAGGCGTTGCATCCAACCAGCAGGCCAGGCGGCTAGCGCGCTTACAGGCATCGTGATGTGACTGTAGTCCGGCTGTAGGATGCCCTGGATGATCACCAGAGTAGTGAACCAGATCGGCGCGACAATGCCTGCGATTGCGAGCGCGACGCCGCGAGTCCTTGCCGACACGGTCACCTCCGCAGAGTTGGCCTGACCTGCGTCACGCCTCAGGGCTTAAAGTAACTCTCAGTCGCTGCACTTGTCCGTAGGTCAGGGTTCGCCATAGCCATTCCGCGGGGCCGAAGCGGAAGCGTCGCATCCAGGCCTGCGCGAGTCCGACTTGAACCGCGTAGCCCACCAGCCAGACCAACGCGATCCACGCCGGTCCAATCTTGCCCATGAGGTGCGGACCGGGCGCGAAGCCGTAGAAGAGCCAGATCCCGAACACGGTCTGGAGCAGGTACGCGGTCAGGGCCATCTGGCCGAGAGGCGCGAGCGCAGCGACGGCACGGGTCCAGAGTGGGTTCATGAACAGCAGGGCGAGGCCGGCTGCGTAGGCCAGCGTGAAGCCCAGGAAACCGCTCTCGACGCTGAGCCTCCGCACGAACGGCAGGACGAACCCGCGTGCGCCCTCGAGGAAGTGCCACGTGAACACGGTGTTCCCCATCACGCCGACGATCGCTCCGGCGATGAGGAGCTTCTTGAGCGCGGACCGATGGCCGTCGAGGTTCGCGAGATCGAGCGCGCGGGCCGCGTACAGCCCGAGGAGAAGGCGGCCGAAGACGGCCAGCTGGTAGGCCGCCTGCCCGATCGAGTTCGTGAGGTACCAGTCGTACTTCCAGTTGGCGGCCAGGACCTCGAAATAGTTTCCGGTCGAAAACGCCGCGAGCGCCATCGCATCGAAGGCGGGCCCCGCATCGGCCGATCTCGGGAGCAACCCGCGAACGCCGGAAATCACCGCAGGGACGAGAACGGCCGTGGAGAGTGCGATGGCCCCCAACCGCCGCAGCGGCATGCGAACGAAGAGCGGAAGCAGGAGCCCAAAGAGGGCGTAGAAGCGCAGGACGTCGAAGCACCAGAGGAGCCACCCGTGCAGCAGCCCGAAGAGGAACAGCCAGCCGATCCGGCGGTAGAAGAGGCGGTCGCCGACGCGCCGCGGGCTCGAGCCCGATCCAGGAACAGCCAGAAGCTGACGCCGAAGAGGACGGAGAAGAGGCCGATGAACTTGTTCTCGACGAAGAACTGCTCGAGCACGTAGACGGCTTTGTCGATGGCCGTGGACGATACGGACGCCTTCTGCTCCTCCGTCATGTAGGCGAGTCCCGAGAAGATCATCAGGTTCGCTCCGAACACGCCGAAGAGAGCGAATCCGCGCAGCGCGTCGACGAACGGCAACCGTCGCGCCGTCGAGGTGCCGGGAGAGCGCACAGTCAGGCGGAAGGATATCTGAAGGCGAGATCGTCGATCAGCGCTTCCTGAGCGTCGTCAGCACGACCGACAGCACGATCAGCGCACCGCCGGCGAGCAGGCCTGGCGTGAGCGACTCACCCAGGATCAGCCAGCCCAGGAAGACCGCGACCACGGGATTGACGTAGGCGTAGGTGCCGACCGTCGTGGCCGGGAGCTCGTTCAGGCAGTAGGCGAAGGCGGTGAAGCCGACGAGCGAGCCGAAGATGATCAGGTAGACGAAGGCGCCCCAGCCGCGCGACGAAATCGTCGACAGGCGGGAGGCGTCCTCGGAGAAGAGGCGCGAGAGCAGGAAGAGGGCGATCGAGCCCGCGACCATCTCGATGGCGGCGGCCGAGGCGAGCGGGAGCTTCTCGGGGACCGACTGGGCGTAGAGGGAGCCGAGGGTCCAGGCGAGGCACGCCACCTGAAGGCCGAGCATGGCCAGCCAGTGACTGGAGCTCACGCCCGCGTCCGGACGAGCGACGAGGGCGACGCCGCCGAGGCCGATCACCGTGCCGAGCCAGACGCGCAGCGTCCACGGGTTGCCGTGGGGGCGCAGGCCGTCGAGCACGAGGATCCAGACGGGGACGGTCGCGACGATCAGGGCCGCGGTTCCGCTGGGCACGGTCCGCTCGGACCACATCACGAGCCCGTTGCCGATGGCCAGCAGCAGGACCCCGACGAGCGAGTAGTCGAACCACTGGTGGCGCGAGGGCCAGCCGTGGCGGCGGTCGACGACGAGCGCGATGCCGCCCATCAGCAGGCCCGCGATCATGAAGCGGGCGGACGCGGCGGTGAGCGGCGGCGCCTCGCGCACGAGCACGCGGATCGCGAGGTAGGTCGAGCCCCAGACCACCCACACGATCGCGAGCGAGATCCAGGGCAGGATGCGGCGCTTCGGCGCGGGCGCCGGTACGGGTGCGGTTTCTTCCGCGGCGGCGGGTGCTGCAGCAGCGGCCATCCCGGCAGTTTATCGCGAGGCGGTGCGCGGGGAGGTCCGCGCGCGAAGGCCGCTCAGGCGACCGGGCGGGTGCGGAGCGCCGCGAGGCGCTGGCCGGCGCGGGCCACCTCGACGCGGTCGATCTGGCCGTGCTTCCAGTAGCTCAGGTAGCGCTCGTAGAGCTTGCGGGCCTCGGGCACGCGGCCCTGCTTCTCCTCGAGGTTGGCGAGAAGCGCGAGGCTGCGCACGTACGGCAGCGGCGTGCTGACCCGTCGCGGCCCGGCCTCGACCACGAACGCGAACGCATTCCGGGCGGCCGTGTCGTCGCCCTCGGCGAGCGCGGCGCGCCCGAGCGAGTACCGGATCTCGACCGGCGAGGAGTCCATCGAGATCGAGTCGGGCGGCAGCAGCGCCACGGCCTTCTCGAACGTCTTGCGCGCGGCCTCCTGGTCCCCGCGCGCGAGCGCGAGCTCCCCCTCGAACTGGAGGCGGTACGGCTCGCCGATCACGCGGGGAATCGTCGCGATGAACGCATCCACCACGGCCTCGCTCTGCTTCGCCTCCTCGGCTCGTCCGAGATGCGTGAGCGACAGCGCGCGCATGCCGTGTCCCTCGGCGAGCAGCTTGGGCTCGGCGCCCTTCTCGGCGATCACCTGCTCGGCATCGGCGAGCGCCGCGCGGTGCCGGCCGAGGTCCGACTCGAGCCGGGCCCGGAAGAGCCGCGCGCCGACCCGCTCGTAGGCGCTGCTGGCCGTTCGGAGCCCCTCGGCCGCGAGGCGGCGGGCCTCGCCGACGTCGCCCCGGTAGAGGCTGGCCATCGCGAGGGTCGCGCCGCCCTCCCAGCGCTCGCGCCCGTCGTGCGATGTCATCAGGCGCTTGGCGCAGCCCTCGGCCTCGGACCACTCGTCGCGCATGGCATGGGCGGCGGCGCGGCCCTTCTCGATCTTCAGCATCTCGGTAGGCGCGAGCTCCGCGGCCTTGTCGAAAGCCGCGAGCGCCGCGTCCGTCTGGCCTTCGCTGAGCTCGAAGAAGCCGAGGTTCTCGAGCCCGGCGCTGCTGTCCGGGTGCGCCGCCACGTACGAGGTGAGCGCGTCGCGCGCCTTGTCGGGCTGGCCGGTCGCGAGGTAGGTCTCGGCGAGGCTCATGTAGCTGCCCGGGAACGCCATGCCGCGCCGCCGCAGCTCCTCGAGGTGCACGAGCGCCTCCGGATAGCGGTGCAGGTTGATCAGCGCCTGGGCGAGGTTGTTGCGGGCAGCGGTGTGGTCGGGCGCGCTGTCGACCGCCTTCTGGTAGGCGGCCACCGCCTTGTCGGTCTTCGTGGGGTCGAGCGAGTAGTGACGTCCTTCGATGTAGTAGCGCTCGCCGGGCGGCAGCGACTCCGACTTCGCGACCGCCTTGGCAGAGTACTCGCGCGCCTTCTCGACGTCGCCGAGGTTCGCGTGCACCACCGAGAGCTTGGCGAGCGCCATCGCGAAGCTCGGGTCCGCCTCGACCGCCTTCTCGAAGTAGGCCTTGGCGTCGCGCTCCTGCAGGCGCTCGTGGAGCCGGCTGCCTTCGGCGTAGGCCTTGTAGGCCTCGACCGAGGTCGTGGTGACCTCCTGGAGCTTCTTCTCCTTCTTGTCGGCGAAGCGCACGAGCGACGGGGTCTCGAGCCGCTTCCTGAGGCGCGTCGTGAGCTCGTCCACCAGCACGAAGAGCCCGGCCTCGGGATCGCCCTCGACGCGCTCGCTGGCGATCACCTCGCCCGTGCTCGGGTCCTGGAGGCTCGCGTGGATGCGGATGCGCTCGCCCGCGCGCACGAAGCTGCCGACGAGCGCGGTCGTGGCCTGCGCCTGACGCGCCACGGTCGAGACCACCTGGCCCGAGAGCGAGCGGTCGTCGCGGTGGCCGGTCTCGTCGAGGATCTGGTAGAGCCTCTGGGTGCTGAGCACGCGCAGGTCGGAGGACTGCGACAGGTTGGTGACCAGCATGTCCGTGAGGCCGGTGCGCAGCCAGTCGAGCCCCGGGTCGCCGGTCACGTTGTCGAAGTAGAGGACGGCCAGCGAGCGGCGGCCGTCCGCGGCGGTCGCGGGCGCCCGGCCCTGCAGGAACACCGCGGCCATCGCGGCGAGCACCAGGAGCGCGGCGCCCACCGCGAACGGCAGCGCCCAGCGGCGCCTGCCGCCGATCGCCACCAGCCGCTTGCGGCCGGAGGTCGTGCTGCGCAGCACCAGGTCGCCCGTGTCCACGTCGCGCTTCAGGTCCTCGAGGTCGCGCCGCAGGTCGCTCGCGGACTGGTAGCGGTCCTCGGGGCGCTTCTCGAGCGCGCGCTCGATCATGCGCGCGAGCGGCCGCGGGATGTCGTCGCGCAGCTCGCTCACCGAGCGCGGCGTGTCCTTGAGGATCGAGGACAGCACCGAGAGGTTGGTGCCGCCGCGGAACGGGCGCTCGCCGGTCGCCATCTCGTAGAGCAGGATCCCGAGCGTGAAGATGTCGGAGCGGTTGTCGACCGGCAGCCCCTGCGCCTGCTCGGGCGACATGTAGGCGACGGTGCCGACGATGCGCCCGTCCTGGGTGACCGACTGCGTCTCGCGCGTGGTGCGGTCGCCGATGAAGGCGTCGTCGCGCAGCTTGGCGAGCCCGAAGTCGAGCACCTTGAGCCGGCCGTCCGGCGTGAGCATCACGTTCTCGGGCTTCAGGTCGCGGTGCAGGATCCCCTGCCGGTGCGCCGCCGCCACCGCGTCGGTGAGCCCGATCGCGAGCGACAGGAAGCGCTCGGTCGCGAAGCCGCGCGCGGGGATCGCCTTGCTGAGCGTCTCGCCCTCGACGTACTCCATCGTCAGGAAGCGCATCCCGTCGGCTTCCTCGATCGAGTGCAGCATCACGATGCCGGGATGGCTGAGCGAAGCCACCGCGCGCGCCTCGCGCTCGAAGCGCTGGAGCTTCTCGCTCTGCGCGGCCGTCTCCGGCGGCAGCACCTTGAGCGCGACGCGGCGTCCGAGCCGCGGATCCTCGGCGAGGTAGACGCGCCCCATGCCGCCCGAGCCGAGCGACTCGAGCACGCGGTATGCGCCGAGCGTGCGGCCGACGAGCGTCGGGTCCGGCTGCACTTCGGGCATGTCGGCCATTATGACGCCGTGAGTCGAGTGTCGGATCCCGCCGTGACAATTGTTCACACGCGCGCGCGCGCACAGTTCAGCTGCCTGAACGAGACGCCCCGCGCAGCCCGCAAACGTCCCGTTTTCGAACGAGATGAACACGCTCGCGAGACCCTTGACGGCGGTTTCCGACCGGACACAGAATCGTGGAAGCACCCTCACAAGAAGGTGGTGTCATGGCCCGCAAGCCCCCGCCCCCCGAGGAGGCTCGACAGCAGCCCTCCTTCTCGCGCCGCAGCTTCCTGAAGTCGGCAGGCGTCTCCGCCGCCGCGACCACGCTGGTGGGCGCGGGCGCGAGCGTCGAGGCGGCCCCCACGGCGCTCGGCCCGGACGCGGTCACGCTGAACCTCAAGGTCAACGGCGCGGCGCGCGCCGTCACGGTCGAGCCGCGCGTCACGCTGCTCGAGGCGCTCAGGAACCAGCTCGACCTGACCGGCGCCAAGCCGGTGTGCGAGCGCGGCGGCTGCGGCGCCTGCACGGTGCTGCTCGACGGCGCGCCCGTCGTGTCCTGCCTGATGCTGGCGGCCGACGCCGAGGGCCACGAGATCACGACGATCGAGGGCCTCGGCACTCCGGAGAAGCTGAGCCCGCTGCAGGCCGCCTTCGTCGAGAAGGACGCGCTGCAGTGCGGCTTCTGCACGCCGGGGTTCGTGGTGGCGGGCACGGCGCTCCTCGCGAAGCACCCCGACCCGACGCTCGACGAGATCAAGGCCGGCCTCGCCGGCAACCTCTGCCGCTGCGGGACCTACGGGCGCATCTTCGAGGCGGTCCAGGCCGCGGCGAAGGCGCCCAGGCCGGTGCTGACGCCGGCCAAGAGGGGTGGTTAGGCCATGCCGCAGGAACAGAAGCCTCAGGAGCCGACCGCCAGACTTCACGGCCAAGGCGGGCCTGCCGGGCTCGCCGCAGCCGCTCGAGGTGAAGCCGCTCGCCACGGACATCAAGCCGTGGGACCTCGACCAGCTGCCGAAGTTCGAGCACATGGGCAAGGCCCGCTCGCGCACCGAGGGCCCGCTCAAGGTGACCGGGCGCGCGAAGTACACCTACGACATCAAGCTGCCCGGGATGCTCTACGGCCGCATGATCGGCGCGAGCGTGCCCGCCGCCGAGATCCTCGAGGTGGACACGTCGAAGGCCGAGGCGCTGCCCGGCGTGAAGGCGGTGTGGGTCACCGACTCGCGCATCGTGCGCTTCGCCGGACAGGACGTCGCCGCGGTCGCGGCGACCTCGCCCGACATCGCGCGCGACGCGGCGCGCCTCGTCAAGGTGCGCTACAAGGAGCGGCCGTTCGCGGGCGAGCTGCGCGAGGCGATGAAGCCGGACGCGCCGCGCGTCTTCTTCCTCGACCGCCTGCCCGTCCCGCGCGAGCTGCCGCGCAGCGGCAACGTCGTCGGGCCCCGCCCCAGCCGCAGCGCACCGCGGCGACGTCGACAAGGGCTTCGCCGAGGCCGAGGTGGTGCACGAAGGCAGCTACTACTGCCCCGTCCACACCCACGCGCCGCTCGAGACGCACGGCGTCGTCGCGTCCTGGGAAGGCGACCAGCTCACGATCTACGCCTCGACGCAGGCGCTCTTCGCCGTGCGCGAGGGTGTCGCCGAGGCGCTCGGCGTCGACCGCAAGAACGTGCGCGTGCTGTGCGAGCACATGGGCGGCGGCTTCGGCAGCAAGCTCGGCCCGTCGGCCACGGGCAGCGCGTTCTCGGTCGTCGCCTGCCGGCTCTCGAAGATGGCGGGCGCGCCGGTCAAGCTGATGCTCGACCGCCACCAGGAGCACCTCTGCACGGGCAACGCCCCGAGCGCGCTCATGACCGTCAAGGTCGGCGCGAAGAAGGACGGCACCATCACGGCGCTTCACTACAAGTCGTGGGGCTCGGCCGGCGTCGCGGGCGGCGCCGGCACCGCGGGACCCGCGGGCGCGCTCCACGGCAAGAACCCGAACCTGAAGATCGACGAGCACGACGTCTTCACGAACGCCGGGCCCTCGGCTCCGCTGCGCGCGCCCGGCCACTCGCAGGGCGCCTTCGGGCTCGAGTCGGCGATCGACGAGCTCGCCGAGAAGCTCGGCCTCGACCCGCTCGAGGTGCGGCGCAAGAACGAGGCGAGCCCGGTCCGGCTGTCGCAGTACGACGTGGGCGCGAAGGCGATCGGCTGGGAGCGCCGGAACAAGAAGGCCGGCGACATGGCGACCGGGAGCTGGACCGTGGGCGGCAAGGGCCTCGCGCCGTCGCGCGTCCGCGGTCTCGGGATGGCGAACGGCAACTGGTACGTGTTCGCCTCCGAGAACTCGAACGCGCAGGTGCGCGTGCACCGCGACGGCTCGGTCGAGCTGCTGACCGGCTGCCAGGACATCGGCACCGGCTATCGCACCGCGATGGCGATCGTGGCGGCCGAGGAGCTCGGGATCGACCCCGCGCGACGTCACGCGTGCGGCTCGGCGACACGCAGTTCCCCGAGGGCCCCGGCTCCGGCGGCAGCACCACGACCAACTCGATGGCGCCGGCGGTGCGGCTGGCCGCGAGCCAGGCGCGCGTGAAGGTGCACGAGCTCGCCGCCGCGCAGCTCGGCGCGAGCGCCTCGGACCTCGAGGCCTCGCGCGGCCGGATCTCGGTCCGCGGGAACGACAGCGAAGGCCGTCACCTTCAAGCAGGCCGCCGCGAAGATGAGCGGCGAGTCGATCGACTGCCTGGTGAAGCGGCCGAAGCAGTACGAGACCTACCGCGGCGACCTCGCCGGCACGCAGTTCGCCGAGGTCGAGGTGGACACGGGGACGGGCGTCGTGCGCGTCGTCAAGATGGTCTCGGTCAACGACTGCGGGATCGTCGTCAACCCGCTCACCACGCAGAGCCAGGTGATCGGCGCGATGATCCAGGGCGCCTCGTGGGCGCTCTTCGAGAACCGCCTGCTCGACAGGAACGTCGGCACGATGGTGAACCCCAACCTCGAGTGGTACAAGGTCCTCGCACCCTCGGACATGTTCGAGGCGCAGTCGATCCTCACGCCGGTCGCCAACCTCGGCAACAACACCTCGACGGCCGGCATCGGCGAGCCGCCGATCGTGCCGACGCTGGCGGCGGTCGCGAACGCCGTCTTCAACGCCACCGGCGCGCGCATCCGCGAGCTGCCGCTCACGCCGGACCGGGTCCTGCAGGCCCTGTCCGAGGCTCGGAGGGCTTGAGATGAACCGCTTCGAGCTGGTCCGCGCGCAGAGCGCCGCACAGGCGAAGGAGCTCGTCGCCGCCAAGGCCGGCGCCGTCTACAAGGCCGGCGGCATCGACCTCCTCGACCACCTGAAGGAGCACCTCGTCGAGCCGCCGCGGCTCGTCGACCTGAAGACGATCCCCGGCCTCGACAAGATCACGGTCGAGGGCGACGGGTCGCTCCGGATCGGCGCGCTCGCGACGCTCGCGAAGGTGGCGGCGGACGAGGGCGATCCGCAAGAGCCATCCCGCGCTCGCGCGCGCCTGCGGCGAGGCCGCCTCGCCGCAGGTCCGCAACGTCGCGACGCTCGGCGGCAACGTGCTGCAGCGCCCGCGCTGCTGGTACTACCGCCTCGAGTCCTACAAGTGCATCAAGAAGGGCGGCGACACCTGCTACGCGATCGCGGGCGAGAACCGCTACCACGTGATCTTCGGCGGCGGGCCGGCGTTCCCGCCGCACCCGTCGAACGCCGCGGTGCCGCTCGTGGCGTACGGGGCCTCTTTCGTGCTCGACGGGCCGAAAGGGCCGCGCACGGTGCCGGCCGCGGAGTTCTTCGTGCTGCCGGCCCAGGATCCGACGCGCGAGAACGTGCTGCAGCCGGGCGAGCTGCTCGTCGAGGTGAAGGTGCCCGCGGCGCGCGGCTGGAAGTCCGCCTACTACGAGGTGCGCGAGCGGCAGGCGTTCGACTGGCCGCTCGTCTCGGCCGCGATCGCGATCAAGGCCGAAGGCGGTGTCGTGAAGGATGCGCGCGTCGTGCTCGGCCAGGTGGCGCCGGTGCCGTGGCGCTCGGCCGCCGCGGAGAAGGCGCTCGTCGGCAAGCCGGTCGGCGCCGCGAGCGCCGAGGCCGCCGGCAAGGCGGCGGTCGAGGGGGCGCAGCCGATGACCGACAACGGCTACAAGGTCGACCTGGTCACGACGCTGGTGCGCCGCACGGTCGCCACACTCGCGTGAGGGGTGCCATGAACGCGAACGAAGCTCCCGAGAACGTCGGCGTCACGAAGCAGACGGCCGAGACGCCCGTCTGCCGGAGGCTCAGGACCAAGATGTACTACGTGCTCGGGCGCGAGGCCGTGAACCTGCGCGAGTCCTCGCCGACGGCGCAGTACTGGTGCTCGCTCACCGCCACGGTGATGGGACCCGACGACATGCCGTGCAGCCCGGAAGGCTGCCAGCCCGACCGCGGCTGCTTCGAGCCGTCGGAGTAGCCGCCGCACGTCCATCCGGAGGCGCTCGTTCGAGCGGGTGCGCCGCGCACGCCGCGAGAGCGTCGTCGAGGAACCGCCCGCGTGGTGGGCCTGCACGACGACGACGGCTCGTTCGACAGCCAGTTCTGGCGCGGGATTCCACCGGCCGAACGTCTCGCGCTGGTGTGGTCCCTGGTCCTCGAGGCAGGCCAGTGGAAGGGAGAGCTTGGCGGTCAACCCCGACTTCAGAGATCTGTTTGCCGCATTGAACGCGGCCGGCGCTAGATACCTTCTGGTCGGCGGCTACGCCGTCGCTTTCACGCGGTGACCAGGCCGTGCCGGTGATCGGACGGACAGAGCTGGTCCGTAACAAGCGCGCCTCCGGCCGACCTCAGGACCTTCTCGACCTCGAGATCCTCGAGCGCGGCTGAATCCGCGCTAGACCCTGGCGGAAGCGCAGGAGCGCGTACGACTGCGCGAAGCCGCCGCTCTCGCCGAGGCCGATCTTCAGCGTGTAGTCGCCCGTGCCCACGTCCTCGGGCAGGTAGCTGAAGACGAAGGTGCGGCGGCCGTCGCCCGCGCTCAGCACGCGCTCGATCTTGAGCCGGCCGGGCTGGACCGCGCGCCCGTCGCTCGCGGTGAGCGACGAGCGGATCTCGACGTCGGCCGCGGGGTCGCCCGCCTGCTCGGGGTCGAACACCATCAGCACCAGCCGCTCCTTCGAGCCCGGCCGCACCTCGAAGCTCGTGCGCGGGACGAACGGCCGGGCGTCGAGCTGGAACGGCGCCGCGCCCGCACCGGCGCCCTCGCTCTTCGCGCGGCTGCCGGCGCCCAGCTCGAGCTTGAGCCAGCGCTCGTCCTCGTCGAGCACCAGCGGCGGCAGCGCGAAGACGGCGCGGCCGTCGTAGGGCGGAACCGTGACGTCGAGCATCCGCAGCGAGCTCTTGCCGCTCGCGGCCTCGCGCACCAGCAGCCGGATCGTGTAGCGGCCGGGCGGAACGTCGAAGGTGCCGTAGAGCGACAGGCCCTGCGCGCGGCCCTGCGGGTCGGCGCGCGCCGGGTCGAGCTTCAGGCTCTGCGCGAGGTGGTCGTAGACCGTGCCGTCGTCGGCCACGGCGTAGCCGTAGACCTCCAGACCCACGGCTCGCTCGACGACCACGGTAGCGACGCCCGCGGCACCTGGACCACGAGCCCGAGCGTCTGTTTCTCGCCCGGCGACGGGAACGGCAGGCACAGGCTGGTGAACGGCAGGTCGTTGCGGCCGTCGCCGCCCGTCACCACCAGCTCCGCGAGGTCGAACTGCCGCTGCAGCGTCGTGCGCTGGGCCCCGGGCGCGCTCTTCTCGAAGTAGCCGGGCCGGTGCGAGAGCTTCACGCCCTTGCGCGCGACCTTCACCTTGAGCTTGTGGAAGCTGCCCGGCTGCGTCTCGCGGTCGGGCTGGATCCCGAGCACGTAGTAGCGGCTCGTCATCTCGAGCATCTCGGCGAGCGCGGGCCCGAGGTTGTTGGCGTTGTCGAAGAGCCGGCCGCCGGTCTCGTGCGCGAAGAAGCCGAGCGACTCGCGGTTCGTGGTATCGCGCGTCAGGTCCTGGCTCACCGCCGTCTGCGTCAGCGAGTCGTCGCTGCCGAGGCCGGTGACGTCGATCGAGTGCACGACCGTGTCGGCTGCCGAGAGGCTGCGCGTCGCGTCGGCGAGCGACTCGCGCACGCGGCTGTCGCCGAAGCGGCCCAGGCTGTCGACCTCCCAGAGCCGCCCGCGAGGTTACCGCCTCGCCCGCCGCCTTCTGCTCGGCGCCCCATTGCCCGACCAGCACGCGCGCGTCGAAGCCGGCGGAGAAGTAGAGGACCTGCTTGCGCCCCTCGACGCTGCGCAGCGCCGCGCGCGAGCGTCGTCGAGCCCGTCGATCAGGGTGTTGACGTTGTGCTGGTACAGCTGCTCGTCGGCGCTGCGCATGCGGACGACCATCACCCGCGCCACGCTGTCGATGCAGCGCCTGCGGGGCGGCCGACTGGGACTCTTCGCCCGCGCCCGTGGCCTGCAGGTCGGTGAGGCCAGGTCCGTCGCGAGGCCGAGCGGGTCGCTGATGCGCGCGAGGCTCGGCACTCCGAGCGTCGCGATCGCGTGGCTCAGGAGCGCGCGGTCGTCGGTGAAGTTCGCGATGACGCGGACGCCGTTCTGGACGTCGAACGTCGCGACCGCCGCCAGGTCCGAGACCGCCAGGCGGCGGCGAACGAAGTCGCCCGCGGCGCGGCGCGCGCGATCGAGGCCCGGCAGGTCGGTGAACGACTTGTCGAACAGCAGCAGGAAACGGCGGCGCGCGGCTGAAGCGACCTTGAGCTCGTCCTGCTCTTCCGCGTCGGTCGTGTCGACGTAGCGGAACGAGACGACCTCGGCGCGGCCGGCCGTCCTGCTGGACCTCGAAGTCGGCGGCGGTCAGTCCGCGCACGGCCTTGCCGTCCTTGTCGATCACGAAGACCGGCAGCAGCACGAGCGACACGTCGGAGCGGAAGACCGGCGGCTCGGCGCGGGCTTCTCCTGGGCCGTCAGCCCGGCGGACAGCACGAGCGCGACGCGGGAGCGCGACTCGAGCAAGGCGCATGGTGAGCCGAAATCGGCTCATCGGAACACAGCGCGAGGCGACAAGTAAAGGTGCTTCTCAGCCAAGAACTTGGACGTTTTCGTGGACGAAGTTCGGGTTTTTGAACCTCGTCCGGCAGGATGGATCAAATGCTCCGGATCCAAGTCGGTGGCCTTGCACAAAATGCTGGATTGACAAACGTTTACGGAACAAACCGAATGTTCAAACGGTTGGCACACCGGTTGCTCCGCGATTGTCAAACTCCTGTAGCTCGGAGTGCATTGGCCGGGCTCGCTATCGGGCCTGGTGAGGGAGGTCTAGAAGTGACCAAGAGAATCCTGGCCCTGGCGGTCGGGCTGGTCTTCGCCCTTTCGGGCGTGGCCATGGCCCAGATCGCCACCGGCAACGTGTACGGCGTCGCCAAGGACGAGTCCGGCGCGCTGCTTCCGGGCGTCAACGCGACGATCACCAGCGAGTTCGGAACGCGCTCGACGGTGACCGGCGCGGACGGCGCCTTCCGCTTCCTGAATCTCAACCGGGGCGATTACACGGTGACCCTGACGCTCGCGGGCTTCGCGTCCGCGGCGCGCAAGATCAAGGTGACCACGGGTGAGAACGTCGAGCTCGAATTCGGCATGAAGGTCTCGGGCGTCGCGGAGACGATCGAGGTCCAGGCCGAGACGCCGCTCGTCGACAGCAAGCGGCGGGGCACGGCGACCACGATGACGAGCGACGAGCTCAGCAAGGTGCCGAACGCGCGCGACCCCTGGGGCGTGATGCGCGCGGTGCCGGGCGTCATGGTCGACCGCGTCAACATCGCCGGCAACGAGAACGGCCAGCAGGCCACCTCGTCCTCGAAGGGCCAGCCGAGCGCCGAGAACACCTGGAACCTGGACGGCATGGTCATCACCGACATGTCGGCCACGGGCGCCTCGCCCACGTACTTCGACTTCGGCGCCTTCCAGGAGATCACGGTCACGACCGGCGGCACCGACCTCGCGATGGCGACCGGCGGAGCCGGCATCAACCTCACCACCCGCCGCGGCACGAACGCCTTCCACGGCAGCGCCCGCTACATGGTGGCCGACCAGGACCTGTCGTTCGGCAACATCAACGACCAGGACCAGTCGCCCTTCAATCCCAACAGCCTGGCCGTGGATCCGCGCCTGCGCAACGCCGACGGCAGCTTCCGCGACCAGGGCGACCGCATCAAGAAGATCACGGACTACGGCTTCGACCTCGGCGGCCCGATCATCAAGGACAAGCTGTGGTTCTACGGCAGCTACGGCAAGCAGGACATCAAGCTGCTGCGGCTCACCAACACGCCGGACAACACGCTGCTCCCGTCGTACAACGCCAAGCTCAACTGGCAGGCCACGGGCAGCACGATGGTGTCGGCGTTCTACTTCCTCGGCAGCAAGCAGAAGTTCGGCCGCTCGCCGGGCAGCGGCCTCGGCAGCGAGGCCGACAGCTTCCTCTGGAACCAGGACAACGCCTACACGGACGGCGGGCTGCCGGGCGGCCTCTGGAAGCTGCAGGTCGACCACACCTTCTCGCCCAACCTGTTCTTCTCGTTGAAGGGCATGTACTACGACACGGGCTTCACGCTCGCGCCGCGCGGCGACCTCGAGCAGTCGTTCACGCTCGACTCCGTCGCGAGCCAGGCGCTCGGCACGTACCAGACGTACCTCGCCGTGCGGCCGCAGAAGAACCTGACCGGTGACGGCAGCTACTTCTTCCAGGGCATGGGCGGCAGCCACGAGCTGAAGTTCGGCTTCTCGTACCGCGACATGAAGACGCACTCGGCCACGATCTGGAGCGGCAACCAGCTCGCCGGCTACATCAACAGCGCGACGAACGTGATCGCCCGCGTCGAGCGCAGCGCCGACATCAACTACGGCGGCAAGTACGCAGACGTCTACCTCGGCGACATGTTCACGAAGGACCGCTTCACCTTCAACCTCGGCGTGCGCTTCGACCACCAGACGGCCACCAACCTGGAGAGCTCGGCGCCGCAGAACGCGGCCTTCCCGGACCTGCTTCCGTCCGCGGTCTTCCCGGGCAGCGACGGCGATCTGCAGGACTGGAACAACATCTCGCCGCGCCTGGGCGTGAGCTACGCGCTCGACGATTCGCGCCGGACGATCGTGCGCGCCTCCTACTCGCGCTACTACCAGCAGCTGGCCTTCGGCGACGTCTCGCGCGAGAACCCGACGAGCGCCGGCTACATCGCGTACGGCTGGAACGACGCGAACGGCGACCGCTTCGTGCAGCCGGGCGAGGTCGACCTGAGCTCGGTCCGCTACTCCTCGGCCGTCAACGTGGCGAACCCGGGCTCGGTGTCCGCCGACACCGTCAACAAGATCGACCGCGACCGCAAGCCCCGCAAGGACAGCGAGTTCATCGTCGGCCTCGACCGCGAGCTGGGCGCTGCCTTCGCGGCCGGAATCGCGTTCACCTACCGCAGCCAGAGCGACTGGTCCGACGCCACCTACCGCCATGCGGGCGCCTGCAGCGATCCGCTCAGCCCGACGAAGGACACCTGCCCGCTGATGGGTGCCGCCGACTACACCGCGAACGCGCCGGTGACGCAGAACGGCTACACCGGCTTCACGTACTCGCCCAACGCGGCGCTCGTGACGGCCGGCCGCAGCGGCCGCCTGCTCACGAACCGTGACGGCTACTCGACCGCCTACAAGGGACTCGAGTTCACGCTGAACAAGCGCCTGACGAACAAGTGGATGGCCCGCGTGGCGTTCACCTACGCCGACTGGACGCAGAACGTGGACCAGAAGGTCGGCTCGAACGGCAACCCGACTCCGCGCTCCGGCACCGGCGCCGGAACCGGCGACAACCTCGTGGACGGCGACCAGGTGGCGCTCGTGAGCAGCGGCTCCGGCAAGGGCGCGCTCTACTACACCGGCCAGAAGTGGCAGTTCTACGCCAATGCGCTCTACCAGCTGCCCTGGGGCATCGACCTCTCGGGCACGGCGTGGGGCCGCGAGGGCGGCCTGAAGCCGATCTTCCTCAACCTGCCTGCCGGCCAGGACGGCACGCTCGCCGTCGCGGCCAACAGCACGATCGAGGACGAGCGCTACGGCAACGTCTGGGACTTCGACCTGCGTCTCGCCAAGACGTTCCGCTTCGGCAAGCAGCCGTACCTGACGCTGGCTGCCGAGTGGTTCAACGTGGCGAACTCGGGCCAGGTGCTGGTCCGCAACCGCCAGGCCAACGCCGCGGCCTACAACCGGATCGACGAGGTGCTGAACCCCAGCATCTTCCGTCTCGGCGCGACCTTCGGCTTCTAGGCCGGATCGTCCGTCCGTTCCGAGGCCCCGGGGGCAACCCCGGGGCCTTTTTCGTTCGGCTCCGCGTCAGCGCAGCCGCGGGTCGGCCGGGTAGAGCGCACGGCCACGGCGCGCCCAGTCCCGCGCGGCGTCCATGTCCCCGAGCGTTGCGAGCGTGCGCGCCACCACGAAGTACTCGTCGGCCCCTGCCCGCGGGTTCGCCGTCACGATGCCGGCGAGGACCTCGCGCGCCTCGGCGTCGCGGCCCTGCGAGCGCAGCAGCAGCCCGAGGCCGATGCGCGCTTCGCGCGAGTGCGGGATGAGCGCGATCTCCTGCGCGGAACTCGGCTTCGGCCTCGGCCTCGCGCCCGAGGCGCGCGAGGCAGTCCGCGAGCCCCGCGTGCAGATCCGCGCACCAGAAGGCCCTTCTGGCGGCTCGCGCTGTCGATCGCCCGCCGGTACTCGGCCGCGGCGGGCTCGTAGCGGCCGGCGCGGCGCTCGACCGTCGCGAGCACGAAGCGGCTCATCACGCGGTCGGGCTCCGCCGCGAGGCTCTGCCGCGCGTAGGCCGCGGCCTCCGCCGTCCTGCCGCGGTCGAGGCTGATCTGGGCCAGCGTCTCGAAGCCGCGGCCCGGCTCCTTCTGCGACGCGAGCAGCGCGTGCTTCTCGGCGCGGTCGCGCCGGCCGGCCAGCCCGTGGATGCGCGCGAGGGCGATGTGCGCTTCCGCGTTCGTGGGGTCCTGGCGGACGATGGCTTCGAACGCGAGCACGGCGTCCTTCTCTCGCGCCTGGTGTGCGTAGGTCGACCCGAGCGCCTGCCAGGCGTCGAGCAGCCCCGGGCTGTCGGCGACCACCGCTCGCAGGCCGGCGATCGCTTCCTCGACGCGGCCGTCCTGGCGAAGGCTGCATCGCCCGCCGGTACGTCTCGTAGACGCCGAGCTTGTCCTTGGGGTCCGGCAACGTGAAGGCCGGAGCGGTGGAGGCCGTCGCGCCGCCGCCCACGTAGCCGAGCGCCGCCAGCGCCTCGCGCGCCTCCGCCGAGACGGCGTCGGCCGCGCCGGCCTGCGGCCGTGACCTCTGCTCGAGCCACGCGCTCATCGCCGCCACCGCGTCGCGCCTGTCCGCCGCGAGGTCCTGCCGCTCGCCCGGGTCGCGCGCGCGGTCGTAGAGCTCGCTGCGCGGCGCGCGGATGAAGCGGAAGCGCTCCTCGGTGGACGCGAGCAGCTCGCTCCAGCCGAAGTGGTGGCGCGGGTAGAACGTCTCGGAGTACACGGGCCGCCCCGGCGTCCGGCCGCTCTCGATCGCCCCGCGCAGCGACGAGCCGTCGATGCCGTCCGCGGAGAGCCCGGCGAGGTCGAGCAGCGTCGCCGCCAGGTCGACGTGGCCCGACGACGCCCGCCACGCGCGTGCCGGCCCGGCGCCCTCCGGCAGGCGCAGGATCAGCGGCACCTGCAGCGCCTCGCGATAGAGGAAGAAGCCGTGCTCCTGCTCGCCGTGGTCCAGCAGGCCCTCGCCGTGGTCGGACGGTCACGGCGACGATGGCGCGGTCGTAGAGCGCCCGCGCCGCGCAGCCGCGCCAGCAGCCGACCGACGAGCTCGTCCGCGTAGGCGACCTCGCCGTCGTAGGGATCGGCGTGCTGGCGGTGCGCGCTCGGGCGGCGTGTACGGCGCGTGCGGCTCGTAGAGGTGGAGGAAGGCGAAGAAGCGGCCCGCGCGCTGGGACTCGACGAAGCGCGCGACGGCTTCGGTCGCGACGGCGCCGTCGCGCTGCAGATCGCCGATCGCCTCGGCGCCCGACTGCGTCTCGAAGGCGTCGTCCCAGGTGGCGAAGCCGTCGGCGATGCCGGTGGCGCGCCGCAGCACGAAGGCCGACACGGCGCCGCGCGGTCGCGTAGCCCGCGTCCTGGAAGCGGTGCGCGAGCGTGCGGTGCTTCGCGTCCAGCGTGAAGCCGACGTTGTCGCGCACGCCGTGCGGCGGCGGGAGCAGGCCCGTGAAGAGCGACGCGTGGGCGGGGAGCGTCAGCGGGCAGTGGCTGAACGCGCTCTCGAACAGCGACGCCCTCGCGGGCGAGCGCGTCGAGCACCGGCGTCGCGGCCTTGCGCGTAGCCGTAGCAGCCCACGCGGTCCGACGCGCAGGGTGTCGATCGAGACGAGGACGACGGGCGCGTCCTTGAAGGGCCCGGTCCCGCGGCGTGCAGCCGAGGCTCGCGAGCACCGAGCAGCGGCCGCGGCGGCGAGCCCGGCGAGGAGCCGCGCGCGGCGCGCCATCGGCGCGGGCTCATCCGCAGCCAGCTGCCGCACGCGCGCGATGTCGCGCGCCTCGAGCGCCGGGCGGCGCCGCGCGCAGGTAGGCCTCGAGGTAGGGCCGCGCCTCCTCCGCGCGGCCCGGCTCGCGCAGAGCTCCGAGCCGAGGTTGAAGAGCGTCTGGTAGTCGCGCGGGTCGAGCGCCACCGCGCGCTTCCAGCGCTCGACCGCCTCGGCATGCGGCCCTCGCGCGCCGCGATCACGCCCAGGCTGTTGTGGGCGCGCGCCACGTCGGGGTCGAGGTCGAGCGCCGCCTCGAAGGCCTGGCGCGCGCGCGCGCGGTCGCCGCGCCATCAGGTAGACGGTGCCGACGTTGACGAGCACCATGCGCGTTCGACGGGTCGCGCGCGCGCGCGCGCGCTCGAAGCGTCGCCAGCGCCTCGCGCGGCCTGCCCGAGCGCGGCCAGCGCCATCGCCGAGCGCGGTCAGGACGTCGAGGTCGGGCGTCGCCGCGCTTCAGCCAGCGGCTCGAGGAAGCGCCACCGCCTCGCCGGGCGCGGCCGGCCTCGGTCAGGTAGACGGCGTAGCAGCGCCGCCGCTCTCGGCGTCCGCGGGCCGCAGCTCGACCGCGCGCTGCGCGCGGCCGCGACCGCGCCCGTCAGGTCGCCGCGCGCGCGCTCGAGGTAGGCGAGGTGCATGTAGGCCAGCGGCATGTCCGGCCGCTGCGCGATGTTCTCCGCGCCCGACCGCGATCGCCTCCTCGATGTCGCCCGCGCGGTAGAGGCGCGAGCACGCTCGCTGGTCGCGCGCGTCGACGCTCGATCAGGCGCTTGGGGTCGTCGTCCTCGGTGTAGCGCTCCTTCGGCGCGCGCGGCTCGCCGCCGGCCACGTAGCCGAGGGCGCGCAGCCGCTCGAGCGTCGCCGCGTCCTCCTGCGCCGCGCGCGACGCCGCGGTCGCGCTGCGCGCAGCGGCTCGAGCCGGCCGCGGAGCCGCTCCAGGTCCTGCGGCCGCGAGGCCGCGAGGTTCTGCGCCTCGCCGGGATCGGCGGCGAGGTCGTAGAGCTCGGGCAGCGGCAGGTCGACGTACTTGAGCGCCGCCGTCGCAGCACGCCGCGCAGCGGCGCCCAGCCGCGGTTGAGCGACGGCGAGAGCGCCTCGAAGTAGCCGCGGCGCGGCGTCGCCGCGCCGCCCGGCCAGCGAGGGGCAGCAGGCTGCGGCCCGGCAGGTCCGCGGGCGGCGTCGATGCCGAGCAGCGTCGAGGACGGTGGGCAGGACGTCGACGTGCCGCACCGGCTCGCGACGACGCGCGGCCGGCAGGAGCGCCCGGCGCGTAGAGGACGAGCGGCACGTGCAGCGTCGGCCTCGTAGGCGAAGATGCCGTGGGTCGCTCGCCGTGCTCGCCCAGCGCCTCGCCGTGGTCGGCGGTGAGGACCACCAGCGTGCGGCCGCTGCGGCCCGCTCGAGCAGCGGGCGCAGCAGCGGCTCCAGCGCGGCGTCGGCCGCCGCCACCTCGCCGTGGTAGGGCGTCGCCGCGAAACCGGCGGCGAACGGCTCGCGGCGGCTCGTAGGGGAAGTGCGGCTCGTAGAGGTGGACGAACGCGAAGCGTGCGCTCGCCGCGCGGCTGGTCGAGCCAGCGCACGCGCCGCGGCCACGGTCGCCGTGCCCGGGCGCTCCGGCATCAGGAAGCGCGGCTGCGTCGTCTCCGCGCCGCCCAGCGCGGTCGTCGTAGACGTCGAAGCCCGCGTCGAGGCCGAAGCGCGAGTCGAGCGGAAAGGCGCTCACGAAGGCGCCGGTGCCGATAGCCGCGCGGCCTTGAGCAGCGTGGCCAGCGTCGGCCGTGTCCGGCGGGGAAGCGGAAGCCGCTGTTGTCGCGGACGCCGTGCTCGAGCGGGTAGCGGCCCGGACAGGATGTTCGCGTGCGAGGGCAGCGTCACGACGTTGTGGGCGTGGGCCCGCGTCGAAGCGCACGCCCTCGTGCGCGAGGCGGTCGATCCAGGGCGTGCGCGCGCGGCGCGTTGCCGTACGCGCCGAGCGCGTCGGCGCGCAGCGTGTCGATCGTGATCAGCAGGACCGAGAGGCCGGGTCGCGGCGGCAGTCGTCAGCGTCCGAAAGCGCCACCAGGTGAAAGTGAGCAGGATCGCCAGGATCACGACGCCGGTGGCGAGCAGCGGGCGGCGGCGACCGGAGGCTGCCGGATGCGCGCTCGGCGGCAGCGCTGCCGGCGGCGTCCGGCGGATCGTCGGGGCTCTGCGCCGCTTCTTGGCCAGTGGGTCTCCGGCGGCGCCATTCTAGTGTCGCCCCTGGCGAGCGGCCGCGCGCTCGGAGCCGCGCCTCGCCGCTTCGACCTATACTGAGCGACGAGAAGAGGTCTGCATGCGTCTTTCGACCTTCCGAGCCGCGCTCGGAGCGCTGCTCGCGCTGGCGAGCACGACCGCCTTCGCCCAGGACTGGCGGGGGACCGGCCGCATCGAAGCCAGCGTCGTCAGCGAGACCGGCGAGCCGATCCCGGGCGCCACCCTGAAGGCCAACTGCGCCTCCCGGGGCGGCGGCACGGCCTTGAAGTCCGACAAGAAAGGGCGCTTCGGTCCTCGGCGGGGTGGTCGGCTGCAACTGGGCCATCGACATCACGGCCGACGGCTACGAGCCGCGTGCGATCTCGGTGCCGGCTGGCGGGGGATGACCGCGCGGGCTCCGCGTCAAGGTCACGCTCAAGCTCCGCGGCGCCGGCGGCGGCGCCGGGCGCCGCGCCCAAGAGTTGCAGGCGCTCGCCGCGAAAGCCGAGGCCGCCTACGCCGCCGGCCGCTTCGAGGAGGCGGCGGGCGGAGTACGAAGAGCTGCTCCGGTGCGCCCGGATCTCGCGGCCACGATCCACCAGCAGATCGGCTTCACGTACGTTCAGGAGAAGCAGTACGACAAGGCGGTCGAGCACCTCTGGAGAAGGTGCTGGCCGCCGACCCGTCGAACGCTCAGGTGCGCGCGATCACCGCGCAGGCGGCGCTCAGGGCAAGATGCTGGACAAGGCGCGGACGCTGCTCGCCGGGCTCGACGAATCGAAGATCGACAGCGCCGAGACGTCTTCTTCAACATGGGGATCAACTTCTTCAACGCCGGCGAGATCCAGGAGTCGATCGCCTACTTCGACAAGGCGGTTGCGAAGGACCCCGCGCACGTGGACGCCTACTACCGCCGCGCGCTCGCCTACCTGGGGCTCGGCAAGACGGCGGAAGCCAAGCGGCGATCTCCAGAAGGTCGTCGAGCTGCAGCCCGACGGCGAGATGGCGGCGATGGCGCGCAAGGCGCTCGGCCAGCTGAAGTAACCCACGAGAACTGCTGCACCGTAGCGCCAGACCCCCAGGAATCGCGGCCTGAACGGCTGACTGATTCCGTCCAAGATGTTGGATGAAACGCACCGCGCGATCTCATTCCTTGGACGCAGTTATTCATTTTTCTGAATTCGGCGACTCTGTCGGGCCCGCCGTTCCGGAATAAATGCCGCCAAATCATTCTTAAATAAAGCTTTGTCGATTCAGCCTGATGTTGCGCTGGAAGGGAACGTCGCTTGCTTACAAGTTTGGACATACGGGCGAGTCTCCTCAGGCTTGAAGTGTCGGCAAGGAGGATGATTCTGCCCCGGTCTCAGTTGGAGGACACATGCGATATAGCGTCCGTTGCCTCGCGGTGCTGGCGATCGCGATCCTGATCCCAGGCCTTGCGGCTGCGCAGACGGAGTTCGGCAAGCTCACCGGCACAGTCACGGACCAGTCCGGCGCGGTCCTGCCCGGGGTGAGCGTGACCGTCACATCGGTGGAGCGCGCGACCACGCGTTCGACCGTGACCAACTCGGCAGGCGGGTACGTGTTCGCCAGCCTCGTGCCGGGCAACTACGACCTCACCGTCGAGCTGGCCGGCTTCTCGACCAAGCAGACGCGCACCCACGTCTCGGTCGGAGCGACCGTGGACGTCAACTTCCAGATGGCGGTCGGCGCCCAGACCGAGGTCGTCACGGTCCTCGGCGAGAGCGCGGCCCAGATCAACACCTCCACCCAGGACATCTCCACGACGATCAACCAAACGCAGATTCGCGAGTTGCCGACCATCACCCGCAACGTCTACGACCTGGTGCCGTGCCGGCAACGTGTCGGGCGGGCGCGTCGCCGATGGCGAGGAGTCGAACGCGCGGCACCGGCTACAACATCAACGGCCAGCGCGCCTCGAGCACCAACATCCTGCTCGACGGATCGGCGAACAACAACGAGTTCGATACCACGGTCGGTCAGCAGGTCCCGCTCGACTCCGTCCAGGAGTTCAGCGTGGTCACCAGCAACTTCTCGGCGCAGTACGGCCGCGCGACCGGCGGCGTCGTGAACGTGGTCGACGAAGTCGGGCACGAACAATTTCCGCGGCACCGGCTACGACTTCTATCCGCAGCGACAAGCTGGCGACCAACACGTTCGACAACAAGGCCAACGGGATCGAGAAGGGTGAGTTCACGCGCCACCAGATGGGGTTCAGCGTCGGCGGCCCGATTCGCGAGGACAAGGCTCCATTTCTTCACGAACCTCGAGTACATCCGCGTCCGCAGCACGGACACGCTGATCAGCTGGGTGCCGACGCCGCAGTTCATCGCGGCGAGCGCCCAGCCGACCAGGGATTTCTTCGCGGCCTATGGCGGCAACGTCAACGCCAACGGTCCGGTGCTGACCCGCGGCGACGTCTCGAGCGATCTGATCGGCACGGGATCCGGCGCGTTTCAATCGCTGCCGGCGAGCATGCCGGTCTTCGCCCGCGTCGAGAAGACGCTACCGATCGACGCCGGCGGCGGCGACCCGCAGGACGACTACCAGTGGGTCGACGCGCGTCGACTTCACGCTGAACAACAACACGCCAGATGTACGTCCGCTACGCGTATGCAGGACCAGCAGGCCGAACCGGGCACCAACTCGGCCAGCCCGTACGCCGGCTTCGACACGGGTACTCGAACAAGAACCACAACATCCTGGCGTCGTTCACCCGGGTCTACGGATCGACGTTCACCACCCAGACCAAAGTCACCTGGAACCGCTGCTCAACGATCAGCCGTTGAACGGCGACTACCAGCCGACGCTCTACATGAACCCGACGACGCGCCGTGTCGCCTGCAGGGGTACGACATCGCGCTTCCCGGGCTACCTGCCCTTCAATCCAGGCAACGCGATTCCGTTCGGCGGACCACAGAAGCTGCTGCAGTTCTATCAGGACCAGACCTGGCTCAAGGGCAAGCACGACCTCCGATTCGGCGGTTCGTACGTGCACATCGCCGACGACCGCACGTTCGGCGCATACGCGAACGCCGTCGAGGCGCTCAACACGACCTCCGACCGCGCTGCCGTCGCTCGACAACTTCGTGCTCGGCCAGATCTCGCGCGTTTCCAGACCGCGATCAACCCGAGGGCTATCCCGGCGGCACGTACGTGACGCCGGTCGGCCTGCCGAGCTTCACCGAGCTTCAACACGCTACAACGAGTTCGCGCTCTACGCGAACGACAACTGGAGCATCGGCAACCGCGTGACGCGTGAATCTCGGCGTGCGCTACGAGTACTTCGGTCCGCAGACCAAGAGCGAGCCGAAGTACGACTCCAACTTCTACTACGGAGATCCGAACGTCTCGGTCGAGCACGAGCACGCCGCAGCGAGATCTTCGACGGTATCGCGACCGGCGCGCCGCTGCCACTCGAACGAGAGCCCGATCGGGGCGCTGTGGAAGTCCGGACTGGAACAACTTCGCGCCGCGGGTCGGATTCGCGTGGGACGTGAACGGCGACGGCCGACCAGCGTCCGCGGCGGCTACGGCATGGGCTACGAACGCAACTTCGGCAACGTCACCTACAACGTGCTGTTCAACCCGCCGCAGTACCTGGTCGCCTCGATCGACGCACCGACTCGACGTCGCGATCGCATGCCGATCTTCGTCGACAACGCCGGCCCGTTCGGCGGCGTCGCCGGCGTCACCAAGACCATCCCGGGCGGCAGCCTGCGCCACGTCGATCAGAACATCGAGACCGCCTATGCGCACTTCTACGGCGCTGTCGCTCCAGAAGCGAGATCGGTCGGGCGCTGACCGGCAGCATCGAGTACACCGGCTCGAGCGGCCGCAAGCTCTACGATCTGGCGGACCCGAACAAGCCGGGCGCCGCCTTGTCTACAACGGCACCGGCACGCCAACCTCGCGGCCCAACCCGCAGTTCGCCGCGTTCAACACGCGCGGCAACCGTGGCCAGTCGCAGTACCACGGCGTCATCTTCGGCCTCGATCTGCGGCAGCTCGGCGACACCGGGCTGCAGTTCACGGCGAAGTACACGCTCAGCCACGCGAAGGACAACCTGAGCAGCGACGTTCAGCGACGCCGGCAACAACAACTTCAACCTCGGCTACCTGGACGCCTTCGACCCGATGCTCGACTACGGCTACTGCCGAGTTCGACGTCCGCCATCGCGCTGCTCGTCCGGCGATCTGGAAGCTGCCGTTCGCTCGAGGCGCCACCGGCTTGACCAAGGCGCTGGCGGCCGACTGGCAGCTCAACTGGATCTTCACCGCCCGCACGCGGCTATCCGTTCACGCTGTGCGACTGCACTAACGGGCTCGTCCTCTGCATGCGCGCGGAGGACCCCGACCGGCATCGAC
Organism: uncultured Acidobacteriota bacterium; assembly: GCA_963724555.1. Lineage (GTDB taxonomy): Bacteria > Acidobacteriota > Vicinamibacteria > Fen-336 > Fen-336 > DATBSL01. The sequence continues at coordinate 352,827 of CAVRVE010000015.1, forward strand.
CTGAAGGCCACCGGCGGCCCGGCAACCGACAATCCGAACGAGTTCACGCTGCTCGACCTGACGCCGCTCGTGGCGCACGCCGGCAGCTACGTCAACCCGATCACCGGCAACAGCGACTTCGGGCCGTACCCGGCCGACATGACCGAGCGCGACGCGTTCCGCGGCCCGGGCTACTGGAACGTCGATTTCGAGCGTCAGCAAGCGGTTCCGGTTCGGCACCGCGAGGCCGTGCAGCTGCGGCTCGAGGCCTACAATCTGTTCAACCACGCCAACATGTTCGCCGAACACGAACACCGCCGACGTGAGCAGCTTCACCGAGATCACCGGCTTCAAGGGCCGACAGGGCACCCCGGTCCGGCGACTACAACCGCCGCGTCCAGCTCGGAGCGAAGTTCGAGTTCTAGCGAAAGCGATAGGCTCGGACTCCCGCCTCCGTTTCCGGCGATGTTCTTGGGGGGAGCCGAAAGGCTCCCCGTGTCCGCGTGCACTAGAATCCGTCGGTGGCCCGTCGTGCCTTTGGCTCGTCGTGCCTTGGCTCTCGCCATCGCGCTCGCCGGCGGGCGCGTGGCTGCTCCTGCAACCGAAGGCGGTGCACGGCGGAGCCGGCCTCAACGTCCTGCTCGTCACGATCGACACGCTCCGAGCCGACGCGCTCGGCTGCTATGGCCGCAAGGGCAGCGACACGCCCCGGATCGACCGCCTCGCGGCCACCGGAGTGCGTTTCGACTTCGCCCACGCGCACAACGTCGTGACCCTGCCGTCGCACGCGAGCATCCTCTCCGGCCACTACCCATACGAGCACGGCGTGCGGGAGAACGCGGGCTTTCGCTTCCCGGCCGGCATGGACACGCTCGCCTCCCTGCTGAAGAGACACGGCTACCACACCGGCGCCTTCGTGAGCGCGTTCCCGCTCGAGTCACGGTTCGGCCTCGACCTTGGGTTCGACGTCTACGACGACCGTTTCGGCGACGCCGCGGCGGGATCCGACTTCCGCATGCAGGAGCGCGCCGGCGCGCGCACCGTGGCCGCCGCCCGGACCTGGCTCGACGCGACACCCGCGCCCAAGCTCTGCTGGGTGCATCTCTACGAACCCCACGCGCCCTACGAGCCGCCCCACGAGTGGCGGGGACGCCTGCCGAGTGCTTACGACGGCGAGGTGGCCGCCGCAGACGCAGCGCTCGCTCCCCTCCTCGAGCCGCTGCTCGCGCTGGGTACCGGGAGCGACACCCTGGTCGTCCTGACGTCGGACCACGGCGAGGGCCTGGGCGAGCACGGTGAGGCGACCCACGGAGTCTTCGCCTACGAGTCGACGCTACGAGTGCCCCTCGTCTGGCACAACCCACGCCTCTTCGCTCCGCGCGTCGTCAGCTCGAGCGCACGCCACGTCGACCTGGTGCCGAGCATCCTCGACGCCCTCGGCCTGCCCCTGCCGACGGGCCTCCCGGGCCGCAGCCTCCTGGGCATTGCCCAGGGCCAGGCGCCGGGCGAAGTCCCCCCGAGCTACTTCGAGACTCTGACGCCAGCCCTCACGCGGGGATGGGCTCCCGTCCACGGCGTCCTGCGCGGGCGCCTCAAGTACCTGGACCCGCCGCTTCCCGAGCTCTACGACCTCGCCGCGGATCCGCACGAGCTCTCGAACCTCGTCGCCCGGCAGCCGCGCCCGCTCGAGGAGATGCGCGCCCTCCTGGAACGGCTGCGAGCGGCCGACGCGGGTCCGCTCCGCGCCGCCGTGCCGCCGGAGGTTCGGCAGCGGCTCGCGAGCCTCGGCTACGTCGGCGGGGGCGGGAGCGTCGCGTCCCACTACGGCGAGGACGACGACCCGAAACGGCACATCGCCTTCGAGAACCAGCTCGAGACGGTGATCGAGCGCTACGTCGAGGGAGACCTCGCCGGCGCGCTTTCGCTCTGCGAGACGCTCGTGCGGGAGAACCCCCGCGTTGCCCTCGGGCTGCGGCACCTGTCGTTCCTCCGGCAGCGTGCGGGCGACTTCGCGGGTGCGGTGAGGGCCGGGCGCGAAGCGCTCGCGGCTGACCCGGGCAGCGCCGTAGCCGCCGTCGAGCTCGGACGACTTCTGGACGAAGCCGGGCGGCCGCAGGAGGCCGTCGCCACGCTGGCGCCGTACGCGGAGACCGCGGACGCCGACCTCGAGCTGCTGATGGCTTACGGATTGGCGCTGGCCCGGTCGGGCCAGAAGGCCGCCTCGCTCGCCGCCCTCCAGAAGGCCCGCGAGGCCGACCCCTCGAACGGCACGGCCGCCTTCAGCCTGGGCACGGCCTACCTGCTCTTCGGAGACCGCGCCCGCGCGCGCGAGGCCTTCGAGGCCGCGCGGGAGCGCGAGCCCGAGATGGCCCGCGCCTACGATTCGCTGGGCCTGCTCGCCGCCGTGGACGGCGACGCCGACGGCGCCGCGCGGCTTTGGACTCGCGCGCTGGAGCTGGCGCCGGACGATCCCGACGCGCTCTTCAACCTCGGGACCCTGCTCTGGCGGCAGGGGCGGCCGAGCCAGGCACGCCCCTACCTCGAGCGCTTCCTGGCCGTCGCGCCGCCTTTGCGCTACGCGGAAGACCTTGCCCGCGTCCGCGCCCAGCTCGGGAGCGCGGCGAGCTCGGGCCGGCTCGGCACGGCGTCCCGCCCAGGGGCAATAGCGTGCGAATGCAACCCAAATCCCTGCAGTGCTGCCTCTCCATCATCCTGAGTGGCCTGCCTCGCGCTTCGGCCGAGACTCCCGCTTCATGCCCGTCGAAGACGCCCGGCCAATTCTCACCGCGATGCGCGAGGCCTTGCCGGCAGGCCTGGCAGGCCTGCCCGACGAACGACTGGCCTCGACCTGGCCGACCTGGTCCGCGAGCGCGACCGCGCGGTGCGCCAGCGGCTCGTCCGCGGCGAAGAGGACGGCGTCGTCAACCTGCTGTACTTCGGCACGTCGTTCACCACCGCCCCGCGGCTGACCGCGGAGGGGCTGCGGGCGCTTGGACAGAAGGAGGCCGAGGCGACGCTCGCCCGGCGGCTCGCGGACCTGGCGAGCGCCCTCGTGAAGCCCGGGGGGGACGAGCGGCCGGCCCTCGCGCGATCGCTCGTCCGCAAGGCCGCTCCCGCGGGAAGGTTCGACGCCGCGGCGGTCGAGCACTGGCTGCTCCAGAACGTGGCGCGCGTGCGGCGCGAGCAGGCGGCGTTCGCCGACGCGCTCACCCGCATCCGGGCGGTGCCCGACGCCAGCGAGCAGCTGGCGCAGCGCTCGACGCTCTTCTCGGATCGCGGCATCGCCCTCGACACGTCGCTGCGGCCGGCCTTCGCCCTCGACGAGGCGCTGCGTGACGCGCTGGAGCGAGGCCTGCTGGCAGCCGGCTCCGTGCGCCGCGTGGCGGTGGTGGGCCCCGGCCTCGACTTCGTGGACAAGGCCGAGGGCCAGGACTTCTACTCGCCGCAGTCGATGCAGTCGCTCGCGCTCGCCGACTCCCTCGTGCGCCTCGGCCTTTCACGCGCCGGGAGCCTCGCGATCACGGCCTTCGACATCAGCCCGCGCGTGCTCGATCACCTGGCCCGCGGCCGCAAGGCAGCGGCCGCCGGCGAGGGCTACGTTCTGCAGCTCCCCAGGCCGCGCGAAGGCTGGGCGGCGCCGTTCGAGGCCTACTGGCGGCGCTTCGGAGACGCCGTCGCGGAGCCGGCCGAGGCCGCAAAGGCACCGCCGTCAGCGGGGCCGATCGAGGTGCGCGCCGTGCGCGTGCGGCAGGAGATCGCCGCCAGCGTCCGCCCCGTGGACCTCAACGTCGTGTACCAGCGGCTGGAGCTGCCCGCCGCGGAGCGCTTCGACCTCGTCGTGGCGACGAACATCCTCGTCTACTACGACACGTTCGAGCAGTGCCTCGCCCTGGCCAACGTCGCTCGCATGACCGCGGTCGGCGGCCTCCTGCTCTCGAACAACGTGGTCCTCGAGCTGCCCGACTCGCCGCTGCGGTCGGTCGGCTACAAGACGATCGTGTTCTCGGACCGACCCGACGACGGCGAGCACGTGATCTTCTACCGTCGCCTGCCCGAAACGCTCGTGCGTTGAGAGGAGACTCCATGCATTCCAGGTGCGTGCTGCTCGCGCTCGGTCTAGCCGCGGCTCCGGCTCTTGCGGGAGACAAGCTGAAGGCCGAGGAGGTCATCGCGCACCACCTCGACGCGGTGGGTACGCTGGAGGCGCGCACGGCCGGGCGCAACGTCGAGGGCGCGGTCACGATGACCGCCCCGGCCAGCGGAGGCGTCGCGGGGTCGCTGAACGGCCGCTTCCGTTTCGACTCCGAGAGCTCCCGCTTCGCGCTTCGCATGAAGTTCCCGTCTCAAGGCTACCCGGCCGAGGGCATCCGCCTGGAAGGCGGGAAGCCGGACGTCGACTTCGTGCTGCCGGGCAAGCGCTCGGGCATGGGCAACTTCCTGAGCGCGCACGACGTCATCCTGCGCGACGGCCTGCTCGGCGGAGTTCTGAACGCCGGCTGGCCGCTCTTCGTCGCCGCGCAGCGCGGGGGCAGGATCGGCTACGACGGGCTCAAGAACGTCGGCGGGCGCGAGCTCCACCGCCTGCGCTATCGAGCGAAGAAAGGGCAGGACGAGCTCGAGGTGTTCCTGTTCTTCGATCCCGATACCTTCCGCCACGTGGCGTCGCTCTACAAGGCCAGCCAGGCGCAATCGTTGGGCGTGACGATCGAGCAGTCGTCGAGCCAGCCGGACGTCTACCTGCAGATCGAGGAGAGCTTCGGGGAGTTCAAGAGCGCGAAGGGGCTCTCGCTGCCCACGGCGTGGACGATCCGCTACGAGCTGCAGTCCAAGACGACGCAGTACTGGAGTTACGATCTCGCCGTCGAGACGCTCGAGAAGTAGCTCATTCGACTCGTACCGCGAGCTCCGAGCGGCCCGTGGCGCCGGACTCCGGATCGCGGAAGCGGAGCCGCAGCAGGTAGCGACCGGGCGGGACGTCCGTGGGGCGCAGCGTCAGCACGTAGCGCCCGACGCCGTCGGCGTCGGTCACGAGCCGAACGCCGTCGAGCGACACGGCGCGCGCAGCGCCCGAGGCATCGACGAGCTGCGGCGCGACCTCCAGCGGGTGGTCCTGCGCGATGCGCAGGGCCCCTCCCCAGGCCATCACGCAGACCTCGCGCGCGACTCCGTTCGCGAGCGAGGGTCGCGGCTCCGCGGTGAAGGGAGCGTCCGCGAGGCGGAACGGGATCTCGAGAGCCGGCAGCCCCCGCGAGGGCGCCGGCAAGACGAGGCGGGAGCGCGGGTCGTCCAAGGCGAGCGGCGGTGACAGCACCATCGCGTCGCCATCGGACTCGGGCATCTCGACGCGCAGCCGCAGCGACCCCGTCCGCTGCGACGCCTTGTCGCGCACAGGAAGCGCAGCTCGACCGGGCCCGTCCGGCACGGCGAAGGACGTGATGACCTGGAGCCCCTTGGCTTCGAGCGCGGTCCTGACCGAGCCCGAGGTCGACGACGGGCGACAGCGTGACGACGTCCCGAACCTGCCCCTCTGCGTCGAACGCGTAGCCGAACACCTCGAGGCCGAGCTGGCTCGCGCTCGCGTCGCGGGCGAGCGAGCCGCCGTCCGCCTGCAGGATCACGGGCAGCGACAGCGTGCCCTTGGCGTTGCGGTAGGGAACGGCCACCGCCGAGAGCGCGATCGCTCCGCCGGTCAGCCCCTTGGCGATCGCTTCGGCGGCGCGCAGCGCGCCGGCCGCGGGGCTCGCCTCGCCCTCGCGCGGCTTCAGCACGTAGCCGCGCCGGTGCGAGACCGACAGAGCCCTCGCCGTTGACGCGGACCTTGAGCTTGCGCGGCTTGTCCGGCTTGTCGCCCGGGGTCTGCGGCTCGAAGGCCGAGCACGTAGTAGTAGCGGGCTCGCCGCCAGCAGCTCGTCGAGGCCGGCGCGGAGGTCGTTGGCGTCCGCGATGAAGCGACCGCCGGTGTTCACGGCGAGCTGGGCGAGCGTGTCCCGTCCCTGGCCGACCGGCTGCGGCAGCTCCTGGTCGACGGCGACGCCCGCGGCGAGCCCGGTGACGTCGACGCGTGTGGATCACCGTGTCGGTGACGCGCGACGGCGCGGAACAGCTTGTCGAGCGAGTCGCGCACCTTGGAGTCGCCGAAGTAGCGGTCGCTCTGCACTTCCCAGATCCGGCCGCCGCAGGACGGCCTCGGACGTCTCTTGCGACTCCTGGCCGCGCGCGCCGCCGAGCACGGTCGAATCGAAGCCCGCCGAGAGCAGGATCAGCTGCTTGCTGCCCTGCACGGCGTCGAGCGTCTGCGTGAGCGACGCCGAGGCCTGCGAGGAAGCCCTCGACGCGCGTCCGATAGTACGCCTGGTCGCCGCGCGCCATGAGCTTCGCCATCTGGATCAGCTGCTGCGCCATCTTGTCGCCGGGCGGCGGGCCGATCCCCGGCCCCCAGCGCGGCACGCCCGAGGTCGTAGGCGATGCTCAGCGGATCGCGCTGGCGCGGCTGTGTCTCCACCACGCCCAGGCCCGTCGATCGCGCGCTCGACCTGGTCACGGTCCGAGGTGAAGGTGACGAGCACCTGAACACCTGTCTGGCCGAAGGTCGCCACGGCGGCGAGATCGCTCGGCGCGAGCGACTCGCGCACGAAGGCGCTCGCCGCTTCCCGCGCGCGCACGATCCCGGTCGGGCGTCGAGAACATGAGGTCGAAGAGAAAGACGAACTGGCGGCGCGCGGCCGCCTGCATCAGCGAGCCTCCGGCTCGATCGCGCCAGCCGCCTGCCCGACGTCCACCGGCAGGAAGGCCACGATCGGCGCCTTCTTGCCCTGGTCCTCGATCTCGAAGTCCGCGGCGGTGAGACCGGCAACGGCGTGGCCCGACTTGTCGGTCACGAAGACCGGCACCGCAACCACCCGCACCTCGGCGCCGAAGACGGGAGTCTCCTTCGGCGCTTGCGGTGTCGCGGGTGCCGTGACGAGAGCCAGGATCAGCGCGCCCGCTGCCGAGCCTGAAGCGAATCGCTCATGCATGCGCGGCTATCTTGCTTCAAGATCGCGCGCCGAAAGCCGTCGAAGTTCTTGGACGTAGAATCCCCGCTCGGAGGTCCACGATCATGGATGCCCGCCGCACGAAGCTCGCGTGTGCCGCCGTCGCATTGCTGGTCGCGACGGCCGCGCCTGCCGCCGATTGGCCGGCCAAAGGCGAGCGCCGCTCGTCGTTCGACGCCGGCTGGCGCTTCCAGAAGGGCGAGCTGCCGGGCGCCGAAAAGCCGGACTTCGACGACTCCGCCTGGCGCGCGCTCGACCTGCCGCACGACTGGGCGATCGAGGGCCCGTTCGACCCGAAGATCAGCCCGCACCAGGGAGCGCTGCCGTTCTTCGGTGTCGCGTGGTACCGCAAGCGCTTCACGGTTCCGGCGGCGAGCGACGGCCGCTCCTACTCGCTCGAGCTCGACGGCGCGATGTCGAACGCCACCGTCTTCCTGAACGGGCACGAGCTCGGCGCACGGCCGTACGGCTACATCGGCTTCGCGGTCGACCTCACGCCGCACCTGAATCGCGGCGGCACGAACGTGCTCGCGGTGCGGCTCGCGCCCGAGCCGGAGTCGTCGCGCTGGTATCCCGGCGCGGGGCTCTACCGGCACGTCTGGATCGACGCGACGGGTCCGGTCCACGTCGCGCGCTGGGGCACGTACGTCACGACGCCGGCCGTGAGCGACGCCGAGGCCACGGTGCTGGTCCGCACCGAGCTCCGCAACCGCGAGGCCCAGCCGGCACGCGTCACGCTCGAGACGGCGATCGTGGACGCCGCTGGCCGCGAGGTCGCTCGCACGTCGACGGAAGCTTCCGTTCCCGGGAGCGAGACGGCCGCCACCGAGGCGCGCCTCGTCGTTCCGAAGCCCGTGCGCTGGGACATCGAGCACCCGCAGCTCTACACCGCGATCAGCACCGTCAAGCGCGGCGCAGCGGTGCTCGACCGCTACGCGACGCCGTTCGGCATCCGCACGATCGAGTGGGGACCCGCGAAGGGCTTCCTGCTGAACGGCCGGCGCGTCCAGCTCCAGGGCGTCTGCAACCACCACGACCTCGGCGCGCTCGGGACGGCGGTCAACCGCCGCGCGCTCGAGCGCCAGCTCGAGATCCTGAAGCGGATGGGCACGAACGCCATCCGCACCAGCCACAACCCGCCCGCGCCGGAGCTGCTCGAGCTCGCCGACCGCATGGGCTTCCTGGTGATGGACGAGGCCTTCGACATGTGGGGCCGGCCGAAGGTCAAGAACGGCCACGGCAAGTACTTCGCGGAGTGGGGCGAGCGCGACCTGCGCGACATGATCCGGCGCGACCGCAACCACCCGAGCGTCGTGATGTGGAGCATCGGCAACGAGATCCTGGAGCAGGCCGATCCCGAGGGCTGGAAGGTCGCGCGGCGGCTCACCGACATCTGCCACGAGGAGGACAAGACGCGGCCGACGACCGCCGGCTTCAACCAGATCGAGGGCGCGATCCGCAACAAGCTCGCGGACCAGGTCGACATCCCCGGCTTCAACTACGGCGAGCGGCAGTACGCGAAGATCGTCGCCGAGCATCCGGACTGGACGATCGTGGCCTCGGAGACGGCCTCCTGCGTCAGCTCGCGCGGCGTCTATCACCTGCCGATCGAGAACTACGAGAAGCACGACTCGCTGCAGATCACGAGCTACGACGTGGTCGCGCCGGCCTGGGCCTACTGCCCCGACGTCGAGTTCTCTCGGCTCGAGGCGGTACCGTCGGTGCTCGGCGAGTTCGTGTGGACGGGCTTCGACTACCTCGGCGAGCCGACGCCGTACTTCGCCTGGAACAAGCCGCGCGACCGAGAAGGACTGGCCGTCGCGCAGCTCCTACTTCGGGATCGTCGACCTCGCCGGCTTCCCGAAGGACCGCTACTACCTCTACCAGAGCCAGTGGACCAAGGCAGCCGATGGTCCACGTGCTGCCGCACTGGAACTGGGCGGGACAGCGAGGGCCAGCCGATCCCGGTGATGGCCTACACGAACGCCGAGGAGGTCGAGCTGCTTCCTGAACGGCCGCTCGCTCGGCCGCAAGAAGAAGGGCGAGCCCTACGTGATGCCCGTCCACCAGAAGGTGAGCGACGACCTCCAGTTCACGACCAAGTACCGGCTCGTCTGGCAGGTGCCGTACCAGCCGGGGACGCTCGAGGCCGTCGCCTACACGGGCGGCAAGCCGGTGGCGAAGAGCGTCGTGAAGACGGCGGGCGCGCCGGCCCGGATCGCCCTGGCTCCCGACCGCGCCCGCATCAAGGCCGACGGCGAGGACCTGTCGTTCGTGACCGTCCGCATCGAGGACGCCGACGGGAACCTCGTGCCGGGCGCCGACAACCTGGTGCGCTTCACGGTCGAGGGCCAGGGAAGCCTCGCGGCCGTGGACAACGGCAACGCCGCGAGCGTCGAGTCCTTCCAGGGCACGAGCCGCAAGGCCTTCAGCGGACTCGCGCTCGCGATCGTGCGCTCGCGCCGCGGCGAGCCGGGAGCGATCCAGGTCAGGGCGGAGTCCGAGGGGCTGGCTCCGGCGCGGACGGCGATCTCGACAACGCGCTGAGCCTCCGCCGCGCGGCCGTGCGTTCGTCGCCCGTCAGAAGCCGTGGATGTAGGAGGCCTTGAAGAAGAAGCCGCGCTGCGACGTGCGATAGGACCCGGCCGGGTCGTCCGTGAACGCCCCTCCGTCCCAGCCGTGCCGCTCGATCAGCGAGCCGTAGCCCGCGTAGGCCACCGTGCCCGGCCGCAGCTCCCACGAGGCCAGGAAGTCCGTGAGCACCCGGTGCTGCGAGCTGTCGTACTGCACGATCGCGCGCAGCGCCAGCTCGCGGTTGATCTGGAACGTGGTGCGGGTGTTCAGGATGTCGACCGTGTACACGTGCGTCCCGTCGCTCGCGCGGTCGAACACCACGCGGTTCCACGAGACCGACTCGTTGAAGCGCGCGCTCGGCTGCAGGCTGATCTCGACGGTCAGGTCCTTCTCGTTGCCGAGGTACGGATCGACCGCGTCGTAGTAGACCGCGCGTGCGAAGCGCGCGAGCGTGAAGACGTTCAGCCAGTGGAAGGCCTGCGCGCCGCCGAAGACCTTCAGCTGTCGCGTCGGAAACACCTCGCCCTTCCACGGCTCGCGGCCCCAGCCGAAGTCGAGGCGGAAGAAGCCCTGCCTCGTCGTGTGCAGCCGGATGCCCGGCAGCACGAAGTACTTGTTGCCGCCCTGGATGCGGTCCTTGCCGTAGTTGGCGAACAGGAAGGGCACCACGCGCTTCAGCCACTTCTGCTTCTTGGTGTCGGGGTAGAAGCTCGGCGCGAGGAACGTCCAGCCCTGCGTGACGCCGGTCTGGTTCAGGAACGCCGTGTCCATCCGGAAGTCGGTGTCGTAGTGCTCCAGCTGGGTGACGAAGAGGAACGGCTTGGTCTCGTAGGCGTAGGTCGCCTGGCCCGCCAGGCCGTCCGTTTCCTGCAGCCCGTCGTCCGAGCGGCTCTTCGAGGCGAGGAAGCTCGCGTTCGCGCTGTGGTCGCCGCGCTTCAGCGACACGTCGGTTCCGCCGACGCGATTGAAGCCCGAGCCGAACTCGGTGTCGGTGAAGATCGCGCCCGCGTAGCTCGCGCGCCCGAGGCTCCACTGCCCGCGGCCGACGAAATACTTCTTCCGCTCGTCGAGGAACGGGTTGACCGGCTCCCCGAGCGCCTGTCGTCCCGGCGCCTCGTCTCCCGCCGCGAGCACCGCGAAGCTCGCCTTGCCGGCCGTGCCCGAGGACTTCCCGCCCCAGAGCGGGTCCTCGATCACCCGCGTGTGGACCGCCGTGCGCATGTTGGAGTCGCCGCCCGTGCCCGCGAGCGCGAAGGTGCCCATTCCTTCCATGAAGAAGGGGCGCTTCTCGGAGTAGAAGACCGGGAAGCGCTGGTTCACCTCGACCTGGAAGGCGTCGCTTTCGACCTGGCTGAAGTCGGGGTTGACCGTGCCCTCGACCGTGATCTCCGACGTGATCCCGTACTTGGCCGAGATGCCGGCGTCCGGTTCGGAGTCGACCGAGCCGAAGGCGTCCGGGCTGACGCGCGTCTGCCGCACCGACCAGGTGGCGCTCGGGATCACCTCGAGCGTGAGCGGCTGCTTCAGGTTCTGGAGCGTCATCAGCGCGTGGCGCTCGATGAAGCTCTTCCCCGCGGGCACCTCGGGCCAGGACACCGACATCCCGAGGCGGCTGACGCGCCGCCAGAACAGGATGCCCATCTTGACGTCGCTGCCGGCCTTGAAGCGGAAGCTGGTGAGCGGCAGCCGCATCTCGACGTCGTAGCCCTCGGCCGTCCGGCGCCCGGCGCTCTGCCAGACGAAGTCGGGCGCCGTGTTCTCGCCGGCGCTGGGCGTCGTGAGGACGTCGTTCTGCACGCCCTGCGGGTTGACGAAGAGGTCGTACGAGCTCTGGCCGTTGCCGACCGAGTCGAGGCTCAGGCCGACCCAGTCGTCGTTCCACATGTTGTCGCGCCGGCTGAGCGTGCTGCGAACCTTGGCGGGCTCGGGGTCGACGCAGTGGAAGGCGAAGTAGATGTTGCGGTCGTCGTAGGCCGCGCGCACCTCGGTCGTCTGGGGGATGCGGTCGCCGTTCATCGGGTTGTAGGTGAGCCACTCGGAGAGCGACAGGTTCGCGTCCTTCCAGGCTTCGTCTTCCAGCACGCCGTCGATCACCGGAGGCGCCGACACGCGCACGGGAGCGATCTCGGGGCGGGCGGGGGTCGTGGTCGGGGTCTGCGCGCCGCCGGACGCGACGAGAGCGATCAGGAGGGCCGGTACGAGAGCCACACGGATGAGACGCCGGAGACCGCACGAGGGTTCTTGTCCAAACTGTTGGACCCTGAACTCGCTCGGTGACGAGCCACACAGGGGGGCCTGGGGGGACAAGGTCCCCCCAGCTCAAGAAAGGAGGCAGCAGCTCTGTTGTCGTTCGGCGCCCTACGAGCCCCGCTCTTGAAGAGCCAAGAGCAGGCTTGCCGGCAGCTGGGCGTTTCGCCTCGCTAGGCCGTCTGGATGACCCTCAGGACCCGCATGTTCTGGATCGAGACCTGGGCGGCGACCTGGCTCGCGACCGCCTCGAAGGCCTTGGCCGCGGGCGCGTCCGGAACGGCCGCGACGATCGGCTGGCCCTCGTCGCCGCCCGAGCGCACGCGCGTGTCGATCGGCACCTCGCCGAGGAACGGGATCGACATCTCCTCGGCCATGCGGCGGCCGCCGCCGTTGCCGAAGATCTCGGTGCGCTCCTGGCAGTGGCCGCACACGAAGTAGGCCATGTTCTCGATCACGCCGAGCAGAGGGATGTTGAGCTGGCGGAACATGCCGACCGCCTTGCGCACGTCGGAGACGGAGACGCCCTGCGGCGTCGTCACCACGACCGCACCCGCCATCGGCACGCTCTGCGCCATCGAGAGCGCCACGTCGCCGGTGCCGGGCGGCAGGTCGACCACGAGGTAGTCGAGCTCGCCCCACAGCACGTCGCGCATGAACTGCTGCACCGCGCCGTGCAGCATCGGCCCGCGCCAGATGATCGGCTGGTCGGGCGGCACCAGCATGCCCATCGAGATCACCTTGATGCCGTGCGCCGCCGGCGGCACGATGCGCTTGTCGGCGTCGACCTCCGGCGTGTCGGTGATGCCCAGCATCTGCGGGATGTTCGGGCCGTAGACGTCGCCGTCGAGCAGGCCCACGCGCGCGCCCTTGCGCGCGAGCGAGACCGCGAGGTTCACCGCCGTCGTCGACTTGCCGACGCCGCCCTTGCCCGCGCCGACCGCCAGGATGTTGCGGATCCCCGCCACCTGCTGGCGCCCCATGCCGCCGCGCGTGCTGACGTTCGCCGTCATCTTCGCGCGCGCCGCGCTCACGCCCGGCAGCGCGGCGACGAGCGACTCGGCCTGCGCCTTCATCTGGTCCTTCACCGGGCAGGCGGGCGTCGTCAGCTCGATCGTGAAGGCGACGTCGCCGCCCTGGATCTCGACCTCCTTGACGAAGCCGAGCGTCACGATGTCCTTGTGCAGATCGGGATCCTGCACCCCGCGCAGTGCGGAGAGCACCTCGTCCTTCGTCACGCTCAAGGTCCGTCTCCTGTCTCAGGGAAGCGTCAGGACGCGACGGCGGCCTTGTCGACGGCTTCCTGCAGCGCCTGGAATTTGGTGGGCGGGCTGCCCAGCATCTTGCTGCGGATCTTGCCGGCGCCGTCGATCACGAACGTCGTCGGGTAACCCTGCGTCACGCCGAAGGCGTCGCCGGTCTGCTCGTCGCCGAGCAGCTGGCGATACGGAATCTCGTGCTCGCGCACGAACTCGTCGATCTCCTGCGGCGAGCCCGAGTCCATCACGATGCCGATCACCTCGATGCCGCGCGCGCGGTTCTTGCGGTAGAAGTCGGCGTAGTCCGGGATCTCCTTGATGCAGGGCCCGCACCAGGTGGCCCAGAAGTCCACGACCACCACCTTGCCCTTGAGCGAGTCGAGGCTCACGCGCCCGCCGTTCAGGTCGGGCAGATCGAAGGGCGGGGCCGGCTTGACCTCCTTGAGCTGCGGCGCCGGCCCGCAGGCCACGGCCAGGCTGCAGCCGACGGCGACAAGTCCGCCACGAACACGACGAAGCATATGGACGAGTATATCTGACCCCGTTCTAGCCGATCGTGGCCAGGCCCGGAAACACCTTCGACACCCACTGCGCGATGAGCGTGAGGCGGTCGGTGATCAGCAGCAGCCCGACTCCGATCAGGAGCGCGCCCGAGGCGACCTCGACCGCGTGCATCCACCGGCGCAGGCCCCCCGAGGCCTTGAAGAACCAGTTGACGGCCAGCGCCGCGAGCAGGAACGGGATGCCGAGGCCCGCCGAGTACGCCGACAGCAGCACGACGCCCTGACCCACCGTCTCCTGCTGCGACGCGTAGAGCAGGATCGCGCCGAGGATCGGCCCGATGCAGGGAGTCCAGCCGAACGCGAAGGCGAGGCCCACGACGTAGGCGCCGAGCGGCCCGAGCGGCCGCTGCGAGACGCTCGCGCGCTTCTCGCCGAGCAGCCACGGGATGCGCAGGACGCCCATCGTGTGCAGCCCGAGCACGAGGATGATCACGCCGCCGACCATGCCGAGCGTGCGCTTGTGCTGCTGCAGCAGCGCGCCGACCAGCGTCGCGGCCGCGCCGAGCGACACGAACACGGTCGAGAAGCCGAGCACGAAGGCGAGGCTCGCGAGCACCACGCGGCGAACCAGGTCGGTCGGGGCCGCGCCGCCCTTGAACTGGGCGACGTTCACCCCGCTGATGAACGAGAGGTAGCCCGGCACGATCGGCAGCACGCAGGGGGAGACGAAGGAGAAGAGGCCGGCCAGGAACGCCGCGGCCAGCGAGACGCTCGATGTCATTTCGTGATTGTAGGCAACTCTGTGGTCTACTTGGGCGGTTCGAAGAGCCCTCGCGCGCCCACCCGATGATCCCATCCCGACCGCTGCGCCTGGCGATGGCCGCCCTCGCGGCGGCATGGCTCGGCACCCCGACCGGGGCCCAGGACCAGGCACCACCCCCCTCCGAGCCGGCGCTGCCGGCGTTCCTGGATCGGCTCGAGGCCGCGTTCCAGACCAAGGACGTCGCGGGTTGGCTGGCGCTGCGCGAGTTCGCGACACCCGAGGAGCGCACGCTCGAGGAGGAGATGCTGCGCGTCTGGTTCGCGACCGACGAGGTGGTGTTCACGCTGCTGCGCCGCCCGAGCGCCCGGTCCGGCGAGACGCGCTTCGTGGTCGAGGCGCAGGTCTTCATCGCGACCGAGCCGCGCGCGCGCGTCGTCTTCTGGACGCTGCTGATCGAACGGCGCGCGGCGGCCTTTGCCGTGGTGTCGCGGCAGGACGTCAGCCAGATGGACGGCCTCGTGCACCTCTCGCTCGGGCCGCAGGCGTTTCGCGCGCGCGGCGTGACCCTGCGCGAGAAGGAGTTCGAGCTGCGGCTCGAGGACGGTACGCTGTTCTCGTCGCCCGAGGCGGTCGGGCCGACGCTGCTGGTGTTCGTCGGCAAGGGACGCGTGCGCTTCACGCCGGCGCCCGCCTCCGAGCGCGAGCAGCTGCGGCAGTTCTCGGGTCAGCCGTCGCTCGAGCGCGAGGTGGACTGGGCGTTCGTGCGCATCCACCCGGTCGAGTTCCAGCGCCTCGTGGCGGGACAGCCGCTCGAGCCGGAGCCGAGCCCGGGGCGGCGCCGCGCGGAGGCCGAGCGCATCTTCCGCGAGCGCTCCGAGCGAAGCTTCATCGTCGACGCCCCGCTGCCGCGCTCGCCCTGGTGGCTGATGCCGGCCCTCGCCGACGTCGTGGTCGACTTCCCCGGTGGCCGCAAGCGCGTGCTGACGTTCGCGCTCACCTCGAACGAGGTCGAGGACGTGAACCTGTTCGATCGCGACCACCGGCTGCAGATCTGCAGCTACTCCTCGAGCGGGAGCGCGCTGCGCTACAGCGAGGACGACGACCGCGCGCTCGACGTCCTGGAGCACGACATCAGCGCCCGGCTCGACCCCGAGACCTACGAGATCACCGCGACGCACCGCATGTGGGTGCGGCTCGTCAATCCGGCCGCCACCATCAGGCTCCGGCTCGACGACGACTTCCACGTGAGCTCGGTGCAGTCCGGCGACGGCGGCAACCTGCTGTTCTTCCGCGTGCGCGACCAGGGCACGCTGGTGGTCTCGCTCGGCCAGCTCGCGAGCCGCGAGGAGCCGTTCACGCTGGTGACGCGCTACTCGGGGCACCACAACCCGGCGGCCGTCGACCAGGAGCTCGTCCAGGTCGACGGCCGGGTGGTGAATCCCGACGGCGGCGACGAAGTCTTCATGGAGCGACCGCCGATCGTCTACGCCAACCGCACCGCCTGGTATCCACGGCCGCCCAACGAGGACTTCGCGCTCGCGCGCGTCGTGTTCGACACGCCCGAGGGCTGGCTCGCCGTCACGGGCGGCGAGCAGGTCTCGTCGCGCACCAGCGGCGGCCGCACGCGCAGCGAGTTCCGCATGGCGAGGCCGGGCAAGTTCATCACCGCGATCGTGGGCCGCCTGAGCGACGTGGGCCTGCGCCAGGAAGGCGCCCTGTCGGTCCGCGGCTACGCCCTGCCGCGCACGCGCCGCGAGACGCTCGAGCAGATGCAGGAGGTCGAGCGCATGCTCGCCTTCTACGCCGAGAAGTTCGGCCCCTCGCCCTATCCCACGCTCGGCCTGGTGGTGGCGGAGGGCGAGACGCCCGGCGGCCACAGCCCGCCCGGACTGCTGTACCTGCAACAGCGTCCGCCGATCCTGCGCTCGCGCGCGCTGCCCGAGGATCCCTCGAACTTCAGCGACCTGCCCGGCTTCTTCCTGGCCCACGAGGCGGCGCACCAGTGGTGGGGCCAGGGGACGGCGCCCGCGAACTATCGCGAGCGCTGGCTGTCCGAGGCGTGGGCGCAGTACGCGGCGGCGCTGTGGCTGCGCGAGCGGCTCGGCGAGCGGGCGTTCCTGACGATGATGGACCGGATGAGCAGCTGGGCCATGCGCCAGGACGCGACAGGCCCGATCCATCTCGGCCAGCGCCTCGGGCACCTGAAGGGGGAGCCGCGCTACTTCCGCTCGGTCGTCTACGACAAGGGCGCCTGGGTGCTGCACATGCTGCGCAATCTGATGGGCGACCAGGCCTTCTTCGCGGGGGCCCGCACCTTCCTGGAGGAGCACCGCTACCGCAAGGCGGGCACCGAAGACCTGCGCGAGGCGCTCGAGGCCGCGAGCGGGCTCGAGCTCGGGCCCTACTTCCAGCGCTGGATCTACGAGACGGGCCTGCCCTCGCTGCGCTGGACGTCGACGACCGCCAGCGCGGCTTCCGGCTTCACGACGACGGTGGACATGCGTCCGCGCAACTTCCCGGGTCCGCTACCGCTGACGATAAGCGTGACCACCGCCTCGGGCACCGAGACGCGCACCGTGAAGCTCGCGCCCGAGGGAGGGTCTTTCAGCGTGGACACGCGCGAGCTGCCGCGGCGCGTGGAGCTCAACGAGGACCGCGGCCTGCTCGTGCAGCTGGAGCGAGCCCCCGGGAGCGCTCAGCGATAGGAGCTGCGGCGCCCTTCCTCTTCGAGGGTCGCGATGCGCGCCTTCACGTCGGCGAGCTTCTTCTGGTTGTCCTCGAGCATCTGCACGTTGGACGCGCGCCCGGAGCTGTAGAGACCGCCCGTGTCGTTGAGGGCGAGCTGGAGCTTGGTGACCATCTCCTGGTAGGCCGCCTCTTCCTTGCGCGCCTGCTCGAGCTTCTGGCGCCACTCGGCCTCCGCCTTGACTCGCGGATCCTCGGCGGGCTTCTCGGCCGTGGCCGCGCCGCCCTCGGCTCCGGCGGGCTTGTCGCCCGCGGCCGCGGCGGCCGCGGCACCGGCGGGGGCGGCCGGCTGGTCGGTGGACGTCACCGGCGCGAGCGAGCGCCCGATGCTGTCGTCCGTATAGACCTTGGCCGTCTTGGGACTGGCCTTCCGCTTCTGCTTTTCCTTGGCAGCGGCGTCGCCGAGGCCCTGGGCGGAGGCAACTGAGGCCAGAAGAAGCACGGCCCCGATAAGCGTCGCGGCAGGCAGCAACCGCATGAGTGCCCTCCTTGAGTAACTACCTTAGATTATAGGACCAACCTCAGCCCAGAACACGAAGAATCTTCTCCAGCTCCAGGGCCTTGCGGTTCTGGGGGTCGAGAGCCAGGGCGCGCTCGACCAGCTGGCGCGCCTGCTCGTGCTCGTCTTGCAGGAAGTGTCGGAGCGCGGCGGCGCTGAGCGTGACGGCCTCGGCGCTCCTCGCGTCGGCAGCCGGCGCGGCGACCGCGGCTGCGACGTCGACGGGTGCGGGGGCCTGCCCAGCCTCCGCCGAGACGGGCTGGGGCGGCTCGTCCGGCGAGCTTCGCGCCGGGGCCGGAGTGGCCGGAGCCGCTTCGGCGGCCGCCTCGACTTCCGCGGGCTCCTCGGGCAGCGGCACCGCCGCCAACGGGCCCTCGGAAGGCGTCTCCGCGGATGCCGCCTCGGGCTCGGGGAGAGGGAGTGCGCTTGCGGGCGCCTCGGCGCGGCGCCGGCGCCGCGAGCAACGCAGCCGCCTCGGCCAGCTCCTGCGACAGCCGCCCCGCGGGCGCGTGCCCGGGCATGAACAAGAGCGCCTCGCGCACCGCCGCCTGGCCTTCGACGATGCGGCCCGCGCCCGCGTACTCGCGTGCGCGCGCGACGAGGTCGTCGGCGCGCTTGCGAGCGCCCTCCTCGTCGAGGTAGACCTGCAGCTGCAGGTAGCGCGGGCTCCACGGCGCCAGGCGCTCGACCTTCTCGGCGATCTCCGTCGCGAGCTTGAGCTGACCGTCGGCCGCGTACGCGAGCGCCATCCCGACGAGCGCGTCGACCTCGCGGTCGACCAGAACCGACTCGATCTCGGTCATCGAGCGCCGCGCGGCCTCGTCCTCCGAGTCGCGGTGGAGCAGCTGGCGGACCCCGTCGAGCGCGTCCTCCAGGCGGTCCTCGGCGCGGGCGCGCGTCACGTTCGCGAGCAGCTCCTCGCGCTCCGGCGGAATCGTCTCTCCCGCTTCGGCCGCCTTCTCGCGCAGGCGCGGCGCCGTCTCGCGAACGAGCTGCACCAGGTCGGCATGCACCTCCTCGAACGAGGCATGCCGCGAGTCGGGCACGCGGGCCAGGCTGGCGGCCAGCACGCGCTCGAAGCCCGGCG
This sequence comes from uncultured Acidobacteriota bacterium, assembly GCA_963724555.1. Classification (GTDB taxonomy): domain Bacteria; phylum Acidobacteriota; class Vicinamibacteria; order Fen-336; family Fen-336; genus DATBSL01. The sequence goes on from CAVRVE010000015.1 coordinate 371,517, forward strand.
AGAAGGCGTTGCGCGGCAGGCAGGCGAGGTCGGGCTCGCAGCGCGTGATGCCGCGGACGATGTCGGTGCTGTTGTCGCCCGGGAAGGCCTTCCGGTAGGCGACGAGCTCGTAGACGATGGCGCCGACCGAGAAGATGTCGGCGCGGTGATCGGGCTTGCGCCCGATCAGGAGCTCCGGCGCCCGGTAGTGCAGCCCCGCGTCGAGCGGGCCGACGTGCTCGAGCGCCTTCAGGTGCCACGAGCCGAAGTCGACGAGCTTCACCTCTCCCGTCGGCGCGAGCCGCACGTCGGATGGCTTGAGGTCGAGGTGCAGCACGCCCTCGCGGTGCGCGTGCGCGAGGCCCTCGCAGATCTGTCGCCACACGTCGAGGACGCGCTCGATCGGCAGCAGCGAGCGCCCGCGAAGCACCTGCGCGAGGCTCACCCCCGGGACGAACTCGGTCGCGACCCAGGGCCAGCCTTCGTGGTCCCCGACGCCGAGCACCGCGGCGACGTTCGGGTGCCCGAGGGCGCCGGCCGCCTGCGCGTCGCGCTTCACGCGCGAGATGGTGCCGGTCACGTCCTTCGGAATGGTGTTGAAGAGCTTGATCGCCGCCGTGCGGTCGGACTCCGCGTCCCAGCCGACGAACACCACGCCGCTCCCGCCGCGGCCCAGCTCGCCCCGGACCTCGAAGGGACCGAACGCCTTCGGCGCTTCCAAACGTCCTCCCGCAGGGCGATTCTATCCGCTTCGCGGCGGCGACGCGCCGCGTGCTATCGTGGCCCGCGCTTCATGGTCATCGGCATCGGACTCGACCTGGTGGAGACCGCGCGCGTGGCGCACGCTCTCGAGCGCTTCGGCGAGCGCTTCGTGAAGAAGCTGATGGACCCCGAGGAGGCCGCGGCGCTGCCCGCCTCGCCACCCGAGCGCTCGCTCGCGCTCGCGCTCGCCGTCGCCGGCAAGGAGGCCGCGAGCAAGGCGCTCGGCACCGGCTGGAGCCAGGGCGTGCGCTGGCGCGACGTCGTCGTCACGGCGGGACCCGAGCCCCGCGTGCGTCTCGACGGACGCGCGGCCGCGGTCGCGCGCGCGCGCGGCTCGAGCGGACGCAGCCGGCTCAGGCTGAGCGTGGACGGAGCGCTCGTGATCGGCGAGTTCTGGCTGCTTTCGTGACGGCCCGCCCCCCGCAGCAGGACGCGGTCGCGCGGCGAAACCTGCTGGTGACGGTGGCGATGGTGTTCGCCGTCTTCACGGGCTTCGCGTTCGTGCTGCCGTTCCTGCCTCTCTTCGTCCGCGACCTGGGTGTGCGCCGAGCCCGACGCAGCCGCGCTCTGGGCCGGCGTCCTGATCGGCGTCGCACCGCTGCTCGCCGGCCTGCTCGCGCCCGTCTGGGGGCGGCTCGCCGACCGCCACGGCCAGAAGAGCATCGCCGTCAAGGCGCTCGTCGCCTACGTGATCCTGCTCGCGCTGAGCGCGGCCGTCCGCAACGTCGCGCAGCTGCTCGCGCTGCGGATCGGGGTCGGCCTCTTCGGCGGCATCGGCCCGCTCGGCCTCGCGATGGCGACCGCGCAGGCACCGCGCGAGGACACCGGCCGCGCCGTCGGCCTGATCCAGGCGGCGCAGATCCTCTCGGCCGCGATCGGCCCGCTCGCCGGCGGCATCCTGGCCGACACGATCGGCATCCGGCGCACGTTCCTGGTGACGGCGGCGCTCTGCGCGCTCGCGCTCGTGCTGCTGCTCGCCTGCTACGAGGAGCGCGCGCCGCGCGAGCGCGCCGCGACGGCCGCGAGCGCGGGCTTCCGGGACGTGATCGCGATTCCGGGCGTGGTCGGGCTGCTCGGCGTGCTGTTCGTGGTGAACTTCATCGGCCGCTCGTTCACGCCGATCCTGCCGCTGCACCTCGGCGGCCTCGGCTTGCCGCCGTCGCGGCTCGCTTCGGCGACGGGCGTCCTGATCTCGGCCTACTCGCTCGCGGCCGCCACCTCGGCGTGGGGGCTCGGCCGCCTCAGCCGCTCCCACGCCCCAGCAGCGGCTGCTGCTCGCGACGCTCGTGGGCGGCGCCCTGATCGTGGCGCCGATGGCGCTCGTGCCGAGCTTCGAGCTGGTGCTGGCGCTCGCGGTGCTGCTCGGGCTCGTGGCAGGCGGCTCGCTCACGCTCTGCTACACGATCGGAGGCCTGATGGTGCCGCAGGAGGTGCGCACGACCTCCTTCGGCTTCTTCTCGGGCGCGGCGCTCTTCGGCGGGGCGCTCTCCCCCACCGTCGCGGGGCTCGTCGCGCACGCCACGCTCCGCGGCATCTACTTCGTGGACGCCGCGCTCTACGTGCTGCTGGCGCTCGCGCTCGCGCGCCGAGGAGCGCTGCGGACGCCGGCCCGGGTGTAGACAGGTATAGAGTCGCGCCATGCGGGTGTGCCACCACTGCGGCCGCGAGCTCCAGGTCTTCTCCGCCAAGGTCGAGCGCACGGCCGGCTGCCCGTACTGCCACTCCGATCTCAAGTGCTGCCTCAACTGCCGGCTGCACGACCCCGCCGCCAACAACCAGTGCCGCGAGCCGCAGGCGGAGTGGCAGGCCGACAAGGACAAGGCGAACTTCTGCGAGTTCTTCGAGTTCCGCGTGGTCTCCGCGCTCACGCAGCCGGGCATGGTCGGCGCGCAGTCGAGCGAGCAGAAGGCGCGGGCGGCCTTCGACTCCCTCTTCGGGAAGAAGAAGTAGCGAGCGCCCGCACGCGGGCATGACGAAGCAGGAGAGCCTCGACCGCTGGCGGCTGGCCGACGGCGAAGAGGCCCGCCTGACGCCGGGCGCCGCCGCGGACGCCGAGGTGTGGAGCCGGGGCTTCCTGCCGTTCCGCGTGCGCTCCGAGGGATCCTACCGGCTGCGGGCGGCCTTCCCCGGCACGGCCGTCGTGCTCGGGACGCTGACCTACGAGGTGCTGTCCGAGACCGAGCTGCCCGAGGACCGCCTCGTCGTCTATCGGATGCGCCACTGGCCGGAGGGCGAGGTGGTGCGGGACCGCGTCGTCTATGGAGAGGCCGTGGTGCGTTCGGCGCAGGCCGAGCGCGAGCTCGCCGAGAAGCGGGCGCGGGCGCGTCCCTTCCGCTTCCTGCTCTACCCGATCGTCGGCCTGCTCCCCGAGGAGGACCAGGTCCGCCTCTCCGAGCGGCTCGGGCTCTACGCGGTCACGGCGACGCTCGTCTCGGGCCTCGTCGAGGCGTTGGTGATCCTGGTCGTGCCGGTGCTGCTCTCGCAGGGCGGGTCCGCCTCCGCGATCCTCGCCGTGTCGGGCTCCGGCGCCTTCGGGCTGCTCGCGCTACCGGCCCTCGGTCGAGCCTTCGCGGCGTTCTTCCTGCGCGAGACGGGAGGCTCGGCTCCCGTGGTCCTGCTGTGCGAGGCGCTGCGGGCGCTCGGCGTCCGCTTCGCGCACGCCGACCGCACGCTCGTGCCGCTCACGCGCGCCGCCTTCTGGGAGCGCCTCGCGCGGCCCGACGTGGTGACGTCCGACGGCGACGGCTCGCTCGTGTACCGCGGCCTCCTCCCGCACCTCAGCTGGGACGGCACGCATCCGGTCGAATGCGGCGGCGACTACTGGCAGGTGATCCCGGAGCCGGTCGTCTTCGATCGCGGCCGGCTGGTCCACTCGTACCGTCTGGTGCCGATGGCGAACGCGGCCGACGCCGGGGGTCGCCCGGCGCAGCCCCCGCCGCCACTCGGCCTACGCGAGCGAGGTGCTCGCGGGCGTGCGCAGCGAATGGGACCAGTGGAACGAGGGCTTCAGCGGGCTCACGTCCCTGCTCGCCGCAGAGCTCCAGGAGCGCGCGTTCGACCACCGGGGCGGACCCGCGGCCGTGCGGCGCGCGGCGCTCTGGACCGCTGCTGCCGCAGCCTTCCTGGCGATCTATCTGCTGACCTTCCTCCCCGGGCCTCCCGGAGATCCCATCGCTCCCGTCATGGGCGTCGCAGCCGTGGTGTTGCTCGCCGACGCCGCGTGGCGGGCGCGGGCCGCGCTCGCCGGGCGCTACGCCCCGAGCCTCCTTCGCTTCGTCTTGCCGAGCGACCTGCTGCGGCCCGAGAGGATCGCCTACCAGGCCCACCGGGACGCCGAGCGGAAGGCGCTCGGATCGCCGCGGCTGGATCTTGCGGTCTTACGGATGACCTGATAACCTGCTTTCATAGGTTTTTTCATTCTGTGAAGGATCGCGCCCTCGCCTCGGCACCTCGAGAGCTGGACCGGGCACTGCCCGTCCCGCTGTATTACCAGCTCAAGTCCTTGCTGCTCAGAAGGATAGAGGTCGGAGAGCTCGGGCCGCACGCTCGTCTCGAGACCGAGGACCAGCTCGCAGCCTGCTACCGGGTCAGCAAGGCCACCGTGCGCCAGGCGCTCGGCGAGCTCGTTCACGCGGGCTATCTGCGCCGCGAGCAGGGCCGGGGCACGTTCGTGGCCGAGGCCAGGGTCGACCAGGGGCCGACCGAGCTGACGAGCTTCACCGACGACATGCGGCGGCGGGGCTTCGCGGCGCAATCGCAGCTGCTCGGCCGTGCGGTCGTCCCCGCCGACGCGGCCACCGCGGCGAAGCTGCGGATCGCGGCCGGCGCGCGGGTCTTCCGGCTCGAGCGGCTGCGCACGGGCGACGGCGAGCCGCTCGCGATCCAGATCGCCCACATCCCGCTCGAGCTCGCCCCGGGGCTCGCGGGCGAGCCCTTCGAGTCGGGCTCGCTCTACGAGACCCTCGAGCGCCACGGGCTCGTCCCCGTCTCGGCGCACGAGCGGCATTGGGCGGCGCTCATCGAGCGGGCGCAGGCGCGGCTGCTGCGCGTCGCCACGGGATCGGCGGGGCTCCGCGCCGAGCGCGTGGCGTTCCTGCGCGACGGCCGCCCGCTGGAGTACACGAGCTCCGTGATGCGGGCCGACCGCTACCAGATCACGCTCGACCTCGTCAGAGGCGACGGCGTGCTGCGGCCGGTGCGCAACGTGGTGGAGCTGGACGGTTATGGGAGCGGCGGCCGGGCGTCCGCTCGGCAGCGAGAGAACAAGAGGAGGATCGGATGAGGACAGCAGTAGTGCGCACAAGGACGCTGGTGCTCGGGCTCGCGTTGGCGGCCCTCTGCCCCGCGCTCTACGCCCAGACCGGCGCGGCATCGATCACCGGCCTCGTCAGCGACGCGACCGGCGCCGCAGCGCCCGGCGTCACGGTGACCGCCGTCAACCAGGCGACCAACGTCGAGTACTCCGGCACGTCGAACAACGCCGGCAACTACACGATCACGGCGCTTCCCGTCGGAACCTACGTCGTGAAGTCCACGCTCACGGGCTTCAAGACCGCGAGCACCAAGCCGATCACGCTCGAGGCGAAGCAGATCGCGCGGCTCGACTTCAAGATGGAGGTGGGCGCGCTCGAGGACATGGTCGAGGTCGTGGGCCAGGCGCCGACGCTGCAGACCGAGTCCGCGACCGTCGGCGAGGTGATCTCGGGCAACACGGTGCAGTCGCTGCCGCTGAACGGGCGCAACCCCGGCCAGCTGGCGCTCCTGCTCCCCGGAGCGATCACGGTCAACCCGCGCGGCTTCACCAACATCGGCAACGTCAACCTGAACCGGCCGTTCGTCAACGGCAACCGCGAGCAGACCAACAACTACACGGTCGACGGCCTCGACGTGAACGAGACGATCGACAACCGCATCTCGTACCAGCCGACGCCCGACGCGCTCGCCGAGATCAGCGTCGAGACCAACAACTACGCGGCGGACACCGGCAACGTCGGCCGGCGCGGTGATCAGCAACGTCGTCAAGTCCGGCGCCAACAAGTTCCGCGGCAACGTGTTCGAGTTCTACCGGAACAGCGACCTCGACGCGAACACCTGGGAGAACAACCGCTCGCAACGCGCCGCGCCAGGAGCGCAAGCAGCACATCTTCGGCGCGACGCTCGGCGGCCCGCTGATCAAGGACAAGCTGTTCTTCTTCGCCGACTACCAGGGCTCGCGCCAGGACGCCCCGGGCTTCTCGACCGCCTCGGTCGCGCCCGACGCCTGGCGCCACGGCGACCTGTCGAGCATCACGACCCCGATCCGGGATCCGCTCACCGGGCAGCCGTTTCCCGGCAACCAGATCCCGCTCAGCCGGATCAGCCCGACGGCGCTCGCGATCCTGAACGACACCGCGAACTACCCGCTGCCGAACCGGACCGTGAGCGGCGTCACCGGCAACTACGTCGGCGAGACGCAGCTCACGACCCGCGCGCACCAGGGCGACCTGCGGCTCGACTGGAACGCCTCGACGAACGACAAGCTGTTCGCGCGCTTCTCGTTCGCGACCTACACCGACCAGCGCGACAAGAACCCGTTCCCGCTGCAGGTCACGACGCTCAACGACCAGCCGTTCTACAACGTCGGCGTCAACTGGAGCAAGGTCTTCGGGCCGACGCTGATCAACGAGGTGCTGGTCGGCTACAGCAAGACCACGGTCGTCGCGGACACCTTCGACTGGGCCGGCATCGGCGACGCCAACGCCAAGTACGGCATCGCCGGCGGCCAGCCGATCGACGGGCCTGACCTCGATCGGCTGGGGCGGCGGGCTCACGACGCCGGGCGCCATCGCCACGGACTCGGACACGCTCGCCAAGACCTACCAGCTCAACGAGAAGCTCACCTGGCTCAAGGGCCGCCACACGCTGAAGTTCGGCGGCCAGTTCCTGCGCTACGACCAGCAGCGCTTCTACGCGGGCAACAACGGCCTGCTCGGCTTCATCAACTTCAACGGTGCCTTCACCGGCAACGCCTTCTCCGACTTCCTGCTCGACAAGGTGTCGAGCAAGGGCCGTGGGGGCGGCGATCCGAACGACCCGTGGACCCACCTGCAGAACCGGATCGGGCTCTTCGTCCAGGACGACTTCAAGGTGAAGCCGAACCTGACGCTGAACCTGGGCCTGCGCTGGGCCTACACCTCGCCGCTCGTCGAGAAGGACAACCGGCAGTCGAACTTCGACGTGGCGATGCCCTTCGGCGGGGGGACCGGCGTGCAGACCTTCGCGAAGGACGGCAGCACCTTCGACCGCGCGCTCTACAACTCCTACTACAAGGGCTTCGAGCCGCGGGTCGGTGTCGCCTGGAGCGCGAGCGACCGGCTGGTGTTCCGCGGCGGCTACGGGATCTCCCAGTACATGGAGGGCACCGGCGCCAACCTGCGGCTGCCGCTCAACCCGCCGTTCTTCTTCGAGTCGAACGTGAACTACGACGCCACGACCGGCGCCGGGTCGATGGCGAGCGGCTTCGCCGACCTCGTGCCCGGCACGACGCCGACCGGCAACGTGCGCGCGTACGACCTGAACCTGCGGCCCGCAGTTCACCCACCAGTGGAACGTGTTCGCGGAGTACCGGCTGACCGAGGGCATGTCGGCGCAGGTCGGCTACGTCGGGAACCGCGCGAACCACCTGGTGGCTCCGGTCGAAGGCAACCAGGCGCTGCCCGGCGTGGGCGACCCGTCGACCTGGGCGCCCAAGGCCACGCGCCGGCCGCTCTACGGCTCGCAGCCGCTCATCACCACGATCGCGACCACGGCCTCGCTCGCCCGTAGCGAGTACAACTCGATCCAGGCGAGCGTGCGCCAGCGCGAGTGGCACGGCGTCGAGTTCATGGCGTCCTACACGTTCGCCAAGGCCTACACCAACAACCGCGGCTACTACGGGGGCGGCGGTGTCGTCGCGTCCGAGGGCGCGTACTGGGCCGAACACGTACGACTCCGACGCGGAGTGGGGGCCGGCGTTCCACGACGTGCGCCACAACTTCGTGTTCTCGGGCACCTACGAGCTGCCCTTCGGCCACGGCCGCAAGTGGGGCTCGGATTGGGGCGGCCTCACGAACGCGATCCTCGGCGGCTGGAAGCTCGGCGGCATCTTCCAGGCGCGCACCGGCATCCCGGTCACGGTCATCGACGGTCGCGCCCGCTCGCTGCAGGGTGAGCGCGGCTTCGAGCGGCCGAACTGCGTCGGCGACCCGGTCCCGTCCAACCAGAGCGTGACGCCGGACGCGAGCTCGGCGGCCGACGCGCGCTGGCTCAACATCGGCGCCTTCGAGGCGGCGGCGCTCGGGACGTTCGGCAACTGCGGGATCGGCATCGCGCGCGCGCCGGGCTACGTCAACCTGGACGCCGCGATCTCGAAGCGCTTCAATGCCGGCGGCGAGCGCTACTTCGAGTTCCGCGTCGAGGCCTTCAACGTGACGAACACCCCGAGCTTCGGGCCGCCCGCGCGCGACATCTCGGTGCCGAACACGTTCGGCCTGATCACGACGACGGTCAGCTCGCCGCGCGTCGTCGAGCTGGCGCTGAAGTTCTACTTCTGACGTGCAGGGGGGTCCGGGGGGCGGCACAGGAGCCCCCCCGGCCCGTCCTGCGACTCTCGGTCTGCGCAGATGGGGTCAGGTCTTGAATCGTGCCAGAGCCCGGCACAAGCACGATTCAAGACCTGACCCCTTTCGTTAGAGCTGGAAGCGCAAGCCTCGCGCGCGCAGCCAGCCGGTCAGGCGCACGACCACCCACGCGAAGACCGCCGAACGGACGAGGCCGAGCGGCACCGGCTGGCTGATCGCCTCGTAGGGGTTGACGCCGCCGAAGAGCGGGGCGGCGAGCTCGAAGAGCGACAGCAGGAGCGGCGCGAGCAGGTAGGCGAGCAGCGGGTTCTCGCCGGCGAGCTGGACGGCCTTCGGCCACTCGCGCCGGCCCAGCACGTCCGCGATCACGAAGACGGCCACCCAGGCGCGCGGTGGTGAGCGCGGCGGAGAGGAGCCCCCACGGCAGCGTCGCGTGGATCTTGCTGATCGTGAACGCGGGGTGAAGGCCGTGGAGCGTGTGGAGCAGCAGGCCCGCCGCGCCGAACGCCGCGGCGCAGCCGAGCGCCCCCGCCGCGAAGCGCCACGGCGATCCCTGCGAGCGGAGCTGGCGCTCCACCAGGACGCCGAGCAGGCAGCCCGCGAGCACGACCGCGCCGTGCGTCCCGACGATGCCGCCCACGAGCGGCCCCGGAATCGTCGGCCAGCCGAAACCGCCCGCCTTGTCGGCGAGCGCCACGCAGCCGTAGAGCCCGAGGAGTGCCGTCAGGATCGCGGGGCGCGACGCGATCACGAGGTAGAGGCTGGCGACACCCAGGTACGCCCAGCCGATGAGCCCGAGGATCCCCCACCAGTAGGGCCGCAGCTGCAGCCAGCCGCTGACGTCCTTGCCGCGGTACGCCACCACCACGAAGAGCAAGAGCAGGATGCCGAGGGCTCGGAGCGCCCCTCGATGACGCCCGCACCAGCCGTCGCGCGGCAGGCCCCAGACGAGCAGCACGCCGAGCGTCATCAGCACGTTCCAGGCGGGCAGCGACACCCACCCCGCGACGCCGTGCTCGGCGTTCACCATCAGCACGCCGATCACGACGAGCGCGGCCGCGCGCGCGACCACGTGGCGCAGCACCGCGAGCCGGCTCTCGCCGCGCGCGAGGCGAGAGCCGAGCGCGAACGGGATCGCCATGCCGACCACGAAGAGGAACGCGGGGAACACCAGGTCGGTGATCGTCATGCCGTCGTCGGCCGCACCCTTGTGGCGCAGGAACGCCGGCGCTCCCGCGACGCCGGCCACCTCGTTGACGAACAGCATCAGCAGCACGTCTGCGCCGCGCAGCAGGTCGATCGAGCGGATCCTGGCCAGCTTCGTGTCGGCCACGCTTCACCTCGCGTGCTGCGAAGGGTAATACAATCGGCCCGCTCGGCACCGGAGGAGACATGGAGCGCCGCGAGTTCCTGGAGCTGATCGCCACGACGCCGCTCGCGACGGCCGTGCGCGTCTCGGGCGCGGAAGAAGCGACGCCGGCGCCGAAGTACAAGGTCGTGACGCGTTACGCGCCGGCCGCGGTCCCCGGGATGCCGGGGCCGTATCCGGGCCGCGTGGTGCGCACCCGCTCGGCGCGCCTGCCGGGGACCGCCGAGGCTGCCGTCGACCCGCTGCTGGTGCGCGAGATGATGGAGCGCGGCATGCGCGCGCTCACGGGCGAGAAGGACGCGCTCGCCGCCTGGCGGCGCTTCATCGAGCCGAAGGACGTGGTGGCGATCAAGGTCAACGCCGGCGGGCGGCCCTATTGCGTCACCTCGCCCGTGATCGTGGCCGAGATCGTGCGGCAGCTGATGGCGCTCGGGCTCAAGCCCGCGCAGATCGTGCTCTACGAGCGCTTCTTCGGCCAGCTCGCCGAGGTGAACTACGCGCCGCAGCTGCCCGAGGGCGTGCAGATCCAGGCCGCCGAGCGCGGCAACCGCGCGCCCGAGCAGCGCGACTACGACCCGCTCACCTACGTCGAGGCGCAGTTCTTCGGCGAGGAGGACACGCGCTCGAACATGATGCGGCTCGTCAGCGAGCGCGCGACCAAGATCATCAACGTGCCGAACATGAAGGACCACGGCGCGACCGGCGTGACCGGCTGCCTGAAGAACGTCGCCTACGGCAGCTTCTCGAACGTGGCGCGCACGCACGACAAGGGCGTGAGCCACACGCTCACCGCGGTCGGCACGCTGGCGGCGGTCGAGCCGCTGCGCTCGCGGACGGTGCTGCAGATCATGGACGGCCTGCGCGCGGTCTGGCACGGCGGGCCGTTCGCGCCGACGCAGCGCTTCTTGTTCTTCCCGCGCCAGATCCTGTTCGGCACCGACCCGGTGGCGATCGACCGCCTGCTGCTCGACGTCATCGACGACAAGCGCAAGGCCGAGGGTGCGATCTCGATCTGGGACCGCGATCCGAAGTACCTCAAGCCGAACGACAACATCGCGCGCGACGGCGACCCGAACGTCAACATCCTGATCCGCGAGCCGCGCCACGTGGAGGTCGCCGGACGCATGGGCCTCGGCGAGTGGGACATCCAGAAGATCAAGGTCGAGGAGGTCGAGGTTTGAGCCTCGCGCTGCTGCTCGCGGCCCTTCCCGTCCTCTACTGGGAGCAGCCCCCGGAGACGGCGGACGCCCTGCGAAAGGCCGGCATCGAGCGGCTGCGCGTGCCGCCTGCGAGCGCCGCGGCCTGGAAGGCGGCCGGCCTCGACGCGGTCCCGCTCGATGCCGCCGAGAAGTCCGAGCGCGCGGTCGTGCCGGGGCCGGGAATCGTCGGGCGCGCGGACGCGGCCTCGGCGACCCGCCGGCCCTGGATCAACGCCAACGGCTGGCGCTACCTGCGCTCGGCGAAGGGCCGCTTCTTCGAGACGGCGCCCAAGGGCACGGCGGCGCTGGCGGCGGCGGAAGCCTACGCCTACGGAGCCGACCTGGTGCTCGCGATCGATCCCGCCGACGTCGCCGCCCTGGGCGAGGCGCTCTCCTTTCTGCGCAGCGTGAAGGCCATGGAGCTGCCCGACGTCGCGGACGTCGGCGTCGTCGACGACGGCTCGCCGCTCACGGGCGAGGTGATGAACCTGCTCGCGCGCCGCAACCTGCTGTTCCGGCCGGTGGCCCGCGGCTCGAACGGCCTTCCGCTCGTGGTCGAGCTCGGCACGCCCGCCTTCCCCGAGGCCGAGGCCGCCAATCCGGACGCCTTCGCGCTCAAGGTGCGCGCGCAGCTCACCGACGAGCGGCGCACGCTGCGGCTCTACGGCAGCGAGGTCGTGCTGGCGCGCCTCACCGGCGACGCGGGCCGGCGGCGGCTGCAGCTCGTCAACTACTCGGGCCGCAACATCCAGGGGCTGCGCGTGCGTTTGCGGGGGCTGTGGGCGCCCGGCAAAGCCCAGGTGCTGCCACAGGGCGAGGTCGCCGTCGAGTCACCGCTGCTTGCAGGACGACGCGACCGAGTTCTCGCTGGGCGTGCTCGGCCCCTACGCGGTCGTCGACCTCACCGCGGCTCGCTGACCCCGAAGCGCTCGAGCCGGTAGCCGCCGGCGTCCGCGGGCAGGAAGAAATAGACCGACGTGCCGAGCGACGGCGGCAGCTTGCCCACGAACGCGCGCGCGCGCTCGAGCCCCTGGACGAACAGCACGTCGTCGAGCGCGTCGCCGTCGGTCGCGCTCGCGCTCACCACGGCGACGCTCAGCACGCCCTGGACCGGATAGCCCGTCCGCGGGTCCATGATGTGGGAGTAGGTGACGCCGTCCTTCACGAAGAAGCGCGCGTAGCCGCCCGAGACGCTGAGCGCCCGGTCGCGGAGCGACACGCTCAGGGCCTTGCGGTCGGGTGCTTTCGGATCGGCGACCTCGACCTCCCAGCCCGGGGCTCCCGGCGGCGTGCCGAGGCCGTAGACGCTGCTGCCGCCGAGGTTCACGAGCGCCGAAGCGATGCCGTGGCGCCGCAGCACCGCGGCCACGCGGTCGGCCGCGTAGCCCTTGCCGATGCCGCCGAGGTCGAGCTCGACGCCGGGCCGGTCGAAGCGGACCGTGTGGCGCTCGCGGTCCACGACGACGTGGCGGTAGCCGACCACGGCGAGCGCGGCCCGCAGCTGCGCGTCGTCGGGCCGCCGGCCCTCGTCGCGGAAGAAGCCCCAGGCCTTCATCAGCGGGCCGACGGTGACGTCGAAGGCGCCGTCCGAGTCGCGGCTCCAGCGCAGGCACACGGCCAGGAGCTCGCGCGAGCTCGGGCGGGACCGCGACCGCTCCGCGCGCCGCCTCGCGGTTGAGGCGCGACAGCGGCGTCTCCTCGCGGTAGTGGCTGAGCAGCGCGTCGAGGCGGTCCACCTCGTCGAGCCCGGCCTCCACGGCCGCGGCGAGCGCCGTGCGCTCGGGGCCGCAGGCCCGGACCGTGGCGGCGCTGCCCATCGCGACGCGCGTCGCCTCGTGGCAGACCCACTCGGACGGCGACTCTCCCACGAACTCGATCTCGCGGAACGCCTCGGGCACGTGGAAGCTGTGCTGCCCCGTCGGGGCCCAGGCGAGGTTCAGCACGCCCTTCTCGGGGTCCGATGGGCCGCCGGGGCGCTCGATCCTGTAGACGTTGAAGCGCCAGCGGTCGCCGACCCGGGGCGGCAGCGCGGTGCCCGGCGGCGCCTTCGCCGCGAGCGCGCTCCAGGGCAGCACGCTCACGACGCTCCAGCCGGTCGTGCGGCCCGCCGCGTCCTTCCGCGGGTGGACGCGGCTCTCGAGCCCGGCGACGTTCCAGCTGCGGTCGAAGCGGCCGTCGGCCCGGTCGATCCAGAGATCGACGACGGCGTTGACCGGATTCCACTCGACCTCGGCGTACGAGCGGCCGCTCGCGCCCACGTCGAGGAAGAGCTCGACCACCTCCTCGGTCCACAGCCGCTCGTCGCGCGCCACGAGCGTGTGCCACGGCGACGGGTCGCTGACGTCGAAGCGCACGGCGAGGCCGAGCGGCGACCAGAGCGCCGCGAAGCTCGTGGCGAGCGCGTCGGGCCCCCAGCGGACGTGCTGCGCCGCAGCCCATGCGGCCTCGGGAGCGTCGAGCAGCTCGCGCGGCTCGGCCGTCGTGCGGCGAGCGGCGTAGCGCTCCGGCGTCGGGTCGATCGACGCGAGCGGGAAGGACGGCGACGGCTGGTGCTCGCGCGCGAGCACGGCCTCGAGCCGCGCGACGACGTCGGGGTGCCCCGCGGCGACGTCCCGCGCCTGGCCGACGTCGCTCGCGAGATCGAAGAGCTCGAGCCGCGGCGCGCCCGGCTTCGCGAGGCCCTGGCGGACGCCGGTCCAGTCGCCGATGCGAGCCATCTGCTGCCCGCCGTAGCCCGCGAGCTCGCGATAGAGCCAGGGCCGCGGCTCCTGCGCGCGGCCGAGCAGCGTCGGCGCGAAGCTCACGCCGTCCACGCGCGGCGGCGTCTTCGACTCCGCCCCGACCAGCTCGAGCAGCGTCGGCAGCCAGTCCTCGAATCCCGTGACGCGATCGCTGGTCGCGCCGGCCGCGACGCGGCCCTTCCAGCTCACGATCGCCGGCACGCGCAGGCCGCCCTCGTAGAGCGAGCCCTTCAGGCCGCGGAAGGGACCCGCCGAGCGGAAGAAGGCCGAGTCGGCGCCGCCGGCGTCGAAGGTGGGGCCGTTGTCCGAGGTGAAGACGACGATCGTGCGCTCCTCGAGCCCGAGCTCGGCGAGCAGGTCGAGGATCCGCCCGACCTCGCGGTCGAGGCGCGTCACCATCGCGGCGTAGGCCGCCCGCGGCGTCGGGTGCGGCAGGTACTCCTTGTCGCCGAGGTACGGCGTTTCGGGGAAGCGGCCGCGGTACGCGGCGAGCGAGTCCTCGGGCACCTGCAGCGCGAGGTGCGGCAGCGTCGTCGGCAGGAAGACGAAGAACGGCCGCGCGCGGTTCACGCGGATGAAGTCGCGGCCGCGCGCCCAGATGACGTCGGGCGCGTAGACGTTGCCCGAGAAGGCGGCATAGCTCCCGGGGTCGAGCGGATCCGCGCCCGCAGCGAGCTTCTGGTGCGGCGAGCTCTCGGGGTTGCCGAGCACGACGCGCCGGCCGTCGTCGTAGAGGTAGGTCGGGTAGTAGCCGTGCGCCTGGCGCTGGCAGTTGTAGCCGAAGAAGTGGTCGAAGCCTTGCTTCAGCGGGTCGCCCTCCGACCCCGGCGGCCCGAGGCCCCACTTGCCCATCGCGCCGGTCGCGTAGCCGAGCGGCTTCAGGACCTCGGCGATCGTCAGCTCCGGACCCGGCAGCGGCCACTGCCCTTCCGGCTGGAGCTCGCGGTTGTCTCGGATCGCGGCGTGTCCGGGATGCCGTCCCGTCAGCAGCACCCCGCGCGAGGGCGCGCAGACGGCGTTGCCCGCGTAGTGCTGCGTGAAGCGCATCCCGCGCGCGGCGAGCGCGTCGAGCGACGGCGTCTCGATCTTGCGCTGGCCGTAGCTGCCGAGATCACCTGGCCCCAGGTCGTCGGCCAGGATGAAGACGATGTTGGGCGCCGCCGCGGCGCCTTGCGCGAGCGACGGCGCGGGAGCCATGAGCGCGAGGACGCTCGCCAGGCGCCACGCGGCTCGTCTAGCCACCAAGCCGCGTGAGAACCGAGCGCAGGACGAGTGCGCCGTGCTCGCCGGGGCGAACGCTGACGAACGAGACCGCGTAGCCGCCGGTGTTGCGCGCCAGGTGCTCGGCGAGCGGCCGCAGCTCGCGCGCCGCCGCGTAGCCAGGGGTGCCCAGTGGCGGCAGCCGATCCTCGACCACCATCGTCGACGCCGTGATCGACTTCTCACGCACCACGACGCGATCGCCTCCGCTCAGGTAGGAGAAATCGCCGAGATACGCGCCCGACAAGCGCGCGATCGAGTCGGGCGCCGCCGTGTCCACCACGTACTCCGGCGGCGCGGGCGCAGGTGCTGCAGGCTTCGTCATCAACGCGACGATGCTCGCGCTCTCCTTCCACAGCAGGCCGACCCGAAAGCCCTTTCCAGCCTGCTCTGTCAAAGCCTTCTGCAGGCCGTCGGGTCCTGGCGCGCTGCGGAACACCGTCTCGATCGGCGAGCCGCCGTTCGCCGGCCGCTCGCTGACGACGATCCAGCTGCGCATCTGCGCGACCCGATTGTCGGCGAGCTGCGAAGCGGCGACGGGGCGGAAGCCCTCGAGCGCGCCGGCCGCGAGGCGGGCCACCGCCTTTCGATCGTCGGTGGACTCGACGCCGTAGCTCCACCGCTCGGAGCCGGTGTCGGCGCGCCACGTCATCACCGCCACCAGGGTGGACAGCGAGGATCCCTCCGACAAAGCGACGCCACACAGCCGGAAGCCTTCGGCTCCCGCCTTGTCGAGTAGCGGCTGGAGATCGGAAGCGCGGCCGCTCGCCGACACGACGCGATGCCTGGTCGCCGGGCCGCCAGCCGAGGCGCGCCCGAGCACGACCGCGACACCCTGCTGCACCAGCTCCGGCTCGGGCCGGGCCACCGCCAGGCAGTCGTAGCCATCGGCTGCCGCTTCGTCCAGGCGGCGAGCCAGCTCGCGTGCGGTCGCGAAGACGACGCGGTACTCCGTCGATTCCGCACGGACCACGCACGGCGTGCCGGCGGTCAGAACCAGGCTTGCGGCGGCAGCGAGCGCCCGTCGACGCGGCGCGTTCACGGCCGGTCACCCTGCGTCGTCGTGACCAGCGGCAGCTCGACGAAGCTCGCGCTCGCCGGGGAGTGGTAGACGCGCTGCGTCGCCTTCCTGTAGTCCTCCGGCTTCGCCCAGAAGATGCTCGGCACGAAGGTCTGCGGATTGCGGTCGTAGAGCGGGAACCAGCTCGACTGGACCTGCACCATGATCCGGTGCCCCGGCAGGAACACGTGGTTCGCCGTCGGCAGGCCGAAGCGATAGACGAGCGGCTTGTCGGGCTCGAGCGCCTTCGGCTTGTCGAGGCTCTCGCGGTAGCGCCCGCGGAAGACGTCCATCGAGACCGCGAGCTCGTAGCCGCCCAGCTCCGGCTGGCCGGCCACCTCGGGGGGCCAGACGTCGATCAGCTTCACGACCCAGTCCGAGTCGGTCCCGCTCGTGGAGGCGACGAGGTTCGCGACCGGCTCGCCGCTGATCTGGACCGGCGCGGTCAGCACGTCCGACACGAACGTCGCGACGTCGGGGCGGCTCGAAGCGTCGCGCTGGTCGGTCACGAGCCAGGGCCGCCACGCCGCTCCGCCGTCGTAGCTCGCGGGAAGGACCGGGCGCCGGATGTAGGGCACGGGCTTCGCCGGGTCGGAGACGTACTCGGTGAACTCGGCCTCGCCGCTCTTCGGCGCCTCGAAGCCGACGCGCCCTCCCGTGCCGAGGTAGAGCGGGGTCGCCTTCGTGGTGCAGCCGCTCGCGCAGCCCGCGGGCCACGCGGGAAGCCGCCGCCACTTGTTCGTGCCGGTCTCGAAAGCCATGACCGTCGCGATGTCGGCCTTCGGCGCGCCGTCCTTCAGGTACTGGTCGAGGAACGGCCGCAGGATCTCGCGCCTGAAGGTGAGCCCGGTGTCGCTGTCGAAGCGGATCGCCCCGAGCGCGCTGCCGTCGTGGATCTCCTGCCCGTGGTGCCACGGGCCCATCACCAGGAACACCTTGTCGTTCGCGGTGTCCTTCGGCTTGATCGCCTTCCACACGGCCGGCGCGCCGTAGATGTCCTCCTGGTCCCACAGGCTGTGGACCAGCATCACGGGCACCTTGAGCGGCTGCGCCGCCAGGATCTTGTCGACGGCCTGGTCGCGCCAATAGGCGTCGTAGCTCGGGTGCTCGAGCAGCCGCTTCCAGAAGCCGAGCGCCTCCATCCCGCGCCGACGCGCGAGCTCGCCGGCATTCCCCGCCTCGAGGAACATCTCGTACTCGTCGTAGTGGCTCGACCACCACTTCGTGGTGTTCCCGCGCGTCGCCTGCTGCTCGTAGATGTAGTAGAGCCCCTGCTGCCGGAATGCGCCGTTGTGGAACCAGTCGTCGCCCTTCCAGCCGTCCACCATCGGGTTCATCGGCACCGAGACCTTGAGCGCCGGGTGCGGGTTCACGAGCGCCATCAGCGGCAGGAAGCCGTCGTACGAGATGCCGAGGATGCCGACCTTGCCGTTCGACTCGGGCACGTTCTTCACGAGCCAGTCGATCGTGTCCCAGGTGTCCGTGGAGTGGTCGACGGGCGTGGGATTCTGCGGGCCGGCGAGCGGCCGGTTCATCACGTAGTCGCCCTCGGAGCCGTACTTGCCGCGGATGTCCTGGACGACGCGGATGTAGCCGCCCTCGACGATCGTCTCGACGGCGTTGTCGTAGCCGTCGAGAGCCGAGGCGAGGTGGGCGCTGTCGCGGCGCGTGGTGAGCTGGTTCGCGTCGTAGGGCGTGCGCGTCAGGAGCATCGGCGCGCCCTTTCTGCCCTTCGGCACCAGGATCACCGTGTGCAGCTTGACGCCGTCCCGCATCGCGATCATCACGTCGCGCCGTTCGTAGTCGAAGCCGGCGTAGGTGGGCTTGAAGCCCGCCGGGGTCTCGCTCGGCAGGGCCGGGTACTTGGGAGGGGCCTGGGCGAAGGACGAGGGGCGAGAAGCGAGAAGCAGGAAGGTGCAGAAGGAGCCTCATCGAAGAGCCTCGAAACGGACCACTGAACCGGGAACAAGCCAGGACGGACGAGCTATGGGGCTGATCGCCCCCGGCATGGCGATCGCCCCCCGAGCCCTCTACAGCGTCGCGATACAGTCGATCTCGACCAGGGAGTTGCCGGGGATGCCGCCGGCCGCGGCGATCGTCGTGCGGACCGGCGGCTCGGGGCCGAAGCGGCCGAGGAACATCTCGTTCATCCCGGCGTAGTCCTTGAGGTCGTTCAGGTACACGTTCACCTTCAGGACCTTCTCCATCGAGGAGCCGACCCCCTCGAGCTTCTTCTGGACCTCGTCGAGCACGTGCTTGGTGTGCGCCTTGATGTCGCCCTCGAAGTGGGCGCCGACGCCGGCGATGAAGACGAGGCCGCCGTAGGACGTGACGCCGCTGAAGAGCGGCGTCTTCTCCGGCTTCTTGCCGTCCTGCCAGTGGACCTTCTTGACCGGCTTGTCGTCGAGGGCGCGCGCCGGCTTCGCCGCGGCACCCGTCGCCAGCGCCGCTCCGGCGCCGAGCACGAACTTCCTGCGATTGGTCTTCGCCATTCCTTACCTCCTGCTGTAGGCGTCCCAGCGCGGGTCGCCGGTGCTGCGGTAGCCCTTCGGCAGCGTCTCCCAGTCGGGACGCGCCAGTCCGTCGAGATCGTAGACGACCTTGCCGTCGCGCAGCGTCATCTGGCAGACGAGCTTCTTGTCGGCCTTGAGCCGCCCTCCGAAGGAGTCGACGAAGCCGAAGCGGCCCGTCTGGAGGCTCAGGACGGTCACGTCGGCCGGCGCCCCCACCGACAGGTTGCCGAGCTCCTCGCGCTTGATCGAGCGCGCCGAGTTCCAGGTCGCGCGCGCGATCACGTCCTCGAGCTTGAGGCCGAGCGCCAGGAACTTGCTCATCACGTTGAGCTGGTCCTTCATGCCCGCGTTCATGCTGCCGATGTGGATGTCGGTCGAGATCGTGTCGGGCAGGAAGCCTTCCTTGACGTGTGGCACCGCGACGCCCCACGAGAAGCTGCCGCCGCCGTGGCCGACGTCGAACAGCACGCCGCGCTTCCTGCCTTCCACCATTCCCGGGTTGACGTGGCCTTCGGGAGTGAGCTCGCCCCGCAGGCCCGAGTAGCAGTGCGTGTAGATGTCGCCCGGCCGCAGCTTCTTCGTGACGAGCTCGGCGAGCGGCCGCTCGGGCTTGCTCGCGCCGAAGTCGACCATCACCGGTATGTTGGCGATCGTCCCCGCCTCGACCGCCCGCTCGACCGGCGTCCACTCGGGCCCCTCGTAGTGGGCGGTCTTCACGCCCACCACGACGTCCTTGTGCTTGAGCGCCATGTCGGCCGTCGGCTTCGCCTCCATGTCGGCCAGGTCCTGCTCGAACTTGCCGCCGCGCATGCCGTTGCCGACGATGTTGAGCAGCGCGAGCACGCGCGTGCGCGAGCGGTCGATCACGCGGTCCTTGAAGTCCTCGAAGTTGCGCCAGCCGGAGCAGCCCGCGTCGACGACGGTCGTGACGCCGACGCGCAGCATGAAGCCGTCGGGGTAGAGGCTGTTGTCGCCGGCGTACGAGCCCTTCTCGCCGGTGCCGGTGTAGACGTGGACGTGCAGGTCGATGAGCCCGGGCGTGACGTAGAGGCCCGACACGTCGACCACCTTGAAGGCCTGTGCCGGGTCGATCTTCGCCGCGACCGCCGCGATCTTGCCGCCGGCGATCGCGACGTCGCGGACGGCGCTCGTCCCGCTCTTCGCGTCGATCACGTGGCCGCCCTGCAGCAGCAGGTCGTAGGCCGGCTCCGCGCCGAAGCCGCGCGCGCCGAGACCCAGGCACAGCACCGTCCCGGTGAGAATGAGACCGAGCGAGCGCATGCGCGTCAGCCCCTGCGGCTCTCGTGGCGCTTCGCCGTGAAGCGTGCCTTCAGGTACTCGCCCATGTCGAGCTCTCCTTCGATCGCGTCGCCCGCGAGCGTGCCGTTGAACGTGAAGTTGAGCGAGTCGCCGTACGACTCGGGGTAGGAGCTGCGGATCTGGACAAGGGCGCCGTCGATCGTGCCGCGCGCCTCGCGCGTCACGAAGTCGCCCTGGTGCATGCCGTCGATCTCGCTCCCGCGCTGGCGCAGGTGGAGCGAGTGCGTCGATGCGCTCGCGGCGTACTCGATGCGGACGTCCCAGCTGCCGCTGACGTCGCCCGCGGGTGCCACGGCCGCTTTCGCCTCCGTTCGGACCGGGTTCTTGAGCGCCGCGACCACACGCTCGGCGACGACGAGCTCGTCGCCCGCCGCCATCATGTACGGGCCGATCGACAGCCCGGTCTCGGTAGCACCCTGCTTCCCGCGCGCCGGGAACAGCGACACGCGCGGCGCGCCCTCGAAGAGCTGCCGGGCGACGGCTTCGCCGCTGACGGGGATGGCCGTCTTGTCCCAGCGGATCTGCAGCGTCGGCATGCGGTTCGAGAGCCCCTCGGGCTGCGAGACGCTGGTGGTCACTCCCGGCACCGTCTGGACGCGGCGCGCGATCGTGTCCAGCCACGACTGCCACTGCTTCCACTCGGCCTCGTGGTCGCGCCGGAACCACATCTCGACCGCCATCAGCATGCCGAGCGCATTCTTCCTTGCCGACCTTGAAGCCGCGGCCGAAGCCGTGGTGCGGCGCGCTGCCGACCCAGGCGGCCTTCACCAGGTCCTTGCGGCCGAGCAGCAGCCCCGCGGCCTGCGGGCCGCGCAGGCACTTGCCGCCGCTGTAGCCGACGAGGGTGGCGCCGAGCTGGAGGTGCACGTTCGGCACCGTCAGGCCTTCCGCGGCCGCGTCCACCAGCACCGGCACGCCGCGCTTCTTCGCGGCCTCGCACACGGCCTTCGTGCTCGTCGGGCCCTCGTCCGCGTTCGGGCCGGCCAGGATGTAGGCGAGCGCCGTGCGCGGGCCGAAGGCGGCCTCGAGCTGCTCGGCCGTCTCGACCTCGATCACCTTCACGCCGGTCGTGCGCAGCGCGGCGTCGTACACGTTGCGCGAGTGCTTCGGGATGATGCACTCGTCCTTCGGGAAGCCGCGCAGGTCGGGCAGCCGCACGTGGAGGTCCGGGTTGCCCCCGGTGAGACAGGCGACGGTCGCGTGCGTGAGCGCCGCGGAGCAGCCGACCGTCACCATGCCCCACTCCGCCTGCGTGAGCTCGGCGAGGCGCTTGCCGACGGCCTCGGCCAGCTCGTCCAGGTGCACGTAGTGGTGCGAGGCGGCCTCCATCGCGGCGCGCACCTCGGGCAGCGCCGTCGAGCCGGTGAGGATCGTGTACGTGCCGCGCGCGTTCACGAACGGGCGCACGCCGATCGACTGGTAGATCTCGGGACCGGGCCGCAGGCCGGGGCCGGCGGGAAGCGCCGGAGCCGCGGCCGGCTCGGCGGCCGCCGTGCCTCCGCGGAGAAAGGCGGGAACGAGCGACAGCAGGCCTCCTCGACGGACCAGCTCGCGACGCGTAATACCGGGCGCGGTCATGGGGTACCTCCTCGGGATGAAGACGGCCCAAGACTATCTCATGACGCCCGCGAGAACGCGCACGCTTTGCGCGCAGTCCGGACACACTCGCGTCGGGGTGTCAGCCGTCACTTTCGCAGGTGCCACGGAGCGGCGAACCTTATCCTTGGGGAAGGTGTCCAAGTCCTTCGGAGAGGCTCTGATGCGCGGAGCGAGGTGCGTCGCCGTCGTCGGGATCGCGGCAGCGCTGTGGGTGGCGGCGGTCGGCGCTTCGGCCTTCGACTCGGCCCGGCTGCGCGAGGCCGCGAGAGCCGGGGACTGGAAGGCCGTCGAGGCCATGGGTCCTTCCACGCTGCCGGAGCTGGCGCGGATCTACCGCGAGTCGAGCGTCGCGGAGCGCGCCCGGATCGCGCAGGTGTTCTACAACCTCGGCTGGAAGTCCGAGGACGCGAAGCGCGCGCTGATGGCCGACGTCCACACCGCGGACCAGACGCTGCGGGTCCAGGTGCAGTGGGCGCTCGGCCGCGTGAGCGACGACCCGGCGGTGATCGACGTGCTGCTCGACAACATGCGCAACGACCCGGTGCCGCTGTTCCGCGACAAGGCGGCCTGCGCGCTCGCCTACGACCAGGTCCACCTCGCTCCGGCCCAGAAGCTGCGCCTCTTCGAGGGCCTGATCGGCGCGCTCGACGACCCCAAGCTCCAGGTGCGGCAGGTCGCGATCCAGGCGCTCGCCATCCTCACCCACCAGACCAAGGGCTACGCTCCCGGCGGCGACGTCGGGACGCGGAGCGCCGCGGTCGTGGCCTGGCGGCGCTGGCTCGACGAGTACCGGGCCAACCTGTGAGCGCGGCGCGCGCAGTCCCGCGGCCGCTGCACCGCCGCTCTCCTCGCTTCGGCGCTCGCCGTGA
The DNA here is from genome assembly GCA_963724555.1 of uncultured Acidobacteriota bacterium. Taxonomy (GTDB): domain Bacteria; phylum Acidobacteriota; class Vicinamibacteria; order Fen-336; family Fen-336; genus DATBSL01. The sequence goes on from CAVRVE010000015.1 coordinate 393,786, forward strand.
CGGCAGCCGTGCCGCGCGCGGTCGACGCGCGCGCGGTTGGCCGCGGCTCGGTGCTGGCGAGCTACAGCTTCGACGACGACGTCGCGACCGGCCCCGACACGTTCGCCGTCTGGCAGGGAGCGCGCCACAGCCGGGGCGGCCGCGGACACGTGCGGCTCTCGGACGCCTTCCACTTGAGCGGCCACCGCTCGGTCGAGCTCACCGACATCGCCGGTGACGGCGACTTCCCGGAGCTCCAGGGCTACTTCCCGGTGCAGAGCGCGGGCCGGCTCTACTTCCACTTCGCGTTCCTCACCACGGACCCCGCCCAGGAGCTGAACGTCGCGCTCGCCGGGCCGCGCTTCTTCCAGATGGAGAAGGACGGCATCGCCTTCTGGCTCGGCACGCGCGAGGGCCGGCTCGTGCACTACTCGGACAGCATTCCCAAGCGTCTCTTCGTGCCCCAGGCGTTCGCCTGGTACACCGTGGACGTGGCCTACGACGTCGCGGCGGGACGCTACGACCTCGTGATCCGCGCCGAAGGACAAGAGGCTCCGCTCGTCTCGCTGCGCTCGCAGCCGAACGCGGCGAGCCAGCCGGGCTCGGCCGTCGACAAGTTCTCCTTCGTCGGCTCGCCGTTCGCCGACCGCTCGAGCGTCGTCTACTACGTCGACGACGTGGTGATCGGCACCGACGAGAGCGTGACCCGGCTCCCCTTCACGGCGCCCGGACGGCGCAAGCTGTTCATCGACCTGTTCGGCGAGTACCAGCGGCTGCTGCGCGAGCGGCCGCGCTGCCTGCCGGCGGTCGGGCCCGACGACTTCGGCTTCGAGGCGGACGATCTCGCCCAGCTCGCGGCGGCGGGCTTCAGCGATTCGCTGCAGCGGCTGCTCGAGGGCGCGCCGGGAGCGCCCGCGCCGCGCGTCTCGACCGAGCAGGGACCCGAGCACTGGCGTCGCGTGCTCGCCGCGGCCTCCCGCTGGAGCGAGGGCTGCGCGGCCCTCGATCGCGGCGACGCGCTCCTGGCACACGACCGCTTCACGGGCGCGGCCGACGAGGTCCCCGAGGGCCGGCTCTATCCGCTCTCGGCCGCGCTGGCGCTCGCCGCGCGGAAGCGCATCGACGACGCCGACGCCCAGCTCGCGCTCGCGTCGGACCTGCGGCACGACGCGCGCTACGCGGTCGCCTCCGCCTACGTCGGCCTCGCCAGGAAGGACCTCGACCGCGCGCTCGAGTGGCTGCGCGACCCGGCGGCCCGGGCGCTCGACCGCGATGCGCGGCCGGGCAGGCAGCGAGCCCGTGGAGACGCTCGTCACCGAGCAGTACTACTACGTCCTGCTCTGGAGGGCGGACTACGACGACGCGCGCGACTACGCGCTGCGGATGGCCGAGCGCGCCCGGCGCGCGCGGCTCGCGAGCGCGCCATGGACGGTGCGCGCGGCGGACGCCTCCTTCTACCGTCACGACAACGCCGAGGCCCGCGAGCTCTACGAGGGCGCGCTCGAGGGCGAGCGGGACTGGGGAGCGCTCCGCGAGATCTACCTGAAGCTCGCCGACCTCGCCTACCTCGACGGCGACACCGCGAGCGAGCGCCGTCTGCGCGAGCACTACTACGGGAGCCTGCATGAGTGAGCGGGCGCGGCTCGGGATCCTCGCTCTCCTGCTGTCGGCCGCGGGCGCCGTCGCGTCCGCCCAGGACAGCTACCCCGCGGACATCACGCCGCCGCCCGGCACCCGCTACCCGTGCGCGCTCACCGCGCTGCCGCCCGGACTGCCCGGCGTCCCGCCGGCCGACCGCGCCTTCGTCAACCGCACCTACTCCCGCGTGCTGCGGGCCACGCAGGCGAAGCTCGTGCTGCTGAAGGCGCTCGAGGACGGACAGGGCATGAGCGCAGCGCTCGCGCGCTACCTGGAGGAGACCGAGGCGCTCGCCGGGCGCCAGAAGGCCGACGTCGTGCCGGAAGGCCTGGGCCCGTTCCAGCAGGACGTGCTCGCCGCGCTCGAGCTGCAGCAGGGCTTCTTCCGCAAAGCGCTGCCGCTACGCGAGGCGGGCCGCGGCATGGACGTGGCGTACCAGCTCCCCGAGGGCCGGCAGGCCTCGGGGCGGCTGGTCGCCGCCTTCGGGCAGATGCAGGCGCGCTATCCGTCCTGGTCGCCCGCGACACGCGACAGCATCTACCATCACCTCTGCGCGCTCGACCTGTTCTAGCGCGTAGCTCGGAGCGTGAGATTGACCCGGCCGGTGGGCGCGCCAGTAGCCTAGCAGCGCTCTCCGGCCCAACCAGCATGAGCGTGATGCCAACGAAGTCGTGGGCGCGCGCGGGCGCGACGCTCGCCGCCGTCCTCGTGTCGGCGGCGGCCACGGCCGCGACGGCGCCGCACGTCGGAGATCCATTCGACCTCGCGCACCCCGCGGTGCGCGCCTTCACCGACCGCGACGGGCTGCCGCAGAACAGCGTCCACAGCATCGCGAAGGACGCGCTCGGCTACCTCTGGGTGGCGACGCAGGACGGCGCCGCGCGCTGGAACGGCCGCGAGTGGCTGACGATCGACATGCCGGACCGCGACGTGTCGAACTACATCCGCGACGCTCGTGGCGACGCGGCGACTGCACGCTCTGGTTCGGCCGCGAGGCGGGCGGCCTCGTGCGCATGAAGCGCGATCCGCTGAGCCTGGTGCCGCGGCGGGAGTCGTTCACGTTCTTCGGCCCCGGCCAGGGGCTGCCGGCTCCGCGCGTCACGAAGCTGTTCGAGGCGACCGACGGCACGATCTGGGCCGCCACGGCCGGAGGCGCCGCGCGGCTGGTCGGCGAGCGCTTCGAGATGCGTGAACGACGGGCTCGCGGATCCGCGCCTGTGGGTGATCTACGAGATCGAGGACGACGCCGGACGCAAGCGCATCGTCGCGGGCGGCGAGGGCGGGCTGTCGATGCTCGAGGGCAGCCGCTGGTCGGCGATCGACCTCGGCCCGCAGGCCTTCGTGGGCAGCGTGAACAGCCTGCTGCAGACGAAGGACCGCGAGGGCGTGCGGACACTCTGGGTCGGCACCTACGGCAGCGGCGTGCTGCGCATCCGGAACGGGCGCGTCGAGCGCTTCGGCCCGGCGGAGGGGCTGACGAGCCGCCTCGTCACGTCGCTCGCGCTCACCCGGCGCGGGCCGGGAGGCGAGCAGCTCTGGGCGGGCACGCGCGACGCCGGCCTCTTCCGCCTCGACGGCGAGCGCTTTCGGGCCGGTCCCGCTCGGCCCGTCGATCTCCGAGGTCTACTCGCTGCGAGGGCGGCGGCGACGAGGACCCGGGGGCTCTCTGGGTCGGCACGCGGACGGCCGGCCTGCTCCGCCTCGAAGCCGGCTCGTGGCTGGCGCTCGACCGCTCGTCCGGGCTGCCGGCCGACCAGGTGCTGGGGCTGCTCGAGACGAAGGACGCGGCCGGCCAGCCGGTCTACTGGGTGGGAACCGCGGACGGCCTCGCCGTCATCCGCGGCGGCCACGTCAGCGTCGAGGGCAAGGCGCAGGGGCTGCCGGGCCCACAGGTGCTCGCGCTCGCCGAGCTGCGCGAGCGGGGCACGCCCTCGGAGATCTGGGCTTCGATCGTCGGCCTCGGCCTGGTGAAGCGGGTCGGCGAGCGCTGGGTGCGGGTCCGCCACGCGTCCGGCGTTCGACGCGGACCACGGCGTCTGGCTGCTCGCCTCGACGGCGCCGGACGGCGCGGCGGTGCTCTGGGTCGGCACCGAGCGCAGCGGGCTCGCACGCTACGAGCGCGGCCGCTGGAGCGCGCTGCGCATCAAGGACGGGCTGCCGTCCGACCAGGTGGTGGCGCTGCTCGAGACCACGACAGCCGGCAACCGCACGCTCTGGGTCGGAACGCGCGGCGGCGGCCTCGCCGAGGTGGCGGACGGGCACGTGGTGCGGACCTGGGACCGCAGCTCGGAGCTTCGCGTCCGACGACGCGCTGGCGCTCGCGGAGCTGCGCCTTCCCGGGCGGCCGCCGCGAGCTGTGGGTCGGCACGCGCTCCGGCGTGGCGCGGCGCGATCTCGACGCGCCGTCCCCCGGCTGGTCGCGGCTCGGAGCCGGCATGACGCCCTCCGGCCCGGCCGGCACCGTGCTGTCGATCGGCCAGGACAACGCCGGCCGCATCTACCTCGGGACGCAGCGCGGCGTCGTGCGGCTGACGCCGGCGAGCCGCCCGGACGCGGGAGCGGACGACCTCACGAGCGAGCGCTTCGGCGTCGCCGACGGCCTGCCGAGCGCGACGGCCAACTGGGGGCAGATGCTCGACTCGAAGGGGCGCATCTGGATCCCGACCACCGGCGGCATCGCGCTGCTCGACCCCGAGCGCGAGGCCAGCTTCGTCGCTCCGAAGGCGCCGCTCATGATCGAGCGCGCGCAGGCGACCGCGAGCGGGCTCCCGATCCAGAACGGCACGGCGCTGCCGTTCGGCGAGCACGACGTCCTGTTCGAGTACGCCCTGCTCACCCCGCGGCGCGCGGGGGCCGTGCGCTACCGCACGCAGCTCGTGGGCTACGACGCGGTGCCCTCGGCCTGGGTCGGAGCGTACCAGAAGACCTACACCAACCTGCCGGCGCGCGAGTACGTGTTCCGCGTCGAGGCGCGCGACGCGACCGGGCTGCACTCGGGGCCGGTCGAGCTGACCTTCTCGGTCCAGCCCAGCCCGTGGCTGCGTCCGTGGGCGATCGCGCTCGAGGCGGTGCTGGCCGTGGCGCTCGCGACGCTCTTCCTGCGCGCGCGCGAGCGGGCGCTGCGCAAGCGGGCCGAGGAGCCTCGAGGCGCTCGTCGCGCAGCGCACGCATCAGCTGTCCGAGGCGAACGCGCGGCTCGCGGAGCTGAGCGTGACCGACCCGCTCACCGGCCTCGCCAACCGCCGCGCGCTCGAATCGCACGCCGAGGCCGAGTGGCGGCGGCTCGCGCGCGCGGGCGGCAGCCTGGTCTTCGTGATGGTCGACGTCGACCACTTCAAGGCCTACAACGACTCGTTCGGCCACCTCGCCGGCGACGAGTGCCTGCGCCGGGTCGCGACGGCGCTCCGGCGCCTGGCGCAGCGCCCGGGCGACCTCGTGGCGCGCTACGGCGGCGAGGAGTTCGCGTGCCTGTTCGTCGGCCTCGAGCGCGAGCGCACGGCGCCGCACGCCGAGCGCCTGCGCGCCGCCGTCGAGGAGCTGTCGCTGCCGCACCCGGCCTCCGCGGTCGCTCCCGTCGTGACCGTCAGCCTGGGCGTCACCTGGGCCGAGCCCGCGCCGACGAGCGACTGGCGCGCGGCGCTCGCCGCGGCCGACGCCGCGCTCTACAGAGCGAAGCAGGGCGGACGCAACCGGATCGAGATGGCACCATAATCCCTCACATGTCCCGAGGCCTGTCGTCCGGCGCCGCCGTCCTCGTTGGAGGTTTGCTGCTCATGGGCTCGAGCCCGGTCCTCACCCCCCCGGTCGCCCCCCGCAAGGAGCACACGCAGGTGTTCCACGGGCAGAAGCTTCCCCGACCCCTACTTCTGGCTGCGCGAGAAGGGCACGCCCGACGTCGAGAAGTACCTCGAGGCCGAGAACGCCTACACGGAGGCGACGAGCGCGGACGTCAAGCCGTTCAGCGAGGCGCTCTACCAGGAGCTGCTCGGCCGCATCAAGCAGACCGACCTCAGCGTCCCGACTCGGATCGGGGGCTTCTACTACTACCGCCGCACCGTCGAGGGGCTGCAGTACCCGATTCGCTGCCGCAAGCCGGCCGCCGCGGACGGAAGCTACCAGGAGAGCGCGCCCGAGCAGGTGCTGCTCGACCAGAACGAGATGGCGAAGGGCAAGCCGTTCCTCTCGATCGGCGAGTTCGAGGTGAGCGACGACGCCGCGCAGCTGCTGCTTCACGACCGACGACACCGGCTTCCGCCAGTACAAGCTGTTCGTCAAGGACATCGGCACGGGCGCCGTGCAGGGGCCGATCGCGGAGCGCGTGACGAGCGCGGCCTGGGCCGCGGACAACCGGACGCTCTTCTACGTCACCGAGCACCCCGTCACGAAGCGGTCCGACACGCTCTGGCGCCAGGCGCTCGGCGGGGAGCCGGTGAAGCTCCACGAGGAGAAGGACGAGCTCTACTCGATCTGGGTCTACCGCACCAAGGACCGCAAGCTCGACGTGCTCGGCCTGCGCTCGACCGACACCTGGGAGGCGCGGCTCGTGGACTCGGCGACGCCCGAGGCGGCCTGGCGCGTGGTGCTGCCGCGCGAGAAGGGCCACAAGTACGACGTCGAGCACCGCAACGGCACGCTCTTCATCCGCACGAACAAGGACGCCAAGAACTTCCGGCTGGTGACGGCGCCGCTCGCGGACCCCTCGCCTGCCCACTGGAAGACGCTCGTCGAGCACCGGCCGGACGTGCTGCTGCAGGACCTCGACATGTTCAAGGACTTCCTGGTGGTGCAGGAGAAGCAGCGCGGCGCTCAACCAGCTGCGCGTGCACGACTTCGCGACCGGCTCCTGGCGCGAGGTGCCGTTCCCCGAGCCCGTGTACGCGGCCTTTGCCGCGGGCACGCCCGAGTTCGAGTCCAAGCACGTTCCGCTACAGCTACCAGAGCCTGATCACGCCCGCGAGCGTCTTCGACTACGACACGCGGACGGGCCAGTCGCTGCTGCTGAAGCGCGAGGACGTGCTCGGGCGGCTACGACCCGCAGCTCTACGCCTCCGAGCGGCTCTGGGCGACCGCGCGCGACGGCGTCAAGGTCCCGATCAGCATCGTCTACAAGAAGGGCCACGTGCGCGACGGGCGCGCGCCGCTCTGGCTCTACGCGTACGGCTCCTACGGCTTCGGCACGCCGGCGGGCTTCGACAGCAGGCGGCTGAGCCTGCTCGACCGCGGCATCCCGTTCGCGATCGCGCACATCCGCGGCGGCGACGAGATGGGCGAGGCGTGGCACGACGACGGCATGCTGATGAAGAAGAAGAACACCTTCTTCGACTTCATCGACTGCGCGGAGTACCTCGTCGAAGGAGAAGTGGACCTCGCGCGACCGCCTGCTGATCGAGGGCGGCAGCGCCGGCGGCCTGCTGATGGGCGCCGTCGTCAACGAGCGGCCGGATCTCTTCCGCGCCGTCGCACGCCGCGGTGCCGTTCGTGGACGTGATGAACACGATGATGGACGCGAGCCTGCCGCTCACGGTCGGCGAGTACCTCGAGTGGGGCAACCCGAACGAGAAGCCCGCCTTCGACTACATGCTGTCCTACAGCCCGTACGACAACCTGGCGAAGAAGGCCTACCCGGCGATGCTCGTGACGACGAGCTACAACGACAGCCAGGTGATGTACTGGGAGCCGGCGAAGTACGTGGCGAAGCTGCGGACGCTCAAGACCGACAAGAACCCGCTGGTGCTGAAGACCAAGATGCAGCCCGCCGGCCACGGCGGCGCGAGCGGCCGCTACGACGCCCTGCGCGACCGCGCCTTCGAGCTCGCCTGGATGCTGAAGCAGGTCGGGATCACGAAGTAGACCGCCCGGAGGCCCCAAGTGCCCCTCACGCTCGCCCTGGACCAGGGCACGACCAGCTCGCGCACGATCGTCTTCGACGAGGCCGGCGAGCAGCGCGCCGTGGGCCAGCAGGAGTTCACGCAGCACTTCCCGCAGGCCGGCCAGGTCGAGCACGACGCCAAGGAGATCTGGGCGACGCAGATGGCCACGGCCGTCGAGGCGCTGTCGCGCGCCGCCCTGCGCCCGCGGGACGTGGCCGCGCATCGGGATCACGAACCAGCGCGAGACCACGGTGCTCTGGGACCGCAAGACGGGCGAGCCGCTCCACCGCGCGATCGTCTGGCAGGACCGGCGCACGGCGCCCGTCTGCTCGAAGCTGCGCGCCGACGGCGCCGAGGAGATGGTGCGCGCGCGCACCGGCCTCGTGCTCGATCCCTACTTCTCCGGCACCAAGCTCGCGTGGCTGCTCGACAACGTGAAGGGCGCGCGCGAGCGAGCCGAGCGCGGCGAGCTGGCGTTCGGCACGATCGACAGCTGGCTCGTCTACAACCTCACGGAAGGCCGGCTCCACATCACCGATCCGAGCAACGCCTCGCGCACGCTGCTCTTCAACATCGGGACCGCTCGCCTGGGACGACGAGCTGCTGCGGCTCCTCCGCGTGCCGCGCGGCGTGCTGCCCGAGGTGCGGGCCTCGAGCGAGGTGTACGGCGAGGCGAGCGTCGCGGGGCTCGCCGGCATCCCGATCGCGGGCATCGCGGGCGACCAGCAGGCCGCGCTCTTCGGGCAGCTGTGCACCGAGCCCGGCCTCACCAAGAACACGTACGGCACGGGCTGCTTCATGCTCCAGAACACGGGCACGAGCGTTCCCGTCTCCCGGCACAAGCTGCTCACCACCGTCGCGTGGCGGCGCGGCAGCCGGACCGAGTACGCGCTCGAGGGCAGCGTCTTCATCGGTGGCGCGGTCGTGCAGTGGCTGCGCGACGGGCTCGGGATCATCCGCAGCTCGGCCGAGGTCGAGCCGCTCGCCGCGTCCGTCCCCGACACCGGCGGGGTCTTCCTGGTGCCCGCCTTCGCCGGGCTCGGCGCGCCCCACTGGGACGCCTACGCCCGCGGGGCGATCGTCGGCCTGACGCGCGGGACGACCGCCGCCCACATCGCGCGCGCCGCCCTCGAGTCGATCGCCTACCAGGTGGCCGACCTCGCGCAGGCCATGCAGGCCGACGCCGGTGTCCCGCTCTCCGAGCTGCGCGTCGACGGCGGCGCCGCGCGCAACGACCTGCTGCTGCAGTTCCAGGCCGACCTGCATGGGCGTGCCGGTGTCGCGTCCGAAAGTCACCGAGACCACGGCGCTCGGCGCGGCCTACCTGGCCGGCCTCGCCGCGGGCGTCTGGAAGGACCCGACCGAGATCGCGCGCCAGCGCGAGATCGACCGCGTGTTCGAGCCGCGGATGCCTCGCGACACGGCCGCCTGCGCTGCGCTCGCGCTGGGCGAAGGCCCTCGAGCGATCCCGGGGGTGGGAGACGGCGTGACGCGGGAGGAGATGCTGGCGCGTGCCCGCGCCCGCCGCGAGCCGTGGGACCTCGTGGTCGTGGGCGGCGGCGCCACCGGAGTGGGTGTCGCCGTCGACGCGGCCGCGCGCGGCTACGACGTGCTGCTGCTCGAGCAGCACGACTTCGGCAAGGGCACCTCGAGCCGCAGCACCAAGCTCGTGCACGGCGGCGTGCGCTACCTCGAGCAGGGCAACGTCGCGCTCGTGCTGGAGGCGCTCAAGGAGCGCGGCCTGCTGCGCCAGAACGCTCCCCACCTCGTGAGCGACCTCGCCTTCGTCGTCCCCAACTACGAGTGGTGGGAGGCGCCGTTCTACGGCATCGGCCTCAAGGTCTACAACCTGCTGGCCGGCCGCTACGGCTTCGGGACCTCCGAGATCCTCTCGCGCGAGGAGACGCTCGCGCGCCTGCCCACGATCAAGACCGAGGGCCTGCGCGGCGGCGTCGTCTACTACGACGGCCAGTTCGACGACGCGCGCCTGCTCATCAACCTCGTGACGACGGCCGCCGAGCAGGGCGCGGTGCTCCTCAACTACGCGCCGGTCACGGGCGTCACGCGGGACGCCGAAGGCTTCGTCGACGGCGTCGTCGCCCGCGACCTCGAGACCGGCGAGGAGCTCCGCGCCGCGGCGCGCGCTCGTGATCAACTGCACGGGGCCGTTCACGCGACGCGGTCCGCCGCCTGGCCGAGCCCGACCGCCGCTCCCCTGATCGCACCCAGCCAGGGCGTCCACCTCGTCTTCGACGGCTCGTTCCTGCCGACGCGACACCGCGATCATGGTGCCCGCACACGAGCGACGGCCGCGTGATGTTCGCGATCCCCTGGCACGGCCACACGCTCGTCGGCACCACCGACACCGCCGATCGAGGCGGCCGGCCTCGAGCCGCGCCCGTTCGCCCGAGGAGATCGACTTCATCCTGGAGACCGCCGGGCCTCTACCTGCACCGCGCGCCCACGCGCGCGGACGTGCTCGAGCGTCTTCGTGGGGATCCGGCCGCTCGTCCGCTCCGGCGACGCGAAGAGCACCGCCGCGCTCTCGCGCGACCACACGATCCACATCGACGCCTCGGGCCTCCTGAGCCTGACGGGCGGCAAGTGGACCACCTACCGGAACATGGCCGAGGACGCCGTCGACCAGGCCGCGACGCTCGCGCGGCTGCCCGAGCCGCGACTGCGCCACCCGGACGCTGAACATCCACGGCTTCCACCCGAGCGCTGCCCGCTTCGGCAGCCTCGCCATCTACGGCGCCGACGCGCTCGCGATCCAGGAGCTGATCGCCGCCGAACCCGCCGCTCGGAGAGCCGCTCCATCCCGCGCTCCCCTACTGCGGGGCCGAGGTCGTCTGGGCGGCGCGCCACGAGATGGCGCGCAGCGTCGAGGACGTCCTGGCGCGCCGCACGCGCGCCCTGTTCCTGAACGCCTCCGCGGCGATCGAGATGGCGCCGCGCGCGGCCGAGCTCATGGCCCGCGAGCTCGGGCGCGACGGCGCCTGGCGCAGCGAGCAGGTGAAGGCGTTCCACGAGCTCGCCGCCGGCTATCGCCTGAGCGCCTAGGGAGAGCCGGGCGCCTGCCGCCAGGCTCGCGGCCGCGACCACGCGGTTGCGCCCGGCCTGCTTGGCGGCGTAGAGCGCACGGTCCGCCGCCGCGAGCAGCGGCTCCGGGTCGCGGCCGTCCGCCGGCCAGACCGCGACGCCGAGGCTGGCGGAGAGCGGGATGCGCGCGCCCTCGAAGACGAAGCGGTGCTTCTCGAGCGCCGAGCGCAGCCGCTCGGCGGCCCCGATCGAGCGCTCCGCGTCCGAGCCCGGCAGGATCACCACGAACTCCTCGCCGCCGTAGCGGGCCGCCTGGTCGCCCTTGCGCAGGTGCTGGTCGAGGAGGCGCGCCAGCGAGCGCAGCGCGGCGTCGCCGGCCGGGTGCCCGTAGGTGTCGTTGAGCTTCTTGAAGTGGTCGAGGTCGAGCAGCACGAGCCCGAGGCAGCCGCTCGGCCGCCGGTCCTCGTTGGCGATCGACGCCGAGAGCAGCTCGCCGAAGGCGCGCCGGTTGTAGAGGCCGGTGAGCCCGTCGCGCACCGCGAGCTGGCGCTGCTGCTCCTTGTCCTTGATCAGCTGGATCGTCGCCGCCGCCTGGTTGGCCAGGATCTCGAGCACGCGGCGCGAGGAGGCGTCGAAGGTGCCGCGCGTCCCGGTCAGCAGCAGGGCCCCGAGCGTGCGGCCGCGCGCGCGCAGCGGCACCGCGAGCAGCGACTCGCCGCGGCCGGACGCCTCGTCGAGCACGAGCACCGGCATGCGGTTCTCGTCGCCGGCCAGGCTCTCGAGCAGGTACGCTTCCTCGGCGCTCCGCATCACCCAGGCCGCCCAGGTCCGCTCGTCCATGCCCACCTCGCGCTTCAGGAACTCGGAGGTCCAGCCGAAGCCGGCCTCGACGACGTAGCGCGTCTCGAGCTCGTCGGCCATCACGACGGCCCCGGCCTCGAGGTGCGCGAGGTGGCGGGCCGAGCGCAGCAGCAGCTCGCGCACCTCGGGCTCGCGCGCCAGCGTCGCGAGCCGCTGCGAGATCGGGTAGACGGCCTTGAACTCGGCGTCGAGCTCCTCGCGTCCGAGCGAGGCGCGCGTGCCGCGGATCGCCTCGGCCGCGAGCTCGGCCATCCCCGACAGGATCCTCGGCTCGCGCCCCGTGAAGGCCTGCGTCTCGAGCTTGTCGACCACGAGCGCGCCCACGATCACGTCGCCCACCCGGACCGGGACGGCGACGACGGTTCCGATCTGGACCGTGCCGCGGTACCACGGCAGCTGGTGCAGCAGGCGCTTGAAGTCGGTCGCGTAGAAGGTCTGGCCGCGCTCGATCAGGAACGAGAAGGGGTCGTCCCCGAGCGGCACCGCGCAGTCCGGCAGGAGCGCCGCGGGCCCGCGCGACACGCGCAGGTGCGCCTGCTCGCGCTGGCGATCGAGGTCGAAGTAGAGCGCGGCGTGCGCCAGCGTCGACTCGAGCGCCACCTCCAGGATCCGGCCGAGCGCCAGGTCGAGCTCGCTCGCGCGGTCGAGCTGCCGCGCGCGCCGCCCCTCGCCGGTCACCTGGCGCAGCGCCTCGGCGGCGCTCGCGCGCGGGGCGGCGGCCGCGTCGGGCTCGTCGGCGAGCTGGTCGATCCCGTGCTTGAGCCGCGCCAGCTCCGCGAGCGTCGCGGAGAGCCGCCGCTTCTCGCCGGCGAGCGCGCGGTTGACGGCCAGCGCGAGCGCGAAATAGCCGAAGGCCGCGGCGAGCACCGGCCGCGCGTCGAAGGCGGGCGCGCCCAGCGGCGGCAGCGGCGGGAACAGCGGCCGCAGCGCCTCGGCGAGCGCGAGCAGCGTCGCCTGCGCGGCGACCCCGAGCGCGAGCGGCAGACCCTCGGCCACGGCGAGCGCCGCGACCAGGAGCGCCATCAGCGGCCAGATCGGGTAGCCGTGCGGCCCCATCAGCTGTCCGAGCGCGTCCACCGCGAGCACCAGGAAGGCGTGGAGCGCGATCGTGTCCGCTGTCTTGCGGCCGCGCAGGCTGGCGAGGAACGCCGCCGCCGAGACGCCCACCCCGATCGTCAGCGCGAAGGCGGCCTTCAGCCAGGCCGGGGACCAGGGGCCGAGCGGCCGGAGGAACGCGACGAGCGTCAGGACGCCCGCGAGGCCGAGCAGCAGCTGGCCCGCGCGCCAGCGGACACGGATGTCGAGAATCGGGTCCTTCGGAGCTGCCGTTTCGGCCATGCGCGCGCGGCCCGCGAGCCTCGCGCGCGATGATAACAGCCGCTGGCCCGCCGCCGCGGTCGGGCGCCCCCGCGGCAGCTACTTCGCGCCCGCCTGGATCGTCTTCAGGTGGTCCACGACCGCGCGGATCCTTTCCTGGGCGGCGGCCTCGTCGAAGCTCGTGTCGACATTGCGGAAGGCGTCGCCCCAGACCGGCATGTCGGGGCCGCCATGGCCCTTCACGGGCTTGCGCCCGTCCACGATGCGCACCACCAGCTCGGTCGGAAATTCGCCCCCGTTGCGCCTCGCGAGACCGGTGAGGTCGGCCGGGTGGTAGCGCAGCTGATCGGCCAGAGGGCCGTCGCCGCGGCCCGAAGCACCGTGGCAGACAGCACAGTGGGTCCGAAAGGCGTAGGACCCGCTCACCGGCGCGGGTGGTGTTCCCTGCGGCGCGGCGCCGACGCCGCCCGCCCCGGCAACAGCCAATAGCACCAGGAATGCGCGTCGCATGGCCAACCTCCCGCTCAATGTTTCGTCCGCGCCATCCTGGCCGGCATGATGCGTGCGCATCAGGGCCCTTTGCGTTGGCCCCCGGCTGTGGTCAACTCGCGAGCGCATGCCAGAGGGCGCCACGAACTCCGCGCGGCCCGTGGGAACGCTCCAGCTGCTCGCGCTGGGCCTCAACGGGATCGTCGGCGTCGGCATCTTCTTCGTGCCGGCGTCGGTCGCCGCGAGCGCCCCCGGGCTCGGCGCGGTCGCGATCTTCGCGCTCACCGGTCTCGCGCTGCTCCCCGCGGCGCTCACCTTCGCGACGCTCGGAGGCCGCTTCGACGAGGACGGCGGCCCGGTGGTCTTCGCGCGCGCCGCGTTCGGGGAGAACGTGTCCTTCCTGGTGGGCTGGGTCGCCTACGTGAGCGCGCTCTTCAGCAGCTCGGCGGTGATCGTCGGCCTGACCCGAGCGGTGCTCTCCGGGATCGGCCTCGCGAGCGGCCCGCTGTTGCAGGCCGCCCCGGTGGTCGTCGTCACGCTGATCGCCGCATTGGTCGCCTCCGGCCTGCGCGCTCAGCGCCCGCGTGTGGACCAGCCTCACCGCGCTGAAGCTGCTGCCGCTCGTGCTGCTGGTGCTGGCCTTCGTCGCCTTTGGCCGCGGGCTCGCGGCCCCCGCTGCCGGCGCGCCGGACGGCGGATGGCTGCGCGCGGCGCTGGTGGTCGTGTTCGCCTGCCAGGGGTTCGAGATCGTTCCCGTGATTGCCGGCCAGGTGCGCTCGTCCGCTCGGGCGGTGCCGCTCGCGACGGTCGGATCGCTGGCGCTCGCGGTCGCGCTCTACGTCCTGCTGGTGCTCGCCTGCGTCTCGGCGCTGCCGGACCTCGCCGCGTCGCAGGCGCCGCTCGCGGACACGGCCGGCGCGCTGGCAGGGCCGCAGCTCGCGCGACTGGTCGCCGCCGGCACCAGCGTCTCCGCGCTCGGGATCGCCTTCGGCATGATCGTGACCACGCCGCGCTACCTGTCGGCGCTCGCCGCCGGCGAGCGGGCCTTCTTCGGCCTCGAGCGCGTCTCGGAGCGCGGCGTGCCGCTGCGCGCGCTCGTCGTCACCTGGGCGGTGGACGCGCTGATCGTGAGCCTCGGGGAGCTTCGCGAGCTGTTCGCGCTCTCGAGCATCGCCGTGCTCGCGCAGTTCGGCACGAGCGCCCTCGCGCTGCTGGTGCTCGCCTTCCGGCGCGAGCGCGGCCTCGCGCCGCTCGCTGGCGTGGCCGGCCGTCCCCACCCTCGCGGTGGCCGCGCTGCTCGTCGCGCTCGGGGCGAACCGCAGCGAGGCGTACGTCGCGCTCGGGACGATCGCGGCCGGCATCGGGCTGTTGCTGCTCGCGCGGCGGCGGCAGCCCGAAGCCGCGCGCTGACCCATGCGGCTCGCCGAGATCTGGCGCTTTCCCGTGAAGTCGATGGCCGGGGAGCGGCTGGCTACGGCCGACCTTGGGCGTGACGGCATCGAAGGCGATCGGCTCGTGCAGGCCTGGGACGAGCGCGACCGGATCGTCACGGCACGCACGCGCCCGGGCCTGCTCGGGCTACGGGCCTCGCTCGGCGAAGAGGGCCAGCCTCTCGTCGACGGCCTGCCGTGGACCGACCCCCAGGTCACGCGCCGCGTCGAGCAGGCCGCCGGCCCCGGCGTGCGGCTGCGCCGCTTCGAGCAGGAGGAGCGCTTCGACGTGTTGCCGCTCCTCGTCGTCACCGACGGCTCGCTCGCCGCCTTCGGCCGGGACTCGCGCCGGCTCCGGCCCAACCTCGTGATCGCCGGGGTCGACGGGCTCGCCGAGCGCGAGTGGGAGGGTCGGGCGATCCGCGTCGGCCAGGCCGTCGTCGGCCTGGTGGACCTGCGCGGGCGCTGCGTGATGACGACCTTCGACCCGGACACGCAGCAGCAGGACGTCGGCGTGCTGCGCGACATCGCGCGCCGTTTCGACGGCCGGCTCGGGCTGAATGCGCTCGTGCTCGAGCCCGCTCGGATCGCCGAGGGCGATCCCGTAGAGCTGCTCGGCCCCTGGAAGGCGAGCGGCTAGGCTCCCGCCGCCAGGCCGCCGACTATACTGGCGCCGACGAAGCGAGGTGCCGCGATGCTGCACTTCAAGACGATCATCGAGCCGTTCCGGATCAAGACCGTCGAGTCGGTCAAGTTCACCGACGCGCGAGGACCGCGAGCGGGCGCTCGCGGACGCGGGCTACAACGTCTTCCTGCTGCAGGCCGAGGACGTGCTGATCGACCTGCTCACCGACTCCGGCACCGGCGCGATGTCGTCGGCGCAGTGGGGCGCGATCATGCAGGGCGACGAGACCTACGCCGGCAGCCGCTCCTTCTACCGCTTCCGCGACGTGGTCCAGGACCTGACCGGGCTTCAAGCACGTCATCCCGACGCACCAGGGCCGCGCCGCCGAGCGCATCCTGTTCCACACGCGTGCTGCAGCCGGGCGACGTCGTGCCGAACAACAACCACTTCGACACCACGCGCGCCAACATCGAGGTCGAGGAGGCCGAGGCGCGCGACCTCGTGATCGCCGAGGGCCGCGTGCCGTCGCTGCTGCATCCGTTCAAGGGCAACATCGACCTCGCGGCGCTCGAGCGCACGCTGCAGCAGGACGGCGATCGCGTGCCGCTCGTGATGGTGACGGTGACGAACAACACCGGCGGCGGCCAGCCGGTCTCGCTCGAGAACCTGCGCGGCGTGCGCACGCTGTGCGACCGCTACCAGCAAGCCGTTCTTCCTCGACGCCTGCCGCTTCGCCGAGAACGCCTGGTTCATCAAGACGCGCGAGCCGGGCCAGGCGCGACCGCACGCCGAAGGAGATCGCGCGCGAGATGTTCTCGCTCGCCGACGGCTGCACGATGTCGGCGAAGAAGGACGGCCTCGCGAACATCGGCGGCTTCCTCGCGATGAACGACGACGCCTGGGCCGAGCGCTGCCGCAACCTGCTGATCCTGACCGAGGGCTTCCCGACCTACGGCGGCCTCGCCGGCTACGACCTCGAGGCGATCGCGCGCGGGCTCGAGGAGGTGGTCGAGGAGCCGTACCTGCGCTACCGCATCCGCTCGACCGAGTACCTCGCACGAGCAGCTGGTGGCCGCGGGCGTGCCGATCATCCAGCCGGCCGGCGGCCACGCCGTCTACATCGACGCGCGCGCGCTGCTGCCGCACATCCCGCCGCTCGCAGTACCCCGGGCATCGCGCTCGTCAACGCGCTCTACGTCGAGGCGGGCATCCGCGGCGTCGAGATCGGCACGTGATGTTCGGCCGCCAGCCCGACGGCAGCGAGCGCGCGCCGGCGATGGACCTGGTGCGGCTCGCGATCCCGCGCCGCGTCTACACGCAGTCGCACATCGACTACGTGGCCGAGGCCGTGATCGGCGTGGCCGCGCTCAAGCAGCAGCTGCGCGGCTACCGGATCACGAAGGCGCCCGCCGTGCTGCGGCACTTCACGGCGCTCTTCGAGCCGCTCGCGGCGTGAGACGCCTCGACTTCAAGGACCACCGCCGCGACCTGGACCAGAACCGCTACGTCTACGCCGTCGTGTCCCGGCGCGCGCGCGGGCTGTCGATCGGCGTCAACCTGAACCCCGACAAGGTCTGCAACTTCGACTGCCCCTACTGCCAGGTCGACCGCACGACACCGGGCGCCTCGCCGCGCATCGACGTCGGCGTGCTGGCCGGCGAGCTCGAGCAGCTGCTGGAGCGCGCGCGCGGCGACCTCTGGGGGCGAGCGCCCTTCGACAGCGTCGCTCCCGAGCTGCGGCGCGTGGCGGACATCGCGTTCGCCGGCGACGGCGAGCCGACGACGCCGCCCGAGTTCCCCGCGGCCGCGCGCGCCGCCCGCGAGACGCGCGACCTCCTGGCTCCGGGCGTGCCGCTGCGGCTGCTCACGAACGCGACGCTCTTCCACAAGCCGAAGGTGCACGCCGGGCTCGCCGCGTTCGACGAGCTCTGGTGCAAGCTCGACGCGGGAAGCGAGGCCTACTTCCAGCTGGTGGACGGAACGCGGCTGCCCTTCCGCCGCATCCTCGACAACCTGCTGCTCGTCGCGCGCGAGCGGCCGATCGTGATCCAGGCGATGCTGCTGACGGTCGACGGCCAGGGCCCCGACGACGCCGAGATCGCGGCCTGGGTCGAGAGGATGCGCGAGATCGTCGAAGGCGGAGGCCGGATCGACCACGTCCAGGTCTACACGGTCGCCCGCAAGCCCTCCGACCCCCGCTGCGGACCGCTCGACGCCGCGCGGCTCGAGCAGATCGCGGGCGCGGCGCGGGCGGCCGGCCTTGGCGCCAGCGTTTACGCCTGAGGTCTAAGGGGCGATGCGCCCGGAGGGCACCTGCCCTCCGGGCGTCTCGAGGACGGTCCGCCGCTCAGAACTGGAAGCGGACGCCCAGACGGAACCGCCGGCCCTGCGGGATGTTCGTGATCCGGCCGTACCCTTCCGAGTTGACGCTCATGTCGGTCGCCGTGTTGGTGTTGAAGATGTTGAAGCCGTCGACGACCAGCTTCAGCTCCTTGGCGCCACCCAGCTTGAACGCCTTCTCGGCGTGCAGGTCGAGGAGGGCCAGATCGGGCAGGTGGTCGGGGCTGTTGGGATCGATCGCCACGACCTGGTTCAACCCGCCGGGGTCGATCACACCTCCGGGCGGATCGCCGAACTGGGTGTGCTGGGGATAGTTGTCCAGCATCCACATCGGCCGCCCGGTCATGAACCGGAGCCGGGCGCCCAGGTCGACTTCGATGCTGGGAATCGTGTACGAGCCGGACAGCTTCATCTCCCACGCGGGCGTGAACGGCAGCGGGCCCTCCATGTTGTTGACCGTGGAGTTGAGGTTCTGCAGCCAGTTGTCGTCGTAGAACATCGGGCTCTCGACGTTGAAGTCCTGCCGGAGCGAGCGGCGCGCGATGCCGTCGGAGCTCGAGTACACGACCGAGGCCAGGGCCTGCCAGCGGTCGGCGTACCGCTTGCGGAAGACGAGCTGCGCCCCGTGGAAGTCGCGGATCGGCTTCTTGCCGCCGAAGGCCGGCAGGTTCTGCACCCTGGAGGTGTTGTTGTTCCCGATCCACGCGACGTCGTCGCTGTCGACGACGCCGTTGCCGTCGTAGTCCTTCAGCACCACGCTGTAGAGCTGCAGCTGCTGGCCGGCCGACGTCGTGAACGGGATCATCTCGTACTCCCAGTCCTGGCCGGTCTCCCGGTTGATCGGGACGTTGGCGTAGATGTCGGCCGTGTGCTTGTAGATGTAGGTGGCGCTGACCGAGAAGTTCTTGACGAGCTCCCGCTCGAGGTTCAGCGTGAACTGGTCCGTGTGCTGATCCTTCATGTCGGGGTCCGTGTTGAGCGTCCACGAGTAGTCGATCGTCTGCTGCTCCACGCTGATCGGGGTCATCCCGTAGATCCTGCGGGACGCCGCGAGGTTTTCGAACGAGTCGATCTCGCCGTCGCCGTTGGTGTCGACGGTGTCCCACGGGCCGACCGAGTAGATCTGGAACTCCCGGCTCACGGGCGGCATGTCGGGGCCGAACCGGCGCAGCGACTCGGCATTGAGCGGCTGGTAGTAGCGGCCCCAGGACGCGCGCGCGACGGTCTTGCCGTCCGCCGTGAGCTGGTAGGTCAGGCCGACGCGCGGCGACCAGGTCTTGAAGTTGAAGATGTCGTCGGTCGCGGCGCGGTCGCGCAGCACGGGGAGGTTGCCGAAGTCGTCGGGAGAGGCCGCGAAGTCGTAGACCTTCCCGGCTCCGTACTTGGCGGTCATGTGGTCGAATCGCAGCCCGAGGTTGATCGTCAGGCGCTTGTTGAGCGACCACTGGTCGTCGAAGAAGGCGCCTCCCGAGTCACCGGTGCGCACGGTGAGAGACGGATTGATCGTGTCCTTCTGGTTGTAGAAGAGCAGCCCGGTGTCGCCGTACCAGGACTGCATGTACTGGACGCTCTGGGTCCAGCGGTACGGGTAGAGGAAGTTGACGTAGTTCTGGAAGTAGCCGCCCTGGGAGTTGCTGCGTCCCTTCGTGTACTGGACGCCGAACTTGATGTCGTGCACGCCCAGGAACCTCTCCGCGTAGTGCGAGATGTCGGCCTGGAGCGTCTGGCGGCTCGACTGGTAGGCTTCGACGTACGGGAAGGCGCCGTTGATGCCCAGGCTGCCGTAGGCGTCCGTCCACTTCCACCAGTTGATGTAGCCCGGATGGCTGGGCGCGTCCTTGGGAATGTAGGGCGTGTCGTCGGTCCAGAAGCCCAGCCACTTCGCGGAAAGCGTCGTCTTGGGGCTGGCGAACCACTGCCACTGGGCCGACACGGTGTTGTTCTTCGTCTTGGTGCCGTACGTCATCGAGGTGTCCCATCCCGGCTGGTTGCCCCAGCTCGAGCCGTTGCCGTCGTTGTTCTCGTAGTGGTAGGCGACGAAGGCGCGGTGGCTGGTGAAGGGCGCCGCGTTGAGCTTGAGGTCGGCGTAGCGTCCCCAGGACTCGCTGTTGAGCGACGAGAGCGGAGGCACGCTGGTGCCGCGGAGGTAGTTGAAGGCGCCGAAGAACCACAGCTTGTCCTTGACGATCGGCCCGCCCACCGTTCCCGAGCCCTCCCAGTCCGTCTTGATGTCGCCCGCGAGCACGTCGCCCTCGTTCACGTGGAGGAAGGGCGCCCCGAGGTCCTCTCCGGCGGCGGGCTGGTTGCTCGCGACCGATCGCCGAGCTTGGAGTAGAAGGCCGCGCTGCCGTGAAAGTCGTTGCTGCCGGACTTGGTGACGACGTCGATCGCCGCTCCGGAGAAGCTCCCGTACTCGGCCCGCGACCCGAGCGCCACGATCCGCACCTCCTCGACGGCGTCGTAGTTGACGTTGACGAGCGAGCCGAAGGCGCCGGCGCGGGGATTGGTGGCGTCGACGCCGTTGATCAGGAACACGTTCTCGTTCGTCGCGCTCGAGTAGGCGGTCGGGCTCTGGAACTCGGTGGTCTGTGCGGGCGCACCCGACCCGGGGGCCATGCCAGGGGTGGTGAGCGCGAGGTCGAGGAACGCGTCCCGGCTGGTCGGCAGCCTTTGGAGCATCTCCTGGTCGATCTTCGAGTCGATGGTGGAGGTCTTGGTGTCGACGATCGGGCCCTCGGCGGTGACCGTCATCTGCTCCTGGACGGTACCGACCGGCAGGGTCATGTCGACGGTCATCACCGACGCGGCGGAGACGTCGACGTTCTCCTGTATGACGGTCTTGAAGGCGTCGTGAGATGCGGTCACCCGGTACTTGCCCGGGGGGAGGTTGAGAAACACGTACGTTCCTCTCGCCGACGTCGTGGCCGATCGCGTACCGGCGAGGAGCGCGGGGCTGGAGATCTCCAGCGGTCGCCCCGGGGAGGGGCGCACCGTCCTCGCTCGTCACCGTCCCCGTCACCTTGCCTTCGAGAATGGCTTGGGCACGGACCGGACCGACGCTCACGCCGACGAGGAGGAGGCAGAGACAAACGGCAGTCGCGGATGCCTTGCCTGACTGCATCGCTGTCCTCCTTCTTACCCACCTTTGTTAGAGGTCCAAAAAGAGCTCGCCAGAACCCAGGTAGAAAGGGTTCCTGCGCGTCGCGGCTCGGCAGGCCTTCCGAAGAGGTCGCTCGCCGGGAGGGCCGAGTCGTTCGAAAAAATCTGACACGAACGGCGAACGTGGGTCAATCATTCATTTAGGCCATGCGCCGCATTCAGCGGATTGGCTACCTATGCGGGAGCTGATGAACTTCAAGACACGCCATCTCGGGCGAGCCGGAGCGGCCCTGGCCAGCGTTCTTCTCCTGGGCGGGCTCGCGTATTGGGCACTGCTGCGCCCGCCCGCCTTCACTCCCGCCTCGCTCGAGCGGCGCTGGGCGCGCCTCGGAGCGGCGAGGCCCAACGTCGTCCTCGTCACCCTGGACACCACGCGGGCCGACCACCTGGGATGCTATGGCTATCCCCAGGCGACGACCCCGAACCTCGACGCGCTCGCACGCCACGGTGTCGTCTTCGCGCACGCCTCCTCGGTCGCGCCGCTGACGCTGCCCGCCCACTCGTCGATCCTGACGGGGATGCAGCCCACCTTCCACGGCGTGCGCGTCAACGGCAGCACCGCCCTGGGCCAGTCGCAGGAGACGCTGGCCGAGGTCCTCTCGGCCAAGGGTTACCAGACGGGGGCGTTCGTGGGGGCGTTCGTGCTCGACGGCCGCTGGGGGCTCAATCAGGGATTCGACCACTACGACGACCGCTTCGACCTCAAGAAGTACAAGCACCTCGACCTCGCGGCCGTGCAGAGGCCCGGCAACGAGGTGATGGACGCGGCCCTCGCCTGGCTGGAGAGCCACAAGCAGGGTCCTTTCTTCGCCTGGATCCATCTCTACGACGCCCACTCCCCCTACGAGCCTCCCGAGCCGTTCCTCTCGAGGTACCAGGGACGCGGTCCCGCCGGCCTCTACGACGGCGAGATCGCTTTCGCCGACGCGCAGGTCGGCCGGCTCGTCGGCTGGCTGCAGGCCGCAGCGATCGACCAGAAGACCGTGCTCGTGATCATCGGCGACCACGGAGAGGGGCTCGGCAGCCACGGCGAGGGGACCCACGGGTATTTCGTGTACGACTACGCCACGCGGGTGCCGTTCCTGGTCGTGACACCGTTCGACGGAGCTCCGCGGGATCCGGATCGACGGACAGGTGAGCTCGGTCGACCTGTTCCCGACCGTCCTCGGGCTGGCGGGAATCGGCGGCGGGCCGAAGGTGCAGGGTCGCTCCCTGCTCTCGATGCTCTTCCATCCCCAGGCCCCGGTCGAGAGCTACGCCTATTCCGAGTCGATGACCCCGAACCTCCAGTTCGGCTGGGGTGCGCTCCACAGCCTGCGCTCGACGCGGTACAAGCTGATCCAGGCGCCCCGCCCGGAGCTCTACGACCTCAGGACGGACCCGGGCGAGGAGACGAACGTCTTCGACCGCAACCCGGCGGAGGCCAGCCGTCTGGCCGCGAGGCTCGAGCGGCTCATGGCCGAGACCGGCCGGGATGCGCCGTCTCCGGAGTCCGCGGATCTCGACCGTGAAACGGTGGAGAAGCTCGCCGCACTCGGGTACGTGGGCGCGCCGGTCGCGCCGCGGACGTCCACCGCGAACGCGTCGCTCGCCGACCCCAAGGACAAGCTGCGCGTCTTCGAGGGCGTCCAGCAGGCGGGCGAGATGATCCTCCGCGAGGAGCACGCGGCCGCCGCGCGAACACTGGAGGCGGCGCTTCGGGAAGACCCCGACATGCCCCAGGCCCTGCTGATGCTCGGGGGCGCCTACGGCGAGCTCGGCCGCACGCAGGAAGCCAAGGCCCAGTTCGACCGGGTGCTGAAGGGCGACCCGAAGAGCGTCCAGGCCCTCGTCGGGATGGCCAGCGTTCTGATGAAGGAAGGCAAGACCGGCGAGGTCATCGCGCTCAGCAAGCGAACGCTCTCGCTCGACGATCACAACACCCAGGCCTACGCCCTCCTCGGAGAGGTGTACACGGGCCAGCAGAAGCCGGCCGTGGCCCTGCCCTATCTCGAGAAGGCCGTCGAGATCCAGCCCAAGCTGACCCAGAACCGGCTGAACCTGGCCGGCTGCCTGATCGAGGTGAAGCAGTTCGCGCGGGCGGAGGCCCTGCTGAAGGAGATCGTCCGGGACTATCCGCGATTCCCGCTCGCCGCAGTTCAACCTGGGGCTGCTCTACGACGAGCAGGGCCGGCTCGAGGACGCGAGGGCCGCGTACGCGGCCGAGGTCGTGGCCTACCCCGGCCACTTCAAGGCGCGCTTCAACCTCGGGAAGGTGCTCTTCCAGCTGGGGAACGACGCCGCCGCGCTCGACGAGATGCGCGAGGTGGTGAAGCTCGCCCCGAGCCTGCCGCAGGGTTACCTCTTCGAGGCGCGTGGCCTGCTCAAGACGAACGCACCGATCGACGAGGTCCAGCCCCTCGTCGAGAAAGGGCTCTCCCTCGCCGAGACCGCGGACATGAAGGCGCTCGGCTGGCTGCTGCTCGCGGACGTCTACAGCCGCAGGCAGCAGCCCGAGAAGGTGGCCGAGGCGCTGCGCAGAGCGGACAGCTACGTGCCGGCCCGCAAGCCGCACCCGTAGGCCAGCCGGAATCGGCGGGCCTATAATTTCCAGCCGGCCGAGATCGGCAGGAGGCAGGCCTCGGAGCACGCAGCGATCGGATCGATCCGGGCCGACGTGGAGGCCGGACGCTACCTGCGAGCGTGGTCGGCGGCGCAGGCGCTCGGTCCGCTTCCGTCCTGGACGCCCACTTCGGAGCGCATCCTCGCCGGCCGCCTGGCGATGGCGCTCGGGGCGCCACGGCTCGGCTTCTCGCTCCACCTCCGCGCCCACCGCGCGAGCCCGGGCGACCCCGAGGCGCACTACTACCGCGCGCGCGCGATGCTCGCGCTGCGCGGCCCCTTCGCGGCCTGGCGCTTCATGCGCGAGAGCGAGCTGCCGAGCCCGGCGCCGATCGAGGTGCGCGCCGACTGGCTCGCGCTCGCGGCCACGGTCGCCACCGGCTTTCGCGATTTCGAGACCGCCGAGAAGCGGCTGGCCGAGGCCGCGGCGCTCTGCCCCGACCGGCCCTGGATCGCCGTCGAGCACACGGCGGTGCTCGAGGAGCAGGACCGGCTGGAGGAGGCGCTCGCCCGCATCTCGGACACGCTGCGTGCGAGCCCGCTCTTCCGGCCCGGGATCGGCGCCTCGGCGCGCCTGCTCGAGCGGCTCGGCCGCTTCGAGGAGGCGATCGCGCTCTTGCGCAGCGCCGACGCGGAGCTCGAGGCCGGCAGCCTCGCCGCCCACCTCGCGCAGATCCTGATCGACCTCGAGCGGCCGCAAGAGGCGCTTCTGGCGCTCGACCGCTTCGCGACGCTGTCGCCGCTGCTCGAGCGCCCCGGCAGGCACTGGCTCGCGGCGCGCCGCAGCGACGCCGCCTACGCGCTCGGCGACCTCGAGAGCGCGCGGCGCGAGGCGGAGGCCGCCGCGAATCCGTTCCACACGGAGATCGCGCGAAGGCTGAAGGAGCCGCCCGCGCCGCGGCCGCGCCGCGTGCTGCTCGCGGTGCCGTTCATCCAGCAGCAGCACCTGACCTGCTCGCCGACGGCGCTCGCGTCGCTCACCTGCTATTGGCAGCGTCCCGTCGACCACACGGCGCTCGCCTCCGAGATCGCCTACGACGGCACGCCGGGCCACCGCGAGCGCCAATGGGCGCGCGGCCACGGCTGGCGCGAGCGCGAGTTCCGCCTGACGCCCGAGGCGGCGCGAAGCCTGCTGGATCGCGGCATCCCGTTCACGCTGTCCACGCAGTACGCGACCTCGGCGCACGCGCAGGCGGTCGCGGGCTACGATCCGCTGCGCGGGACGCTGCTCGTGCGCGACCCGTCGCTGCCGCGGCTCGTCGAGATGATGCTGGAGCCGCTGCTCGAGCAGCAGGCCTCGCACGGGCCGCGCTGCCTCGCGCTGGTGCCCGCCGACGAGCTGTCGCCGATCGAGCTGCCCGAGCTGCCCGACCAGCGCGAGTACGACGAGCTGCACGAGCTCGAGCTCTGCCTGCTGCGCCACGACCGTGCGCGCGCGCAGGTGCTCCGCAACGCGCTCGTCGTGCGCGAGCCCGAGCACCTGCTCCGCCTCTTCATGGACGCGCGGCTGTCGGCGTACGACGACGACGCGCAGGCGCTCTTGCCGATCTACGAGGCGCTCGCCGCCCGCTTCCCGAAGAGCGACCTCTATGCGCTGCGCCGCGTGGACCTGCTGCTGCAGCTCGGCCGCCGCGACGAGGCGATCAAAGCACTCGAGCCGCGGGCGCGCTCGTTCCGGGCCGACCCCGTGTTCGCGATCCGGCTGGCGGAGGTGCTGGCGGACGACGCGCGTCAGCAGGGCGAGGCGCTGCGGCTCGTGGAGCGCGCGCTCCGCATCCGTCCCGCCGACGCGCCGGCGCTCTCGGTTCTGGCGGCGCTCGTGTACGGCCAGGAGCGGCGCGAGGAGGCCTTCGAGCTCTATCGCCTCGCGGCCTGCGCGGACATCCACAACGAGGCGCGCATCGATCGCTACGTGACGACCGCGCAGGTGCTCGACCGCACCGCCGAGGCCGTGGCGTTCCTGCGCGAGCGCGTCGCACGGCTCGGCGACCGCTCCTCCGCCCCGGCGCGCAGCCTGTTCCGCGGGCTCGAGGACCTGGGCCGGATCGACGAGGGCCTCGAGGCGCTCGAGGCGGCGCTGCTGCGCCATCCGGACGACGGCGACCTGCTGCTGTTCGCGGCCGAGGCGCAGGGCCGCTACGGCCGGCTCGCGCGGGCGCAGGAGCTGCTCGCCGCGGCGTCCGGGCGCGCCCGCGAGAGCGACAGGCGCAGGACCGAGGCGCGCCTCGCCCGCGGCTCCGGCGACCTCCGCGCGAGCCTCGACGCCTGGACCGCCGTCGCCGCCGCAGAGCCGCTCGCGCTCGACGCGCACCGCGTGCGCGCCGAGCTGCTGCTGCGGCTCGAAGGGCGCCCGCAGGCGGTCGAGCACGTGACGGCCGCCGCCGCGCGCGTCCCCACCCACCTCGGCCTGCAGCGCCTGCTCGTCGAGTGGCTGCGCGACGACCCGCCGCGCGCGGAGCAGGCCCTCCGCACGCTGCTGCAGCGCCACCCGACCGACGCCTGGTCCCACCGCGAGCTCTCGCTCGTGCTCGCGGAGCAGGGGCGCTTCGACGAGGCGCTCGAGGCGCTCGCGCGCGGTGCCGAGCTCGAGCCCGAGCAGCCCGCGACACTCGGCGTACGTGGCCTGGTGCTGGCCCAGGCGGGCCGCAGCGCCGAAGCGGCGCAGTGCTTCCGGGCGGCGGTCGAGCGCGCGGTCGACTACCGCGCAGCGGTGGAGGGACTGATCGACGCCTCCCCGGGCCTCGAGGAGAAGCGCAAGGCGCTGCGCTTCGTCGCCGGCCAGCTCGTGAAGCAGCGGCCGGCCGACAGCTTCTTCACGTTCCAGCGCCGCTCGCACGGAATCCTCGAGCCGTCCGAGGTGCTGGAGGCGCTCGAGGCCGCGCGCGCGGCGCACCCGGACCTGTGGCAGCCGGTCTCGGCGATCGCCGATCAGCTCACCGAGGACGGGCGCCTCGCCGAGGCCACGAGTGCCCTCGAGCAGGCGACGTCCCGCTTCCCGCTGGTGGCGGCGCTCTGGATCGACCGCGCCCACGTCTGCGGCCGCCAGGGCGACGCGCTGGGCGAGGTCGCGTTCCTCGAGAAGGCGAGCGCGCTCGCGCCCGGCTGGACGATCCCGCTGCACCGGCTGGGCGAGGCGCTGCTGCGCCACGCGCAGTTCGCGGACGCGGCTGCGACGTTGCGGCGCGCGCGCGCGTTCGACCCGGTCGACAGCGGCCTCGCGAGCCTCCTGGCCGTGGCGCTGCGGGACGCCGGAGAGCTGAAGGAGGCGCTCGAGGCGTTCGAGCGCACCGTAGCGCTCGATCCCGCGAACGGCTGGGCCTGGAACGCCCTGCGCAACCTCGCGGGAGACGAAGCGGCGGAGAGCCTCGCGCGCCGGATCGTGGCCGACCGTCCGCGCGACTCCGACGCGCTCATCGCCCTGGTGCGGCAGATCGCGCCCACGGGGCTCGAGGAGCAGCTCGCGCTCCTGGATCAGGTGCAGGCGCTCGAGCCGCGCCACACCGACGCTCACGACCTGCGCGCCGTGCTGCTCGCCGACGCCGAGCGCTTCCCGGAAGCGCTCGCCGCCTGCGCGCCGTCCGCGTACAAGGGCTCGCCTCCCTGCGAGCTTCTCGGGCGGCGCGCCTGGGTGCTCGACCGCTCGGGGCGGCGCAGCGAGGCGGTGGCCGCGATGAAGGCCGTGCTCGACAGGCACCCCGACTACCTGTGGGGCATCCGGATCCTCGCGGAGTGGACCGCGGAGCACGGCTCGCCCGCCGAGGCGCTCGCCGCCGCCGAGCGCTTCGTGCGCGTCGCTCCCGAAAGCGCCGGCGCGTATGCGGCGCGGGGGGCGGCGCGGCTGCGGGCGAAGGACGACGCCGGCGGCTGCGCGGACCTCGAGCACGCGCTCGCGCTCGACCCGACCCAGACCGAGGCGGGTGCCCGGCTCTTCGACACGCTCGTCGCCCGCTCGCGGCACGACGAGGCGCAGGAGCTGCTCGTCCGTCAGGAGCCGCACCTCACGCCCGAGCAGATCGCGTGCCGCTCGGTGCGCCTGCTCGCCGCGCGCGGAGACCGCGCGGGGGGCCTCGCGAAGCTCACGGCCGAGCTCGCGGCGGGCCGGGCGCCCGGTCCGCCCCTCGCACCGGCGCTGCACGCGATGCACCAGGCGTTCGGCCCGAGCGTACTGGTCGAGGCGGGCTCCGGCTCCGTCTCCGGGCTGCACGTCGAGGCCGCGGCGCTGCTGGTGGAGGTGCTGATCGAGCGCAGCGGCGCCGAGGACGCGCGGCGGCTCGTCGAGGCGCTGGGGCCGCGGCCCGAGGCGGCCGCGAGCGCCTGCCGGGCGTGGCTCAACGCGTCGAGCAGCCAGCCCGGCGACCGCTTCGCGGCCGGGCGCCTCCGCGAGCTCGAGCCGAAGGACGCCGACGCGCTCACGCTCGCGGCGCGCGCGCACGCCGAAGGTCCGCCGGCGGAGCGGCTGCGGCTCTACGACGACGTCCTGCGGCTCGATCCCGCCCAGCTCGAGGCGCGCGACCTGCGGGCACTTCTGCTTTCACAGCTGGGACGCACGGCCGAGGCGCGCGCCGCCTGCCAGAAGCTGGCCGGTGAGAAGGAGGCGCCGCCGGCGCTGCGCGCACGCGCGGCGTGGATCGAGGCGTCGGCGGGACACGTCCAGGAGGCGCGCAAGATGATGCGCGCCGTCGTCAGCGACCACCCGTGGCATCGCTGGGGCTGGGAGCGCCTGCTCGACTGGGGTTTCCAGCACAACGGCGCCGCGCCGAGCTACCTCGAGGACGCCAAGGCGCACTGCGAGGTCTTTCCGGGCGAGCCCTCGGCCCACGGCTACGTCGGCGACGCGCTGCGGCGTTCGGGCCGCCCGCGCGAAGCGGAGGCGGCGTTCCGCCGCTCGCTCGAGCTCGACCCGGGCTACGAGTGGGGCCGCGTGGCGCTCGCCGACCTGCTGATCCAGGTGGGGCGACACGAAGACGCGGAGGCCGCTGTCGACGTGCCCGCGCCGACGCCGCCCCTGCTGCTGCGGCGGATCCAGGTGGCACTCGCGCGTCGCAAGACGCAGCTCGCGCAGGCGAGCTTCGTCGAGCTGCTCGCCGCGGAGGGCGCCGACGACGACCTGCGGCGGCGCGGCCTGGACGCCTTCGTCGAGGCGAAAACGACGGCCGAGCTGCGCGCCGCGTTCGACACGGCGCTCGCGCGGGCGAACCCGCCGGATGCGGCCGCCTCGCTGGCGATGGAGTGGCTCGGGTCCGCCAAGGACTGGCGCGGCTGCGACGCGCTGCTCGCGCGCCTCCAGGGTCCCCGGCCGAAGCTCGCGGCGCTCGTCGGCTACGTGCGCGCGCTGCGGACCCACGGCAACACCCGGCGCCTCGTCCGGCTGACGAAAGAGCACCGGACGGCGCTCCGCGCGGACGACTTCGCCTGGGGCATCGCCGGCCACGCGCTCTCGCTCGTCGACGACCGCGCGACGGTCGACTGGATGCAGGACTGGCCGAAGCGCAAGAGCTCGCCGTGGGCCCTGAACGGGCTCGTGATCTCGCTGCGTCACCTGGGCCGCGCGGACGAGGCGGTGCGAGTCAGCCGACGCGCGCTGCAGCTGCCGGCCGACCACATCACGCCCTGCCACCGCGCGTGGGTCGGGATCGAGGCCGCGCTCGACGGCTCCCTCGAGGAGGCCGACGCCCAGCTCGACGGCCTCGAGCCGCCCGCGGAGTCGAAGGCGTTCTACGACGCGCTGGCGCTCCTGGCGCGCGCCGCGATCGTGATGCGCCGCTCGGGGCGCGCGGGCTACGCCGAGGCGCGCCGGCTGCTCAAGGAATCCGCGGTGCTCGCCGGCGCCAGCAACCGCGACATGGCGCCCCTGCGGCGGCGCACGGTCGACCGGGTGGTCCGCGAGCATCGGGGCTTCGCCGCACAGCTCTGGCGCTTCCTGGGAGCGGCCTGACGTCGCGTCTCTGCCGTTTGCCAACCATCGGGCGTCCGCGAGCGTCTTCTCACCAAGAGGTGGAAGCCATGCGTTCAAGCCGCTGGATGCTCGTCGGGCTGGCCATGCTGGTCGCGGTTGCGTCGTACGCGGGAGAGGCCCGCGTCGTCGGTGACGAGGGCTGGTGCCGCGAGGACGGCGGCTCCCGCGAGCGCGCACGCCACTGCGAGGTGCGTGAGGCGGCGCTCCCCGCGGGCGGCCTCCTGGTCGTGGACGCCCGGCCCAACGGCGGCATCGAGGTACGCGGCTGGGACCGCGACGACGTCCGCCTGCGCGTGAAGATCGTGGCCTCCGCGGAAACCCCGGGCGAGGCGCG
Organism: uncultured Acidobacteriota bacterium; assembly: GCA_963724555.1. Lineage (GTDB taxonomy): Bacteria > Acidobacteriota > Vicinamibacteria > Fen-336 > Fen-336 > DATBSL01. The sequence continues at coordinate 423,427 of CAVRVE010000015.1, forward strand.
CGCCCTGGCCGGCCAGGTGCAGCTCGACACCACGGGGACCATCCAGGCCACCGGCCCCAACCAGGGCCGGCGCAGCTGGTGGGTGAGCTACCGGCTCGACGTGCCGCGAAGCCAGGCGCTCCGGCTCCAGGCCGACAACGGCGGCCTGCACCTGTCGAAGCTCACCGGCGACGTCGAGCTGCACACGGTCAATGGCGGCCTGCACCTCGACGAGGTCGGCGGCCACATCCACGGCCAGACGGTGAACGGCGGCATCCACGTCGAGCTCTCGGGCAGCGAGTGGGACGGCGAGGGCGTCGAGCTTCAGACCACGAACGGCGGCCTGCACCTCGAGGTGCCGGCGGACTACAACGCGCGGCTCGAGGCCAGCACCGTGAACGGCGGCGTGCAGAGCGACGTCCAGTCGACGGGAAAGGGACGGCAGCGCGGCGGACGCGTGGCCGTCGAGCTCGGCCGCGGCGGCCCGCTGCTCCGCTTCGAGACCACGAACGGGGGCCTGCACATCGCCCAGCGCTAGCGGGCTACGCCAGGAGCTTCGTGATCACCTTGCCCGAGACGTCGGTCAGGCGGTACGGACGGCCCTGGAAGCGGTAGGTCAGCTTGGTGTGGTCGAGCCCCATGCAGGTGCAGCAGCGTCGCGTGCAGGTCGTGCACGTCGACGGCGTCCTCGACCGGGTTGTAGCCGAGCTCGTCGGTCGCCCCGACCACGACGCCCGGCTTGATGCCGCCGCCCGCGAGCCACACGGCGAAGGCGCGCGGGTGGTGGTCGCGGCCGAGGAACTTCGAGTCGTTGCGGCCCTCGACCATCGGCGTGCGCCCGAACTCGCCGCCCCAGACGACGAGCGTCTCGTCGAGCAGACCGCGCTGCTTCAGGTCCTTGACGAGCGCCGCGCTCGCGCGGTCGACCTCCTTGCAGAGCTTCGGCAGGCTGTGGACGATGTCGTCGCCGGTGCCCGTGCCGTGGTGGTCCCAGCCGCGGTGGTAGAGCTGGATGAAGCGCACGTCGCGCTCGACCAGCCGGCGCGCGAGCAGGCAGTTGTTGGCGAACGAGACCTTGCCGGGCTCCGTGCCGTAGGCCTCGTGCACCGACGCCGGCTCCTGCGAGAGGTCGGCGAGCTCGGGGACGCTCGCCTGCATCCGGTACGCGAGCTCGTAGGCGCCGATGCGCGTGTCGATCTCGGGGTCGCCCGTCGCGGCGCGATGGCGCTCGTTGAGCGCGCGCAGCACGTCGAGCGAGTCGCGCCGCGCCTCGCGCGTGACGCCCGGCGGGTCGTTCAGGAACAGCACCGGCTCGCCGACGTTCCTGAGCTCGACCCCCTGGTACACCGTCGGCAGGAAGCCGCTGCCCCAGCAGCTCTTGCCGCCGTCGGGATTGTTCTGGCCGGAGATCAGCACCACGAAGGCCGGCAGGTCCCGGTTCTCGCTGCCGAGGCCGTAGCTGAGCCACGACCCGAACGACGGCCGGCCGACCACCTGGTGGCCCGTGTTCATGAAGATCTGCGCCGGAGCGTGGTTGAACTGCGTGGTGTGGATCGAGCGCAGCACGGCCACCTCGTCCGCGATCGTCTTGAAGTTCGGCAGGAGCTCGGAGACCTCGAGCCCCGACTGGCCCACCTTCTCGAACGCGAAGGGCGACCCGAGCAGGCGCGGCGTGCCCTTGATGAAGGCGAAGCGCTCGCCCTTCACCAGCTCCTCGGGGATCGCCTCGCCGTCGTGGCGCTTGAGCTGCGGCTTGGGGTCGAAGAGGTCCACCTGCGACGGAGCCCCGGCCATGAACAGGTAGATGACGCGCTTGGCCTTCGGCGCGAAGTGCGTCGGCTTCAGCGCGAAGGGGTCGTTCGCGGGCACGCTCGCGGCGAACAGGCGCTCCTCGAGCAGGCTCAGCAGCCCGAGCGCGCCGATCCCGAAGCCGGACTCCCGGAAGAAGTGGCGCCGCGTCAGCTCGCGATACGGCGTGGAGCGCGCGAGCGGCGTGGCGAGCGGCTTGTCTCTCACTGCCTCACTCCCGCGTGATCGTCGCGTCGAGATTCAGGAGCACGTTCGCAACCATCGTGAGGGCCGCCGCCTCGGCCGGACTCTCGGGAAGGGCGCTCCCGGGCACCGGTTCGGGCAGACCCGCGACGGACCGCGCGGCCGCCGCGTCGACCGCGAAGCGCGCCTTCTCGCGGCCGAAGAAGGCGACGAGCGCGTCGAGGTCCGGCTCCGCGGGCCGCCGCGCGGTGCAGAGGCGGTGCCCGTAGGCGATCCGCTCGGCCGCGCGCGTGCCGCCCTCGCGCGCCATGCGCTGGGCGAGCGCGCGCGCCGCCTCCACGAACACCGGGTCGTTGAGCGTCGTGAGCGCCTGCAGCGGCGTGTCGGTCCGCACCCGCCTCACCGTGCACATCTCGCGGCTCGGCGCGTCGAACGTCACCAGGCTCGGATAGGGGGAGCTGCGGCGGTAGAAGGTGTAGAGGCTGCGGCGGTGCAGGTCCTCGCCGGCGCTCGTCTCCCACTTCATCTCGCTGTACGGCACGTTCCAGACGCCGTCGGGCTGCCGCGGGTAGACGCTCGGGCCGCCGAGCTTCTCCGCGAGCAGCCCCGAGGCGGCGAGTGCCACGTCGCGCACCATCTCGGCCTCGACGCGGTAGCGCGCGCCGCGCGCGAGCAGCCTGTTGTCCGGATCGCGCTCGAGCAGGGCGGGGCTCGCGTCCGAGCTCTGGCGGTAGCTGGCCGAGCTGCACGATCTCGCGCAGCATCTGCTTCTGGCTCCAGCCCTTCTCCATGAACTCCACGGCCAGCCAGTCGAGCAGCTCCGGGTGGCTCGGCCGCTCGCCCTGGCTGCCGAAGTCCTCGAGCGTGCGCACGAGCCCGCGCCCGAACAGCGCCTCCCAGAGCCGATTGACGGTGACGCGGGCGGTGAGCGGGTTCTGGTCGCTCACCAGCCAGCGCGCGAGGCCCAGCCGGTTCGGCGGCAGCTCGTCCCCGAGCGCGCCGAGCGCCGACGGCAGCGCCGCGTACACGCGCTCGCCGGGGTTGGTGAAGCTGCCCTTGTTGCGCAGCAGCGTCGAGGGCCGCTCGAAGCCGGGGCGCTCCTGCATGACGAGCGTCGTGACGACCTTCATGTCGTCGAGCTCGTCCTGGATCGCGCGCGCGCGGTCGCGCGCGGCATCGAGCGAGGGGGCCATCGGCCGGAACCAGGCGTCGAGCTTCCGCTTCTGCTCCGGCGTGCGCTCGCCCGCCGCGGTCGTGACGAGCGGGCGCACGTCCTCGGGCAGCGGCAGCCCCGCGAAGGGACGTGGCGCCGTCGTGGCCGAGAGCCGGAAGCGTCCGAGGCTCGCCAGCGGATGCGGCCATCCCGACTGGAAGCCGAGCGTGACCGTGAGCGTGCGCGCGCGGGCAGCCGGCTCCGACGCGTCCTTGGAGAGGGCTGCCGCGAGCGGACGCTCGAGCGCGACGATCAGCGCGTGCGGGCGCCCGACCTCGGCTTCCGCGGTCACGCCCCAGCCGGTCGAAGGATGGCTGTCGATCGCGAGCGCCGCGGTCCGGCCCTTCTCGTTGAAGTCGGCCACGGCGCTCTTCAACGGGAGCGCGCGTTCGCCTTCCTTCACCGAGAACGACGTCAGCACGAAGGAGCCGGAGCTCTCGCGGCCCGGACCCTGTTGCGGCAGCAGGGGGTCCGGCAGCGCCTCGAGGCGGAACGCCGTGATCCCGCCGAGACGCGTGCGCACCGTCACCGTGTAGCTCTCCTTCTCCTCCGGCTTGCCCAGGACGCGGAGCGAGCCGTCGGCGAGCGTCTCCGAGGTCACGCTGCTGCCCTTCGCCGCGAAGCGCGCGGGCGCGAGCGTCGTGAAGGCCGCAGCCGGGCCGCAGATCGCGCCCTCGAAGGCCGCGAGGTCGGCCGCCAGGTCCCGCTTGTCGAGCTCGAAGCGCAGGTCCTCGCCCTCGCGCCGCAGCGCCTCGCGCCGCCGCGCCTGCTCCGGCGTCGCGAGCTCGAGCTCGGGCTCGACGACCCACTTGTCGACCACCTCCTCGCCCTCACCGTGGACCTGGTACTCGCCGTTGTCGAAGAAGGCCATGAAGCGGTAGTAGTCCTGCTGCGGGAACGGGTCGAACTTGTGGTTGTGGCACTGCGCGCACTGGAGCGTGCTGCCCAGCCACACGGTGGAGGTGGTGGCGACGCGGTCGACGAGCGTCTCGAAGCGGTACTCCTCGACGTCGATGCCGCCCTCCTGGTTGAGCTGGCTGTTGCGGTTGAAACCGGTCGCGATCTTCTGCTCGACGGTCGCGTCCTTCAGCATGTCGCCCGCGAGCTGCTCGATCGTGAAGTCGCGGAACGAGAGGTCCCGGTTGAGCGCGTCGATCACCCAGTCGCGGTACTTCCAGGCGGTGCGACGCTGGTCCTTCTCGTAGCCGTTCGTGTCGGCGTAGCGCGCGAGGTCGAGCCAGGGGCGCGCCCAGCGCTCGCCGTAGCGCGGCGAGGCGAGCAGCCGGTCGACGAGCGCCGCGTAGGCGCCCGGGCTCGTGTCGTTCACGAAGGCGTCGACCTCCTGCGGCGTCGGCGGCAGGCCGACGAGGTCGAGGCTCAGGCGCCGCACGAGCGTCTCGCGCGAGGCCTCCGGGGAGGGCTCGAGCCGCTCGCGCTCCAGCCGCGCGAGGACGAAGGCATCGATCGGGCTCCTGACCCATCCGGGGTCGCGCACGCTCGGAAGCGCCGGCCGCTGCGGGCGCTGGTACGCCCAGTGCTTCACGGGCTCCGGCCCGCCCGGCGCCTCGTCCGGTCCGACGGCGCCGGCGTCGATCCACGCCGCGATCCGGGCGATCTCGGGTCCCGCGAGCGGCGGCTTCTCGTTGGGCATGCGCGGCGTGAGCTCGCCTCGCAGGTGCTGGACGAGCGGGCTCTCCCGGCTCTTGCCGGGCACGATCACGGCGCCCGACATTCCGCCCTTCAGCGCCTGGCCGCGCGTGTCGAGGCGCAGCAGGCTCTCCTGCTGCTTCGGCCCGTGGCAGGAGACGCAGTTCGCCTCGAGGATTGGACGGATGTCGCGCTCGAAGTCCGGCGCCGGCCGCTCGCCCGCCGCAGCCTGAGGCCCGCGCCCGGCGAGCACGAAGAGCGCGCACGCCGCGGCGCACGACAGCGCCTTGAGCCTCGGCCTCATCGCCTTCTTCGGACCCCCGCCGACTGAGATCGATTCTAGTGCGATTCGGCCCGGGCGGGCAGCGTGAAGCAGAAGGTGGCGCCGCCGCCTTCGCCGGGCGACTCGACCCAGACGCGCCCGCCGTGCTGCTCGACGATGCGGCGGACGAGCGCGAGCCCGACGCCGGTGCCTTCGCTGCCGGTGTCGAGCTTGTCGAAGAGCCGGAACACCCGCTCCTGGTGGCGCAACGCGATCCCCATGCCGTTGTCGCGCACGAAGAAGGTCGGACAGCGAACCTCCGGCGCGGAGCCCGATGTCGATCTGCGGCTGCTTCTGGTCGCCCATGAACTTGGCCGCGTTGTCGACCAGGTTCTGCACCACCTGCACCAGCCGGCTGCGGTCGCCGTGCACCACCGGCAGGCCCGACGCGACCCGGACCGCGACGCCCCGCGAGTCGAGGGTGCCGCGCACGAGCTCGATCGCTTCGCGCGCGATCACCTCGAAGGCCACGTCCTGCGGCGGGTTGACGAAGCGCCCGACGCGCGAGAGCTCGAGCAGGTCGTCGAGCAGGCGCCGCATCTTGTCCGCCGCGTCGGCGATCCGCGCGATGTCGGACAGCAGCCGCTCCTGGTTGCCGGCGGCGACGTCGCGCTCCATGTAGCCCAGGAAGCCGCGCAGCGTGAAGAGCGGGCTCTTCAGGTCGTGCGACACGGTGTAGGTGAAGCTCTCGAGCTCGGCGTTCTTGGCCTCGAGCTCGGCGACCAGCTCGCGGTAGCGCGTCTCGCTGGCGCGGGCGCGAGCGAGCGCCTGGCGGACCGCGCGCGAGGCGAGGTTCTGCACGAGCGCGCTCACCGGGAACATGATCGAGCTCACGCCCAGGACGAACAGGTCGAAGTCCGGGTCGAACTCGGCGGCCGGTCGGTCGCGCGCGACCAGCACGCCGCCGGCGACCACGGCGGCCGCCGTCGCGGCCAACGCTCCGCGGCCTCCGATGAGCGCGCCCGCCACGGCGATCGTCGTGCCGTAGCCGAGCATGTAGGCGGGGCTGCGCACGCCGTTGCCGAGCGCCGCGAGCACCGTGAAGAAGGTGAAGAACGCCACCACCTGCAGCGCCGCGGCGAGCGCCACCTGGCCGCGCCTGAGCAGCCAGAGCAGAGCGACGTTCGCCGCCTCGCCGATAGCGCCCTCGACGAGCGCCCGGCCGGTGTGCCAGGGAGCGACGAGCGCGGTCATCACCACGTAGAGCGGCGGCACCGCGACGAGCGCCCACAGGATCACGTGCAGCATGAAGGCCTGATGGGCCACCGCCTCGTCCTCGAAGACGGGCGGCGCGAGCAGCCGGCGGAGTCCGGTCAACGCCACAGCCTTCGCGCGTACGCGACCGCCGCGACCGGCGCCGCCCCGGCCGCCGCGAAGAGCCCGTAGTGCATCGGGGCGACCACGCGCCACTCGTAGATGAACGGGCTCTCGCTCAGGAGGTAGTAGGCGGAAATGGCGAGCAGCAGCGCCGTGCGGCGCCAGTCGTGCCAGGCGAGCCACGCGGTGCCCAGGACGACGAGCGGCAGCAGCAGGAACGAGAGTGCCGACTGCAGACCACCGAGCGGAGCCCGCAGCGGCGCGGCGGCCCGGCCCGGAGCCAGGAAGCGGGAGGCGTCCGCGAGCGCCGGCGGCACGCGCGAAGCACGGTGGGCGCCTCGGCCGCGGCGTAGTTCAGCATCTCGCCCATCCGGCCGAGCATCACGCGCGCGAAGCGCGCGGGGTTCGCGCGGATCACCTCCAGCGCCCGGTGGTAGCGGTCGTTGTCCCGCAGGATGCCGTCGGGCTCGGCCCACCAGTCGCTGTAGCGCGGATTCCCGTAGCGCACCGCCTCCTCCTCGGCGACGAGCGTGTCGTGGCGCTTGGCGCCCACTTCGCGGCCGCCGGCGTCGGCCACGCCCTGCCAGAGCGTGAGCCCGCCGTTGATCGAGACCGGCACGAAGGCGCCGAACACGACGTAGTTGCGGATCGTGATCGGGATGACGACGGCTACGGCCGCGAGCGACAGCGCCACCGCATGGAGCAGGCCCCGCCGCCGGTCGCGCGCCACCAGCAGGATCACGAGCGACAGGAACGGCGGCAGCAGCACGACGTTCGGACGCAGCCACACGCCCGCTCCGACGAGCGCCCCCGCGAGGGCGCTCGTCCAGGCGCTTGCGGTCCCGTCCGGATGGGTCCTCGCCAGGAGCAAGAGCGCGATCATCAGCGGCAGCGCCGACAGCGCGTCGGGCAGCACGAGGGCCGACACGTAGCCGAGCGCAGGCGACAGCGCCGCGATCACGCCCGCCACGACGGCGGCCGGCCAGGACGCGAGCCGCGTGGCCGCGAGCACCAGCAGCACGCAGGCGAGAGACGTCAGCAGGTTCTGCACGAGCTGCGCCGCGAAGAAGCTGTGGCCGAGCGTCGCGTAGACCAGGGCGAGATAGAGCGCGTAGCCCGGCGGCCGCGCCAGCAGGCCGGTGCGCTCCTTGTCGTGCACGCGCGGCCACAGGATGCCTTCCCCCGCGAGGATCCCGAGCGCGGCGGAGTCGTAGCGCTGCGCCATGCGCGTGCCGGTCTGCTCCGGCGTGTACATGTCCGGAGCCTGGTCGACCGCGTAGAGCGAGCGCACGAGGAACGCGAGCGCAAAGACGGCGGCGAGCCACGCCGCCCGACGGAGCCTTCCCCCTGCTGCCTGCTCCATGAGCGCTGGCGGATCTTCCGGGGGCCGCGCGCTCGCTGTCAAGGCGGGTTGCTTTGCCCGTGCGAGAAGTGTCACTTTAGCGGCTCATCATGCGGACAGGGCCTTTTGCCGGCGCCTGAAGCGCGCCGTGTCCTCCTCGCCGGGCTCCTGTTCCTGCTGAGCGGCGCTTCGGCGCTCGTCTACCAGGTCGCCTGGCAGCGCATCCTCGCGCTCCACAGCGGCGTCGGGCTCTACTCGGTCGCGATGATCGTGGCGGCCTTCATGGCCGGGCTCGGGATCGGCAGCCAGCTCGGCGGCCGGCTGAGCGCGCGGCTCGAGGCGCGCGCGTCGCTGCGCCTCTTCGCGCTCGTCGAGCTCGCGATCTCCGCCTTCGGAGCCGCCAGCCCCTTCCTCTATTACGACTGGCTCTACCCGCTCGCCTCGCGGCTCGAGAGTCCCTCGCTCGCCGCCGGCCTCGCGCACTTTGCCGCACTGCTGCCGCCCACGCTGCTCATGGGCATGTCGCTGCCGCTCCTGGTGCGGGCGATGCTGCGCGACGTGGGCGCGGCCGGGCGCACGATCGGCGCGCTCTACGGGATCAACATGCTCGGCGCGGCGCTCGGCGCCTTCGCCGCGCCGTGGCTGCTCATCCCGCGCGCGGGGATCGGCGGCGCGACGCTCGTGGCGGCGGGCGGCAACCTGCTCGCCGGCGCGGGCGCGCTCGTGCTGGCGCGAACGCCGGACGCGCCGCCCGCCCAGGTGGCGGCGACGCCCGGCGATCCGCAGGCGACGACGCACCCCTTCGGCCTGTGGCTCGCGCTCTACGCGCTCTCCGGCTTCGTGGCGCTCTCGCTCGAGATCCTGTGGTTCCGGCTGGTCGACGTCGCCGTGAAGTCGACGGCCTTCACTTTCGGCACCGTGCTCGGCGCTCTATCTGCTCGGCTCCGCGGCCGGCTGCCTGCTGGCGCTCGGCTACGTGGACCGGCTGCGCCGCCCGCTCGCGGTCTTCCTGCTCGCCCAGTGCGCGATCCTGCTGCTCTCGGGCCTGTCCGTGATCGCGCTCGTGCGCGTCCCGCCCGCCACGCCCGGCTACGCCTGGTTCGTCGACTACTGGGGCACCTACCGGTTCTTCCGTTTCGGCCACGTGTTCGACGTGGTGCCGGTCGCGCACCTCTACGTCGCGCTGCCGCTCTTCCTGTTCGCGCTGCCGACGCTGCTCATGGGCTTCGCCTTCCCGGTGCTCCAGCGCGCGGTGCACGACGAGCTGCGCACGAGCGGGAGAAAGGTGGGGGCGCTGCAGGCCGCGAACATCGCGGGCTGCGTCGCGGGCAGCCTGCTCGTCGGCCTGGTCTCGCTGCAGTGGCTCGGGACGGCGGAGACGCTTCGCCTGCTGGCGCTGGCGGGCCTCGTGTTCGCAGCCGTGGGCATCCGGTACGAGGGCAAGCGCTTCGCCTTCGCGGCGCTCGCGCTGGTGCTGCTGGCCGCGGCGCTGCCCGGGCGCGAGGAGCTGTGGCGCCGGCTCCACGGCCAGACCGAGGCGGAGCAGCGCGCGATCTTCGACGAGGACGCGACCGGCGTCGTCGCGATCTCGACTCGCAACGGCATCCGCCACCGGCTCTCGGTCAACGGCAAGGGCAACTCCTGGCTGCCCTTCGGCGGCGTCCACACGGTCCTCGGTGCGCTGCCCGCTCTGGTGCACCCCGCTCCGCGCCAGGTGGCCGTCGTCGGCCTCGGCTCGGGCGACACCGCGTGGGCCGCCGGCTGCAGGCGCGAGACGCAGTCGGTCACCGTCTTCGAGATCTCCTCGCCCCAGCCGCGCATCCTGCGGCGTTACGCGGCCCACGAAGCGCTCGGAGAGCTGCGCAGCTTCCTCTCCGATCCCCGCGTGGCCCTGCGGCTCGAGGACGGCCGCCGAGCGCTCGAGGCGGGCGGCGCCTCGTACGACGCGATCGAGACGGACGCGATCTGGCCGGAGAGCTCGGGCAGCGGCAACCTCTACTCGCTCGAGTTCTTCAGCACCTGCGCACGGCGGCTGCGTCCGGGGGGCCTCGTGTGCACGTGGGCTCCGACCGAGCGCGTCAAGGCCACCTTCCGGACGGTGTTCCCGCACGTGCTCGAAGCCGAGGGCGGCGTGATCCTGATCGGCAGCGAGTATCCGCTGCAGATGGACCTCGGTACCTGGCTGGCGCGCCTCGAGGCGTCGGCTTCGTACCTCGGCGAGCTGCGGGCGCAGCAGATCGCCGAGCGCCTGCGCAGCCTGACGCCTGCGGCCGCGCCGATCGAGGTCCTTCCGAACCGCGACCTGTTCCCGCGCGACGAGTTCGCGAGCGCCCGCTAGCGACGCTGCGCCCGGCCGAGTGGCGCAGCGTCGCTCGTTGAGTCGGTCGCGGGTTGTCGTTCGCCCCGCTCTCGCGTCGTCGACACCTGCTGGTTCGTCCTGGCTAGCCCTCTCGATGGGGGGATCCAACGCATGCCATCGGTCGTTTGATTCGAGCCTACGTGGTCACGTTGAGTCGTCTTCGCCTCGCGCAGGGATGTGTCGCGAGCTGCCGGCGGCTTTCGCTCTATTCAACATGCGATCCTTCGCGTCCATCGCTTCGCTCGCCTCACGTCGATGGATCGCGAATGCGTTTGTCTGTTGCTCGCGCGGACCTGATACGACCGCAGCACCCGACACAATTCGAGGCACACACATCCGCGATGCTCGTTGATCGCTTGCGGGAGGCACTCTTCGACATGCAGAGCGAACTGATCGGCAGAGCGGCCGGGCTCTCCGACTCGGACCTTCTTCGACAGGTAGCACTGCTCGCAACGCGCGAGCGCGGGGCGACCGTCGAGCTCGTCGGCCACCTCGCCGAACTCGACGCGCGCAAGCTCCACGTCGCCGAAGGTTACGGCTCGCTGTTTGCGTACTGCACCGGGCCGCTCCGGCTCGCCGAGCACGCCGCTTACAACCGCATCGAAGCCGCTCGCTTGAGCCGGCGGTTCCCGGTCGTGCTCGACCTGCTGAGTGACGGCTCCTTGAACCTGAGCACACTGCGGCTTCTGGCGCCGCACCTGCGGCCCGAGAACTTCGAGACTCTGGTGAACCAGGCGAGGCTCCGGAGCAAGCGCGAGGTCGAGACACTGGTCGCGCAACTGGCTCCGCGACCGGACGTTCCGGCATCGGTGCGAAAGCTTCCCGAACGCCGGCCGATCGCGCAGGCCGCGAAACCGCCCTTCGGGGAACGGGTCCAGGCGATGGATGCGAGCGAACGTGCCCCTGCGGCGACTGATCCCTCGACTGAATCGATCCGGTCCACCGCGCCCTCGGATATTCGAGCGCAGCCCGTCGAGCCCGCGGAGGCGGTGCCGAGGGCGACTGATCGGCCGATCGTCGCGCCGCTGGCGCCCGGGCGCTTCCGTATGCAGTTCACGATGACCGCAGCGACAGAGGGGAAGCTGCGTCAGGCCCAGGAGCTGCTCCGCCGCGAGATCCCCGACGGCAATCCGGACTCGATCATCGACAGGGCGCTCACGCTGCTGCTCGAAGACGTTGCGCGGCGAAAGCTGGCCGATGACCTCGGCGGCGCGGTCGAGTCAGCGGGTGGGCACCAGGTCGCGCCACATCCCCGCGCACGTCAGGCGTGCCGTCTGGCTTCGCGACGGCGGACGGTGCGCTTTCGTGAGCGCCCGTGGAAGACGCTGCAACGAGCGCGTCTACCTCGAGTTTCATCACCGAGAGCCGTACGCGATCGGCGGTGAGGCGACAGTCGCCAACATCTGCCCTGCGCTGTCGAGCCCACAACGTGTACGAAGCGAAGCTGGCTTTCGGCCCGACGGCGCCACGCGACAACCCGGTGGCAGGGAGATCCGGCGCTAGTGAGGTCGGGAACGTGATGCACTCGGCCAGGACATGAACTCGCCCCGGGGCGAGTTCATCCCGGTCACGATTCGCGCGGCCGGTTTCTGGGGCCCGGCTCCTTGGCGCCCCGTTTTCGAGCGCGCCGCCTGTCTTCGAGCGCGAGCCCACTATCGCGAGCCGGCGAGCCACCGGCAAGCGCAATCCCACACCCACGCGACTGGGCCCGCGTGACGGTGCTCGAGTCGTTCGCCGACCCGAGTCGTTCGCCGACCAAACCGTCGGCCACCTACTTCTGCTTCTGATACGTCCCCACGAGCTCGGCCTGCGCGAGCACGTGGCCCTTCATCGCCGCCTCGACGTCGGCCTTCGTCGCCGGCCCGAGGTCGGCGAGCAGGACGTCGAGCGCGTAGAGCTTGTGGAAGTAGCGGTGGCGGCCGATCGGCGGACAAGGGCCTCCGTAGCCCGTGCGCTTCCAGTCGTTCGTCCCCTCGCGCGTCCCCGGCGGCAGGGCGCTCGAGGCGACGCCCTCGGCGAGGCCGGTCGTGGTCGGCGGCAGGTTGTAGAGGACCCAGTGCACCCAGGTCGTCTTGGGCGCCTTCGGGTCCGGGGCATCGGGATCGTCCACGATCAGGACCAGGCTCCTGGCGTTGGCGGGCACGCCCGTCCAGGCGAGCGGGGGCGAGACGTCCCGTCCCTCGCAGGTGTGGAGCGTCGGAATCGCACCCAGGGCGGCGAAAGCCGCGGACGTCAGGACCAGACTCATGCGACCCTCCGATGATCCAGTGTTCCAAAGGTCAAGCGCCCGCGGCAAGCGCCATTTCGCGTAGACTGGTCCGGCCATGCCCCTCGAGTGCGGCTTCAAACAGCGGCACGGCCGTCAGTTCTGCGTGACGGACTGCCCGGCGAGCGAGCCGGGCGGGATCTTCGAATACGTCCGCGTCGAGAAGCCTGAAGACCTGCCCGCGGCCGACGCCCGGACGCTCGACGTCGCCATCCTCGACATGAATCACGGCTGGCCCAACCTCGGCCACGACTCGCTCGTCCACGTCGTGATGGACGCGAGCTGCGAGGTGACGCGCGAGCTCGCGGCCGCGGGGCTGCGGGTGCGGGCGCTGTCCTTCGACGTGCGCCGCTCGGGGATGCTGCCGGAGCCGCCCGGCCTGCGCTACTCGCTCTACGTCGGCACCGGCGGCCCGGGCCATCTCGACCCGCGCGCGAACGACGGCGTGCGCCCCGAGTCGCAGGGCATCCGCGAGAATCCCGGCTGGGAGGCCCCGGCGTTCCGTCTCTTCGACGCGATCAAGGCCGACGAGCACGCGGCGCTCATCGCCGTCTGCCACACCTTCGGAGTGCTCTGCCGCTGGGCCGGTGCCGCCGACCCCGTGCTGCGCGGGCCCGAGAAGGGCAAGTGCAGCGGCGTCCTCGAGAACGTGCTGGCGTGGCCGGCTGCCGAGCACCCCTGGTTCCGGCGCTTCGCCGAGCTGCTCGGGCCGGGCGCACGCCTGCGCGTGGTCGAGAACCGGCTGTTCGACCTGATCCCGAGGCCCGGCCGCTTCCCCGCCGGCTGCCTGCCGATCGCGTTCGAGACGCGCGGCGTGGGCGGCGCTGCGGGAGACGCGGTGACGATGATCGAGTTCGCGCGCGACGCCTACGGCGTCATGCCGCGGATCTTCGCCGTCAACCACCACCCGGAGATCCTCGACCGCTTCCGCCAGGTGATGATCCTCAACCAGAAGCGGGACCGCAGCGAGGTGAGCGAGGCCTGGTACCGCGAGCGGCTCGAGATCCTGACGCGCCAGTTCGCCACCGAGGACGTGGACCAGCGGCTGTACCTGACGTCGGACTACACGCTGCTCGGCCCGCTGCGCTTCCACCTGTTCCGCGCCCTGCGGCGCCGCGCGCAGGCGCTCGGCCTCGAGCTTCCGCTCCACGAGAGCCGCGTGGTGCACTCGATGCTGGGCGAGCCGGTGGGAGCGGGGCGCGCGGGCGAGGTGTTCTGAAGGCGCGGCGATGATCCCCAAGCCGCCCTTTCCCTGGGACCTGACCCCCGAGCAGGAGATCGCCGAGTTCCAGCGGCTGAAGCCGCGCCTCGGCGAGGTGTGGGACGCGCTCATCATGCGCGAGGAGGAGCCGCACACCGCCGTCGTGGTGCCCTCGCTCACGCTCGACCAGAGCGAGCTCAGGAAGATCTCGGGCGCGAGCTTCTACGAGGAGCGGCTGCTGTTCCTGCTGATCCGGCTCAGGAACCCGCGCGCGCGCATGGTCTACGTCACCTCGCAGCCGATCCACCCGATCATCCTCGAGTACTACCTGCAGTTCCTGGCCGGCATCCCGGCGAGCCACGCGCGCTCGCGGCTCACGCTGCTGTGCGCCGACGACGCGTCCTCGCGCTCGCTCACCGAGAAGATCCTGGAGCGGCCGCGGCTCATCGAGCGGATCCGGGCCGGGATCATGGACCCGCAGCGGGCGTACCTGACCGTCTTCAACTCGACGCCGCTCGAGCGCAAGCTCTCCGTGCTGCTGGGCATCCCGCTGAACGGCTGCGACCCGCAGCTCGCGCGCCTCGGCACCAAGTCGGGCAGCCGCAAGGTGTTTCGCGAGGCCGAGGTGCCGCTGCCGGAGGGGTTCGAGGACCTGCACACGAGCCACGAGATCGTGGAGGCGCTCGTGGAGCTGCGCGCGCGCCGGCCGGGAATCAAGCGCGCCGTGCTCAAGCTCGACGAGAGCTTCTCCGGCGAGGGCAACGCGCTCTTCCGCTACCCGGCCAGCGACTCGAAGGCGGCGCTCGGCGAGGCGCTGCGGCAGGTCGAGTTCGCCGTTGCGACCGAGACCTCCGAGACCTACTTCGACAAGCTCGCCAAGATGGGCGGCATCGTCGAGGAGTTCATCGAGGCCGGCGAGAAGCACTCGCCGAGCGCGCAGCTGCGGGTCGGGCCGCGCGGCGACGTCTTCCCGATCTCGACCCACGACCAGATCCTCGGCGGCCCGAGCGGCCAGGTGTTCCTGGGCTGCCGCTTCCCGGCGCGGGACGACTACCGCCTCGGGATCCAGGAGGCCGGGGAGCGGGTCGGCCACCAGCTCTCCGCACACGGCGTCGTGAGCCGCTTCGGCGTCGACTTCCTCGTCCACCGGGACGCGCCCGACCAGCCCTGGAAGACGACCGCGCTCGAGATCAACCTGCGCATGGGCGGCACCACCCACCCCTACCTCGCGCTCCAGTTCCTGACGGGCGGCGCCCTCGACACGGCGACCGGGCTCTTCCTCGCGCCGAGCGGCCAGGCGAAGTACTACAAGGCGACCGACAACCTCTACTCCGACCGCTACCGGGGGCTGCTGCCGGAGGACCTCGTCGACCTGCTGACGATCAACAAGCTGCACTACAGCCACGGCACCGAGTCGGGCGTGCTGTTCCACCTGATCGGCGCGCTCTCGGAGTTCGGCAAGCTCGGGCTCACCGCGATCGCCAACAGCCCGGCGCAGGTGGACGAGCTCTACGCCCACACCCTCGAGGTGCTCGACCGGGAGACGGCGTATGGTCACTAGCGACGCATCTCTTTGTCCGTTGTCCGTGGAGATGCGTCGCTCTCTGGTTCGTTTGTTCGTCTTGATCGTTGGCTCCGTAAGACCCTTCTAGCCCCTTTCGGTTCGACCAGCCTGTCCCGGCCCGTCCCATGGATGTCCTCCTCGTCGACGCCTCGCTGGCCCTGCTCCTGCTCGGCTTCGCTTCGCTGATCCGTCCGCTGCGCTTCCTGCGCATCCGGACTCGACGCACTGCCGCTGTTTTGGCCGCTGCCGGACTCGCGCTGTTCGTAGTCGGTCTCTTTCTTCCCGTCTCCCCGGCGCGTCTCGACGGCCCGCGGATGGCGCTCGACGACATCCTTCCCGACTACCAGTTCGGCGAAACCCACGAGATCCGCATCCACGCATCGCCGGAGAGGGTGCTCACGGCCGTGAAGGCCGTGACCGCGCGCGAGATCCGCTTCTTCCGGCTGCTGACGTGGCTGCGCGCGCCGCACTTCGGCGAGGCGCCGCAGAGCATCCTCAACCCGGCCGCGGACCGGCCGATCCTCGACGTCGCACTGCGGTCGGGCTTCGTGCTGCTGCACGAGGAGGCCGGGCGCGAGATCGTCCTCGGCACCGTGGTCTGCTGCGGTTTGCGCCACACGGTTCGCGACGCCTTCGAGTTCCGCGCGCTCCAGGGCTCGCTCGCCCGGGCCGCCATGAACTTCCACGTCACGGACGAAGGCGGCGGCGTCTCGCGGCTCGTCACGCAGACGCGCGTGGCCGCGAGCGACGCGGCCGCCGAGCGGCGCTTCGCCGCCTACTGGCGCGTCATCTATCCCGGCAGCGCCTTCATCCGCCGGATGTGGCTCCGCGCGATCAAGGCGCGCGCCGAGCTCACGCCGTGATCGTCAGGACGCCGTTCGCGAACTGCGTCGGGTACTGCCGCAGGGAGCGCGAAGCCGGCCCGTTCAGCACGCGGCCGCTGGTGTCGAAGCGCGAGCCGTGGCAGGGGCAGACGTAGGACGAGTCGAGGAAGCCCGTGATCGCGCAGCCCTGGTGGGTGCAGGTCGCAGTGAGCGCCGAGAAGGCGTCCGGCGCGGTGCGCGAGACGAGGAGCGTCCCGAGCGGGCTCTGCACCAGCGCCGCCGCGCCCGGGGACGCGAGCGGCGAAGCCGCGTCGATCGTCACCTGAACCCCGCCGCCGCCTGCGGTGCCGGTCACCCGCGGCAGCGCCGGCGCGTTGATGCCGCTCGATGACGTCGGGCTGCCGCCTCCGCAGGCGCCGAGGACGGCTCCCCCGAGTGCCGCCAGGCCGGCGGACGAGCACTGGCGGCAAAACTGTCGGCGTGTCTGCTGCTCCGCTTCCATCGTTTGACTCGACCTCCTGATCTCGCGGCTCGCGAGCACTGCCCGCAGTAGAACGCGCGGGCGCGCGAAGGTCCTAGCCAAACGCTGTGAGCCGATGTCAGTCGACGCGGCCTCTCGCCTTACATCTCAGGCTCGGCAGCTTACATTTCATGCAACTGCCGCGCGTCAGCTCGAGCGCGAGCTCGAACCGCCCGGAGGCGGAGCGTCCTGGCGGATGCGCCGTGCGGCTTCCTCGCGCGCCTCGTCGAGCGTCGTGACGGTCCCGTCGAGCTGCTTCTCGTAGACGGCCCGCAGCACCTCGCCCATCAGCGGACCGGGCTCGAGGCCGAGCTCCAGGAGGTCGCGGCCCCGCAGCAGCGGCTCCGGCGGGCGCACGGCGACGTCGAGCGCCTTCACGCGCTCCAGGAACCATTCCATGGCGACCGGCTCGAAGCGTCCCGGCCGCCGGCCGAGGCAGTCGGCCCGCGCCACGCGATAGAGCAGGTCGGGCTCGCACTTGCGCGCGAGACGGCGGATCGCGCCGTCGGAGACGCGCTCGCGGTCGTCGTAGAGCTGTCCGGGCTTGAGGTGCTGCGCGACCAGCGCGAGCACCTGGGCGCGGACGTCGTAGCCCTGCCGCGTGAAGACGTTCCAGCGGTCGAGCAGCGCGGTCGTCGGCGGCAGACCGGCCTCTTCGTGGCCGCGGGAGCGGAACCGGCCCTCCTCGAAGCGCGTCGTCGCCGGCTTGCCGAGGTCGTGGCAGAGCGCGCCCAGCATCACGGCGAGCTGGCGCGGGCGGTCGTCCTCGAGGCCCTCGAGCAAGGCGCGCGCTTCGTCGACCACCTGCAGCGTGTGCGTCCAGACGTCGCCTTCCGGATGCCACTCCGGGTCCTGGGGGGTGGCGGCCATCGGCACGAGCTCGGGCGCGATCGCCTCCAGCATTCCCCACTCGCGCGCCAGCGCGAGCCCGAGGGAAGGCCGCCGCGCCTTCAAGAGCAGCTTCTCGATCTCGCCGAAGACGCGATCGGCGGGCAGCTCGCCGAGCGGCATCGACGCGCAGAGCCGGGCGGTCGCCTCGTCGACCTGGAGCTCGAAGCGCGCGGCGAGCTGCAGCGCGCGCAGCGCCCGCAGCGGGTCGTCGCCGAAGGTGGCCGCGTCGACCGCTCGCAGCCGCCGCGCCTCGAGGTCGGCCCGGCCGCCCCACGGGTCGACGAGCTCGCCCGTCGCCGGATCGAAGAGCATCGCGTTGATCGTGAAGTCCCGGCGCCGCGCCGCTTCTTCGACCGAGAGGGACGGATCGCCCGACACGCCGATCCCGCGGTGGCCTGGTCCGACCTTGGAGTCGCGGCGCGGCAGGGAGACGTCGAGCGCGCCCGCGACTCCTTCGACGCCCGAGAGCTTGTAGACGCGGAACGACTGGCCGACGGCGTCGACCCGGCCGGCCGAAGCGAGCACGCCCTCGAGCCGTTCCGCCGGCAGGCCGAACACCTCGACGTCCCAGTCCTCGAGCGGAAGCCCCAGCAGCGCGTCGCGGACGGCGCCCCCGACGAGATAGGGCCGTCCGCCGGCCTCTCTGGAGCGCGGCGAGCAGCTGCTGCAAGCCCGGCGGGCATTTCGATCCGCATCGTGGACGAGGCTAGCACGCGGCCCCGGCTTGACACCGTCTCACTGTACTAGTACATTGGTACAGATGAGCGCGCGCCCACCGAGCCCCCGCATCCGCGTCAACCCGGCGCTGCCCCTGCCGATCTGGAGCCAGATCGAGGACGGCGTGCGGCAGCTGGTGGCGACGGGTGCGCTCGCGCCCGGGTCCGCGATGCCGTCGGTCCGGGACCTGGCGCGCGCCGAGCGCATCAACCCGAACACGGCGGCCAAGGCGTACCAGCGGCTCGTCGAAGCCGGCGTGCTCGAGACGCGCCGCGGCGAAGGAACCTTCGTGGCCGAGCGGCCTCCCTCGATGCCCGCCGCCGAGCGCAGCCGCACGCTGCGCGAGGGGGCGCTGCGCTACGCCTCGCTCGCCTTGAACCTGGGCGCGAGCCGGACCGAGGCCACGACGGTGCTGAGCACCGCGTGGCCGGACGGGGACGAAAGAGGAGGACGAAAGTGAGCGCTCCGGGGGCTGTGGCGGAAGCGGCATCGGTTGCGGCGGCCCGAGCGGCCGGCGAGCGCGGTCGTGGAGCTGCGCGGCCTGACGGTTCGTTACGGCCGCCGGTCGATCCTCGACGGCGTCTCGCTGTCGGTCGCTCGCGGGTCGGTCTATGCGCTGCTCGGACGCAACGGCGTCGGCAAGAGCTCGCTCTTGCGCTGCCTGCTCGGCCAGCAGAAGCCGAGCGCCGGCGAAGCGCGCCTCTTCGGGCAGGACGCCTGGCGCGGACGCCGCGGCCTGATGGAGCGCGTCGGCTACGTGCCCGAGGAGCCGGATGCGCCGCCCGAGCTCTGCGCCCGCGAGCTCGTGCTCTTCTGCGGCCGGCTGAACGTGCGCTGGAACGAAGCGGCCGTGATCGGGCGCCTCGAGCGCTTCCTGGTGCCGCTGCGGACGCCGTTCCGCAGCCTGTCGAAGGGGCAGAAGGGAGCGGTGATGCTCGCGCTCGCGCTCGGGCACGACCCGGAGCTGCTGCTGCTCGACGACCCCACGCTGGGCCTCGACGTCGTCGCGCGCCGCGCGGTGTTCGGCGAGCTGATCGGCGAGCTGGCCGACCGCAACACCACGGTGCTCGTCACGACGCACGACCTCGCCGGCGTCGAGGGCGTGGCCGACCGCGTCGGGATCCTGCACGCCAATCGCCTGGTCCTCGAAGGCGAGCTCGAGGCGCTCAAGGCCGAGCACGGCGCCTCGCTCGAGGAGATCTTCGCGGCCGTCGCGGGCGAGCGGGCCGGCGACGCGCCGCGGCGCGACCGGCGCGGGAGCCGGGCAGTGAGGGCGCTCCTCGCCATCACGGCGCGCGAGCTGCGCGAGCGCTGGACGCTGCCGTTCGCGCTCTTCGTGTGGGGCTTCGCGCTGCTCTTCCTCGTCCGCTACGTGGACATCACGGCACGGCCGCTGGCGACGATCGCCGCGGTGGCGGCCGGGTGGGGGCTGGCGCTGCTGATGGGCGGCTCCGTGATCGCGCGCGACCTCGCCGACGGCCGCCTCGCCTTCTTCTTCGCGCGCCCGGTGCCGTGGTGGTCGATCGCGGGCGGCAAGCTGCTCGCGGCCCTGCTGATGTCGATCGTGGCGCCCTTCGCGGGCATGCTGCCCGCGATCGTCTTCGACTGGAACCCGGCCATGGACGCCCAGGGTCTCGGCGACCTGCTGACGGGCGGCGGCTTCGCGCTGATGCTCGCGCTCCTGCTGGCGCTCGTCTGCTTCGGCCACGTGGCGGGCATCGTCTACCGCGCCCGCTCGACGTGGGCGGCGGTCGACTTCGTGCTGTTCGGCGCCTGCGTGTGGGGAGGCGTGTGGCTCTTCTACGCGTTCAAGCGGCTCGGCGTCGTCCTGAGCGGTCCGCCGTCCAGCAAATGGGCCCTGCTGCCCGCGTTCGTGCTGATCGCTGCGGTGCCCTTCGCGGCCGCAGTCGTGCAGGTGGCCCTCGGTCGCAGCGATCTGCGGCGCGGGCACCGGGCGCTCTCCCTCACCTTCTGGACCGGCGTGCTCGTCTGGCTCGCCGTGCTCGGCGGGCTGCTGCTGCGCGAGCGCGCCGTGACTCCTGTCGCGCTCAGCGAGCGCTGGATCACGGCCACCTCGGCCGACGGACGGCTCGTCGGCCTCCAAGGCAGCCCGGGCCCGGGTCGATCGGCCGCATTCGTCTACGACACGGCGTCGGGCCGTTCGCTGCGCCTGGGGCTCGGAAGCCGGCCGGCCTTCTCCGCCGACGGCCGATCACGTCGCCTGGGTGGAAGAGGCGCCCTTCTGGCGTCACGACCGCACGACCGAGATCCAGCTGGCGCGGCTCGACGACGCGGGCTTCGCCGTCGAAACGGTGGAGCTCGCGACGCGGCTGCCGCAAGAGGGCATCGTGGGCCTCGCGCTCTCGCCGCGGGCCGACCGCGTGGCGATCGTGCAGAACGAGACGCTGTCCGTCTACGAGATCCCGTCGGGCCGCACGCTCAGCACCACCGCGGCGTCCGACGGCTTCTGGATGGCAGCGGCGTTCCGGCCGGACGGCGAGCTGCGGGCCTTCCGCCGCGTCCGGCCGGCCGTCGGCCCTCCGGGCAGCGGGGTCCTGCCGGGTCGCGTCGAGGTCGTCTCGATGAGCGGCGGCACTCCCGCGAGCGCGATCCGACTCGACGCCGTCGGCCACGCGATCCTGATCTCCCCCGCCGACGAGGATCTCGTGCTGCTGCACGAGCCGCTCGCTCCCTACCGCCGGATCTCGCTCCACGACGCACGAACCGGACGACGGGTGCGAACCTTCTCCGGGGAGGACGGCTTCCAGGTGCAGGACGCGATGCTCCTCGCGAACGGCCGGGTCGCGCTCATCGAGGCCCTGGCGCCGACGAGGCGCCTGCGGCTCGCGGTCGAAGGTCAGGCCGACCGCGTGGCGGCGCTGCCCGAAGGGTCCGCGGTCATCGCCGGCGATCTCCCGGAAGGACTTCTGGCCGTGGGTCGGTTCATGCCGGCCAACGGTCGGTTCGCGGGCGAGACGCTCTTCTTTTCCTCCGACACGGGCGAGCCGCGCGGCCGCGAGCCGGGGCTGCTTCCCGTGCTGCGCCCGCGGCTCGGGCCGTCGCGCCGCGTCTCCGGCACCGCGGCGGAGCTCTTCGTCTCGGACGCGGGCGAGCTGCTGCAGCTCGACCCGGTGTCGCGCGAAAGGCGCGTGCTGCTCCCCGCCGCGCCCGCGGAGCGCTGAGGCCCGAAGCCTAGAGCAGCCCGCGCTCGAGCGACTGGATCATCACGTCGAGCGCGCCGGCCCGACGCTTCGCGAACCAGGTCGACGAGCGGGCCCGTCTCGAGCCGGATGCGCGGCCTCGAGCGCCGCCTGCAGGCGCGCGGCGTCGCCGCCGACCAGGATCGGGGGCGGGAGGCCGGCGCGGCGCAGGACGTGGGCCGCGGCGAGACGCGCGACGCGTCCGTTGGCCTCGTCGAACGGACGGATCTCGACGATGCGCGCGAGCGCCACCGCCGACTTCTGCTCGGGCGCGAGCTCCTCGGCGCCTCTGGCGTCGAGCCACTCCGCGAGGCTCGCGAGCCGGTCCTCGATGAACTCGGGAGGCGCGCCCGCCGCCTCGCGGCGGCGGAAGCCGACGGGTCCGGCGAGCGCTTCGTGCCAGGCCCGCATCGCGGCGAGCGTGAGGCTGAGCCTCCGCGACACGACGGCACGCGCGCACGACGAAGCGCCCGGAGCTGCGGGGGCGGCCGTCTCGGCCCGCGCGTCCTCCCACGAGACCGGCAGGCCGGCGAGCTCGAGGCTCCCGACGAGCTCGGCGTCCTCGACGATCCGCGCGAGACGGGCGTCGTCGGGCGACAGCCCGCGCTCGCCCAGCAGACGCGTGAGGCGTCTTCTCCCGGACGGCGACGCTCGGCTCGAGACGCAGGCTCATGCGCGGATTGTCCCCCGGCCGCGAACTCTGATCTAATCTCGGGTGACCCCCCTCTTCGCAGCCGAAAAGGAGTGTCCCGTGTCGTACAAGACAGCCGCCGTGATCGCCCTCCTCGGCCTCGGGGCCGTGGACGTCGGGCGCGCCGACGACAAGAAGGGCAAGAAGCCGGGCATGGAGCTGCGCTCGTCCCCGCGCTTCGCCTTCTCGCCCGCGAACGTCCTGTTCACCGCCGAGCTCAAGGGCGGCGACGACGTCGAGGAGCTCTACTGTCCCGAGGTCGAGTGGGAATGGGGCGACGGCGGCAAGAGCGTCAAGGAAGCCGACTGCGATCCCTGGGCCGACCGGCGCGACGATCGAGCGGCGCTTCACCGCCAACCACACGTTCCAGTTCGCCGGCGTCTACCGCGTGAAGGCCACGCTGCGGAAGACCGGCAAGACCATCTTGTCGCAGACCCTGACGCTGACGATCCGCGCGGGACTCGGCGACACCTCACCGGATCCAGGGGATTGACGACAACAGGCGAGGACCTTCCCCCCGCTAGGCGTCCGGCCGACATGCTGTCGAGGAACTCCTTGTTGCCTTTCGATTTCGAAAGGCGCTCGATCAGGAGCTCCATGGCTTCGACCGATGACAGCGCCGACAGCACCTTGCGCAGGATCCAGGCCCGGTTGAGCTCGGCCGCGGGGATCAGCAGCTCTTCCTTGCGCGTGCCCGAGCGGTTGATGTCGAGCGAGGGGAAGATGCGCTTGTCGGTGAGCTTCCTGTCGAGCACGATCTCGGCGTTGCCGGTGCCCTTGAACTCCTCGAAGATCACCTCGTCCATGCGCGAGCCGGTCTCGACGAGCGCCGTCGCGATGATCGTGAGGCTGCCGCCCTCCTCGACGTTGCGCGCGGCGCCGAAGAAGCGCTTCGGCCGCTGCAGCGCGTTCGAGTCGACGCCGCCCGACAGCACCTTGCCCGAGGGCGGCACGATCGTGTTGTAGGCGCGCGCCAGGCGCGTGATCGAGTCGAGCAGGATCACCACGTCCTTCTTGTGCTCGACGAGCCGCTTCGCCTTCTCGAGCACCATCTCGGCCACCTGCACGTGGCGGTCGGCGGGCTCGTCGAAGGTCGACGAGATCACCTCGCCGTGGACCGAGCGCTGCATGTCGGTCACTTCCTCGGGCCGCTCGTCGATCAGCAGCACGATCAGCACCACCTCGGGGTGGTTGGTGGTGATCGCGTTCGCGATCGCCTGCAGGATCATGGTCTTGCCGGTGCGCGGCGCGGCCACGATCAGGGCGCGCTGACCCTTGCCGAGCGGGGCCAGCAGGTCCATGACGCGGGTCGTCAGCTGGTCGGGCGTCGTCTCGAGCCGGATCCGCTCCTGCGGGTAGAGCGGCGTCAGGTTGTCGAAGAAGATCTTCTCCTTCGCGCGGTCGGGCGGCTCGAAGTTGACGGCGTCCACCTTGATGAGCGCGAAGTAGCGCTCGTCCTCTTTCGGCGGACGGATCTGGCCGCTGATGGTGTCGCCGGTGCGCAGGTCGAACTTGCGGATCTGCGAGGGCGATACGTAGATGTCGTCGGGCCCCGGCAGGTAGCAGTACTCGGGCGCGCGCAGGAAGCCGAAGCCGTCGGGCAGGATCTCGAGGACACCTTCGGAGAAGATCAGCCCTTCCTTCTCCGCCTGGGCGCGCAGGATCTGGAACACCAGCTCCTGCTTCTTCATCGACGTCGCGCCCGGGATCTCGAGCTCCTTGGCGACCTCGATCAGCTTCTGGATCCCCATCTCCTTGAGGACGGCGAGGTCGAGGCGGTTGGCGTCGCCTTCGGCGTCCTCGACGCTCGCCGCCGTCTTGGGCTCGTAGGGCTCGTCCTCCGCCACGTCGCGCTGCGGCAGCCGCGGCTTGCGCGGCTCGCCGCCCTTCGGCCCGCGCCCGCGGCGGTGGTCGCGCCGCCCGCTGCCACCGCGATGCTCGCGCGGTCCCTGCTCGCGCGGTCCCTGCTCGCGAGGCGCCTGCTCGCGCGGCGCTTCGGCGCTCGTGCGCCTCGGCGCGCTGAGCCTCGCCCGCAGGCGCGTCGGTGCGTCCCTCGGGAGGCGGCGTGGACGACGGGTCGTCGTTGGCCATCGCGGTCTACCTGGATGGAGACGAAATGGGGAGATGCGGGCGCCCAAATGCCCGCTCGCTGGAATGCGCCAACGATAGTGGAGGTTGCGAGCGGCTGTCAACCGCGGCAGGGCCGAGGTCGACGTCTCCGCGACGGCCGGATCCCGTGCCGGATGAAGGCGTCAGTCGCCCGTCGCGTGTCCGTCCGGGTGCGTGCAGCCCGGATACTCGGGGTGGACCATCTGCCCCGTCCATCCCAGCTCCTTCATGCCCTTCTCGGAGCTGTAGTAGGCCGACGCGATGCGGTCCTTGAGCAGCTCGAAGCGGTCGCGGAGCGTGGGGGGCAGCCGAGGCCCCTCGGGAACCATCACCGGCTCGCCGGGCTTCCAGTAGCGCGGCTCGCGCGAGCGCGGCCCCGTCGACGCCGCCGTCAGCAGCTCGGTCTGCTGCGCGGCGTCGAGCGACATCCACGACTTGCCGTAGCGGGAGAGCGCCTCCGACTGGATCGCACCGAGCGCGGCCAGGAAGTCGCGCTGCCGCTCGCGCGTGTCGACCGCCAGCAGCTGGTCGACGAACGCCGCGACGCCCGCCTCGCTCGAGCCCGGCACGATCGTCTCCGCGAGCGACTTCAGCATCGCGAGCTCGTTCTCGTCGAGGAGCGTGGGCAGCGGCGCCGTGGCGGCGCCCGTGGTCTGCGCGGCCGCCGACCCGGCGCTCCCGTGCGCGTGGGACGCCTCTCCCGTCGCGAGCGCAGGCGCGGCGAGGCCGGCGCCGACGCTGCCGGCGAGCACCTGCAGGACCTGCCGGCGACCGGGCTTGGGTTCGGAGCTTCTCTGCCATGGCTGCCTCACTCTCGGCGATCGGCCGTCGGGTTGACGCTAGCACCAGCCCTCACGCCCTGCAAACCGCGCGCTCGCGCCACAAGGCTCGCTCCGCGCTTCCCGGGTCACTGCCGTGGCTTGGACGGCGCGCCCTCTCCGCGGCGGGTCGTCTCGAGCTTGCCGGCCGCCTCTCGCGCCCGCGCGGCCTCGGCGGCGCGTCCCGCCCGACCGTAGGCGTTGGCGAGAGCCCACTGCGTCTCGACGACGTCGGGCGCGAGCCGCGCCGCAGCCTCGAGCTCCCGGATCCCCTGCTCGACGTCGCCGGAGTCCGCGAGCGCACGGCCGAGGGCGAGACGCGCCACGAAGAGCCCTGGCGCCAGCTCGACCGCCTTGCGCGCGGGAGCGAGCGCTTCCGCGGGCTGGCCGCGCAACAACAGCCCGAATGCGAGCTCGACGCGGGCGAGCAGGTCGCCGGGGAAGAGCTCGATCTCTTGCCGGAACTGCTCGAGCGACCGGACGTCGCCCTGCTGGGCGAGCGACAGCCCGTAGCCGTAGTGAAGGTAGCGCTCCCGCGGAAAGCGGTCGATGAGCTCGGCGTAGAGCCGCTGTGCCTCGTCGCCGTGGCGCGCGAGATGGGCGCAGTAGGCGTCGCCGACGGCGCGCACGTGCTCCCGGTCGTTCGCGGGGATCTCGCTCGGCACCTGGGCGCGCCTCAGCAGGACGAGGCCGCAGGCGTCGGCGAGCTCGGGTGTCGAGGCCTGCGCCTGCAGCAGCTGGGTGAGCGGCTGGATCGCGACTTCGAACTCCCCCGCGCGGATCGCCAGGAGCGCGCGATGGTAGGCGACGACGCGCCCCATGGTCTCGTCGGCGAGGGGCCCGGCGGCGAGCGCCTTCGCGAGGTGGAGCCGTGCGGCCTCGTACTCTCCGAGCTGGAAGGCGCACAGCCCCCGCAGCGCCCACGCAGCCTTCAGCTCCGGCTTGATGGCGAGCAGGCTGCGGAAGGCGGCGGCGCACTCACGCGGCCGGTCACGGTCGTAGGCCATGGTCCCGAGATACCACCAGCCGTCCGGCCAACGCGGACGCTGCTTCAGCGCTTCCCGGTAGAGCGAGGCCGCATCGTCCAGGCGTCCGCCGCTGCGCGCCTCGTCGGCCTGGCGCACCAGCTCTTCGAAGGGCTTCGTCGCGGCCGCGGGCTGCGTGGACGACAGCAGCGGCGGTGGAGCGCCAGCGAACACCAGCCCGCCGAGAATCGCCGGCAGGGCCAGCCGCGTCACGGTCTCGAGATTATAGGCCCCGGAATATACTGGATGCTGACTCGACGTCGCTGTGGCCCAAGGAGGCTTCGTGCGCCCCGCCCGTCTGCTGCCGCTCTTCGCGCTCGCCGCCATTTGCGGGCCCGCGCGCGCCCAGGAGGCGAGCCCGCAGTCGACGGCGCCACCGCCGGTTTTCAAGGCGGGCGCACAGGCGGTCGTGCTCGACGTCGTGGCCCGCGACAAGAAGGGACGGACCGTTCCCGACCTGAAGGCCGAGGACTTCA
The DNA here is from genome assembly GCA_963724555.1 of uncultured Acidobacteriota bacterium. Lineage (GTDB taxonomy): Bacteria > Acidobacteriota > Vicinamibacteria > Fen-336 > Fen-336 > DATBSL01. Next base: position 449,900 of record CAVRVE010000015.1, read on the forward strand.
CCGTCCTGGAGGAGGGCGTCCCCAAGGCGATCACGGGGTTCCGCTTCGTGGCCGGGCCGAAGCTGCCGCCGCCGATGGCGGGAAAGCCGGCGCCGCAGGCGCCAGAGCCCGACACGATCCGCAACCCGATCCTGGTCTCGCTGGTGTTCGACGCGCTCGGCAGCGAGGGACGCTCCTTCGCCCGCCGCTCTTCGCTCGACCTGCTGGCGAAGGAGGCGAACCCCGAGACGCTGTTCGCGGTCTTCCATGTCGGGCTGCGGCTGCGCATGCTGCAGCAGTTCACGACGGACCGCGACCTGGTCCGGGCCGCGGTGGAGCTGGCCTGCGGCAAGCTCGATCCCCGCGCGGTGCTGCCCGACGCCCAGCAGTCGGCGGCGACGGTCGAGCGCGCGTCCCGAGCCAACAACACGCTGGGCAGCCCGCCACCGCCCCCGGGTCAGGCTGGAGCTGGCGCCGGCGGAAGCGCCGCGCAGTCGGCGGTCGAAGCCGCCTTCGCCAACGTCGAGCTGGAGATGCAGCGCGTCCAGGAGTCGAGCGCCAATCAGCAGCAGGGCAACACCTCGCTCTTCTCGCTGTTCGCTCTCGCGCGACAGCAGCAGTCGCTCGCCGGACGCAAGGCGATCGTCTACTTCTCGGAGGGCCTGGTGGTGCCGAGCCAGCTCGAGTCGCTCTACCGTTCGGTGGTGAGCGAGGCCAACCGCGCGAACGTGAGCGTCTACAGCGTCGACGTGCGCGGCCTGTTCACGACCTCGGACAACGACCGCGCGCGCACCGCGCTCAGGGAGGCGACGGACGCGAGCCGCCAGCAGGTGACGTCGCGGGGCGGCCTCGCGATCCGCGAGTCCCACGTGATGGCCGAGGAGACCGCCGAGTCGGCGATCAACATGAACGTGCAGGGCATGCTCGGCAGCCTGGCCGAGGGCACCGGCGGCCGCCTGCTCGCGAACACCAACGACGTCGGCGGCGGTCTCCTGCGCGCGGTCGACGACCTCTCCGGCTACTACGAGCTCGTCTACGACCCGCAGCTCGCCGCGTTCGACGGCTCCTTCCGCAAGGTCGAGGTGCGCCTCGCGCGCAAGGACGTCGTGGTGCAGACCCGGGCCGGCTACTTCGCGCTGCCGCCTGGCGAGACGTCGGTCGACTTCCCGTGGCAGCTGCCGCTCGTGACCGCGCTCAAGGCGAGCCCGCTGCCGCGCGACTTCGACTTCCGCTCCGCGGTCTGGCACTTCGGCGCCGAGGGTGACGCCGTGCGCCACACGCTCGTCGCGGAGGTCCCGCTGCAGAATCTCCAGCTGGACGCGGACGGCAGGAAGGTGCGCGTCCATTTCTCGGTGATGGCCCTGGTGCGGGGATCGTCGGGGCAGGTCGTGGAGCACTTCAGCCAGGATTCGCCGTTCGAGGCCCCGAGCGAGAAAACGGAGGCGCTGCGGCTCGGCAACGCGCTCTTCACCCGCAGCTTCCGCGTGCCCCCCGGCCGCTACAGCGTCGAGCTCGCCGTGCGCGACGAGACGGCGAAGAAGACGAGCGTGCGCCGCAGCGTGCTCGTCGTCTTGCCCGCACCGACCGCGGTGGGCCTCTCGAGCCTCGCGATCGTCCGGCGCACGGAGCCGGTGACGGCGGGAGCGCTCGAATCGCCCGACCCGCTGCGCATGGGCGAGAACCGAATCGTGCCGTGGGTCGGAGAGCCGACGTTCAAGACGGGCGACACCATCAGGATCTACCTCGTGGCCTTCGCGCGCGCGGGCGGGCCGGAGGCCGGTCTCAGCCTCGAATTCGCGCGCGAGGGCGAGATCGTCGGCCGTTCCACGGCGGCGCTTCCCGCGCCCGACGGCGAAGGGCGCATCCCCTACGTCGCCGGGATCCCGCAGAACTTCGCGCCGGGCCGCTACGAGCTCACCGCGGTGGTGCAGCAGGGCGACGCCGCGGCGCGCGAGCGAGCCTTCTTCGTCGTCGCGAACTGACGGCGTGCGCCCCTAGGGCTTCTTCGCAGACAGCGCCGCGACCAGCCCCCGGGCCGCCGCCGCGTTCTGCGCGTTGGCGGGGTTCATCGACAGGTACTTCTGGAGCCGCGCCACCGCCTCGTCCGTCCGGGCGAGGCCGACAGCCACCGTACCGAGGTAGAACTGCAGCTCCGCGTTCTGGGGATCGACGGCCTCGGCCTTGACGAACGTGTCCCACGACTCCTGCGCGCGGCCGGCGTTCTGGTACATCAGGCCGAGGTTGAAGAGCAGCCCGGCGTTCTGCGGGTCGAGGCCGACCGCCTTCTCCGCCTCGGGGAGCGCCTGGTCCGCGCGGCCCGTCTCGTAGAGCAGGACCCCGAGGTCGCGGCGAGCGAGCGGGTCCTGCGCGTCGAGCTCGACGGCCTTGCGCAGCTCGGCCTCGGCGCGGGCGAGGTCGCCTTTCTTCTTCGCCGCGGCGCCGAGCATCCGGTGCACCGAGGACGAGTCCGGGGCCTTGGCGGCAAGGGCTTCGTAGCCGGCGAGCGCCTCGTCCACCCGACCGGCGGCCAGGAGCTCGTTCACCTGGCGGAGCTCGCTCGCGACCGAGCCTGTGCCTCCGGCTGGGGCCGCGGCGGGCGCAGGCACCTCGACCTTCCGCTGCGAGAAGCGAAAGACGGGCGGCTTCTCGAACTGGCCGAGGTCGTGGAACGAGTAGCCCTTGACGGTGATCTCGCCGAGGCCCTCCTTGGTGAACGTGATGTCGTGAGGCCCGGTGTAGGCGTTGACGTAAAGGAAGCGGCCGTTCTTGTCGGTCTTCATCCTGTAGGTCTTGGCGAGGTGCCCGCGGTACTCGACCACGACCTCGGCGCCAGCGAGCGGGTTGTCGTCCGGGCCGATCAGGATGCCGACGAGGTTCGTGGTGTTCTGGGCTCCGGCGAGGGCCGGCAGCAGAACGGCTGCGGCGAGTGCGGGCACGACGCGACGCGGGCTCATGGGCCTTCCTTTCTCAGGAGCGTGCCTCGACGACGAAGCGCTCGCGCATCTCGACCTTGGTCCCGGCGAGCTCGTCCGTCGCCTGCAGGACGATCTCGTACTCCCCCGGCTCCGCCCCCGCGAGCGGAATGCCGACGAGCCGCAGCAGCGATCCCACGCTCGTGGGCTTGATCAGGCTCGGCGTCGAGCGCCGGAACAGTTTCCCGTCGCTGCTGCGCCGGATCTCGTAGGACGAGGTCACGCGCGGGAGGGGCGATCCCGTCTCCTCGCGCTTCGCCCCGAAGACCCCGAACTGGCAGTAGAGCGTGGAACCGGGAGCGAAAGCCGGGCGCACGCGCAGCACCGGCTTGGATGCGGCCGTGGCCGCGCCCGGCTTGTCGAGCGAGTCGCTGAGCAGCGGCGTCGACATTCGGAGCGCGCCGCCCCCGGGGACCTCGAACTCGTGCAGCACGGAGCCCAGCTTGCCGGTCGCCAGGTCGCGGACCACGATCTTGGCCTGGTAGCCGCCGACCGGGAGCGTGAAGTCCCGGGTGACCTGGTACCAGCTGGTGCCTGAGCTCCTTTCGCGTCTCGGGCAGGAGCGACATCTCGATCGTCTGGTCGTAGCGGTAGTACTCGCCGGTCTCGCGATGCTGGGCCTCGATCACGAAGGCGAAGCTGCCCTTCGAGCGCCCGTCCTCCTCGCGGAAGGCGACGTCGCGCACGTCGATCTCGGTCGCGAGCTTGACGCTCATCTGGTTGAGGCCCGTCTCGTCGAAAACGAGCGCACTCACCCGCAACGGGATGTCGCGAAGCGTCGAAGGGCGAGTCGAGCGCCCGCACGATCTCGGGCAGCTCGCGCATCGTCTTCGGCGCCTTCGCCACGACGCCGCGGTCGAGCGGGGCGTAGTAGCCGCGGCGGGCCCGCACCTGGAGGCCCTTCGCCCGCGCGCGGGCCGAAGCCGTGAGGCTCACCTCGATCTTGCGGAACTTCCCGTCGCGCACGAGGTCGGGCGGCGTGTAGCCGAGCAGGTAGTAGGCCCGGGACTCGCTCGAGACCCGCGCCATCCCGCCCGCGAGGTCGTTCGAGTTCTTGATCGCGAAGCCGCCGGTGTCGAGCGCGACGTTCTCCGAGCCTTCGGCGTCGCGCGTGATGTCGGCGAGCACCGCCACGGCGTCCTGCGAATCGACCGGTCGCCCGAACTGCGCGGTGAAGGCTCCGGGCAGCGCCTGCAGGCCGCGCGTGTCTACGAAGTAGACGGGCACGTTCACGCGGCGCGACGCGTCGACCACGTTCCGGAGCTCGTCGAGCTGGGTGTCGTAGATGAAGCCCTGGGAGACGAGGATCATCGCCTTGCGCCCGCGGATCCCGGCGAGCGAGCGGATCGCGCGCTCCATGACTTCGAGCGTGACCTTGTTGCGGCTGGTGGCCAGGCGGTAGGTGAACTCGGCGCGGTCGCGCACGATGAACGGCGTCATCCCGTACTGGTTGGCGCGTACGTCGGCCGGGGCCGGGCCGCGGTCGTCCGTCTGCTGGCCGTTCACCGTGTACGCGTCGAAGCGGCGCATCACCTTCCACGCGACGTCCTGGTCTTCGTACACCACGATCCGCATTGCCTCGTACTCGCTGACGCGGTCGGGCGCGGAGTCGGGCACGTAGCGGCCGTCGAGGCGCTTCACGACCGCGAGCAGACCGTCGCGGCCCTCCGGTATGCGTGCCTGCCACCAGGCGCTGCCGGAGGAAGCCACGAGGATCACCGTGTCGCCCTCCGCGACCGCGTCCTCCAGGAACGCGATGACCGTCGCCTTGGCCCGGAAGGCCTGCGTGGACGTGAGGTGGATGTCGTCGAAGAAGAGCACGAACGTCCGACCGGGCGGGATGGAGCGCTCGTTCGTCGAGTAGGACGGCCGCGCCGCGGGCTCGCCCGTTTCCCGGGACGCCTTTCGGGACGCCTCGAGCGTCACCGCCTCGAAGCTCGTGACCACTTGCGGCTTGCCGCTGTCGACCAACACGAAGTCGTCCTTCGTGAAGCCGGAGACGGCCTGCCCCTGCTTGTCCACGACGACGGCGTCGACCGTGACGAGCTCGACCTGCGCCGGAAACGCTGGCTTCGGCTCGGGGGCCTGGGGAAGGGCAGGTGTCGGTCCTGGAGTCGGTGCGGGCGTTGGAGCCGGCGCACGTACCGGGGGCGGCGGCGGACCCTGAGCCGGGCTCTGCGCCGGGGAGGGAACTGCCGACAGCAGGCAGATCAAGGCGAGCGCGGGCCCGCGGTTCTTCACTGACCTTCGGGAGCCCGAGTCGGAGCGGCAGCCACGCGGAAGGAGCAGGTCTCGGCGGCCTCGTGGCCGCCGGACTTGAGCTCCGCCCGGATCTCGTAGCGGCCCGGGGTGAAGCGCGCGGCGGAGATGCGCGCGATGTACGGGATGCGGCCCTTCGCGTCGGGCGCGGGCAGCAACAGGGCGGATCGATTGACGACCTGCCCGTCCTTCGCGAACTCGAGCAGAAAGTCGTGAGGATCGCGCGTGCCGGGCGGCACGTACGCCACGAAGTAGAGGCCGATGGTGTCGGCCGGCGTCACCTCCGGCTCGATCACCCAGGGCACGATCCGCGTCTCGCCGACCCGGAACGGGTCCTCCGACTCGAGAGCGCCTTTCGCCACCGGCTCCGTGCGGCGGATGAGAGCGAGGCTGCTGAGCGCGACCAGCGGGTGCTCCGCGGGAACGGCGAGCGTCGTGACCTCGACGGCCTTCTGCTTTGTCTGCTGGTCGATCGCCGCGGTCTCGAGCCGATAGCTGCCGGCCGGGAGCGCGAAGGAGCGCAGGAAGACGGCGTTGCCGAGCTGCAGCGACTCGACCCGCCGGTGCGGCACCGAGACCGGCACGTCCTGGCTGAACTTCTCGGCCACGGCCCCCCACGACGTGCGGAACAGCCCCATGAACGCGAAGTGAGCTTCTCCGTAGCGGCCGTCCTCGCCCTTCGAGAAGCGCATCGACCGCAGCGGCACCTCCAGCACCACCGTGTAGCGCCGCCGGTCCTCCTCGAAACCGAACTGGAACGCGCGCGCGTGCAGGGGAAAGTCGTGGGGAGCGGCGGGGGCGCGCAGCGCGCCGAGCAGCTCCACCTCGTAGGGGAAACTGGCCGTGCCGTCTCCCGGCGGCAGCGCGAAGTAGCCGCTGCGCGTCTGGACGCTCACCCCCGGTCGCGTCACTCTCAGGCTCACGCGCCGGAAGCGCCCGTCGAAGCTCCGGTTCGTCGGCGAGTAGGCGATCTCGTAGTAGCCGCGCAGGTCGCCCACCGCGTGCGCCACGCCCCTGCGCACGTCGTTGGAGTTGCCGATCAGCATCCCGCCGGTGCTCTCGGCGAGCTGGCGTAGCGTCGACACGGTGTCCATGCGCAGGCTCGATTCCGTCGTGTCCGAGAGCAGCACCTCCTCCTGCGAGACCAGGCGGCTGCCGCGCGACATCTGCTGCTGCATGCTGGTGTCGGCCGCCTGCTTCAGCGTGTCGCGAGCAGCGTCCGCACTGCTGATCGTCGAAAGGCCCCTCGAGTCGACGCCGTAGACGCTCACGTTCGCGCGGTTCGCCTCCGAGATCGAGGCGAGCAGCACGTGCTCGAGCGTCGGCGGCGTCTGCACGCCCTCGGAGAAGAACAGGATCGTCTTGCGCCCGGCGAGCTTCTGCTGCTGCCTCGCGAGCGCGAGGATCGCGAACAGCACCGAGCGGCCCTGCTGCTCGCGCTGGAGCGTGTCGGTCATGCGCAGGGTGTTCACGACCATTTCGGCCATGGCCACCTCCTGGCCCAGCTGCGGGGCGGAGAGCGTGCCGCCCTGGGCACTGGACGCGAGCTGGTCGCGGAGCGCGTTGGCGCGGACGACGGCCTCCGTGAGCTTCTCGGTGGCGGCGGTGTACTGGGTGTCGAGCTCGCCTGTCGCCCGCAGCACGGCGTTGCGCGCCAGATCGCGGTCGGTCGTGAACTGCTGCAGCAGCCGCAGCGCCTCTCCGATCTGGAACACCGAGACGTAGACGTCGGGACGGTCCTCGAGCTCGAGGAAGTGCAAAGCCGCCTTGCGGGCGATGCTTCGGCCGTCAACATCGAGCTGGTCGAAGAGCAGTGTCACCAGGTTGAGGTGCCGGCTCTGCCCCGGGCGCGGCCCAGGCGGTGCCGGCGCCGAGGTCGAGGCCGCTTCCGCCGCGGCTTCCTCGGCGGCCTCGCCGATCGCTCGCGAGTCGAGGAAGCGGAATCCGCCGATCTCCTGCCGCGCACCGTCCTCGAGGAGCTGCACTTCCCCGGGTCGCAGGTCGCGCACCGTCCTTCCCTTCTTGTCGCGCACGACTACGTCCAGCAGCACGACCTCGGTGTCGACGCGGAAGACGTCGCGCCGCAGCTCGGGGGGCGGTTCCTGCGCAGCGGCAGGCGCGAGGCTGCTGGCGGCGCCGACGAGCAGCAGGGTCGTGCGGCAGAGCGCGCTCATGGCTTCGGCGCCGGCTCCGAGTGAGCCGTCAGGTCGCGCGCGAATCCGGGCAGATCCGAGGGGCCCTTGCGCGCGGCCATCAGCTTGCGAAAGGCCTCCCGCTCGCGATCGGCGTCGGCGGTGCGACCCGCCGCCCCGTAGGCGCGCATCAGCGCGAATCGCACCTCCGGGCTCTCCGGCGCGAGGCGCCTCGCCTCCTCGAGCTCGAGGACACCCCGCTCGGCCTGTCCTTGATCCACGAGCGCGCGTCCGAGGGCGTAGTGCGCAGCGAAGAGACCCGGGGCGAGTCTCACGGCCGCCTCCGCCCAGGGCAGCGCCTCGGCGTAGCTGCCGTTCGTCTCGAGCGCGAACGCGAGCTCCAGGCGCGGCAGCACGGCTCCGGGCTGGACGTCCACCTCCTGCTTCTGGGCGGCGATCGCCTTCTCGACGTCCACGTCCTTGAGGAACAGCCCGTAGGTGTAATGCAGATTCGGCACGGCCGGGTAGCGCTCGAGCAGCGTCTCGAACCGGCTGCGCATCTCGTCCATCTTCAAGACGAGGCCGGAGAAGACCGCCCCGCCCGCCGCACGCACCAGCTCCCGCTTCTCGGCCGGAATCCCGGCCGGAAGCCGCGCGTCGCGCAGCGCGACGAGCCCGCAGGCGTCGAGCGAGCGGCTCCGTCTCGCCCTCGCTGCGCGCGAGCTGCTGGAGCGGTTCCAGCGCCAGCTCGAAGTGGCCGGCGCGGATCCGGAGCAGGGCGAAGTGGTAGTAGACGACTTTGCGGATCTCTCCGTTGCCCACTGTGCCGAGCGACATGCCCTTCGACAGGTGGCGCTCCGCCTCGTCGTACTGCTCGAGCTGAAACTCGGAGAGGCCCATGAGCGCCCAGGCCGGCCCGGCCTCGGGCTTGAGGACGACGAATCGCCGGAACGCGTCTCGTGCCGCCGGGTAAAGGTCCGCAGAGTAGCTGAGCGACCCGAGGTACCACCAGCCCTCTTCCCACGTCGGCCGCGTCTTCACACCGCGCCGGTACCACCCGAGGGCTTCCTCCACCGCGCCCCGTTCGCGGGAGCTCGCCGCCCGCTTCGCCACTTCGTCGAAGGAGAGCGCCGGCGCGGACGACGGCTTGGGCGCTCCTGCCGGACGGCTCACGGCTGCGGCGACCAGAAGGAGCGAGACGAGCGGAGCGACGGGCACGACCACGCCCGATTATAGCCAGCCCCGCTTGCCGGCACCGGCGATCTCGATAAGACTCCGCGGATACGATGCGGGACGAGGCGCGCCCGTGAGCCGCAGGCGCCGCAAGCGCACAGCCGACCGACCCGAACCGCGCACGCCCCCCACCAGCCCGGCCCCGCCTACGCCCTCGGCAGGCCGTCGGTGGCTGTTTCGAGCCGTCCTCGTTCTGCTGCCGTTCGTCGTGCTGCTCCTCGCCGAGCTGTCGCTGCGGGTGATCGGCTATGGCGTCCCGATGGAGTTCGTCCTTCACCGGGAGGTGGAAGGGCAGACCCGCCTCCTGAGCAACCCTCGCTTCACATGGCTCTTCTTCGAGCCCTCCGCCGCGCGCGTGCCGCCGCCCTTTTCGCTCCCGGCCCGAAAGCCTCCGGGCGCCGTGCGCGTCTTCGTCATGGGCAGCTCCGCCGCGCAGGGCGACCCCGAGCCCGCCTTCGGGATCGCCCGGCAGCTCGAGGTGCTGCTCCGCGACCAGTACGACGGCGTCGAGATCGAGGTCGTGAACGCGGCGGTGACGGCGGTCAACTCGCACTACGTGTACGCGGCCGCTCGCGAGGCCCTGCGTCTCGAGCCCGACGTGCTCGTCGTCTACGAAGGGAACAACGAAGTGGTCGGACCCTTCGGCGCCGGCACCGTCTTCACGGCGTCGGCGCCACCCTTGCCGCTGGTGCGCGCGGCGGTTGCCTTCCAGGAAACGCGCCTCGGCCAGCTGGTCGGGAACGTGACGAGAGCCGCGGGCAAGCGCCTCGGCCGCAGCCGCACGCCCGGGGCCTGGCACGGCATGAGGATGTTCCTCGAGCAGCAGGTGCACCCGACCGACCCGGCGCTCGAGCGGGCGTACCGGAACTACGAGGGCAACCTGGCAGACACCTGCCGGGCGGCTCGAGCCGCGGGCGTGCCGGTAGTGCTGAGCACGGTCGCCGTGAACCTCAGGAGCAGCGGGCCGTTCGCGTCGCCCGACGCGGCGGAGCTCTACCGCCTCGGCCGCGAGGAGGCTCGCGCCGGCGCGGACGCCAAGGCCCGGCGCCACCTCGAGCAGGCCCGAGACCTCGACACGCTCCGCTTCCGGGCGGACAGCCGCACGAACGCGATCGTGCGCGAGGTGGCGCGCCGGGAGGCCGGCGTTCGGCTCGTCGACGCGGACGCGGCCTTCGCGCGGCAGTCGCCCCATGGCGCCCCCGGCGACGAGAGCTTCCTCGACCACGTCCACCTGACGTTCCACGGGAACTACCTGCTGGCGGTCGCGCTGCTCGGGGCCGTGCGCGAGGCGCTGCCAGAGCCGGTCCGGCAACGGGCCGCTGCCGGACCGCCGCCGGACGAGCAGGAGGTCGCGCGCCGGCTCGTCTATACAGAGCTCGACCAGTACAACATCGCCGAGACGATGCAGCAGCGGCTGCGCGAGCCCCCGTTCACCAACCAGCCCGACCACGTCGAGCAGCAGCAGCGCTTCGCCGACGCAATGGCCTCGCTGCGGACGAGCGGCGACGCGGGGGGCGTGGACGCTGCGGTCGCTGAGTACGAGCGGGCCCTCGCCGCTCCGAGCCCGCACTGGTCGCTCCGTGAGCGCTACGCCGGCATCCAGAGGCGACTTCGCCATCCTGCCGTGGCGGTCGACCAGCTGGAGATCCTGACCCGGCAGTTCCCGCAGTATCCGGGCTTCCAGTTGCTCCTCTCGCGGGCACTGCGTGACGCGGGACGCTTCGGCGAGGCTCGGTCGGCGCTACAGAAGGTGCTCGACTACCAGCCGGACGCGCCCGTGACGCTCGTCGAGCTGGCGCAGCTGGAGCTGGCGCAGGGCCGGCTGCCCCAGGCGACGGCGGCCGCCCGGCAGGCGGTGGCGCTCGACCCTTTCGACGCCAACGCTCTGAACGTCCTCGCCGCGAGCCTGTGCCCGCGACTCCAGTGCGGGGCCGCGGAGCGAACGGAGGCAGCCGATCTGCTCGCACGCGCGCTGGAGATCGCGCCGGAGAGCGAAGTGGTGAGGCGAGAGCTCGAGGCTCTCCGGCAGCAGGCGCCGAGCCGCTGACACCAAAAGGAAACGGCGGGCGCTGCCACTCGGCCACGCCCGCCGTTCGAGAAGGCGGCTTTCACCCTTCTCAGCGCCCTCTTGTTTAGAACGTGTAGCGCACCGCCAGCTGCACGATGCGACGCCCGAACTTGTTGTCGTCCCCGAGCTTGCCGAAATTCGGGTTGGACTGGACACCGTTCGCGAACTGTAGCTGCAGGTTCGTGTCGAAGGGCGTCGCGATCGGGTGGTTGAGCACGTTGTAGCCCGCGATCCGCAGCTGCAGCTTCTGGCCCTTGCTTCCGATCGAGAAGTTCTTGAAGAGCGACAGGTCCTGGTTCCAGTACGCATTGCCTTTGATGTACGGGAAGATGTAGTTCCCGTTGGCTCCCACCGACGGCGCGGCGAAGCAGGCGGGGTTGAACATGAACCCGCTCGGCACGTCGCTGCGCGGATCGCAGGTCAAGAGCGGCTGGGCGATGAGCTGCGGCGAGCCGGTGACCTGGACGTTGCCGATCGTCGTCCCGTCGGCGAGCGTCCCGCTCATGCTGAAGTTCCGGTTCTGGTTGACGCTCTGGAGAGGCGCGCCGCTCACGTAGGTCGTGATGCCCGCGATCTGCCAGTTGCCGAGGATCAGGTTCATCAAGCGGTTGTCCTTGAACTCGGGCAGCAGCCAGCTGTAGGCACCGCTCGCCACGTGCGTGCGGTCGTTCGGCAGGATGCCGTAGCTGTACTGGCGCGGGTCGAACTGGTATTCCGACAAGCCCGAGTTGCCGTTCGAGCCCTGCGCGGCGCCCCAGACGCCGAGCAGCTTCGAGAACGTGTAGGACGCCGTGAAGTTGAAGCGGCCGCGCTGGCGGCTCACGAGCGTCTGGAGTGAGTGGTAGTTCGAGTAGAGGCTGTGCCGGAAGACGTTGAGGTCCCCGTAGTTCGGCAGCGGCCGGTACAGGTTCTGATCGCCGTTCGGGTCGTTCAGCATAGCGCCGGCCGGGACCGCGTTCAGGTTCGCCGCACCTTCGTTGCGCAGGTGGTCCTGCTTGTTGCCGACGTACCCGAGCTCGACGTTCATCGACCAGGGCAGCTTCTGGTTGACGGTCATGCTCCAGCTGTAACCGATGGGCTGCTGGTTGTCGTTGATGTCGATCGCGGCGCCGTTGAAGTTCACGCCGCCGCCGCCCTGGCCGTTCCAGTCGCTCAGGTTGTTGGGTCCGCAGCATGTGTCGTACTGCCGCTGGCCTGACGAGTAGGCGATCAGGTTCGAGTAGATCGACTGCGGCTCGTGGTAACGGTACATGCCGAAGCCGCCGCGAAGGACGGTCTCGCCGCTACCCTTCACGTCCCACGCCACTCCGATGCGGGGCGTGATGAAGAACCAGCTGCCTTGGGCCCCTCCGAGCGGGACGCTCGGGTCCTTCTTCGTGTAGACGATGCCGGGGGTCTCGCTGTTGGGAGCGGTCGGGCTGTACTTCGTCTCGTCCCACGCTGCGACACCGGCGCCCTGGCGATCCTGCCACGGGCCGAGATAGGACAGGCGCAGCCCGAGGTCCATGGTGAGCCGCGGCTTCATCTTCCACGAGTCCTGGAGATAGCCCTCGAACAGGTTGTAGGACATGTCGCGGATCAGGTTCTTCGAGGACTCGCTGTACTGTGTCACGCGGCCGAGCAGCATGTCGGCGAGCGTGTTGCCGGTGCTGTTGCCGCCCCACGTCGCGTTCTCGACGAAGCCGTTGCTCCAGCCGTTGCCGGGCTGGTTGTTGTTGACCCACTCCCAGTAGACGCCGGCCTTGGCGGTGTGCGTGCCCCAGACCTTGGTCAGGTTGTCGGACGCCGAGACCTGCCACTTCTTCGCGTAGAGCACCGGATCGAAGCCGCCGGGAGAGTACGTCTGCGGGCCACCGGCGCCCCAGCCACTCGCGTCGGCACCGGGGATCAGGTCGTTGGCCTCGTTGAAGAGGCCCTGGTAGGGGTAACCCAGTGCCGAGCGCGAGACTTTCTGCGGGTCGTCGAGCACGTTGGGGAAGTTGATGTAGGTGACCGCGAAGATAGTCTCGTTGGTGAGCGACGGATCGAACACGTGGGTCAGGCTGGCCGTAACCGAGTCGGACTGGTTCTTCGCGCTGGTGGTGGAGGGGTAGGGCGTCTGGTAGGTGCCGTTCCTCCACCAGAGGCCGATCGCGAAGGGCTGGGTCTCACGCTGGATGTTGTAGCGCACGAACAGCTTCGTGTTCTCCGAGACGTTGACGTCCACGCGCGCGAGGCCCTGCCACCCGTTCTGGTCGATGGTCAGGTTGTCGACGTAGTTGTATCCGCCCGTCACGGACGGGTCGGCGTTCGGCATCGGGTACTCGCCGAGCAGCACTTGACCGCCCTTGTCGATCATGTTCGAGGGGATGATCCCGCCCGGGAAGCCGTTCGGGACGGTATTGACCTGCGATCCCGTGAGCCCGAGGCTCGCCGCCTGGCTGAAGTCGCCGTTGCGCATGGCGGCCGTAGGCACCCACGAGCGGACGAAGCCCGTGTCGAGCGTCTGGCCGAAGTACTGGAAGCCGGCGAAGAAGAAGACCTTGTCGCGGTTCTTGTTGAAGTTCGTCCCGGGGATGAGCAGCGGGCCGCTGATGTTGAAGCCCGGGTAGTTGAACTTGTTCTTCGGCCGATCGGCGCTCACCTTGTTGCCGTACCACTCGTTCGAGTTCAGGTGGTAGTCGCGCAGGTAGTAGAAGAGCGAGCCGTGGAAGTCCCGGCCGCCCGACTTGCTGACGACGCTCATCGCCACCGGGCCCTTCGCGTGCTCGGCCGAGAACGTCGACTGCAGGACCTTGAACTCCTGGACGAACTCGGTGTTCGGGTTCACGGAGGTCGCGCAGTTGCAGCCCGGGTCGGCGCCGGGCGCGCCGTCGATCGTGATGTCGAGCGCCTCGGTCGGGGCGCCGTTGGCGGAGTAGTTGCCGACCGCGCTCTGCTTGCCGCCGTCGCCGTTGCCGTTGATGCCGTAGATCTCGCCGCTGTAGGCGGGACGGTTCGACGTGCCGGTATTGCTGTTCGTCATCCCGGGCAGGATGCGGAGCACCTCCGCGGCGCTCGTGCCGACGATCGGGATGTTCTCGATCTGCTCGGCGGTGAGCGTCGCGCTCTTCTCGGCGGAGTTCAGCGGCGTCATGGCCACGTCGCTCGTGACCGAGACGGTCTCGGCCATGGTGGCGACTTTGAGCGCAACCTGGCGGAGCGAGCGGCTGTCACCGCCTCGCAACTCGATGCCAGTGACCTCGTACGTCCTGAAGCCCTGGAGCGTGATCACGAGAGTGTACTTGCCGGCGGGCAGCGCCGCGAAGGAGAAGAAGCCGTCGGCGTTGGTTACCGAGCGCCGGACGCCCTTCGAGCCCTCGTTGGTGGCCGTCACGTCGGCGCCAGGGATGACGCCGCCCTGTTCGTCCACGACCGTGCCGCTCAGCTCGCCGCTCAGGCGCTGCGCGTACGAGACGCGCGGCAGCGCGAACAGCGCCACCAGGACCGGGAGCGCGATGAGGGCGACTCTTTTCGCCGTTCCAGTGCTTGCGATGAGTCTCATGGTCTTACTCCGCTCGGACCTCAAAAAGAACGCCGCCGTTTGGACTGAAATGGGCCGATTTCCGACGGAGTTTGCAAGGCCATGCCACAGGGTGTCAAGAAAAAACACGACTGGGAGCCATCATCCATACGTGCCGCAGTCTAACCAAGAAGATGAAGGGCGCTTCGCAATCTTGGACAACGACAACTCCATTGGAATCAATCGTGAAGGCTCGCAAGGCCGCAACCTAGACCAAGCTCGTTGAAGCGCTCCGAGATCTACTTGCAGGCCCTGAGCTCGGCCGGAAGCCGCTCATAGGGCCTATGCAGGCAATTAGGGAACGAGCGTAAAGCCCACCTTGTCCTCGACCTGAACGCCGCCCTGGCGAACCGTCACCTTCAGCTCGTGACGTCCGGGGCCGAAGCGATCGATCGGGATCGGCGCGAGGAAGCGTATGCGGCCGTCCGCGTCGGCTGCGGGAAGCGCGACCGCGCTGCGCCCTTCGGGCTTTCCTTCTGCAGCGAACTCCATCGTCATCTGGGGCGCGGCGCCTGCCGCGGGATAGACGACGAGGTAGACCGGAAGCTTCGTCGTCGTGGCCTTGGAGATGGGGTCGTCGAGGCTCGGCACGATCCGCATCGCCTCTCCCCGCAGTGGATCGTCGGGTGCGCCTGCCGGCAGCGGCGGCGCCTGCTCCATCTTTCGCACGACCACCACGCTGCTGACGGCGAGCGCCTGCGGCGCGGGCACTTCGAGCGGCGTCTTGTAGACGCTCGTCGCTCCGCTGTCGCGATCCTGAGCGACGAGCTCGACGGCGTACGAGCCCGGGGGCACCACGAGGCGGCGCTTGAAGACCACGTTGCCCTGCCGCAGCTGCGGCAGCTTCTCGAGCGGGCCCTGGAACGGGTAGTCCTGGCTCACGCGCTCGACCACCTTTCCGGCCTGGTCCTTGACCGCGGCGAGGAGGGCGAAGTGGACACGGTAGAGCTTCGCCTTCGCGTCCTCGCTGAACTTGAGGCTCGCCATCGGGATCTCGGCGACCAGCAGGTGGTCGCGCCCCTCGGGACCCGAGGCGAAGCGGAAGATCCCGGACGCGATCGGAAGGTCCTTTCGCGCGTCGCTCGCCTTCAACGCCTCGAGCAGCGGCAGCTCGTAGGCGAGGATCGGGCCGCTTTCGTCCGGCGGCGTGGCGACGTAGCCGTTCGGGCCCTGCACCCTGGCACCCGGCCGCGTGGTCCGGAGCTCGAGCTTGCGGTAGGCGCCGTCCCAGGCGGCGCTCGCCGGGGCGTAGGCGAGCTCGTAGTAGCCGCCGAGGTCGGCGGCGAGTCGCTCCATCGGCTTCTTGTAGTCGTTCGTGTCGAGGGTGGCGAAGCCCCCCGTGCTCTCGCTCAGCTCCTTGAGCGGCTGCTTCCAGTTGCCGCGCGTGCTGTCGACGGTGCGGTCGGTGAGCTGGACGCGGTCCGTTGAAACGGCGCCGGAGGTCTGCTGCCCCTGCTCCTGGCTGACACGCGCCACCTCCTGGATGGCGTCTTTCGCGCTCTGCGCCTCGCTCGACGTGCCGAGGCCGCCAACGTCTATGGCGTAGAACGCGACGAGAGCACGGTTGGCCTCGCTGATCGTGGCTCGGTAGACGTCGTCGAGCTGGCTCGACACGGTGAGGCCGCCCGTGTAGTACAGCACTGCCTTGCGCCCGGGAGTCGCGGCCAACCCCTTGGCCACCGCCATCAGCAGGTAGAGCGGAGAGCCGTACTGCTGCTGGCGCAGCAGGCGGTCGCCGTGGCGCATGATCTTGCCGAGCGCCTCCGCCCTCGACACCGCTCCCGGGTCGGCCGTGTTGCCCGTCGCGAGGGCCTTCATGGCGTCGCCCACCGCGTTGCGCGCCGCCGAGTCCGGCTCGGCGAGAGCGGCGTCGAGGTTGCTCGCCGCCTTGTCGACCGCCTGGCGCACGAGCGCAGGATCACGCGTGAACGGCTGCACCGTCCACAGCTGGAGGCCGATCCGAAACACCGCGACCCACGTGTTGGGCCCGAGGTCGTGTGCCAGCAGGTCCTCCACGGCCTTCTTCGCGAGCCGCTGCTGGTCCACGTCCATGCCGGCGAACACGAGGGCCACCAGATGCCCCGCGCTCGGCGCGCCATCGGCGGCGGAAGTCGAGACGAAACGGACCGCGTCCACGGGACGCTTGCTGCCATTTTCCAGGAGCTCGATCTCGCCCGGCTTGAGGTCGGGCACGGCGGCGCCCTTCTTGTCCTTCACCACGACCGTGAGCGGTACGTTCGCCGGGGGTTCCGCAGCCCCCTCGACGTCGGACACGGCGGCCGTCGCGATGACAGCGGCGGCGAGCAGGAGCAGACGCCTGTTGCGCATGGCAGCCTCCCGAACCGAACGCCGACCGGTTCGAATGAAGGCGAGCTTGGCGGCCCGATCGGCGCCTGTCAATGCCGCCGCTCAAGGCGGAGGCTGCTGCGCCTTCTCGCGCTCGGCCTGGTCCCGCTCCTGCTTCTGGCGGGTCTGCTCGCGCACGATGGCCTGCTCGCGGTCCCCGTCCTCCTTGCGGTGCAGCCGGTAGTAGACCATGGCGAGCGACACGTGGGCCTCGCTGAAGCTCGGGTGCTCGGCGACGAGCGCCTCCAGCTTCTGGCGGGCGTCGTCGAGCTCCCCCGCGGCTATCGATACGAGCGCCAGCTGATAGCGAACGCCCGGGTCGCCCGGTCGCAGCGCGAGCGCCCGCTCGAAATGAGCCCGCGCCTGCTCCTGATCGAACTCCTGACGGCGGATCAGCCCGAGCAGCAGGTGCGACTCGAAATCGTTTGGGTTCAACTCCAGCTCGCGGGCGAAGGCCTGCGCGGCTTCCGCGTGCTCCCCCATCCGAGTCAGCACCGACCCGAGCATGCCGTTGGCCATCGGCAGCTTCGGGTTGAGCGCGAGCGCTTTCTCGAGCTCGCGCTCCGCGGCGATGTCGTCGTCGGCCTCACGGCTCGCGAGCGCGAGCAGCAGGTGCGCCTCGGCCGAGTCGCCGTGGCTCAGGATGCGGTCGAGCACGCGCTGCCCGCGCGCGTACTGCTTGTCGCGCATCAGCGCCGTGCCGAGCATGTAGAGGACGGCCGCGTTCTCCGGGTCCTGCTCGAGCAGCGGATCGAGGATCGCGATCACCTGCTTCCACTCGCCGAGCCGAAGGCGGCAGTCGGCGAGCAGCAGCGCGGCGGGCTTGTGGCCGGGCTCGGCCTTCCGGATCGTCTCGAGCTCGGTCGCGGCCTCGCCGGTGCGGCCGCCCTTGATGAGCGCCAGCGCGAGGTTGTAGCGCACGACGTTCTGGCCGGGCTTGAGCCGCAGCGCCTCGCGGTACTCCTTCACGGCGTCCTCGTGACGGCCGAGCTGCGCGTAGACGACGCCCAGGTTGGAATGACCTTCCCAGCTCGCGGGCACGAGCGCGAGGAAGCGGTGGTAGGCTTCCGCGGCGTCGTCGAGCCGGCCGTCCTTCTGGAGCGCCGTCGCGCGCGCGGCGAGGGCTGGCGCCGATTCCGAGTCCGTCGACGGGTTCTGCGCTGGTGTGGCAGAGGGGGCCTGCGGGGCGGCCGCCTGTGCCGCGACGGATTCGGCGCCCGCCAGCAGCCCGAGCGCCGCGAGCGCTGCCCGCGAGCGCGTCACGGCTCCTCGACCCGCAGCACCTGGTCGGCCTTGACGCGCTCGAGCGTCTGCGTCTTGCCGCTCGGCCAGCGGATCTCGAGCGAGCGGGCCTCCGCCTCGGCGCCGAGGCCGAAGTGCAATCGCTTGTCGCTCGAGGACAGGAAGCCGCCGCTCACCGCGACGTGGCTCTGCAGCACGCGGCCGCCGCTCGTGGTGAGCTTCACCTTCGCCCCGATCGCGTCGCGGTTGCTCTTGCGGCCGACGAGGTCGAGCCAGAGCCAGTGGTTGCCGTTGCCGCCCGAGCTCAGCAGGATGCGCGGCCGCTGGTTGAGCGCCGTCACCACCAGGTCCGGGAAGCCGTCGCCGTTCAGGTCGCCGACCGCCGAGCCGCGCTTGTAGCCCTTCACGGTGAAGTCGGGACCGAGGCTGTCGGAGACGTCGACGAACTGCTGGCCGTCCTGGTTGCGGAACAGCGCTGTCCGGCTGCTCGGCGCCCGGGCCGACGTAGTCGACGTCGCCGTTCGCCGAGAAGATGTCCTTCCAGCCGTCGTTGTCGTAGTCGACGAACTGCGTGCTCCAGCCTGAGAGCGTCCGCGACAGTTTCGCGATGCCCGTGCGCGGCGAGGTGTAGCGGAAGTTCCCGGCGCCCGAGTTCTGGAAGAGCGCCCAGATCTGCGCCTTCAGGTTGTTGTAGAAGACGTCCGGCCAGCCGTCGTTGTCGTAGTCGCGGGCGTCGGCGCCCATCCCCGACACGACCGCGCCCTGCTCGTCGTAGGCGATGCCCCACGCCCACGACTCCTCCTTGAAGCGGCCGTCGCCCTGGTTCATGTAGAGGAAGTTCGGCTCGGTGTCGTTGGCCACGAAGACGTCCGGGAAGCCGTTGCCGTCGAAGTCGGCGATGCCGATCCCCATGCCCTTGCCGGCCGCGGCCGCGAATCCGGAGGCGACGCTCACGTCCTCGAAACGCCCGTTGCCGAGATTGCGGTAGAGGCTGTTCGGCACGCTCTTGTAGGTGCCCGGAAAGCAGTAGGTCTCGGCCCCGCCCGGCCCCACGCAGCGCTTGTCGGTCTCGGGGTTCCAGTAGGTGTATTGGGTCACCACCAGGTCGAGCCGCCCGTCGTTGTCGTAGTCGAAGAACGCCGCGCACACCGAGAGCAGGTCCTTCGGCTTCTTGTCGAGGCCCGAGCCGAGCCGTGACCTCCGTGAAGGTGCCGTCGCCGTTGTTTCGATAGAGCGCGTTCGGTCCCGCGTTGGCCACGAAGAGGTCGGTGTCGCCGTCGTTGTCGAAGTCTCCCGCCGCGACGCCGAACGAGAAGCCGAGGTTCTGCCCGGCGACTCCGGCCTTCTCGCGTCACGTCCTCGAAGCGGCCGTCGCCCAGTCCGCGCAGCAGGCAGCTCCAATAGGAGGAGTCGGGGCGCTTCAGCTCGGGCAGCTTCGCGCCGTTCGTGAAGAAGATGTCGAGCCTGCCGTCCTGGTCGTAGTCGAGGATCGCGATCCCTCCGCACATCGGCGTCGGAAAGAACTTCCGGCCGCCCGGGCGGTAGTCGTTGTTCGACTTGTAGGTGAAGCTCGAGCGCGAGGCGACGTCGGTGAAGCGCACGCCCGCCGCCCGGGTCTCGGCGCGCGCGCGAGGCTCGCGGCCGAGCGGCGCCATGGCGACGAGTGCCCCCAGGAGCGCGGCCGCCTTCAGCCTCCGGCTCACTTCTCGGGCTCCTTCACCACCAGCACCTGGTTGGACGCGATGCCCTCGAGCACCTGCACCGCCCCGCTCGGCCAGCGCACCTCGAGCTTCGTGACGGTCTCGTCCTTGCCGAGCCCGAAGTGGACGCGGACGTCGGAGGCGCAGCCGTAGCCGACGGCGGTGTTCACGTGGGAGTGCTGGACGCCCGAGGGGGTCGTGAGCGTGATCTCCGCGCCCATGCCGTCGCGGTTGCTGCGCTGGCCCACGGTTCGCACGGCCAGCCAGCGGTTCGGCGCCGGGCTCGCGTTCCTCCACACCTCGACGCCTTCGTCGAGCGCCGTCACGATCGCGTCGACCTTGCCGTCGCCGTCGAGGTCGCCGAAGGCGGCGCCGCGGTGTGCCGCGCGCTTGGTGGCGAAGTCCGGACCGGCCGTGGGCGAGGCGTCCGCGAACTTGAAGCGGCCGAGGTTCGCGAGCACCAGGTTCGTCTGGCGCACCTTCTCCCTGAACTCGCCGTTCGGGTCCATCACGTCGCCGCCGGCCACGAACAGGTCCTTGCGCCCGTCGTTGTTGAAGTCGACGATCCCGTTGCCCCAGCCCGCGCGCGAGAGCGTGAGCGCCGAGACCCCCGAGCGCGCGGTCAGCTCGATGAAGCTGTTCTTGCCCTGGTTCTGGAAGACGGGCATCGTCTCGTTCGACAACGCCGTGTGGAAGACGTCGGGCTTGCCGTCGTCGTCGAGGTCGCGGGCGTCGGCGCCCATCCCCGACAGCGGCCGGCCCGACTCCGGGTAGGCGACGCCCGCCGCGAAGCCCATCTCCTCGAACGTGCCGTTGCCGCGGTTGCGGAAGAGATAGTTGGGCTCCGTGTCGTTCGCCACGAACACGTCGGGGTAGCCGTCCTGGTCGAAGTCCGCGACGCCCAGGCCCATGCCCTTGCCGATCACCGCGCGGATCCCCGAGGCCTTGGAGACGTCCGTGAAGGTTCCGTTGCCCTCGTTCCGGTAGAGCGAGTTGGGCAGCCCTTTGTAGTTGTTGGGATGGCAGTAGTCGTGGATCCCTTGCGGCCCGCAGAGCGGCTCGGTCTTCGGATCCCAGATCACGTAGTTCGAGACGAAGAGGTCGAGGTCGCCGTCCTTGTCGTAGTCGAAGAACGCCGCCGCCACGGACCAGAGCGTCCCGTAGTCGGGGTCGGGCTTCGCGAGGCCCGCCTTCCCCGTCACGTCCTCGAAGGTGCCGTCGCCCTTGTTGCGGTAGAGCACGTTCGCCTTCAGGCCGGCGACGAACAGGTCGGTGAAGCCGTCGTTGTCGAAGTCACCGGTGGCGACGCCGTTGTCGTAGCCGTGGCCCTTCAGGCCGGCTCTCTCGGTCACGTCCTCGAACTTCCAGTCGCCGAGGTTGTGGTAGAGGCGATTCCAGAAGACGGGCTCGCTCTTGTCGAGCTCGGCCATCTTGGCGCCGTTCGTCAGGAAGACGTCGAGCTTGCCGTCGTTGTCGTAGTCGAAGAGCGCGATCCCGGCCACCATCGTCTCGGGCTGGTGGCGGTGGGCGGAGCGGCTGGAGTTCGTGACGAAGTCGATCCCGCTCCCCTTGACGAGCTCGAACACGATCGGGTCGAAGGAGGCGGCAGAGGCTGCGGCAGGCAGCAGGGGGAGCATGAAGAGACGAAACGCGTAGCGCGAGAGCACCCGCGACGAAGCTAGCACGGCCCAAGGCGACGGCAAACTCATCCCCACGGCCCGCCCCGCCGCTCGGGTAACATCGCCGGGTGATGCTGCACCTCGGGGGACGGGTCGCGTTTCTCGTCGTGTGCGCCGCGGCGTTCTTCGATGCGACCGGCAGCGACGGCGGCCGCCAGGAGCCGAAGCGGCCCGATCCGGTCAGGGGCGAGGCGCTCGCGCGCCAGTTCTGCACCTCGTGCCACGCCTTTCCGCCCCCGGAGATCCTGCCGCGCGGGAAATGGGGATCGGAGATCTTCGAGATGACCGGCCTCGCCTTGACGCGGACCGGCGCGCCGAAGGGCAAGGAGATCACGCTCGACGTCCCGATGGAGGACATCGTGGCGTACTACGAGTCCAAGGCCCCGCGCGAGCTCGCCCCTCCCGCGAGCTGGCCCGAGCCGTCGAACGCGCCCGTCCCGTTCGCGCGGCACGCGATGGGTCTTCGCGGCGGCCCGCTGCCGCTCGTGGCCAACGTGCGCCTCCTCACGCTCAAGGCCGAGCGCGGAGTCGAGGTGCTCGCGGCCGACATGTCGAGCGGCCTGGTGCTGCGCGGGTCGCCTTCGCGGCCCGAGGCCGGATTGTCCGTGATCGCCAAGGTCCCGAACCCCTGCCACACCATGGCGGTGGACCTCGACAAGGACGGCATCACCGACCTGATGGTGGCGAACCTCGGAAGCGTGACGCCCGGCGACCAGACTCGTGGCAGCGTCGTGTGGCTGAAGGGCAAGTCGGACGGCGATTTCGACGTCGTGACGCTCGCCGACGGCTTGCCGCGGATCGCCGACGTCGAGGCCGCCGACTTCGACGGCGACGGCGACCTGGACCTGGTGGTTGCGGCCTTCGGATGGCGCGAGGTCGGATCGACACTGCTGCTCGAGAACCGCACGACCGACTGGTCGAAGCCGAGCTTCGTGCCGCGCGAGATCGACTGGCGCCAGGGTGCCATCCACGTACCCGTGATCGACTTCGACAAGGACGGCCGACCCGACTTCATCGACCTCGTCTCGCAGCACCACGAGACGGTCCTGGCCTTCCTGAACCAGGGCGGCTCGTTCACTCCGCGGACGATCTTCGCGGCACCGCACCCGGCCTGGGGCAGCTCGGGGATCGATCTCGTCGACCTCGACAAGGACGGCCGCGTCGACGTGCTGATGACGAACGGCGACATGCTCGACGAGTTCCTCCTGAAGCCGTATCACGGCATCAGCTGGCTCGAGAACCGCGGCGTCTTCCCCTTCACGGAGCACGTGCTCGCTCCCCTCAACGGCGTCCACCGCGCGCAGGCCGCCGACCTCGACGGCGACGGCGACCTCGACATCGTCGCGTGCACGCTGATCCCCGGCATGGCGAAGTACGGCAAGCCGCTGCCCTCGCTCGTCTGGCTCGAGCAGGTCGCCCGCGGCCAGTTCGTCCGCCACACGCTCGAGACGGGCGGCTACCACGCGAGCCTGGACCTGGGCGACGTGGACGGCGACGGCGATCCGGACATCGTCACCGGCAACTTCCAGGTGGACCAGCAGCGCACCGACGCCTGGGTCGAGGTCTGGGAGAACCAGCGCCCGAGCACGGAAGGCGCCATGACCTCCCGCGGGGCCGCGCTCGCGCTGCTGTCGGTCTCGTGCGCTGGCGCTCGCCGCGGCGGCCGCCGAGCCTCCGGCAGCGCCGGACTTCGAGCGCGACATCGCGCCGATCCTGCGCGAGCACTGCGCCTCCTGCCACGGCGCGGACAAGCAGGAGAACCTGCTGCGGCTCGACTCGCGCAGCGAAGCCCTGAAGGGCGGGATGTCGGGGCCGGCGATCGTCCCCGGCAGGAGCGGCGAGAGCCTGCTCGTCCAGCACCTGACGGGACAGGCGAAGCCGCGCATGCCGCACGAGAAGCCGCCGCTTCGCTCCCGAGCTGATCGCAACGCTCGCCGCCTGGATCGACGCCGGCGCCGCGGGGGCGGACGCCGCGGCCGCGACGCAGTCGAAGGCCGCCGGCCACTGGGGCTTCGTGGCGCCCGTTCGCCCCGCCGTGCCGGCGACGACGCCTCGCGGCTCGAATCCGATCGACGCCTTCGTCCGCGAGCGCCTCGCGCACGAAGGGCTCGCGCCCTCGGCGCGGGCGGACAAGGTCACGCTGCTGCGCCGCGCGAGCCTCGACCTCGTCGGGCTGCCGCCGTCGCTCGCCGAGATCGACGCCTTCCTGAAGGACACGCGCCCCGGCGCGTGGGAGCGCCAGGTCGACCGCCTGCTCGCCTCGCCGCACTACGGCGAGCGCTGGGCGCGCTTCTGGCTCGACGCCGCGCGCTACGCCGACTCCGACGGCTTCGAGAAGGACAAGCCGCGGCAGCGTCTGGGTCTACCGCGACTGGGTCGTCGGCGCGCTCAACCGCGACCTGCCTTACGACCGCTTCGTGATCGAGCAGATCGCCGGCGACCTGCTGCCCGGCGCCGACCCAGGACCAGCTCGTCGCCACCGGCTACCTCCGCAACTCGATGATCAACGAGGAAGGCGGCATCGACCCCGAGCAGTTCCGGATGGAGGCGATGTTCGACCGCATGGACGCGATCGGCAAGGGCGTCCTCGGCCTGACGATCCAGTGCGCGCAGTGCCACAACCACAAGTTCGACCCGATCACGCAGGAGGAGTACTACCGGCTGTTCGCGTTCCTGAACGACTCGCACGAGGGCAGCCGCGCCTTCTACACGCCCGACGAGCAGAGGCGGCGGGCCGAGATCCTGCGCGAGACCCGGCGGATCGAGGCCGAGCTGCAGGAAACCACGCCCGACTGGGCCGAGCGGCTCGCGGCGTGGGAGGACTCGGTCCGGGGCCGGGAGCCCGAGTGGACGGTCGTGCGGCCGAGCGTCGAGGACATCTCGACCGGCGGCGCGCGCTACCTGCCGCAGCCCGACGGATCGCTGCTGCAGCTCGGCTACGCGCCCACCAAGCACCGCGTGAAGCTTTCGGCGAAGGTCGAAGCCGCCGGCATCACGGCCTTTCGCCTCGAGCTGCTGAACGACCCGAACCTGCCGCTCGGCGGCCCGGGCCGCTCGCTCGACGGCACCGGAGCGCTCACGGAGTTCGAGGTGGAGATCGAGCCGGTCGGCGCCGCCTCGGACGCAAAGCCCGTCCCGGTGAAGCTCGCGAGCGCCACCGCCGACGTGAATCCGCGCGAGACGGTGCTGGCGCCGATCTTCGACGACAAGTCGAGCCGCCGCCGCGTGACCGGCCCGGTGGCGTTCGCGATCGACGGCAAGGACGAGACGGCCTGGGGCATCGACGTCGGGCCCGGGCGGCGGAACGTGCCGCGCAAGGCCGTCTTCGTCGCCGATTCGCCCGTCGGGTTCGCGTCGGGCACCTGGCTGCACGTCTACCTGAAGCAGAACCACGGCGGCTGGAACAGCGACGACAACCAGAACAACAACCTCGGGCGGATGCGGCTCTCGTACACGACGGCGCCGTCGACCCGGTCGCGGATCCGCTGCCGGCCCGCGTCCGCGCGGCGCTCGCCGTCCCGCTCGAGCGCCGCTCGCCGTTCGAGACGCAGGCGGTGTTCTCGTACTGGCGCACGACGCGGCCCGAGTGGAAGGAGGCCAACGCGCGGATCGAGGCGCTCTGGGCGAGCTATCCCGAAGGCGCCTCCCAGCTCGTGCTCGAGGCCCGCGACGCGAAGCGCACGACGAGCATCCTGACCCGCGGCGACTTCCTGCGAGCCCACGCGCGAGGTCGAGCCCGGCGTGCCGGCGGTGCTGCCCCCGCTGCCGGAAACGACGCGCCGCCGACGCGGCTCGACTTCGCGCGCTGGCTGGTCGACCGCCGGTCGCCGACGGCCGCGCGCTCGATCGTGAACCGCGTGTGGCAGGCGCACTTCGGCACGGGGCTCGTGGCGACGCCCGAGGACTTCGGCCGCCAGGGCGAGCGCCCCACGCACCCCGAGCTCCTCGACTGGCTCGCCGTCGAGTTCATGGACGAGGGCTGGAGCCTGAAGCGCCTGCACCGGCGGATCCTCACCTCCGAGACGTACGGCCAGTCGTCGAACGTGACGCCGGCTCTGCTGGCCAAGGATCCCTACAATCGGCTGCTCGCGCGCGGGCCGCGCGTGCGCGTGGACGCCGAGGCGGTGCGGGACATCGCTCTCGCGGCGAGCGGGCTCCTGAACCCGAAGCTCGGCGGCCCGAGCGTCTTCCCACCCGCTCCGGCCTTCCTCTTCGAGCCGCCCGTCAGCTACGGCCCGAAGCCGTGGCCCGAGGCGAAGGTCGGCGACCCCGACCGCTACCGCCGTGCGCTCTATACCTTCCGCTATCGCTCGCTCCCCTATCCGGCGCTCCAGGCCTTCGACGCTCCGGCGGGCGACTTCGCGTGCGTGCGGCGCGCGCGCACCAACACGCCGCTGCAGGCGCTCACGACACTCAACGAGCCCGTCTTCCAGGAGGCGGCGCGCGCTCTCGCCAGGAGCGCGCTCGAGGCCGAGAGCCGCGACGAGCGCCGTGCCCGCTACGCGTTCCGCCGCGTGCTGGCGCGCGAGCCGACGCCGGCCGAAGCCGGCGAGCTGCTGAAGCTGGTGCGGAGCGAGCGGCCACGCTTCGCGAACGGCGAGCTCAACCCCTGGAACCTGGCGACGAACGACCCGGACAAGCCGGTGGCGCTGCCGAAGGGCGTCACGATGGAGGAGCTCGCGGCCTGGACCGCCGCGTCGCGCGCGCTCCTGAACCTCGACGAGACGATCACGAACCAGTAGGCGAAGGCCCCATGACCCGATCACGCCACGAAGACGCCGCCCCAGGTCGACCGCCGCTGGTTCCTGTCGCAATGCGGCGTCGGGATCGGCGCGCTCGCACTCCACCAGCTGCTGGCGCGCGATGCGCTCTGCGCTCCCGACGTCGAAGCGGGCGTTCGAGGCTCGCTCGCGCCGCGGCCGCCACACTTCCCGCCGAAGGCGAAGAGCGTGATCTTCCTCTGCATGGCCGGCGCCCCGAGCCACCTCGAGCTCTTCGACTGGAAGCCGCAGCTCGCGAAGTTCGACGGGACGCTGCCGCCGCCCGAGCTTCTCCAGGGCTACCGCGCGGCCTTCATCAACCCGAGCTCGAAGCTGCTCGGGCCCAAGTTCAAGTTCGCGAAGTACGGGCAGTCGGGCGCCGAGCTCAGCGAGCTCTTGCCCCACACCGCTCAGATCGTCGACGAGATCGCGATCGTGAAGTCGATGGTCACCGACGCCTTCAACCACGCGCCGGCGCAGCTCCTGATGAACACCGGCACGCAGCAGTTCGGCCGGCCGAGCATGGGAGCGTGGGCGACCTACGGCCTCGGCAGCGAGACGCAGGAGCTGCCGGCCTTCGTGGCGATGAGCACGGGCAAGAAGGGCCCGAGCGCGGGCAACGCCTGCTGGGGCTCGGGCTTCCTGCCCACGGTGTACGCGGGCGTCGAGTTCCGCGGCTCGAGCGACCCCGTGCTCTACCTCTCGAACCCGCGCGGGGTGGACGCCGCGCTGCAGAAGGACACGATCGACACCGTCAACCGCCTGAACCGCATGCGGCTCGACGTCACGGGCGACCCCGAGATCGCGACGCGCATCAGCGCCTTCGAGATGGCCTACCGGATGCAGTCGAGCGCGCCCGAGCTGATGGACCTGAAGCAGGAGCCGCAGGCCGTGCTCGACCTCTACGGTGCCGTGCCGGGCAAGCCGAGCTTCGCCGCGAGCTGCCTGCTCGCGCGCCGTCTGGTGGAGCGCGGCGTGCGCTTCGTGCAGATCCACCACGAGGCCTGGGACCAGCACGGTGCCCTCGTCAAGGACCTGAAGCAGAACTGCCTCGACTGCGACCAGGCCGGGGCGGCGCTCGTGAAGGACCTGAAGCAGCGCGGGCTCCTCGACTCGACGCTCGTGCTGTGGGGCGGCGAGTTCGGCCGCACGCCGATGATGCAGGGCGGCGACGACGGCCGCGACCACCACCCGAACGCGTACACGATGTGGCTCGCGGGCGGCGGCGTGAAGCCGGGCATCACGCTCGGCGAGACGGACGAGCTGGGCTTCAACGTCGTGAAGGACCGCGTCCACGTGCACGACCTGCACACGACGCTGCTGCACCTGCTCGGCTTCGACCACAAGCGGCTCACCTACCGCTTCCAGGGCCGCGACTTCCGCCTCACGGACGTGCACGGCGAGCTGGTGCCGGCGCTCCTGGCGTAGACAGGCTATCCGTCGCGGTGGCCGTCAGCGGCCTCGACCGTCGCGGGCTTGCGCGCAATGGTGAATGGCCCCAGGCAGCAGCACGCATTTTTTCTTGAGCCGGGCCTTGACAACTTTCGGGAGCATGCCCGCGAGCGAGGAGCCACCTTTCCTGAATGGCTGCAGGCGGCGCGGGCGCGCTCTCTGCGCCCCGCAATCGCAACGTCATTCGTTCGAGACGATCCTCGCTCGCCGCGCGCGTCGTTTGCCTTGCCTCGAAGCGCGCGAACGCCTTCCTATATTGAAGTCATGGAATCCGAGCAGAGTCGCACGCTCCACGAAGTCGCGGACGACGAGTTGCTGAAGCGACTCCAGGAGCTCGTCGCCCACTCACACCGGCTCGAGGCCGATCTCGTCGCCCACATCGGTGAGGTCGACGAGCGCAGGCTCTACGCCCGACAGGCCTTCCCTTCGATGCACGCCTACTGTACCGAGCACCTGCATCTCTCGGAGGCCGAAGCCTATCGTCGCATCACCGTCGCCCGCGCCGCGCGCAAGCACTCCGTGCTGTTGCGGATGCTGCGGGACGGCCGGCTGCATCTGACGGGCATGGCGCTCCTCGTGCCGGTGCTCAACGAGGAGAACCACGAGGCGATCCTCGAGCGAGCGACGCATCGCACCAAGCGCCAGATCGAGGAGCTCGTCGCCGAGCTTTCGCCGCGGCCGGACGTGCCCTTCGTGATGAGAAAGCTTCCGCAGCCCATGGCCGCACTGACGCCGTCCATCGAGCGCGGAGACGCCGGCGGGCCCGGTGCCGACGAACTCGTTCCGGGAAGAGTTGCGCCCCCGAGCCCCATCGTCACGCCCCGCCTGCCGCTGGCCCCATCACAGAGAGTCGAGCCACTGTCGCCCGGCCGCTACAAGATCCAACTGACGGCGAGCGCGGCGTTCTGCGACAAGCTCGAGCGGCTCAAAGCACTCATGCGCTCGGAGGTTCCGAGCGGCGACCTGGCCGAGATTCTCGAGCGGGCCATCACCGAGAAGCTCGCGCGACTGGAGGCGAGGCGTTTCGCCAGGACGGCGGCTCCCCGCAAGAGCCTCGCGGATACGAGCACCACTCCGGCGACCCGCCACATCCCGGCGGCGGTACGCCGCGCCGTTCACGAGCGTGACGCGAGCCGCTGCCGCTTCGTCGACTTGCAGGGTCGCCGCTGCTCCGAGCGGCGGCAGCTCGAGTTCCATCACCGCCATCCCTTTGGGATGGGAGGAGACCACAGCACCGAGAACATCTCCCTGCTGTGCTCGACGCACAACCGCTGTCTGGCCGAGCACGACTACGGCGAAGCCGCGCACGTTCGGCGGCGGCCGGCGGGCCGGGCGGATTGACCCCCGTAGGAACGGCTGTTAGCGTCATTCAATCCGACGGGGAGTCACGGCCCCGGCGGTCCCTGGCGGGCAACGAGGAGGCGGAGTGGCGACGAAGACGCAAGACACCTACGACGTGCTCGTGGTCGGCTCGGGCGCCTCCGGCGGCTGGGCCGCCAAGCGGCTCTCCGAGGCCGGCGTGAAGGTCGCGCTCGTCGACGCGGGCCGTCCGCTGCGCATCACCGACCTGAACGAGCACGGCTCGGGGCTCGAGCTGCCGTACCGCGGCCTCTCCTCCGAGATCGTGCGCAAGACGCGGCCGGTCCAGAAGGAGTGCTACGCCTGCACCGAGCGCAACTACGACTGGTTCGCCAACGACCTCGAGGAGCCGTACACCACGGCCAAGGACAAGCCGTTCAGCTGGCAGGGCCGCATGCGCGTCACCGGCGGGCGCACGACCGTGTGGGGCCGCCAGAGCTACCGGATGGGCGACTTCGACTTGAAGGCCGCCTCGACCGACGGCTTCGGCGTGGATTGGCCGCTCTCCTACGCCGACCTCGAGCCCTACTACGACAAGGTCGAGGACTACGTGGGGATCTCCGGGCTCGCCGAGAACGCGTATGAGCTGCCCGACAGCCGCTTCCTC